>JBBWZL010000012.1:0-64684 GCA_039649045.1 Verrucomicrobiota bacterium | reverse complement strand
GTCGTGTCAACGGCAGTGCTGGGTAGCTATGTTCGGAAAGGATAAGCGCTGAAAGCATCTAAGCGCCAAGCCTATCCCAAGATGAGTTCTCCCTGAAGAGTCGTGGTAGACCACCACGTTGATAGGTTACTGGTGTAAGCGTAGTAATACGTTCAGCTAAGTAATACTAATAACTCGTTCGGCTTGGTCATTTACTTTTCAATTAACCCGTCCCGCGCAAGCGGGACGGCAAATTGAGAGGAATGACTTCTAAATAATTAATTAAAACGAAGCCTTAAAATGCGGAACACTTCCTGTATGTAGATCTCAGAGAATCAGTTGTTCTTTGGAGACATGGCGCGGTAAAACGCGCGCGACGAGCGTCACTAGAGACGCCGCCGCCGGAGACAACCCGATGCGAAAGCATCGGAACGTCCGTCCGGCATCGGACCTCTGGTGATCATAGCGCAGTGGCACCACCCGTTCCCATTCCGAACACGGAAGTGAAACGCTGCAGCCCCGATGGTAGTGCGACGATAGGTTGTGCGAGAGTAGGACGTCGCCAGAACAAAATGCCCGGTGAGGTTATCCTCATCGGGCATTTTGATTTCTAGCACGCCTACTCCAGCGGAGAACACGCCGCACTGGGAAGCCGGCGGGTAGACGTAAGCCCCAAGGGCAAGCGAGTGGGAATGAGCGAGTCAATAGGACGTCGCCAGGACAACAAGGCCACTGGTTCAACCCGCGGGGTTCTCACTTTATATGTCGACTTGTTATTCCATCGGCAATTCGTTCCACACCTCCGACAAAAGCCGCTGAAACTTTGCGCGGTCAATGCACGCTGTATCACCAGCCTTGATCTTCTGAATGGCCGCGCGGACAGCATTCCTAACCGCACTTTCTACAGCTTCATCGTCTGTGTCATCGGCGACTTCAGCAGCATGCGCCCGCTCGGCGCCCACGATATGCGCACGCTCCTCTTCAGCAACGAGTTCACGCAGTTCTGGAGAAACTGATCGAAGCCCATCGAGATAATCGCGAGCGAAAGTCATCAAACGATGGATTTGGACATCATCGAACGACACAATCGTCGTGTAGTGGCGCGCGCTATCATCTTTAGGGAGGACCCGATGAATCACGCGTTTCACCGCTGCGTAGGAAGCATTGCCTATAATCCCGGATAAAACAGCCAATGCGCAAAAGATTAGCCACTGGGGCGCTTCGTGTAGACACGCCATTGACCTGACTTCGCCATCTTCTTCAAGATCCTTTTCGAAGACAATACGGTACAGAACACCAAACCTAAGAACACGCCCCGCCTCGGCAAAGAGCTCGTGATAATCCGAAACGTTAACTGACCAGCCGCACTTTGGGCACCGCCCTATCTTGCCTCTTCCACTTGCGAATATGGTCGCACAAGCTAGACAAAGAATGTCGTGAGACGCGGGTACGGTAGCCGCTCGTATTTGTATTTCCCGGGTACTTTTCGCTTTCACAAGATCAGTCCCTGCGATTTTGACACCCCTTGATTATGGACGAGTCATCACTTCAGACGCAAGCGCTCCCAGCCGTAGCCTCGACTGTGCGCCGCGATTCTTTTTACTTGGAATGCTATCGCGAAAGGCTGCGCCGGTGAAAAGATTCATTCTGAACACACAAAACGCTGATGCATGGCGGCGACTTGTGTTATCCGGCAAGGTTACACCGGTCTTAGATGGGTGTGCGGGAATTACCCTGGCAGGCGCCTTAGAACTATTCGCCACTGCTCTCGCTCATCGGGATTCTTGCGGATTATTTTCTGAGATTCATCAGGCATCGGCTCGCGGGCATTCTCTCTGGCGTGCTCTACTTACCGAATGGTGCGCACAAGCGCCCGGTGAGACCGCGACCGATATTCATCGCGGCCGACAGCTCGAATTTTTTCGGCTACGCACCATGAAGGACAAGAACAGTTTGAACCTTTCATACTTCGAACAGCGGTTTTCCAGCTCGATGAAGCAGGAGGGGTTCCCGCCCATTTTTTCAAATGCACTTGGAAAAGTAATCGATGAAATGGCGGATAACGTCATCCAACACAGCGGCACAACGGACGACGGGTTTACCGGCATTGCTGGTTACCATGTGCAAAACAACTGTGCGGCCTTTGCGGTCACGGATGTTGTCGCAGGCCTTTTGGCGACGCTGAGAACGTCACCGCGCTGGAGCGGTCTGACCACGTCCAGGGCCGCGATACGAGCGATCGCGATTCATCACGCCAGTTCTCGCCAAGACCAAGGTGACGGCGAAGGATTCAAACAGCTATTCAAGTCGCTGATCGATCACAACTCACTCATTCGAATCCGCACGGACGACGCGGCGCTAACGGTGGGGAATTCTCTCAATGAGCGGGAGGGTGGTGAAGTGGCTTCCCCGCTACTGCGAGGCGTGCAGATTTCAATCGCGTGCGGACTTCGTGATTGCCGCGCTCAAGAATCGGAAATAACGATTTGACACGCTCACTGATAGTGTTTATTCAATGAATATGCGCATTATTGAATTGCGACCGAGCCGCCCGCATCTACATGGGGCGACGCTCGCGCAGGAAGATTTGTCGACCGCGCTCAGTTCGTTCAGCGCTTTAAACGGTGACTCGGCCGTTTTCTTACTAAATCTGTCGAACGCAACAAGCGTCACGGGCAGTTATTTGCGGGCGACGCTCCACTGGGCGCTGCTCTGTGGACAGGCTGCGGTTTCGCAGCCAGCCCATCCACCGAGTCACGGGCAGTGGAGCGTAAAGCCGCTGCCATTGTTTCCTATGGTAGTCGCTCCGTCTGCTGTGGTGGCCGAGGAAGTGCACGATTTTTTCGGTGCGCGAAATCTTCCACTGCTACAGGCGCTCAAGTGGACGAAGTCAGAAATCACCTCGGTTCGTCTTGTCGGCGTGCTCGATTCATTCCTGCTTGGAACCTTGTTGAAATTGGCTCGGTTCGGCGAGGCGACAGCAGGAGAGCTCGCCGACAAAAGCAAAGAGGAGATCACGCCGAACGCGTGGAGTAATCGGCTTGCGGCGCTTTTTATGTTACGACTCGTGACACGAAACCGAGTTGGGAAGTTCTGGAAATACGCGCCAATAGCGAAGGAGATTCAGTCATGGGGTTAGATTTTATTCGGGCAAAAGCCAAGCGCTACGAGCAGCAGCGCGACAAATCCAAGATCGAGGAACTCGACACCGCCAATCTCCTGACAGATGCGAAGAAGGACGCGGTCATTCGGCTGTTTCTCTGTCAGCTTGATGATTTGGACACAGTGATCGTGCCAGGCCTTGTGCTCATCGGACGCGTAGAATCCGAGACTCTGGTCAACATCCTTCAGCGCGGGAGGAGAATTGGCAAGATGCTGCCGGATGACGCCGTGGAACTCACGCGCTTGATGAAACTGAACCGGGCGCACCTCGGCGTTATCAGCCTCACGACGCAAACGGAAGCGAGCATGGATGGGATTTTCGCGGTGAAGCCGAAAAAGCGTTTTAGACGCGAAACGTAAACACCGTGTATCCAGTCAATCTCGATCGCGTGCCGTCGTGCGCCGAATGCGGCTTTTTGGAGGAGTGCGGCGGGTTAGAAGGAGATGCCTTTCAGCGCGGCTGCTTCCAACGATGCGATACGTACTGCCGTATGCACGGTTGCGATGTCGTCTGTCCGTCGGTACCGCTGCTTTTTGGTGAATACTTCGCTGATGTTGGAGGAATTTGCGTGCCGCCCTCCGAACCTCTGTGCGGGTTCGACCCGGCTGAGTTGCCTCTTTACATTCCACAGATCAACCACGGCGGCCGGCGGGATGAAGATCTCGATGAGCCATGGGTTACCGTACCGCTGTATGTTCTTGCTCGGCGCGACAGGCGTCAGCGATACGTGGTGCGGTTCCAGTCGGGTGAAGAGTTGAGACGCGCGCTACGCGTACCCGCTCATACCAAAATCATTGTCACTTCCGCTGTGCCTGACAACTACATTGAAGATTTTTGGGCAGAGCATCGTGTCCTGCAAGTGCCGGAGCGGCTTGCTGCGCTCGGCCTTTCGGCCATGACCGTGCCAAACTATTCCTTCATGCTCGACGTTCCCCGGACAAATTCACTCTACAACCTGTCTCGCATCTTTCGCGCGGCCGAAGCGATCAGTACCGCAGGTATTCCGACAATGCTGCATCTCAATGCGTCCACGAAAAAAGATTGGGAACGATGGCTAAAAGTATTGAGGGATCAGCCCCACATTTCCAGCGTATCGCTGGAGTTCCAGACAGGAACAAGTCATCGCGACATCGGCGACAAGTATTTCGCAGGCTTGATTGATCTCCAGCAGCTGCTCGGCCGCCCGCTCCACCCGTTCGTGCTCGCAGGCGGCGGTCGACTCGCTGCCCTCCAGAAACACTTTCGGGCCTTTACTGTGGTTGATTCGACGCCATTCTTCAAAACCATGAAGCGGCAGATATTAGTGCCGTTTCAGGGTGGTGCGAAATGGCGACTCCGCCGAACTGCACCTGGCGCGTCGCTTAGCTCGCGCTTAGCCACGAATATTGAACGGCACCGCAACCGATTTTTGAGCCAGCTCGGTTTGCCAATTCAAACTGGGCGCGGCCAGCTCCTCCTCAGGACGAAAGCAGCCATGCCCGTTACCCTAGCATGAGCTCGTATCCGGTAAGGGGCACCCAGTCACGCGAGGCGCTGTTCGACAAAAGCTCGGGTACCACAGCATCTTCCCAGTTCTCCTTTGGCAGCCAACCACGCCAATTCACGTCAAATACATAATCGCCGATGACGGCGACCCAATGTGTTCGCTGCAGAATGCCATGCGCGTACCCTCGATCGGTCCATGGCCCACGCCAGTGGATGAGACACAGACCAATCCCGGGCCAAGTCGCGTGCAACTTGGTGAAGCGCCACCCGAAAGCCTTTAACGCTTGTTCCATCCGAGATCGGTTTGTCCATGGCGTGTCGAATGGGAAGAACGAGACGGCTTCGCTAATGGTGATGCCAGCGATGGCCGCGAAAGCCGTTGGCCCGCAACTAACATCGTCCGGCACGCTGTCGCATGTACCAAGCGTCTCAAGGTACCCAAGTGCGATGCTGTGACACCTCCAGTGCTCAGCAATAGTTGGCTTAACGAAGTCGAAAAAATATGTCAGCTTTCTCGCTGCGACCGAGGACGCCGAGTCGTTCTCTTCGAAAGCTACTTGGCTCTGAGCTAATCGCATCGCTGTGGCTTTATCAGCAATGGATTTGCATTTGCAATGCCAACCGCTCGTTTGGATCGAAAAAAGCTGGCTCGGGGGGTTAGTTCAGCAATTTGGGAGGCAACGAGGGTCTCGCAGTTTGCATCTGCGTAATTCGCGGTAGGTTTGGTCATGCTCATCGGTAACAAAGTCGTCGACGCCATTAACGAACAGATTGGATACGAATTCAGCGCGTCCATGCAATACGTCGCGATCGCGGCACATTTCGCGACGGAGGCGTTACCGCAATTGTCGGCCCATTTTTTCCAGCAGGCAGAGGAAGAGAAGGACCATGCCCTGCGGTTTATTAAATACGTCGTGGACGCGGGCGGAGCTGTCGTGATTCCGGCGATCGATGCGCCGCAGTCGAAATTCAAAAATCCGGAGCAGGCCGTGAAGCTTTCGCTCGATCAGGAAGTGAAGGTAACGCACCAGATTAACGCGCTGGTGGAGCTGGCGCGGTCGGAGAACGATTATATCACGATCAATTTTCTCCAATGGTTCCTGACGGAGCAGCTCGAGGAGGTTTCGTCGATGGACAATCTCTTGAAGGTTGTGCAGCGCGGCGCCGAAAATTTGTTGCAGGTGGAGGAATACCTGGCGCGGGTCGGGGTGAGGACGATGGCCGGGCCGTCGAAGGAGTAATGCTTCTGTAGCCGTCGCCCTGCGGGCGACGCGAGAGGGCGCAAAGACGGGAACGTCGCTTCGCACAGCGAAGCGGCTACAGAAGAAGCGGCTACAACGGCTTTTTCTTGGCCAGGCGCTTCACCGCAGCGTGGCGTCGAGCGAATTCGTTGAAGGGCATGGCGGGTGAGCCCATGACTTTGGTGTCGTCGGGGACATCTTCGAGCACAGCACTCTTGGCGGCTACCTGAACTCTGTTACCAATCTTGAGATGGCCGGAAAAGCCGCTTTGCCCGGCAACGAAAACGTGATCACCCAGCTCGGTCGAGCCGGCGATGCCGACCTGTGAGACGAGGAGGCAATGCTTCCCAATTTTCACGTTGTGCCCGATCTGGACGAGATTATCGATCTTGGTCCCCTCTCCGATCACCGTTTCGCCCAGGGCGGCGCGATCGATCGTCGTGCCGGCTCCAATCTCCACGTCGTCTTCGATGCGAACGATACCGATCTGCGGAATCTTGTGATGTTTGCCATCGTGCATGGCGAATCCATAGCCGTCCGAACCGATGACAACACCGGCATGAATGATACATCGGCAACCGATCCGCGTGCCATCGTAGATGACCACATTCGGATAAACGATGCAGTCATCTCCGATCGACGAGCCGGCTTCAATCGACGCCCCTTGAAAAATCGTGACGTTATTTCCGATCACGACATCGTCTCCGATCGTGACGAAGTGACCGACTGCCACGTTCGTTCCAAGTTTGGCGCTCGGCGCGATAGAAGCCTTGGACGAAATGCCTTTCGGCAGGGGTCGCGCGCCGAACCAGCGCGTCATGATCCGCGAGATCGCAAAGTAAGGATCATCGACGCGGATCCAGCGCTGGTCGTCGCCCTCGAGATTCTTGGGAACGAGAATAGCGCCGGCCCTCGTCTGGGCCAATTGGGAGGCGTATTTGCGATTGCTGAGAAAGCTGAGCTGGTCTGGCGTCGCGTCAGTGAGCGGGGCCACGGTGGTGATCAGAAGGTCGCGCGTTCCCGCATAATGGCCGCCGATGAAATCGACGATTTCTCCCAGCGACACAGAGGGCATGACTCAGATTGTATCGGATTGCCAGGAG
Organism: Verrucomicrobiota bacterium; assembly: GCA_039649045.1. GTDB lineage: Bacteria > Verrucomicrobiota > Verrucomicrobiia > Chthoniobacterales > UBA10450 > AV80. The sequence goes on along the minus strand of JBBWZL010000012.1, from coordinate 57,713 downwards.
GAATAAAAGGCTACTCGGCGGCAACGGCCTCGGCCGGAACCTCCGTTAGCGACGGATCGGGCGGCGTGATATCCACCGGCGCGGACTCGATCGAGATGATCGCAAATCGTCGCGTCTCCTCCTGATCTGTTAGCGTGACGACTTCGCCGATCTTGTGGCCGAGCAGCGCCTGACCAATGGCCGTTTGATACGAGATGATCCCGCGGTCCGGATCGCCATCCCATGCCCCGAGCACGGAGTAGACTTCTTCCTTGCCGGAATCGGAGTCGCGTAACGTGACGATCGTGCCGATGGAAACCTGAGACGTATCCGGACTTTCGAAGGCAGTTCCGCGCGCGTTGTGCAGCGCAGTTTCCAGTTCCGACTTTCGCCGCATCAGCACCGCCTGCATTTCCTTGGCGGCTTTGAATTCGAAATTCTCGCGGAGGTCGCCGTAAGAGCGAGCGACGCCGATCTCCTTGCTGTTCTCGGGAATCTTCTTGTTCACGAGCTCTTCGTATTCGGCCTTCCGCTTGTCGAGACTGCTCCAGGAAACGACTAGCGCGGCGCTCTTCTCTTCCTTCTGTTCGCCGGTGATAACGCTCTCCAACTCCGGATAAAGCTTGATGATGCGGGCCAGCAACGAGCGCTTCGTCAGCTCATCAAATACCGGGGTCAGCATGAGCCGTCGCATCGCGTCGCGGGCCACGCCGGCCTCTGCACCGGTAAACATATCGGGAATCAACTCGCGATCGTCGAGCAGCAGATCGCGCAGCTTACTGCCGCGGCTGTTCTCGTTATGCTGGTCGCGCTCGAGCGCGGACAGGATCGCGCCTAACAGATCGGGCGTGATCAAATCGCGCCATTCCCTCGAACGTTCCTTGCACAGCCAGACCAGCGTCTCGCTCGTGACGGAATGCTCGCGAATCCCCCGCTGCAAAAACGCGCGGAGCTCATCCTGGCGCCCCGCGTCCGCGAACACTCGCGGCAACTGCAAAACCGCGCGGGCGTGGTTGCTCTGCATCATCTGGAGCGCCCGCGCCGTCCAGCCCTCGCCGAGGGCGGCGGGCAGTTGCTGTAACACGCGACGCTCTTTCGCCGCCGGAATCTTCGGCAGGATCGTGATCAGCCGCGTTTCTTCGTCGGCGATTAATTTGTTCAACGTCAAATCCGGATTCGTGGTTTTTAGCTTCGGGCAGCGCTCCAAGAGATCGTCACGCGCCATCACGAGCTCGAACACAAGCGCGGGATTTAGCCGCTGATTGCGCGCCGCGGCTTCTTCGATTCTCTCGACGATCGGCTGCAACTGCGTCTCCGGTTTGTCGAACTCGCTGTGGAATTTGATAATCTGATCGAGCGCGGCCGCCTGCTCTTTCGGCTGGCGCGCCTGATTGAAAAACACAATCAACTCATCCGCGCGCGAGACCTTCTCTCCACGCAATTGGATCGGCTCGTTTTTCTTGGTAGGGATGAGGAAGTAGCCCTCCTTGTTCAGGAGTTTCTTGGTCGAATCCCACCAGCGTTTCCATTCCGGCTCGCTGAAAATATCGCCGAGCATAAGCTGGCTGATCTGCGCGACCGTCGCCGAGCCGCCTAGGCTCTCCAGAATATTTCGCATGAGCGCCGCCGGATCTTTTTTTACCAGTTCCTTGATTCCCTTTAGGTCATTGGCCTTCTTCGCAAGAAAGTGCTCGGGCGGGATCACCATCAGGTTTTCGGCCGCGTAAGAAAGTTGCATCCCGTGCGCCTTCTTTCCCGGGAAATCGATCGTGATTTGGTTGAGAAGAAGATTCCATTCGGCCACGCGCCCAAATCCCCAGCTCTTATGGAGGCAGAATGTGCCCGGCGTAAGTTTCTCGAGCTGGTCCGCCTGGCGCGCGGTGAGTTTTCCTGATTCGACGAGCTTTTCCAATTCGGCATCCATGCGGGTGAACAAGCTACGTTGAAGGCAACGCGGCGCGAGCGAAAACTGGATGGAACGAGGCATTTGCGCCTGTCGCTGATCGAATCCGCAAGCTTTGCCATTGCGACTGCGCGCACCGCATGGGACGGTCTGCGCCGTGTCCACGAACATCTGGTTTTGGGTGGCCTTCCACGTGGGCGTCTTCATCGCGCTGGCCGTTGACCTGATAAGTTTCAAGCGGCGCGATCGCGAATTGAGCATGCGCGCGGCGATCCAGCGCAGCCTCATTTGGGTCGTGCTCTCGCTTTGTTTTAACTACCTGGTCTGGAAATCGAAAGGCGACGAGGCCGGTCTCGATTTCCTGACCGGTTACGTCATCGAGTATTCGCTGAGCGTCGACAACATCTTCGTTTTCGTCCTCATCTTTACCTACTTTCGCGTGCCGCCACGCTCGCAGCATCGCGTCCTGGTCTGGGGAATCCTCGGGGCGCTTGTCATGCGCGGCGTCATGATCTGGCTGGGCGTGACCCTGGTGGAACGGTTCCATTTCGTTCTCTACATCTTCGGCGCCTTTCTCGTCCTGACCGGTTTGCGGATGCTTTTCGATCGCGATGCCAAGCTCGATTTCGAGAAGAATTTTTTCATGCGGTTCTGCCGCAAAATGCTGCCCATTACGCACGAATTCCACGGGCGCCGTTTCATGGTCCGCGTTCGCCCGCCAGGCACAGCCGGTCGCGGCCGGCTCATGTTCACCCCGCTCCTGCTCGTCCTGATTCTGGTCGATGTCATGGACCTTGTCTTCGCGGTCGATTCCATCCCGGCTGTGTTCGCCATCACGACCGATCAGTTCATCGTCTATACCTCGAACATCTGCGCCATTCTCGGGTTGCGCTCACTCTACTTCCTGCTCGCGCGCATGGTGGACCGATTCGTATATCTCAAGACCGGCCTCGCCATCATTCTCGGATTCGTCGGGACAAAAATGATCCTGGCCGATCATTTCCCGATTCGAAACTGGATCTCGCTTGTGATCATCATCGTCATTCTCGGAATCACAATAACGGTGTCGATGCTCGCAACTCGCAGGCGGGTCCGGATCGCGAACCAAAACTGAGTTGCGTTGCCGCGTCAAAACGGGTTAGCTGGAATACCGTATGAAAAACCTGCTCGCCGCTGCGCTCACCATCGGCTTCGCGACCTGTGCTCTCGCCGATATTCAGGATCCGCCCTCAAATGATTACGGCCCGACTCGCAAGCTCGGCCGTGGAGTTTCGAATCTGGTCTTTGGCATTGCCGAATTGCCCGTAACCATTGCGCGGGTCAATGAGCGCGAAGGAAATGCCGCCGCCGGGGGTTACGGCGTCGTGCGCGGGTTGGGCCGCAGCTACATGCGTTTTCACGCGGGCCTTTTCGAAATCTTCAGCTTCCCGTTCCCGGTCAATCGCGGCACCTACTATCCGATTCTGCCGCCTCACATTCCTTATATCCATGCCGGGTATGAAGAATTCCCGCCCGAGCTCGGCAACGAATCGAAGTATCCTTACGTCCGCAAATATTAGCGGCGCCTCTTTCCGATTGTGATTCGGCCAACCTCGCGGCTCGCAATAGCAGCGTTGGCTGTCGTTCTTTTGCCGGCAATCACATTCGGAGCGCCGACTATTCAGCTCCGATTCGATCCGGATAAACCCAATAAAAAATCAGCAGTAGTCTGGCTTGGTTACCTGATGGCCCGGGTCGTCTATCACGAGAAGCACAAGCTGCCGGTTCCTCCTTCCGGCGAGATCATGGCCTCTTTCGACGAAGAACTGGATGCCAGGAGCGCAGCCGCGCAGATTTATCGCGAGCTCAAAGAAAAAGACGCCAAGCTGAAGGACCCATATTGGGAAACGCTTTCTGAGGTCGATCGCCGGGGGTTCATGGGCGCATACGTCTGGACATTTCTGCGCCGTCCGCAATGGACCGCCACCGCGCGCCCCGCTAATCTCGAAGCTTTCGAGGCATGGAAAAAACAGGCGCTGCCGAACCACAAGGCGCAAACCCACGGCTGGTTGGAAGCAGGGAAACCGTAGTGGAGCCGCGACGCCTTCGGGCGCTGCTCGCCGCGGTCGCTCTCGCTGCGGTCTACTTTGTCGCCGGCAAACTCAGCCTCAAGTTCGCATTTCTCCATGCCAGCGCTTCGCCGGTGTGGCCCCCGAGTGGAATCGCGCTCGCGGCGTTGCTGCTCTTCGGTTTCCGCCTCTGGCCGGCTATTTTCATCAGCGCCTTCCTGGTCAATCTCACCACGGCCGGCAACGTTTTCACTTCGGGCGGCATCGCCGCCGGCAACACGCTGGAAGCAATTGCGGGCGCGTGGATGATCCAGCGTTTCGCGGGCGGGGTGCGCGTTTTTGAACGCGCTTATGACGTTTTCAAATTCGCTCTCGCCGCCGCGCTCGGCACTCTCGTTAGCCCAACTATCGGTCTAACTGGATTGGCCATCGCGGGCTTCGCCAACTGGGCAAATTATCCCGCCATCTGGCTGACGTGGTGGCTCGGCGACCTCGGCGGCGCGGTCATGTTCGCGCCACTTCTGGTTCTCTGGCTGGGTCAACCACTGCGCCGGATCAATCCCACCCGCGATGTGGAAGTAGCCATCCTCCTCCTGCTCCTCGCGCTCCTGAGCGAAATCGTCTTCGGCGGTTGGTTTTCGATCAGCACTCTCAATTATCCAATTGCCTTCCTCCTCGGGCCGATCATCGTCTGGACCGCCTTTCGCCTTTCCGCCCGTGAGACCGTCACCGGGCTCTTCGTTCTTTCCGCGATCGCCATCTGGGGAACCTTGCAGCGTTACGGCCCCTTCGTCCGCATCGACCAGAATCAATCCCTTCTCATCCTGCAAAGTTTCAATGTCCTGACCACCATTACGGCGATGGCGCTGGCGGCCGGCATGTCCGAGCGCCGCCGGGCCGAGGCCGCCCTCGAGCAGCAGCGAGCCACAGTCGAGGCGGCCAATCGGACCAAGGACAATTTTCTCGCCATGCTGTCGCATGAATTGCGCACGCCGCTTACGCCGGTCCTGGCCGCGCTCGACGCTTTGAAGGCGGAGCGCCAGCCGCTGTCTGACCTTGATGCAACGCTGGCGATGATGCGCAGAAACGTGGAGTTGGAAAGCCAGCTCATCGACGACCTGCTCGATCTCACCCGGATCACCAAGGACAAATTGCAATTGCAGTTCGAGCCAGTGGATGCGCACCAGGCGGTCGCGAACGTTGTTGAGATGTGCGCCTCCGAAGTGAACGCGAAGAAACTGCAAGTGCGTCTCGATCTCCAGGCGAACGATTTTCAGGTCATGGCCGATCCGGCCAAGTTCCAGCAGATCATTTGGAACCTGTTCAAAAACGCCATCAAGTTCACCGGCGAAAACGGCATCATCACGATAACGTCGGCGAACCATTTGCCGCACATTCTCACCGTCGGCGTCGGCGATACCGGCATCGGCATCGAGCCCGAGATCATGGAACGGATCTTCAATCCTTTCGAGCAGGGCGAGCGATCGTTTCAACGCCGCTTTGGCGGCCTCGGGCTCGGCCTGACCATTTCCAAATCGCTCGCGCAAGCTCACGGCGCTTCGCTAATTGCCAAAAGCGAGGGCACTGGCCGCGGCGCCACTTTCTTACTGACGATAAAAACCGCGGAGCTCGACGAAGCGTCGGTCAAGCCACGCCCGTTCGATGCGCAGACGTCGCCGGCCAGCCTGCATATCCTGCTGGTCGACGATCATCTGGACACGTGCGCGGCTTTGGAACGATTGCTCAAGCTCCGCGGTCACAGCGTGATTGCCGCGCATAGTATGCGCGGTGCGCTTGAGATCGGCGGCCAGGATTCGTTCGATCTTCTCATCAGCGATGTCGGTTTGCCCGATGGCAACGGCATGGATCTTCTCCGCTATCTGCGCGCCCAGCAACCGATCCGCGGAATCGCGATCAGCGGCTTTGGCATGGATGCGGATATCGGGAAGAGTCTCGAGGCGGGTTTCGCGGAGCATTTGGTCAAGCCGGTGAAGTTGGAAAAACTCGAAGCCGCGATCGCGCGAGTGATGGCCATTTAGCTTCTTCTGTAGCCGCTTCGCTGTGCGAAGCGTGGGAGAAATCGCCGCATCGTTGCGTCGCTCACAGGGCGACGGCTACAGTTGCTGCAATGCGCTCGGTAGAACTCCAAATTCAAGACATCGCCTTTGGCGGCAAAGGCGTCGCGCGCGATGAAGGCAAGGCTGTCTTCGTCCCATTCACCATCGATGGCGAACGGATCTCGGCCAGGATTGTGCGCGAGAAGAAGCAGTTCGCCGAAGGCGAACTGGTCGAAGTGCTCGAGCCGTCGCCCCAGCGCGTCCAGCCGGAATGTCCGTATTTCGGCCGGTGCGGCGGATGCAGTTACCAACACATCAACTACGCGCACCAACTGGAACTGAAGGCGCGCCAAGTCGAGCAGGCGATGCGGCGCATCGGGAAATTGTCGACGCCGCCGATGCGTCCCATCGTTCCTTCACCTTTGCCTTACGGATATCGCAACCGGATCACCGTCCACGCCCAGGATAAGGTCGTCGGCTTTTTTCGGCGCGACGTTCACGAGCTGATGGACATCGCGCGCTGCCCCATCGCGATGCCCGAAGTAAATGACGCGCTTGCTCAGTTGCGCACCAGTCGAGTGCGCGACGGCCATTACACTTTGCGCGCCCGTTCCGGCCCCCGGGTCTTCGCCCAAACGAACGACGCGGTCGCCGATGCGATCGTCGTGCACGTTGCTCAGATATTCTCGCGCCCGGAGAAGCTGCTGATCGACGCCTTTTGCGGCGCGGGCTTTTTCGCAAAACGGTTCGCGCCACAGTTCGAGCGCGTGGTCGGGATCGATTGGGACCGCTTCGCAATCGAGGCGGCACAGAAGGATGCGGGACCGAAAGAAGGTTACGTCGCCGGGGATGTTACGACAGAATTGCGCTGGCTTCTGCAACAGAGCGATCTCGGCTCGACCGCACTAATGGTCGATCCGCCCGCGACTGGTCTCTCTGCCGAAATGCGCCGCGCCATTCTCGACTCGCCGCCGCGCACCATGATCTACGTCTCCTGCAATCCGCCGACGCTGGCGCGCGACATCGCGGAATTACAATCGCGCTTCGCCGTCGTCTCAATCACACCCTTCGACATGTTCCCGCAAACCGCCGAGATCGAAGCGGTGGTGCATTTGCAGCGATGTAGTGGCGGCTGTCTCAGCCGCAACGTCGCCATCCACGCGTAAGGACACGCGCCCCTACATCTACTCCATCCGCAACGCTTCCACCGGATTCAGCAGACTCGCTCGCCGGGCTGGAAACAGACACGCCAGCAGCGCTGCCAATGCCAACACAGCAGCCGTCGCCCCAAGCAAAATGGGATTGTGCGCGGAGACTTGGTAAAGCTGCGCGGCGATTAATTTCCCGAGGGCAAGCGCGGCCGCCAGGCCCACCACCAGCCCAAACACCACCGGCATCATTCCCTGTTTCACCACGAGGCGCAGCACATCCATCGTCTGCGCCCCCAGCGCCATCCGCACTCCGATCTCACCGGTCCGCTGCTCCACCGTGTAAGCGACCGCTCCGTAAATCCCCACCGTCGCCAGCAGCAGCGCTACGCCGGCGAAGACACCGAGCAACACCATCATCAACTTCGCCTGACCGAGCGCCTGCGCCATGATCTCGCTCACCGGCTGCGGTTGAATCAGCGCGAGACCAGGATCAATCGTCTTCAGCACGGCCTGGACTGATTTCGTGACGCTATCCGGGGGCAAAGGACTGCGCACCGTAATGGTGAGGAACGGAAAATTCTCCTGCGCGAACGGCCGGTAGAATTCCATGTCGTTTTGCTGGTCGAGCCGCGCCGAGCGCACATCGCCCACCACGCCCACGATCTCGACCGGCACGCTGCCGCTGGTAACGAGCAAGGTTTTGCCGATCGGATTTTCATTGCCGAAGACGGACTTCGCGCCGGCTGCGCTGATCAGGATCACATTTGGGTGCTCGGCAATGTCCCGCTCGTTGAAGTCGCGACCGGCCAGGAGCGGGATGCCCAAGGTTCGGAGCCATCCCGGCGTGATATCATTGGAGGGCGCGCCTTTGCGTTCGGCGACGGGTGGAACGTTGCCGTCCGCGCGCGTGTAGAGCGTCGCGCCGCCGCCGTTGAAGAGCGGAAACCCACCGCTGACCGATGCTTCTTGCAGACCAGCCGTCGCCCGCAGTGCGTTCGTCATCTGATCGGCAAAACGGTTGCGCGACGCGACGTCGGGATATTGCGCCTGCGGCATCACGGTAAGGCCGATCCAAAGATTTTGTGGTTTAAACCCCGGATCTTGATTGCTGAGACGGGTGAAGCTCGCGATGAGCAGCGATGCCCCCGCAAGCAAAGTAACGGAGAGCGCCACCTGTGCGCCGACCAGCACCTTGCGGAAACGCTGCTGCCGCACGCTGCCGGCGGTTCCGCGGCCACCCTCCTTCAGCGCGTCCACCATGTCCGCGCGCGAGCTTTGTAACGCCGGATACAAACCCATGACCAATCCGGTGGCGAGTGAAAGCGCGACCGTGAACATCAGGACTGGAAATGAAATCGCCGTCGCGGCCCCGGGTTCAATGGGAAGAAAGTTGGTCGCCAGTTTCGGGACCAGCGGCACAAGCTGCCAGGCGAGAAGCGCGCCAAGAATTCCCGCAAGCAAACTGATCAGAACGCTTTCGAAAACGAAAAGCCGCAGCACACTTCCCCGCGATGCGCCCAGCGCCATGCGCAGCGAAATCTCGCGGCGCCGGCCGCTGAACCGGACGAGGAGCAGATTTGCCACGTTGCTGCAGGCGATCAGCAGGACAAAGGTCACCGCGGCCAGCAGCGTGGCGAAACCCGGGCGCAAATTTTCCGTGACCGCTTCGGGCAATGTCTTGGCGATTGTGCCCGACTTCGCGTCGATCTTTTCCGGGTATTGGGTGCGATAGCTGTCACCGAGAACCTGCAAGGCGGCCCGGGCCTGTTCCACCGTGAGGTTCGGTTTCAATCGGCCGACCGCGCGGAGGAAGGCCGTTCCGCGCATCATCCGTTCATGCGAAAACCCCGGAATGATAAACGGTTTTGTGGTCCAGATATCCGCGTTCGGACCACTCCACGAAATCGGCGGTGTCGGAATCACGCCGACGATCGTGTGCGGCACGCCATCCAGTGTGAGCGCCCGTCCAATCACGTTCGCATCACTGCCGAGCCGCGCTTTCCAAAAGCGTTCTGTGACGACTGCCACATCGGCGCCTTCTTCTTCCTCCGGCCGGAATGTGCGGCCGCGCGTCGCGCGCAAACCAAGCACATCAAAGTAATTCGCGGTCGTCTTGAAAAGCGGCACCTGGAAGGGATCGCCCAGTCCGGTCACCGTCGTGCCCAATCCGTTCTCGGCCGCGAATCCGTTGAAGATGGTTTGGCCATCGCGAAAATGGAAGTAGCGCGGCGCGGAGAGCGGGAAGTCGACCGTTTGTTCCTTGAAATGCGAGAAGACCTGGAGAACTCGCGCCGGCTCTTGGAACGGCAACCCCTTGAGAAACAGATCGTTTATCAACGAAAAGATCGCCGTGTTCAGCCCGATCCCGAGCGTGAGAGTGATCACCGCCAGAAGCGTGAACCCCGGCGATTTGCGAAGTTGTCGCAGAGCGAAACGAAGATCAGTCATCATAGGAGAAGTCGAGTTATGTGGTTGCGGAGCCGCAAAGATAGGATGTACCAGCCCGGGCGGTTGGATTCAATAAAGTAACGCCGCCGGACTTCTCTTCTGTCTGACTTCCCACCTCTGATCTCCGACCTCCGTCGTCCGCCTTGAACTTTTTAGCGGCTGGACCTGTCAGAGAGCTCGTGAAACTCGCTCTTCTCCTTCCTCTCCTGCTCACGCCCACGCTCCTCTTCGCCGACGCCCTCAGCGACGTGCGCGCGACCCTGCAAAAATTACAGAGCGACCAATTGCTGCGCGCGCGGGTAGAAATCAAGAGCCGGCGTTCCGGCGGCGAAAGCGGTAAACAAAAACAATCGGAGAGCGTCAGCACCGTCATCGTGGAGAACGGTCCTGACGGTTTGAAACTGAGCTGGTCCCCCGACCAAATCCGGCAATCACGCAAAGCGGCCTGGAACGAAGTGGCTAACCCGGACACGCCCCGATCCGATCTCGCCACGCTCAAGGCGCTCGAGCCGGCGCAAGCGCTCAATCTCCTCGACGCCGCCGATGGGCTTCGTCGAGCTCTGGAGAAATCCGAACTGCGCGAAGACAAACGCGAAAATTACCAGGGCAAACCAGCACGGGTCCTTGTCTTTCGTATCGAGCTTGGTCTCGACGAAGAAGAGCGCAAGGCGCTGAAAAGCTCGGAGACGTACCTAAAACTCTGGCTCGATGGCGAGGGCGTGCCGCTGGCCATGGAGCGCGATATCCAGGCGAAGTTCAGCAGATTCCTCATTGGCTTCCGCATCCACGAACACGACACACGCACCTACCAACGCGCCGGCGACCGGCTCGTCGTCACCCGTGCCACTCACGACACCTCCGGCGCCGGCCTCGGCCACAGCGAAGAAGCTCACAGCACCACAAACGTGACTCTGCTGCCATGAGTGCTAACCAATACGCCGGATGTTTACGCGCCTTCGCTCCAACACCGCCGTAGTCGCCAGCGCCACCGCGATGGTGCTCGCCGTCTGCGTGCCTCCAACCAAGGCAAGTTTTTGGGGGGGCGACGTGGTCCCCGCTACTTCCGAGCACGACCCGGCTTTGACGGCGGGCCTTGTTCAACTCTCCCCCAGTGTTAGTCCTGACGAAGCCCGGCGCGTCGCCTTCACCGCCTACACCACCGGCCGGCAGCTCGCCGCCGAGTGGCGGATGGTGCAGCCAGCGACCATGCAGAGTTTTCTTATCAACATCGGAGCAAGAAAAGCCGGACACTGTTTTCAATATGCTAACGAGCTCTTACTTCGGTTGGATGCCCTGAAGCTGCGAACGCTCGAGTTACACTGGGCCGAATGTGGTCCGGGAGCTTTCGACGAGCACAACGTCATCGCGGTCACCGCCCGAGGGCAGCCTTTTGAGCAGGGCATTCTGCTGGATAACTGGCGGAACTCCGGACGTTTGGTCTGGGGGCCGGTCAAGGGTGATCCCCCTTTCCGGTGGGAGGAAAACCAAGCGGAACTCTACCGCCGATTGCACCATCCCCGTCACTACTCGCGAATCATACCGGGCCCCGAACCTGAGCGTTCCCCAACTCCAAAACAAAAAAAGAAGAAACCCTGAACTCTTCTTCCGGCGTTCTTAGTTATTCCTTCTTCCTTTCCGATCGCGCCGCGCTGTTCTCTGACTTCTGACCTCCCGCCCTGTTTCCGGCTCCGGCCACAGCGAGGAGAGTCACACGGCCATCGCGGTGACGTTGCTATCGGATTAATCGGCGCGAGAACCCTTGGGCAACATCGTAAATGTCACCTGACTAACTTCAGTAGAATTGCCGAGATTCTAAGACTGACCCCGCTTCATCTAAGACTGACCCCGCTTCATCTACACCTTCGTTTCCCCAGACCGGCGCTTTATTCGCTCGTAGACTCGCTTCCAGCAAACCCTTATTTCCCTGCTAAACGATTTCGTTCAGATCCTAAGATCGTAAACGTCGCTAGTCCGAACCCGTCCGTCCATTCGGGTTCTGCAAGCAGTCTGATCCCAAGTCGAATTGCGCCGATGTCCATACGATCCCTGATGTCGCCATACGTATCCTGAACGAACTCAGGAAGGCTAAGGATAAGCTTTTTATCCTGCACAAGGCGATGATCCCATTCACAGTCGTCAAGTTCTTCAAATGAAGGGACGAGAAACGGAGGATCAGAAACACAACCGCTCGAGAGTCCTCCTCGGCTATTTACGAAGTTGCGAGCATACTCAAACAGGAGCTCGTCACCCACACTTGCCGTCACATGCAGAAGCCACACGCCGGCATATAAGGCAAATCGGTCGCGCGCGTTGCCCAGTTGCTCGCAAATGCTGTGCATTTGGGCAGCAATATATCTTTTTGCATTACCATTTCCGAAGATCGCCGCTATTGCACTCAAGAGTCCCGACGACATCCCGAGAATAAACTGATCATAGTCTCGTGACATCCCAAAGTGAGGACCGATCATCGAGTACGGGTAGCTTTCTTCCTGCCAGTTCCGCAGTTGTTCGAGGAAAACATCCGCAGACTGTGTTCTTGCCCTCGCCAAGATCGCTAGGTGTATCGGTGGGTGCCATGATTCGCCCAAGAACGTTTCGTACGGTACCCGTCGATGCCGCAACTGTCCGCGTTCTTCAAGAACGGAGAGCCGATCGACGAATCGCGCCAAGAACTGTTCGTCAGCCGAAAGGCGCGCATAAGCCGTCAAGAAGGACGTTTCAAAATTTAAAGTCTCGGCGTGGTCGAGGACAGCGCTCAGATCAATGGCGGCCCAATCGGTCTGCAGGATGCCGCAAATCGCTGCGACGTCGAAATGTAGAAATACCTTGCGGTGTTGTGTCAAAATATCCTGGATCAGCCCCGTCGCTTCATCTGTATCCAAGCGATATAGGCGGTAATTATTGGTCCCATATTGCCTGCGCAATGCTTCGATTCGTGACGTTTCTGTTCCAGACCGCACTATCAGATGAAAGAAAAACAGCGGTTTTTCGAAATCCTGATTCGGCTGCGAATACACCTTGAGGGCATTATTGGCGATTGTATTGCCTGCTGAGCTCTCGACCTCAAAAATTAAGAGTGGAAAATCCTGCCATTCGTCTTTTTTCCACGCTACATCGACAGCGGGTGGCCAATGCGCATCTTTAACAACGGGTTGTTCGCGTTGGACGAAGTACCCCAATGCGGTCCCGAGATCCGATAAGCCTTCAATAACCAACTTACCTCGTTGAAGTTTATGTTCTGACATTGTTCAAACGGCAGCCCATTCATCTTGCCCCTACGCATCTCGCTTGTCGACCGGCACACAATGGAACACTGCGGTTCAGTCTGTGATTGTAGCTCTTTGATCAGCGATAAACGTCGCTGCGATGACGGACGCGATTGATGCGCAGAATCTTGGCTCTGTCATCGATTTCGTAGAGGATCCGATACACGCCAACTCGAATACGCCAATCGTTGCTGCCTCCAATCAATTTCCGGCAGCCGGGCGGACGTGGATCGTTCGCCAGCTGTCGAATCGCGGCAATTAGTCGGGAACGAAAACCTGGAGCCAGTCGATCCAAATCCTTCTCAGCGTTTCGCTCGAGAAGAATCTTATGCACGCGCCTTCGCCTTGCGCTCGCCCATGTATTCTTCGAGCGGCCGATATTGAAGCTTGCCTGCCCGCGCGCGCTTGAGCCATTTCAAGTCAGTCGCGTCTTCGGCCCGTTCCAAGAGCTCCTCGTATTCCGCGATGGGCACGATGACGGAGACGGCTTTACCGTTTCGTGTGATCACCTCGGGTTCAGGGCGTGTTTTCATCGCTCGGTAAGTATAGTAATGTATAGGATGCGATACCATTCAAGAAAATGTTGAGCGCCGCATCCGCAGCAGAGCGGCCAGACGCTTCCCACATCTGGCCGCTTTGATCGATTGCAGGCGACACGCCTGCCACTCCAGAGTCATCCGCCCACAGTGACGCTCACCGGTTTGCTCCATTGGCCGACGCGGGAGTCTCCGACGCGGTAGATGGCTTGATAGGTCCATTTCACGGGGGCGGCGGGGAAGGGTTGGGTGTCGACGTAGCCGGGAGTGGTGTCGAAGGCGAGGGCGACAAAGCCTTTGCCGTCGCCGCGGTCGACCTGAAGTTCGCAGATGTCGAGGAAGGCGCTGAAGCCGCCCCAATTCCAATCGAGGAAAACGTTCGTGCCTTGGATGACGGCGTTAATGTTCGGCTGGGTGGTGGCGTAATCGGGGCCGGTCTGTTCCTGGCCGACGATGCTGAGCGCCGCCATGCGGAACCTGTGCGACGGTGCGGCTTCCCAAAAAAATTTCTAGCCCAGCACGCTAGTTTTAGGCTAATTGTCTTCCTAACGAGCATTCGCTGCGAATCCCCCAGGTTGTGAACCCCCAATCTAAACAGGGCCCCAAAGGCTGATCGTTTCCTCCTATGCTAACTTCATTCAAACCCGGTGACGACGTACCGATCTCGGGAATTTACCGGGTAACGCACGACAACCATCACGAAGCCGAACACGAGGTCGTCTGCATGGCGGGAAGAATATTCCCCCGCTGCCATGGCTGCGCTCATCCTCGCTTTATTCCCACCCACACCACGCTTCGCGTCGAATCCCACGTTCAGTTCAAGACTGCCAAAAGGGATGTCCGGACTTCGTCGCGCCGCCACGGCGGAGTCTTCCTCATCATTTTTTTCCTGTTTGTTTTCGGACTGATCGGTGTTTCGTTTATCCGGTCTGCCCCTCGCCTCGCCGACGTTCCCTGGATAGCTTCGATGGCGAAAGTAGTGCTCTTTCCCCCAACCCCCGCAACCAACGGGTCCGCGACGTACAAGGAGGAAGAGCGCGACCTATTGATCAGCTTTTTCAACGAAGTAGGAGTCGCCTTTATCGTGGCAGGCATTCTCGGTGTGACTTTCGAGATATCGATGCGCCGGCGCGAAGAAAGACAGCACGCCAGACACGTGGAAGAGATCGAGAGAGCAGGCTTGTCATCGTTACTCGGCTATTTAATGCCTGTCGCAATCTCAGACGAAGTAAGGCGTGTCTTTGAGGAAAAGATACTGCGCTCCAATCTCAAGGTTACATTTACGTTCGGGGCCGCGCCGCCCGGCCTGCGAGACTCCCACGACCTGCTCATGGTCACGGTGAGGGTGGAATATGACCTGGTGAATCTGACCCGGAAAGCAACACGCTATTCCATCGACCACGGGTTCGAAACCATCCTCGCTTTGGGCAGCAGCCATAACCAATTTGTCAGATTGGAGGTCATGCGGGGAGACGAGGTCGTGCTTCACTGGCCCCACGGACGAAGCGCGAATCTCGTCCAGCCGAACAGCCCCAAGCCGTGTATTCGAACCCTGGTGGTTCATGATTCGGTCGTAATCGCACCCGGAACGGAGGGCGGACCTGCCAGCGAAGATGTCGTTCATGTGGTGGTGGAACATCAGGTCGTGCGAAGACATTCTGATCAGGATAGTTGGACTACTTGGTTGCCGGCGGACCGCCTAGACGTCGAAGCGGTCGTCGCTCCCGGGTTTTTGTTAGATCTCGATTTTCACCTTGAGCGAACCCACCCGATCCAGTTCGTAGAAGACAAGCTATCCCAGACCGACCGGCGGTGGTGCCTGCCTTCTAAGGAGATAGAAAAGAATGGGGAAAAAGAGACCGTGAGCGTCGGAGTTTTGCCTTATCAAGGGTTCACCCTGTATTGGTTTCCACGAGATAGTGCATGCGGCACACTTCCGTGACCGACCAAGTGGCATCACTCAGCGACCAGAAACTCCAACCTCGGGTCGGCGGCTCGATGGCAACCGCGCCGATCCGGATCCGCGGAAGGATTCCCCGTGCCGAGCAGCACGACTTGCGTGCGCGTCGGTGGTGCGGTCGGCGTCAGAGTTTGCGCGAGACCAGCGAAAGGGGGAAGAGACAATAGCAGCAGCGCCGAGAGGGCCCGCCAGGACGGAAGAATCCCGCTCCGCGCGCACCGTGACACTCACCGGTTTGCTCCCTTGATTCGCACTTTCCCGAATGCTCGCCCTCTCGGGTTTGCCCATAAAAGGGAAGTGACGAGTGACCTGTGATGAGCCTTCGCTCCGCACGCGCTTCGGCTTCGCAGGCCAATGACGAGCTCCCTGAGACGAACCGGTCGCGGCGGTTCACGCCCGTATTGCCGAAACGGGCGCCGACCTGTATAATCATCGCATGGTCGATTGGAAAGCTTGCACGGCCGTGGACCGGTCGGAAGACAAAGTGAGCGGCGCATGGGTGTTCAAAAATACGCGCGTCCCGGTGAAAGCGCTTTTCGAAAACCTCGAGTCCGGGGCCACGATCAACGAGTTTCTCGAATGGTTTCCAGGCGTTACGCGTGAGCAGGCCCAAGCGGTTCTCGAATTCGCCGCATCGGAGCGCGACGCTCTGCGCACCTCAGATCAGAGTGCTGATCAAGGATTCCAAATGCTGGATCAAATCGAGCGGCCGGCGATTTATTTGTCTTGAGAGAATTCCTCGACTGTAAGGCCGGCGGCGCGAATTAAACTGCGGAGCGTTCCTCTCGCGACCTCCTTGTGATCGGGAACAGACAGGGTGGCGCGGGCGCCTTCCTTGACGAGAATGATATGGCTGCCCGGGCGAGCAACGCGCCACCCGAATTTCTCGAACGCGCGAACGACTTCGCGTCCACTCATGACCGGTAGCCGTGGCATCAATTCCAGCGTTGGGCTTCGCCGGATGAAGGGCAAATACTATTTGCGGCAGTTTCGCTAAACCGGAACTTCTACGTCCGACATCTCGAACGTCAGCGGCATGCCGCGCTCGGCCCGGACTTCGAGACACAGCGCGATCGCGTCCCTGATGTTTGCCATCGCTTCTTCCCGCGTATGTCCCTGGCTCACGCAGCCGGGGATGGCCGGACACTCGACAACCCACATTCCGTCCTCGTCGCGGTCGATCACGGTCGGGAATTTCATCTCTACAGTGTATATCAGTGCATCAGGTTGTATATCTTTCAACATATCTCGGGTGGGCACCGGGAAAGCGATCCAGCTGATACTGGCTTCTCACCCGCGGCCTTCTGACCTCTGATCTCTGACCTCTGACGTTTCAAACGCTGTGATCCGGCGGGCCTGAGATATGGCGTTTGAAGATGCGCTCGGCGAGGCGCTCCAACGGCCGACCGAAAATTAGAGCTATCACGATGAGAGCTACAGTCGTTCCGAGCAGGACCCAGTAACCCAGCCCACAGACGAGGCCGAGCACGGCGCAGATCCAAATCGTCGCCGCCGTCGTCAGGCCGCTGATGTGGCCAGCGGGATCATGCAAAATTACTCCCGCGCCGAGAAATCCTACGCCGGTCAGAATACCCTGGACGACCCGGCCGATCGCGTTCTGGTCCACAGCAAAAAAACCGTCCGGTGATTTCAGCACAACGATCGTTGCGACAGCCGCGCCGAGACTGACGAGAGCATGAGTCCGCAACCCTGCCGGTTTTCCATGCAGCTCGCGGTTCAAACCGAGAATCGTGCCCACAATCAGGGCAGCGCTGAGACGCAGGGCGGTCTCTTCATTTCCGCTTAACACAACGTAAGAGATTGAGCAGGAACTACGGGACTGAACACAAGCCTTAAAGTTGGAAAATCAGAGTTCAAGCCGAGGCGTGTTTGAGACACGATACCAATGCTAGTGAGAGCTCCATTCCTTTCGATCGTTCTGCCGGTGCTGAATGAAGCGGCGCTGATTCGCAATTTTCTTCTCCATCTCCGCGAGGTGGCGCCGGAAGCGGAGATCATCGTAGTGGATGGTGGAAGCCACGACGGAACCGCATCAATTGCCGAGCCGCTGGCCGACGTGGTTATTTCGGCGCGACAGGGGCGCGCTTCGCAGATGAATGCCGGCGCGGCGGTTGCTCGAGGCGACGTGCTTTGGTTTTTGCATGCGGATCTGCGAGTGCCGCGCGACTCGCTCCGCGAGATCGAGCATGTGCTCGCCAATCAGCGCACGGTCGGCGGCTGTTTCCGGCTGCGTTTTCCGGAGCGGCAACGCATCTATCGCATTAGTGATTCTGTCGGAAATATCGGCGTGGAAGTGTTTGGCTTTGCCCTGGGCGATCACGGAATCTTTTGCTGGCACGAGGTCTTCAACCAACTCGGCGGGTATCGCGACGTTCCGATTCTCGAAGATGCAGAAATCTATCGCGCCCTGCGAAGCCGCGGCCGGATGGTGCAACTGCACGACGAGATTGTGTGCAGCCCCCGCGCTTATCTGAAGTACGGGCCGTATTGGACGACCGCGGTTTATTTTTTGATTCTCGCCCTTTACGTCGCGGGCGTGCCGATCAGCCGGCTCAACGCGATCTATCGCTGGTTCCGCGGAAGCGCAGTTGGCATCGCGCCCGCCCGGGCAGCTTGCGAACGCGTGACAAACGCAGGCGCGGGCTGATACGGTGCGCGAAATGGAAGCCGGCGATTGGGCATTACTCAGCGACCAGGAATTGCTCGAACGCCGCATTTCCAAACTCGGTTTGCGTCTGGAGGGAACCCAGCTCGAACCGCTCATTCGGCAATTTTACGACGAGCTTTCGGCGAAGAGTTTGGTGTTTCATCCGCCGACGCATATCGGCGACGAATGGTTCGTGCCGGTGGGGATTCCGGCGATCTTCGTGCCCTTTTTCCTGGTGCACGATCGGCTCCGCGCGCTCGAGAAGACGATGATGCTCGAAGTGGAGGGCGGGACAAAGGATTGGTTTATGAGACTGATCCGCCACGAGGCGGCGCATGCCTACAGCTACGCTTACCGGCTGCCGCGGAAGAAAAAGTGGCAGGAGATTTTCGGGCAGACCTCACGCGACCAAACGCCGGATTTTTATCAACCGCGGCCGTTCAGCCGCAGTTACGTGGTGAATCTCGACGACTGGTACGCGCAGAGCCATCCGGACGAGGATTTCGCGGAGACGTTCGCCGTCTGGCTGACGCCGGATCTCGACTGGCGTGCGCGTTACGCGGGTTGGAAGGCGCTCGAAAAACTCGAATACGTCGATGCCCTAATGCAATCGCTATCGGGCAAGCCGCCAATCCACGCGCCGGAGTATCGCGCGGGGGATTACGATTGTCTGAATCTCAAGCTGAAGACCTATTACGCGCGCAAACGCAAGCTCTACGAAGACACCTATCCGGATTTTTACGACGCCGATCTCCGGCAGCTTTTCTCCGCGCAGGCCGGCCCGGGGCGGATCAAGGCAAGCTCCTATTTGCGCCTGCGCCGGCGGCGGCTGATGAATTCAGTCTGCGAATCGACGAATGAGAAAAAATACCGGGTGAACAAATTGTTGGCCCGGCTCATCGATCGCTGCGAGGAGCTCGACCTCCACGTTCTCAACGACGATCCGCAGCAGGATTTTCGAGTAAGCGCTTTCATCACCACGCTGGTGATGAATTATCTCTTCACCGGCAAATTCAAACGCACCAAATAGCCTTGAAAAAGAAACTCAAAGTCCTCGCCCTTTTCGACGCCGTCCGTCCCACCAAGATCGACCAGGATCTGAGCAAGGAGATGAAGACGGAGGATTGGAAGACCGAGAAAGACGTCTTCGCCGCGCTCGGTGAACTCGGCCACACGGCCGAGCATCTCGCCATCTTCGACGACCTCGATTTCGTGCGACAGAAGCTGGCGAGCTTCGCGCCGGATGTCCTCTTCAACCTGGCGGACCAGTTCAAAAACAACCGCGGGTTCGACCAGAACATTGTTTCCCTTCTCGAAATGCAGGGCGTCCCCTTTACCGGCTGCGGCGCGACCGGGCTTGTCCTGTGCAAGCACAAGGGCATCTCGAAAAAAATTCTCGGGTATCATCATATTCATGTGCCGAACTTCGTGGTCATCCCGCGCGGCCAGCGCATCGCGCGGCTGAAGCGGCCGAAGTTTCCGCTTCTGGTAAAACCGGTGAAAGAGGAGGCGTCGTACGGCATCTCGCAGGCCTCTTTCGTAACGACCGACGACCAGTTCCGCGAGCGCGTTGCTTTCATTCATGACAAACACGATGGCGACGTGATCGCGGAGGAATACATCGAGGGCCGTGAATTGTACGTGAGCGTCATGGGCAACGAGCGGCTGACGGTGTTTCCGATTCGCGAGATGGTCTTCCGCGACGTGCCGCCTAACGAGCCGAAGATCGCGACCTACCGGGCGAAATGGGATAACGAATACCGCAAGCGCTGGGGTTTGCGGAACCAGTTCCCCGAGGACCTTGATCCGGCGCTCGTCGCGCAGATTGAGGAGACCTGCAAACGGATCTATCGCTTGCTCACGATCGAGGGATACGCGCGGATCGACATGCGGCTCACTGCAAACAATGAAGTTTATTTTATTGAGGCGAACCCGAATCCGATCCTGGCGGCGGACGAAGATTTCGCGCAGGCGGCGGGCAAGGCAGGCTTGTCGTATCCGCAGCTGATCGATCGGATCATTCGGCAAGGAATGAAGACGGTGCGCGGGTGAAGGCAGGATGCTGATGGCACGATCCCGTGCGCGCGCTTGACGGTCAGCCGATCACCGACCCGCACACGGTCGGTGGCGGCCGGACAATTTACGGCGCCCTCACCATCGGTCTCGATATCAAGCCGCCGGTTCCGAAACCGTTCACCGGTTTGACCATTCGCCCAGAGCTCCGCATCGACCATTCCTTCAGCGATACCCGGCCGTTCAACGACTCGAGCGACGACACAATGTTTACCGCGGCGATCGACGTCATCGTCACTTTTTGACGGCGCGAGAGCGAGCGGTTAACGCAGAACTGAAATCAGCTCCTCGTTAGATGGCGATATGGGTGCCCTGAGCGAGCCGGGGATTCTCGATAAACCAGGTCCAGAACGGCGGCGTCCAGGTGCCCGGATTTGCCGACGCAGGCAGGGTGCGGGCCGGCGGCAGACTCAGCTGTTGTTCAGATGTTTCCGGTTTGAGTGTTCGGAAGAAGAGAACCACGATCGCTTTCATACCCAAGCCTCACCTACGGCCTGGGCCGACCGTGAATTAAAATGTGCCTCGCTAACGCTAAAAGATCATTAACATCCGCCGCGGCCGGGGGCGGCTCAAAGAGGGTCCGTCGACAATCGGTAGCCGATGCCGACCTCCGTTTTGATCAGCATCGGCGCGTCGCGTTCGATCTCGAGTTTCTTGCGCAGATGGGTGATGTAGACGCGAAGATATTGCGCCTGGCTTTCCGCTTTCTCCCCCCAAACCGTTCGCAGCAGTTGCCGGTGAGTGACGACTTTGCCGGCGTTCTGCACAAGGACGCGCAGAAGTGATTACTCGGTCGGGGTGAGTTTGATCTCGGCGCCGTTGAGCTTCACCTGGCGCGCGGAAAAATCGACGCAGAGCGATCCGCTCTTGAAGACCGGGTCACCCGTCTCGGTCAACGAGCGGCGCTGCGCCACCCTTACCCGCGCCAGCAGCTCGGCGGTATCGAACGGTTTCGTGACGTAGTCGTCTGCGCCGGCATCGAGCGCCGCGACTTTTTCATCCGCCTCGTCGCGGACGGAAAGAATCAGGACCGGCACATCGGACCACTCGCGCAGGCGCCGCAAGACTTTCACGCCGTCCATGTCAGGCAAACCGAGATCGAGCAGAACGATGTCGGGCTTGCGGTAAACGATTTCCTCGAGACCGGCCTGGCCGGTTTCCGCTTCGTAGACCTGATGATCCGCTCCTTCGAGCGCGAGACGAAGAAGCCGCCGAATCTGTTTCTCGTCGTCGATAATGAGCGCGGTATGAGTCGGTTTCATGACGCCGCATCCAAATCGTTCACTTCCGTCACGCGAACCGGCAGGCTGATGATGAAGCGTGCGCCGCCACCGTCCCGATTCTCTGCCGTGAGTTTGCCGCCATGGGCTTCCACGAATCCGCGTGCGATGGAGAGCCCGAGTCCCAGGCCGCCGGCTTTGCGCCCGTCGCCACGGTAGAATTTTTCAAACACGCGCTCCGCCAATTCTTCCGAGAGCCCGGACCCGCGGTCACTCACGGAAATTTTCAGCTGATCGTTTTTGTATTCAGCGTCGATTTCAATGGGCAAGCGCGATGGGGTATGACTCCCGGCATTGGCGACGAGCTTGGCGACGGCCTGCTCGATGAGGGTGTGATCCAGCAACGCCAGTGGGATGTTTTCCGGCACGTCGAGCCGCACGTCGCGGCCGTTGGTGGAGTCGCGTGCAATTTCAATCGCGGACTGCAAAAGCTCGCGCACGTCACACCATTCCTGGGCCGGGCACACCACTCCGCTTTCGAGCCGATTCATGTCGAGAAGGTTGTTAACCACGCGATTGAGACGGCTGGAGCCGTCGCGGATTTCGGCGGCAAGCTGCTGGAGCATTTCAGGATTCGGGCTGTTTGGAGCAAGGCGCAGGAGTTCCTGGCTGGCGGCTCCAATTGCGGCGAGCGGCGTCTTGAGTTCATGCGAAACGCAATCGAGCAGGGTCTTGCGCAGCCGCTCGGAATTTTCCGCGAGCTGGACTTGGGCGGCGAGATGTTCGCGCGCTTTGAGCTGCGCCGTGAGGCTGCCGACCGCGATCGCGATGACGAAGTAGGTCGCGAAAGTCAGCGCGTCTTCCAGTTTCGCGATGTGGAAGGTGAAGAGCGGCGGGATGAAAAGGAAATTCCAGGCCAGCGCGCTGAGCGCGGCGACGAGCAAGACGGGGCCGCGATTGAGAACCATCCCGGCCAGCAACACTCCGAGCAGGTAGATGAGCGAAATGGCGGCGTAACCAGTAAGAGGCGTCAGGAGCCAGCAGGCGATGGTGAGCGCGGCCACGCCTGCGACCGCGGTCGCATATTCCTTCAGGGGCGCGAAAGAACGCGCGTGCGCGGCATTGTCTGTGGACGGCAGCTCTTCGGCCCGCGGCAAACTGGAGGTTCCCAGCACATCGCCAATGTAGCTCATCCGAATGCGCGCGACACGCGCAGGCGGAATTTTAGTACCGTTTTAATTAACCCCCCTCCCGCAGCCTGCCTAAGCTGCATTACGGAACGGTGAATTCTGGCCCAAAAACGTTAGTTCCCGCCCTTCCTGAAGCCGCGCGGCAGGCGGCTTCTTTGCCTGAGGGCACCGGCGGCAAGAGCCGCCTACTCCTCCTCTGTCTGGCGAGTCTTGGGATTGTCTATGGGGACATCGGGACGAGCCCGCTCTATGCGTTGCGCGAATGCTTTTACGGTGAGCATGCGCTGCCTCCCTCGCCGGCCAATGTTCTCGGCGTTCTCTCGCTCATTCTCTGGTCGCTCATCCTGATCATTTCCGTCAAATATCTCATCCTCATTCTGCGCGCCGATAATCGCGGCGAAGGCGGCATTCTCGCGCTGGCCACCCTGGTCAGTGATGTGGCCCGGCGCGGGAAACTCCTCCTCCTTCTCGGATTGTTCGGGGCCGCCTTGCTCTATGCCGACGGGATGATCACGCCGGCGATTTCCGTCCTGAGCGCGGTGGAAGGATTGCACGTCGCCACGCCACTCTTTGATCCTTACGTCGTCCCGGTGGCGATCGGAATTTTGGTTGCGCTTTTCATCTTCCAATCTCGCGGCACGACCGGAGTCGGCCGGGTGTTTGGACCAGTCACGGTTTTGTGGTTCGTGGCGATCGCCCTTCTTGGGATCCATCAAATCGGCCGCGTGCCCGAAGTCCTGGGCGCAATCAATCCGCTCCAGGCGATTCAATTTTTCAGCCGGAACGGCGGGAGCGGTTTTGTGGTTCTCGGCGCGGTTTTCCTCGCGGTCACTGGCGGCGAAGCGCTCTACGCGGATATCGGCCATTTCGGGACCGCGCCGATTCGGATCACCTGGTTCGCGGTGGTGCTGCCGGCGTTGACGCTGAATTACTTCGGGCAGGGCGCCCTCCTCCTCAGACATCCGGAGGCGGCCGTAAATCCCTTCTTCCATATGACCCCTGCCTGGACGCTCTACCCGATGGTAGTGCTGGCTACGGCCGCCGCCGTCATCGCGTCGCAAGCGATCATCAGCGGCGCCTTTTCTCTCACCATGCAAGCGATCCAGCTCGGCTACATGCCGCGCTTGCGGGTGAACTACACTTCCGAACGGGTCATCGGCCAGATTTATGTGCCCGTGGTCAATTGGGCCCTAATGCTTTCGTCGATCGGCCTCGTTCTCGGCTTCGGAACGTCGAGCCATCTGGCCGCGGCCTACGGGGTCGCGATCACCACAACGATGTTGATCACCACGATTTTATTTTATGTCGTAGCCCGCCGGCGCTGGCATTGGCCGGCCGCCTTCGCCCTGCCCGCAGCCGCTTTCTTCATCAGCATCGATCTGGCATTCTTCGGAGCGAACATGATCAAAGTGGCGCACGGCGGCTGGTTCCCGCTCCTCATCTCCACCTCGATTCTTTTCCTAATGCTCACCTGGCGAAAGGGCCGTCGCGTATTGGGGCAGCGCCTTGGCGACATTTGCCTGCCGCTCGATACGTTCCTCCCAAGCGTGCACGACCAAAGCATCCGGCGCGTGCCCGGCACCGCGGTTTATATGTCGGGCAATCGTTCCGGCACGCCGCTCGCGTTGCTCCACAATCTCAAGCACAACAAAGTCCTCCACGAGCAGGTCGTCCTGCTCACCGTGCGCACCGAAGAAGTCCCTTTCCTCGCCGACGCCCGGGATCGCGTTTCGCTCGAGAAACTGGACGCAGGTTTCTGGCGGATCCAGGTTCATTTCGGCTTCATGGAGAAACCCGATGTCCCGTCCGCGCTCGAAGCCGTTAAGGAACCCGGCCTGCATTTCCATTCGATGCGCACGACCTATTTCATTGGTCGCGAGACCATTCTGGCGACCCGCAAGCTCGGTCTTTCCGCCTGGAGCGGCTCGATTTTCGCCTGGATGACGCGCAACGCCGGCGACGTTACCTCCTATTTCTGTCTGCCGCCGAACGGCGTCGTCGAGCTGGGCGCGCGCGTGGAAGTTTAAGAGGGCAATCGCCCGTCCGATCAAGAAAGAGCTTGTTTGCGCGGAGCCGGGGCGGAGAATCCCGCGAACCGCGATGGCTACGCCGACTCTCGATCCCACCGCTGTTCATCGGCCGCGCAATGTCGATTGGAAGCGGGCCGCCGCTCTGCTTTACGGCGACTGGGGAACGAGCAAGGCCTATGTCATCGGTCTCGCTTTCATCGCGGCAGGCTTCGCGTCGTTGCCGATCATCCTGGCGGTCTGCGTCCTCACCGCCGTTGTCGCCTACAACTACATCATCGTTTGCGCGCATTTCCCCGATGGCGGCGGCGTTTATTCCGCTGCGCGGCAACAGAGCCGCTTCCTCGCCTCAACCGGCGCGCTCCTGCTCGTCGCGAATTTCATTGTCACGGCCGCGCTGAGCGGATGGGCCGCGGTCAGTTATCTCGGCGTGCCGAGTAATTACGCTCCGGTCGCCACGATGGGGATGATTCTCGTCGTCGGCGCGGTCAATTATTTCGGGCCGAAACATAGCGGCAGCGTCTCCATCTGGCTGGCGATTCCGGCGGTGCTGATGGTGGCGGTGATTGTAGTGTTGAGCGCGCCTCATCTGAACCTCCAGTATCTTGAGCCGCGCCACGAGAATCTCGGTCACACTTGGGTGGCTTTCGTGGGCGTGATTCTCGCGCTCAGCGGCGTCGAAGCCATCGCGAACATCACCGGCGTGATGAAGACCGATCCGGACTCGACGCCGGAGCGTCCGAAAGTAACGCGGACAGCGACGAAAGCGATCGTGCCGGTGGCAATTGAAGTGGTCCTTGGCACTGCGCTTCTCGGCTGGGCCATGCTCTCATTGCCGAAAAATCTCCTGCCGCAATTAGCCTCGCACAAAGAAGACATGCTCCGGTTCCTGGCGGAGGTTTACGGAACGATGGCGATCAGCCCGGGCGTCGGTCAGGGGCTGAGCCTCATCGTCGGCGTCGTCTTCGGCCTTCTCCTTCTCAGCGCGGTCAATACCGCGATCGTCGCGCTGATCGGCGTCGTTTACATGATGGCGCAGGATGGCGAGATGCCGCGCCAGATGACCAGGCTCAATCCGCATGGCGTCCCGTTAATTCCGCTCATCGCCGCGGTCGTAATCCCCATCGTGGTTCTCGCGGTAACAAAGGATTTCGAGGCTCTGGCCGGCCTCTATGCGATCGGCGTGGTGGGCGCGATCGCGGTGAATCTCGGCTCGTGCACTTTCAACAAACGGCTGGGGCTTCCGTGGTACCAGCGTTTCATCATGGGACTGACTTTTTTCGTTCTGTTCGCGGTGGAATTAACGATCGCAAAAACGAAACCTGAAGCGCTCTTTTTCGCCATGTGCGTATTGGGCGCCGGCTACGCTTTGCGCGCCTATTCTCACAAGGCTTCCGGCCTCAGGACAATGACAGTAACGCGTCAGGTGGCCGAGATGGTCTCGCCCGATCTCGAGGCAACGATGATGCCGCGTTTGTCGGAAGGTCAGAAAATCATGGTGGCCGCGCGCGGCGTCACGCCGGCGCTGGCGTTCGCGCTGGAAGAGGCGCGGTTGCGCAAGGCCACCCTTTGCGTGCTCTACGTGAAGGAGATCTCGGTCTATTTCACGGGCGGTCCCACTACCGTCGGTCGCGCCAAATGGCAGGATGATCCCGACGCGAACGCAATCATGTCGCTCACCATGAGGCTCGGCGCCGAGCACGACATCCCCGTCCAGCCGGTGTATGCGGTGAGTGAGGACGCGGCTTCCACGATTCTCGATCTCTCCGCCACCCTGGGAGTCGATTATCTCATCATCGGCGCATCGCAACGCACGGCGATGGCGAAGCTCCTCGGCGGAAGTGTCGTGACCAGCGTCGCGCAACAGTTACCGGACTCGATCCGCCTCGTAATTTTTGGTTAAGCTGCGGCAATGAGCGCACAGAACGAGATCAGCGATTGCCTCGAGCTGATGCAGAAGCTAATCGAGTATCGTTACCAAAAGGCCTTGCATCATCAAATCGGGAAGGCGGGCGGTCATTCCATGCTCGCTGTCGATGTGCTCGTTTTGATTTATCATTTTGCCAAGATATCCGAGGGCAGCATTCTCGAGATCGGTTCGTTTGTAGGCGGATCGACCGTCGCCGCCGGTCTGGGTGCGCGCGATTCCGGCCGACGAAAAAAAATTATCAGCATCGAACCGGGCGGTCGGCTCAAGGACCACTGGCTGGCGACCAAAGATATTTTCAAAGACCTGAAAAAGAATTTGTCGCGCGCCGGATTGCTCGATGCGGTCACCCTGATAAACGGCTCGTCGTTCGATGAGACGACGATCGCGACTGTCCGGGAAATGGTCGGGCCTAACGAAATCGGACTCTTCATTTTCGATGCCGATGCGAATGTGCGCCGCGACATCGACTGTTATGGCGACAGGTTCGCGCCAGGGTGCTGGGTCGTGATCGACGATTACTTCAGCGAGTCTGAAAAAGGTGGACCAACTCGCGCCCAAGTCGACGAACTAGTCGCCGCTGGGCGTTTACAGACGCTCGGATTCTACGGTTGGGGAACTTGGGTCGGACGCTGGCTCGGCTTAGCCTAATTTTTTTCTGCCATGCAAGCATCGCTGGCAGAGGATTTTACGAGCCGCGACGAAACCGCCTTGATTGACTTCTGATCCGATAATGGAATGCTTAATGGCGTTAAGTATGTCCAGACCAGCTTCGACCAAAGGCGTCTGACACTCTTCCGCGGTCAAAAAGCCTATCGTTTAGCAAAAGTCAGTATTTCTCCGGCAAATCGCCGAACCGGAAGCTCTTCGAGGAGCTTCCTCAGTAAAACCCGCTGCCTCGCATGGCATCCATGCTGCAGCTTACGAATTTTGCAGAGCTCGAACTCTGCCTCCCAATTATATGAAACCTAACTCCCAAATATCACGACAGCCTGCGCGCCACGATGGCGAACGTTCGGCTCTGCAACTCCATTCCAGCCAGCCTCTGACCGATTACCATTTCCACACGAACGAAATGCCAGCCGGCAGCAAAGGCAGGAAGCTTTCGCCACCGTTGTTCGCTCCCGGTTTCCGCAATCTGAGCAAAGAGTTTCTCGGCGCGGAGACGACCCGAAGCTACGTGGCTGAAGTACTCTTCTTTGCGATCATCGTCGGAGTCTCGGCCTGGCCGATCGTATCGATGGTGCAGGCGCTCGGCGAGCTGCTGAAGTAACGCTTCCCAATCTGGTGCGCGCAAATTACTTTGCGCCCATGTCGGACAGTCTTCCCTGGGTCGTGGCAATATAGATGAGCCGCTTTCTCATCACCTCAGCGCTGCCTTACATCAATGGCGTAAAGCATCTCGGCAATCTCGTCGGTTCGATGCTGCCGGCGGATGCTTATGCGCGGTTCCAGCGCGCTCGAGGAAATGAGGTCCTCTTCATTTGCGCTACAGACGAACACGGCACCCCCGCCGAGCTGGCCGCCCACGAAGCGGCTCTGCCGATCGATGAATACTGTGCGAAGATGCATGACCTGCAGAAAGATCTCGGAGATCGCTTCGGATTGTCCTTCAATCTGTTTGGACGTTCGCACTCGCTCCAGAACCACGAGATCACACAACACTTTTACCACCAGCTGGACAAGAATGGCTTCTTGGAAGAGCGAGTTACCCGCCAGGTCTATTCCCTCGACGACAGGCGTTTTTTGCCCGATCGCTACGTGGTCGGCACCTGCCCGCATTGTGGCTATGAGCGGGCGCGCGGCGATCAATGCGAGAACTGTACGCGCGTCCTCGACCCGGCTGATCTAATCAATCCGCGTTCCGCCGTTTCCGGATCGACCAACATCGAAACGCGCGACTCAAAGCACCTTTTTCTCAAGCAATCGCAGATGGTAGGACGCTTGCGTGAATGGATCGACTCGAAGAAAGACTGGCCGCTGCTAGTTACCTCGATCGCGCGCAAGTGGCTCGATGAAGGCCTGCACGACCGCAGCATTACCCGCGATCTTAGCTGGGGTATCCCCGTCGCTTATCAAGGCAACGTCCGCCCTGGTTTTGAAAGCAAGGTCTTCTACGTCTGGTTCGACGCTCCCATCGAGTATGTCGGCGCCACTATGGAGTGGGCTGACGCGACGAAGAATAACTGGAAGCGGTGGTGGCGCGAAGACGAAGGCGCGGCGGACGTTCGTTACGTCCAGATTATGGGCAAAGACAACGTCCCTTTTCACACCGTCGGTTTTCCAGTAACTCTGTTTGGCTCCCAGGAACCTTGGAAGGTGGTGGACTACGTTAAGGGTCTTAACTGGATGAACTACTACGGGGGAAAGTTTTCCACCTCGGGCAATCGCGGCATTTTCATGGATCAAGCGCTGGAGCTGCTTCCGGCCGATTACTGGCGCTGGTATCTCCTGGCTAATGCGCCCGAGTCAGACGATTCAAATTTCACCTGGGAACATTTCCAAGTCACCGTGAATCACGATCTCGCCGATGTCTTCGGTAATTTCGTTAACCGCATCGCCAAGTTCTGCACCGCGCGCTTTGGCGGCGTTGTTCCAGCCGGGGGCGAGTATGGCCCCCTTGAAGTGGAAACAACGAATGCGTTGGAACAGCGGTTAGTCACTCTGACGCGATTGATGGAAGCCTTGGAATTCCGAAAGTCCGCGACAGAGCTAAGGTCGATGTGGGTAATCGGAAACGAGTATTTGCAAAAGGCCGAACCCTGGATGCGGATCAAGACCGACCCGGTATCCGCGGGCGTGTCCATTCGCTACGCTCTTAATCTTGCGATGGTTTTTGCCGCGCTCGCTCAACCATTCATCCCGGAAACTTCAGCGAAGGTAACGCAAGCCTTCGCTGGTAACGAGCGTCCCCTTCTCTGGCCGGCGGTAGTTGCAGATACTCTCGAGCCTGGCTCGAACATTGGAGTGCCTGACGTCTTATTTGCCAAGATAGAGGAGACTCAAGTGACGGAATGGACGGCGCGATTTGGCGGCTCCGACAAATGACTCGAGCTACGCGCTGGTTTTTGTTTCTTGTTTTCTTCTGCTCGGGCTGCTGCGCGCTGATCTATCAGGTCGTCTGGACGCGGCTGGCCTTTGCTTCCTTTGGGGTCATTGCTCCGGTCCTCTCAGTCGTTATTTCGGTTTTCATGCTCGGGCTGTCCGGCGGAGCCTGGGCGGGAGGAAAGTGGATTGGTTCGCTCGTAGGGAAAAGCGGATGTTCAGCGCTCCTTTTCTATGCTCTGGCGGAACTCATGATCGGCGTAGGAGGTTTATCGGTGCCCAAATTATTTGCAGCAGGCGAGCACCTCCTTCTCTCCAGCGGCCAGATGGATTCCTTTCGTTACCTTTCGCTTTCCGCCTTGGTCCTGGGATTCTCCATTCTACCATGGTGCTTCTTCATGGGAGCTACGTTTCCCTTTATGATGGCCTATGTGCGGGAGTCGGACCCGCGAAATACGGATAGCTTCAGTTATCTCTACCTCGCAAATGTGCTTGGGGCGATGACCGGTTGCTTGCTTACCGCCATTCTGTTGGTGGAGCTCCTCGGCTTCACCCATACTCTTTGGATAGCGGCGATAATCAATTTCGCCATAGCCGCAACCAGTGGATACCTTGCCTGGCGCCGGCCGCATGGAGCAAGCATGGCTGATTCTCCGGCGAAACCGTCCACGAAGACCCGCAAACAATCAGCTGCGCTCGGCACTCGCCGGCGCGTCATCAAATGGATTCTATTTTCCACCGGCTTCAGCGCCATGGCGATGGAAGTAATGTGGGCGCGTGCCTTCACGCCGATAATGACCACCCAGGTCTATTCCTTTGCCCTAATTGTCTTCGCTTATCTCGGGGCCACCTTCTTCGGGTCGTTTCTCTATCTGCGAGACCTTCGAAAGGGTTCGGTGCGGCCCACGGCCAGCCTCATCGCCATTCTCTCGATCGCGTCGTTCCTTCCCATCGTCTGCAATGACGTCCGCTTTCTTACTAACACGGCAAATTTCGCCGGGTACCTGAGCGCAAGCGTCCTGCTCCTCAGCATCTGCCCGCTCTGTGCGGCCCTCGGTTATCTCACCCCCAGCTTGATCGATGAATATTCGCTCGGCGATCCCGCAGCGGCCGGCCGAGCTTATGCCATAAATGTGACGGGTTGTATCCTGGGGCCTCTGGCTGCGTCCTATGTCTTGTTACCGTGGTTGGGGGAACGCTATGGACTTGTCCTCCTCGGCTTGCCCTTCCTGGTCTTTAGCCTTTTCGGGACGGGCACCCTTTCCACTTGGTATCGCTGGGGCTCCCGGCTAACTGCCAGCGCGGTTCTCATCTGGTCGCTGTTCTATTCAGTAGACTTGGCCGCCCTTGTCCCTAGGATGGCCAACAAAGCCGAGATCCGGCGAGATTACGCGGCGTCGGTGATCGCCGCCGGTGAAGGCCTTTCCAAGGCATTATTGGTGAATGGCGTGGGCATGACCGGGTTGGTGCCTATCACAAAATTCATGGCTCACATGCCGCTGGCCCATCACAGGGGCAAGCCAGAATCGACGCTGGTTATTTGTTTCGGCATGGGCACGAGCTATCGCTCGGCACTAAGTTGGGGTATCGAGACGACCGCGGTGGAACTAGTCCCAAGCGTGCGGGATGCCTTTACCTTCTTCCACGCGGATGCGAAGCAGGTATTAGGTAATCCCCAAGGACGCGTTGTCATAGATGATGGGAGACGATACCTCAAACGCACCGGGGATAAGTTCGATATCATTGTGATTGATCCGCCACCGCCAGTGGAGGCCGCCGGTTCCAGTTTGCTCTACTCTGAGGAATTTTATGAACTGGCGAAAAAACATTTGCGCCCAAATGGGATTCTCCAGACATGGTACCCCGGCGGGGAGGCGAAGATCGGCCGCGCGGTCGTCCGCTCACTCCAGCATTCGTTTTCACATCTTCGCTGTTTCAGGTCTCCCGGAGGGGCTGGGATGCTGATCCTGGCTTCGATGGAACCTATCGATCCTCTTACTCCCTCCCAAATGGCGAGGTCCATGCCGGCTGCCGCTGGAGATGACTTGTTGGAATGGCGGGATTTCGAGACTCTGCCCGAGTATCTCGCGGCGGTGGTGTCAGGGGAGTTTGAGGCGGAGCAAGAGCTTGATGCAGACCTTGGAGTTCGAATCACCGATGACCACCCCTACAACGAATATTTTTTGTTACGGCGGTGGGGCCTGTTTTAAGCTCAATCGCCACGCAAACGAGGACGTATCGTGCTGCGATTTTCGTGGTATCCCCTCAGCGGGGAGGGCGAAATCCGAACTCCGCCTGCAAGTCTCCCCAGAGCCAATCAACGAACCAGTCCTTGTGGATTGATCCTGCTTGGGCGGTGGCAAGGGCTTCCGCCTTGTCGACGCTCCCATTCACACAGTAGAGATACGTGAGCAGAAAGAAGTCGTTGATGTTCGAGAAACCGCGCTCATTTTCGCCCTCGAGCAGTCGAATGGCGGCCCCAAAGTCCCTGCGGGCCAGCGTCCCCGCCACGAGATCGTGCAATGCGTCAGGCGATAACTTCCGGCCGTTTCCAAGCGTGGTCCGTTGCAGCAATCCGCCCGTGGGGCCGCGAACCATGGCTGTTTCTTTGACAAAACCCACTCCGATACGCCTTCCATGCCTCTCTTTTCTTTGCCCTTATTTCGCCGGTCGAAAACTATTGGGGACGATAATTCTGTTTCGCCCGTTTTTGGTGACTTTCCGCAACGGCACGCTCGTACCCATAAGACCGATATCCCTTCGATCGATACCTTCCATGCGGTTCCATTCTCCGGCAGCCACAAGAATGAGTCTTCTGACATTTGTGCCGTGGGGGACTTCGATCGTAAAGTAGCCTCTGTGATCAGATATGACTCGCCCTAACTCTCTATCGGCTATCGGGCCTACCAGGGACCAAGTACGTTGCACCGCCACGATCTTCACGCCTCCAACAGGCGAGCCATTTTCTCGAATCACGTCCCCTTCTAATTTCATGAGCGCCCCCTGCCCAAACGCGGTAAGTGCGGGAAAAACAGTCACCAAGAGTAGTACAAGAATTTGCCTGCGCATTAATAACCTCCAATTTCAGAAACCACCGTTGGCATATTCTGATGAATAACCTCAGTAGGTTTGCGCGTAAACCCGCCTAAGGGATAGTTTTGGACGTTGCCGTTTAGACGCATGCTCGGAAAACCCAAGAAACCACTATGTGGCAACCCCTGATAATAGTTTTCCGCCTCTCTTACGTTGTCAGGGACCTTAAATCTTCCCGGACCGTCGCCAAAGGGTAGCACGCGTATGGGATCAATGGTGACGAGTCTGTCCACCCCAATCCCCATTCTATCGAGTCGTTGTGAAAGCTGAACCCCTGCAACTGCGCCGCGGCTATATCCGAAGATATTCAGTACGTGATCTCCTTTTGCTCGCGCATCAGCTATCGCTTTCATCATCTCTTGTTTTTGATCACGGCGAAAGAGTTTAGAATTATTTGGATCGGTCGCTTTCGCGGCGTCGTAGAATATCCGATTACTCCACTTTGAATCGGAATTCTCTTTTTGGCCCGGTCCCAAACCGCTGATAATGATAGTCAACGCCATCTTAAGAACTCCAATTCTTTCCTCTAGCATGCCTATTGGTGTCGAAAAAGACTGATTGTACAGCCTCAGCGATGGTGGAGTTAGGCCGGTCGGATCGGTCTTATCCACCGGATCATCGCCCACGTACCGAAACAGATTCATGTCCCCCGCGTCAAAGCCTTTCGGGTCGGCTTGGAGGAAGCGGCCGAGAAGAGGATGATAGAAGCGATTACGATAATCGTAGAGGTGTAGCTCTGGGATCCATTCCCGGCCCGCGAACATAAAACGGTTGCCATACCAGCTCGACGACCGCGGATTTCCACCATCTGCATCACTGATCGCGGGCAGTCCAAATGCGTCATAGGTATACTTTTCCCGCACCGTTTCGTTATTATCGAGCAGAAATGCCACGTGGCCCATTCGATCCAGGTGATACCGCAGGTGTCCGTAGCTGTTCGAGTAACGATACAGGATCTCGTCGGGTCCGGGGCCATAAATATTCCAAGCCTGAAAGTTGCCCCAGTGATCCCACTCCACGATCGGCTTCCATCCGTCGTACGTAATCAACGTCTCCGCGCCTTGAACAGTCCGCCTCACACAACAGCCCAATCCATCGTAGAGGAACCTGGCTATCTCTTCGGGTATCCACGACGGGGCGGAAGCGGACTCGTCGCCTGCAAGCGACGGGGCGGAAGCGACGCTCACGTAGTTGCCCGCAAGATAGACACTCACAAGGTGATTCGAAGCGTCATATCTCGCGCTAAATCCTTCGGTATTCGCGAGATTGAAATTGTTATCGTAGCCGTAGCTGATTCCCGCGACGCTCTGGTACTGGTTGAGGGAATTGGGCGAATAGGTTGTCACAGTCCCATTATCGGTGGTGCTGGTGCGATTCAACTTGTCCGGCGAATAGACGTAGTTCACATTCCGCGTGGAGTTAATAGGATTCCCATTCCAATTCCAAACCTGATCCGCGTTATAACTTACGTCGGTTAACTGGCCCATTGGATTATAACTAAAGTGCTCGCCTTTGCTGCTCTGCTCATCGCGCCACGTTGCCACTTCGCGGTTGACCGTGTCGTATTTCTGCCAGCTCCGTGCAAACGCCGCATCGCCCGCCTTCGTCTGTTCCCACATCGTAGGCCGGTTCAACGCGTCATAGTTCGCGCTCGGGCAATTAGTCGAGTCGTTCACACCCCCTAATACATCCTGCCGCTTGATCATGTTGCCAGCGACATCATAGGTGTAGTTGAACCAAGGCAGCCAATTTCCGCCGAGAATGTGCGCGAGCTGGCTGCGTTGAGTATAATCATATCGGACCGAGTACCATCCTGGAACCTCAAGAGTGGTGCGATTGCCATCCGCATCCGGATCGGCCTGTACATGCCGCGTAGGATAACCAGTCAAGGTCTGGTCTTCCCAAATCTTGCGATTGGCGTCGTCATATCCAAACGCCACGATTGTTTCCCCTCCATTTGTGGTAACGTCGCTCGTGCGGCCTGCCTTATCGTAATGAGTCTGCACATCCTGCCCTACGCCGCCGTCCCACCACGAATGTCGCGGCCGGTTCCGGGCGTCGAAGAGGATGTTCTTGGCTTGACCAGCTGGATTGATGAAGTAATCGAGATTCCCGACGTGGTCATAATGGTAGGCGTAGCTCCGGCTCACGCCGGTAGCGTCCAGGGGGTAGGTCTCGCTAATCTTAAGATTTTTCAGATCGTAGTTATACTCGTAAATGGCTCCTTTGGCGTCGGTGATGCTACGCACGTTTCCCGCGATATCCCGGCCGTAGGTCGTTGTTTCACTAGCGCTCGGCGGGTCGGACAACCGCCAATCGTAGACATGCCAAAGCCGATTCATGGCGTCGTAGTTCCAACTTCGGAAGGTGGTGTCCTGGCGTATTTCTTTCTTTTTATTACCGGCGCTATCGTATTCGAACGTTGTAGTCTCGTTCAGTTCGTTGTTCTTCACCGAGGTTTGCCGGTTTCGGTCATTATATCCATACGTGGTCACTTTGCCGCGCGGGTCGGTGGCACTGGTCATATTTCCGACCGCGTCATACCCGTAGTAGCTTCCGCCGTCATCATCCGCGCTTTCCGCACCCTTGCGCACCATAGTCCGACGAAAATCCCGGTCGTAATCGAAGTCGACCTTTTTGCCCATGGCTGAGGTCGTGCGGTACACCGAAGAAGTAGTGTGCGAATAGCTGCCTGCGCCATTGGCAGGGGCGTAGCTGTGATCAGTGAACTGATTGAGCGGGTTCGTCACTCTTTTCAGTCTCTTGTAGTCATCATAAGCGTAGTTGGTGGTATGGGTCAGTTCGTCGGACTCCCAAAGCTTGTCTCCGAAAGCATCATACCCAAACGATTGTGAGGTCCCGGTAGGATATGCTCCATCATGGGTGTCACTCCAATATTGTATCCTGGTGACAAAGCCACGACCAGCGCGTTGCACTCCATCAGGCCCACGATCATACTCATACGTGGTAGTCCTACCCATCGCGTCGATGATGCTGCTGATACGATCCGCCCACTCCCAGACATCTCCGCTCGAGTAGTAGTTGAAAGTTGTGTGGGGGTAGTTGTCCGGTGGAGGATAGCTGGCTAAAGGGGTTGGCTCCCAATGCTTTACAAGCCTGCCTGTCGTGTCATAAGCAAAGTGATCGTAGGCGGTGTAGACACCATTTGTTCGCTTGTGGGTCAGGACCTCTCCGAAATTGTTGTAGGTAAATTCCTCCCAGCCGTTATCAGGATAGTCAATACGCTCGACCCTATGCGTGACGGCATTTCGGGTATAAATGGTCTTTTGCAGGTTTTCGTCTGTGCGCGATTTAACGTAGTAGGGATTGCTTAGGTCTGTGTATTCGTACTTCACGATACCCGTCACGGTAGGGCCGTCGTAATGAGTGATTTGCGTTGGCCTGCCGAGGATCGGTTCGTTTGTATAGGTGGTGACATAGCCGCGGCGATTGTTGATCTGGCGCAGGTAATTGTTGGCGTCGTAGAAGTAATACTCCAGCCGCCCATAAAAATCACTCTTGCTCGTGACCAGAGGAACACCCTGTATCAGCTGCATGTTGAAGGAACGCATGGGACCGTCTCCCCGCGTATCGGTGCTGAGGGTGCGACCGGTGTGATGTGCGAAAGCAGAGACCAGCAAGTCGTCCCCAAAGTGACGCTCGGCTTTCAACTCGCCCTGGAACTTCTCTGGGACGATGGGAGCATATTCGTACTTGATCGCGGACATGGAACCGCTCGCCCGGGTGTCTTGGGCCGTAGCAAGCTTGGGAAGCCTTCCCGTCGTGCCGTCTAGCATAGTTACGTTTGTCAAGACGTAGGTATACGAGGCCGAGGTCGCATCGCTGTAGTTCACACCAGTGATCTCTCTGCGCGTTCCGTAACCGGAACCGAAATCCACACTCGTCCAAATGTATTGCACCCACTGGCCGTTACTTGCCGTGACCCGCGTCAATTCGTTCATATTAGGATCGTAGCTCAAGGTTAAGGTCCGCCCGCTGGGATCGGTCACAGTTTTGAGCCGAATTTTATGGGGATCGAAGGTTCCCGGAATTTGCTCGTAACCAAAGGTGGTCTTCTGGCCATACGGATCCAGCATGTATGTCCGAGTGAAATAATCTATCAGGTAGGAATCGCTATTCGAGAGGTCGGTTTCGCGATCAAAGTGAATGAGGGTCCCATCCTCCAGGACGAGATCGACCGTGCCGATATATTGGTTCGTGTTGTAGCGAAAGAGCCTCTCGTTAGTCCCAGCCGCCGTCCGCCACGCGGTTTCTCCGGTTTGAGTCGAGCGCGGCCCTTGAAATTTCAAAATCCTGCCGTCCGGAAAGGTAACCAGCAAGCCGTCTCCTATAGACGGCCTGCCCTCGATTGCCCAGTTGAAAGCAAAACTCCAACCTGAAGAGTAGGGAAGCGCGGAGGAATAGGTCCGGGTGAAGTTGAGACCGTTTGAACTGACCGCTCCTGGAACAACCAGGTCGGTGATAAATCGGCGCACCGAGCCAGTGTAGGCATCGTAGCCGCCGCCGGTGGCAATCAACGTTGAGACGTCTGTGTCCACCGTGGGCGCGATCTCCTGCGGGCCATTGGCCGCTGGCGCCGCTTCGTCATAAACGGGAGGATCGTCAATAGGCGGCGGAGGCGGGGGTGGGAACCGAAGGGCCGCTTGGAGCGAACAGGGAATGGCTAACAGAAAACACAATATGACTGGGTGCGCCCGAAAACGAGCCGCTGCGAAGCCCGCAATGCTGTCTTCCCTACGAAACGAAGCCGTGACGTTTTTCGTCTTTTTCATGATGAGGAGTTGGTTGAGGGCTGGGGGTCGTTCCCGGCAAAACGAAGAACGATTATGTGCATCATGAGAAACGAACCATCTGACCGTCAAGGGAATTCTACCCCCTTCTGACGTCCCTCCAGACTTAACGACAATAGAATTCTCTCAGCGCTGGCGAAGCTGGACGTGCAGCCGCAAACGTCTCGAACCGTTTCAGCCAGAGAGAGCGATCGTCGCTCTGTAATGGTCAATGTCCCACCCGGATCGAGGGATCGGCGATTAACACTCCCGGCGTCGTTTGCCGTCCTGTCCAGTCGATTTCGTTCCGATCGATAATTCGGACAGGTGACACGGTGGTAGTACCAATTCGCTTTAATTTGATTCGTTTCGGAATCAGAGAGCCGGTAACGAAAACAGCTCGTTCGTTCGACTGTTTCGGGTCCTTTGAGGAGTGATCTACCGGCTTACCACCAAGCGCCGAGCCTGAGAACAGAACGACAGCAATCAGACTCACCGCGCGTCTGGAGAACAACGTTCTCATACGTAACCATACTACCTCCAAAAACATCGTGCAAACAGCAGCCCGCGTCTACCCTCCATTTGTCATCCTGATCCCGCAGTCGCGGGAGAAGGATCTCTGAATATTCTGCCCATCTAGCGCGCAGAAATAGTTAGAGATGTTTCGCCCCGCTCAACATGACAGGTGCAACGAAGAGCAGGTTAATAATCCCGCATCAGGGTGGAGGTCGAAATCCGGTTTCGGCCTGCAATTCCTTCCAAAGCCAATCAACGAATCCATCTTTCTCGAACGATCCGGTCTGGGCGTTAGCGAGAGCTTCCGCCTTCTCGACGCTGCCGTTGTGACAGTAGAGATAGACAAGAAGAAAGAAGTCGTTGGGATTTGAGAAGCCGCGGTCTTTTTCGCTCTCGAGCAATCGAATTGCGGCATCATAATCCCGACGGGCCAGCGCCCCCGCCACGAGATCAGGCAACGCTTCCGGCGGCACAGAATGCGACTCAGCGACAAATCGCTCAGCCAGGGCAAAGCGAAACTCGTCGCTGTTCTGGACTGCTAGGACTGGTGTTCGGAGCGTTGAATGGCGCAGATAAAAATCCAGCTCCGCTAACCAGTTACTTCCGGACATTTCCGAGCGGTAACGTGTTTCGCGAAGGAGAAAAAGCGGCTCCAGCGCTTCTTTGGGCTCGTTAGGCCAGATACCACGGATGAGAGACGAAGCGAAAAAGCGCTGCAGGGCGCCAGAACCTTCGAGATAGCTGTAACCCAGCTCATATGCCGCTTTCAGATCGGGCTGCGCGTCAGTCAGGCGCTTGGGATAAAAATCATCGAGCGGTTCCACGCCTTGAGTCATCCGATCGATTTCTTCAGCGTCCATGACGAACAACGCGGGCACCTGCTGGGGGACCTCGAGGCCAATTCGGGCCAAATCGGATCTTGAACGGGCATCGGTCCAAAGTCGGCGCGCGTGTTCTTCGTCAGGCATTCGCAGAGACGATTTCATTCCGATCATGACCCATTCCAAATCGGAGGTCGCCCAAACAGAAGCGTTCGGAAAGACGTTATGGAACGCGCGAAGGATTGCTTTAGTTTCGTTGGCGGTAAGTTGGTAAAGGGGCAACCAGAAGCTGGCGATACCCCCGTCCTTTAACCGCCCCTTCATCAGCGAAAAGAATTGCTGGGTATAAAGGTTAACCGTTCCGGCTGCCTTCAAGGGCGGCGGTTCCCCGGTAATAATGTCGTAGCTTGCGGGACACGCTTGTAAAAAAAAGCGGCCATCTTGGACAAAAGTCGTAACGCGTGGATCTCGCAGCGGATTTGAGTCACCCGGCCCGGCATAGAGATCGGCGAGATCGAAGACTTCCTTTGAAATATCGACGATGTCGAGATGCTTGAGATGCGCATCGCACGTAAAGGCATCGGCAGTCACGCCGACACCGTAGCCAATCAAGAGAGCGTTTTCGCTTTCCGGCCGGAGCACGAGCGGCAAGTAGGCGAACAAGCGCATGTAACGCTGACTCCGGGGCAGCGTTGCCGACATCGAGTACGAGTTAGTGACCAGGCGATAGTAGTAAGGCCCGCCGTAAAGATCGCGGCGTAGCAGTTGAAAGGTATCGGCGGTGCCTTCGATTGTTTTAAGCACGATGGAACCGTCGCCTTCATAGGGACGGCGGGCATTCGCGAAATGGATCTCGTCGCGGTCGTAGGGGAAAAGGCCCAGGGTGAGGACAAAGAGCGCGCTGAGTGAAACAATCGCGATCCCAGAGAGCCGCCGCGCGGACCAGCTCCCTTTTTGAATCGTTAGCACAGCCAGTCCGGCATAAATGACCGCGCAAAAGATCAAGCTCGACTGGAATCCAAGCCGAGGCAGGAGAAGGAAACCTGCGAGGAGCGGCCCGAAGGCGGCACCAATAGTATTGAACAAGATGGTAAGACCCGTGCTATTCATCCGGCCGGTCACCTCGGATTGAACACAGGACACGATCGCTGGGAGCAGAAGTCCCGAGATAAAAGCGACAGGAAACATCAGAGCCAAAGAGAGTAGTCCGACCTGCTGCGAGAACGCGCTGTCGATTGCAGGAAGGTTCGGTGGCAGAACCGGCACGGGAAAGAGCAGATAAGAGAGAAGCGTTGCGCATGCAGCAAGCAATAGAAGGACGGGCACAAGCTGCCCCCGCGGGATTATGCGGTCTGGAATTGCGCTCGAAACAAGGCTGCCGGCTCCGATGCCGGCCAGCACGACCGCGAGCATGACCGAGAAGGCAGTCGAAGTTGATGCGACATACAGCCGCAGGAAGCGGAACCAGATTATTTCGAGACTGAGAAGAGCAGCACCGGCGCCGGCGCTCACAAAAAGCAGAATCCATGGCGGCCGTGTTTCTAACGCGAGCCGCAACCAAAATCGTACTGGAGTTTGGCCAACTCCTGCCGGCTTTGCGCCCGCGAAGATGCATGCAATCACCGCTGCTCCGGAGCAGATGCCGGCGGATGTTAGGGCCGTCCCGAAAAGTCCGCAGACCCGGACCAGATAAGTCTCGCCAAGCAGCGCGCCGGCCATCGCACCCAGGGTGTTAGCTCCATAAAGAAGGCCGATGCTACGGGTGAACTCCTGACGTTTCAGAAGCGGGTCTTCCAGCAAAATGGGAAGGGTTAATCCCATGGCCGTCGTCGGAATGAGCAGGATCAAAAACGAAATCGCAACACGGAGGACGTTAAGGAGTTGCTGATGATTCCAGAAAGCTTGAAAGACGGGACGCATCCATTCCCCGAGCAGCGGAAGTCCAAACACGAGCGTGCAACCAAAGATGGCGACAACCATTTCCAGCCCGGCATAGACCCGGAGCGGTCGCAGCCGCGGGAGGGTCGTCGAGGCGGCGATGGCGCTTCCCAGCGCGAGGCCCGCCATAAAGCTTGAAAGAATCAAAGCCGCGGACCATACGGAATTTCCGAAAGCTAGGCCGCTGAGCCGAAGCCAAAGAGTCTGGAAAAGAAGCGCGCTACATCCGGAAAGAAAAAGAATGGCGGAGACAATCACGACACGCACTTTGTCCAAGCCTTAAATGTTCACGCCTGGGACCTGCAACACAAAACGCAAGGCGACGGCGGCTGTGGCGAACCGCAGTCGACCAAGACCCTTCACGGTCCCGTCGGTTTAAGGGTTGACACTATCAATAATTGCAGCGCGAGCCTCCTTGATGGATCGGACTGGACGTCTCAAGGCGAACTGATATTTCACGACGCATTCATTTCCGCGCTTGGAAAAGAAGAAGGCACGGTTGGATACCCCCAAACTGGCGTTGTCCTCAAAGCATACCAACGTCGTTTCAGGTGAAAGTTCCGAGAAAAAGAACAACCGAAACCGACCGTCTCCCGAATGACGAATGCTTGTCACCGGCGGAAATGACTTATCGGAGTCGACGATCACAAACGGTCGGTGCATCCATCGACGCAGGGCTTGCAGAATGCAGGCTGGTATTTCCCTTGCGCTATGCCGTAATTCCAAACCTCCACGAGAAAGCTCACTAACGGCAGGCTTAACTTTCGACTGCTCACCAGCAACGGCGGCGGAAGAAATTAGAATAAGGATCGACAGAATTACGACGAATACTCTCATCGATCAAGCGGACTTGCCACTGGGTAGGGGTAAAAGTCATAATCTGTTCGAGGGTTCGCATGGTAAAAGGTGTTCATCATTGATGCTTCTGCCCCTCTGGTGATCACGCGACGTTCCTCTGCTGTCCGATATTGTGAATCGGTCGCGTGGGAATTATTGAAGTATCCTAAGGGATTCGTTATTTTTAGGTATGTATGGTCCAATTCGTGACCAAGTGCTACCGCAGGCGAAGCCCGCCACGTGCCGTCCGCTTTGCTCTTGATCGCTGAGCTTGGATTCCAAAAGACCCTGTTCCCTTTGTCGAACGTGGCGGCACTCACTGGATCATTTGTTCTATACAAGTGCACGATAACGTCCGGTCGCTCGAGCCTGTTAATGATTTTCCTCATTACCGGGTCTTTCATTAGTTCGGGCTTCGTTTGTTTCCACTCTTTCGCGATATTTGCCTCCGGTACGATCACCCCCATAGTTAACGCTGGGGTTTGGGGCCTAAAGTAGTCCGGAAGAAACAGAGGTTGATCGTAATAGCCCATGTGTGGCACTGCCGCTAATCCCATCGGATCTTCTTTGTCCACCGGATCATCTCCAACGTAGCGGAAAAGGTTCATATCACCGGCGTCGAAGCCTTTGGGATCGACCTGCAAAAACCGGCCCAGAAGAGGATGGTAAAAGCGATTACGATAATCGTAGAGGCCCAGTTCTGGAATCCATTCCCGTCCCGTAAACATGAACCGGTTGCCATACCAGCTCCACGAGCGCGGGTTCCCGCCATCCCAATCGCTCACGATGGGCCGACCAAATGCGTCGTAGGTATATTTTTCGCGAACAGCCCCATCCAGGTCGAGCACAAAGGCAATATTCCCCATCCGATCCAAATGATACCGCAGATGCCCGTAGCGATCCGCGTAACGCCAGAGGATCTCGTCCTGTCCAGCGCCGTAAATGTTCCAAGCTTCGAAGTAAATTTGCCCATCCCACACATCCCACTCTACAATCGGCTTCCAACCATCGTAGGCTATAAGCGTTGTCTCCCAGTTGATCGTCCGCTTCAGGCACCTTCCCAACCCATCATCGACAAACTGCCCATAGTCTTCTCCGCTGTAAGCCCAAAAGAGATGGTTTTCCGAGTCATAATTCGCCCAGAACCCTCCAGTCCCGGCGAAATTGAAGTTCCCATCATAACTATTGACCGCTCCATCGATACTCTCATACTGGTTCAGCGCGTTCGGAGAGTAATTTGTCACTCCCTCTGTGCTGTCAGTCATGCTCTGACGATTGAGTGGATCCATAG
Organism: Verrucomicrobiota bacterium; assembly: GCA_039649045.1. Lineage (GTDB taxonomy): Bacteria > Verrucomicrobiota > Verrucomicrobiia > Chthoniobacterales > UBA10450 > AV80. Next base: position 14,929 of record JBBWZL010000012.1, on the reverse strand, counting down.
TGTAGCTCACGTCCCGGGTGGAATTGAGGGGAATCCCCGTCCAGACCTGGTCCGCGTTGTAGCTCACGCTCGTTAACTGGTTTCTCGGATTATAGCCGAAACGCTCGCCTTTGCTCCCCTGCTCGTCACGCCAGGTCGCCGTTAAGCGATTTGCATTGTCATACTGTTGCCAGCTTCGCGCCAAGAATGCATCGGCCGGTCCCGTCTGCTCCCACATCGTGGGGCGATTCAGCGCATCATATGACGCGTTGGTCGAATCATTCACGCCGGCATATGCATCCTGTCGTTTGATCATGTTCCCCGCGAGATCATAGGTGTAGTTGAACCACGGAGTGGAATCGCCCTGGTAAATGTGCCAGAGCTGGTTGCGCTGCGTATAGTCGTACCTGATCAGGTACCAACCCGGCACTTGCAGGTTGGTGCGATTGCCATCCGCATCCGGATCGGTCTGAACGCGATGAGTCGGATAGCCAATCACGGTTTGATCTTCCCAAAGCTTCCGATTCGCGTCGTCGTAGTTGAAGGCCACTATCGTTTCGCCCCCGTTAGTCGTGATGTCGCTCATGCGGCCGGCCGCGTCGTAGTGTATTGCCACATCCGGGCCCACGCCGTCTTCCCACCAAGAGTGCCGCCGCCGATTCCGGGCGTCGAAGTCAATATGTTTGTATTGTCCGGCTGGATTCTTAAAGTAATCGAGATTGCCCGCATCGTCATAGTGGCAGGCGAAGGTCCGGCTTACGTGGGTGGCATCCTCGGGATAGCTCTCACTGATCTTGAGGTTCTTCAGATCGTAATCATATGAATAGACCGCTCCCTTGGCATCGGTGATGGTGCGGACGTTTCCGGCGAGATCGCGACCGTAGGTCGTCGTTTCATTGGCTGCCGGCGGGGTCGACCGTCCGCCAATCGTAGGCGTGCCAAAGCCGGTTCATGGTGTCGTAATCCCATGTCCTGAAACTTGTGTCTGGGCGCGTTTCTTTCTTTTTGTTTCCGACCCCGTCATACTCCCACGTGGTCGTTTCGTCCAGCTCCTCGTTCTTGACTGAGATTTGTCGATTGCGGTTATTATATCCGTAGGTGGTCACCTTGCCACAGGTGGTCACCTGGCCACACGGATCGGTTCTGGTAATCAAATTGCCAGCCCAATCGTAATCGAAGAACGTCCAGGCCACATCTGCTGTCTCCAACGCCGCAACTTGATACGCCTTGCGGAAGTTGGCATCGTAACCGAACACGATGTTCTTGCTCATGGGCGAGACAACAAACTTAACGCTCCGCGTAGTGTGCAGGTACGGGTTGACCCAATCAAGCGCGTAGCTGGTGGTTGTGGCTTGCTCCATTGGATTGATCACCCTTACGACCCTATTATAATCATCGTACTCATAGCGGGTGGTATGCCCCAACTCGTCGGTAACAGAAGTGCGGTTTCCGTAGATGTCGTACCCAAACAATTGATAGGTTCCGGTAGGCAACGTCCCATCATGCGTGTCACTCCAATATTGGATTCTGCTGACGAGACCGCGCCCGGCGCACTGCACGCCATCGGATCTGCGATCATACTCATAGGTCGTAATCCGCCCCAACGGGTCCGTGACCCTGCTAATACGATCCTCCCACTCCCAAACATCGGCGCTCGAGTAGTAGGTGTACGTATAATGGGGCAGCGTGTCCGAGGGCGGGTAGTCGGCCGAGGGCGTCGGATCCCAGCGCTTTGTGACTCTGCCTGTTATGTCGTATGCGCAATGATCGTACGCGTCGTAAACGCCATTTGTTCGGCGATGGGTGGTCACCTGACCCAAGCCGTTGTAAGCGAAGGTCTCAATCGCTCCATTAGGGAAATTGATTTGATAAACTCTGTTATTTCCGTCCCGATAATAGTACGTGTAGTGCCCATTTTCGTCGCGCACCGAACTGACGAAATATGGTTTGAGAGTGTTTGAGTAGGTGTAGTCGCGGTAGGTTAGGTCGGGATGCGTGATCTTCGTCGGCCTGCCCAGAATAGGTTCGTTTATATAAGTCGTGGAAAAACCACGGCGATCCTTAATTTGGCGAAGGTAACTGTTCGCGTCGTAATAAAAATATTCGAGGCGGCCGTAGAAATCACTCTTGCTTGTCACCAAGGGGATATTGTCGACCTTCTCCATGTTAAACGTGCGCCACGGACCATCTCCTCTGAAATCGGTACCACTGGTGCGGCCGCTATTGTGAGCGAAAGCGGAGACAAGGGTGCCGTCTCCAAAGTGACGCTCGGCCTTAATTTCACCTGGAAAGTCCTTTTGCGGGCTCGTGGTGTATTCGTACTGGATGGCCCGCATCGGGCCCTCGGCTCGCGTGTCCTGTGCCGTGCTCAACGCTGTCTGTACTGATGTGTTTCCCAAAAAATCTATCACAGGTATGGTTTGGTAGGTGTAGGTCGCAAAGGTACCATCACTGTAGTCGGCCCGGTATAACTGTCTGCCATTCACGTCTGCGCCCACCGCTGTCCAGGCGTACCTTACCCATTGGCCGTTGCTGGCTGTTATCTGGCTCACAAGCTTACCGTCGTAAGTGTAAGTCAAGGACCGGCCACTTGCGTCGATGACCTTCTTGACCCGGATATCTTCGGGGTCATACGTACCCGGGATCTGCTCGAAAGTCCAAGTAGTCCTCTGCCCATAGGGATCCTCGAAGTAGAGAGGGGTAAAGATATCGATAACATATTGGTCGTTGCCTGAAAGTTCTGTTCGCCGATCGAACAGTTCGTGACTGCCGTCCTCCATCCAGAGATCGACCGTTCCGCTGTACTGATCGATGTTATTTATAAATAGACGTTCTTTCGTCCCCAGTGGCCCTCGCCACGCGGTTTCGCCCGTTTGGCTTGCTTTCGGCGGTTTAAAATTGATACGACGACCGTCGCCAAACGAAACCACATAGCTTGTATATTCGGGTCTACGCGCTATGGAAACGCCCGGGCCGCCGGCAATGACCCATCCCCCGTAGCCCATGCTGGAATAAGTTCGGACGACCTTCAGAGGCTCAGAACCAATGGATCCTGGAACGACCAAATCAATCACCCTCCTTCGAACGGCACCACTATAAGCGTCGTATCCACCGCCAGTCGATATCGTCGTGGAAACGTCGGTATCGTGGTCCGGCGAAACATCCGCTGGCACGGCGGCTGCGGCTTGCGGCGAATCAGGCTGACTATCCAGCACAGGGGGCAAAATCACAGGAGGCCCCGAAGGAGGTGGTATCGCGTTCGCGACTGGGAGCGACGAGGCCGCTAATAGGAGGCACAATGCTACAATGCCCGTTCGAATGCGAACTACGTTCCCGCTCGATGCGCTGCGTTTTGGACACACCGAAGGCGCAATAATTTTGTTTGTTGTCATGAGATTTGGTTCCGGATTGGATCGAATCCCGCGCAGCTGCGTGCGAAGCGAAGAATGATCCCGAGGATCATGAGAACCCTGCCAATATCTGTCTAGTGGGAGAATTCCTACCCCCGCGATAAAGGCGGCGGTACGCTTTTCGCCAAATCCAGTAGCTATGGGAACAAGCTTATTGCGGTTCCCCCAAAGGTGGTCGGAAAGTCTTCCTCACATGGGACGCGCTTCCGTCCCGGACGCTCCGAGGCGTCCCTCTCCTAAGCTAGCTCCAGTGCTTAGAACTTCTTCGTCAGGCGCACGTAGTAGAAGCGTCCCGTCGAGTCGTAGGTGAAACCCGGATAACCGGTCGCATTTCCACCAAAGCCTGAGGCGAAGGGCGGATCTTGGTCGAAGAGGTTATTGCAGCCGATCGTAAAGGTGGTGCCCTTCAAGAGATAGTCGCAGAAGCTCATCTTGCTTGAAGCGACAGTAGCAGGGGCCTTGGCGTCTTTGGAATAGTTCGGGCTCGTCTCCGCCGAGGTGGTAACAAGGGCGCCGAAATCGTAGGAGGCTTGAATATCGAACAGCCATCGCCTATCCACGTTACGGGTGTTCTCGTCGGCATCCAGCTCAATAAAGCCGCTTATCAAGCGAACCGTCCCGATGAGATCGAAGCCGTTCCAGGCCCAGTCGAGGCGGCTATTGCCTCTCCACCTGTAATAACCCTCTTGGGACGCGCCGGGATCGGTCGTTACGCCGGCAAGTTGTTCGATTTTTCCGCCTTCGACGCGTTGGACTTCAAAAGAATTAAGATAAGTGACCTGCGTTATCGAGGTAAAGGTACCAAAGGACTCCGTTGGGTACTGGTATTGTATTCCGAAATCGACCCCGTTGGCCTTCTGGGACGCTTCGTTGCGATTGGACACCACGATGCGCGTGATGGTGTTATCGGGCAGGCGTTCGACCCGCTCGCCCGGGAGCAATGAACCTGTCCCCTTAAGCATCGCGTCCTCGCGCTTCAAAACCGCATCGAGAAACGCGGACTGGACTACGCCGGTCCGGTCGATCTGCCAGATATCGGTCGAGATGGTCAGGCCAGGCATAAACTTCGGCGTCCAAACAAATCCGCCGCTAAAGGTCTCCGAATCCTCCGGCGACAGATTTGGGCTGCTCTGGATGAGAGTGGTGGTTTCCGGCTCGAAGGCGCCTCCATTCTGGGGATCGTGCGACGGTTGGATGTCGGAGATGGGCGCGGAATATAATTCCTCGAGCGACGGTTCGCGGAAGCCGAGTCCCCAGGTAAATCTCAGCGTGAATGACTCGTCGAACGGCTGCCAGCGCAAACCAATTTTCGGCACCGCTACATTAGTGTTGTTGTTGCGGAACTCCTCGTAGCGTCCGGCGGCGGAGATATCGACGGCGTGAAATCCGGGGATCGCATTTTTCTCGCTGAAGACAGGGATGAGCGTCTCCACGAAGACGCCATAAGACTTCCGGCCACCGCGCGCAGTGGCGATGGACGAATTGCCGGAGATATCGCCGGCGATGTTGAGCTGATCGGGATCTTCGTTCAGCGATTCACGCCGGAATTGCCCGCCAACGGCAAAGCCAATTCCACCCGCGGGCAGGGTGAAGAGGTCGGTCGTGTAGATGGTTGCATCGAGCGTGGCCAGTTTCGACGTATCTATGTCTCTCGGATGGACGCGAGCGAACTCGATCGAAGCCTGGTTAGATGGAATGGGAACGCGGAAATCGCCGAATGGATTGAAGGCAACCGTCGTGCCGATGTATTGGGAAGAGAGCGGATTAAAGATTGGATCGGCCTGGTTCAAGATGCGGTTAAAACGCGAGATGGAAACTTGCGTTCCTGTGGTGGTGTTCCTGATCTGGCTGTAACGAAAGGCAGTGTCATAGCCCCACGAGCCGTTAAATAACTTGTTGCCGCGAAAGCCGATGGTGCCGAGGTAGGCGTCACTTTCGTTGTCGAAAAGACGATTGCCGAATTCCGCCAGGCGCGCGCGCGTTCCGCCAGAAATGATTTGGTTGAAGGGGTTAAAGGGGTTGAACGCGCCGGGAGTCACTCCGGTTTCAGCATAAGTGGGCCCGCCGAATGGAGTCGTTCCCGCTGGATTGGGCACCCGCGGCGGAATGGCGAGCGTGGTAAATCCTGGGCTCTGGAAATTCCCTGTGGCCGGGGCGGCCAGCTCGTTGTGGGTCTTCACATTCTGATACATGCCGTCGGCGTAAATGACGAATTGATCGCCGAAGATTTTGTGATCCATCGCCAGGTAACCGCCAAAGCGCTCGGAATCAGGAAACGAGAGAGAAAATTCATTGAAATTAAAGCCATTGGGCCCCGACCTGGGCCGGCCAGCCCCGTAGAGATAAGTGCTGGCTGGAGCCAATCCGTTCGTGCCGTTAGGCGCGCTGGCGAACTGGTTCCCGCTTCCACTCGGAATCACCGTCCCGCCCGCTTGCGCCACGGCGGCGTTCGTCACCTGGAGATTATATGGGCTCGCATTGCTGCTCAGAAACGGCGGCACCGCCGAATAATCGCGGTCGTGATTGAAGATCGAATTACGATGGTAGTAGTTGATCGTGCCGGAGATGTTCGACTTTCCGTCGCCCACCCCAAAGAGGAGCGAGGTGTTGAACAAGCCTGAGTCTCTCTCAGTCGTGTTGCCGTATTCGACCCTCGCCTCCGCGCCGCGATAGTCGTGAAAGCGCTTGATGTTCACCACGCCCGCCACCGCGTCCGCGCCGTAAGTCGTCGACGCGCCGTCCTTCAAGATTTCAATGCTCTCGATTGAAGATTCCGGAATCGTATTCAGGTCGACGAAGACGACGCGTCGGTTGCCTGTGGGATAAGGCGCGACGCGGCGGCCATCGAGCAGGATGAGGGTTGCCCGTGCGTCGAACCCGCGCAGCGCGATGGTGGCCGCGCCTACGGCGGTGTTCGAGCCGTTCTCGTTGTTCGATACCGGCACGCCATTGGCGTTCGCCACCGGAAGATTGCGGAGAAGTTCCTCGGTATTGCGCTCACCGGACTTGTTGATCAGATCGCGGGTGACGTTCAGCACCGGATTCGGCCCCACTTCCCCGGCGGTAGGAATGGCCGAGCCGGTCACGATCACACGTTCCGTGGAAGCTTCCTCGGTGCCGTTCTCATTGAACGTCCGGGCTGTAGTCGTCGTTGCGTTCGGTGGGGGCGACGGGTCTTGTGCAAACGCACTGGTCGCCAAGACAAGGGGCAGACTGACTGCGAGGGGTAGTCGGAAAAATCCAAACTTCGCCAATCCAATTTTGATCATAATGTCTCCTTCGGTTCCCGAAGGATTAGCAAGAAGCCCTTTAGGCGTTCAAGACAATTTTGCGCAATTTTCGACAGCGGCGCGCGCGCACAGGCAGTTCCTCGGAACAGCTATTATCAAAGCTAGTGCGACGGTGGTATCCTAAAATAAAGCGGAATCAGCAAAGCCAGGATCGAAAATAGACCTGCAATGATCACCGCTCCGAGCGGGATCAGGTAGGCGAGTCGCTGTTTCCTCGTCATCTCCCGATCGTACAAACTCACTGCAATCTCAAGCAGCTTCACGACCGACTCGGGCGACAATGGAGGTCGCTTGCCCTCATGCAAATCTCCGGGAAGAGCTTCTCGCCAGATCAACCGAATGTTGTCTTCCGGATGTTCGGCATCCCTTCGACGCACGCGGAAGAACTCACGGTGACTCTCCGCCAAGTCGGCCCAGGTCGCGGCGCCCGAGGTAGGTTTGCCAATTTGGACTTCGAGTTTCTCTTCCGGTCTAATCGCGAGGCGTCCCAGCGCGAGATATTGGATAAGTGCCATTACGTCGCCCAGTATATTCGGATCGGTATAGCGAGTCGGTTTCATAAAGAGCGGTGGAGGTTGAAGTGTCAAAAAGACCTAACGAGAACTCGACTGCAAGATGTCGTAAAAGGCGGCATGTTGCAGTCTATCTCTTCCTTGGGCTATGACGAGAGCCGCATGAAGTGAAACTATCGAAGCCCCCTCAGCTGCGGCAAGACGAAACCGCTGGATCGTGCGCCGCCTGGCAGTTAGTTGAGAAATCGATTGAGTTGCGGATCAATGCACGATCGTGACTTTTATCGTCTCCTCTAACTCGTCGTTAACGTAGAACTCGAGTCGATATTTTCCCTCGGCCCACCCATCTGGCGGCCTTCCCAGGGTAAAACGAGCGCTAGCGTCGGGCGCCGCTGCAATCGTCTCCGTTTGGTCGACAATAAAATTGGGTTCAACCAGATCGCCCACATCTTCCGCCACCCATGCGACCCGAACTCTCGCTCCCTCGGGCAGACCGTGGCCGCGCCACCGCACATAAATGTTCGCAACGTCGGACTTAAATTCTGTCTTTAAGCCGCCGCCTGGATCGGCGGAAACCTCCACGGCGACCTTTTTCCCAGGCGTGGCAGGCAGCGTTTCGATTTCAGGACCGCGGATCGGCGGGGTCGGTGTGGGACTGGGCGGCGCCGCCGCTGGAGACGAAGACGGAGTCACTTGAGGCTTCGCAACCACCTCCGGCCGCTTTTGCAAATCGAGCGTAAAGCGTTGCAGCAATCCACCGGTGGGACCTCTCACCACCGTTGTTTCCTTCACGAAGCCCAGACCGGGCACGAACCAGCGATCAAGCGTGATCGACATGACCGAAGCGTCCGCCGCGTGAATGTGGAACGCGCGAAATGCTCCCGCCGGCACATGGACCATTTCTTCCGCCACGACGGAGAAGTGTTGCTGCATTTCCATTCCCGCCACCTGGCCATCGGAATCCCACGTTTCTCCAACCTTTAACGGAGCCGGAACGATCATGGCCGGGGGATCGAGTTTCACGATTTTTCCATCTCTGTCGCCGCGCGCTGCGCAGATCACGCCACGATCATCGACCGTCAGCAGCTCGATCTTGGAAATAACTTTGTCGGCCAGGGTTTCGAGTTTTACGAATTCCTTGCCCTCGAACATTTGTTTTCCCGCTCTGATGGCGATCGCCGAACGAACGACGGGAGCGGCATCGGGTCCGCCACCCTCTTCGGTGGATTGATACAGCCAGGTCGTCCCCTCCGCCGTGGGCAGGAGTTGATTGGCACGCGCCAGCGCGGCCAAAAAAATCACGATGGCGGTAAGCCCGAGTTTTCTCATGAGCGGCAACTTTCAACCAGCTACTTGGGCTTGGCGAGCGGAGATCCGGAGTCTACGGGGCTCGAACCCGCAACCTCCGCCGTGACAGGGCGGCGCTCTAACCAATTGAGCTAAGACTCCTCGCGAAGGGAAGATTGTAGAGGCGGCCGTTGCCAGTCGCAACTCTGTCCGCAAAATTCCTGCATCCTGCGAGATGAGATCGCAAGTCGACAGTTTGCGGCGGAGCTTACGCGGTTTATAATCCGCGTGATCTCTCTGAATGAGCGACGAGCACAAAGAATCTGAAAAGGCGGAAAGCGGCCAGGGCCCGCCACGGCTCAGCTTGCTGGAGGCGTTCGATCTCGTCGTCGCTTCTATTCCGCCGGAGCATCGACATCGGCGGGAACTTTACATCGTGCGTTCCGAAATCGCGGCGCAGGAAGAAACCATCGGCGAAGCGCGCCAGATGATTGAGAAGCTGGAGGAAGTGATCAAGAAAGTCACTTCTCCAGCTAACCGCATCGGCACTTATCTCAGCAATCCAGCGCGCGACACGGCCCACATCGTCGTCGGTGGCGCGGACTATTATTGCAACGTCGATCCGCGGATCAGCCTCGCGAAGCTCAAGAAAGGCACGCGAGTTTTGGTGAACGAAGCGTACGTGATCGTGGGCGATCTCGGATTCGAAACAGCGGGACCGGTGACGAAAATCACCGAGGTGCTCGGCGAGGACCGGCTCCGCGTCGGCTCGGAGCACGGCCTGCAATCGTTGATCCTCCAGCGCTCCGCCGAGCTGATGAAGGCATCTCTCAAATCCGGCGACGAAGTGCGGGTCGATCCGAATTACCGCGTGGCGCTCGAAGTTCTTACTCACCCGCAATCGCGCGAACATTACCTCGACGACGTGCCGGAGCTTCCGTGGGAAAAAGTCGGCGGCCAGGACCAGGCGCTCCAGGCGATCAAGGACGCGATCGAGCTGCCGTTGATCCACGGCGAGCTGTTCGAAAAATTCCAGCACGTCACGCCGAAGGGTTTTCTGCTCTACGGCCCGCCCGGCTGCGGCAAGACGCTCATCGGCAAAGCAACCGCTTACAATCTGACCAAACAGCTTCGGGAAAAAAGCGGCGAGGAAATGAAGGAATACTTCATGCACGTCAAAGGGCCGGAAATCCTGAACATGTGGGTCGGTGAATCGGAACGGATCGTCCGGGAGATTTTTTCGACCGCGCGCGAGAAACGCCGTGAAGGTTACCTGCCGTTTTTGTTCATCGACGAAGCGGAAAGTATTCTCGGCACCCGCCGCGCCTCGCGTTACTCGAACATTCTCTCGACGCTCGTGCCGATGTTCTGCTCGGAGATGGACGGAATCGATTCGCTCCACGATGTCGTAATTATCCTGGCTTCGAATCGCGCGGACCTGATCGATCCGGCGATTCTGCGGCCGGGCCGGATCGACCGAAAAATCAAAGTTAACCGGCCGAACAAAGAGGGCGCGCGCGAGATTTACCGAATTTATCTCACGAACGATCTGCCTTACGACGGTGCGCTGGCGAAGGAGGCGGGCAACATCGGCGCCGCGATCGACCGGCTAATCGAGCGGATTCTGGAAGTGCAGTTCGCGCGGCGCGAGGAAAACAAGTTTCTCGAAATCACCCTGCGGAGCGGCCGCAAAGAAACGCTTTACCGGAGCGATTTGCTGAGCGGCGCGATCATTGCCTCGGTCGTGGAGCGGGCGAAGGGATTGGCGATCAAACGCAGCATCGCCACCCAGGAAAATGAAGGAATTAGCGAAAACGATTTGCAGCTCTCGTTCGTGGCTGAGTTCACCGAGAACGACATCTTCCCGCCGACCGACATGACCGAGGATTGGTTCAAGCTGATTGATTTCGATCCGGAAAATGTGGTGAAAATTTCGCCCGTGCGGCGCGATGGACAGCTGAAGGCGATTCGCGGCGTGGTGATCTAGTCGATCCCTAAACCCAAAGGTCTGTCATCCTGAGCGAACGCGAAGGATCTCCGACCATTTCTTCCTGCGGCGCCGGAAATGATCAGAGATTCTTCGCTGCGCTCAGAATGACAGTGCTATTTATGAGACAGGATTCTAACATCGGCGCTATGAGATCGATCATCGCGCTCGCTGTCTTCACGGCGGCAACATTGCTCGCTCAGCCCACGCCGGACCCAAAGAGTGACGTTTCCAACAAAGCGCTCATCACAAAATCGACGCCGGCTAACGTCGAGACTGCCGCGCTCCGCAAGATGGCCGATGAGTTTTATGCTTGGCGAAATGAAAACTTCCCGGTCTTCAGCAGCGATTCAGGCCTCCATACCTGGGATAACCGGCTGACCGATTACTCCATCGCGAAGATTTCGGAGCGCGCTCAGCATATCCGCAAATTACTCGATCAAGTCCGCGCGATACCGTCAACGAAATGGGCGAAGGACGACCGGATCGATTGGATGCTGTTTCGCGCCCAACTGGAAGGATTCGACTTCAACAGTCGCATCCTCCAATCCGAAAAAACCGATCCGCAGGTTTACGTGGGCGAATGTTCGAACGGGATTTTTTCGCTCCTGAAAAAGGAGTACGACACCCCGCGGAACCGCGCGCTCGCGGCGACTGCGCGCCTGAAACAGATGCCGGCCATGCTCGGGCAAGGCGAACGCAACCTGGAGAAGCCGGTAAAACTTTACGCGCAGCTCGCGATCGATTCGGCGCGCGCGATCGACCCGCTCTTCAAAGATAGTCTTATGACCCTGGCGCGCGACCTCGCGCCTAACGAACGCGACGATCTGGTGAAGGCGCGCGATGCCGCCCTCGTCGCCATTCATGGATTCGCCGATCGCCTGGAAAAACGATTGCCCGCGATGGCGGCTTTCGCCCCGATGGGCGTGGCGAATTACAATTATTACCTGAAGCACGTCCTCCTGCTTCCGCTCGACGCCGCGCAGGTGGAAATGCTCGGGCGCGCCGAGCTCGCGCGTTATCGGGCGCTCGAATCGCTTCTGCCCGATCCTTCCCTCGCCGATCCGGATCCGTCCCGGAGCCAAAATATTCCACCGGACCAGGCGTCGTTCCTCAAGGCGTACGAGAGTCGTGAGCAGGAGATGATCAATTTCCTGAAAGAGCACAAGCTGGTAACGGTGCCGGATTATCTCGGCCGTTTCGAGATTCGGCAACTTCCGGAAGCGTTCAAGCCGACGAGTCCGGGTGGCTTCATGAATCCGCCCGGCGTTTACGATAAGGATCCGACCGGCTTCTATTTCATCCCGACTTACGATCCGCAATCAAAGAATTTCTACATCCGCGCGGGGATCGAGGATCCGCGGCCGATTCTCGGGCATGAAGGAATCCCAGGACATTTCATGCAGCTCTCGATCGCGAATCATCTTCCGAATGAAATCCGGCGTCAGCACGGTGACGGCGTCTTTATCGAAGGCTGGGCGCTCTACGGCGAGGAGATGTTGCTACGGACCGGCCTTTATCCCGAAAATTCCGCGGCGCAAGGTCAGATCCTGCGGCTTTCCCGTTATCGTTCCGCGCGGATCGGGGTGGACGTGAATTTGCACACGGGGAAATGGAGCTTCGAGCAGGCCGTCCAGTATTTCATGGAAGCGGGCGGGCTCGATCGCGAAGCGGCCGAAGGCGAAGCGGCGGGCGCGGCATCAAGCCCGACGCAAAAGATCAGCTATATCGTGGGGAAATGGCAGATCATGAATTTGCTCGGCCGTTATCGCGACAAAGCGGGAGCGAACTTTCGCCTCGGACAATTTCACGATGACCTGATCAAGAACGGCAGCCTGCCGCTTTCGATCGTCGAGTGGATCCTGCTCGATGATGCGACGTCCATCGACCAGGTGATGCGGTAGCCATTAAGCGTCATCCTGAGGCAGGCGAAGCGCGCCGAAGGACCTCACAACTGAAAATTGCGCATCGCGAAACATCACGCGCTACCTGACGGATGCGCCTGTTGTAGCGTGGAAGCGGTTGAGCGCTTGCGAGGTCCCTCGCCGTCTTCGCGGCTCGGGATGACAACAACTGCGCTACAGTCCTGCGATGCGCGTGAACTCTGTGCTGATCATCGGCGGTGGGCCTGCCGGGCTGCGCGCGGCTGAAGTCGCCAATGCCGCCGGCTCTCGCGTCATCGTCTGCGATGGGCAGCGCTCGGTCGGCCGGAAATTTCTCGTGGCTGGCCGAGGCGGTCTCAATCTCACGCACGGCGAACCGGTAGAAAATTTCCCGGCCCGCTACGTCGATGAACCGGAGCGCTGGCGCGATCTGCTCGAAAATTTCGGACCCGACGATCTCCGCGCCTGGGCCGCGGATCTCGGCGTCGAAAACTACGTCGGCACGAGTCGACGCGTTTTTCCGCGGGGGCAAAAAGCGGCCGGGCTCTTACGCGCGTGGCTGCGACGCCTTCGCGCCAGCGGCGTCCAGTTCCGCACAGGCGCTCGCTTCACCGGGCTCGTTCGCGATCCCGACGGCTGGCGAGCGACATTCCAAACGACCGACGATTGCTTCTCGATCGCAACCGATGCGATCGTGCTGGCACTCGGCGGCGCTTCCCGCCCGGAAACCGGATCGGACGGCACCTGGCCGGCGATCCTGACCGCTCATGGAATCGAGATCACGCCGTGGCAGCCGGCCAATTGTGGCTGGGAAGTCGATTGGCCGCCGTCCTTGCTCGCGCGTGCCGAAGGATTGCCTTTGAAAAATCTCACGGTGCGCGCAGGTGAGGAATCGGTCTCGGGCGAGTTGCTCATCACCGCGCACGGACTCGAAGGCGGCGCAATTTACCGTCTCGGTCGCACGCTTCGCGGAATGAGCGAGCCATCCGTCACGATCGATTTCAAGCCGCAGCTTACCGTCGAGACGCTGCGCGAACGCATTGCGAGCCTGCAAAGCACGCCCGAATGGTTTCGCGCCTGGAAGTTAAGCGCCGGCGCCGTGGCATTGCTCGAAACCATCTCGCCATCTACGGATCGCGAGGAGCTGCTTGCTCGCGTTAAAAATTTCGTGCGCCCATTGCGCGGTCCGCGTCCGATCGCCGAAGCGATCTCCTCCGCGGGCGGAGTGCCATGGGCCGAACTCGATGAAAGCCTGATGTTGCGAAAGCTCCCCGGCGTTTTCGTTGCCGGGGAGATGATCGATTGGGAAGCGCCCACCGGCGGCTATCTGCTGCAAGGCTGCTTTGCGACCGGCACCCGCGCGGGCCGCGGCGCTGCGTCCCAACAAGATCAAACCGATTGAATCGCACGGTTCAGCTCAATTCTGCCGAGATTCTAAGACTGACCCCTTCTGCCCTTTCCCTAGTTCAAAGAGAAATGCCGTGGTGCCCGCGCGCTAGAATATCGTAACGTGACTTTCCCGTTTGCCTCATCCCAATCAAATCCCCCGAAGTCATTAATCGGTTCATGGTCGAGTTCGACTACTCTTTGCTCGGCAACGCGAAACAGAACGAGATGCTTAGATTCGGTATCCAGATAAATGGCAAATTGTCGGCTCGGAGCCACTGAGTCGGCTAACCAAAAAGCCAACTTCCGATCGCGATAGAAAAGGTATTCCCCGTGGTAAACGCTCTCGAATCCGCCTTCAACATATTCGGCCAACATGACGCGTCTAAAGCCGCCACCCACATCCTCACTCTTCTCGACAAGGGGTTGCCCCGGTTTAGGGGAGGGCGGCGAGTGAAGTTCTTCCTCAATTATCCAGTAATAAAAACGACTGGCAGGAACGAGAAACAAAAGGCTCAAAACGACCGGCACAGCAAAACGCCGCCATGACCGGCGAGGATGCAACGCCAAGACAATCGGCCATAAGAACCAGAGCAGTGCGACAGTTATCCAAAATCTGTCGCTGACGCACCATTTTGGCAAACCATCCGGTAGAAACTCCATCGCTCGCGTTAGCAGTAGAGTGCTGTGCACCACTGCACAGGTGCCCAGAACGTAGTAAATCGAACTTGGCCGTGACGCTTCGCTCTCGCTCATCTTGAAAAGCCTGTTCGCATTAGGTTTGTCAGTTAGAATTAACTCGCCTGCGCATGCTATCTCCCACCGCTTCTTTGCGCACCTAACCATCCCCCGAATCCCCAAGACGCATTCCATGCTGCTGCTGCTGCCGTCGTAGAACCAAGAGAATCATAGCTGTGGCTACTATCCCCTCCAGAACCCCGACTCGGCGCCCAGCCCCGGTGTCCTGTGCCATCTCCTCCGAGGATTTTTGCAATATCTCCTTCATTCGGACTTCCGTCCGGAGTTACCATAATATTGTCGTAATCGTATCCGAGTCCAAACAAGGGGTCAGTCTTAGAATCTCGGCAGATTTCATGACCATCAACGAATGATAAACCGCGCCGGGGAACTCGGCTCGCGCTTTGCGAGGCATCTGTTGATTCTGTGCGAGCTTCAGCCATCAAGTCGAGCACAT
>JBBWZL010000032.1:0-182303 GCA_039649045.1 Verrucomicrobiota bacterium | reverse complement strand
GTGCTCCTGATCGACGATGTATTAACCACGGGCTCGACGTTGAGCGAATGCGCGCGTGTCTTGAAAGGCGCCGGCGCGATCTCCGTGCACGCCGCCACCGCCGCCCGCGCCTGACGACATGGCTATTTTCAAAAGACCTCCAACCGGTGGCAGCAGTGGAAGGAAACGCCGCGGCGAAATCCCGCAGGGACTTTTTCAAAAATGTCCCGGCTGCAAAGAGGTCGTGCACGAAATCGAGCTGGCCCAGAATCAGCGCGTCTGCCCGCATTGCGATTATCACTTTTCCCAATCGGCCCGGGAACGGATCGAACATCTTCTCGACCCGGAGAGTTTCGTCGAACGGGACGCGAACCTGCGCTCGGTGGATACCCTCCAGTTTCACGGCATGGCCACTTATGAGGACCGGTTGAAAAAATATCAGGATGCCACTGGCCTGACGGATGCGGTCCTGAGCGGTCACGGGATGATTGAAGGATACAAGGTGGCGATCGCCGTGATGGATTTCAGTTTTCTCGCGGCCACCATGGGCTCGGTGGTCGGCGAGCGCATCACTCGCACGATCGAATATGGGACGGCAAACCGCTGCGCCGTCATCATCGTTTCGGCTTCCGGCGGCGCGCGCATGTACGAAGGGATGTTGAGCCTGATGCAAATGGCGAAAACGAGTGGCGCCCTCGCTAGACACGCCTGCGAGCGTCTGCCCTACATTTCCGTCCTGACTAATCCGACCACGGCGGGAGTCATGGCGAGCTTCGCCTCGTTAGGCGATGTCATTTTGGCGGAGCCAAAAAGCATGATCGGTTTCGCGGGGCCGCGCGTCATCAAGGAGACGACGCACCAGGATTTACCGGCAGGGTTTCAGACCGCGGAATTCCTGGAGGAACATGGGCTGATCGATCAAATCGTGCATCGAAAAACGTTGCGCGCGGAGATCGTGCAGTTTCTGAGCTACTTCTCCAGCACCTCGTGAACACGGGAGAGGCCCCGTCGCCGCGACCGTCTCCCGCTTGCCAGGAAGCGCTCCGGTGGCTCTACGGCACCCAGCGATTTGGGATCAAGCTCGGGCTCGAAAACATTTCCCGGCTTTTGTGCGAGCTGGAAGTGCCCGGGAAATCTCAGCGCATCGTTCACGTCGCCGGCACCAATGGCAAAGGTTCGGTTTGCGCCATGGTTGACGCCATCGCGCGCGCCCAGGGTTATCGCACAGGCCTTTTCACCTCCCCTCACCTGGTCAGTTATCGCGAGCGGATCCGCGTCGACGGAGAAATGATCGCAGACGACGAAGTCGCGGCCGGGCTGACACGAATTCGCGACAAGGTAAGCGGCTGGGATCCGCACCCGACATTTTTTGAGATCACCACTGCCCTCGCGCTTCTCCACTTCAAGAAGCGCGATTGCGAAGTCATCGCGCTTGAGACCGGCCTGGGCGGGCGGCTCGATGCCACCAACGCTGTCCGGCCCGTCGTCTCCGTGATCACGCCGATTGGCTACGACCACCAGACGTGGCTCGGCAATAGCCTGGAAAAAATCGCGACCGAGAAAGCCGGCATCATCAAACCTGGCATACCCGTGGTTTCCGCAGTGCAGGAACCTGAGGCGGAGCGGATGGTCCAGGCACGCGCCGCCGCATGTGAGGCGCCCCTCCACATCGTTGCGTCTCCGTACACAAAAACTCCACTCTCACTGGCTGGGACGCACCAAAAAGAAAACGCGGCGGTCGCGATCGCCGCCCTGCGTTTCGGCGCAATCGCGGTGGACGACAGCGCGATCGCTCGAGGCTTGGCGAACGTTGTCTGGCACGCGCGCTTTCAATTCTGGGACGACCGGATCGTCATCGACGGCGCGCATAACCCGGCCGGCGCCGGCGTTCTCGTGAAAACCTGGCGAGAAAAATTCGGTGAGGAACGCGCCACGATCATTCTGGCCGTGCTGGCCGACAAGGATATTGCAGGAATTTTGCGCGCTTTGGCGCCGATCGCTCGACGAATGATCCTGCCACCGGCCCGCAGCGAGCGGGCGATGTTGCGGGAGGAACTCGCCCGGGTCGGCGCAAACCTCTTTCCGGAGCTGCCGATCTCGCTGGCGTCTTCGCTCGATGGCGCTTTCGATCAGGCACGGGCCGGGCGCGACCGCATTCTCGTGACCGGCTCCCTCCATTTCGCCGGCGAAGCGCTGGCGACTCTCGGAGGAGATGCTGCTGCGCTGGAAGAGTGCGCGCAGTAACTATTACGTTTCGACGGCGACCATTCGCGCCTGCAAAGCCCTGTGCCTTCGGCCGTGCATCATTCGGTGGATGGTCATGATAACAAAGAGCGAAAAATAAACGAAGCCGGCCAGGTCCACGTAATTCGCCGTCAACGCCACCAGGGCCGACGCCACGCCCACACTGGCGTGGCAGAGCATGGCGTACAATTCCCACCGCGTGTCGAGCGTTTCCATTTCATTTAGCTCAAGCTCCGCGCGGCGGCGGTAGGCATGCAGATAGAGCGCCGCCAGCGCCAGATAAATGGCGGCGAAACCCATCCCGTAGATAACAAACAACGTGGAACCCTGGTCGCGGGTGAGCTGACCGCGCAGGCCGCCCAGGATCATTCCGTTGATGAAAAGGTTGAACAAAAATTTCAGCGGATAGACGTAGAGCAGAACAATGAAAAGCATTACGCAGGTCAGGAACCTAACGAAACCGTCATCGAGCCCGAAGCGCCGACTGAAGACATAATGAGAGTTCCAAATCATCGCCAGAATGGCGAAGCAAACCCCGAACGCGAGAAAGCCGCGCATGGTTTCCATCAGTTCAACGAAGCTTTTCGGAACCTCGAGCGATACCACCAGCAAAGTGACCGCGAAGGCGAAGACGGCGTCGCAGAATGATTCGAGCCGGGTGACCTCGCGGCCGCGCAGGCGAAAGCCCTGAGCGTCGGTTGCAGCCGCACCGCGCATTCGCGCCTCCCGAATCATCCCATCCTTCTAGGTGCAGGGTTGGTAACCGACAAGACTGATTAGCGCGACACCCGTGCCGCGCGCGTGGAGCAGTTCATTTGGCGGCGATGGGAACAAGCGATGCTTAGCAAGTGTCATGCGTCTCCTTCCCCAGGATGGCCCTGCACCGCGGTTGCTCAATTCCGTCGTGTCTGAACCAGGTCAAAGCAAGCTGCCCGATGTCGCATCAGACGTGCGGTCGCGGCTGATAGGACCTTCGATTTTCTCTGGCAATGGCCGGGCAATATTTTTGGGGATTGTGCTCGGGGCGGCCGTCCTCTCGATGATTGGATTTGTTTACTCCCGTCACCGGGCCTCGATTCAGTACGAAGAAGCCAGGCTTAAGCTCCTGGCGGTTTCTACCGAGAGTCTCTCCGTCTCACGGCACGTTCAGGTCCCGCCGGCGCCGATTCTGGTTCAGGTCCGGGCCGACCTGCTTCACGTCACCGCGATCTCGCTCGGCCATCCGCGGCTGGCGATCATTAACGGACAACAAGTTGCGGAAGGCGAGCTGGTCACGGTGCACACGCCGAGCGCTTTCGTCGCCCTTACCTTGAAGGTGTTGACCATTGGCGATGGACGCATCGACTTGACTGACGGAACCCAGGTGATTACGGCGCGACTGGAGTTGCCGGGTCCTGCGCACTCGCGGCCCTAAATTTTTCTGCGGCGAACCGCAACTTCGAGAAAACTTGGGGGTTTCTCTCTTTGACAAGGTGGCCGGTCTACGAGCTGCCTAACGATTAGAAAAAGAAACAACAATGAAAATACGACAGATCACTCTTACGGCCACGTGCCTCGCCATATTTGGCACGCTCTCACTCGCTCAAGCCCAAGACCCGGGCCGCGACTGGAAAAACCGGCGCCATCGCGATGGCGGCAATATCCTCGAGCACATGACGAAAAACCTGGCCCTCACGCCGGAGCAACAGGCGAAGATCCAGCCGATTCTCGATCAGGCAAAACCGCAGGTCATCGCCGCCCGCCAGGAAGCGATGGGGAAAATGAAGGCGATCCGAGACGCGACGCGGGCGCAAATTCGTGCGGTGCTGACGCCGGAGCAGCAGCAAAAATTCGATGCGCTCCAAAAGGCGCGCGAAGACATGCGAAAAGCGCGCCAGGAAATGCGCGACGCCAGGAAGCAATAAAGATTGGGTTGACGGAAAGCGGCGGGCACTCCGAGAAAGATTCGAGGAGTCCCGCCGCGATCTGTTGCGGGCGCAGATCTAAACCGCGATCGTTTCGCCGATCGCTGGCAGCAGCAATTCCTTTCCGGCCTCTTGCGCCGCGGCCCGGGCGGCCGCGTGGTCGAGCTTGATCGGCGGGAAGGTATCGTAATGCACGCCGATGAATTTCGACACGCCGACGAAATCCGCCGCTTGTAAGGCATCGGCAATTCCCATGGTAAAAAAATCGCCGATTGGGAAGACGGCGAAGCTCAGCTTGAGGGTTTCGCCGATGATTTTCATGTCGTAAGTCAGCGCGGTGTCCCCCGAGTAATAGAAGTTGCCGTCAGCGGTCTCGACGACGAAGCCGCACGGGTTACCGCCGTAGGAGCCATCGGGCATCGAGCTGCTGTGAATGGCGCTGGTGAGCTTAACCCGGCCGAAGTCGGTCTTGGCCGAGCCGCCATGATTCATCGATTGCACATTCTTCACGCCCTTCCCTTCGAACCAGGTGCCGACTTCATACGGAGCGATGACGGTGGCGCCCGTCCGGTTTGCGATCTCGATCACATCAGCGACATGATCGCCGTGGCCGTGTGAAACGAGGATGAAATCCGCCGCGACTTTCTTTACATCGATCTCTTTCGCCAGCGGATTCGGCGAAATGAACGGATCGAAGAGCAGCGTCTTGCCGCCGGCTTGAACGGAGAAACAGGCGTGGCCGTAATAAGTAAAGTTCATTCAGATAGATCACGGTTGCAGAGACGTTTTTCAAGGAGCGGCGATTTCCAAATCGCCGTCCGGTTTCAAAATCGGCGGTTTGGAAACCGCCGCTCCTTGAGGCAACATTGCGATTGTGGAGTCTGAGAAAAATACGCGCGCCATTATCCATCTCGACATGGATTGCTTCTACGCCGCGATCGAAGTGCGCGATCAGCCGGCCTTGAAGGGGAAGCCGGTGGGCGTCGGCGGTGCGCGAGATCGCCGCGGCGTGCTGACCACGTGCAACTATGAGGCGCGCAAGTTCGGCGTCCGGTCGGCCATGCCCACTTTCATGGCGCTGCAGCGCTGTCCCAATCTTATTATCTTGCCGACGCGATTCGATGTTTACCGCAAGGAGTCTGCCGTGATTCGCGAGATTCTGTATCGTTTCACGCCGCTCGTGGAACCGCTTTCGCTCGATGAAGCTTACCTCGATGTCACAGCGCATCCCGGCGCGCCCGGCCCGCTCGCCGAAATAATCCGGCAACTGATTTTTCGGAAGACGAAGTTGACCGCGTCGGCCGGGCTCGGTCCGAACAAACTCGTCGCGAAAATCGCGAGCGATCTGAAAAAGCCAAACGGGCAGGTCGAAGTAAAAACGAACGAGGTCGCGGCGTTCATGGAAAAAATGCCGGTGCGCAAACTTTGGGGAATCGGCGACGTGACCGGGCAGAAGCTCGAGAAAATGGGGATCGTGACCTGCGGCGATATGCAACGGCTTTCGCGCGCCGCGCTCCAGGAACATTTCGGGAAATTCGGGATCGAACTCTACGATCTCTGCCGCGGCATCGATGATCGCCCGGTCGAGCCGGATCGCGAACGCAAATCGCTCAGCAACGAGGAGACGTTCTCGACGGATTTGGAAACAATCGCGGAATGCGAAGAAAAGCTGCCGGAATTGTTCGAGGAATTGATGGCCGACCTGGCGCAGAAGGAATCGGCGCGGACCGTCACGAAAATCTTCGTGAAATTGAAATTCGCGGATTTCACCCGCACGACCGTGGAGCGCGCTGGGCTGACGCCGTCGCTCGACCAGTTTCGATTGCTGTTGCGGGAGGCCTTTGCGCGGACGGGGAAAAATGTTCGGCTGATCGGGCTCGGTGTCCGCTTCGCGAGTACGGAGCAGGAAGAGACGCAACTGCCGCTCCTCTAGCGCCGGGATCTCATAAATGGTCTGTCATTCTGAGCGAAGCGAAGCCGTAACACAGCGCGCGAGGCCGGGCTTTCCATCTGTGAATATTTCCGATTCGAAGCGTTCTGCTAGCAAAATAAAAAGTCAGAGATCCTTCGCACCGCTCAGGATGACAAACCTGTTTTGGGAGATAGCTCGTCGCGCGCGCTTCGTCCGGAATGACGCAGATGCGACCTCGGCGCGTTGACTTGATTCGGTTTGATTTTACTTTGCGAAGCCGGTAACGCGCCGGCTCGAAATCGTGAAAAGCGTCCTCTTTGTTTGCACTGGAAATATTTGTCGCAGCCCGATGGCGGAAGGGCTTTTCCGTCGCCTCCTGGGCAATCGCAAGGATATCGAGGTCGCATCTGCCGGCGTCCACGCGGTGCGCGGGCAGCCTCCGAGTTTGCACGCGATTAATGTCTGCGAGCAGGAAGGCATCGACATCCGGCAACTCCGCAGCCAGCCTCTGACAGCGACGCTGGTCGAGCGCGCGACGCACATTTTCGCCATGACCGGTGCGCATGTCGAAACGATCCACATGCTGTTCCCGCACGGCGCGGAGAAGACGTTTCTCCTCCGTGAATTCGAAGAACCGGGCATGACCGTCTGGCGCGACGTGCCCGACCCGATCGGATGCACCCGCGATGTTTACAGTGTGTGCGCGACGACGATTAAAAACGCTTTACCTACCGTGCTCGCGTTCGTAGAACAAAGCGAACTCGCCGTGCCGGCAAAATCGCGCGGCCGCGGAACGTCATCCTTTTCAATGGCAGATCAGCCTAACGACACCACGACCGGTCCGGGTTCCGCCGCGTCCATGGGAGCGCTGGGTGGCGGGCTGCGCAAAGTCGACCCGGAAATCTTCGAAGCGGTCGCGGCGGAAGAGAAGCGGCAGCGCGAGAACATCGAGTTGATCGCCTCGGAAAATTTCACGAGCCGTGCGGTCATGGAAGCGCAAGGAAGCGTCCTGACGAACAAGTACGCCGAAGGTTACCCGAAGAAACGCTGGTACGGCGGCTGTGAGAACGTCGACACGGCGGAGCAGCTTGCGATCGACCGGGCGAAGCAACTCTTCGGTTGCGAACACGTGAACGTGCAACCGCATAGCGGCGCGCAGGCGAACATGGCCGTTTACTTCGCCATGCTTAAACCGGGCGATAAAATTCTCGCGATGAACCTCGCCCACGGCGGTCATCTCACCCATGGCCATCCCGCAAATTTCTCCGGCAAATTCTACGAGGTCTCGCAATATGGCGTGAGCGCGGAGACCGAGCAGATCGATTACGATGCTTTGCAGAAACAAGCCGAAGACGTTCGCCCGGCCATGATCACCGCGGGCGCCTCCGCTTATCCGCGCATCATCGACTTCCCACGAATGCGACAGATCGCCGATTCAGTCGGCGCAATTCTATTCATCGACATGGCCCATATCTCGGGGCTCGTGGCCGGCGGTCAGCATCCCACCCCGATTCCGCATGCGCAGTTCGTCACCACTACGACGCACAAGAGTCTCCGCGGCCCGCGCGGCGGCATCGTGATGTGCCAGGAACAATTTGCCAAACAGATCGACTCGACCGTGTTCCCCGGCGTCCAGGGCGGCCCGCTCATGCATGTTATCGCCGCGAAGGCAGTCTGCTTTCACGAAGCGCTTCAACCGCAGTTCCGCGATTATCAGCGGCAGGTCGTCGTGAACGCGAAGGCGCTCGCCGCCGGCCTAGCTAAGCACGGCTACCGCATCACCTCTGGCGGCACGGACAACCATCTCATGCTCGTCGATCTTCGGCCGAAGGACATCAACGGGAAGCAAGCGCAGGAAATTCTCGACCGCGCCGGTATCACCGTGAACAAAAACGGCATCCCCTTCGACACCTACCCCATCTTCAAACCCGGCGGCATCCGCGTCGGCACCCCCGCCGTCACCACCCGCGGGATGAAGGAAGAAGAGATGCTCGATATCGCCGACCTCATCAATGACGCGCTTAATCGCCGCGACGACGCCGCCGGCCTCGAAGAAATCCGCGGTAAAGTCCGCGAGCTCACCCGCCGCTTCCCACTGCCGTCGTAGCCATACGCGCGTACCTCAACCGTTTTCCGCGAACCGGTGAACGCGTTCGATGGATTTATCGCAATATTTTTTCGGCGCGGGCACGCCGGATGTTGTCGGCAGTGGGGGTGAAAATCATGCGGCTTTGTAACGAGCCGATGCTTCGCGAGTTGCCATGGTTGGCATGCCGATTGCCAAGGAGCGGCGGTTTACAAAACCGCCGACTAAAACAAAACGGCGGTTTGTAAACCGCCGCTCCTTGATGTCGAAAGTTTCCTCTTACCTAATTCGCGCGAATCTGCCTAAATCGGCGTCGCGCGATGAGCAACACTTCGGAAACAAAGCAAACTAATCCGCTCCGCGAGGGACTCACCACCCGCACGGTGCCGCAGGCTTGCAGCGTCGTCATTTTCGGCGCGACCGGCGACCTCACGATGCGGAAATTGATTCCCGCCCTCTACAACATCGCGGCCGATGGCGAATTGCCGCCCGCTGTCGCGGTGATCGGCTTCGCGCGACGCCCCAAAACGGACGAGGAGTTTCGCAAGGAGCAGGAGGAATCCACGAAGAAATTTTCGCGGCAGGCCGTGCGGGACGAAATCTGGTCCAGTTTCGCGCACGGTCTCTTCTATCATCAGAGCGAGTTCCACGATGCCACCGGCTACAAGAGTCTCGCGGAGCGGCTCGACAAAATTGACAAGGAACGCGGCACGGGCGGCAACCGGCTTTTTTACCTGGCGGTCGCGCCAGACCAGTTTGAGCCGATCCTGAAAAACCTGAAGGACGCGGGATTGAACGAGTCGCGCGAGGGAAATTGGGCGCGCGTGATCGTGGAGAAACCGTTCGGCACCGACTTGGCGACCGCACGCGAACTCAACTCCGTGGTGCGAAAGGCCTTTGCCGAGAATCAAACCTATCGGATCGATCATTTCCTCGGAAAGGAAACGGCGCAGAACATCCTCGTCTTGCGATTCGCGAACGCAATCTTCGAGCCGATCTGGAACGGGCGCTACGTCGATCACATCCAGATCACTGCCGCGGAAACGCTCGGGGTCGAAGGCCGGGCCGGCTACTACGAGGGCGCGGGCGCGCTGCGCGACATGGTGCAAAACCATCTGCTCCAGCTCCTTTGTCTCGTCGCCATGGAACCGCCGACCGATCTCGGTGCGGACAGCATCCGCGATGAAAAAGTGAAGATCGTCCGCTCGCTTCGCCGCATGACGGCCGAGGAGATCTCGCAAAATGTCGTCCGCGGCCAGTACGCGGAGGGCTCGATCAATGGAAAACCTGTGCCCGGATATCGCAGCGAGAAAAACGTGAAGCCGGATTCCAAAACGGAGACATTCGTGGCGTTGCGCGTTCGGATTGACGATTGGCGCCTCGCGGATGTTCCGATTTACATTCGAGTCGGCAAACGCCTGCCAAAGTCGGGGACCGAAATCTCGGTCCATTTCAAGAAGGCGCCGGCGGTTCTGTTCAATCGCGAGTCCGTTTCGCTCGATCAAAATGTTCTCGTGATCCGGATTCAGCCGGACGAAGGAATCTCCCTTCGGATGCAGGCGAAAATGCCGGGCACGAGTTTGCGGATCGAGCCGGTGAAAATGGATTTTCACTACGGCACCTCCTTCGGCAAAGCGAGTCCGGAAGCGTACGAGCGTTTGTTGCTGGACGCGATGAGCGGCGACGCCACTCTGTTCGCGCGCCGCGATGAAGTGGAAGAAGCGTGGGCGTTTATCGACCCGATCGAAGAAGCGTGGGTGGCGAAGGAGAATCAGCCGGGATTGTTCGAATATCCGGCCGGCTCATGGGGTCCCGAGGAAGCAGACGAATTGCTGGCGCGCGATGGCCGCGCCTGGCGCAGGCTTTAATGCCAATGGCCGCCATAGCTGAAGGGGTGTCGTTAGGCCTACCCGTTGAGATCGGGAAGATCGATCGGGAGCTGAAGAAACTTTGGGCGGAAGGCGGCGGCGCAAAGACGCGGGCGTCGTTGATTAATCTCGCCGTTTACAGCGAGGCGCCCGGCTCTCTTCCGCTTAACACCCGGATCATTTCCGAAATTACGGAAGACCACGCCTGCCGCGCGATCGTGATCGGCGCGAATCCCGGGGCAAAGGAAAACCGCGTCGATGCGTGGATCAATGTCCATTGCCATGTAAGCCGCGCCGGGAGCAAACAAGTTTGCTCGGAACAGCTTTCGTTTTTGCTGGAAGGACCATCGGCGCGGCTGCTGCCCAACATCGTTTTCTCCCAGCTCGATTCCGATCTGCCGCTCTATCTCTGGTGGCAAGGGGAATTTTCCGCCCCGATGGATCCGCAGCTCTGGGCCTGGGTCGATCGCGTCATTTACGACAGCCGGGGTTGGAACGATTTCCGCGAGCAAATGCAGCGCGTCGAGACCGCGCAGGCGGAGGCGAAACAGCGGATCGTTCTCTGCGATTTGAACTGGACCCGGCTCGTCCAGATTCGGCTCGCTCTCGCTCAATTCTTCGATCATGCCGCGGCGCACGCCCGCTTTGATGAAATCGAGAGCGTCGAGATCGATTTCGCACCGGAATATCGGTCGACCGCGTTGCTCCTGATCGGGTGGCTCGCCGCACAATTGCGCTGGAGTCACGAGGAACAAAAGAGGAACGGCGTCCTTCATTTCCGCGGGCCATCCGGCCGTGCGATCAAAGTCGCCTTGCAGGAAAAAACCGGCGAACCGATCGGTCGTTGTCTGGTCCGCTGTGGAGCGGTCGAATTCACGGTGGTGCACGCGGAGAGAGCCGATCTACTCGATGTCGCAACGGGCGACCGTCGATGCCGGATGCCGGCCGGCCAGAACGACACCGTGCGCCTGATGAGCGAAGAATTAATGCGTGGCGGACCGCATCGCGTTTATCTCCGCGCGATGAATTGCGTCCGGGATCTTTTGTGATCGGGATCGCCGGTCTAGGCTACAATGCCACCGGCGCTGATTCGGCGACTCGATTAACGACCTGCGATTGCTTCAGCAACTCGGGATCGTTCAGCCGGCCATCGTAAACTTCTGACCAGGTCTGCTGGTTCATCGAGCACATCGGCACGGCTACCCATTCGCCATTGCGTTTCACCGCCCCTTTGAAGACGCAAGAATCAAGGCGGGCGCGAATAACCGGATCGGTATCGGCGGTCGCGACCTGCTTTGCATCCATGAAATTGTGCATGCCAACGCCGAGCGTGTGCACCTGCCCGCGCAAAAGGGAGCGGAAGATTTCCGGCGGCGCTTTGCGCGAGGTGACGTAGCGCAAAAGCTTCGCGACGAGTTTGGCCGCAAGGAGCGGATGCTGAACCAAAACACCGGCGAGCCGGTATGGCGGGGTGCCGGCGTCATCGTTGACCAGCGAAAGTCCGCCGATTTTTCGCAGCACTTCCCCGAGCAACGAATCGAATTTCTTGTCGTCCGGCAGCAACGGGAAAATTTTTCCGGAAGGCCGGGCGATCAAAAGCGACGCCCAGCTGTTGCAATCCGGATGGCCGAAAATGGAAACATCGCGGCGCAGCGGCAAGCCGACGCCTTCGCGGATTTTCTCCCAGACGTCGGCAGAGGTGATCGGTCGCTGAGAAAAAATCGTGCGACCGGTATCGGCTTCGGGTTGGAAACTAAGCATGCGCCAGATGTAGCTCCGCTTCGGGTCGGCCAAGTACCAGCGAATCACTTCCGGCACATCATCGATGTTGCGGCGCGTAACGGTAAAACTGAGCGCGTACTCGAGGAGGAGTCCGGTCTTTTCGCGGATACGAAGCGCGAGATCGGTGAACGCCTGCCGGACGGGATGGAGGTCCGCCTCGCATTTGATGCGGCCGATGGGATAACCGTGCCGGCCGGCTTGCGTCATATCGACATGGACGGAAATCTGCCGCAGCCCGCCTTCCACCATGAGGCGCTCCAGGAATTGCGGCTGCTCGATCAAGGTCTGGCCGTGCGTCATGAGCATCGGGATCGAGCCGACGGAAATCGCGTAGCGGACAATTTCGATCAGCTCATCGCCGCGTCCGGATTTCCAATAAGCGTCGGCAACATCACCGCCGGTAATCTGGAGCCCGCCGCCGGGACCTTGCAGGCGGCGGTTCGCGTCGATCTGTTCCTTCACCTGCGCGAGTGACGGAATCGGAATCTCGTTCGCATTTTTCGGCAGATAACAATGCGTGCAATGAAACGAGCAATAACTCGCGCCGAGGGTAAAACCGCAATGCGTCAGGTGCCGGCCCGAGATCTGGTTGTTCGTGCGCAGCTCCGGCGGGAGCGACTCCCAGCGCTCTTTCAGGACACGCGTCTTTTCTTCAGCGATCGGATGGCGGAACGCTTTCCAGCGCGCGCGCCAACGCGGCGGCGGCTTCAATTCCTGATGATCGTTCGCGAGGGAAACCATCGTTATTTCGCCTCGTTCAAACCCCAGTCGTAATCCTGATAATTGATCTTCACATCCGGAGCGAGCGGCGTGGAGCGTCGCTTGTTAATGAAAGCAATCGGACCGCCCTCGCCTTTGAAGTCGTCCTTGTACCAGTCGAAAATTTTCGAGAGCTCGGCTGTCTTCGTTTCGGGCGAATACTTCACTCCATGGTCGGAATTGATGTAACCCTTGGCCAGCTTCTCGAACTGACCATCGAGTTTGTCGGCGCTGAACGGTTCGCGGTTCAACGGCGGACAACTTCGGCTGGCGCAGTTGAGTGCGAAATGGATCCGCGGCTCGCCGAGCTTTCTAATCACATTATCTTCCAGCGCTTTGAAGCTCGTCTGCTGTCCGGCAACGGTGATCCGCTTGCTCGTGAAGAAAGTGAACAGCGTGTCCTTCACGCTTTTGGTCGGATATTTGCCAAGCGCTTCGTGCAGGATCCAGGCGTTGTAGGCGTTGAGGTAAAAAGCGATCTGCTGCTTATCCGCCCCGGCGTTTTCCTTCGCGATCGTGTCGACCACGCCCTGGAGCGCCTGCATGTCCGCGGCATTGCCTTTCCACTCGGCATATTTCACCCCGCCGGAAGTCACATACTTGCCCAGGAGACGATTATAACTCTCCGTCCAATTCTCGGCGCGAGAAGTTGCGGCGGCCACGATGCAGAAAACAACCAGGAGAACGCGCAGGGGCAGTTTCATATCCCCATTTCGCACTCTTGGATTTGTTCAGGCAAGAGCAAAGTACTCGCACAACATACTGTAGCCGCGGCCCTGTGGGCCGCGTTTTTGGCATTTGACCGCATTTCCCCGACGCTTCGCACAGCGAAGCGGCTACAGTTTTTCAAAGAGAGCGCGGAGCGAGCGTGCGCTCGTCTCGATCGAGAATTTTTCGCGGGCGATCTGCCGGCCGCGGTCGCCCAATCTGCGCGCGCGCTCGGGCTCGGAAATGAGTCGCTCCATCGCAGCGCAAATCGCCGGCGGATCGTGTTCCGGCACCAGCTCGCCGTTGACCTCGTGCTCCACCATCTCGGGGATACCCGCCAAAGGCGTCGAGATCACCGGCAATCCCGCCGCCATCGCTTCCATGATGACGGTCGGAAGATTGTCCATTCCCCCGCCCTCTTCGCGGGTGCACGGCAAAACGAAAATCGTGGCGTGCGCCAGGCGCAACGCGATCTGCGATTGCGTCTGCGGCCCGGCTAATTTCACGCAGCTCTCCAGACCAGCTTCGGCGATCTGCGCCCGCAACGCGCTTTCAAGTGGACCTTCACCGATAATTTCGCAGACAAACGCGCGGCCCCGCGACGTAAGAAGTCTGCAAGCCTCGATGAGATCGGCGAACCCTTTCTTCTCGATCAACCGGCCGACGGAAACGATCGCCGGAATTCCGCTGCCCGGATCGCTCGGATAGAAACGGGAAAGATTCACTCCGTTGTAAACGCGATGAATCCGCGCGGCGCTTTCCGGAAACCGCACCCTGAGATGATTAGCCGCGTAATCGCTCACGGTCACAACCGCCGCGGCGCTCTCCATCAATTTCGGAAGGGAAACCACAAAGTCCCGGGGCGCGAAGATGTCATTCGCGTGGGCGGTGACGCTAAACGGAATCCCGAAGAATCGATGGATCCAGAAGGCTGTGCGCGCCGCCATGCCGGCGAAGTGCGCGTGGACTTGGGCGATATTGTTCTCCTGCATTCGCAGGCCGATGTGGATAGCCTGATAGAGGCGAAGAAAATCGGATTGCCGTCCCCATTTTTCGACGGCTTCGCGGACGGCGCCCGGCACCGTGCCACGGCGGAGCGCCGCATCCACTTCCCGCACGAGGGCCGCTTCCTCCGGCAGGTAATGGACGCGCCGAACAATTTGTTCGTCCCAATCCTGTGCCGGCTCATCGACCGGACGCCGGATCGAGTAGACCTGCACCTGCGTGCCCTGCCGTTCCAGCTCCTCTACCTCGCGGTAACAAAAGGTTTGGCCAAACGACGGGAATCGCTCGAAAAGGTAGGCGATCTCGCGCATGGCCGAAGATTGACCGGCCCTGGGGCGCATTGCAAATGCCCATGAAACAGGGGTGCTGCATGACTCCTGCTATAGAACACCCATGCCGGACAGGGATTTCTTTGGCTTTTGCACATCGCTCAAGCTCCTCGAGCTCAAAGCGATCGGGGAGCTCTCACGCGTCCTGCATCTCGCGGAAGGCGAAACCATCTATTCGACGGGCGATCCGGGGGATGCGATCTACATCATCAATCGGGGCGCCGTCGAAGTCATTCAGCCTTCCGCAAAAAAATCGACAGCGGCGACTTACCTGACGCGCGGCGACATTCTGGGCGACGTCGAGACTTTGACGAACCTCCCGCGCAAACACGTCGTGCGCACCTGCGAGCCGGTGAGTCTGCAATGTTTCGAGCGAAAAGATTTCGCCGAGTTGATCCGCCGGGTGCCGTCATTTTTCGAGTATCTCTGCGAACAACTTGCCTTCCGCCTCTTGCAGGCGAACGATCTCGCGCTGGCCCAGAGCCATTGCCTCGAACTCAGCGGCAGCCTTTCGAACTTCGATCTCGTCACGATCTACCAGACCATCGCCAATTCCTCTCAGACCGGCGAGCTCCGGATCTCGAACGACGAATCGGAATTGGTCTCCGCGTTTTTCTTCGAGAAAGGGCAGCCGCGCTGGGGCCAGTTCGAACATCTCACGGGCGAAGAAGCCTTTTGGCAGCTCTTCGTGGACGAAAAGCTTACCGGCAAATTCTCCTTCTCCGCTGGAGAACTGCCCGGGAAGGATTGGATTCTTTCCGAACGCATCGCACGAAACGCCGGCGAAATGCTGATCAACGCCTTGCAAGGCCGGGATGAATTCGATCAGTTGAAGCAACGAATGCCGGATAGCACAGCCACCTTGCAGCGGAGCAAGGCCAATCTCTCGTGGGCAGTCGCCGCCCCGCCCGAATTGCAGTCAGCGGCGGAACACATCTGGGACCTCACCGCCAAATCGCCCCTGACGATTTCGGCTTTGTATCGCCAATGCACTGTCTGCGAGCTGAAGGTTTACCGGGTCGTGGATGAACTGATCCAATCCCGCCATTTCGCCTGGTCGGAAGTGGCGGCAAATGAAAAAGTCGCCTGATGAAATCGCTTTGCCTGGTTCTTGTTCTCGCGGTGAGCATTCCCGGTTGCTCGATGTTCAGCAAAAGCGGCCGCCAGGATCGCGCGTATAAAAATTACGTGCGGAAAATGCAAACCTCGCGCGCGAAGCAACGTTCGAAGATAATCCACCAACGCGCGGATTTGCCCACGCTCCGTCCCACCCCCGGACCGGAGACAACGCAGACTTCCGAGGGCCAGTAATCGGCTGGGGTGCGGTCAATCCCGCTGCACGGGGATCGGTTTCCCGCCGCTGTCGACTGCGACATAGGTGAATACGCCCTGGGTCACGCGAACTTCTTCGCCCGACATGTAGCGCTGCACCCACACTTCCACGGGAATGACCATCGAGGTGCGGCCGATCTTTTCGACTCGTGCATAACACGCCACCCGGTCGCCCACCTGCACCGGGCGGAGAAACGACATGCCTTCGATCGCCACCGTGACCACGCGCGACTTCGCGGTTTTCGCGGCCAGGATTCCGCTGCCCAAATCCATTTGCGACATGATCCAGCCGCCGAAAATATCTCCGCTGGGATTCGTATCCTTCGGCATCGCGATCGTGCGGATGACGAGCTCGCCTTTGGGTTTATCGGCGGTATCCATTGGCGGGAATGATAACACAAAAATCTGCTGTAGCCGCTTCGCTGTGCGAAGCGCATAGGTCGAGGCTGGTCCAGCCAACGCTTCGCACAGGGAAGCGGCTACAGCAGATGTTGCTGTCACACGATCAGCATGCAGTCGCCGTAACTGTAGAATCGGTAACGCTCGCGGATCGCTTCCTCATAGGCCGCGAGCAAAAATTCCCGGCCGGCGAACGCGCTGACCAGCATGAGCAGAGTCGAACGCGGGAGGTGAAAGTTCGTTAGCAACGAATCTACGTGCCGAATCTCCGTGGGCGGATGAATAAAAATGTCGGTCGCGCCATCCTGCGCGAAGAGCTGGCCATCGCAGCGAGCAGCGGACTCGAGGACGCGAACTGTCGTGGTACCGACTGCGACAATGCGCGCTGCGGAATTGATCCCCGTCGCGGCCGCCTCGGAAATGGAAAATTCTTCTTTGTGCATTCGATGCTCGGTGATCGCTTCCGTCTTAACCGGCTGAAACGTCCCGGCCCCGACATGCAGCGTGATAAATGTGTGGGGCAATCTTGCCAGGAGTTCCGGTGTGAAATGCAATCCGGCGGTTGGCGCCGCCACCGCGCCGGGGAACTGCGCGAAAACCGTCTGATACCTTTCGATGTCATCGAGATCGCCTTGCCGGCGGAGATAAGGCGGCAGCGGAACCATTCCGCCTTCCCAGAGGTTGACCTCGCGGTCGACCGAAACTACGCGCTCGCCATCCGGACAAATCTCTTCCACGCGCACAATCGCCCCATCGATTGCCGCGGAAGCTCCGACGCGCATTTTTCTGCCAGGCCGGACAAGACATTTCCACCGCGCCGGCCCAAGCCGTTCTAGGAACAGAAACTCGATCTTGCCATCATCAGAGAACCGGCGGGCGTTCAGGACACGAGTGTTGTTCAGCACGAGAAGGTCGCCCGGTGCAAGGAAGGCGCTGAGCTCCGCGAATTCTCGATGTTCGATTTTTTGGCCGTGCCGATGCAGGACCATCATACGCGATTCATCGCGGCGCGGGAGCGGCCGGCGCGCGATGAGGTCTTCCGGCAAGGGATAATCGTAGTCGGAAAGCCGCGAACTCATTCAGGCAGCATCAAAGGAATTGCCGTCGCGCGCAAAACCTCAGATTGTAGGGGCAGTGGCAATCGAATTTTCTCCCGCGCTCGATCTCGTGCTCACCTCGCTCGAACAGATTCGGGAGCGGGGAGAAAAACTTCCGCGGGCATCACGAAGTTCGCTCGTTCAGCTTCGCCGTCCGGTTTCCCAGGAATCCGGAACAACGGTGAAGGCGCCGGTTCCAAGCAACGCAGACAAAGAAGCATTACTCGCTCCGATCCGCGCCCGCGTCGCCGTATGCATGAAGTGTCCGCACCTCGCGCGCACGCGAACGCAGACCGTGTTCGGTGTCGGAAATCCGGACGCGGATCTGATGTTCATCGGCGAAGCGCCCGGCGCCGACGAAGACGCACGCGGCGAGCCGTTCGTCGGCCGGGCAGGACAGTTGCTGACAAAAATCATCGAGACGATGGGATTCCGTCGCGATGAAGTTTACATCGCGAACGTGCTGAAGTGCCGGCCCGACATGCCGCGCGGCAGTTCGGGCAATCGCCCGCCGACGCCGGTGGAAATGCAGACCTGCCTGCCTTATCTCGCGGAGCAGATCGGGATCATTCAGCCGAAAGTCCTGATCGCGCTCGGGGCTACGGCGGTGGAGGGCCTGCTCGGGACGCGCGGAACGATGCGGGATCTGCGGGGAAAATGGCATTCGCACCAGGAGACACCGTTGATGATCACTTATCACCCGTCGTATCTTCTGCGGAACCAGGCGCCGTCGGAGAAACGGAAAGTATGGGAGGACATGCTTCAGGTTCTGGAGCGAATCGGCCGGCCGATCACCGAAAAGCAGCGCAACTATTTTCGGTAGCGATCGTCGAGCGACATCAAGGAGCGGCGATTTCCAAATCGCCGACAAATTAAGACGGCGGTTTGGAAACCGCCGCTCCTTGGAGTTTTTGAAAGGTCGCGCGCAACGATTTCGGCGACGCAAGTGCAGTGGAAGCCATGATTCTTCGAACTTCCGCGCGCGAAACTTTGATCCTTCGCGCAAAAACTTCCCCGCCCGCCTCGCTCAAGAGCGCGAGGGTGCGCGCTCCAATCAACGCCGGCAACGCCGTAGCAAAGCGAATGCGGCGGTTCCGAATCGCACACGCGTAATCAATCCCAGCCTCCACGCCGCGTTCGGCTTTCTCCCGCCATTGCCGCACGAGCGGTTCGACGCGTGCCGAGTTGCGCAAAATTTCTTCAGGCGCGATGCCTAACGAGTGAAGCTCCTCCGCCGGCAGATAAGAGCGTCCTTCCTGCAAATCCGCTCCGAGGTCGCGCAGGATGTTGATGAGCTGGAGCCCTTTCCCGTACCTTACGCCGAATTCGAGCATCTCCGCTTCCGGCCGGTCGCTGAAATTCTTGATGTGCGCAAAACAAATCCGCGTCCAAAATTCTCCGACGCAGCCGGCTACAAGATAAGTGTATTCATCGAGATAAGCCGCCGTTTCCAGCGCCCGAACTCCCCCGCCCGCGCCGAATCGTTCCAGATCGAGCGCCTGTCCCTCAGTAATTTTCTTCAGAACATTTCGTATCTCGCGCCGATCGTCATTCTCCGTCGACTCTAACCACTCCAGAGCTGCCGGCAGCGCCTCGATCAACGCGCGCTCGGCTTCGTTAGTCTGAAGCGCTGCGAACGAATTGCGCCACGGCGCGACCAAGTCGTTCGGCGCCGTTCCTGCGATCGCGCCCGCCAGATCGCGCAACGCTTCCGCGCGCAATTTCACGGGCGCCGCCGAGGTATCGGCGATGGTATCTGTCGCGCGCGCCAGAAGATAAGCGAGCGAAAGCGGATCGCGCAGCGTCGTGGGCAGAAGCCGAAGAGAAAGATAGAACGACCGGGAAACCGATCGCAGGATGGGCCCGCGCAACTCAGCGAATTCGCGAGATGCCTTCACCGGTCGACGTTCCGAAGTTCGATCAGATCCGCGTTGCCGAGACCGATCTGCGCAGCGACCTGCACGTGAATGGCAAGCGGCGCGATCGAGGGCAACCGGGCCTTCACCCGCCATTCCTCGATTTGTCTCACCGCCATCGCGTCGATCGCGACCGGATCTTTGCTCGCGAGGATCGTCGCATGATGGACGGCGTAATTGGGTTGGGACTGCGGACCGCCGGCGTATTCCGCGATGAGTCCATCCATGATATTGAGGACAACCTTCTGACTGATCATCGGGTTGCGATACAAATCGGCGATGCCGGCACCGCCAAAGCCCGAGCCTTGGGCGAAGCGCCGCCAGTTGTCGATGTTCGGAAGGGTGACGTTATACAAGCACCCGGCGAGTCCGTTCGTCGCGCTGTCGCTCATCACCGGCACGTTGATTATTTTCGTGACTTCGCTCGAAACGATCCGCGCGAAATGGCTCTGGTCGCTGGTTTGTTCCTGATCGGATTGCAACGGGACCCTGCCGCGGTCGGAGCGAAAATCGAGGTCGCCCCAGATTAATTTTCCGGTTATCGGCGCGGTGAAGATGGCCTTGGGATCATAGCCGTCGCGCGGCGTGATGGACTTGAGCTGGTACCCCTCCGCGTTTTGGCGGTAACCGGCATCCTTGATTCCGCCCAGGCTGCGATCCCAGACAATGATGCTGCTGCGCGCATGGCCGGCCGCGACCAATCCATCGACGATGGCGTTGACGATATCGCGATGCGTGGTGAAAAGCTCGCCGCCCGCCGCGCAGATTTTGATGCCGATCTTATCGTTAGGCGAAACCAGCGATCCCCAGGCGCGGGCCAGATCCGGCTGACCAGTCACGGCCAGGACAAGGCGGTTCACCATTCCGCGGACGACGGCTGAATCGGTTTGGTAATCCTTGATTGCTGCCGGATTGTGCGCCGAGTAAACGATCGAAGCGCGAGGCCGCGGCAACGATTGCGCCGGTGGTTGCGCCAGGGCGGGCGTGACGGCGCAGAAAAAAACGAGAGCTAAGATTGGAATCCGCAAGATATTGAAAGGTGAGACGGAGCTTATGAGCGATAGGGAAAACGTCCAACCGCGAACAAGTTTCGGGGCAGGCAGTTCAACATCCAGCATTCAACGTCCCACGACTGAGAATGTTTCGCATCTTTACGTGCATATCCCGTTTTGCGCGCGGATCTGCCCGTACTGCGCGTTCTATAAAGAGCGCGCCGATCCCAGCCAGACGCAGCGGTTCTGCGAAGCACTGTTGCGCGAAGCAGACGACCTGCGCGCCCGCTTTGCCATCAAGCCGGCGACGATCTTCTTCGGCGGCGGAACGCCCACCGCGCTTACTACCGCGCAACTGGAATTCCTTCTCGGCGGTCTTCGCGATCGCTTCGATTTGTCGTCGTTACGTGAGTGGACCGTGGAAGCGAACCCCGGCAGCGTTTCTTCCCGAAAGGCCGCAGCTCTGCGGCGCCTCGGAGTGAATCGGATCAGTCTCGGGGTCCAATCGTGGGATGACGAGTTGTTGAAACTGCTGGGCCGCGAACATGACGCCGTGCAGGCCGAAGCTTCGTTTCAGGTCTTGCGGGATGCCGGCTTCACAAACCTGAGCATCGACCTGATGTTTGGGCTTCCCGGACAAACGCTGGCGCAATGGGAAACCGCGCTGGCAAAAACGATCGAGCTCGGGCCGGAACATATTTCCACCTACTGCCTGACCTACGAAGAGGACACCGAGTTTTTCGCACGACAAACGCGCGGCGAATTTCGCGAGGACCCCGACTCCGACGCGCGTTTCCTGGAGAGCGCGATGCGAATGCTCGAAGGCGCCGGGTTCGAGCATTACGAAATCTCGAACTACGCGCGCAGCGGATACGCATCTGCGCACAACCGCGGCTATTGGGCCGGTGACGATTATCTCGGCATCGGCCCGAGCGCATTTTCCACCGTTGATCTTCGACGCTGGCAGAATGTTTCAGACTACCGCCAGTATTCCGACCGAATTCTCGACGGCGTCTCTGCCGTTAGTTCGACTGAAATACTCACGTCCGAGATGAAGCGCGGCGAAAGAATTGCGCTGTCGCTCCGAACTAACGTCGGAATTTCGGCAGCCGAGCTGCAGCATTCGAAAACCGAGCGACGTGAATTCGTTGAGCTCGGATTGTTACGTGCACATAACGGCAACTTCGTTCTAACCCCGAAGGGAAAACTCCTGGCCGATTCCGTCGCGGAAGCTTTCCTGTAGCCTCCCGCGCGGGACACTGCGTCCCCACAAAAGCGCTTCGGCAGCGGCGCGTACGAAAAGCCCGGAGAAACTTAGCTCATCCTCACGCTGCCACTGCGTCAGATGCTTTCTCACAGATGCCGGTCAGCCGCGACCCTGTGTGTAAAGCATTCGACATAAACATTCCGGCAAATTATAAGCTCGGTTCGAAATGGCGCGTCGCTCCCTCCTCGGAAACGTGATTGTTGGCATGGCTCGCGAAGCAGCTCGCGCGCAACGGCGCGCGGTTGCGGAAAATCGACGACAAGCGCGCGACCAGCTGCGCTTTGCGAGACTGAGCGAACAAAATGCCAGACTGGCTGCGAAAGAAGCGAAGCAGCAGTATCTGGCTTCGCGGCTTGAAGAGGCGGATGATTTGAATTTCCGTTTAGACGGGCAAGTTCAAGAACTGCGCTCGATTTTGTCAGACTGGGTTGCGGTCACTGCGGAGTCTCTGTTCCGTTCTCTTCGGGCCGTTCCACCATATCCGCCATTTTCGCCACCTACTCATCTACTGACGCCTGGCTTGCGTCCTGTAAAGGAAGCTTACGTGCGAAAAGTTCTTCCGTTGACATTTTTTGCCAAGCTCTTCCCGAAGCGTCGAGAGCAGCATCGACAAGCTCTTCTTCTAGCGAAGGAACAATTCCTTGAAGCTGAACGTTCCTATGAAAACGCTGAGAGAAATCGCGAAGATTCATTGGTTCAGGCCCATGATCAAGCGGCTGCGGATTACGAAGCAAAGGTACAAGAGCGCGATCAGCAGATTACCGAGTTGTGGGGTGCCTATTGGCGTCACGAGACAGATGCGGTGGTGGCCTACGCGGAGATGGTGTTGAGCGGGTCAACCTATCCGGAGGATTTTCCGCACGAATACCGTTTTGCCTTTGTACCTGAATCCAAACTGCTGGTTATCGAATATGAGCTGCCCCCACCCGGAATTGTACCGACGATTCAAGAATATCGCTACAACCGAGCGCGTGACGCGATTGTGG
Source organism: Verrucomicrobiota bacterium (assembly GCA_039649045.1). Lineage (GTDB taxonomy): Bacteria > Verrucomicrobiota > Verrucomicrobiia > Chthoniobacterales > UBA10450 > AV80. The sequence goes on along the minus strand of JBBWZL010000032.1, from coordinate 159,738 downwards.
AGAAGGCTAACAAGCCGGCTGATTGCAAACAACTTTATCAAGATGCGGTCGCAGCAGTCGGGTTGAGGACAATGCGTGAATTATTTTCCTCCGACGATGCCGCAGCTATTCAAGTGCTGGCGTTTAATGGCTATATTCGCAGTGTCGATCCGGCGACAGGCAAAGATATTCAACCCCATCTAATCTCTGTCCGGACGACCAGGGAACGCTTCGACGAACTTGATTTAGAACGGGTCGATAAGCTTGTATGCTTACGAAATCTTGGTGCTCAGGTGTCACCACGCCCTTACGAAATCCAAGGTGTGAAGCCCATTATTGACTTCGATATGGTCGATAAGCGGTTCGTTGAACAAGCGGATGTATTGTCTGCCTTAGAGTCACGACCGAACCTAATGGATCTGACACCGACAGAATTTGAGCAGCTTGTCGCGAATCTTTTTGATCGAATCGGGATTGAAGCAAAGCTAACCCGATCACATCGCGATGGCGGTGTGGATGTAATCGGATTCGATAAGCGGCCGGTGCTTGGCGGGAAAGTCGTCATACAGGCGAAGCGATATCGGCATACAGTTGGTGTTTCGGCGGTCCGCGATCTGTACGGGACGATGCAACATGAAGGTGCCAATAAGGGCATACTCGTGACGACTGCTGGCTATGGCCCAGATGCGTTCACGTTTGCGTCGGATAAGCCTATTGAATTGATCGATGGAAGTGGCTTGCTGTACCTGCTCGATCAACAAGGCATTGCTGCTCGAATTGTGTTTCCTGACGATCTGGCTCAGTCGGCGGGGAATTTTTGAGCGAGAAGCTCCCGTGCAGAACTGCACCACGTTGGTCAACGAGTCGTCACACCGTTCGTAAAATGCCAGTCGAAATGGATGGGTTCTCCGCGACTAGGATAGTTAGATGATTTGCGCCGTGCGAAAACTGAACGAAAAACGCTAATCCAATTTTGGAACTTCTGATCTCGCGCGCTCTACCTCCCTGTCAGTCAAGCCTAATGCGAGTTTGAGCCTGTTCAGATATGATGCCTCCCCGCTGTCTACTTGGTCATCGCGGAAAAGGAGTTTCTTGAATGCGTGCTGCCACAATTCGCGCAAGATTGCACGCCGCCCCTCACGGGCGACGCCGAACGTAGCCAACAAGCTTTCCGCTGTGTCAGGCGTTATGCTATCAACGCCATCTACAGCGAGACGCGTTTGGAGAGCCGCGTGCGCATCGGCTTCGCGAACCACGCCATCAACTATTTCGTCCGGCGATGGTTGACCAAATGGCAGAGGCTGGAATGGCCGGAACTGTAATTCCTCTGGCGACAGGCTCATCCTGCTAAATGCTTTGAGAACTGAGAGATTCTCTCGTTCGTTGAAGCGCTGAGGGGTTTCATCTGTCGCGCACAAGGGAGCGCGCCAATGTTTTAACGAGATCGAGGTGCTGCTTGCAAGACTTAACCGCCCTCCGACGATAGAGGTCTGCACGCGATCGGCACCAAGGAGATCTCCAGCAAATTCATACCGCGCCGTATCTGCGGTTCCGGCGGCCGAAATCCTCCACGGCATCGAATAGATCTTTCTTGGTGAAATCTGGCCAGAGCTTCGGGGTGACGTACATCTCGGTGTAAGAAAGTTGCCAGAGGAGGAAATTGGAGAGGCGCATTTCGCCTGAGGTACGGATGAGGAGGTCGGGGTCGGGATAGTAGCGGGTGTAGAGATGTTTGCTGAACATGTCGACGTCGATCATGGCGCGATCGATGTGGCCGGAATCGATCTGACGGAGCAGACTCTTGATCCCGTCGATGATCTCGAGACGGCCGCCGTAGCTCAGCGCCAGGATCAAGGTCAGTCCGTTGTTTCCGGAAGTCCGCTCGATCGAGTCGTGCAGTTGCTTCTGGCAACTGGCTGGCAAATCGGTCAGCCGTCCGATGGCTTGGAGCCGCACATTTTTTTCGAGCAACTCCGGGGTTTTTTCTTTTAGGAATTTCTCAAGCAGGCGCATCAAGGCAAAAACTTCGGTCTTGGGCCGCTGCCAGTTCTCGGCGGAGAAGGCGTAGAGAGTGAGGAACTCGATCTTCAAATCGCCACAGGCCTCGACGCACGCCTTCACCGCGTCCGCCCCTTTTTCGTGACCTTTGATCCGAGGCAGGCCGCGGCTTTTCGCCCAACGGCCGTTGCCGTCCATAATAATGGCGATGTGGCGGGGGATTAGTTTGGGCGGGGTCGCCATATTTTGCTTAGAGGACGATCGTTTCGTTTCGAGTCGGTCCGACGCTGACGATCCTTAAAGGCGCGCCGGTCAGTTGAGCGATCGCGGCGACGTAACTTCTTGCGGCAGAAGGTAAATCAGACAGTTTTTTTGCGGATTGCGTTGGCTTTTTCCAACCCGGAAAGTCTCGATAAATCGGCTCGCAGTTCTCAAGTTGGGCTGCGTCGCAGGGTGGAACATCCAGACGCTTCCCGTTCAAGCGATAGGCAACGCAAGCCCGGATCGGATCGACGCCGTCGAGCCCGTCAAGATTGGTGACCGCGAGCTCATCGATGCCGTTGATCATGGTGGCGTAGCGGGTGGCCACGGCATCGAACCATCCGCAGCGGCGAGCCCGGCCGGTGGTCGCCCCAAACTCGCGTCCCATTTCATGAAGCATTTTGGCCAGGCCGGCATCCTCCGTCGGCAACGCCCCCTCGCCTACCCGCGTCGTGTAAGCCTTCATCACCCCGAGAACCAGGTCCATACGATGCGGCGGAACTCCGGAGCCGGTGCAGGCGCCGCCAGCGGTCGTGTTCGATGATGTGACGTAGGGATAAGTGCCGTGATCGATATCCAGAAAAGTTCCCTGCGCGCCTTCGAACAGAATTTCTTTCCCGCGCTGGAGCGCGCGATGCAGGTAAACGACGGTGTTGGTGACGAACGGCCGCAGCTTTCGTCCGGCCGCGAGGTAACTCTCGTTCACTTCGCGAAAACTGATCGGCTCGGCCCCGAGCGCCTGGAGGATGCTATTGTTCTCGCGCACCTTGGCCTGCAATTTCTTCGAGAACAAAAGCGGCTGGATCAAATCCGACATGCGCAGACCGGTTCGGGCAGCCTTGTCGCCGTAAGCGGGCCCGATCCCGCGCTTGGTCGTGCCGATCTTTGCCTGACCTTTGCGAAGCTCGCGCTGTTCGTCGAGCGAACGGTGATACGGCAGAACAAGGTGGGCGCAATCGCTGATCAGGAGATTCTTGCCGATCGGCACACCAAGCTTGCGCAATCCTTCGATCTCGCCCACGAGCGCTACCGGATCGATGACGACGCCGTTGCCTATGACGCATCTCTTCCCGCGCCGCAAAATTCCCGACGGGATGAGGTGCAAAATGTATTTCGTGTCGCGATGGATCACGGTGTGGCCGGCGTTATTGCCGCCCTGGCTGCGGACCACGATGTCAGCTTTGGCCGTGAGGACGTCGATGATCTTGCCCTTTCCTTCGTCGCCCCACTGCGCGCCGATCAGAATTGTGTTGGCCATGAGTTGAAGAAATTGACAACAAATCGTCCCGACGCATCCGAGCCGGACACATTCGGGACTGCGCAAAATGATAGGATGCGTGGATGCCGCTGCAAGGGAATTTGCGGCGGCGTCAGCCGCCGCCCTCCTGCTCCTAATCATACTCCTGATCTCGGTTTGCCGCCGTGTCTGCTGAAAAGATCAAGAGCACGATCAAGATCAGGAGCAGGAGGACGAAAAAATAAGCATTGTCAGCCGCAACCGCCCCGCCTTAATCTCGGCCCATGCGCAATATACTCCTGATTATCCTGATCCTTCTGCTGATCGGTGCTTTTCCAGGTTGGGGTTACAGTTCGGGATGGGGCTACTATCCCTTCGGCGGAATCGGGCTCGTCCTCTTGATCGTGCTCATTCTCGCCCTGACCGGGAAGCTATAAAACACCGCTGACTGACGCTGTAGCCACGGCGCTCTGTCGCCGTGTTGTTCCTTTCCTCCCAGCCCCTAACGAGTGGTGCTGGTAAGGGCGCGCTTCAATGCCGCGGACGATTCCGACGTGCTCCGCTTGCGGGCGGAAAAATCCCGCGCCTTATCGAAGTGATACATCCAATCGTGGGTGAAGGTATTCATCGCCACCTTATAATTGGCGCCGCCGCCGGCGAGATGCCGATGCGAGGCAATGAAATCGGTCGGGACGAAATAGTTGCTGAGATCTTTTTGGAACTTCGATTTGCTCATGCCGATCTCGAGGTTCTTCCGGATCTCCAGATGTAAATGCGCATCGTATTGTCCGTGCGCCGTTCCCATCGTCGCGATCTGCTGGCCGCGCGCCACTCGCTGGCCACGGCCGACCAGCATCTGGTGAAGATGTCCATAAAGCGCGTCGACGTATTTCACCGTGCCGTTTTCCCGGTAGGCATGCCGGACGATGATCACGTTCCCCCACCCCAGATGCACATCTCGCGCAAAGACGACAATACCGTCGCCGATGCTGAAAATCGGATCTTTGAGGTCGGTATCGCCGCCTCGAATGCCATCCCAATCCTCGCCCATATGACCGTGGGCACGATAGCCGCGCGCTTTGTAGTAGCCTTCCGCTTCCGGCCTACCGACGGGGAAATCAAAACCGTCCGCGATTTTTGTGAAAGCGCTTTGGAGTGATGAGCTGACAACGGGAATATTTACCGCCGGCTCTTTCAGCGCGAGAGCTGAGATCGGCTCCGGCTTTATCAGCAGGGTCTTCGCGATCACGGCAGGCGCTGGTTCCTCTTTTTTGGTTTTCGCCGCTGTGACTTCAGGTTTCGATACCTTCTCCACTTTCGGCGTCGGCGGGTCGGCTTTTACGGTTTGAGTCTTGGCAACGGTGATCGTTGGTAATTCTTCCTTGGCCGGCTTCTCGGATTTGGCGTTTGCAGTCTTCGTCGTCGGCACAAATACAGATTCATCCTTCGCCACTGTTTTCTCCGATTTCGCGGCCGGTTCGGTCTTGGACGTGGGCTTCTTGGCGGTCGCCACACTGGCCGGCTGGTCTTTTACAGAAGGCGCTTTCTCGGTTTTAGCAGTGACCGCCTCAACCTTAACTTCGTCCTTCGGTGCAGCCGGCTTCTGCGTCTTCTCTGTCGCCACTTCGGGCTTCGCCGCTGGTTTCTTCGCGGCCGCTACACTCGTGGGCTGATCTTTCGCAGCAGCCGCTTTCTCTGTTTTCGCTTTTTCCGGTTCTGCCTTCACCGTTTGCGTCTTCGTCCTGTCGGCCGGCTTTTCTTTTACCGAGGTGTTCTCCGCTTTGATTGCCGGAGATTCAGTCTTGGGTTTTTGCGTTTTTGCCGTGGCCGTAATCGGAGCCGGCTCTTTCACCGAACGCTCTTTGACGACTGACGGAGTGACGACTTCCGCACGGTTCACGACGGGCGCGGGCGCCTCTTTCTTGACAGAGGGAGGATTCACGGCCACCGCCTTTAGTTCGCGCGGAATGAACACATCCTGGCTGTAAGCCTGGCCGACAACGACGAGCCAGCAAAGCAGGGAGATGGTGAGCTTTCTCGACATGAAAGCGCCCTTTGTAGACTTATTCACCGCGGCTGGCAAGCCTCCTGTTGTGAGTTTTACAGAAACCTATTGGCTGGGCCGAGCCGAGCCGCCACGCCGGCGGAATTAAAGAACGCCTCGGGCGATGAGCACCAACAACACAATTCCCAAAACGATCCGGTAAATCGCAAACGGGGCGAACCCGCGGGCGCGCACCCAGCGCATAAACCAGGCGACGACGCCGAGCGCGACTACGAAGGAAACAACGAATCCGATCGCGACCACGATCCATCCGTGCGCATTCATCGCGAGCGGAGCGATCCCAGCTTCCGCGACATCCCCGTGCTGCGGTCTGATCGTCTTCAGCAAATCGTAACCGGTCGCGACTGCCATCGTCGGCATCGAGAGAAAGAAGGAAAATTCGAGCGCAGCCTGACGAGACAATCCCGCGGTCTGTCCCGCGGCGATCGTGCACATCGAGCGCGACGTGCCGGGGAAAACCGCGGAAAGAATCTGCACCGCGCCGATCCAGATCGCCTGCGGCAGGCCCATCTCCTCCATGCGATTCGTGGTGGGCCTCGTGCAAATTGCATCCACGATCCACATGATGATGCCGCCCAGAAGAATGGCCCACGCCATCACGCTGAGATTTTCGAGATTGTGACCGATTTGTTTTTTCAACAGCCACGACGGGATCGCCGTGATGACGAAAGCGATCACGGTAAGACTCAAAGGATGAGTCAAAATCGTGCGGTCGCCGCGTTCTCCACGCGGAAAGGACGAGAGAAATTTGATGATGCGGTCGCGGAAGTAGACCGGCAACGCCAGGATCGCTCCGAGCTGGATCACGATCGTGTACATTTTCCAGAAGCTGTCCTGAAGATTGAGGCCGAGAAGCGCTTCCACGATCCGCAGGTGGGCAGTGGAGCTGATCGGAAGGAATTCCGTCAGGCCTTCGACGATGCCGAGCAGGAACGAAATCAGAAAATCACTCATATCAATCTAGTTCTTTTTCGAATCGAGCGCGGCCAATTCTGCTTCCACCATCTCGCGCACCAAACCGGTAAACGATCCGCTCGGCTTCCAACCGAGGACCGCGCTTACTTTTTCCGGCGAACCGACCAAGCGCGACGGATCGATCGGCCGATCGAACGCCGGATCGTGCCGCACATATTTTTCCCACGGCAGATCCACCACCGCGAAGGCCGCTTCGACGAAATCGCGAACGGAGTGCGTCTGCCCGCTCGCGACCACGTAATCATCCGGCTTATCGTGTTGCAGCATCAGCCACATCGCGACGACGTAATCCTGCGCCCGGCCCCAATCTCGGCGGCTTTCCAGACTGCCGAGCGCGAGCTCGTGCTCCAATCCGCGCGCGATTCGAGCCACCGCCCGGGTGATCTTGCGCGTGACAAAATTTTCTCCGCGACGCGGCGATTCGTGATTGTAGAGAATCCCGTTGCAAACAAAGAGCCCGTAGGAGTCGCGATAAACGCGGGCCAGTTGCGTGGCAAACGCCTTGGCGCAGCCATACGGGCTGGCCGGCCGGAGCGGCGTCGTTTCGGTCTGCGGCGATTCCGTTGCGTTCCCGAAAATCTCGGAACTGGAGGCGTGATAAAACTTCAGCGGACTGCGCTGGTCCCGCGCGATCTCGAGCAACCGCAACGTGGCCATGCCGATTTCTTCGCAGGTCGATTCGGGAATCTCGAAACTCAGGCCGACATGGCTTTGCCCCGCCAGGTGATAAATCTCCGCCGGCTGCACTTCCGAAAAAATACGGCGCAGCGTCGTTCCGTCGGAAAGATCGCCGTAATGGAGGAAGAGCGATTTGCCGTAAACATTTTCGTCGCGACGCAGGTGCTCGATGCGTGAGCGCAAGAGGTTGCTCGTTCGCCGAACAACCCCGTGAACCGCGTAACCTTTTTCCAGGAGCAACTCCGCGAGGTACGACCCATCCTGGCCGGTGATGCCGGTGATCAGCGCGGTTTTTCTGTTTTGATCCATGATTATCGAACGCCGGGAACACCATTCAACGAAGCCCTCCCCTTTCACAAGGCTGAACGTGGCGCCCTCAAGGAGCGGCGGTTTGTAACCGCCGTCTTTAAAAAGGGCGATTTCAAATCGCCCCTCCTTGGTTTACATCGGAAGCCTGATGGCCCGCATTTCGTTACTTTCTTTGACGTTCGTAATCGCGGCCGTCGCTTCCGCGGCCGAGCCAGCTGGATTCTACAAAGGCGTGACGGTTTCGTGCCAGACCTGGGGGATCGAATGGCAGACGCCGGAAATGGAAAAAGCACTCGATGAATTGAAGTCGCTGGGCGTAAACAGCATCGCGATCCATCCCTACGCGCAAATCCGCGAAGACGGCCACGTCGTCATGGGTCGGCGCTCGGGCGCCAGCACCACTCACATCACGACGCCGCTGCGCTGGGCGCACGAACGCGGAATGTCAGCCATGCTCATCCCGCACATCGCCTATTGGGGGACGAAGTTCAGCTGGCGCGGCGAGATCAATTTCGTCACGCCGGAAGAATGGGACCGGTTCTTTGCGGACTACGAAACCTGGATCGTGCAGATGGCCACGGCGGCGGAATCCGAGCATGCGGAGATTTTTTGCGTCGGCCTCGAGTTTACCCACGCGCAAAAACAGGAGGAGCGCTGGCGGAAGATCATTTCAGCCGTGCGGCAGGTTTATCACGGCAAAGTTACCTACGGCGCAAACTGGAATGAATATGAGGAGGTCAAGTTTTGGGACGCGCTCGATTTCCTCGGAGTCCTCGCGTATTTCCCCCTGACCAAAGCGGTCGATCCGGGCGCGGCTGAAATTCGCGGGGCCTGGGAAAAGAAATGCGCGGAGCTCGAACAATTCTCCAAACAAAACGGCGGCAAACAATTTCTCTTCGTCGAGATCGGCTACAATGAAAGCTCGCGCGCCGCGGCCGAACCGTGGGCCTTCAAGACTGGCGGTGAACACTGCGCGGAAATCCAGCAGCGTTGCATCGAGGCGGCGCTGAGCATGTCCGGCCGGCACTCTTTCCTCGCCGGGATGTACTGGTGGAAATGGTTCCCCGAACTCGCCCATCATCACGAGGAAAACTATCGGTTACAGACCGACACGATCAAAGCGTTGATCGCGAAGCATTGGAAGTAGCGACACCTCGCCCCCGTCCTCGTGCCCAAGCTACAGCTTGGGTACGCTGGATTGCTGCGAAGCTTCGCTTCGTGAAACGCGCGCCACTTGGTTTGGCCAGAGCATTGATGAACCCGCTGAGGAAGCGCAGCTTCCCAGCCAACTGGCGTTCCCAAGCTGGAGCTTGGGAACGAGATTCCGGAATTAAAACGGGTGAGATTCCTTTGCTACACTTTGCGGCCGAATTTTTTCTCCAGCTCGTTGTGCGAGATCTGAATCATCGTTGGCCGGCCGTGCGGACAGCAATAAGGCAAATCGCACTCGAGCAGATCGCTGATTAATTTTTCGACCTCGAGATAACGCAACGGGTCGTTCGCCTTGACGGCGTGGCGGCAGACGGTCTTGGCGATCATGTCTTCGCCCAGCCGCAATGGCGAACTTCCATTGCTCGCGCTCTTGAGTCCGTCGATGACTTTGCGCATGAAGTCGACCGGATCGGAGACGTCGAGAAAAGTCGGGAGGCTGTCGATCTTGAACACGTTCGGCCCAAACGATTCGATGCCGATCCCCATTTTTTGCAGGGTGGTCGCATTGCGCTCGACCCATTCCGCGTCGCGCGGCGCAAGCTCGAAGGTTTGCGCCAGAAGTAAGCGCTGTGAGAGAACGCCCTGTTCTTCCATGCGGCGACGCAACTCTTCAAACAGGATTCGCTCGTGGGCCGCGTGTTGATCGACGAGAACGAGGCCGTTCTCGTTTTCCATGAGGACATAAAGTTTGTTCAAGATGCCGATGATCTGGAATTGATGGCCAGGGCCCGTGATGTCGATCGGGTCCTGAGACGGAGGCGGAAACGAGGCGGTGCTTGAAGTGATTAACGGCCGGACCGATGTTGTAGCCGGGATCGGTGATCCCGGTTCGTCGATTGATAAGCCGTGCTGATCGATCGGAGAAGATGCGGGAAACGAGGCCGTTCCGGGATCGACGATCGAGGCTACGGATGGCCGTTGAAACTGCTGTTGCCAATCGCGCCGGCCGCTCTCGATCGTTTTGCGGATCGCTTCGATCACGGCCTCGCGCACCGCGCTCGGATCGCGGAAGCGCACTTCGCGTTTCGCCGGATGAACGTTCACATCCACACTCGTGGGATCGAGATTCAAAAAGAGGAAGGTCACGGGGAACTGACCTTTCATCAGCGCCGTGTGATAGCCCTCGCGCAGCGCCGCCGTCAGCACCGGGCTCTCGATGGCGCGACCATTGACGAAGATGATCTGTTGGGTCCGACTCTGCCGGCTCACCCCGGCCTGGCCAATCAACCCGCGAATCCGAATTCTCGCGGCGCCCGCGATTTCCTCGACCGGCAGGAGACGCTCGACGAGGTCCTTTCCGTGAAGATCGCGAATCCGTTCGAGCAGAGTCGCGGGCGGAAGTTGGAACACAATCCGGTCGTCGCGGACGAAAGCGAAAGCGATCTCCGGATGGCCGATCGCCTGCAAATGAAGCTGGTGCTCGAGGTTGCGGCTCTCGGTGTTTTCCGAGCGGAGAAATTTCCGGCGCGCGGGCAGGTTATAGAAAATCGAGCGCACTTCGACTTGCGTGCCCGGCGCTTCTCCGGCGTCGCGCACGGTTTCGATGCGGCCGCCCGCGATGATGATCTCCGTGCCGGCCACGGCCGTCGGCTCGCGCGTGCTCAGCCGAAAACGCGAGACGCTCGCGATGCTCGGGAGCGCTTCGCCGCGGAACCCCAGTGTCGCGATCGCCGCGAGATCAGCCGACGTCCGGATTTTGCTGGTGGCGTGGCGCTCAAGCGAAAGAAGCGCGTCGTCGCGATCCATTCCACAGCCGTCATCGACCACACGAATGAGCGAAATCCCGCCGCGCCGGATGTTCACTTCGATCTTTCGTGCGCCGGCGTCGATGCTGTTTTCGACGAGCTCCTTCACGACCGAGGCCGGCCGCTCGACCACTTCGCCCGCCGCCACCTGGCTGGCGAGAATTTCTGGCAAGAGGCGAATGCGACTCATTGTATCTGCAATTTTAGGTGGGCGATTTGCGATTGCGAAGGAAAAGCGCGGCCAAGGCGCAGGGCGGGCAGGTTTGACTTGATCCAGCCGCGCGATAATTTCGTGCGACCGATGATCACCGTGACAGATAATGCAGTCCGGCAGCTTCGCACCCTGCTCGAATCTCAAGCCGAAAGCGCGAGCAAAGGCCTTCGTGTGGGGATCGCGAAAGGCGGCTGCTCCGGGCTCCAATACGAAATGTCGCTCGATGCCCAAAAGGCCGGCGATTCGATCGTCGCGAAAGATGGCGTCGAGTTTTTCGTGGATAACGAGAGCGCCGATTATTTGCGCGGTTCGACTCTCGATTATCGAGATGGCCTTACCGGCGCCGGGTTTTATATCGAGAATCCAAATGCTGCCCGGACCTGCGGCTGCGGGACGTCGTTCGAAGCAGCGCGCCCTGCTTGAAAACGAATCGTTCGCGAAGCAGGCGCGTGTAGATGGACCGTTATCGCTACGACGATTCGTACGGCCGCCCGCGGCGCAAAAGCAACCTCTTCGGCTGGTCGGTCGCCATTCTTCTCCTGACGGGTTTCGCGTTCGCGGCGTGGCTGGGCAGCTTCTACATCTTCTGGCAACCGGAGCGGCCGGAGAGCTATAAGTTTCTCAAGAAGCTCCGCAAGATTGAGCCGACCAAACGATTTGAACTGACCGCGGCTCCGGCCGGAGAGTTCCTGACTTCGAAGCAACTCTACGATAAATTCATCGCGCTCAGTCCGACCGAGCTGGCGAAGTCGAACGCGGAGCTGATCCGGAATTATATCCGCAATTTTCAGCAGGTCCGCGGCCTCGTTCCCTACGTGATCGGCCGCTTCAATATCATGGAGGCGCGCGAACTCACGCCGAACGATGTGTTTATCTCCGGCATGGTCGCGCTGACCAATGCTGTCGATCATGGCGAACTGCTGATGGAGCACGTGTATCCCGCCGATCCGCAGGCGCTGCCGCTCATGAAGCAAAATCTGGTCATGGGTTTGGAGATTAAGCTCGAACGCACCCACGACCTTTCGGCGGTCATTCACGCCGAACGTTTGTCCGATGGACGCGTTTTGATTACCACGATGCCGCTGCTTTACGGAAGTTACGCGGTCACGCGCGGCCCGGGAACTTTCACGCTCGAGCCGCCGCTCGATTTGAATCTCGCCGCGGGCTGGCCGCTCTTTAAGGAAGCGACCCGAAAGTCTGCGGAAACGCAATACGCCAGTTACCGCGATCGCGTCGCACCGAAGTCAACCGAAGCGGCTGCCGGACTCGCACCAACTCCTCCGCCACCGGCGGCTAATGAATTGATTCGCGTGGAACCCGCCGCGCCGATTGAAGCGCCGAAGGTCGCGATCGTGACGCCACCTCCGCCGCCGCCGGCATCGCCGCCATCGAAATCGACGAAAGGAAACAAGAAGAACCAGAAAGCAACGCCGACGCCTTCGCCCACAAAATCTCCCGTGATCGTGGCGCAGAATACGCCGCTCCCCCAGCCGACTGCGGTCGCAACGCCGGCGCCTCCGGCAAAGTCTCCCGCGATTTCAAGTCCAACCCCGGTGGCGACAACGCCTCCGATGATTGCCGCCGTTTCCCCCACTCCGCTCGCACCCGCGGCGACGCCATCGCCCGCGACTACGCCGGATAACTCGCTCGCCTCCACGGCCGGCGGCGGAAACTGGAAAACATTTCCGCCCGGTAAAATGCCGGCCGGCCGCCTCATCACCACCTCCGATCTCCGCGACCTGGCGGACCGCGGATTGGCGGGCGAGCGTGTCTATTTGAAGGGCCAGTTCGTGGTGAATTTTACGGAACCCAATCGCGCCGTCCTGCGGCCGAAGACCAACCTGACCGATGCAGTTTTGAAACTCGCCGGCGGCGGCCAGAACATGCGCGTCATTGTTGAATTCCCCGCCGGTTACACGCCGCCGACCCGCGGCTCGACCGTGACCCGTGATGAAGCGCGACCTTACGAAATCACGGAAGTGCGAAAGCAGAGCGACGGCCAGCTGAACGTCTTCGTCCGCGAGATCATGCAGTGATTAGCGCGGGGCGGCCGTCTCGATGACCGCCTTGTTGTTCTCGATGGTGAGTCTGGTCACGTTGTATTGCCTGACGAACTCGTCCAGATAACTGCTTACCGATCGAGTCCCGAGAAGCGTCTTCAGGACCGTCTCCGGCATTCCACCAAGAGACATTTGCGTGACCTGAAGGTTCCGCGGGTTTCCATCAGCCGGCGGAGGAATGGTAAATTCTCCATTGAGATAGCGGCCGCTGAAACCAACTTTATCGAGCGGGATACTTACCTGCACGTGGCCGATGTTATTCTCGATGGTGACGGAAGCCTTTCCGCGTGACTTCCGATTGGCCGCGATCAGTTGGTTGATATCCGCGGCGGAGAGTTCGATTCGATTGGTCGCCGGGCCCGGAGTTGCTCCATCCGCCGAAGGATTCTGGGTTGCGCTTTCCGTCGGAGGCACCCGGCTCAACTCCTTAAACTGTTCCCAACGAGTCGTCACTTCCTGTTGCTCGGCTTCCGATGCTGTCGCTAACGGAAGTTCCCTCGGTTTTGTGGAGGTGCCGACGTACGCGCCGATGAAAAATGCCGCGACGAGCAGGACAAGGAGCGCCACCAAGAGCAAACAGCCCTTGCCAAAACAACCCATTCCTTTTTGCCGCGGCGGCGGCTCGATCCAGCCGTTCATGATTGGACCTTATTATCGGTCACGATGCGTTCCTGAGTAGCCATCAATTTATCGTAGAGACCGCGCAAACCTTCCGAGAGCATTTTCGTCCCCGAAAGCACCGGCATGAAATTCGTGTCGCCATTCCAGCGCGGAACGATGTGCAGATGCAAATGATCAGGAACGCCGGCGCCGGCACATTGACCGAGGTTCAATCCGATGTTGAACCCCTGGGCTTTCATAGTCTCTCGAAGCAGGCGTTGGCCGTGGATGGCGAGATTCCAAAGCTCGATCACTTCGTTTTCGCCTAACGAAGAGGCGTCCGCCGTTTTTCGATACGGCACCGCCATCAAATGGCCGACGCTGTAGGGATAACGGTTCATCATCAGGAAGGCGGTTTTTCGGCGCGTCAGCACGAGATGCGCGGCATCGTCGCTGGCCCGGGCGGCGTCCGAAAGAAAATCAGGATTCGGTTTTTCCTGTTCAAAATATTCGACTCGCCACGGACACCAGAGCGCTTCAATTTCTGCCTTCGGAAAATCCATTCGTCGGTTCGATCGGACGCGAGCCTACAAATCGTAGACTCAAAGTCGAGTAGCCTTTTGACCAGAAGGCCGGACGCACGTTCATGATCGGAACAAGAAGAGATAACGCCGGCGGCCGCCACCCGCCGGTTCGGAGAAGCCGATTTTTGAGGGGACCGCTCCCGGCAGGCGCGGCAACAACTCCGCCAGCTCTTCCTCGGGCACGACCAGCGCATCGAGCTTGCCCGCATTCCATTCCGAGGCCGCTTGATCCAGATCGAGGAACTCCGTCCGGCGCACATACAACGCCATCCCCTCGTCTTCGCCGCCGACAACCGCATAGCGCCAGCGGTGTTCCGCCGCCTCTTTGACGACTGCGCGCCCGAAAACGGCAAAGGCGTCGCGGTGTTCGCGCCGCGCGACGGCGATTCTGTTCGCGGCATATCCAATTGTCCCAACGCAGGCAACGATGATGGCCACGGTGCAGACACGATCGATGATGACTCTGAGTCTTTCCTGTTTGCGAAACTCACCGATCGCCGCGGCCAGAAGCAGGCAAAGCGGCGGCACTATCGGGAAAACGCGATCGATCCGTTTCGACGGAATGCAGGACATGACGAGCAAACCACCAAGGCTCCAAGCGAGAAGCCAGAATGTTTCGGGTGACATCGCGCGGAGGGAGGCGCGAATCCCCATTTTTCTCGACGCGACCAGCGGCAAGAAAATCAGGAGCAAGCCCCATGGCGCAAAACGATGCAGCAAATGCGGCACGTAAAAGTAAAACGGTTGCGACCGATGCATACCCTCGCTGAAACGCCCGAGGAACTCGCGCGCGACCACGTGCTCCGTGAATTCCGGCACGAAGAGAACGCCGCCGGCCACCCAGAGAATGAAAATGAGAAACGAGGCGAGCCATGGCAACCAGCCGCTCGAAGCCGCAGCGAGCCCACCCGTTTTTCGCCTCCACCATTCGAAGGCTGCGAGGCCAGGCAACAAGAACACATAAACAATCGGGCCTTTGATCAGCATGCCCGCGCTCAAGAGAAGAAACAGCAGCACTCGATCTCTTCCCGTCCAACTCTCCCGCTTTCGAATTTTTTCCCATATGAGCCACCCGATCGCGAACACGACCAGCGCCAGCGGCATATCCGTGCGGACGAGCGAGGCCAGGCGCGGCACGAACAGATTAAAACTAAACGCGCACCCCGCGACCAGGGCCGGAATGCTTCCATGAATCGCGGCCGATCGCATAAGCAAAGCGAGAAGCGCCAGTGTCGCCAGAAATGAAGGAAGCCGCCATGCGATGTCCCAGGTTCGTGTCACCGCAAAAAATCCGGCGGAGATCCAGCCGACTAATGGCGGTTTCGTCGCCACCCACCCATTCGGGGTGTGCTGATAAAACCAATGCCCCCGCTCGACCATCTCGAAGGAGGTGAACGCCTGCTTGGCCTGATCGTAATCATCCAGATGCCACGGGAGATTTGTGACCGCGAAGAGGATGAGCGCCAGCGCCAGCACGCTCCAACGCAGCGCCCGAGAATTTAGAAGGCCGGTCACCGCCAAAGAATGGCCCGGACCGGGCCGGCATCGCCGCCGTTGATGCGCAAAGGCAGAGCGGAAAAATGGTAGGTCCCCGCTTCCACCTCGCTCAAGTCGAGCGATTCGACGATCGCGATGCGCGCCGCGGCCAGCGCGTAATGGTTCACAAGTTTCTTGGCGTCGATCGAATCCACGGACGGCAGATCAAGGCCAAGCAACTTCACCTTTCGCGAGCGAAGCCACTCCGGCACATCGGCTGCAATCACTGGAATCCAATCCGGAAAAACTCTCGTGTCTTTCCAGACATTGGTTTTGAGGAGAAGACGCGGCCCCAGCTCGAGCGCATCGGAGCACGACTCGATGTCGGCGACCGTGATCTTCCGTGTGCGATCGGTCTCGAATTGTTTCGTCATGTCAACGACCACGGCATCGCCGAGATACGTTTCCAGGGGCATCCGTTCGATCGTGTCACCGCCTTGTTCGAAATGAAACGGCGCGTCCGCGTGAGTGCCGTTATGCACGCCCATCTGGACCGCGCCGACATTGACCGTGGCGCCGTCCGCCATTTTCCATTTCAGCTCGTAATGAAACGCCGTGTCGCCGGGCCAGGGCGCGAGGTCGTTCGAAAGCGCGCGCGAAATATCGAAGAGCTGCATTTGTTTCATCTTGGCGAGAAGACCGGGCGCTTACAATTCAAAGCGACATCGGCGAAGGATCGGTTTGACGGTCTCGGCGTGAGGAAATAGCCTCGATGCATGGCCAATCTCGCTGAGCCTCCATCGCCCACCGCGGAGAACCGCGCCGCTTCCAAAGTCCAGCCTCCCATCAATCTGACTGAGTGGATCGAAGAGAACCGGGAACTCTTCAAGCCGCCGGTGAGCAACCGTTATCTCTACGATGGCCGCGATTTTTTTGTGATGGTAATCAAGGGGCCCAACGCGCGGAACGATTTTCATCTCGTCGATTCGGAGGAGTACTTCTACCAGCTCAAGGGCGACATCAAAGTGCGCATCCGGGAAGGTGATCGGATCATCGATCACCTCGTGCGCGAAGGCGAAACGTTCTTCATCCCGCCAAATGTTCCGCACGCGCCCGTGCGGCCGCCGGACACTCTTGGCGTCGTGGTCGAGCGCCGCCGCGGGCCCGGCGAAAAAGAGCACGTGATTTTCTACTGCGATAATTGTCAGGCGCTGGTGGAAGACATCGATTTCGACTGCGGCGATATCGTCGAGCATTTTAGCAAGGCGATGCTCGACTTCTGGAATGACGACGCGCGCCGGACCTGCAAAAAGTGCGGTCACAAAGTTGCGCAGCCCGAACCGGTGAAGCCGTTTGCGAAGAGTGATCAGTGAGCAGTGGCCAGTGATCAGTTTAGGGCACTGGCTGCTCTCCTCGTTCTGATCACTGGGCACTGATCACTTATCACTTTCCCATGAAGATCGACCTTCACACGCACATCCTCCCGCGCGAATGGCCCGATCTCGACGCGAAATACGGCTATGCTGGATTCGTCAGGCTGGAGCATTACCAGCCGTGTTGCGCGCGGATGATGATCGGCGACCGCGTCTTTCGCGAAATCACGGACAACGTCTGGGATCCAAAGCGCCGCATCGAGGAAATGGATCGCGACGGCATCACGATGCAGGTGCTTTCGACCGTACCGGTGATGTTCAGCTATTGGGCGAAGCCGACCGACGCGCTTGATCTCTCTCGACGTCTGAACGATCACATCGCCGAGATAGTGCGCGCGTATCCGACGCGGTTCGCGGGCCTGGCCACAATTCCATTGCAAGATCCGGAGCTGGCCGCGCGTGAATTGGAGCGCTGCGTCTGCGATCTCGGTCTGCGTGGCACGCAGATCGGTACGCACGTCGACGCAAATCCTCTTTTCGGTCGCATCGATATCTTGAATCTGGATAACGCGTCGCTCCAACCGGTCTGGACCGCCGCTGAACAACTCGGCGCCGCCATCTTCGTTCATCCGTGGGACATGCTCGGCAAGGAGCGGATGCCGAAGTACTGGCTGCCGTGGCTTGTCGGCATGCCGGCGGAGACATCGCTCGCCATTTGCTCGTTGATTTTCGGCGGCGTCTTCGAGCGCTTCCCGAAACTCCGTGTCGCCTTCGCGCACGGCGGCGGCGCGTTTCCATTTACCGTCGGCCGGATCGAGCACGCGTATCATGTGCGGCCGGATTTGTGCGCCCTGGACAGCAAAGTGAATCCAAGGAGTTATCTCGCTCACGGCACCACACCGGCGCGGTTCTACGTCGACTCCCTCGTCCACGATCCTAACGCCCTGAACCTGCTCATCAGTTTGTTCGGCGCGCAACGCGTCGCGCTTGGCTCGGATTATCCATTTCCGCTCGGTGAAGCGCATCCGGGCCAACTCATTGAATCGATGACCGACCTGTCCGGCAGCGACCAAGCCCGGCTTTTCTCCGGAACGGCGTGCGAATTTCTGGATCTGTAGGTAAACGTGATCCGCGAGCGCCGCCGAAACAGGTTGCTAAGGATTAGATCGACGGGTCGCCAAAAAAAAGCGCGATAACCGTTTGACTTGATTAGCCAGTTCGCTAACTATTGGGCTTCACTTAGCCGGATGGCTAATTAATTCACCTTATCTTACCATGAAAAAACCCATCAAAATGCATGTCACGTATCGTCCAAAAAAGGGCAAAGCCGAAGAACTCCTCGGTCTGGTGTTGAAGCACGGCCCCGCTTTGGAAGCCACCGGCCTGATCGTCGGTGGCGCGCCGGCGGTCTATCGGGCCACTGACAAGCGGTCGGGCGAAACCTCGTTTATTGAAATGTTCTCCTGGCGCGATGACGAAGCGCCGAATCTCGCGCATCAGATGCCGGAAGTGATGGCGGTTTGGGAGCCGATGACACCGCTCCTCGAAAACCTCGAGTTGACTGCCATCGAACAAATCAGTGGCGCGAAGTAAAGCAGAGGAACGGCTGGCGGAGCTCAACGCAGTATTGACTGCCTTGGGCCACCCGGCCCGGCGCCAAATCCTGATGACGATCCATTTTCGAGGAGGTGAGATGGCGGCCGGAGAAATCGCGGCGCGGTTTCGTCATTCCTGGCCCACGACCACGCGGCACCTGCGCGTGCTCGAACAGGCTGGACTAGTCAACGCGACGCAACACGGCCGAACTCGTTTTTACCAGGCAAACCACGCACCGCTCCGATTAGTTGAAGAGTGGTTGGAATGGTTCGAGAAAAAACAACGGAGAGACCATGACTAAACGAAACATTTCCCCGATCGCAGCGAAATTGCGGACACACGCATTGGCGTATCCGGAAACCAAGGAGGAATTCCCGTGGGGTGAAAGTGCCTTCAAGGTGAAGGGCAAAACGTTCGTTTTTATGCGTGCGGATCCGAGCGACTTCAGCTTCTCGGTAAAATTGCCGCGGTCGCGTGCTCGCGCGCTCAGCCTTCCTCATTCCGAGCCCACCCATTACGGGTTGCGCTCCAAAGGCTGGGTGACGTTGCGACCGACTGCGAAGACATCGCTCAAAGTGCTTTTCTCGCTCGTCGATGAGAGCTACCGCGCCATTGCGCCGAAGCGCGTCCTTGCGCAGCTCGATTGAGTTTCTCCTGAATCATCGCAACACTTTCAAGTACTCCCTATCCCAGGCCGCCGGAATACTTTCGCGCGAACTATAGGGCCCGGGCTCGTAGGCCCGGGACGCGATGCCTTGCTGGCTGAGCTCGCACACATGCCAGTCCTGCTTGTTCGTGATGTCCCAAAACTCAATCGCGTCCTCCGGATTGAAATCATCGCGCTCCGATGCCTCCGGATGAAAAAACCAATCGCAGACGATCAACGTTCGTTCCGGCGATTGCGGCCAGAGTTGGTGCACCATGACGTATTCTGGATGCATGCTTAAGAGCATGTTTGGAAAGATGGAATAGTAGAACACGCGTTCTTCGCCTTCCTGCTCGTGATCGTGAGCGATCCGCAGCGCGCAGGCATTGCCACTCATCGTCAGGCTCCGGCCTTTATTGATCTTCATGGACCCGCCGAGAAACGGTCCTTCGGTCAGATCGTTCTCAGCCGAATCGTAAGGCGAAACCTTCGACAGCATCGGATGCACTCCGGGGCAATGATAGCACTCGGAATAATTCTCGAAGATTAATTTCCAATTGGCGCGTACGTCGTATTCGATCCGCTTTGCCGATCGCAGCTTCGCCAGATTCCAATGAGAAAATTTGCCGGCGAGCGGCGCGAGCCATTCCTCCAGCGGCAAAGGTTTATCCGCCAGATTAACGAAGATGAACCCTTCCCATGATCCGAGGTTCACGGGCTGGAGAGAATAATCGGCCTTGTCGAAACCTCGTACCAGGTCCATGTGCGGCGCGCCGATCAACCTTCCATCGAGCGCGTAGGTCCAGGCATGATACGGACATTGGATTGCCGCTGAATGTCCGCTCTGCTCTTCGCATAATCGTGTCCCGCGATGGCGGCAAACATTGTAGAAGGCGCGAACGGCCTCCTTCTGATCGCGCGTAACAATGACGCTTTCGCCGGCTACTTCCTGAACGAAGTAATCCCCCGTTTTGGCGATCTGACTCTGGTGTCCGACCAACACCCACTGCGCCGAAAAGATTTTCTCCTCTTCCTCCTCAAAGATCTCCGGCGAAACAAAATAACGCTGCGGCAGCGTCTTCGCGCCCGCCGTAAAAGCGTCGGTGGTTTTACGGAAGGCGGTGGTTGCTCTCTCGTGCATTCGGTGGCGGAGCGATTGTGGCGCTCGACGTCACTCGTGCCCGCCGCCACCCGTATTCATGTTTGTGGATTCAGCGCCTTTCGGAATTCCTTCCAGCTTCATGCTCGTCGCGAGGTTGTTCTTGATGCCTTGTCGAACCGCCAGCCCCTTCCCGTGAAGACTCTCCGGACCCTTGATCTCGGTCCACTTGTTGTCTTTCAGAACCAGAAGGCGCGCGCAACCGTAGTATTCCATTTGGTTGCCGCCTGCTCCGTCGAGATGGGCGAAAGAAAGCACCATGGTGCCGTCGGCGATCTGATAAACCAACAAGTGGAGAAGAACCGAGGACGGGGCATGTGGCCGGTCGAGAGTGTAATTGCCGGCAATTTGCGCCTCTTTCGCCAACTGCAAAGCGAGGGGGTCGTAAAGCCCCTTCAGTTCAGAGCGTATCACTCTCGCTCCGGAGAGCCGCGTTCCCGTGAGCTGCGCGCGGACCACAATCCATCCTTCGATCGGGGAGATAAGCAGGCTCTTGTAGAATTTCGGGCTGATGGATCTCTGCAAGACGCTGGTTGGGATCACATTGAGGTCCGTCAGCATCCGCCCCTGGGCAGGCGCCGATGTTGCGCGGCTCGTTGCAAGGAGAGTGGCGAAGACAACTACAGTTAAGAACGGCTTCATGCGCCGAGTCTGATCAAGCGGCGACGACAAGCCAAGACAAAACCTGCCGGCGTCTTGCGCGAGAGGATTCCCTCCGCCTTCACGCCGCGACTGAGGGCTGCTCGGATTGCTGTCCAACCGGGATGCGTTGTGAAACGATCACCATGTCGGAGGCGGCTTCGCCGATCTGGAATGTTTCTTCCAACAATGGCGCGTTGAAGGAAGCCTGAAGATCGAGACGGAAAAGCGATTCGGTCAGCGCCTGGCGCACTTCGTAAAAGAGGTGATCAAAGGTCTGGCTGAATTCAGAATCCAAACGCGCATTGAACTCCTGCCGCGAGTCCCCCAGCCTTTGCTTGAAATCGCGTAGGACACTCGACCGCCGCCAGAGCAATCCCACGGCGATCAGAAAGATCCCGGTGGCCAAAAATATTCCGCCCGTAACGTCGAGCCAGAGGGCCGGCGAAAGCGCTGCGATCATTACCCCAAGGCCCGCGAGGAGGCTTCCCGCCAACGCCAGCTTCCTGACATCGGTTGTTTGCGCGAGCTTGTCCCGCATGATGTCGTCATCGACGCGCGTGTGTTCCAGCTTGACTCGCAATTGCTTCAACATCTCGGCGTGTTGCGTCGCCTGCGGCAAAAGAACATTGGCTCTCACCCGCTCCTGTCGTTGCGCGATGCTTTCCGCCAGCTCATCCATCATCGACCGCATCTCGGCGAAAAGGTCTTTGGATACCTGGGCCGCTTCTTTCTGGATTTCTTTCCGGGCCGATTCCTGAAAGCCCGTCTTCACATCCCGCAACCAGGCTTCGGTGTTCTTGTCGCGCAAAAATGGGATCGCACGCCGAAATAATTTCCCCACGCGAAGACCTTCAGCAAACTCCTCCTCCGATCGCCGGGCGAGGTTGTCGTAGGTGGCCGAGAGTTTATCGACAATCAGTTCGCGAAGCGATCGCGCCTTGGCCTCACGCGCGTCCACCTTGCAGAGAAGCTCTTGATAAAAAGCGCGCTCGTCATCGACGGCAGTTTTCTCGGTGCGAAGATGCGCGAGCAACCGGGTCATGACCGACCGGATAGTTTGATACGAGCCTTCCACTTTCATGCGCCACGCTTCACCGCAGGCAATGGTGGTTTGGAGGTAACTGCGAAAGTCCGCGAAGCCGTTTTCGTAGATTCCTTCCAGCTCGCGCTTGGCCGAGAGCGTGAAGACCATCGGGTTCTCGACCTGCCGCTCCCGCGCATACTGCTTCACGTGCTCGAGGTTGGTGATCAGTTCCCGCTGGCTGGCGCGATCCGATTGTTGAAGAACAAAGACCATTTTTCGGTGCCACTCTTTCTTGATCAAGGTCAGGAGTTCCCAGGCCGACTTGGTATGCGGGTTCGACGCCGAGAAAACAAAAACCACGAGGTCGCTTTGCGGAATGTAGTTTTCCGTAATGGTCTGGTGATCTTTGATGATGGAGTTGGTCCCGGGCGTATCGACGATGGTGATTTCGCGCAGAACTTCCTTGGGCAACGTCACCCGCTGCCAGGATTCGCCGAGGTTAACGGCGTTGCGTTCCACGCCGTAAACCAATTCTTGAATCCGCACCGTGCAGGGTCCCGGCGCCACTTCGCAAATTTCTTCGCGCAACAGCGCGTTGATAAAACTACTCTTCCCCGCCTTCACCTCGCCCACGATGACGATCAACGCCGCCGCCTGGAGATTCGTCAGCCGCGAACGCAGAATCTGGGTCGTTTCGATATCGGCGCAGCGTTCTGCCAGCCACAGCGAGCGCTGGAGCAAATCCCGAAGCGTCTCGAACTGTTGCTTCAATTCCGGGCTCAGGATATGGGGGGCGTCCGATCGATTCAGGCCAGGTTCCGTCGGTTGGCGCTGGTCCGGTTGGATCATACGCCGCCGATCATATCGACCGAGTTGTTTCCTGCCCATCCGAAAATTAATAACGGTCGATTTTTCCGGCCTCCGATCTCGTCACTCGTCACTTGTCACTCGTCACTTCCTTTGAAATGGTGTCGGCATGAGCGGAGTACGATTACTGGTTGGGACAAAGAAAGGCGCGTTCGTTCTGACGGCGGACGGCAAACGCGAAAAATGGGATGTCAGCGGGCCGCATTTTGCCGGCTGGGAAATCTATCACCTCAAGGGTTCGCCCGTGAACCAGGACCGGCTCTACGCATCGCAGACCAGCGGCTGGTTCGGGCAGCAGGTCCAGCGTTCCGACGATGGCGGCAAAACTTGGGAGCCGGTCGGCAACGAATTCATTTACGACGGCGTGCCCGGAACGCACCAATGGTACGACGGAACGCAACATCCGTGGGAGTTCAAGCGCGTCTGGCATTTCGAGCCGTCACTGACCGATCCGGATATCGTTTACGCGGGAGCGGAAGACGCCGCACTGTTTCGCACGAGTGACGGCGGCAAAACCTGGGCCGAGTTACCCGGATTGCGCGAAGCCAAGGGCAAACTGTGGCAGCCGGGCGCGGGTGGAATGTGCCTGCACACGATTCTGCTCGATCCGGCGAATCCGGATCGGATTTTCGTCGCGATCTCCGCTGCCGGCGCGTTTCGAACGGACGACGCCGGAAAAACCTGGCAGCCGATCAATCGCGGATTGAAATCGCCCTACGAACTTCCCGATCCCACCGCCGAGGTGGGTCACTGCGTTCACCGCATCGCGATGCATCGGTCGCGACCGGGCGTCCTCTTTATGCAAAAACATTGGGACGTCATGCGCAGCGATAATGCCGGCGATTCCTGGAACGAAGTCAGCGGCAATCTACCTTCCGATTTCGGATTTCCGATCGACGTTCACGCCCACGAACCCGAAACGATTTACGTCGTGCCGATTAAGAGCGACTCCGAGCATTTCCCGCCCGATGGAAAACTGCGCGTTTACCGCAGCCGCACCGGCGGCAACGAATGGGAAGCGCTCACGAAAGGTCTGCCGCAGAGCGATTGCTACGTCAACGTGCTGCGCGACGCGATGACGGTGGACTCACTCGATCAGTGCGGCATTTATTTCGGAACCACCGGCGGACAAGTCTATGCGTCCGCCGACGCCGGCGATACCTGGAAAGCGATCGTGCGCGATCTGCCGGCCGTGCTCTCGGTGGAAGTCCAGACGCTGCCGTAGCCTGCATGAGCATAATCGTCACCAGCTTTGGCGAGTCACGCCGTAGCTTTAGCGGAGGCGGACCATGATTCGGGTCGAGCTCCCGTTTCATTTGCGGAAACTCGCGCGGGTCGACGGCGAGGTTCAGCTCGAAGTGGAAGGCGCTGTCACCCAGCGCGCGATTCTGGACGCGCTCGAAGCGCGCTATCCCATGTTGCGCGGCGCCATCCGCGATCACGTTACCCATCAACGCCGGCCATTCGTCCGATTCTTCGCCTGCCAGCAAGACCTGTCGCACGATCCGCCGGATACTCCCCTCCCCGACGCCGTTGCCGAAGCTGCCGAGCCCTTTGTGGTGGTAGGAGCGATGGCCGGCGGCTAGCTATTAACTCGAGCCGGTCACTGGTAGTGTAACGCGACCATCGGATCCACCTTCGTGGCTCGGAGCGCGGGGATGTAACTCGCCACCAATGCCACGCCCATCAAGATCAGTGAGATGGTCACGAAGGTAATTGGATCGGTCGCGCTTACTCCGAAAAGCAGGCTCGCCATGACGCGTGTCAGGATGAAGGCGGAGGCAAGACCAAGACCGACGCCAATCAACACGAGCTTGAATCCCTGCCCGACCGTCAGCCTTAACACGTCACTTCGTTGTGCACCCAGCGCCACCCGGATCCCAATCTCGCGCGTGCGTTGCGCCACCGAGTAGCTCATCACACCATAGATACCCACCGCGGCGAGGACGAGCGCGAGCGTGGCAAAAATCCCGAGCAGCATCGTGCTGAAACGCTGCCGCGCGACGGCGGCCGACACGATATCTTTCATGCTCCGGATGTTCGAGACGGGTTGATCCTTGTCGATAGCCCAGACGGCATTCCGCAGGGGCACGGCGAGGCTCATCGGATCTATACTTGTCCGCACCACGAGCGCGTTCGGCGCGAGAAACTTCAGCTGCCGGTAGCTCATGTACATTTGCAGCTTCGGATCAGCCACAAAGTCGTTCTGTCGCACGTCTTTCACCACGCCGATCACTTCCCGCCACGGCAAATCCGATGTCGTCGATCCCGGTTTCAGCCGTTTGCCGATGGGGTCCTGGCCCGGCCAGAAGTGTTTCGCCATCTTCTCGCTCACCACGACAGTGTAGCCGGTTTCGGTTGTGTCCTTTTCTGTGAAATCGCGGCCGCGCAAGAGCGCAATCCCCATCGTGTTGAAGTAGCCGGGCCCGATAGCGCGATAAATCACGTCCCGCTGTTGATCGGGCGGCGGATCGGGAATGCCCTCGACGCCAATGTACATCGAGTCACCATTGTAAGTAAGGGGAAGGTTCCCGGCGATCGCTGCCGACTGAACTCCCGGCAGCGCACTAACGCGACGGATAACATCGTCGAAGAACGGAATGCGATGTTCCCTGTCCGGGTATTTTAGCTCGGGCAGGTCGATCTTGGCCGTGAGCAAATGGTCCGCCCGAAAACCGGGATCGAGGTTCCGCAGATGAAGGAAGCTGCTGATTAACAAACCTGCGCCGATCAGGAGGACGAACGAAACGGCAACCTCCGCGATCACCAACAAACCACGGAGCCGTACTCCCTTGCTTCCACCGGAGGCATCACGGCCGCCTTCCTTCAGCGTTTCGTTAAGGCTGAAGTTTGACGCCTGCGCCGCCGGCGCGAGGCCGAAGATCAAGCCAGTGACAATTGCCACCAGGGCGGTGAAGGCGAGCACCTTGCCGTCGATGCCGATCGATTCCGCCTGCGAAATTGTATTCGGGATAAACGTCGTCAGAATTCGCAAGCCCGCGAAGGCGAACATCAAACCGACGGCGCCGCCGAGGATTGCCAGCAAGACGCTTTCGGTGAGAAATTGCCTCGTTAGGCGTGAACGGCTCGCCCCGAGCGCCAGCCGTAACGCGATCTCCTTTTGCCGCACAGCCGCGCGCGCCAGAAGAAGATTCGCGACGTTCGCGCAAGCAATCAGCAGCACGAATCCGACGGCTCCGAGCAGCACCAGCAGCGCCGGCTTGATGTCGCCGACGAGCTCCTCATGAACTGGATTCATGACGGTGGAGATGCGCAGATTCTCCTCCGGATACTGCTGAGCCAGCCGCCCCGCGATCGTTTCCATCTCGACCCGCGCCTGCTTTAACGTGACCCCCGGTTTCATTCGCGCCATCACTTCGAGATAATGGTTGCCACGCGATTGCGCTTCCTCGCTCGAAAACGCGATCGGAACCCAAAGTTGGTCTTTCCAGTTGAGAAAGCCGGGGAGGTCGATGCCCGGAGGCATTACGCCCACGACAGAATAGCTTTCGCCATTCAGGTTTAGCGACTGCCCGACAATCTGCGGATCGGCGCCGAACCGCCGCTGCCACAAACCATCGCTCAGAATCACGACCTTGGTTCCGGGTTTATCTTCTTCGGGCAGAAATCCCCGGCCCAGCCGCGGCCGCACGCCTAACAAGTCAAAAGTAGTCGCGGATACTCGCCGTCCATCGAGGCGCTCCGGTTCGCCGACCCCGGTTAGGTTAAAATCCTTTGGCGCCATCGCCACCATGCCGGTAAAGAGCGTGCTCTGCTCGCGCCAATCGAGAAAATTGGCCGCTGACGGCGTGTTCTTCGGGAACCCAAGATGCGTTGCGTTCTCCCAAATGATCACGAGTTCGTTGGGGTTTTTAAACGGCAACGGCTGCAACAGCACCTTGTTCACGACGCTGAAGATCGCGGTGTTGGCGCCGATCCCGAGCGCAAGCGCGAGGACCGCGATCGCAGTGAACGAGGGCGCCCGCGCGAGCATGCGCGCTGCGTAACGTAAGTCCTGCCAGAGATCTCCTAACATATTTGTCTTCCCTTCTGTTCCCATCACCACCGGGTTTTGTTGCGCCCGCCGCTCCACGCGCTTCAGCGCCGATGCCAGCAAATCGTTCCCAGCCAAATCCTGCAGCATCGTCTCCTGCGCTTCCCCTTCGCTCGCTCCGCGACTGAGTGACTGCTCATACTCGTCTTCGAGGTGCTGCGATAACTCCTCGACGATTTCCGCTTCACGCGTGGGCGACAGACTCAGTCCGGCGAGCCGCTTCCTGATTTCCTCTTTGAAGTCAGGCATGTTGGATTCCTGTGATGCGGCTGATCGCTTCCACGAACTCGCGCCAGCCATCGCGTTGCGCCGCCAGGATTTTCTTTCCGGCCGGAGTCAGGCGGTAATAACGCCGGCGCCGTTGCCCGGCCTTCTCGACCCAGCGACCACGAATCCAACCGCGCTTCTCCAGCCGATAGAGAAGCGGGTAAAGCGAAGCCACGTTGAAGCGCAGCGCGCCGCGGGAACGCAGCTCAATCAGTTGCCCGATGTCGTAGCCATGCCGGGGCCGATCTTCCACGAGAGAGAGAATCAGCAACTCGGCGCTGCCCTTTTTCAGTTCGCGATCGAGGATTGGTGAAGCCATATGTGCCATAGACATATATGATTTAAACGAATCTCAAAACGAAATCTGTCTAAATTTATTTTCTCATTTCCCGAAATGTGGGAGGGCATCAGCGCTCCGGCTGGCGCGAGATCCTCAAACCAGCACGCGCTTGCCTTCCGAGGCGCGGATCGTGCACTCTCCCGCCAACAACTCCTCGCATCATGAACACGAAATACCTGCTGCTTCCCTTGCTTCTGGTCCTCCCCCTCACCGCTTCCGCGCAAAACTCGCCCGTGCCCTCCGCGCCGCCGAAACCAGTGCCATCCGTTGTTTCGGCAGAGGACGCCCCCGAATTGACCAAACTTCTGAAGGATTTCCTGGCCGGCGCTTCCCGCAACGACGCCGCCATGCACGATCGCTTCTGGGCGGACGACCTCATCTACACCAGCGCGCTCGGCCGGCGCAAAGGCAAGGCCGACATTATGCGCGAGCTGCGCGCGGAACCGTCAACGCCGGCCCCGAAGGACGAGATCGCGACCTACACCGCCGAAGACATTCGCATTCAGCAATACGGCACGACCGCGCTGGTCGCTTTTCGGCTGGTCGCTACTTCAAAGAAAGCGGACAAGACCGAGGTCGCGAACTACCTGAACACCGGCATGTTTTTGAAGCGTGATGGCAAATGGCAGGCAGTCGGTTGGCAGGCGACAAAGATGCCAGCCGAAAACGAGACGAAGAAATAAGTTACCGCCACCGCAGCGGATAAAAAACCGCCTCGATCAAACGGAGAACGAAACCGGCGGCGACGTCACCATCGTGGACGGGCCAGGTGAGCACCACATCGGCGAGCGGCGGTGCGATACCCAACGACGGATCTGGCGCCCACGGATTCTTCGCCAGGCGTCCTTGTTTGAGACCAGCCATCTTGAACGCGAACGCTTCCGTCGCTGAGGCCTCGGTCGAACTCCAGTAAATGCTGAACGGCTGCCAATTCCCCAAACGCGAGCCCGGCGTTGTCCTGCCGAACGCGGTGAAAACCAGATGGCCGAACTCACTCTCGCGGCAATTATCCCCGACACACGGACCCGACCCGTCCGGATTGCGCGCTGTCGGCAGACGCCAACCCGTGACGCCGCGGTAATTCAAACGCGCGACCCAGGTCTTCGCGTCATCCCACGTCATCTGGCCATCGGATGAATGGCCGCTGGTCCTGGCGTAATTGGTATCTTGCAACCAGGTGAGATCGCGCTCGACATCGTAGAGCAGACCGCGGCCGCGATCGATCAAGAGCGGCCCGAACAAGTTTCCGGCGCCCACCCGCCTGACCAGGAGCCGGTCACGGAGCGCTAACCACTGGGTTGCAATCAACTGAATCAATCCTGGCATCGTCGTCCTCAATCCTGTGGCACCGCACGGAACGATGCAAACCCGCGACGATCGAGAATGCGTCGCTGAGTTATTCTTCGTCCGATGCGATCATGCTCTTCCTTTTTTCTCCGAGCGCTCTGCCAGGACGAGGATCTGGCGCTGATCGATCATGACGCCACCCGGCCCGGAACCAGGTCACGCAAACCAAAACGGCGCAGCAGATATTCCAGACGGTGTCCATCCCGGTTCTGGTTTAACCGTGATCGCGGCGATTGGTTGCAGAGCAAAATTTGACGTTCGCTCATGAGCTGGCCGCGGAAAAATTTTCGCAACCATTTTGGCGGAGCTCGGTTTCATCGCGGAAGGACCAGAAGTCCGAAAAAGACAAACCGATGAGAAAGAAACTTTGTATGCATGAACACGTTTGTTGCTCGCAACGCAGGGGCGATTTGGGACTGGTGGCATCGGAACTTTCAATCGGCGGAATACCGCCCCCACCCCAGCGAAGCCGTTTCACGAGATGGCCTCTTGTCCCGGTCTTTCTCGGTTGCGCGCTCTTTGGAAGCGGCTGCGCCAATGATTCCACCGACGATAACAGCGGGCGCCGTCATCACCGCCACGGCAGCGGACACGGCCGCGAGCAAACGGAAACCGTCGATCGTTCGAGTAATCCGAGTCCGACGCCGGCGCTGGGCTTGTAAACCGTGCGCTGCCGGGCCGCATCCGTGTAGCTACAGTTCTCTCTCCGTCATTGCTCGGCTAAGAAGGATGATCGTCGATGCCTCCAATCCGCATCACTTCAGGCTTCCCTTCTGCACATACCATTTCAAGAATTCAGGCGCGAGGCGACCGACCTTCACCAGCGGATCGGTCGCGACCCATTCCCGCGCTTGATCCACTGAGTCCGTCTTGAGAATGAACATGCCGCGAACATTGCGGCCGGAAAAATCCTCGAACGGACCGGCCTTCAGCAATTTTCCCTCGTCCGCCAGCCGGCGAATGTTCGCCATATGTCCTTCTCCCAGTTGCTCGAGCTCCGCTTTGGGACGCTCCGGTGCATTTGCGGGACGGACGAGCAGGACGACGATAAACGAATCGAACTCCATCGGCGTGCCGCTGGCGTGAGGCGCAGCAGTGGCGGCAGATTTCGTTTCCTCTGGCCTGACCAGGCCGGCAGATCCGAGGAGCGCGACGCAGCAAATGATTCGAATGAACATGCCGGCAGATTCGAGGGGAAGGACCGCGCGACTCAAGGAAATTCCAGACGCGCATACACGAAAGGTAATTTTGTCTTCCCTCGATCGCCGCAAAATCTTGCCGATTCCCATTCAACAGCGAACTTCAAACCGAAAGCGAACAATCATGAACCCTACGACCAAAGAAGCCGACAGCACCAACTCCATCCCGGAAGGGATGCGCACCGTCACCCCGCATCTGATTTGTGCCGGCGCCGCCGACGCGATCGAATTTTACAAGAAGGCATTCGGGGCGGTCGAGCTTAGCCGGATGCCCGGCTCGGATGGGAAGGTCATGCACGCTAGCATTCGCATCGGCGATTCCGTCATCATGCTGAACGACGAATTCCCCGAGTGGGGTTCGTTCGGCGCGAAGCATTTCAAAGGTTCGCCGGTTATCGTCCACCTCTATGTCGAGAACGCCGACGCCACCTTCGAGCAGGCGGTCCGCGCCGACGCGAAAATCACGATGCCGCTCGAAAATATGTTCTGGGGCGATCGTTACGGCAAACTCGAAGATCCTTTCGGACATCAATGGTCGATCGGTACGCACGTTCGCGACGTCAGCCCCGAAGAAATGCAAAAAGCGATGGAGCAAATGCACTCATGAAAAAGATGGCCCACAAAATCTGGCGCGACTGGCTGCGTCCTTTCGCTCTGGTCTTCCTGATCGTAGCTCCTTTGAAATCGGTCGTGGCCGACTGGAATTGGGTGCCGACCGGCTCGATGAAGCCATCGATCCTGGAGGGCGAATTGGTTTTGGTAAACAAACTCGCCTACGACCTGAAGGTTCCGTTCACTACCCTGCACCTTTCCACCTGGGATAATCCGGTGCGCGGCGACGTGGTCGTGTTCTATTCGCCGAAGGACGGCACGCGGCTGGTGAAACGCGTGGTCGGTTTGCCGGGTGACACCGTCACGCTCAGGAACAACGTGCTCCACGTAAACGGCGTTCCGCAGCAGTATTCAGCCGCCGATGCCGCGCCTTTCCGGCGCGACCTCTTTGAAGACGCAAGCCCGGTCGTCGCCATCGAGCACTTGGAGGCGTGCGATCATTACGTCATGTCGCTGCCGAGCCGTCAGGCGATGAGAAATTTCGGCCCTTTCGTCGTGCCGGCGGATCAATACTTCATGATGGGAGATTCGCGCGATAACAGCGCCGATTCCCGCTTTATCGGCCCAGTCCCATGAAAGGAAATCGTTGGCAGAGTCCCGCGCGTGATCCTCTCTTTCGATCCGTTACGCTATTATGCGCCAAGACTTCAACGTGTTTTGCAACCGATGCAGCTCGACGACGCTCAATCCTGATACGCTCGCCGCTTGTCGGGGCGCCGCGAAACTTGCTCAATTCGAGGCCGCGAACTAGCGTCGAATCATGACGGCGTCGCAGATTATCGACGAGATCAAAAGTCTAACCCCGGAAGAGCAGGCCGGGGTCGTGCGCTTCGTCTATCAGCTCGACGCCGAGCGAAAGCTTAGCGGTCCCGAGTTGTCGACCCTGGCCGCACGTTTGGTCAATGCAGAGGATCCCGCCGAAGCCTCGCGCGTTCGCGAGACGATTGTCCGGGGTTTTTACGGCACCGACCGCGATGCCTGAAATCCGCCGGCGAAACCTACCGCCGGCGCTGCTCGATCATCTTCTTGATCGCGTCCGCTCACGGGAAATCTCACCAGAATAACTCGGAGAGTTCGCACAATGGCTCGATACCGCGCCGGAGGTCCCGGTGCGAAGATGGTTCAAACGCTTTAGTGGTATGACTGTGTGCGGAGAGGGCGCATTCGTTAAAACCTTCCTTCATGTCGGTCAAGTCCCGTCGGGTGAGGAAGTGCGCTGAGCCGCAGAGGCTCGCCGCATCGTGTAGCGGCGGTCTGACCGCCGATCATTCTCACTGCGGTAACTTCGGCATTTTCTTTTCATCAACCAGCGATGCCTTCACCAGCACCGTCGTTGGCTGGAAAAAGCTGACCAGCCAGAGAATCGGCCCCTTCGTATTCGGTTTGAAGCGATATGCCCTCAGCGTCCGCGTCACCTCATCGTCCATTGCGGGGTATTTGGTCGATGATTTCACCGTCACCGATTCGACGCCGCCGTCCGGCCGTAGTTTCATTAGGTAAAATCCACTGGCCTGATGCTTTTGCCGGTCGGCGTCGGCAGGATAATGAATGTCCCCGCCGGAAACGAGATAGCGCCGTAAGAATCCCGCGGTCCCAGAATCGGTCTCGTATTTCGAGCCGCCTCTTGGGGGATAAGCCACCACCGTACAGGCCAGCATCGCGATCAGGAGGGTCAGTCTTCTCATCGATCCAATTCTCCATGTGAACATCAGCGAGACAACCCATGACCTTTTCCGACCTCCGATCTCTGACCTCTGTCCTCCGTCATTCCTCCGGAATGCCGTGTTGTTCTTCGAAGCACGATTCGAAGCTCTTCAGATCTACCGGAACCCTTGGCTGTGCGCCTTTCGGGCCCGCGCGAAGATATTGGACAGGCCACGCGATCGATTGCTCCAGTTCTCTCGCCGCGTGCAACGGCCAATACGGATTGCGCAAAAACTCGCGCGCCATGATCACGGCATCCGCCTGTCCCGTCCGAATGATGTGCTCCGCCTGAACCGGCGACGTGATCAATCCAACCGCGCCTGTCATGATCTCGGCTTCGCGCCGGATCCGCTCAGCAAAGGCCGTCTGATAACCGGGACCGACCGGAATTGTCGCGTGAGGCACGTTGCCGCCGGAAGAACAATCAATGAGATCGACTCCCATTTGTTTCAACTCACCGGCGAGTTTCACCGACTCATCGATATCCCACCCGCCCTCGACCCAATCCGTCGCCGAGATGCGCACGAATAACGGCAATCCCTTCGGCCACGCGGATCGAACTGCCGCCACAACCTCACGGCACAGCCTGGTCCGATTCTCGAACGAACCGCCGTAATCGTCCTCACGCTTGTTGCTCAGTGGCGACAGAAATTCGTGAATCAAATAGCCGTGCGCCGCATGGATTTCGATGACGCGGAACCCAGCCTCGCAAGCCCGCCGCGCCGCCGCGGCGAACGCGGCTACAACTTCTTGAATTCCATCGAGCGTGAGCGCCTGCGGCATCGGATAGGTCTCGGAGAAGGGCAACGCGCTTGGAGCCACGACCTTCTCCCAGCCTCCTTCGCTTTCGGGGACTGCATCGTGACCTTCCCATGGCCGGCTCGTGCTCGCCTTGCGTCCGGCATGAGCCAGTTGCATCCCAGCGATGCCCCCGTGTTCGTGAATGAACCTGACGATTCGACTCAGCATTTCGACATGCCCGTCGTCCCAGATGCCAAGATCCTGCGGACTGATACGTCCCTCGGGAAGAACCGCCGTTGCCTCAGTCAGGACCAACCCGGCGCCACCGACCGCACGACTGCCGAGATGAACAAAGTGCCAGTCGTTCGCATATCCGTCCTGACTCGAATACTGACACATCGGCGAGACGAATACCCGATTGGCAAACGTCAGTTCTCGAATCGCGAGTGGATCAAAAAGGCCAGGCATGGGCGGAAGTCAGAGATCAGAGATCAGAAGTCAGAAGTCAGAAGCAGAGGTCAGAGCGCAGAGGTAGGTGCAGTCTTCCTACTTTTTGAGCACCGCTAGGTCCTTCAGAATTTCCTCGCTGTGCGCGGCTGGATTAACTTGCAGGTAAACCCTTGCGATTTTGCCTTCGGGATCGATCAGGAACGTATTCCGTGCCGCCATCTTCACCCCGTCCATTGTCGATCCGTACTTCGTTATCGCCTTCAGTTCCGGGTCCGCCAGCAATTTGAAGTTCAATCCTTCCTTCGTGCAAAAATCGTTGTGCGACTCCACGCTGTCGGCGCTCACCCCGAGAATGACGGCGTTTTGGCTCTGATACTTCGTCAGGTCGCGCTCGAAGTTGTGCGCTTCGAGCGTGCAACCGCTCGTAAAATCCTTCGGGTAGAAATAGAGCACCACCCATTTGCCTTTGTAATCCTTCAAACTAACCAGCCCGCCTTCCATGCTCGGCAAGCTGAAGTCCGGCGCCGGCTCTCCCACCTGCGGCGGCTTCTGCGCATCGGCTCCCAGCATGCAGGTTAATGCAACCACGCTTAGTAACGCTCCGAGGAATTTCTTGTTCATGGCTGACGACAATCTAGTCCGGCCTGAGGGTGCCGCCACAACTTCTCGTCGATCACCGCTTCGCTATTGCAGACCCCGACCCCTTGCAGAATGATGCCCTGCATGGCTAACCCGGACAGCATCGCCTTGGCCGCGAGCGCCGACGCAGAAGGACTCGAAGCAGTGCTGGTAGGCGGAAACGCCGTCAATTTGCACTCCTATTTCCGGACGACATTCGATGTCGACCTCCTCGTGCGCGAGACCGATGCCGAAGGCTGGCTTTCCTACTTTCAGCGGCATGGGTACGGACCTGTCCACCGCACCTCCAATTTCATTCGCCTCCTTTTTTTGGCCGATCCGGCTTCAGCGCTGCCAGTGGACTTGATGCTGGCGGACCAGCAAACCTTCGCCACCATTCAGAGAGACAGCCGCCGATGCGATCTTGGAAATGGCCTTGGCCTCGCAATCCCCAGCGCGCTTCATCTGATCGCGATGAAACTGCATGCCCTGCGCAGCCCGGCGCGGTTTGAGAATGGCATTGACCTTCAAGATGTGAAATACTTGATCAAAGCGGCGAAAATCGACACGTCCAGCAAGGAGTTCACCGACATCGTCGAGCGATATGCCACCGACGCCATACGAGGCAGAATCCTCCGGGAACTCGGCGGAGAATCGAGTTCGTGAGGAAGGCGCCGCGCTCGCTTTGCCGCGGTTCGATTCCCTTCCCGCGACCGCCGGACTCAATAACATCGAGGCGTTTTGGTTAAGCATTCGGCACGCGCTTGCTCTGTTGCCTGCAATGTTAGCGAAGGGAATGGAGGAACGTCCGGGCACGGATTATCCCGATCGTTTTTCCATCGATTAAAGTACGCGTCTTCATCGCTGTTCGCTTACTCGCGCTCGAAGCGCTCGATCTCGGCCAGCATTTCCTGCGCACGGGTCACGCTTTTTCCGGCCGAGCTGTCTCGCAGATATTTCGCCAGCCGCTCCTGCCCCGGCCGGCGCGACCACCAGAGCAACCCATAGGAGAGCCCGAGGCAGAGAAAGCTGCTCGCGATATACCAATAGACCACCTGCGGTTTGCGCACCCACACGTCGGCCCCCATCAGATAAAAGAGAATCAGAAGACACGGCGCCCACATCAGACAACCCGCCACCGCGAACCAGACTCCTGCCCGTAGCCGCCAGGCCCGCAGGGCGGCGAGTTGCTTCTGGATCGCGAGCACCGGCGCGTCGTAGTCGATGGCGTGGATGAGGACAAGGTCGCGAATCGCGAACACCATCGTCATCACCGCAAACGCCTGGAGCAGCATTCCGCAAATCACCAGGTGCAACGCGCCGATGTGCTCGAACCAGAAGCTGCCGGCGAAGAGCGCGACCAACATGCCGATGACGATCTGAATCGTCTGGCCGGTAACGAGCGGCCGGAATCCGCCGCGCAGCTTCGCGAGCTTTGTTTCCTTGAACTGATGCAGCGCGAGCGTGTGCTGGCGTTCGAGTTTTCGGTCCAGCGCCTGCCAGGCCGTCTTGAGATCGTCGAGAGTGGAAGTCGTCATATTTATTCTGCTGAGGTTTGCGCCATCTGTTTGCGGACGCGTTCTTTGAGGCGGCTGATTTTTGTCGCCACGTTGGTTTCAGTGATTCCGAGAATGGAAGCGATCTCGCGGTAGCTGCGATCGTCGAGGTAAAGCAAGAGGAGCGCGCGATTGAGCGGCTCGAGGCCCGCGATTATCTGCTGCAATTCCGCCACACGTTCATCGGTTTCCGGCGTCGCGGTTTCATCCGCAACGTCGAGCTCCGTCTCCTCCAGCGACACCGTCTGGCGATGCGGACGCGTCGCGCTACGCAGGAAGGAGATCGCCACGTTGAGCGCGATCCGGTACATCCAGGTCGAGAACGGCCGCTCCGGCGAGTAGCGCGGATACGCCTTCCAAAGTTGGAGACTGATCTCCTGCATCAGGTCGAGCCGGTCGGCCCGGCTGCCGGTGTAAGCGGCCGCCACCTTCCGGATGATTCCGGAGTGTTGATCGAGGAGACGGGTAAACGCCTCCCGATGATCGGGCGCGACACTCATGGCGGCAGAAGCGGCGGCAAGTTGTAACGGAGGATTGAGCATTGTTACCAGAGTGATTCGCGGCGCCTGCCGAAAAATCACAACCGATTCCTCCGTTTTCTACTTCCTACTTCCTACTTTCTACTTCTAAGTGCTTCCAGCATCATGCGTTTCTTTAATCCCAAAGTCCGCACTGGCCAGGGCTCGACCCGGCTGAGCAAAGCGGAGTTCCAGCGGCGATGGAAAGAACGATTCTACGATCCGGCCTTCGATGCCGAGCGGGAAAAGATCGATCGCCTGGCCGAGATCGCGTGGGAAGCGTACGACGACCACCGGAAAAGCCCGCGCACCCGAAAGGCCGGTCCTGAGTTTGCCGATCCCGAGTTCGAACTGGCCCTCGAATGGCTCGAGGCGCGCGAACGGATCCTGGCCGCGCAAAAGCAATTTGAAGATGCCGGTTCCCCTTCCCGCATCCTCCTCATCAGCGGTTCGCCGCGGACCGATGAGACCTGCCCGAGCGAAATGGCGAAAACGTTTCGCATCGCGACGATCGCGCGCGAAGTCATGGAAAAAGAACACGGCTTCGAGATCGACTTCCTCGATTTAAGTAACCTGACCTCAGAATTTGGCCGCATCATCTTTCCATGCAAAGCCTGCGTCTCCACCGCGATGCCGCTCTGCCATTGGCCCTGCTCGTGTTACCCGAATCATTACCTCGGCCAGATCCACGATTGGATGAACGACCTTTATCCCCGCTGGGTCGCGGCCCACGGGGTCATGATCGTCAGTCCCGTCCATTGGTACCAGGCCACCAGCCCGCTCAAGCTCATGATGGACCGCCTCGTTTGCGCCGATGGCGGAAACCCCGATCCGACCACGACCCACGGCAAAACTCCCGAGGAAGCGAAAGCGATCGAGCTAAAAGGCTGGGATTACCCGAAACATCTGAAAGGGCGAATCTTCTCCGTCATCGCCCACGGCGACGCCGTCGGCGCCGAGCGCGTCTGCGCCGCGTTGACCGACTGGTTGATCGACATGGAACTCGTCTCCGCCGGCGCGATGGCCCTGCTCGATCGCTACATCGGCTACTACGAACCCTACGCCACCAGCCACGAAGCCTTGGATAAGGACGAAGCCTTCATGAAAGAAACGCGAAACGCCGCCCGCACCCTTCTCCAAGCCATCACCGAAATGCGCCGGGGGCGGCGTGAGCCCGGCAGCACCTTGGAAGCGCCGCGCAAAAAGTAGAACTGCAGACTCGCGAGATGCCTGAAGCGGTGCGGAAATCAATTGTCTTTTTTCTTAAGGGAATCAGCCGCCGCATTCCCTAGCGCAGCGAGCAGCCCCGCCGAGACAAATAGAATTATTCCAAATATCGCGCCAAATGATGTGAATAGCGCGATCACGGCAGCGGCGAAGATAAACGTCGCGAGCAATCCCGCTCTCTGAATTCGCTTCTGAATCTTGTCGGGCAGCTTTGCGACTGCATATTTCGCCGGCCACACTGCGAATGTCGCGGATACCGGCAGAACGATTGCAAAACAGGCGAGGGCGATTCGATGAGCGGTATTTAGATCAGCCCGACCCAGCAGCTGTGTAACGGCGATGAAAGACGCCCCCGCCATGCTACCGTACCAGAGTTGGTGTCGCGCCGATTCGTTCATGTCGATCGCACAATACAGCACGCGCGCGGAACAGCACGCCTGGAGCAAGCACACCAGGATCAGATCATCAATGTCCTCACCACCGCTCCGACGGTGCTCGCCCTCCGACCGACAAGGCGTATTTTTCCTCGTTCCCAAGTTGCACTTGGGAACGCCCTTGTCTTGGAAGCTCCGCTTCGCAATCCCGCTACTTCAAGACCGCCTGATGAAACTCGTACGAATCATCGAGATTGTTGAGGTTCACCGCGTCCTTGGGAGCTGACGCGTCATCGGCAATACCGCACGAGCCGCAGATGCCCTTGCGCGTCTCGTCATCGTGAATATAGCCGCGCACGGCGGCGTTATGCTTCTCGATCGCTTCGGGCGCAAGCGACTTCGCATTCTTTTTCACCCACGCCTCGAATTGCGGATAAGTCGGCTTGTTTTGCTTGATGAAATCCTTCACCGCCTGCTCCTCGAGGCCGAGCGCGGCGCAAGTCATGGCATCAAACCCTCTGCCGATCCCGGGATAACCCGTCGCCAGTTTGCCCGCCTCTTCCAGCGAGACCTTCTGCCAGAGCCGCGGCAGATGGAGAACCCCGAGTGGCCCCGCCGTGCCGGAGCTGATCAATGGAACATAAGTAGCGCTCATAATGTCGCGAGATTAGTGAGACAGAGCCACGAACACAATCCCGTTTCCGACCGCCTGCCGCGACGTAGCCTCGGCGAAGGCGGGATCTCCAATCTCGAACTTGATTCGCTCGGCACCCCGTCTCGCTCTCCGCTATGACACTCCGCCTCCGCCACGCGCCCTATGGAATCTCCCCATCCGCCAAATCTTCACCGAGAACAACAGCTCCGGCGGGCAAAGAAAGGGCGACGATTCCTGCCGAGATTCACAGAGGCTGACCCCATTCGACATCCCAACGTCGAACCCTATGGGCACGGCCCGATCCACTTAAATATAGAATCTAAACAGCGGGTTTGGAGGGATATCGTCCTCCAATTCTGTCATCACCATCCCAACTTTTCGCGCAAAGGAGATTGTGACAGGGTAGCGACCTAAAGCTTCCGCACTGTTCCAATTCATTTTCGTGAGCATTAGTATCTCGCGACATCTTTCGACGATGTCGGTATCATTTGCCGCGCCGATTTCCAGCGGGGCTGGAATATGCGGTCCTGGATACTCCCCCCACCAATCCACGTAGCCCGTGGTAAACAAAAAATATCTGGCTTTCCCTACGCGGCATAGGGTCCCCCGCCGTGGTGGTTGCATTCCTCGCCGCAAGAGACGGAAGCCCGTGGGCGCGAACCAAACCAAATCGCAAGAAGCGACCCGCATTAGCGTAGTATCACGAAAACCGGCGACTTCACCGGGTTCATAGCGTGAGGTCTTATGAATGACTAGTCGTGCGGGCACAGCCCCTGTCACTTTCTCAAACCGGTCGAGAACCCGATCGACTAGGTCAGCCGCTTGATCTTCGCGCAAATACGGTCGCTTCTCGATCGTAACTTGATCGTGCGCAACCGAGGCGCCTTTCAGCGTAAACGGCTCCACCTCAGACGAAAAGGCTTGCGCGACACTTGCATAAACCAAGTCGCCCGAACGGCGTTTGAGATGATGAAAAGATAAGCCGATAAAACAGGTAGATTTCGCTAACCCAGAAGGACGCCATGGAATGTTTCCTGCCTTGTAATACATGGCTGTGGCCAAGTTCCACGCGCGCGTTGCGTCGCTCTGTTTGGCCTCGTTAGAAACATAGGCATGCCGCGTCAACACTTGTAGCGGCACGGGATTCGGCAAACTCATACATCTCGCCTTCAGGGCGCGATGGAAATTCCTAAAGAGAAGTTCATCGGCCTGCGGTAACAATTCTGCCGCGAGCCGTTTCTCCTCATCGGTAGGTTTAAACAGCATCAACTGGCTAGCCTCGTCCTCCTCTTCTATTCGCTCCAAAACAGCTCGCTCTGAAAAGGTTAATTTGCTATTCGTAACCCGCAGCTCTGCTACAAATTCAGGAAAGGCGACCAGAATACAATCCGGCCGCACATCCAAAAACAGCGAGCTTATCGAGTCGCCAAAGAGGTCTAGAAGGCCAGCAAAACCTGCTGGGCCTCCTTCAGCGGCCAGCCGGTTATATTTGTCCTCATCGATTATGCGGATGAACTGCTCCTTTATGACGAGGTGACAGTGGAACGCGCTTTCCAATCCCGGGAATGGCTTATAGCGATGAGCATTCTTTTCTTCGCTTAATAGCGGAATATGCATTCTCGCAATCCAATTCTGGATCGGCATAATTTCGGAAAGGAGTCCGACAATGCCACATATGATCTCTTTAGGTTGACCGGTGCAGTTGCTACCGAACGGTCCGTCTGAAGCTATCGAAGCCTTTGGCTCAAATCCGGTCGCCCCATTGCCGAATTCGAGGAGTGGCTCTTTGAGTTGATGGATCTCAATTTCCATTAGGCAGAATCTTCTAAAAGGCTAACTGGAACCTCTGCCTGCGAATAGTTGGCGCTCACGACCAAGTCAGAAACGCCTACCCCGCCAATATCAATAACTGGTGACGCCTCGGACAACAACCGCGACCAGAACGTGAGATCGTCTTCGACGCTTTTATTCCGATCGAATTTAAATCGCCGCGTCGCTCGCCTTGTTTGAGCGTGTGCCGGTAACGGCGTAGACCCATCCGTGGCTGTGAATACGTACATGGGCTTGATCTGCATCGCCCATTTATCGTCTACAGTGATCGCCGAATAGTTTATACCCTCATTTTCGTGCCAAATCCTATCCAGCACGCCTCGCCGCTTGACTACGCCCCGCTTAATCTTTCGGCCCATTCGCGATGTATAGGAAACGTATGAAGCCTCGCTTGTGTAAGGCGACTTGTGCACAAAATAGGCTCGCTTTAGTCTTGGTTCGACGGTCAAACCCTGCGTGCTAAACTGCCAGAGGAACTTTGCCCAGTGTCTATGCAGCAGCCAGACAACCAGTCTGCGTCGCGCGGGGTCTTCAAGAATTTCCTCGAGCAAATCAACGGACGATTCTTCTAGGGACAGGTCGCTATTAGGATAATTGGCAAATAATTCA
The DNA here is from genome assembly GCA_039649045.1 of Verrucomicrobiota bacterium. Taxonomy (GTDB): domain Bacteria; phylum Verrucomicrobiota; class Verrucomicrobiia; order Chthoniobacterales; family UBA10450; genus AV80. The sequence goes on along the minus strand of JBBWZL010000032.1, from coordinate 118,937 downwards.
GGCTTCGCGAAGCTGATAACGTGATCGTCGTAGTAAACGAATTGCGGGAGGATATCATATTCATCCTGGGATAGTTTAGTTTGCGCGCCCCGCTTGCGGCGCAAAGGTATCGCCGTCAGATATTGTGGCATCACTACGAACGGCAAGAGATTAGTGACGAAAATCTCTACAGAAGTCAGCGAGACAGCTGTGTTCGCCAACGGCTCCTGCGCAGCTTGCCTTAAAGTGACTGCAACGTGCGTGTTATCTGCTAGTGTCGAGAAAGCAGAACTGCCTCCTTGCTTGACCATAAACTGCGCGATATCAGCCAGCCCGGAGCCTGCTTTCTCCATTCTCCCCAGGCCGTAGAAGATGTCTGCGAGCATAGGATTTCGCACGCTCGTTGCGCCTCGTTTTGGAACGAAAGAACCATCGACGGCGAATTGAAGCTGTTCCGTCATGTGCGGTGACAGGCCGCCCGGATTGCGAAAAAGCAGATGCTTACCGGGCACGCATTCTATCTCCGAAACCTCACCAGCCTCATAGTCACGATGCATCAGTAGATTTACACACGCCTCGCGAAGCGCGAGCGGTGCGTAGGCTGTGTCTTCGTGCGATGTGACCTGTCCCTTAATCTTCAATAGAGGGTTCACCCTCGGGCTAGTGAGAAAACCGGTGAGCGCGTCAAACTGTGAAATTAGATTTCCCTCTATCACTAACCGCTCGCCATTTATCAGTATCGAGACGCGCGCAAAGGGAAACGCTTTCGTTACATCCTTACCGAACAGCAGGTAACCGCCTACGCTCGGAACGACCTTGTCGCCGACCTGCACGAGCAGCCCTAGCTCTATCATCACCGAATCTAAATTACTCGGATCAAAGCGGCCGAAATGGAGCCGTTCATAATAATATCCCATCGTTGACAGAACGATCGAGGTTTCAAGGTCCTGCGTAGTCAGTTCCTCCAGCGGGCGGCTATCGAATGATATCTGGGAGGAGTCAACGACTTCAAACCTTCGTCCCCCGATATCCTGTAGCCGAGAATTTCCGGCGAGAATGTTATTTAAGTCGGTGAGCGTCTCGTCGAAACCTTGAATCTCTACATCGTGAAAGTTGCCACCGATGTTATTCCTAAATTTCTCAACATTCTCATGATTAGTCGAGCCCGCACGTCGGCACCAGAAGACTCCATTCGGATAGTCGAGGCATTCACCTCGACCACCTTCAAGTAGATGCTCCATAACCGAGGCTTCAGAGCCTCGATATCCGATTACTATCAGCGGGGAATCCCGTAGAAGAGGACGAAGGTTCCGGACCAAGTCTTCGTCGAGTTTTTTCGTCTCTTCTTCTTCGTTCCTATCCCTGTAGAATTCGACGGCACCGTGAAGATATACAATTTGGAATTCGCGAAAAAGGCTGAAGCGAACCAAATCGTCGCGTGTCCGGTTGACTTCAATGATCTCGCGCACATTTGGCCGCAATTCCCCGAGCGCATCCTTGACTAGTTGATCGAAATTCGTGGTCAAGACGGTACGACAAAGTCGCCGTAACATTATTTGCGCGAGAGCTCGGTAACCCTCACTTATGCCGTTCGGCGGTTCCGAGACAAGATCTCGCAGGAAGCTTCGCCGCCGTTCTCGCGGCGTTAGCAAGTGCTTTACGGCTAAAGGAAAATTCTCCGCCAAATGCCCGGCGCCCGGAATGAACCAGTTCTGCTGTTCGAGATATGGCATCCAATCGCTCGGTGGCGGGTTACATCGCTTCTCGTCTAAACCGAGCTGAGTCCATGAATACGAAGCTTTCGCGATATGCTTTACGCTTTCGGCTGCGAGAGGTATGCCCGACCTATATGACGCACCTGCGCCCAACAGCAACACAGGCGGTGCTTGGGCGGCACCTCGAAAAAGATAAGCTAAGGTATGCATGGGAGGTCGTCGGGGAGCTGCCTCAAAACTTTCCTGTTACGTGATCATTGAAACTTCAGGATTGCTGTCTGGCCCGAGGCTTCGCCTCAAAGCCGACGCCTATTCCTCCTCCTCGCGTCGAGTGGAACTGACTTCGTCTCGATAAATCAAGTGTTGCCCCGCTGCGCAGACTGCAAACAGACGCCCATCAGCTCGCAAGAACGATCGAGACGAACCCCCGTGTTCCGGGCATACTAAATAATACCGGCCAAACGAATGGTGCACCGATGAAGCTGGTGCCAAAGTCGTCATTCGCTGTTCGGTGACGGCGCCATCGCCTTGTATCATCATGCGGTTACCACACGTGCAGAACCGCGCTATGGGATCTGATTCCGGTGAAATCCAGACAGGCGTTACGTGTTTGCATTGATCGCATGTCACATCCAAGCCGCGGACCTCGGACTGCGAACCGTTTGCTCCCGGGGCCGCAGGAATTTCGTCATCATCTAGCGTTTCAGGTGCAATATTTTCGGGCCTTTGGTGAATCAACGAGCTTTTTGCCTGCCTGAGAGTGTAACCGTAGAACTCCTCAGCCGCCTTCCACGTGCGAAATATCCGAGCACGAATCTTTGAGACAAACACCTTCGGCTCTAGAGCGAGAAACAATCCGGATGTGGATCCGATTTTATCAAATATTTCGTTTCGCAGGTAATGGTAGTCCGGGAGCAACCCCGGATTGAAATTCTCGAAAACAAAGTTGCGCAGAGCATCCTTGATATCTCTCCAGTCCTCCAAATCGACGGTTGGCCGATGGTCGGCACCCGTATGTCCCCTTCCTAAAAAAGGCATGACTTCGGATACAGAGGGGCCCATGCGATTCAATTCGGTAAAGAGTTGTCGCGAACCGTCATAGAATAAGGGTTGGGAGATAATGACAACGTCCACGTCCGACGTTTGGCTAAATGGCGTCCCGAATTTGAACGGACTCGGACTAAATCCAAGTTTGGCACTTCCGACGATACAAACGTCTTGTGATCCAACGCCAAAACGGTCGGCAACCTGTTCCCGAAATATGACATATTTCATCGGACTCTTTGCGAACACGTGAGGTGTCCCTTCGAGTAGAAATACTTTGGCAAGTACGCGGTGACTGTCGGTTCGAACAATCAGTTCGCGGAACTCTTCCGCAGTTGGTGTTTGATCGCTTCCCAGTAGTTGAAGCAGCTTTTCCTGGGAGATTGGTTCTGACATAGCGTGAGTTTATGTAATTTTACCGATGGATTCTAGCTGAAAGATCCTGCAGACGGTCGGCTTGGTGAACAGCAGAAGGGGGCAGCCGCAGAATATCGACACGCAAAAATAAGAGGCTGAAATTCGGACTCAACGCTGAAAAAGGAATCTAGACGGCGCTAGGGGAAGCAGCGAAGCTTGCTTCATGAAATCATTTCGATCGATTCTCTTTGTTTTCAGTGCTGTCGCCCTGTCCGCGTCGCTGCTCCTGGCGCAGGAGAAAAAGCCGCGGGTAAGTCCGCAGGAGACCGTGAACGCGACGGTCGGTGACGCGAAAATCACGATCGTTTACGGTCGGCCTTACACGAAGGATCCTAAGAGCGGGGAGAAGCGCAAGATTTGGGGCGGGCTCGTCCCCTTCGGCAAGGTTTGGCGGATGGGCGCCAACGAAGCCACGTCGCTCACGTCCGACAAAGATATTTCCATCGGTGGGACCGCGATCGCGGCCGGCAGTTACTCTCTGTATCTCTGGCCCGAGGAAAGCGGCGCGAAGTTGATCGTGAATAAGCAGACGGGGCAATGGGGAACAAAATACGACGAGAGCCAGGACTTGGTTCGAATCGACCTAAAAAAGGGACCGCTCGATAAGCCGGTGGATCAATTCACGATCGCAATCGATAACGGCGTGTTGAAGCTCATGTGGGAAGACGTTCAGTATTCGGCGCCGATAGCGGGGAAGAAGTAGGGAAAGTGATCCGCCTTCGGCGAGAATTATAGGGCGACCGCTCCGGTTGCCTCCCAACAATGCGGCAGGCGACGCGCCTGCCCTACAATCTAGATTTGGGCAAGAATGAAGCGCTGGATCGCGTTCGCGAATCCTTCTTCTTCGGATGAGGTCGTTACATGAGTCGCGGCTCGTTTCACTTCCTCGCTGCTTTGTCCCATGGCGATGCTGAGGCCAGACTTTTCGAACATCGAGACGTCGTTAGGCATGTCGCCGATGGTGGCGACGTCGTTGGCTTCGATTCCGAGCATCTTCCTTAACGCGAAAACGACCGCGCCCTTGTTCGCCTGCGGATGGGTGACATCGACGTAGTAAGGTTGCGAACGCGCCGCGAAAACCGCGCTGGGCTGATCACGAGGCGGCGTGTTTTTTTTGCAGATCACCTGTTCTGAGAACTGGCGGACGATGTCCGCTTCGCAGCGCGCGACCGCATCCAGATCGTCGCTGACCCCGACGACTTTCACGACTTCGTCCATCTTATCGGCGAAATCGGGAACCACGGATGGTGGAAATTTGACCGTCCATTCCTCGCGATCGACATGCGGCCCGTGGCGCTCGCGAACAAACCAGTCGTTACCGCGGTAGATCCAGGCGTCGAGCTGGTGGGACGCGATGATGGCGAGAATGGGTTCAACCGCAGCGCGCGCCAGGACGCGTTGTTCGATCAAGGAAAGGTCCGGCCGGACAAACCGCCCGCCATTGAAGGCAGCCAGCGGAGTAGTGAGGCCGAGCGGCTCGACGAACATTTGCATTCCGCGCGGCGGACGGCCGCTCGTGATCGCGAAGGCGATGCCCGCTCGGGCAAGAGCTGTTACGCTCGCGATCGCCCGCGGGGTCAACACCTTCTCGTGCGTAACCAGCGTGCCGTCGACATCGGCCAGCACAAGCTTGATCGCACTCATGGGTCAATCTACGGCAAAGATTGATTCACGCAGCAATCTCGGACGCGGAGCTCACACGGATGTTGTCATCGAATTCAGCGGGGGCTACTATTGCCTCTGATGGAGATTGTTTTCAGTGTGACTCAGGAAGCGGATGGGGGGTTCGCGGCGGAATGCCTTTCGCATGACATCTTCACACAAGGGGACTCATGGGAGCAGTTGCGCGCCAATGTGCGCGAGGCGGTGAACGGTTATTTTTTCGATCAGCCCAAGCCCTCCGCGGTCCGCCTGCATCTTGTGCGCGATGAACTGCTGGCGGTGGGATGAAGCTCCCGCGCGATCTCAGCGGAATCGCGTTCCCGATCATTCGCCCGTGGGGATTGGAACTTTGAACGGGATGTCCAAAGCAGTGGCGAAAGCGCAAGGCGTGGAAAAAAAAGCATCCTGGAGCGGTTGTGATTTGCGGCCGGCGCAAACTGTCGATGTGTGATTGAGCGGCAGCGATATCTGCGAAATATTATGCGCTCGTCATGAACCCGGGAATTTATACGACTAGGGTTTCGCTCAACCTCTACGAATTGGACGCGACGAAAAACCCCGGGGATTTGGAAACGCGCCTCCTGGAATTGGGAACGCAGGCAGCGTCCGGCCGATACCTGAACGTCCTGACCGGCCCGCCGATCAAGATCCGCAAACATGAACTGATCAGAGTTCAGCTTTGCGAGGATGGATATGTGGGATTTCTCAAATCAGGCGAGTACCTGAAGAAGGTCCTTAAGCGCAAGCCCTACCGGCGAAAACGAGCTTTGGGGCGGGCAGAAATCGAAAAGGCGATTCCCGAGGTGCTCGCTTTTCTTTTTGAAGCCATGCAAACGCCCAACCGGTATTTGTGGGGAGGGACGATTGGACCAAACTTCGATTGCTCAGGATTCGTCCAGGCCGCATATGCGAGTCAGGGGATTTGGCTGCCGCGAGATGCAAAGGAGCAATGCGCCGATCAATGCACGCAATCAGTTAAAGATGATGAGGTTCAAGCCGGCGACTTGGTGTTCTTTTCCAGAAGCGACGCGATCGATCACGTGGGAATCCACCTGGGCAACGGATTCTACATTCACAGTTCCGGTGTGGAATTCGGTCGCGACGGGATCGGCATAGACCGGCTCTCAAAGAAAGCAGTCGGCGCCGGCGCCAACTATTTTCCGATCCGCGATGATTCGCGCCGGGTGTGGTCGTCATTGGTCCCGGAACTTCGTTCATGAACAAAAGACTGTATTTTCTCGGCATCTGCGGATCGGCCGTGGGCAATGTGGCCATTGCCGTCAAACAACTGGGATATCACGTCCGCGGCAGCGATAAGGCTGCGATGCCGCCGATGGGAGAACGGCTCGAGGAATCGGGAATCGCAATCGACCTGGGTTACGATGCTTCGCCGGTGCCGGATGATGTCGATCTTTTCGTCATCGGGAATGTGATTTCGCGCGGCAATGAGCAGCTGGAAGCGATAATGGATCGCCGCCTGCCCTATTGTTCGTTGCCGGAATTTTTGCGCTACGAATTCTTGCGGAAGACGAAGAACGTGGTCATCAGCGGAACCTACGGGAAAACGACGACGGCATCTCTTCTGGCTTACATTTTGCGAGCGGCGGAACTGCGGCCGTCGTGGTTTCTCGGCGGGACCTGCGACGATCTGCCTAACGGCGCCCTGTTCGATAGCGGCGAACTCTTTGTCCTGGAAGGCGACGAATACGACACCTGTTTCTACGACAAAGGACCAAAGTTCGCCCATTACCTCCCTGCCCTGTCGGTCATCATGGATGTCGATGAAGACCAGAAGGACGTCTACAAATCGATCGATGAAGTAAAGATAGCGTTCGATCGGCTGCTGCGCGTTACGCCCTCGAACGCGCCTCTGTTCTACAGCGGCGATTGCGCCGACTCGCGGGAGATGGCGGAGAAAGGGCGTTCGCGCAAAAAGATCTCGGTGGGGCTGCAGCCGGGAAACGATATCGTTCCAGAGGCCATCGAACAGAACGCATCCGGAGTTGCGTTTACTTTGTGGGGACAGCGTTTCGAAACCCAATTGTTTGGCGACTTCAATATCAAGAATGCGGTCTTCGCCTGCGCGGTGGCGAAGGAACTCGGCGTGCCGTTGAATGTGATCGCAAAAGCGACGGCAAGTTTTCGCGGCGTTAGGCGCCGCATGGAAGTGAAAGGCGAGTATGCCGGAGTCACGGTGGTCGATGATTTCGGGAAACATCCGGAGAACATCGGTCAGACCTTGAAGGCAGCACGATCACGATTCCCGAATCGGCGGATCGTGGCGGTGGTGGAACCAAAGACGGCCACGATGTGTCATAAGGACATGCAGCCACGCCTTGTCGCGGCGTTGACTGCCGCCGATGTAATCTTTTTCTGTCCGTTGGAACGCCCGGAGCGATTCGGAAAGGACACGATCGTGCCGGAAGAGCTTTGTGCGGAATTACGCGCCGCGGGACGAAAAGCCGTGGTGCCGTCAAGCCTGACGAATGTGACAGAGCGGGTCGCAAGTGAAGCGCAACCGGAAGATGTCATCATTGGCTTTAGCAGTGGAGACATTGGCGGATTCTACGAATCGATCGGCCCTGCCCTCATCAAGCGATTCGCCAAAAGCTAGGGCCAGGAACGGTTTCATCCCCAAAGCTCTCGCGCCGGTAGTCCTATCTTGCCGTCTTGATAAGATAAGCCGTGATGACGATCGCCTGCCAGGAGGAGTGGGCCATCCAGATCCACGTAATCAGCAGCGGTGGCAAGGATGCGGGCCGGCGCAATTCCCAAAGAAGTGCACACCATGCAACCGATGAACAACTTCAATCCGCGCTTCCGGGCCTGCTCCGCGAGAAGCAAGGCTTCGGTAAGTCCTCCGGTCTTATCCAGCTTAAGGTTTACCACCTGATAGCGATTGATGAGCCGGGTCAGGTCGGCTGTCGTGTGACAGCTTTCATCCGCGCAGACCGGAATGGGATGAGGAAGCGTCTCGAGCACCTTGTCCTTCCCGGCGGGAAAAGGTTGTTCGATCAGTTCCACTCCTAGATCGACCAGCACCGGCGTGATGCGGCAGTAATGGTCGCGCGACCATGACTCATTGGCATCCAGGAGCAGGCGCGCTGCGGGCGCCGCTTGTCGCACCGCGCGGACGCGCGCCAGGTCGAGCTCGTCTCCGCCCAGTTTAAGTTTAAGCAAGGGCGCGTCGGCATGAGCGTTGGCGACATCGCCCATGGCGGCAGGCGTCCCCAAACTCACGGTAAACGACGTCTCAATCCGATCGACGACTTGCAGGTTGGCCAGCTCCCAGGCGCGTTTGCCCGAACGCTTCGATTCCAAATCCCACAAGGCACAGTCGAGGGCATTTCGGGCCGCGCCGGCGGGAAGCGGATCTTGAATTGCCTGCCGATCGAACATTTTCTCGCCTTTGGAACGCAATTTCTTTAGCTGCGCGATCGTGGACGGAACGCTTTCGCCGTAATGCGCATAGGGCACGCCTTCGCCTCGACCGCTGTGATGCCCATCACTAACCGTTACGACGATGACTCTTGCTCGCGTTCGCGACCCTCGGGCGATGCGAAACGGTTTGTCCAACGGCCAGCTTTGTTCGCGTATTTCCAGTTTAAATGAGGCGCTCACGGATCATTCAAACTCTCACAATTTCGATTGGTCGAACAGATCACTCGGAAAACACGCCGCGGATTTGGGCTGGCTACGGGAAAAGTTTTGTGACTAGCTCCCGCATGGACGAAAGAAATTCGGATCTCGTCGCCAAAGTGCCGCAGGTAACGCTTCTCTTCTGGATCATCAAGATCCTGGCGACCACGCTTGGCGAGACCGGTGGCGATGCCGTGACCATGTCGTGGCTCGGCGAAACCACGGACGAAGCCAAAGGCACCGGTTATCTGATCGGCACGGCCATCTTCGGCGTGATTTTTGTAGCCGCGGTCCTCGTGCAAATCAAGGCGAAGAAATTTCACCCGTTCCTCTACTGGCTGACGATCGTCGCCACGACGACGGTCGGGACCACCCTGGCGGATTATTGCACCCGGTCGCTCGGCATCGGCTACACCGGCGGTTCGACGATCCTGCTCTTCTTCGTGATCGCGTCGCTTCTGATCTGGCGCTGGTCGACCGGGAGCATATCGATCGAAACGGTGAACACGCCGAAGATCGAGGTGTTTTATTGGGTAACGATCATGTTCTCGCAGACCCTCGGGACGGCCCTGGGCGATTGGGTCGCCGATACCAATGACATGGGCTACCTGGGAGCTGCCGCAATTTTCGGTGGCCTGCTGCTGTTGACCGCACTTCTCTATTACTTCACCAGCCTTTCACCCGCCGTTTTGTTTTGGGCGGCTTTCATTTTGACTCGCCCACTCGGCGCCGTCGTCGGCGACTTTCTCGATAAGCCGCACGCACAAGGAGGGCTGGCTCTCAGCCGTTACACTTCTTCGTTCGCGCTGCTCGTGATAATCATCGCGTTGATTCTGATTTTCCCGCAGAAGCCGGCTTCGAAAACGCATTGAAGAAATCCGAAGAACACGGCGACAGAGCGCCGTGGCTACAGGGCGAGACTTCTAATAAAGCAACTGGAGGCCGCAGTAACCGATCAAGGCAAGCGATTCGCCTTGCGGCGCGCGTACTTCATGGCCGAGCGAGGCAATGAGATTGCACTTCTGGCTTAGCGTCTGGCGCACGCCTACGTTCACAATCAGGACATCGCGCTTGAAACTCGTGCGGGAAGTCCCGTGCAGCTCCACCATGAGCAGTGTGGTCCTGGTGACCGGAGCCGCGCCGACGATACCGTAGAGCCATTCGCTGCGGCCGACCGTGCTGAAGAGCGGGCCGAACTCGAAATCGAGATCGATCCGGCCGAACCGCCGCATGATCTGCACCGGAAATTGGAAGCGGGTCCCATCATCAGCCAGGCCGCGGCGCGCCGAGGATGATTGCACGTTGAAGATGATTCGCGGAAACGTGGACATTGCGACGCCGCTGGTTTCCCGATCGATAAACCGCCATTTCACCGCCGCCTCGGTGCCGCCGACGCCACCGATCGCGCCATGACCGTGGCGCTTCAAGATAACGGCGGAAGTTTGGAGCGTGAGCTGGATGTGGTCGCCCCAGCCGTAGTTCAAGTCGATCGAAGGCAGATCCAGCGAGGTCTCGTTAGGCCGATGTTCGAACGCAATCGCGAGATTATTTTCCCAATGACCGTTGCCCGGCGTGCCCGGGTCGTCGGTGATCATGGGCGGCCCACCCTGCGCTTGCGCGGAATGCGCGCGCCACAGACAAACGGCGGCGACCAGGGCCAGTCCCCTAGCTCTTCGGCGATTCGGCCGGAGCATAGACCAGGAGCTTGAAAGTATTGGGCACCACGGTGGGCCGCCCGGGCGATGCGCCTGGCGACGGACTGGGCGCCGGCTGAAATTGCGCACAAGGCAAATAGATCCGATGCGTCCGCGGATCCACTTCCATCGTGCGGGCGCGCGGCTCCGTCTTCAGAGTTTGCACGACCGTGAGTTTGTCCGGCGCTTCTTCTTTCGCGATCGTCGTCACGCCTTCGCCACACGAGGCAAAGGCAAGCTGCGTCCCGGGATCAAACGCGCAGCCATCCGTGCCGGAACCGATCGGCACCGTCGTGACCACTTTGCCGGTTTCGGTATTGAGCATCACCATCATCTTGTTGTTGCAGGCGGCGAACAATCGATGATGCGCCGCGTCGAGCGCGATGCCGGTCGGTTCTTTCCCCGGGGCAAGCGGCCAGCGCGAAACCACTTCGTGCTTCGTCGTGTCGATCGCGACCACTTCGCTTTTGTCCTCGAGATTGCAGTAAACCCGGCCGGCCGCGCTATCGGCCACGGCGAACTCCGGAGTCCCGCCCAGCTCGATCGTGCTCACGACCTTTGCGCTCTTCGCCTCGATCACGGTGACCGAGGTCTCACCATGGTTGAAGATGTAAACTTCCCCTTTCGCAGGCTCATACGCGATCGCATCCGGATTCTTACCCGTATCCACTTTCGCGATCGTCTTGAGTGTCGCCAGGTCGACCACACTCGACTTGTTCTCTTTGCCATTGGCGGAAAATCCCCGGTTTAACTCCGGCACCGCCATGAACGCGTGCACGCCCGGCGTATCCGCGATCTCGCCCGCGACCGCGTTTTTCTCGAGATCCACCACCACGACTTTCGTCGCATGCGAGAGATACAATCGGCGCGCCGCGGAATCGATGGTGAGAATGTCCCACCCGCCTTCGCCGCCGATCGGGATTTCGTTGACGAGCTTGTAACTTTGCTCCGCGGCCGCCGCGTTAAGCCACACCACGAGAAAACCAACTGCGAGAAGAGTCAAACGCATCCGAACATCTACAGTACGTTTGGGAGACCAAAAGCTGAAAGACTGAAAATCTGAAACGCTAAAAGCCGACAGCCCGCCGGATTGTTTCTTATTTCAGCATTTCAGTTTTTCAGGATTTCAGCTTTTGTGTAAGCCATGCAAAGAATTACCCCAATGTTGTGGTTCGATGGGCAGGCGGAAGAGGCGGCGAAATTTTATGTCTCCGTGTTCAAGAATTCGCGGATCAAGACGATCACACATTACGGAGATGAGCCGCCGGGGAGGAAGGGGCAAGTGATGACGGTGGATTTCGTGCTTGATGGGCAGGACTTCACGGCGCTGAACGGCGGGCCGCAATTCAAGTTCACCGAAGCGATCTCGTTCGTAACCAACTGCGAGACCCAGGAAGAGATCGATAATTACTGGGGAAAGCTGACCGCTGATGGCGGGGAGGAAGTGCAATGCGGCTGGCTCGCGGACAAATACGGTTTGTCGTGGCAGGTGGTGCCGACAAAATTTTTCGACGAATGGGTCAAGGACGCGGCTGGATTGCAGCGGGTGATGCATGAGGTGATGCAGATGACGAAGCTCGATCTCGCGAAGCTGCAATCGGCCTACGATGGGAAATAAACCGCGGATTACGCGGATGGCACGGATGGGAGGACAAAAGTTTTGAAAAAGAGTTCCGGAGTTTTACTGGCGATTGTTTTTGGTTTCCTGACGGCTGCTCACGGACAGACGGATTACGTCAAGGCAGTCGAAAAATGGCGGAGCGACGCAGAGGCTAACCTGAAAAAGGAGACGGGCTGGCTGACGGTGGCGGGGCTTTTTTGGTTGAAGGATGGGATCAATACGGTCGGCGCGGGTGAGAAGTTTGAGGTGCGACTGACCGATAACTTCAAACAGGGAAAGTTCGGCGAGATCAACTTCAAGAATGGCGCGGCAACTTTGAAGGTGGAAAGCGGCGTCGAGGCCCAGAGTGAGGGCAAAAGCATTTCGACGATCGATCTTGTCTCAGATGAAAAGGGAAAGCCGACCGAGATTCGCACGGGAACTCAAACCTTCTATCTGATCAGGCGGGAAGATCGGTTCGGCATCCGGCTGAAGGACAGCAACAGTGAGGCGCGACGAACTTTCAAAGGGCGGCACTGGTTTCCCATCGATGAAAGCTACAAGGTTGCGGCGCGCTTCGAGGCCTTTTCGGAACCGAAGGAAGTGATGGTTCCGAATGTTCTCGGCGGGAATTTTAAGATGAAAAGTCCGGGCATGCTGAAATTCAGCCTCAAAGGAAAAGAGTGTTCGCTGCAACCGGTCACGGAAGATGACGGGACTCTCTTTATTATCTTCGGCGATGGGTCAAACCAGAACGACACCTACAAGTCGGGACGATTTCTCTACGCAGATAAGCCCGCGAACGGCGAAGCGGTGCTCGATTTCAACAAAGCCGAGAATCCGCCGTGCGCTTTCACTCCCTTCGCCACCTGCCCGCTGCCGCCGCCCCAAAACAAGCTGGAGGTTGAGATCAAGGCCGGCGAGAAGCGCTACGATCACTAATCTTCGTTTTCCTGAGCGGCCGCGCTGGGTAAACTCAGCCGCATGGCGGGAGAACGGAAAACTGGGCGAAGGCCGGCGAAGAGCGACCGCGTGGCCATCGCCGCGCGGGAAATGGTTCTGATCGATCAGAACCCATTGCGCAACGCGGCCGGGTCGGAATGCAGCGCAATGATGACGCGGCTTGAAGGAGTGCGCGCCGCGTGGCATCGCTTCGAGCGGGAAGACAAGCCCAGCTTTGTCCGCTGGCGGGCCAGGCAGTTCGGGCCGCTGCTCAGCGAAATGCGGGACGTGGAGGTCCAGATTCGCGAGACCGAAAACCTGGTGCATGAAGTGGAGATGGAAATGCGGCGCGGCTTTTACGATCCGCAGAGTGCTTACCAGCGAGTGATGTTTCGCCGGGAAAACCCGTCATTGGTGGAGGACGAACCGCCGCCCCAGCGCAGAGACCGGCCCGGCGAGGAACGAAGATTGAGCGAGTTTGAGAAGGAAGCGCTCTTTCAGGAATGGGTGCAAAAATTTATCGGCACGAATCCAGACAAGCTCGATGACGAGGCTTACTCGACCACGTTTGAAGCTTTCAAGTCTCACATGTTTCGCGGCCCGCAGGATGAGGCTCGGCCCTCGCAGAATTTTCAGCGCGCCGAGCAGAAGCGCCCGGAAACCGTGGATGAAGAACCGTCGGCAGCGCCCATCGACACACGGGTGAAGGAACTTTACCGGCTCCTCGTTCGCCGGTTGCATCCCGACCTGCGCGCCGACGGGAACGCAGCGGCGTCCGCTTTGTGGCACGAAGTCCAGGAGGCATATGCGGCGGGCGATATCGCGCATCTCGAAATTCTTCTCGCGCTCAGCGATATCGACGCCGAGCGCTTCAGCGATCAAACGAGTGTCTCCCAAATGCGCGCGGTCTTGGCCGAGCTAACCCGGGCGTTGTTTGCGCTCGAGGACAGCCTGCGCCAGGCGCGCGACGAAGACGCGTGGGGTTTCGCGCGAATCGGTGTCCTGCCCGGTTTGCGCGAGCGAGTGCAACGGGAATTGGAAGCCAGCCTGCGCACCAGATCCAAGCGGCTCGCCTTGTTGAAGCACACGATCGCTGATTGGTCGCGGCCGCCGTTGAAGCGCGCGATGGATTTTCAACACGGTCCGATCCCCTATCCTCACAGGCGACGCAAAGCGGTCTGATATCGTTGTCGACGGTGTAAGACAACTGCTGGAGATAAATGATATGTCCTGCTTTTTATGCAGTGCTAGTATCGCGACTTTCACCCGGCTGCGCCTAACCGGAACTACTCGTCAGCGTCACTTTCGGACCGGGACGGCGTGAATCGGGCCAGGCCAAATTCTTCGTGGAGGAGCTGAGCGGCCCGATCGGCGTCCTTGCCGTCGATGATAACCGCTATCTTGATCTCGGAGGTTGAGATCAACTGAATGTTGATTCCGTCCTTGCCCAGACAGTCGAAGAGGCGCGCGGCCACACCCGAGTGCGACCGCATGCCGATTCCTACGACGCTGAGCTTCGCCACCCCCTTTGTCGTGAGCAATCCTGCCGCCTGGACTTCGGTGACGATTGGAGCAAGCAACGCTTTCGCCGCCTCAAGATCGTTTTCGTGAATGGTGAAGGAGATATCGGTCGTTCCGTGTTTGGAGACGCTCTGCACGATCATATCGACGACGATGTTGTCCCGCGCGATTTCCGAGAAAATGCGCCCGGCGATCCCGGGTTCGTCGCGCACGTCATCGATCGTTACCTTGGCCTGGTTGCGATCGAGGCTAACGCCGCGAATGACCACGTCCTCCATATTCGCGGTCTCTTCCTTTGCGATGGTGCCAGGTCCGGGGTTGAGGCTGGATCGCACTTGAAACTCAATGCCGAACTTCTTGGCGAATTCGACCGCGCGCGATTGCATCACTTTTGAGCCGGCGCCCGCCATCTCGAGTAATTCGTCGTAGGCAACCTCGTCGATTTTCCTGGCGTCCGGCACAATTCGCGGATCGCAGGTAAAGACGCCGTCGACGTCGGTAAAAATCTGGCAGTCATCGGCATTCAACGCCCCGGCCAGCGCGATCGCAGTCAAATCGGAGCCGCCGCGGCCGAGCGTCGTGGTCTCGCCATCCGCGTTCTGTCCCTGAAAGCCGGCCACGATGACGATGTAATCGTCGGCGAGCAATTCGTGGATTTGTTTCGGAGAAATATTCGCGATCTTCGCCCGGGTATGGGCGCGGTCGGTCAGAATGCCCGCCTCCGCGCCGGTGAGGGAAACGGCTTTGCCGCCGAGCGCATTCACGGCCATGGCCGTGAGCGCGATGGCCGCCTGTTCGCCAGTGGCGAGCAAAGCATCGAGCTCCCGTTCCGCCGGCTCGGGCGACGTTTCGCGCGCGAGTTTGATCAACTCGTCGGTGACGCCGGCCATCGCCGAAATGACCGCGACCACTTTGCAACCTTCGCGCTGCGTTTCGAGCAAGCGCCGGGCAACGTTTCGGATCCGTTCGGGTGAGCCGACGGAAGTGCCCCCGTATTTTTGGACGATCAGGCGCATGACGAGGCGGAGCCAGAATGAGAGCGAAGAATCACGGAACGGGATGGTTTTCGCTTATGTTGTGTCTGTGTCAACTCGCGAAAGGTTTTGGAGCCAACGGCGGTCGCCTTAGAAGCCGATCGCACGCAGAACATCCTGTTCGTTCGCCGCCACCGGTCGCAGCGTTCCGGTGTGATCGCTCATTACTTCGGGGTCCTTCAAGCCGTGGCCGGTCAGCGTGCAAACGAGTCGCTGACCTTCCGGAATTTGCGCCAGCGAATACGCGGGTCCACGCGCGGACTCACAGCACTTAAAGAGTCCTGCGATCGGCGCGGCGCTCGCGGGCTCGACAAAAATTCCTTCGTTTGTCGCCAGCCATTTTTGCGCGGCAAGAATTTCTTCGTCGGTCACGATATCGATCGCGCCGTGCGAATCGGCCACGGCGCGATCCGCCGCTTCCCAACTCGCCGGGTTCCCGATCCGAATTGCAGACGCCACCGTTTCTGGATTCTCGATAACTCGATGGTGAAACATCGGTGCCGCGCCCGCGGCCTGAAATCCGAGCATGGCGGGCAGCTTCGTTGATCTGCCGATATCCCGAAACTCGCGGTAACCGGCCCAATACGCCGTGATGTTTCCGGCGTTGCCGAGCGGAAGCAGATGCAGATCGGGAGCGTCCCCCAGCTCGTCCACAATTTCGAACGCCGCACTTTTTTGGCCGGCAATCCGGTCCGGATTGATGGAGTTAACGATCGCAAAGTCGTCGCGTGCGCCAAGCGTTCGCACAATCCGCAGCGCCTCATCGAAGTTGCCTTCGATTGCGATGACCTTTGCGCCATAGGCAAATGCCTGGAGCAATTTTCCGCTCGCGATTTTGCCGGCGGGCAGCACGACGGCGCAACGAAGGCCGGCACGCGCGGCGTACGCAGCCGCCGATGCGGAGGTGTTCCCAGTGGAAGCGCAGATAAGCGCGCGTGCTCGGCGTTCGACCGCTTTCGAGACGGCAACGGTCATGCCGCGGTCCTTGAATGAGCAGGTCGGATTGAGCCCTTCGTATTTCAAATAGACTTCGCATTCCCGCCCCACCATCGCGCTCAGCCGCGGTGAGAAGATCAAAGGCGTCCCTCCTTCGCCTAACGACACGATCGGCGTCGATTCGGCGACGGGAAGAAACTCGCGGTAGCGCGCGATCACTCCCCTGCCCCGGCACGGAACGATTTCAGTTTCCTCTGTCATCGAGCACAACTGTCGCATGGCGATGCCTTTTACAAGCAGCCGTCTACGCTTCGCACAGCGAAGCGGCTACAGAAGAATCTGCTGCGTCGCCTCTTCTGTAGCGGGCGGCGTTGTGTTTGGGATTCGGGCGAGGATTCTTGTTTGAGTTGCCGCTCGAAGCTTGCGAGTTGAGTGTTGGCCCGATTCCATCAAGCATCCACGTTTCTGAAATGCCCGCGCTCAGCAAAGAAGATAAACTCCGGCTTCTCACGATCCTGCTCGAGAGCCGCCATGGCGATCTGCGCGAGCAGAATCTGAATCGCCAGGGCAAAGGGCACTTCCACGTTTCCGGCATGGGCCACGAAGGGTTGGCGGCGCTCGGCGTCGCGATGATCGAGGGCGATTACGTTTGCCCGTACTACCGCGATCGCGCGCTGGTCCTCGGCCGCGGGGTCGCGTCGCGCGAGTTGGCGCTCGACTATTTCGCGAAGCGAAAGGGCCAGAGCCATGGGCGGCAAATGCCGTCGCATTACAGTTATGCTGCGCGCAAAATCTGGAGCGTTCCCACGCCGACCGGCTCGCAGCTTCTCCCGGCTTGCGGCATCGCCTGGGGCATTCAGCTCGACGGCAAAACGAACGTCGTCGTCACCACCGTCGGCGACGCGGCCACGCGGCAGGGCGATTTTTTCGAGGCCGTTTGTTTCGCGAAGGAACGAAAGCTCCCGGTGCTTTTTGTCGTCGAAGACAACAAATACGGCATCAGCAGCCCGACGCGGAAAATCAACCCGCTCGCGCTCGATGTTCTTCAGCCTAACGACTGGCAGGAACTCGATGGCAGCGACGTCAACCAGATCCACGATGCCGGCGTGAAAGCGTTTGAGTCGATGCGCGCCGGCAACGGCCCCGCATTTTTCTGGGTCAACATGGAACGTCTTTCGAGCCACACCAGCTCTGACGACCACAAACTTTATCGGAGCGCGGAGGAACTGGCGGAAGGCGAGAAGTGCGATCCGTTACGCACCTGGAGCGAACGCCTGATCGCCGAAGGCGTCATCACGGCGGCCGACTACGCCACGCTCGATAAGGAGATCAAAGAGCGCATTCGCAGCGAATTCGCCGAGGCCGAGCGCGCCGAAGATCCATCCGCGGACGAACTCGAGCTGCAGGTCACGGCGGAGTTGCCGCAGCTCGACGACGAGGTTTTGCCTGCTGGCAAATACCGCATCGGCGACACAATCAACAAGACCCTCCGTCTCGGCCTCGAGCGGAACGGCGGTCGCATCATTTTCGGCGAAGACGTGGAAGATCCGAAAGGCGGCGTCTTTCGCCTCACCCAAAAACTTTCGACTGAATTTCCGAAACAGGTTTACAACTCGCCGCTCGCCGAATCGACCATCATGGGCGTCGCGTGCGGTCTGGCGTCGTACGGCAAGCGGCCGGTGTTCGAGCTGCAATTCATCGACTTTATCGGGCCTGCCTGGAACCAGCTTGTGACGAATCTTTCCACTTTGCGCTGGCGCTCATTCGGCACCTGGACCTGCCCGGTCGTGATCTACGCACCGTACGGCGCGTATCTGCCCGGCGGAAGTTTGTGGCACAGTCAGGCGAACGAAGCCGCGCTCGCGCATTTCCCCGGAATCAACGTCGTGATCCCGAGCACGCCCGAGGACGCGGCCGGTCTGCTTTGGACGGCGATGCACTGCGAAGATCCGACCTTCGTACTCATCCCAAAACATCTTCTTTGGGCGGAACACGAATCGAAAGAGCCGGTGCGTGCCGCGCCCTTGGGTGTCGCGCGGAAACGGGCGAGCGGTTCCGACGTGACGCTGGTCGCGTGGGGAAACACCGTCGAGAAATCGCTCGAAGCGTTGGAAGAAATCGGCGGCGAAGTGAGCGTCGATCTCATCGATCTGCGCTCGATCGTCCCATGGGACCGCGCGGCGATCGAAGAATCAGTCGGGCGCACCGGCCGGCTCGTGGTCGTGCAGGAGGACAGCGAAAATTGCAGCGTCGGTCAGATGATTGTCTCGCATCTCGCCGGCCTGCCGGAGATTTGGAGCGAGCTGATCGCGCCGCCGATTCTTGTCAGCAAGACGAATGTCATGATCGGCTACAACCCGATCTACGAATACGCCGCGCTGCCGGATGTGAAACGCATTGTCGCCGCGATCAGGCGCTCGATGTCTTCGGTGGAGACGGCACGCCCTCGTGTTGTAGCCGGGATCGATGATCCCGGCCGCGTGTCCGAAGTGCATGCGCCAGCTAAACCGCATGCCGGGGTCACCGACCCCGGCTACAGTCGGAAGGAGATGCCCGCACAAAAAATTACGATCCCGATCATGGGCGAAGGAATTCGCAACGCGAAGGTCGTGACGTTGCTTAAGCAGCCAGGCGACGCAATCGCCCTGGACGATCCGCTTTGCGAAGTCGAAACCGACAAGGCTGTCTATCCGATTGAGTCGTCCTTTGCGGGGACCATGGGCGAATGGAAAACGGAAGTCGGCGCGACCGTGGAAATCGGCCAGGAGATTGGAACGATCGTTACTGAAGGCGATTCGTCCGCCGATCAGTTCGAAACGGCCGCTGAAACTTCGAACGGCTCCTCCAGCCCTGTAGCGGCAGGCGGGTCGCCTGCATCCGCGCAGCTAGCACAGGTGCCACTACAGAAAAAAACCGCCGCGATCGAGCCGGCGCTCTCGCCGACGATCGTCCGCCGGCTCAGCCGCGTCATTCCGGCGAATTTGCAGATCGATGCGCGCTGGGATGCGATTCGCGTTGCGCGCGACAAGGAGAAAAAGGGCGACAAAAAAAATGCCGCGTCGCCTTCCGTCATGATCGCGTGGTCGGTCGTTAGGGCGATGGAAAAACATGCGCCGTTTCGCCGCATGATCCTGGATGACGACAGCATTATCGAGAACGACGACTTCGATCTCGGCATCGCGGTCGCGCTGGACGACGACCGGCTCGCGACCGCGGTCGTGACCCATGCCAATACGCGCGACTGGCCGGATTTCGTTCAGCGCTACAACAACACCGTCGAGGAAACCCGGGCCGGCCGTGTCGATGCCGTCAACGCGCCCCTCGTGATCAGCAGCCTCGGCGCGTTTGGCGTCCGTGCGGCCGCGCCGATCGTGGTCCCACCATCGATTGGAACTCTATTTGTCGGAACAGCACATTTCGAAACTCTCGGCGACAGAAAAAAGAGTGAAGCGGCCGAAGTCATCACGTTGTCGCTCACTTTCGATCATCGCGTAGTGAACGGTGCGGGCGCTGCCAGCTTTGTCCACGAAGTGAAGGAACAGATCGAGAAATTTCAGTTGGGCCGTTAAGACCCTCAAGGGAGCTCGAGGGGCGCACTCCATCGCAGGGCCAGCGGTTCCGCTGTTTTATTGTTGACACGTGGGAGGGGCTGTCCTCACGGTAAACCTCGCACAACCCCCCGAGATCCCCAGTGAACAAACGAACTGCTTACCGTCTCGGGGCAAATAATAAATCCTCCTAACCCACCCAAAACATATATGCCCAATTCAGAGATAAGCGTTGTTCCAATCGGTCCCAAAATCTGCAAGCCCTTCTTATTAGAAGTGATGATTTTCAGCCCTGAGGCTGGATACAAATTCAGCGTCAGCGTCGAACGATCTTGCACGAAGGACGCGGATCCACTTTGGAAGTTAGTCTTCGATCTCTATCAGGTTGCGGATGACGGCAAGGAGACGCAGTTGGTTCACGTCTCGTACAAGGCCCAGGCCCCAGTGGAGCAAAGCTCGGTGAAGAAAATGGTTTCTGCGGGTGTTAACCAGGGCCAAGCGGACGCCCTAATTAACGACGTCCACCCCGCCGCCAAGGCCGTCGAAGGCAAGACGGAAGTCACGCCCGAAGAGCAAAAGAGAGTGCTCAGCGCAATGAAAAAAGTGGTTTCTGTTTCAGGCTAGTTGTCCCAAGGCGGGCCCTGCGGGCTCGATGCACTCTAAAACCACAACCGGTTGCCGACTCTTCGGCCTTTGCGCAATCCTTTGCCAAACCGCTTTTGCACAGGATGCGTTAGAGATTCAACTCGGACCCAAACTCAGCAGCGTCCGCGAAAATCGGCGCGCTGCTGTGGCGGCGGCAAGGTCACACGAAGCGGTCGGCCGCAAAGTTCGCTACGTTAAGGTTGAAGGTTTGTGGGCCCGGGACGTCAAGCTGCCACTGGCGCCCGGCGACGTCCTCACCCCAGACAATCTATCGGATGCCGTCGAAACGTTGCAGACAGCAATTCACCAGAATTCGAGTTCCAACTATGGCTTGCAATCCAGGGGTGAGTTCGCCGTTCTCTATATTACGACACGATTCGATACCAGCCAGAGCTCGCCCGCTTCAAGTGATGCGACCGTTGAGCCCGGCTCCGTAGGCGTTATTTTTCGGCCTCACTACGTTCATCTATCGCTTGTCGAAATCGGTGACAACGTCCTCCCGATTCCCCGAACGCCCTACCCAACCTTTTACGATAATATGCCGGAGGCGCTGCGCGTCCTTCGTCCGGTTGTCGCTCTGACGCACGATCGCGCCTTCGGCACGGCAATTTTCGGCTCGTTCAACACCGATTTGTCGACACTGTCAGCTGCGGCTGACGGGATTCATCATTTTGAAATTCGTGGACAGGGCCTGAAATCGTTGGAGGAGCGTTATTATCGCGCGGATATCGGATTGCGTTTCGGTGTTCAGCGGAAAGCGGATCGGATCCAAGAATTTGCCCTCAGTGCTGATTTTAATGGGGCAGACGAACCCTTCGGAGATGGGAACCACGAGCGGCAGGCGGGTGTTGGCGCCATCGCGTTGAAACTCAAGATCGCGCCAAACACCCGGCTCTGGCTGGAAGCCGGGTATCGTCGAACCGATGATCGAGTCAGAAGCGAGGCCATCGCTGATACCGATACTTCCGCGAACGAACAGACGGGGCGGCTTCTACTTGAGGCCATACCACCCTCGATCCATGGATTTCTTCGCGCGGCCATTTGGGAGGAAGCTGGCTGGCAGACAGGATCTGGCGGTGCCTATCAGCGTCTGGCTGGACGCATTGGCTACGAAAAGGAACTTTCCATCGCAGAGAACCAATCCATCGGCATAGAGATCATTGCCGGTGGTGGAAAAACTTTTGGCGATCGTCCTCCCTATGTCTCTTTCTTTGGCGGCAATTCGGACAGCAAGTTTCTTTACGACCGCTCTTCCTCCCCGGCACTCAGCAGGATGGCGAGCGGCCCTATCATACGGAGTTTTGGAGAAAATGAAGCAGGTCTGCGTGATGGGCCGGGTCGCGTAATCGGGGGCGACACGTTTTGGCACGTCAATCTGAACGTGGCTCTCCCAATTCCGTTTTTGTCGAGATCGCTCATCCCGAATGAGTCCGCCGATATCGAGGATGAAAACGGAAACCCGATGTCGATTAAACAGGTTCTCCTGCAACAAATTGATGTGACCGGCCCGAGTATGCTGATAGCGACCCTCAAAAAGCAGGGCTTGAGTCAGGAGGAAGCAACGACCCGCGCCCACGAGATTTTGCAGGAGATCCGCCCCGCAGCCCATTACATCATCCGTGACGCGAACCTTTACTCGATCAAACCGCTCTTAATGGTGGACGCCGCCGGCCTCTCCGGCCCGGGCGCGTCGAGCGAAACTTGGCTGGCCGTTGGGGGCGGCCTACAGCTAACGGTGGTCACCGCCAAGTTTGAAGCTGGTTATATGCGCACCATCTCCGGCCCGACCTTCGGGCACGAAGGCAATTTTTTTGCCCGGCTCGTTTTCCAAAACCTGTTTTAAGCCGATCACGGATCCCTCAAGACCGGGTTGCGACAAGAAGGATTCGAGTCCCGATTCTGTCACTTCGCACGCTGAATATATTCCGTCACCTGCTCTTCGAGAATCTCCAGCGGCAACGCGCCATTCTTGAGCACGGCATCATGGAACTCACGCTGATCGAACTTCGTCCCGAGCTCAGTCTGCGCGCGCGTTCGTAATTCCTGGATCTTCAGCATCCCCACCTTGTAAGCGCAAGCCTGTCCCGGATTCACGATGTAGCGCTCGATCTCCGCGGTCACTTCCTTTTCGGGCATGCCGGTTTTTTCGCGCATGAAATCGATCGCCTGCTGGCGCGGCCAGCGTTTCGCGTGAATGCCCGTATCCACTACGAGCCGGACCGCGCGGAAAAGCTCGCCCTGCAAACGTCCGAGATCGCCGAACGGATCGCCCTCGTACCAGCCCGCCTGCTTCGCCAGCCATTCGGTGTAAAGCGCCCAGCCTTCCTGATACGCCGTGAACGGAATCAGCTTCCGGAATTGCGGCAGGCCCTTCAACTCCTGCGCCGTCGCGATCTGCCAGTGATGTCCCGGGACCCCTTCATGATAAGCCAGCGTCGGCATCGCCCATTTCGAGATTTCGTTCATGTCGCGGAGGTTCGCGTAGAAAACGCCGGGGCGTGCTCCATCGAGCGAAGCGCCCTGGTAGTAAGCGCCCGCGGATGTCGCTTGTTTGAATTCCGGCACGCGGCGCACTTCGACCTTCGCCTTCGGCACGGTCTTGAATAATTCCCGGCAACGCTCTATCGCCTGCGTGATCAGACGCGTGTATTCCGCCAGCGCTTCCGCGCGTCCCTTATCGTCATTCGAGAACTGGAATTTCGGGTCCTTCCGCAACGCGTCCATTGCTTCGCCAATCGGGCGGCCGGCAAATCCATTGGCATCGAGGATCGCCCGCATCTCCGCTTCGATTCGCGTTACTTCGCGCAGGCCGAGATCATGCACTTCCTGCGGCGGCATCGTCGTGGTCGTGTACCTGCGCAACGCGAAAGCGTAATAGGCATCGCCATCGGGCAGCTTCCAGACGCCGTCGTCTGTCGTCGTCTTTGGCAGGACGCCGGTGAAGTAGTCGATCAGTTTTTGATACGAGGGATAAACCGTGGCCTTGATCGCGCTCTCGACCTTCGCCTGATAATCGGACCGTTGCGCATCGGTCAAACCGTTGATCTTTGCCGCGCGCGTCTTGAATGAGCTGGCGAGAATATTTTCCGCGGGAGGTTGCGCGACGAAGCCGTTCATCTCCGCGAGGACCTTCTCGACCACAAAACGCGGTGGCAGGACTTGCTTTTGTTCGCGCAGTCGCAGGCTTTCGAGCAGTTGATCGAACTTCGTCGGAAGCGCGTTGAGCCGCTGGAGGTAATAATCGCAATCCTGCGGCTTCACGAGCCGGTGAATGTTCGCCATGAACGACGGGAATTCGTTCTGGATCCCGAAGAGCTGGTTTACGGGATAGTTGTGCCATTGATATTTTTCGCCTTCAATTTCGCGGCTGATGAACCAATCGAGAATATGGGTCGAGAGACGCTGCGAGGGCGTCTGCTTCTCGATCGGATACAGCCGAAGATCGGCCAGGTTCTTTTTCGCGCGATCGAACGAACGTTGCTGATGCGCCGGGGAAACGTCGCCGAGTTTTCCGTTGTGCCCGGTGATTCCGAAGCGTTCGACCAATCCGAGCGATGAGAGCAACTCCGGCTCCTCGAAGAGGACCTGTGCGAAAACCTTCTCGTAAAAGAGATTGAGGCTCCAGGGCCGGAACCAAATGAGATTGACCAGGAAGATGGCAGCGATGAGAACCAACAGCGCCACGATCCGCAGCGTCCATTTCAAGATGCGTCTGAACATGCCGCAGTCTTGCCTGCCCCACCCTCACCCGGTCAATCCAAACTTATCGGCAACGCGGTTACGCTGCTTCCGCAATCGGTGAGATCTAATCTGGAATCTGTCCCAAAACCCCTCCGAAACTGTCATGTTGAGCGAAGCGAAACATCTCTGACTATTTCCGAAGCGCGCCGCCCCGGGGGGGGAACAATCAGAGATGCTTCGCTCCGCTCAACATGACAGCGCTTGGAAGTTTGGGGAGCAGTCATAGCCTACTCCCATGCCCACCATCATTCAGCGGCGCCAAACCTTTCGAGAGCTGCACCAGAGCGGTTGCTTCGCGATCCCGAATCCATGGGACATCGGCAGCGCCCGTTATCTCCAGCATCTCGGGTTCAAGGCGATCGCCACCACCTCGGCCGGTTTCGCGTTCTCGCGTGGCTTGCCGGACAACGGCGTGCCGCGCGACGCGATGCTCGCGCATATCCGCGAATTGGTGGAGGCGACGGACCTTCCGGTGAATGCCGATTTCGAGAATGGCTACGCCGATGATCCCGCCGGAGTTTTCTCGAACGTGCAGCTCTGCGTCGCGACCGGGGTCGCCGGTCTGTCGATCGAAGATTCGACGGGGAAAAAAGAACAACCGTTGTATGAGATAGGTGCCGCCGTCGAGCGAATCGAAGCGGCGCGGAGGGCGATCGGAGACAGCGGCGTGGTGCTGGTCGCGCGAGCCGAGTGCTTTCTTGTCGGCAGGCAGGAGATCGATGAAGTGATCCGGCGTCTCACCGCGTATGCCGCGGCGGGCGCCGATTGCCTGTACGCGCCGGGCGTTCGCACCCGTGAACATATCGCCGCGATCGTCGCGGCAGTCGCGCCTAAGCCGGTCAATGTGCTCGTCGGCGGACCGATTGGCCTAACGATGGACAATTGCGCGGTGCTTGGCGTCCGCCGCGTAAGTGTCGGCTCAGCGCTCGCCCGCGCCGCTTGGGGCGGGTTCATCCGCGCCGCCAAAGAGCTTGCGGATTCCGGCCGCTTCGATGTTTTCGCCCAAGCCACGCCCCACGCCGAGTTGCAGCAATTCTTTTCAGCCGACGCGAAACGGCGGAGCTAAATCGATCGCTGGTCCGCGCATCATTGAATTGAATGGGATCGCAAGCGCACTGCTGGGGAGCGCACGCGCCTCGCGTGCTGGTTTTGGCGCCTCGCCAAAACGAACTTTTCTGCCCCGAGGCTTTTGACTTAGTCGATCAAGGAAAGCGCGTGATGCCGTGCTTTCCATCTGTGATCATTTCTGATCCATGTGGCAAGGCGAAGGGGAAATAGTCAGAGGTCCTTCGCTGTCGCTCAGGATGACAGACATTTTAGGATTTTTTCTCCAAGACGATCATCGCCATGGCGTGATGTTCGGTGTGACTGAGCGTGATCCAGACCGCCATGACGCCGCGTTCTTCCGCCAGTCTCTTCGCGCCGCCCTCGAGAACCACGAACGGCTCCCCGCTCGGTTTCCGGTGAACATCGATCTCTTTCCATCCCATCGCCTTTCCTATCCCGGTCCCAAACGCTTTCGACACCGCCTCTTTCGCGGCGAACCGCGCCGCCAAATGCCGCGCCGGATATTTCATAGATTGCGAATATTCGATTTCGCCCGCGGTGAAAACGCGGTGAAGAAACCGTTCGCCAAAACGATCGAGCGAGTGCTGGACGCGCGCGTTCTCGACCAGATCGACCCCGATGCCGAACACACTCATCGGACAAACAAAAAGATGAATCTGGAAACCAGGAATCCAGGAATCGGAAATGCACTTCTTTTCATGGCTTCCTGGCTTCCAGATTCAATCCCTTTCCTGCTTTCCTGAGTTCCTGATTCATCCGCGATAATTCTCCATGAGTGCGAGCATTTCGCGCACAGCGGTTTCGAAGCCGACCAGGATCGCGCGCGCCACGATCGCGTGCCCGATGTTCAACTCCACGAGATGCGGGATCTTGTGAATGAGAGAAATGTTCCGGTAATTGATGCCGTGTCCGGCGTTGACCTGCATCTTCAGTTCCGCCGCGCCGATGGCCGCCGCGCGCAGTCGCGCCAGCTCCTGTTGCGCAATCTCCTCCGTGAAAGCGTTCGCCAATTTACCGGTGTGCAGTTCCACCATATCCGCCGCCAGCTCGGCGGCCGCGTCAACCTGCTCGAGCGCCGGGTCGATGAACATGCTCACACGAACACCGGCGGCGTGCAGCCTTTTCACCGTCGGCGCCAGTTCTTTCCCGTTGGCCACGAGATCGAGGCCGCCTTCGGTGGTGACTTCCTGCCGTTTCTCGGGAACCAGACAAACTTCGTCCGGCACGATCCGCAAGGCGATGTCGACGATCTCCGGCGTGTTCCCCATTTCGAAATTCAGCTTCGTCACGATGTTCTCTCGCAACCGCTGGATATCGCGGTCCTGGATATGACGCCGGTCCACGCGCAAATGCACGGTGATCCCGTGCGCGCCCGACCGCTCACAGATCCCCGCGATCGCGATCGGATCCGGCTCCGCATTCTTCGAGTCGGGCATCGTCGCATACCGCGCCTGCCGGAGCGTAGCGACGTGATCGATGTTTACCCCGAGGCGAAGCGAGTTCACGCATACAATAGGAAGCAGGCGCATGGGCGGAGCAAGTTTTTCTCTGGCAGGAACGGCGCATTGCCATTCGGGCAGACTCGTCCCCCGACGAGAGGTTCACCGGAATAGACGAAAAACTTTTCGCCTATCTCCTAAATTGTCGTCTAATTCTCGTTAGGCCCTATGAGCACGACGACTGTTAGCTGCATTCTCGCCACCCTTGCTTTGGTGGTCAGTGTGGCGCTTTTCTTGGTTCACTACAGGAATCAGATAGAACGGAGACATGGAGAGATTATTCAGCTGCGAACACAAATCATCTCGTCGCTTTCGGCGCTCCAGCAGCGACTTGGATCGCTTCGTATCAATGGCGAACTGATTCGGCTCGAGCTTCGTTGCCTTCCGGACAGCGACGACAAATACCAGACGATAGAAAGGCTGCCGCGACTGTTGTCGTCCATATCGGATTTCAAGGTTAAGCTCGAAGATATCGTAAAGACGTTCGAGGCGATGCAAACCCAGAAAGCAAACAGGACCGCAATTCTTTTACGTCTCCAGAGTCAGGCTTCTTCCTTACCAAATATTCTTTCAGAAGCACAGGACCTCGAAGGAGATATGCTTTCACTTCTCACCGATGTGCGAAAACGAATCGAGGCCTAACCAAGCGATGCGGCGAACGCCTACGCGCTGTTCGCCGGGCGCTTTTCATGACTAAACCACTTCATCTGCGATCGACCCCCGGTCTCGATAGGCGTCGCTAATCTCATTTTCGTAAGGCGACTTCACACGCGTATGAACTTCAGCGAATGGGCAAATAAGATTTACGGCGAAGAAGACTTCGGCCGGAGTATTTCCACGACACTATCTGGAATCGTCGGACTTTCCACGTACCTCGTATCAAAGGATTGGGTTTTGTCTCTGTTCGTCACGGTCATCGTTTTCCCGTTGCTCCGGCTGATTGCTTCGGCCGCCCACACGCGCTGGAAAAAGGCTAAGAAGCAGCGGTTACAAACACTAGAGGCGCACAAGTCCTTCGAAAAATTCAGCCTAGAAGAGAAGAAGGTCCTTAGAGCTTTTGTTAACGCCGGTGGAGCTGCACTTTCGTATTCGCAGATCAATCGAGCAGACGTGGCACGTTCAGCTGTCGAATCTCTTGTGCTTCGTGGCATTCTCTCCAACACGATTCTGTCTGATTGCGCCACCGAAGCGTTTGTCTTGGAGACCGAGGTATTTGATATGGCTCAACAGGTCTTTTCAGCAGTGCCCTCTTCGCGGGCGCTTGCGACATCCCCCGATTCTGATGAAGTGTCATTCTAATCTATGACACCACTCAACGTCGCGCTGCAGCGAACCACGGAGCAAAACGGGGTCAGTCTGTGAATCTCGTCACCCTCTATGGGCTGGGAACAGGATAATCCGATGGCGGGGATATCCGGGAAAGAAATAGCCAGCCGATAACGTCCACAGTAATTGACGAGATTCACCAATTGACCCCTTCTGCCCTTCCACCCCGGGTTTGCACATAATCAATCGGCCTAACCAGGCGATGGAGCGAACGGCGACCCGCCGCATGACAAGGCTGAAGGAAAAATTAGGAATTATGAAACAAGCGGCGCTCGCTCTCGGTCGCCGTCGCTCATCTTGGTCTCGTTAGACCCAGCACAACCGGTTAACCAAACCCGCAAAACACAATGAATCCATTTATAGGTTTTCCGTTTGAGAGACTGCGTTTTGAATACGAAAGACGCGAACGAAAACTCACTGAAATAAAGAACGATCAGAAACGATGTGACGATGAGTTCTACGAATCCACCACGAAGAACATGATGGGTCATGAAGCAAAGGGGTGGTCGGACTGGCACTTTGACAACAGTACGAGATTCAGCAAGGAAACGAAAGCGCTTGAACAGGAACTTAAACAAATCGAGGAAGCCATGAACGCTTAGCAAAGCGTTGCCGTCTCAGCGAGGAGCATCGGAGGGTCACTCTGTGAATTTCGGCAAGAAATGAAGACTGCCGGTGACTCTAACCGCAGGATTAGATCGCGTGTAAAAATCGCTGTTTCCCTCGTGCTTGACCCAGCGGTGACGTCTGGTGCTCCTGTCCTGATATCCGGAACCGGTGCGGGAAAAGGTTTTGCTCCTGTCCGGACGTGCGGACCCGGCCGGGGAAGTCCGTTGGGGCTTTCTGGACCGTCTGGACTCGGCGCGGGAAGTTTCCCCGGCGGATTCCGGATGTCCAGAATCAACCGGGGTAACGGGATCGCTCCTTCCCGCACCTCCAGACTCGGCCCGGGTAACGGGGCGCGCCGCTCTCCGGATGTCCGGAGTGCGACAACGGCTCCGGTTTGCCGAAGCTGGGACGTCGTTGCAGGAGCGCGGGAAAGGTCGTCTGAGTTCTCGATTGCCAGTCCAAGAACGCTCACCGGGTCGTTCCGCAGATCGATTATCGTTCCAGGAGCGCACCGAACGTTCGTTCGCAGCCCGGATCCCAGCGAAGGCACGCGGAGAAGGAGTTGCGCCACCTGCCGTCTCCTTCCAGCCGCGGCAGATTGGGAGCACGCAGGCTGCCCCGTAGTCTCCGGAGCGCGCCCTATCGCTTTGGCGTTTGCGGACGTGACGAATAAAAGCGCAAATTCTTTCGAACTTCTCCGGCGCAGTGTCGTAATGAGAGTTAGAAAGCCCCCCGCTAACCCCCAACAATCTCGGAAAGGATTCCCCCTATGTCAGATCGCAGAACGCTCGATGCTATCGAAACGGCAGAACTCATCCTCCAAGTCGACATCGCCCGCCCCGCCGCTGACATAACGTCTGGGTAGTAGGGGTAAACTCCCGCGGCGAAGGTCCGCCTAGTAATAAGGTCAGCTTTACCGCGTAGCTTAAGTCGTTCCTGGGCAAACTCCTAACCAAGAAAGCCAATGAATCATGGTTAACACAACGACCAAGTACATTGTTTACAGTCACAGTGGCGGCGGTGTCCGTCATCACCATTTTGGGACTGAAAACAACATCATTGGAGAGGCTCATGGTCGCGCAAGCCGCAGGGACATACTGCTCGTACCCGGGTTTCGATCATTGCGCTTTAACGGCCAGGACGTGCAGTTTGCGTTCATGTCCGTTCACGGCGCAAAAGATGGAAATCATCTCTATACGGTTGACGGCAACCGCGAGGTGGAAGTGGGCGACGATGATGTCGACATCCTGGTGGTGTATGCTCCGCCAGGCGGCATCGGAGGCGGTCAGGGAGGCCCGGCAGTTTGGGTGGATGCGTTCAATGTCGACACCGGTCAATTTTCCGACAGCCTTGATTTCGTCACGGTGCTAAGGCCTCCCACGCCTCCTGACACTGTTGACGTGGCCAAGACGAGTCTTGCAAATTCCGACGGAAGTGTTTCGACTGTCACCGCCGAAAATATAAGAGCCAACGATCGGGTGGATGAAGCTCCTTTTGTCGAGTGGAAAAAGATCACGCCCAGTGAGTTAATTCTCAGCCCACGGCAGATCGATCTGGCGAGGAACCAATCAGGGGAAATTTGGTTCGCTTTCTACCAGACACCGCCACCACCAAATATTTCGATTCCAAGTGTCGAACGGGAACTAGCTGCGGGAATAATGATTTGGAGCGGTGACGAAACTTGCGGAAATGGCGGGCATTGGATCTTCGGCCCCCACGGTCCCGGCCCAGTTCCTTTCAAGTTGAGGTTGAGCAAGGAGATTCTGGGCAAGTTGAACCTCGCTCAGGCGAAGCAAATGCAGGCGTATATGGATGACTATCCGGCGGCGGCGAAGGCCGGCCTGGCGGGAATGACAAAGGTGCTCAAGATTCTCAATGGAGCGAGTCAGATACTTTCCGAAATAAAATGACGTTCGTTTCTGCTATCTACGACGCTACATGATCGATGTTAATCCGGAGCAGCATCGAAAGCTGTTTTGGGAGTGACTAATTTGCTGCGCCTGTCACGCTCGCGGGCATGATCCGAGAGGCAATAAGGACGAAGGAGCAAAGATGGATCAGGATTGGTAACGTGTTCTGAATTGTTTTCGACCATCCTGCAGTATATGCTCAACGCGTGAAAATCTGGTGGGCCCCCGTCTCGATATTTTTCGCTCTGGCAGTTTGCGCCGTTCACGCGCACTCGCCCAACGTCGAGGTCCTAAGCGAAAGCCGCATTTCGCCGGTCACCGGCAGGTTTCCGATCACACTAGTTCTTGCGCCCGACGGGACATTTTACGGCGCGACCCAGAACGGCGGCGATCATGGAGCGGGTATTTTCTTTAATGTCACCACCTCGGGCGATCTCAAGCAGATTAATTCCTTCGGCCCGCCCAATGGCGAGGCCCCTATTTATTTTGCCGACGTCGTGCTTGCCGCGGATGGCAATTTTTACACCGCAGTCACTTCTGGCGCATCCGGCGGCCCTTACGCGGCCTATCCAAATGGCGCTTTGGTCCGCATCACCCCAGCCGGCGTGTCGACTGTCATGGCAGACTTCACGGGCAGTGGCACCAAGTTTCCGATTAGCTTGATGGCCGCTTCCGATGGTAATCTTTACGGCGGCACGCGCGATGGTGACGCGCAGAAGGGCGGCGGCTTTTTCCGCGCCACCACCGGCGGAGCGATTACGCTGCTGGCCCGCCTGCCGGACCCGAACAGCACGAGCTCTTTTGTCGCAGGCTCCGACGGCAGCTTCTACGGCATCCCCTACAATGTCACCAACGGAGCTTCGTTCGGGAAGATCGTGCGCGTCACCAAGGCGGGAGATGTATCCATCTTTCACGTGTTTGATCCTGCCGTTGAAGGCCAGACCGGCTCGGGCTTGTTTGTAGGAACAGATGGCAAGCTCTATGGCAGCGCGACGGGGGGCGGCGCGAATGGGACGGGGAGCAGCCTTTACCGGATCGATTTGACCGGCACAGTTACAGTGCTGGCGCGGTACAACCCGGTTATCTTCCCCTTTTCAATGGCGGCGGAGGGCACATTCTACGCCACTCGTTCGCGCGATCCCGTGGGACATGGTTCTCAGCCGACGTTGGAGGTTTATAGCATTAGTGTCGATGGCTCTGCTACGCTGCTACGGTCCTTTTATCCGGGTTTCACAGTTCATTTTACCGCTGGGCCGGATGGCAATCTGTATGGCGTAGACTCGTACGGGGATTACGTCTTTCGTCTTACGCCAGCCGGGGTGAGCAGTATTATCTACTCGTTTGCGGCCGGTGAGTTTCCAGCTCAAGACCTGGTGCGCGCGGCTGATGGAAACCTTTACGGCACAACCTCAAAGGGCGGGAGCCACAATCTCGGAGCGATCTACCGGATTGGGGTGGACGGGAAGCGAACTGACATTGCCGAGTTCAATGGCTTGAATGGACGCAACCCAGATACGCAGCTAACAGCTGGACCTGATGGCAATCTTTACGGAGCGACGGCCGGCGGTGGCATCGCCGACTGGGGAGAAATCTATCGGGTCACCACGGCCGGCCAGATAACTTCTCTGGCCAGCCTGACTCAAGCAACCGGCTCGGACGTAATTGGCTCACTCGCGATCGACGCCAACAATTCCATCTATGGCGCTAATGCGTCGCAGCTGTTTAAGCTGCCTTTTGGCGGATCCTGGACAACGCTCTACAACTTCGGCCTTAACAAGACATATTATCAGCCGCATACCGGTGTAACCTTTCACGCGGATGGCAAGCTATATGGTATGGCGAGCAGGGTTGAAGCTGGACTGAACGCGTTTGTAGTTTATTCGGTCACGTCCGATGGCCTCATTAGTCCAGTGTATAGCTTTGGCCGCGACGAGTACCCTGTATTCCACGACCTTGTCGCCGACACCGGTGGTAATCTTTATGGCTCAACCAAGTCCGGTCTGTTCCGCCTTGATGTTAACGGGCAATTGACTCGTCTGACTTCGTTCTTCGGGGGCCTGACGTTGGGCAGCGATAATAACATCTACGCGTCAACGGGGAATTTCGCTCCCCTTGGAGGCCGTCTTGTTCGCGTCACACCGGACGGAATTGCCACGACGGTTGCAACATTCGATTACCCCGATGGCTACCCGAACAGGGGAATCGAAGGGTCCGATCACCGCTTCTACGGCACCACCACAAGAGCCAACTCTGACCAGGGCGAAATCTATCGCGCCAGCGTAATGGCTCCGCGCATCACTGCGGTCACCACTTCTTCAACCTCCCAGGTAGTGATCGAGGGAAGTTCCTTTACCGGCGCAAGCCGCGTTTCATTTTCTGGAGTAGCCGCGACCAGCTACTCGGTAGACTCGGATACGCGGATTACAGCGACGCTGCCGGGTGGCGCTCAGGCGACGGCCGTCTCGGTGACCACGCCGGCCGGCATCGCCACCTACCCGACGGGCTCAGTGCCGCCCGGGCTGGCGCTAAACATCTCGACGCGCGGTCACGTTGGCACCGGCAATGACGTGCTTATCGGCGGCTTCATTGTCCAGGGAAGCGCGCGGAAAAAAGTGATCATCCGCGCGCTCGGGCCATCGCTCGCGGCGGCGCACATCACCGGGACGTTAATGGACCCTTTTCTCGAACTGCATGATGGCACCGGCAACCTGGTTGAGACCAACGACGACTGGCAAACGAGCAACCGGCAAGCGATTATCGACACGGGCCTTCCTCCTGGCGACAGCCATGAATCAGCAATCGTGCGGACGCTCGATCCTGGAAACTACACCGCGGTTATTCGCGGGGCGGACAACGGCATGGGAATCGCGCTCGTGGAGGTGTACGATCTCGACCGAGCTTCAGCTAAATTGGCTAATATCTCGACGCGGGGTCGAGTGCAACCGGGCGACAATGCGCTGATCGGCGGATTTATCGTTGGCGGAGATGCGCCAGGCAAGGTTCTCATTAGAGCGCTGGGGCCATCATTGAGCAGACTCAATCCACCGGTTAACGGCGCGATGACCGATCCACAGCTCGAACTGAGAGATAGTGACGGCAATCTGATGGCGAGCAACGACAACTGGCAGGATGGGTTGCAGGCGATGCAGATTTCCGAGACGGGGCTCGCTCCGTCCGACGCGAAGGAGCCGGCGATCGTCGTCTCGCTTAATCCTGGCAACTACACGGCGATAGTAAATGGCGCGAATAACAGCAGTGGGATCGGACTCGTAGAAGTTTACAAGCTGGACTAAACATCCACGTCCAATTTGTTGGGAGTTGCTTCCGGTCGCCGACCGCAAAGAGGAAACGAATATGAGCGAACTACGCTATCCAAATGAAAGCAGAGAGTATCGCGATGCGCGCGATTTATTGCTCAAAGAGGAACAGGAGCTTGTCGCCAAAGTAAAAGCTGTGGCGGCAAAACGCCGCCAGCTCCCTCGCGGCGGGCAGTTGAAGGAGGACTACTTCTTCCAATGGGCGAACGACGGGAAAGTAGGGCAGAGCGTAAAACTCTCCGAGCTTTTCGGGAACAAAAACACCCTGCTGCTTTATTCGTTCATGTTCGGTCCGAACTGGGACAATCCCTGTCCTTCCTGCACCTCGCTGGTCGATGGGTTTGATCGAACCTGGTATCAGGTCACGCAACACGCCGCGTTTGTCGCCATTGCCAAAGCCCCGGCCGATCGAATCAATGCGTGGGCCAAAAACGTGGCTGGTCCCAGATGGCGCTGGTTTCCGGAGCGGACTCGAGCTACCAGGCGGATTACAAATGCCAGGAAGGCTCGGATGATGATATGCAAATGCCGGTGATGCATGTCTTCACGAGGCAGGATGGAAAAATTTTCCATTTCTGGGGAACTGAAACGATGATGAACCATCTCGACACGGTGTGGCCGTATTGGAACCTAATGGACTTTACGCCAGAGGGCCGGCCGGATATTCCCACTCCGCCCCAGAATTTTAGGTCCGAATTTCTCGAAAAAAATTATCTGAACAAGGAATAGCGACGGCGGCCAGTCTTTCGCGGTTTGCAAGCCAGGCGCTTCGCATAGCGAAGCGGCTACAGCGGAAAAGACTTGTCTCTCCCCTGCGCCGTTTCGTATCCAAAGGCGTGCCCCGACGAGCTATTCTCATCTTCGCCGAGGAAGCGCATGTCGAATTGGCGAGGCGCTCCTTCCCGATCGCCGCGCGTCCCCTCCTAAATCTTCCCGAGCTCGGGCCTGAAATTTCGCCGGCGATCGATGTCCATCTTTTCACTTCGGCGGCTGATGGGGCCGTCTCCGGCTGCCATGTGCATCGACAGGCGGGCCGCAATTTTGCAGGGCGCTTTGAGAACGCGATCGAAAGAATCGCGCAGCTCGGCTACGATGAAGTGGTCGCGGTCGGGCGCGATTGTCCAGACCTTCGCGCGAAAGATATCGGTCGAGCGTTCGCAGAACTCGCATCGAACAGACTCGTGCTTGGTCCCGATCACCGCGGCGGTTGTTATCTCATCGCTTTTCGTTCGGCCGATCGGGAACTGCTGCGCGGCGTGCGCTGGAAACAAAACACCGATTGCGCCCAACTGCAGAAACGTTGCGGAACAGCGCAGGTCTTTCTCTTGCCGGTGAAGCACGATCTAGACTCATGGGCCGACATCCGGGTTTTCGCGCGCAGCGGTGATCGGCTGGCCCGGCTCGCGCTGTTTGTGGTCGGAGTTCTCAGCGCGGCGCGGACGCGGCTCGTCCATTTCGTAAGTATCGCCTCCCAGCAAATGCGGGTGCGCCAGCAAATGCCGCCTCCGGCATTGGCGGCTTAACTCGTTTCCGCGAGCGATCGCTCGCGCTGCCGCCATCCCCACCCCGACGTCGTCTCAGCAGGCGTCGTCCAGCTCAGCAAATCTTTACATGTTACTTCCATCTATTATTTCAACTCTGAAGAGAGGACGCTTTGCCGTCCGCATCGCGATTTGCGTGCTCTCTTGCGCCGCCTTTGCCCTTCCCAACGCCAATGCCGCCGAAACGAAATCCGACTCGGAGCGTCTCGAAAAACTCGAGCGTGCCGTCGAGCTATTGCAAAAGCGAAACGCTGAGCTCGAGCAGGAAGTAAAAAGCCTGAAGAAAGAAAAGCCCTCTGCGCCCGCTCTCAGCGAGCAGAAACGGTCCCGCTTTGTTCCCGATTCAAAATCGTACGTCGAGAAAAGCGAGACAACGGAAGAAAAGAAACCGATTTATGTCGTTCCTGGAGCCGCGGAGTACAAACTGACGCTGGGCGGTTACATCCAGGCAAACTTTGAGTCCGGCGATGTCTCCGCCTTCGAAGGGCGCTTCGGTCTCACCGCGTTAAAGGACCGTTTCCGCCTCCGTCGCACCCGGATTAGCTTGACCGGAGATTACAAGGAACAATTCGAGTTCAAGGTAGAGGGAGACTTCGAGCAAAGCGACGGCCTCTCGTCGTCGACGCGCACCGGTTTTTCCAGCACGGATATTTTTATCAACTGGCATCGCTTCCCCGAAGCGAACCTCAAAGTCGGGCAATGGAAGACGCCGTTTGGCCTGGAGAACCTGACTCCGGACCCGCTGATTCTAACCATCGAACGCAGCCTTCCCACTGGCGCGATCGTTCCTGAGCGGCAACTTGGAGTGATGCTGTGGGGCAAGCCACTAACCAATATTGCGCCCGAGCAAAAAGATCTGGTGACGTATTACGCCGGCATTTTCAACGGCACTGGGCGTAATTTTAACGTCAACGATAACAACGAATTCATGTACGTCGGCCGGCTCGAGCTTCTTCCTTTCAAAGGCGAGCTCATGGGGCAGGAAGCGAGTTTGAAAATCGCGGGCGATTATTATTTCAGCCGCGATGCCACCGGCACCAATATCTCTCCGGCCTTGAACTTGAAGGTGAACGCTGATGGTTCACTCACCTCCTATACGCTCACGAGCCCGGACGAACGACACGCCTATAGCGTCGATGCCTGGCTGAAGATTGGGCCGTTCGATCTGATTGGTGAGTATTTCAATGAGAAGGTTAGTCCGCGCGGCGGAACGACTTTCCGCGAATTCGAAGCCGACGGGTATTACGTGCAGGGGAGTTACTTCCTTATTTCGAAAAAACTGCAGGCTGTCGTGAAGTGGGAATCACTCGATCCCGGCCAGGTGGCTAACGATGGCATCCATTCCATCACCGGCGGCTTGAACTACTACATCCATGGAGATGCGATCAAGGTCATGGCCAACTACGTCCATACCTGGTCCGATTTCCGTGAGGCCCATCCCCAATTCGGGGATAACCAATTCGATGAAGTCATCCTGCGTCTGCAGGTCATGTTTTAATACTATGAGCACCATCAACGCTGAATCCGAAGTTCGTAAACGTTACGCCGCCGGCGCGCAGGCTCCCGAGGCCAAACTCTGCTGTCCGGTGGATTACAACACCGAGTATCTCAAAGTTATTCCGCAGGAAGTAATCGAGCGCGATTACGGCTGCGGCGATCCCAGCAAGTATCTGCGCGAAGGCGAGACGGTGCTCGATCTCGGAAGCGGCACGGGAAAGATTTGTTTTATCGCAGCGCAAGTCGTGGGACCGAATGGGAGAGTCATCGGGGTCGATATGACTGATGAGATGCTCGAGGTCGCGCGGACGAATGCGCCGATCGTGGCCGAGCGGATTGGTTATGCGAACGTCGAATTTCGGAAGGGACGCATCCAGGACCTGGCCTTGAGCATCGATCTGCTCGACGCGGAGCTGAAACGACGGCCAATCAATGACGCGGCTTCATTCCTGGCCGCGGATGAGCTTGCGCAGGAGCTGCGGGTCAAAAGCCCGCTCATCGCCAATGACTCGGTGGATGTCGTGGTTTCCAATTGCGTGCTTAATTTGGTTGAAGCACACGCCAAGCGGCAACTCTTCGATGAAATCTTTCGTGTTCTCAAAATCGGAGGCCGCGCGGTTATCTCAGACATCGTGAGCGATGAGGAGGTGCCCGAGCATTTGCAAAACGATCCGGAGCTCTGGAGCGGTTGCATCTCCGGGGCGCTTACCGAAGAGGGATTTGTCGCCGCCTTCACCGCGGCGGGATTCTACGGCGTGCAAATTCTGAAGCGCGACGAGCAACCGTGGCAAACGGTCGAAGGGATAGAATTCCGGTCGGTAACAATCGAGGCGTTCAAAGGGAAGCAAGGACCCTGTGTCGAGCGTAACCAGGCGGTTATCTACAAGGGTCCATTCAAGGAGGTGCTCGATGACGACAACCACCGAATGGAACGCGGCAAGCGCTACGCTGTTTGCGACAAGACCTACAACATCTATCGCAAATCCCCCTACTCTGCTTCGTTCGAGTTGATCGAGCCACTCACGCCCATTGCGATTGAAGAGGCGGCGCCGTTCGACTGCTCACGCACTTCGCTGCGGCATCCGAAGGAGACCAAAGGTCAGGATTACAACGTCACCACCGACGCCTCGCAATGCTGCGACGGAGGAAGCTGCTGCTAACAAGGATCCAGTCCCATGCTTCTCCTCGCTCTCTTTCTTTCGACTTGCTTTCTCGCCTACTCCAATGGCTCCAATGATAACTTCAAAGGGGTCGCCTCGCTTTATGGATGTCGCGCGGCCAGTTATCGCACTGCCCTTATCTGGGCGACGATCACGACATTTGCAGGTTCGATCGCTTCAATCTTTCTCGCGCAAGCATTGCTCAAGAGATTCTCTGGGAAAGGTCTGGTGCCGGACACGCTCGTCGGTTCGGAACAATTTCTCCTCGCCGTGGTTCTTGGCGCAGCGATCACGGTAATTCTCGCGACCTATCTCGGCTTTCCCATTTCTACCACTCATGGCATCACCGGCGCAATCGTCGGTTGTGGGCTGGTCGCGGTGGGTAATGGAGTGAACTTTGCCGCGCTCGGAAAAGGCTTTGTCCTGCCCCTCCTGCTCAGTCCGATTCTGGCCATTGTTTTGGGCGCCCTCGTTTACTTCGTTTTTCGAAGCCTTCGTCTCATCTGCGGCGTCCGCAAGGAATGGTGCGTTTGTGTTGGCTCAGAAGAACGCGTCATCGCCCTGCCCCAACCGGGATCGGTTCTCGCGATGCGATCGTTAGCGCCACCCATCACGCTGTCGATTGATGAGCAGGAGAATTGCCGCGAACGCTATGCCGGCTCAATGCTTGGTCTAAGTGCGCAGCAAATCATGGATGGCGCCCATTTCATCAGTGCCGGTGTGGTCAGTTTCGCCCGCGGTTTGAATGATACCCCCAAGATCGTCGCCATGCTGCTCCTCTTGAAATGGATGGATATTCGTTGGGGCTTCTTCGCCATCGCTGTGACGATGGCCGTCGGTGGATTGCTCAACGCCCGTCGAGTAGCGGAAACGATGAGCCACAAAATCACCGCGATGAATCATGGGCAAGGTTTCTCCGCGAATCTAACTACAGGCATCCTCGTTATCCTCGCCAGCTTCTTTGGTCTGCCGGTTTCGACCACGCACGTCTCCGTGGGCGCTCTTTTCGGCATGGGCCTCACAACCGGACAGGCGAATCCACGAGTGATGCTAAACATCGTTCTTTCGTGGCTCATCACTCTGCCATGCGCGGCAATTATTGCCGGCGCGGCGTACTCGATTCTTCGGCACCTATGAATCTGACTGCCGACAACAGCTTTTCTCGGAAGCTAGCCGAGCATGATCTGCCGTTGCGCCATAAGAAGACCGAGATCCTCCAGATCAACGTGGGCAAGCTTTGCAATCTCACCTGCATCCACTGCCACGTGAACGCCGGGCCGAAGCGAAAGGAGATCATGACGCGAGCGACGATCGATCGGCTCATCGATTGGCTGGCGAAGACGGACATACCAACTGTAGACCTGACGGGGGGCGCACCGGAGATGATCCCGGACTTCAAGTATCTCGTCGAACGCCTGAAAGCGCTCGCGCCGCCGCGCCATATCATCGATCGCTGCAACCTTACGATCCTGCTCGAACCCGGCTACGAGGATTATGCGACGTTCCTCGCCCGCCACCAGATCGAGATCATTGCGTCGATGCCCTGCTATTCGGCCGAAAATGTAAATGCGCAACGGGGCAATGGCGTGTTCGACGCCAGCATCAAGGCGCTCCAGGTTGTGAATTCGTTAGGCTATGGGGTCGAGCCACACCTTCCGCTTCATCTCGTTTACAATCCGAACGGCGCTTTTCTGCCCGGCCCGCAGGCACAACTCGAAGCCGACTACAAACGAGAGCTCAAAGACCACTTCGGCATCGTCTTCAATAAGCTCTACACCATCACGAACCTTCCGATCTCACGCTTCGCCTCTTACCTGAAGAACAACAATCTGCTCGGTGATTACATGGCGCTGCTGAACGACGCTTTTAATCCCGCCACCGTCAATGGGCTGATGTGCCGCAACACCATCAACGTCAGTTGGCAGGGCGAGGTGTTCGATTGCGACTTTAACCAGATGCTTAAGATGCAATGGTCCCGCGATGGCGGGACCGGCCAGGGCATGCACCTGTGGGATGTCGATCCCGCGCGGGTTGAGAATCGCGAGATCCTTACAGGCGATCACTGCTTTGGTTGCACCGCCGGCGCCGGCTCGAGTTGCGGCGGCGCGCTAGTGTAATTGTAGCCGGGATCGCTGATCCCGGTCCCTCACTGAATTCTGCGCGGGCCGCGATCAGCGATCCCGGCTACAGGAGATGCTTCGGCGCTCGCTTACGCCAGGCGATTTCCATTGCGCGTTGCAGTGTGCTCTTATCAACCAAGGGCAGATGAATAGTGGTGCTGCCTTGTTTTCCCCAGGCTCCTTTGGCTGGCGCAAAAATCTTGGGATGTTTCTGCATTAGACCGGCTTGCTCTTCCTGCGGCAGGATCACCATTCCGTGCTCCTTATCCGGATACCCGAGACTCGCGAAGATCCTGTTCCCTACTCGGAAATCGGGATGCGCCATGTGCTCGCTTTCCGAAGCTTCCGGAAAGGTCAGCGCAATCTTGCGAAAGTCGGCAGGAGTCATGGGCAATAGGTCATGATCGCAACGGTTTGCTCACGATAGGTGGTGCGTTCCTGCAAAGACCAGCCAAGATTCGCGTAGAACTTTTCGCTATGCACCGTGTAAAGGTAGAGGAGCGGAACCTTCAAGGCGGTTGCGTCAGCCATGATTCGGCGGACTAACTGCGCGCCAATTCCGCACCGCCGATGTTCTGGCCCGACAAATACGCCGGCCAGCCATGGCGTTAATTCCATCCGGGTCTCCATGTCGTGCGCGACCAGACTCGCCGAGCCGATAACCTCGCCATTGTCGAGCGCCACGACGGTGAGCGGAATCTGATCGCGATTGCACCCCTCCCGGAGGCGGGCGCTGCGCTTCTCGACCGTGTCGCCTGCGCGGTAATGGCCCCACTCGTTGTGTTGCCATTGCGCGAGGGTGGGAAGCGCATCCGGGCGGTCCGCGAGAAATTCGATGCTCAAGGGCATAACGATTTCGAATCTAGCAACTGTCATTGACCGCGGCTGCCATTTCTTTCACCCTCCTCGCCATGAAGTCATTGATCCTGTTTTTCCTGCTTGCGCTTTCGTTCCTGGCGACGGTTCCTTCATCGCTCGCCCAGGAAACATCCCCTTCCCCAACGCCCGTGACCGCTCCATCCATCGCGCCCGATGCCGATCCGGCCACGGCCACCCGAGCCTGGCTCGACACGGTGCCGGCGGACAAACGCGCGAAGTCTGACGCGTATTTCGAAGGGGGCTACTGGTTGATACTCTGG
Organism: Verrucomicrobiota bacterium; assembly: GCA_039649045.1. Lineage (GTDB taxonomy): Bacteria > Verrucomicrobiota > Verrucomicrobiia > Chthoniobacterales > UBA10450 > AV80. The sequence goes on along the minus strand of JBBWZL010000032.1, from coordinate 77,634 downwards.
AATTTTCTCCTCGACGTCGCGATCGCGCTCCTGCTCCTGGGGACACGCCTTTCCGCGCGAATTCGCGATTTTGCGGAACGCACTACCCGCTTCAAGGCTCTGCAAGTGGCACTCTACGCCATTCCCTATGTGTTGCTCACCTTTGCACTCTCATTTCCGCTGACCGTCTATCAACGCTTTTACCGCGAGCACGCTTACGGCTTGGCGACGCAAACCTTTGGGCCCTGGTTCAAGGAGGTAATGATTGCGCTCCTTGTTTCCCTGATCGCCATGACGATTCTGTTGATCATCCTCTACGCGGTCTTCCGTCGCGCGCCCCGGACCTGGTGGATCTGGGGCACCGCCGTGGTCGCCCTGTTTCTCGCCATCGGAATTATGGTCAGCCCGATTTATATCGAGCCCCTCTTCAACAAGTACAAGCCGCTCGAGGACAAGAAGGTCAGCGACGCGATTCTGGCGATGGCGCGGGCGAACCAAATTCCAGTGACCCAGGTTTTTGAAGTCGACGCCTCACGCCAATCCAATCGGGTGAGCGCGAACGTGGCCGGCTTTCTCGGCACGACCCGGATCGCGTTGAACGACAATCTGCTCAAGCAATGCACGCTGCCGGAAATTCGCTACGTCATGGCGCACGAGATGGGGCATTATGTCTTGAATCACATCACGAAGTTCCTGATCAACTTTTCGCTCGTCGCCCTGATCTCATTTGCTCTTGCCAAATGGTGCTTCGAAGCCCTGGTGCGGCGCTGGGGCGATCGCTGGCAGGTGCGGGGCATCGGCGATCCGGCAGGCCTTCCGCTCCTCATGTTGATTTTCGGGGCGATCTCTTTTGTCATGACGCCGGTCAACAACACCATCACGCGCGTCGCTGAAGTGGAGGCGGATGCCTTCGGCATCAATACTTCGCGCGAGCCGGATGGATTCGCGAAGGTAGCGCTCAAGCTCGGGACTTATCGCAAACTCGATCCGACACCGATGGAGGAGTTCGTCTTCTTCGATCATCCCAGCGGCCGCGCCCGGATCCGCATGGCGATGGATTGGAAAGCGGCGCATTTGCCGGCGGGCGGGGTGGAATAATGTTGTAGCCGCGATCGGTGATCGCGGAATTGAATTGGGCGGCTCGCACACGGCCGCGATCATCGATCGCGGCTACAAGGTCGTTGCATCACGCCTCTCTCCATCTAATCTCATCACTTTCTATGAAACGCCTCACGTTGCTCCTTCTCCTTTTTCTGACCGCCCAATTTCTATCCGCGGCCGACGCCGATCGTTTCGTTTACCCACAAGCGCCAAAGAGCGAGCAGACCGATGATTATTTCGGCACAAAGGTCGCCGACCCTTATCGGGATCTCGAGAATGCGGACTCCGAGCCGACGAGAAAATGGATCGAGGCCGAGAACAAACTGACCTTCGATTATCTTGCCGCGATTCCGGAGCGGAAAAAGATCAACGACAAGCTGACCGCGCTTTGGAACTACGAGAAGCACCTGGTCCCTTTCCGCGAAGGCGGCCGCTATTTCTTTTCGAAGAACACGGGACTGCAAAATCAAAACGTGCTCTTTACCAGCGCGACGGTGCCGGGCGATGCCAAGGTGTTGCTCGACCCAAATTCGCTTTCGAAGGACGGCACGGTCGCGTTGAGCGGCATCGACGTCAGCGAAGATGGGAAGCTGCTCGCGTATGGACTCGCAGTGGCCGGCTCCGATTGGCAGCAATGGAAAGTGCGCGAGATCGAGACGGGCAAAGATCTGTCCGATGATGTGCAGTGGGTGAAGTTTTCGAACGGGTCCTGGAAAAAGGATGGGAGCGGATTCTTCTACAGCCGTTACGACGCCCCGGCCTCGGCCGACCAGCTCAAGCAAGCGAACTACTTTCATAAACTTTATTTCCACAAACTCGGAACGCCGCAGGACAAGGACGAGTTGGTCTACGAGCGAAAGGATCACAAAGACTGGAACTTCAGCGGGCAGGTTACCGAGGATGGGCGGCGGTTGATCATTTATGTGTCGCAGGGCACCGACCCGAAGAATCGCGTCTTCTACAAGGATCTTCAGAAAGCAGGCTCACCGGTCGTGGAGCTGTTGAACAAGCAGGATGCTGCTTATGGTTTCGTCGGCGACGAAGATAACGTTTTCTGGTTCAGGACCGATTTGGCGGCGCCGAAGGGCCGCATCGTTGCCATCGACATTTTCGAGCCGCAGAACATCACCACCGTGGTACCCGAAGCTGCCGATAAGCTGGAGGACGTGGAGCTGATCGGTGATCGCTTCGTGGCGAGTTACCTCAAGGACGCGCATACCGCGATCAAGCTTTTCGAGCTCTCCGGAAAACTTGCGGGCGAAATCAAACTCCCTGGGCTGGGCACGGCAAGCGGCTTCAAGGGCAAGCGCAAGGACAAGGAAACATTTTATTCCTATGTGAGTTTCACCGAGCCATCGACGGTTTATCGCTACGATTTCAAGAGCGGCCAAAGCACGGTGCTCTTCCGGCCGAAAGTCGATTTCAAATCGGACGAGTTCACAACCGAACAGGTTTTTTATCAAAGCAAAGACGGGACGAAAGTGCCGATGTTTCTGACCTACCGGAAGGGGCTCGAGAAAAATGGCAACCATCCGACGATGCTTTACGGCTACGGCGGATTCAACGGCTCCATGACGCCCACGTTCTCGCCGGGAATTGCCACCTGGCTGCAAATGGGAGGGATCTATGCGGTGGCAAACCTGCGCGGCGGCGGCGAGTACGGCGAGGAATGGCATCTCGCGGGCACGAAGCTGCGCAAACAGAACGTCTTCGACGATTTCATCGCGGCCGGCGAATGGTTGATCGCCAATAAATACACCTCTACGCCAAAGCTCGCGATCAGCGGCCGGAGTAACGGCGGCCTGCTCGTCGGAGCGGTCTTGAATCAGCGCCCGGAGTTATGGGGCGCCGCGCTGCCCGGGGTCGGCGTGATGGATATGTTGCGTTTCCAGAAGTTCACTATCGGCTGGGCCTGGACTTCTGATTACGGCTCATCCGAGAACGCGGATGAATTCGCCGCGCTCTACAAGTACTCGCCGCTCCACAACATCAAGCCGGGAACGAAGTACCCACCGACTTTGATCACGACCGCGGATCACGACGATCGTGTCTTTCCCGGACACAGCTTCAAGTTCGCCGCGACATTACAGGCGGCCCAGGCCGGCCCCGCCCCCGTCCTGATCCGGATCGAAACCCGCGCTGGTCACGGTGCGGGCAAACCGACCAGCAAAATCATCGAAGAGACGACCGACCAGTGGGCGTTCCTGGTGAAGAATCTTGGGATGAAGCTGCCGTTTTAGACGCCGTTAGCCCGCAGTCTGGCCGTTGAGGCGGATGCCTATGCTCCCCCAGCGAGATCGGTTTCGAGCGGATGATCTTTTTGGAATCTGGTTACGCCGAAAACGCTGAAACCAATGATCCGGCCTTGCTCATCCACCCGCTTCATCAACGCATCGCTTCTAGTCGGCCGCATGTAACCGGGCGCGTCAGAAAAGGTCACTTCGAGATAATCACCCTCACGGTCAAACCACAGTTTACTTTATCGACCATGATGTTTCTCCGGACCGAAGGAGCCGGTGAACACTCCGGCCCCAGCAATCACATTCCGTGCCGGTGCGCCGCGCTCCAGATCAACAGCCACGACCATTCCAATCGTGTCCCCTCTATTGACCGTGATGGCGAAGCTTACGCTTCGCTGTCGCCGGCCCGATCACACGGCTCCTCCAGCCGTTGGAGCGCGGCACTTGCGGAGCACCCTCGTGGGTGGGTTCCATCTCCAGCATCGGCGACCCCCAAAGCGCGCGCAGATAAAAATCATATGGACGGATTGTGCCAGGGGGAGAAGTGGTCAAGGAATGCGCGTCCACATCTACTCCCGTTGGCCGCGGTTAGTGGCAGTTTTCCTTTGCAGAGGTCGTGCGGTCCTGATCTCGCGGCGCAATGCGCGACGTATCAATTCAGAGAAGCTCATCTCCTCACGTCGCGCTTGATTGAGCAGGAGTTGTTGGACCTCTCGCGGGAGCCGGAACGTTACCGGCACACTGCCTTTTGGCAGCTTCGTTCTGGGCATGAAGCGATGTGTATTATTGTATCATACACTATGTCAACATTGAATTTCCTTGCCGTGTCATATTCGCTATGACACGGTCGGCAGCGTGAGAGACAAGGAATCCACGGCCATCACGATTACCCTTCCTCTTGCCCTCGACCGGGCCCTCCAGGCGCTCGCCGATCGAAAACATTGTGGAAATAAGTCTGCCGCGATCCGGGAGGTGCTTTACAAAGAAGCCGGAATGCAGGCCAATCTTCGCATCCACGAAAAGAAGGATAATGACTCGGTGACCAAGGCCGAACGTCGCTCCGTCAAATACGGATCTCGCAGGAACAAAAGCAAGAAATAGGTCCTTCCCGCTCAGCATTGCGCGGCGAAATTCACGAGGCCAGGCGTCATCGAAGAGACTGCAACGCGCGCGCTATCCGCAGAAGCTAGCCAGATGACCGGGCGCCAAGCAGGAGGAATGAAATGGAAATCAAACGAAGTGGTTCACAACCGTCCAGCAAAGGACCGGCAGATTGGTTTACCGGCACAGTGCGCATTGATCCGCTGTTCGACGCCAGAGCTCCAGCACGCGCCTCCAGCGCAAGCGTTACGTTCGAGCCGGGTGCTCGCACCGCGTGGCATACCCATCCATTTGGTCAGAGGCTGATCGTCACCGCCGGTTGCGGTCGCGCCCAACGGGAGGGCGGTCCGATCGAGGAGATCCGTCCCGGCGATGTGGTCTCGTTTGCGCCAAACGAGAAGCATTGGCATGGCGCGGCGCCGGCCACGGCAGTCACACATATCGCCATTCAAGAAGCGCTCGACGGCAAGGTCGTGGACTGGATGGAGAAGGTGAGCGACGAACAATATCGCGCGTGAAGGCCTTCACGCGGGCACTTCCGCTTCGACCAGTTTCGCCAGGAGAATAAGCGACTCTTGCCAACCCAGGTAACATGCCGAAGCCGGAATGACGTCTGGCACGCCTTCTTGCACGATGTTCAATTCCGTCCCGCACGAAACCTTCTTCAAGGTGATCGACACCTGGATCTCGCCCGGCAGATTCGGATCATCGAATTTGTCCGTGTAACGGATGCGCTCGTGCGGCACGAGCTCGACGTAGGTCCCGCCGAAGGAGTGGCTCTGACCGGTGGTAAAATTGGTGAACGACATTCGGTGCTTGCCGCCGACTTTCGCATCCATCTCGTGCACTTTCCCGGTAAATCCATTCGGTGGCAGCCACTTCGCCATTGCGTCCGGATCAAGAAACGCGCGGTAAATCTTTTCTGGTTCAGCCCGTAGGACGCGGTGAAGTCGGATGGTGTTGGGTGGCATGATGATAATTCCCTTCATTTGTTAGAGCTTGCAAATGTGCATTGCGGAATTCGAAATGTGGAAGTAATCCTCAGCACAACTCGGGACCAACATGCGCCTGCTGCTCATCACTGCCCTCTGTCTGGCAGGGGCTGTTTCCGCGATTGGCAGCGAGATTCGGGAATTCAGCCTTCCAGTTATTGAGAAGCTCGGCCGTGAACTTTCCCGGCGGGACTCGATCGCGGCGCGTGCCGCGGATCTCGTCGCGGAAAGCCAGCCCGCGGCGAAGTCACTGAAGAGGCACGGATGGATTACGGAGCTGCGGCCGGGTGGCGACATTGTTTACATTATTGCCGAAACGGCTGCCGGACCGGGTCTCGCTTACGAAGTGATTTTTCAAGGCTCGAATACGCCGGAGGTGCGGGACAAACGCAGTCAGCCTCTGCCGCCGAAGATTGCTCTTCGTCACAAAGCGGTGGAGACAGCTCGAATCGCGCTCCAAGGCAAATATTTTGATATCAATTACAACTTTGAGGTGCTCGATGATCCGGATGGAAGGGGTTTTCTGGTGTACGCTTTGGCGGCCACGAACAAGAAGGGCGAATTTCCCACTGGTGGCCACTATCGAGTCACTGTCTCGAGTGATGGCTCCCGAGTGGAGCGGGTCGATTTACTTTCACACTTTATGAAGTCGCGGGCAAAGCCCGGAGTGAAAATGGAGTGGATCACCTCATCGCAAGTGGCCAGTAATATTCCGGTCGAGACCTGGATCTATTCGAGCAACCTTTATCACGTTCCGATCATGATCGGAACGATGGACGGCTCCACGTGGCTGATTAACAAGGGGCAAATCCACAAATTCACCGAGGCCGAAATCAAGGAACTGGAATCGGGAAAAGGAAAGAAGAAGTGATCGGTGGGATAACAGGCCGTTACGGATAATTATCCATTGCAAATGGCCACGCCGCACCCGAAAATCAACACTCTTTCACGGGGTCTTAGCTCAGTTGGTAGAGCGCCTCAATGGCATTGAGGAGGTCAGGGGTTCGATTCCCCTAGGCTCCAGATATTCGCTTGTAGCGTCGGCCGGAGAGAAGGTCTGTTGAAACTCGGGCGCAGCAAACCTACCGTCGATGAATGGTATTACGGCGATTTGTATTGGCCATGGCAATGTTCGTGATCATCGCTCCGGGCGTCGTCGCGGCAGAAAAGACAAGCGCGGTCTGGAGCGATGGACATACGTCGGCAGTAAGCGATGAAGAATTGATCCGTCATGCCCTCAATTCTCCAGGACCCGGCTATCCGCAGCAGGCGCAGAAAACCAAGGCCGCGGGCAGCGGTGTTTATGAGCTTCGAATTGATAAGGCGGGGATCACGAAAAGCGTCGTGATCGTAAAGAGCAGTGGCAGCGACGTCCTCGATAAAGCGGCGACGACCGCATTTCGGGCGTGGCGATTCAAACCAGGGATCTTCACGAGCATCCGCATTCCGGTGTCCTGGTCGGTCAATCCTGTTCGTTCTTAGCTTCCGCAAATGCGCAGCCTGAGGTTGCTCTGCGCGGTTCTGGGACTCGCCCGCGTCGTTTCGGCCAGCACCGTCTGGATCGATACCGATGTTTCCATCGGCTCGCCGATTCGTGAAGTGGACGATGCCTTCGCGCTCGTCCTCGCTTTTCATTCGCCAGAGATTCAGATCGCCGGGATGAGTACGACCTACGGGAATGCGCCGCTGGGCGCCACCACCCGCGCCGCCCAAGATTTGGCTCGACGGTTCGGCCACTCCGGAGGTCTCGCTGTTGACCGTGTTTTTGCCGGCGCGGCATCGGCCTCCGATCTCGGTCGCCGAAGCGCGGCAAGCGACGCCTTCGCGGCCGCATTGGAAAAACAAAGGATCACTTACATCGCCCTGGGGCCGCTGACTAATCTTGCGACATTCCTCCAGCTCCATCCGCGCCTGGCGCATCGGATCGAGCGCGTCGTTTTTGTGGGCGGTCAGGCGTCGCGAGAGGATCTTGCCTTCGGACCAAACCGATCCTTCCACATTCACGACGCGAATGTATTCAAGGATTCAACGGCTACGGCAGTGGTATTGCACTCGAACATTCCGCTCACCCTGGTTCCGATCGCGACCGGGTCACGCCTGACGATGGGTCGCGCGGATTTGCGCGAGCTCGAGCGAAGCGGTGACGCCGGACAATATCTTTCGCGCCGGAGCACCATCTGGCTCTGGTTCTGGACGAATTTCGCCAAGACAAACGGTGGGCCGATTTTTGATGCGCTGGCCATCGTTCCAGTGACGAGGCCGGAATTGCTCTCGATCAAAAAGCAATATGCGACGATGGATGAAGCTGCGAGCGTTGTCGTCACGTCGCGCCGGATGAACGGCGCACGGCCGGTCCGCTATTGCACAAGGTTCGCGCCAGGAACGAAGCGCTTTGTCATGGAGCGACTAGGCTTTAACGCGCGATGATCGAGATGTTCGCACTTACCGCTACTTCGGTGAGTGCATCCTTCTCCAACACCAAAGTGCGGCCGGCTTCAATCGCGATTACTCTGATTTGTGCTTCCGCGGCGACCCGCATCGTCGCTACCCCGATCACCGGCACGTCAAAGCGCATGTCCTGATCAGGCTTTGCGACTTTGACCATGATCGCGTTTCTGCCTCCAAGAACGCCCCCGCGCTTGATCGTTTCGTTGGTCCCATCGAAACCTTCCACCGCCAGGACGGTTCCGTTTTTTACGATGACTGTCTGGCCAATATCGAGGCGGCTGATTTCCCGCGCGATCTCGAAACCGAAAGCGACATCGTCTTCTTCGCGGCGGGTCAATTTCCGGCCGGCGATCAATCCAGCCGGCGCGACGCAATCCTCCAAAAAAGAGGTGGCCGGCAAGAGCGTGATCGTCGATCGTGCCAGCTCGTCGCCGATCGCCGCGAAGATGGATTCGGCGTTGCGCCGTTTCAGCCGCGCCAGGAGCAGCAACGTCTTCCAATCTGGCCGCAGGTCGAACAGGTTCTTCGGCGCGATCTGGCCAGCCATGATCGCATTTGCGACTCCCGCGTTCCGGAAACAGGCGATCAATTTTCCTAACTGCCCGACTCGCATCCAATGGATCTCATCCACTTTGTCCGCGAGGCGTTCGTCGGTTTCATCAGTGAACGCGGCCGCGACAATCCGTTTCACGCCGGCCCGACGGGCTGCATCGGCAAGAAGGCGCGGATAAACACCGTTGCCGGCAATGATTCCGAGCGCGTCTGGAGTTTCCATGCCGGGTAGTAACGATGTAGAGGCGTTCGCCGCGGGGAACGCCGGAGCCTAACTCCGACGCCGACGCTTGACGTGCAACTGAGCCAGCGCTTTCTGCAACGAGGCCTGGACGGCTGCGATCTCTTCCGAGCCGAGATCTTCTTTCATCGCCTTTTTCGCCCGCTCGACCGCAGCCTCTGCCGCGTGCTCGTCGATCACCGCCGGCTCGAGCGCCATGTCAGTCAAAACGGAAACAGAACTACCCGTGATCTCAACGAAGCCCTCGCCGATCGCGAGAAAGGTCTCCTTGCCGCCCTTCAGCACGCGCAGTTCGCCCGGATTCAACGTCGTCAGCAGCGGAACGTGATTCGGATAAACGCCGAGCTCGCCCTCTGCTCCTGGCAGAGTGACCATCTCCACGTCCTCCGAGTACGCCGTCGTCTCCGGCGTCACGATTTCAAGTTTTAGTGTCGCTGCCACGGTCTCCTTACGCTTCCTTGATCATGTCGATGCCACCCTTCATGTAGAAGTTCTGTTCGGGAACTTCATCATGTTTGCCATCGAGAATTTCCTTGAACCCGCGGACCGTCTCGGCGATCGAAACGTATTCGCCTTTTGTGCCGGTAAATACTTCGGCAACGTGGAATGGCTGGCTGAGGAAGCGCTGGATTTTGCGGGCACGCAAGACGGATAGCTTGTCCTCCGGGCTCAGCTCGTCCATGCCGAGGATCGCGATGATATCCTGAAGATCGCGATACCGCTGCAAAACTTTCTGAACGCCGCGCGCCACGGCGTAGTGCTCTTCGCCGACGACGTCCGGAGCGAGCGACTTCGAAGTCGAAGCCAGCGGATCCACCGCGGGATAGATGCCGAGCTCGGCGATTGAGCGTTCGAGCACGATGGTCGAATCCAAATGCGCGAAGGTATTCGCCGGCGCAGGATCCGTGAGGTCATCCGCGGGGACGTAAACGGCCTGGACTGAAGTAATCGACCCTTTTTTGGTCGAAGTGATCCGTTCCTGGAGGTCGCCCATCTCCGCTGCGAGTGTGGGCTGGTAACCGACTGCCGATGGCGTGCGCCCCAGCAATGCCGACACTTCCGAGCCGGCTTGGGAAAATCGGAAGATGTTGTCGATGAACAACAAGACGTCCTGGTTGCGTTCGTCGCGGAAATACTCTGTCATTGCCAAAGCCGAAAGCGCGACCCGGAGTCGCGCGCCCGGAGGCTCGTTCATCTGGCCGTAAACAAGCGCGACCTTTGATTTGCTCAGGTCCTTTTGATTGATGACGCCGGCTTCGCTCATTTCCGTATAGAGATCGTTGCCTTCACGGGTCCGCTCGCCCACGCCGGCGAAAACAGAGAAGCCGCCATGGCCCTTCGCGATGTTGTTGATCAGCTCGAGAATAACGACCGTCTTGCCGACACCCGCGCCACCGAACGCCCCGACTTTTCCGCCCTTTGTGAATGGGCAGATCAAGTCGATGACCTTGATGCCGGTCTCGAGAATCGTCGAGCCGGTGTCCTGATCGGTCAGTTCCGGCGCTTTGCGATGGATCGGGTAACGTTTCGTGTACATAACGGGGCCGCGATTATCGACTGGATCGCCGGTGACGTTGAAGACACGGCCGAGAGTCCCCTCGCCCACCGGGACGGTGATCGGTCCGCCGGTGTCGTTAACCGGCATGCCGCGCTTCAATCCTTCCGTCGACGACATCGCGATGGAACGCACCCAGTTTTCACCGAGATGCTGCTGCACTTCCAAAGTGAGCTTGGTCGGCGTGCCGTTGACGTCGTATTCCAGTTCGAGCGCGTTATAAATACGCGGCAGCTCGGCCGTGCTCTTGAATTCCACGTCCACCACGGGACCGATGACCTGAACGATTTTTCCCTTATTCATAAATTGGTTTAGGCGCCGACTGCCATCTGCGCGGTTGAGATTTCGAGCAGTTCGGTGGTGATGCTCGCCTGGCGCATCTTGTTGTATTCGAGAGTGAGATCCTTGATGAACTGCTTCGCGTTATCGGTCGCGTTCTTCATCGCGACCATCCGTGAGCTGTGCTCCGAGGCGCGCGCGTCGAGGATCATTTGGAAAACCTGGTAGTGAAGATAATACGGCAGCATGACATCGAGCACGCCTTCTGGGGTTGGCTCGAAGAGATAACCGATCATCGGATCGGTGCTGTCCTGCGGGGTCGCGCCTTCTGTTGGCATTTGGGGCAATTCGAAGCTGGAAATCGGGAGCAGGGTTCGCACGACCGGCTTCTGGTTAATGGTGTTGATGAAATGCGTATAGAGCACCGAAACTTTATCCACTTCGCCGCTCAGAAATTTCTCCACGCAAAACTTGGCGATCTCTTTGGTCTCTGTGAAGGCGGGCGCATCCTTCAATTGGAAATCCGCGACCAGCTCGCGCCGGGTCCGCGTCAGGAACTGCCGCGCTTTCCCGCCCGAGACAACGTAGACGGTCTTTTCGTGATCAAACTTTGCCGCTTCGCGAAACAGATTCGTGTTCAGAGGGCCGGCTAAGCCTTTGTCGGTACTAATGACGACCACGAGCTCTTTCTTGACCTCGCGGACCTGGAGCAACGGATGGAGCTTTGAGTCCGTGCGCTGCTGAAGCGAAACCAGAACGCGGTTCATCAAAGTGGAATATGGCCGGCCCGCCAGTGCCAGGTTTTGCGCCTTGCGCATCTTCGACGCGGCCACCATCTGCAACGCCTTGGTGATTTGCGCGGTGTTACGGATCGATTTGATCCGGCGCCGTATGTCTTGGGTGTTGGCCATTTTTACTTTGTCATGCTGAGCGCGATCGAAGCATCTCTCGCTGTTTGCCCAGCGCGCGCATATCTAATGTGGGAGATTCCTCGGCTCCGCCTGGAATAACAGAAAACCGTTTTGAGGTCACAATCTGTGACCTCAAACAGGCAAAGACCGTGTTGGGCTTGCTGCAGGGAAATCATTGCCAGGTCGATTTGAACTCATCGAGCGCGGCGGTCAGCTCGCCTTCCAGTTCTTTGTCGAGCGCGCCTTTCGACACGATGGAAGCGAGAACGCTTTCCTTCCGAGTCGAAAGATATTCCTGCAGCTTTACCTGAAAGTCCTTCACCTTCTCGATGGCGACGGAATCGAGGTAGCCGTTTTGCATCGCCCAGAGAACCGCGACCTGTTCTTCAACCGGAATCGGGTTGTATTGGATCTGTTTGAAGAGCTCGACGATGCGCTGGCCGCGATCAAGCCGGGCCTTTGTCGCCGCATCGAGATCGGAGCCGAACTGCGCGAAAGCTGCCAGCTCGCGAAACTGCGCGAGGTCCAACTTAATTTTACCGGCCACCTGTTTGATCGCCTTGATCTGCGCGGCCGAACCGACACGGCTGACGGAGAGACCGACGGAGATCGCCGGACGAACGCCTTGATAGAAAAGATCGGTCTCAAGATAAATCTGACCGTCGGTGATCGAAATGACGTTCGTCGGAATGTAAGCGGAAACGTCGCCGGCTTGCGTCTCGATAATCGGAAGCGCGGTGAGCGAACCTCCACCCGCTTCTTCCGTCACGCGCGCACTGCGTTCGAGCAAGCGCGAGTGCAGATAAAACACATCACCCGGATATGCTTCACGTCCGGATGGCCGTTTCAGCACGAGCGAAACCTGCCGGTAAGCGACGGCGTGTTTCGACAGATCGTCATAAATAATCAGCGCGTCCATGCCGTGATCCATGAACCATTCGCCCATCGCCGCACCGGCGAACGGCGCGAGATACTGGTTGGTCGCGGTGTCTGACGCGGGCGCCGAAATAATCGTCGTGTAAGGCATCGCGCCTTCCTTTTCGAGAATTGCCAGAGCGCGGGCGACATTGGAATTCTTCTGGCCGATCGCAACGTAGATGCAAAAGAGCGGGCGATGGTTCTTGAGCCGTCCTTCTTCCGCCGCCTTGTTCAAGCGCGCCTGGCTGATGATCGTGTCGATCGCAATCGTCGATTTTCCCGTCGCGCGATCGCCGATGATCAGTTCGCGCTGGCCGCGCCCGATCGGAATCATCGCGTCGATCGCCATGATGCCGGTCTGCACCGGTTGGCTCACGCTTTTGCGTTTGATTACGCCGGGCGCAATTTTTTCCAACGGATAGGCGACGTCCGATTTAACCGGACCCTTGCCATCGAGCGGTTGACCGAGCGTATTCACCACGCGGCCGAGCAACCCTTTGCCGACTGGAATCTGGAGCAGCTTGCCGGTCGTCTTGGCTTCGTCGCCTTCCATGACCTGCGTCGGGTCGCCGAGAAGGATCGCGCCGACTTCGGTTTCTTCGAGATTGAGCGCGAGTCCGAAAACGCCGCTCGAAAACTCGATCATTTCGTTGAGCATGACGTCGCTCAAGCCTTCGATGCGCGCGACACCATCACCGGTCTCGCGGACGACGCCGACATTGCTTTTGCTCGTCGTGGTTTTAAGGCCGGCGATCTGCGTTTCGATTTCTTCGAGGATACTGCTCATAGTTAGTTGGGGTTAAAGTTGCTGTTGGAGACGATGCAGCCGGTTACGGACGCTGCTGTCCCACACGTCGCTGCCGACATGAATCCGCATTCCGCCGAGCAGCTCCGGGTTCACCACGAATTTCGCGGCGAGGTCGCTGCCGTATTTGCGTTTTAGGTTCGCGACAATTTGCTCGCTGGCATCCGCTGCGAGCTCGGTCGCGGTCTCGATAGTTGCGCTCCGTTTTTCGACTTCAAGGCGCAACAGCCGTTTGTAGCTTTCGAGAACTTTGATGTAACTGCGTGGCTTCTTTTCGATCAACGATTTTACGAGCGACGCGATCCGGCTGCTATCGAGCTGGCCATCGGTGAAGCTCGCGCGCAGGAGTTGCTTCGAAAGCTGGCGCGTCTCTTTGTTGATCTTCATGAACTTCTAGGAGGCGAGCTGGCGCGACGCTTCATCCTGCAGGCGGCGCTGATCTTCCGAGGTCAGAACTTTGCCGGTCACCTTCGCCGTCGTGTTGACCACGAGACGGCCGAGCTCGCGCTTGAGTTCCGCCATCACGCGTTCGCGCTCGATCGCAGTCGCTTCCCGGGCTTTCGCCAGGATTTGTTCCGCCGCCGCGATCGCTTCCTGCTGCTTGCGTTCGCCCACGTGCTCCGCACTTTCCCGCGCGTCGTCGATCATTTTCTGCGCCTGCGCGTTCGCTTTGGCCAGGATGTCCGCATGGCGCTGCTCGGCTTCGGCAAGTTGTTGCTTGATCTTCTCCGCGTTCAACAAGCCTTCGGCGATTCGCTGCCGCCGTTCTTCCAGGACTTGGAGAATCGGCTTGTAAGCGAAACGCCGCAGGACCAGCGCCACGATGATGAAGCTGATGACTTGCGAGAGGAAAATCTTCAGATCCCAACCGAAGGTTTCCCCCGTTTTGCGGGCCATCTCTCCGATTTCGGAAGCAGCCAGAATTGCGATGTTCATATTAATAAGCCGTTCGTCGGAACGTCTGCCGGCCCGCTGATTATTTCGGAACCAGGAACAAGGCGTAGAAGACGATCGCTTCCGCGAGCGCGATGGCCAGAATCGCCTGGACCAAAATCGGTGTCGCCGCGCCGGGGTTACGGCCGACCGCTGAGGCCGCGCCCATGCCGATGAGACCGACGCCGATGGCCGCGCCAAGCGCCGCCAGTCCCACATGAATGCTTCCGCCGATTTCCGCTAGTATTGGTAGTATCATATTTTTTCTGTTGGTTGTTTCATCAGCGACCTCCGCGGGAACCACGGTCCGATCGCCGAAAGTTTTTAATGGTGCGCCGCCTCTCCGTGTCCCGGTTCGTGTTGCGCGATGAGGAGCGTGAAGACCGCAGTCAGGAGCATGAAGACCAGCGCCTGGACGAAGCCAACGAGAAGCTCCAAAAAATAAAACGGGATCGGAATCAACCAGGCCAGCGACGGCACCACGTGGCTCATCGATTCCAGCATGATCTCACCCGCGTAAATGTTGCCGAATAACCGGAAGCTGAGCGAGATTGGGCGGAACAAAATCGAGACGACTTCAAGCCAGCCGACGATGAAGAAAATGAAAATCATCAGCACCTTGAGGATGCCGGAAGTTTCGCCTTTCGGCGCGAAGAGATGTTTGATGACGCCGCCAATGCCGTTGGCCTGAACCGCCCAAATCATCCAGCAAACAAAAAACACCGATGCCATGGCGAAGGTGAGATTCAGGTTCGCGTTCGCGCCGCGGAACAAGGGGCGATCAATATGAAAACCGCCTGCGGCATCGTGATGTCCCCAGCCGATGGTGCCGACGCCCGGGAGCAAGCCGAACCAGTTCAGGAAAAGGATGAAGATGAAAATCGTGGCGAAGAACCAAAACGTCTTTTTGACCAGGTCGCGCCCGATCATGTTCTCGAGAAAATTGTAAAGGCTCTCGACGAGCCATTCCCAAAAATTCTGGAGACCGGTGGGGACCGGTTTGATCTTGCGCGTCGCAAGCTGTGCACAAACAATGAGGCCGGCTGCGACGATCCAGGTCACCACCATTGAGTTGGTCACCGCCAATTTGCCGACATCGAAAAGGACGTCCGGTTTGAGTGGAAGGTGATGTTCCTCTTCAGCCGCGTGGGCCGGTTCGGCGGCAATCGCGGTCGCGGCCAGGCCGCCAAACGCGAAAAGCGCGAGCGCGATCAGAACGAGGAATGAAAAACAACGCGGCATTAAGATAAAAGACTTTGGAGCAGCAGCCCGATGTTTCCCGTAGGTGCGGCGGCCGCGGAAGCGGTGCACACCACACAAGGGGCGCTGGCGTCGCGCTTACCAAAGCGCGTTTTGTCGCGATGACAAGAAACTTTCCCCTGAAAAATCCAGCAGCGGATAAGCGAAATGCCGCGGGTAGCCCCAGCTCACTTCACCGGCACGTGCTCGGCAAATCTTTCTTCGATGACAGGCGTCTCGGGGAGAGAAACTCGCTCGGTCGCGGCGGCCAGAGCGACCGCTTCGTCGTAATGCGTTTCGAGCTGCCTGATCTGTTCTCGCTGTTCGAAATTCGCCGCCACGGATTCGCTCGCCAGCGCGCCCATTTCACGAAAGGCGAAAGGCGCGCGAACAATGTTTTTCATGGCGGTGGCGAGCGCTTCGAAATCGCGTTCCTCGACGAGCAAACCGCACCGGCCATGCTCGACGGCTTCCGGGATTCCACCGTGCTTGGTCGCCAGCACTGCCAGCCCGGTCGACATCGCTTCGAGGATGGAATTCGGAATGCCCTCCTGGTTCTGATCGGGAGGCGTTTCGCTCGGATGCAGGAAAAAATGCGAGCTGCCATAAAGATCAAGCAACTCCTCTTGCGAGAGAAAACCGCGAAAATGAACCTTGGCAGAGATGCCAAGTTCCTCAGCGAGCTCTTCGAGGTGCGATTGGAGCGGACCCTTGCCGGCGATGACCAGCTCGGCATTGGGAAACTCCTTTTGGAAAATGGCAAACGCGCACAGAGTTGTGGCTACGCCTTTTTTTGGAATGAGCCGGCAGGCTTGCAGAAAACGCCAGCGGCCTTCGGTCGGCGGATCACGGCGCACAAAGGGAAATTCATGGAGCGGGACGCCGGTGCGATTGATCCGCAATCGTTCCGGCGGGCAGCCGAGAGTAAGCAGCCGTTCGGCGAGAGACTTCGAGCGCGCCAGCACGAGCGGGACCGCGTCGAACAACTCTCTCAATTTCGGGCCGTAATCGCGGATATCGTTTTTCTGCGCGACGTCGGCGCCGTGAAACGAAACGACACAAGGCTTGTGCCACCGTTCGATAAACGGCAAGAGGTGGACCCCGGTGTGACCAAAATAAATGTGCATGAGGTCGGCGCCTCGACGCTCCAGAAGGTTGGAAAGCATCTGGTATTCGCCGCGATAGACGATGGGCGGCCGTTGTTTCACCCACTTCAGCCAGCCGTGGCGCAGCGGATTGCTGGGCGGGTTCGGAATCAGCTCGATATCGCTAAAGGGAAACAATTCGCTGTTCTGCAGCGCTTTGGTCATCACGAACGTGTCGTATTCGTGCAGCGACCGGACCTGCCGATAGATGTGCAACATCTCGGGCTTGAGGAAGGTGGTGCAATAACTGGCTACAACTCGTTTTCCCATGAAAGAGCCGCGATTGTCAGTGACATTACGTAAGTTGTCCATCTGTTATTCGCGATGGGCGGCCGCGGCGGTTTGGAGGACTTCGTCGCGCAGCCCTGCCGGCGGGTCTGCAAACAGCCAGCGCTCGAGCGCGTCTTTCAAGCCATCGAGACCCTCGGATTGTCCGGCGGAGATCTGGATAACTTCAACGCTCGGGAAGCGTTGTTTCAACGCTCGCAGGTTCTCGGCGGCCTCAGGGAGATCCATTTTGTTCGCGACCACGTACCACGGCCGTTGCGAAAGCCGCGGATCATAAAGATCGATTTCGCGCCGCAAATTTTGGAGATCTTCGATCGGCGAGCGGCCTTCGCTTCCGGCGATATCGAGAACAAAAAGCAAAAGCCGGCACCGCGTGATGTGGCGGAGGAAATCGTGTCCGAGGCCGACGTTGCGATGCGCTCCTTCGATCAGCCCGGGAATGTCGGCAATCGCCGCGCGCCGATACCCGTCGAAATCGATTACCCCCACGACCGGATGCAGCGTCGTGAAAGGATAGGACGCAACTTTCGGGTGCGCGGCCGAGATTTTACCGAGCAGGGTCGACTTGCCCGCGTTGGGATAACCGACCAGCGCCGCGTCTGCGATCGTTCGCAGCTCGAAGAGGAAATGCCCCTGCTCTCCCTCTTCGCCCTCAGTGTATTGGACCGGCGCGCGGTTCTTCGAGCTCTTGAAATGGACGTTGCCCTTGCCACCGCGCCCGCCCTGGCAAAGCACGAACTCCTCGCCGTCATGCGCGAGATCGGCGATGGGCGGTTTATCTTCGGGCGCGTCATTCGAGACCGATACTGGCGAAGGATCGGCGCCATCAGCTGAGCGACGCCTTCGCTCTACAATTTCGATGCCGGCAGCGTCATCATCATCGCGCCGCGGAACCGGCGCCGGCGCGGGATAGACGATCGTTCCGACAGGAACCTTGACGATCTTCGGCAGCGCCGCGCGGCCATGCTTCTTCTTGCCTTGCCCGTGGACGCCGCTCTTCGCCTTGACGATCGGCTCGTAGAATAAATTCGAAAGGTTATCGGTGTGAATGTCGGCGCGAAGGATGACGTCGCCGCCGCGGCCGCCATCGCCGCCGTCGGGCCCGCCCCGTGGAACGAATTTCTCACGGCGGAAACTGACGCAGCCGCGACCACCGTCACCGGCCTGGGCAAAAACTTTGATTCGATCGACAAACATCGCGGAACGTTAAAGCGTTTAAGCGTTAAAGCGACCGGATCTGTGCCGCTTCTACCCTTCAACGCTTTATCGCTTCAACTTTTCGTAGACCGCCTTCGTTTCCGCCGCGATCGCCGGCCATCCAAATTTTTCCTCAGCCCGCTTACGCCCCGCGCGCCCAAATTTTGCGCAAAGCTCCGGGTCGGCCATTAACTGATTGATTCGCGCCGCCAGGTCTCGCGCAAACTTCTGCGGATCGCGTGGCTCAAACGGGCTCTCGTCCATCTGATCGATCGGCACCAAATACCCGGTCTCGCCATCCTTGACGACTTCCGTGATCCCGCCCACCGCGGTGGCAACTACAGCCGTTTCGCAGGCCATCGCTTCGAGATTGATGATCCCAAACGGCTCGTAAATCGAGGGACAACAAAAAACCGATGCGTGTGAATACAATTCGCGGACGGTCGCCTTATCGACCATCTCATCGATCCAGATGATGCCGGGCCGTTTCGCTTTCATCTTCTCAAATGCTTCCTTCATCTCGATGCCGATTTCGGGCGTGTCCGGCGCCCCGGCGCAAAGCACGACCTGAAAGCCCGCGTCCATGTATTCGATCGCGCGGACAAGATGAACGATGCCTTTCTGACGCGCGATCCGGCCGACGAAAAGCAGGAACGGTTTCTCGATTCCATATTTGGCCAGTGCTGCCGTGGCATCGGTCTTTTGATATTCCTCGAGGTCGATTCCGTTATAGATGACGTGGAGACGGTCCGGCTGAACTGTGAAGAGCTTCTCGATATCCGCTTTCGTTTGCGCGGAGACGGCGATGACGGCATCCGCCATTTCCAGCGCTGTCTTCTCGACCCAAACCGAAAAATCATAGCCGCCGCCGAGTTGCTCGCGCTTCCACGGCCGGAGGGGTTCGAGGGAATGGACGGTAATGACAAGCGGTAGGCCGTAATTCATTTTGGCCAGGATCCCACCGAAATGGCTGTACCACGTGTGGCAATGCACGAGATCGGCATCGATGTTCGTCGTGTTGAAATCCGTGCACCGGCGGACCGCGCCAAAGACCGAACGCAACGGCTTCGGACAAGTGAATGCGGCGGGATCGAGCTCGAATCCCATCACGGAGAGATTGCCCTTCTGCGATTTCTGATCGCCGAAACAACGCACCTCGACCGGCATCGACTTCGCTAGCTCGCGCGTCAGGTAATCGACATGCACGCCGGCGCCGCCGTAGACATAGGGCGGGTATTCGTTCGTGAGGAAGAGCGCCTTCACGCAGATTCCTTAATACCGCACCGTCAATCCGACAAATGGGTTCACATCATCGGCCGATCGCGTGACGCCGATGTTAACGCCGGCATCGAGCTGGATATTCGGCGTGAACTTATAGGTAGCGCCGAAATCGAATGTGCCGATCCAAT
The DNA here is from genome assembly GCA_039649045.1 of Verrucomicrobiota bacterium. Lineage (GTDB taxonomy): Bacteria > Verrucomicrobiota > Verrucomicrobiia > Chthoniobacterales > UBA10450 > AV80. The sequence goes on along the minus strand of JBBWZL010000032.1, from coordinate 58,301 downwards.
CCGCATTTCGCTCCCCGCTCACATTGCTGAAGAACTCGATGTATCCCTCCAGCGTCCCAACAATCCGGTGAGCCACCGTGATCGTATTGATCGCTTCGGCATGATAAGCCGAGCTGTTCGAGTTCTGGCGAAAATCGACCTCGGTCATCATCCCGAGGTCCCAGTCTTCGGCGAGCTTGATCTCGAGCGGGAGAATCACGCCGCCTTCAACAGCGTCGTTGCCCAATCCGTTCTGGCTCGTCGGGAACTTCGCAAATGAGATCATGCCGAAACCGGTTTTCCCGCCGTCGTTCCCCCAAAAATTCAGCTTCCATCGAACGCTCACGTCGCCGAAACCCGAAATGGTTTCGCGTGTCCCGGCAGCGTGATCGCTCGTTTTTTGAATCGTAAACGTTTCGACGATGAGCTGGAGATCGGAGTTATTAAAGAGGCCGACTTTCAAATTGAAGGGAACGACGTCGAGCGAGCGCACGGTCTGGTCGGCCCCTCCGCTCTTCATGCGGTCGTAAGTGTAGCCCAGCAGGTCCAGCTCGATCTGGAAATGGCCGGCGTCCACGGTGTAAGGGTTCTCTGTCTTGTCGGGACGATCGGTGGCCAGCTCGCGGAGCAACGCGTCCGGTGTCGGTCGCAGCAAGTTGTATCCGCTTTTGTCCGGCGGCGACGCGCCGCCCGCAGAACAAAGTTGGACGAGGCTGGCAAATGCGATCGCGCAATAAACGCGCCGCATCACTTTTGCACCTTCAGAAGCAGGACCGGCACATCCACTTCGTGACGAACTTTGTCCGCGGTGCTGCCGTAGAGAAGATCACTGATAAAGCGATGACCATGCGTGCTCATCGCGATGAGTTCGACCGGCTGAGTGCGGGCGAGCTTGATGATCTCGGTGGCCGGCTCACCCATGGCTAAAACCGAGCTGACCTCAAATCCTTCCGCTCTTAGTTCGCTTTCCAGACCGGTCAGGTACTCCTGGTCGCGCTGCATTTCTTCGCTTTCACGCAGCTTGAGATGTTGGTAATTGCGCGCGGCCCAGCCGTCGGCGACATGCACCAGCATCAGCTTCGCATTTGTCAGCTTGGCCAGCGGCCGGATGTGCCGGAGGATCGTTTCATCGGTTTCACGATTTTCGACAGGGACGAGGATCGTTTTATACATGGCGATGTTCTAGGAGAGCCACCCGCCGATAGTTTGAACGAGCAGCCAGGCATTGAGCGACGCAATAATGATGGCCACGATCCAGGCCAGAATCTTGATCCAGAGCGGACTCACGAATTCGCCCATTTTCAACTTGTCGCTCGTGAACATGACCAGCGGAAAAACCGCGAAGCTGAGCTGCAAACTCAGAATCACCTGACTGAGGACGAGCAGTTTGGCCGTGCCACTTTCCCCGGAAATGACCGTCACAATCACGGCCGGGATGATGGCGATCAGACGGGTGATCAACCGCCGCAGCCACGGTTTCAAGCGAATGTTCAGGAAGCCTTCCATCACGATCTGGCCCGCAAGAGTGCCGGTGAGCGTGGAGTTTTGGCCCGAAGCCAGGAGCGCCACCGCAAAGAGAGTGCTCGCGCCTGTCACGCCGAGGAGAGGTGTCAGAAGCTTGTACGCGTCGCCAATCTCAGCGACGTCGTTACGCCCCCGGCTATAAAACGTCGCCGCGGAGACAATGAGAATGGCGGCGTTGATGAAGAGCGCGAACATGAGGGCAAAGGTCGAGTCGATGGTCGCGAACTTGATTGCTTCGCGCTTGCCGCGCGGGTTGAGCTCGTAAAGGCGCGTCTGCACGATGGAGGAATGCAGGTAAAGATTATGCGGCATCACCGTCGCGCCGAGGATACCCATGGCGATGTAGAGCATATCGGGATTCATCACGATCTGCGGCGAAGGCAGGAAACCCTTGGCGATTCCCAAGAGGTCGGGCCGCGAAAAGATGATCTCCAAACCGAAACAGAGGCCAATCGTCAGGACCAGGGCGATGACGAGGGCCTCGGTATAGCGAAAGCCTTTGTTTTGCAGGAGCAGAATCAGGAGCACATCCAGCGCGGTGATGCAGACGCCCCATATGAGCGGCAAGCCAAAAAGCAGATTCAGTGCGATCGCCGACCCGATCACTTCGGCAAGGTCGCATGCCGCGATGGCTAGTTCGCAGATGACCCAAAGGCAAAACGAGACCGGCCGGCTGTAGTGATCGCGACAGGCCTGGGCCAGATCGCGTCCGGTGGCGATACCCAGTTTGAGAGAGAGGCTCTGGAGGAGGATCGCCATGAAATTGGAAATCATGATGACCGAGAGCAACGTGTAGTTGTACTTGGAGCCACCCGCCAGATCTGTGGCCCAGTTTCCGGGGTCCATATAACCGACCGCGACGAGAAATCCGGGGCCGGCAAAAGCGAGGACTTTGCGGTAAAAAGTCGCGGGATGCGGAACGACCAGGGTCCGGTGCACCTCCGAAAGGCTCCGAAGCTGGGGCTGCGAGCGCCAGCCGGATTTTCCGTAGAGCGCATCGTCCTCGGAGTTAGGCATGGCTAAATTAGTTGTCGTTTACTATTAATCTGTCAACTGCGAAATAGTTTTTGTTTGACCCAATCATCTTTCTGTTGTCTTTATCCCCCGTGCCCGCCAAGACCAGCACCGCCCGAAACTCCACCGCGGTGGAAGATTATCTGGAGCGCATCCTCGAACTGATCAACACCAAGGGCTATGCCCGCGTGGTCGATATCGCGACCAGCCTTGGGATCTCCCAGGCCAGCGTCACTAACATGGTGCAACGGCTCGATGGCGAGGGTCTGCTCAAATACGAAAAGTATCGCGGCCTGGTCCTCACCACCGCGGGCGAAACGCTGGCTCGCAACATCGCCCGCCGTCATCAGCTCCTGACCGATTTCCTAAAGCTCCTCGGCGTCGATGAAGGCGTGATCGAACATGACGTCGAAGGGATGGAGCATCACATCAGTCCATCGACGTTGCGGGCGATCGAGGGTCTCACCGCTCAGCTTAAACGCCGCCCCGCCTTGCTCGCGCGGGTAAGATGATGATTTGGAGACGGCCTGCTCCCGCTGTGGCGGGACCGTTGAGACAAATCGCAACACAAGCGTCTCGCCCCCGGCACGAGGGCGTGCCGGCTCCAATTTGGCTTTTCGGCGCTGCGCGAACTTCATTTAATGGACACCGATGTCGCGTCGTCCGCCGGAATTGCTCGTGCTCGCGATGGACATCGGAAGCTCTTCGACCCGTTCCGCCTTGTTCGACGAACAAGGTCGCGTCCTGCCGAAGACGCGCGCGAGCCGTGAGTATGCGGTCTGCTATTCGGTGGAGGGAGGCGCGGAACTTTCTCCGGCGTTATTGCGACGGGCGGTTCAGGATTGCGTGCGAGAAACTTTACGCGCGCGACGAGCGGCTCCTGCATCACGAAACGTTCCTATCGTTGCGGCCGGCGGCTCGGCCTTCTGGCATAGCCTGCTTGGAGTCGACGGAAAGGGCAGCCCCATAACACCCGTCTTTACCTGGGCGGATTCGCGATGCGCGCCGGACGCGGCCCAGTTGCGCATCGAGCTCGATGAAAGAAAGATCCACGCGCGAACCGGCTGCATGCTTCGCGCTTCTTTTTGGCCGGCAAAACTGCGCTGGTTCCGCCGCACTCGTACTCGCCTTTTCCATCGCGTCGTTCGGTGGGTTTCGCCCGCGGAATGGATCTACGAAGCATTATTTGAGGCCGCCGGATGCAACCCTTCGATGGCCAGCGGCACCGGACTTTACAATCTTCGCGACAACCGCTGGGATAGTGCTCTCTGCGCAGCGTGCGGGATCGATGTCAGCCAGCTCGGCGCTTTGAGCGAAGCCGCTGGTGCAGGCGAATCGGTATTTCCCGAGTTGCGCGACATAAACTTTTTCACCGCCATCGGGGACGGCGCTGCGGGCAATCTCGGTTGCGGCGCCGATGCGGCTGGTCGCATCGCGATCAACATCGGCACGAGCGCGGCGGCGCGTTTGATGTGTCGAGAAATTCCGGCGACCTCGACGCCGTTCGGCTTGTTCCGTTATGTGGTCGATCGCGAACGCACCGTTCTCGGCGGCGCGGTGAGCAACGCGGGAAACTTGAGAAAATGGTGTCTGCGTGAACTTCAGCTCGGCGACACTTCTGAAAAAGCATTCTCCCGCTCCGCGGCAGCCAACGACAAAATGACGGTGTTGCCGTTCTGGGTCGGCGAACGGGCGCCAACGTGGCCCGAGAATTTGCATGGCGCGATCGTCGGATTGAGTCAGGCAAGTTCCGCGGCGGAAATCCTCCGCGGCACAACCTGCGCGGTCTATTATCGTCTGGCCGAGATTCTCGCCCTGATCGAAGGGGCCACCTCCCCCGCGAAGGCGATAATCGTTTCCGGAGGTATTGTGCGTTCAAAGCCGTCACTCTGTCTCCTGGCTGATGCACTGGGGCGTGATTTGCTGATTTCCCCCGAAGCGGAGGCATCACTTCGCGGCGCCGCGGTGTATGTCTTGGAGAAGCTGGGCCAGAAGCGATCTCCGCTGCGGAAAGCGAAGATCGTGCACCATGATCGCAGCCTCGCGAAGAAGCACCGTCTTCGCCGCGAACAACAGATCACGCTCGAAAACATGCTGTCGAAAACCTGAAACGGTCTCGGCATTGCACCGACCACTCTGCGCAATGGCCGTTGACCGAGGCTGTCTACAGCCGTCTAGTGTCGGGTCCTAGTTCGCGATGGAAGTTGCTCATAGACCGTTCGGCCCGCCAGATTTTCTGACGGACTGGTCTCTCTTCTCCTTCGCAGCAGCTGACGCAAAAGATTCCGGTGTCGCATCCCGGCCAGCGCGGATGCGTGAAGCGGCCTGCGACTGCGCGCTTCGGATTCTCGTCGTCGACGATCATTGCGACACGCTCCGCTCGCTCAAACTTCTCCTGACTCGGCTGGGCTACCAGGTCTTGGCCGCCGAAAATATGATGGACGCACTTCGCATCGCGGAGCAAGAGCCGTTCGATCTTCTCCTGAGCGATATCGGATTGCCCGATGGCAGCGGGCACGAACTGGTGAAGCGAATTCGCGAAAAGCACAAGATCATGGCCATCGCCGTCAGCGGCTTCGGCATGGAGGAGGACGTGCGCAGAAGTCGCGATGCCGGATTCTTCGATCATCTCACCAAGCCCGTCAGTCTCGACCGCCTCCAGCAGGTGATCGAACAGGTCCAGGCGCAATCTGATTAGACGGCGGCGTCGGACTTCTTGGCCGCGCCGGAAGTTTCTCCGTCGCTCAACTTCCGGAAGTGGAGCTGGCCCACGCGCCGCCCGTCCGTCTGCGAAATCGTGACGTCGTAGTTTTCGATCCGGACCTGTTCCCCTTGTCTCGGTAAATGCCCGAGCAAATGCGTGACGTAACCGCCGATCGTGCTGACATCGGCGCTTTCCAATTCCAGGCCCGCGAGGTCCCGCAGCTCATACAGACCCAGCGCCCCGTCGACTGAAAATTCGTTTTCGTTGATCGCGCGAAACTCTTCCTTCTCGGTATCGAATTCGTCCTGGATATCGCCGACTATTTCTTCGAGGACGTTTTCGAGGGTCACCATGCCAACCGTGCCGCCGTATTCGTCCACGACAATTGCGAGGTGCGCATGTTTCGTCAGAAAAAGGCTGAGCAATTTTTCCAGCGACATCATTTCCGGCACCGGGATGAGGTCCCGCTTGATCCGGAGGAGATCGGGGTGCGGATCGCGCATCATCGGGACAAGTTCCTTGATGTGAACGAGACCGACCGTGTTATCGAGATGGCCGCGACAAAGCGGAAACCGGGTGTGGCGCGATTCGAGCGCTTTCTTGATGTTCTCGTCGAAGCTTTGTTCGAGATCGAGAAAGACGACCTCACCGCGCGGCGTCATGATGTCGCGGACCACCCGCCGGCGGAGATCGAGCGCGTTCACGAGCAGGTCGCGGCCAAGCGCGGAGACTTCATCGGACTTCTCGCTTTGATCGAGAATGAGCCGCAACTCCTCCTCGCTATGGGAAACTTCGCCGGTCGCCGCGGGCTGGAGCCGGAAGATATTTTTGAGCACCCAATTTGAAGAAGCATTCAAAAACCAGATCGCCGGCCGGAAGATAAAATAGAACAAGCGCAACGGCGGGCTGATCACGATCGCAGTCCCCAGGGCTTTGCGGATCGCGAGAATTTTCGGCGCCTGCTCGCCAAGCACAATGTGGAGAAAGGTAATGATACTGAATGCGAGCCCGAAAGAAGTTGCCTTGATGACGGCCGGCGATTGGATCGAGGCCAACGCGAAAAGCGGTTGAAGCATGCGGGCGAGAAATGGTTCGCCGACCCAACCGAGTCCAAGACTCGCCAGAGTGATGCCGAGCTGGCAGGCAGAAAGATAGGCGTCGAGATTTCGCATAACCTGACGCGCGATACCGGCGCCGCGGTTACCCTCTGCGGTTAGCGCGTCGAGCTGGCTGCCACGCACTTTGACCAATGCGAATTCCGCCGCCACGAAAAATCCGTTCAGGAAAACGAGAAGCGCAATCGCGCCCAGTCGAAGCAGCAACACACCGGGCGCATCCCAGCGGTCCGAGATCGCTTCAGCCAATGGGCCAAGCGCGAGAAATAAAGAAATCGAATTCATGGGCGGATGCAGGAAGTGCACCCGAAGGCTCGCCGAGCCGGCGCCTGCTCTACCAGCTCGATTTGGTCACACCCGGAATGAACCCGGCGGAAGCGAGCTCGCGGAACGTCAGGCGCGAAATCTTGAAACGGCGAATGAACGCGCGGCGCCGGCCGCTTACCTCGCAACGATTCACCACCCGGGTGGGGCTGGCATCGCGGGGGAGCTGCGACAAACCGATGTAATCTTTCTTCGCCTTCAGCTCAGCGCGCAGCGCCGCGTATTTTTTCACGGTAGCGCGCTTGCGTTCGTTGCGATTAATCCAGGACGTTTTCGCCATAAGAGAACGCGGAACGTAGCCAGAGAGGTCTGAAATGCAAATCCTTTCTCCCACCTTCGCCAAGGCTACGGCGTGGCAGGCCCGGCGGATAGGAGGCTTGCCCGCCGTAGCCTTGCGGAGGCGGGTTGGGCGTTGGACGTTTTCCCTTCTATGTTCCTGCTCAACACGAAGAGTCTCCCTTCCACCGCGGAAGCTCTTGAGTCTCTCCTCAACGAAAGCCTGCGCCAGCTCTTTATCGTCACAAGCGATCCAGTTACCATTCGCGACGCTTCCTACCCGCATCTCAAGGAGCTCAATGTCTCGCTCGATGGCGCGCAACTCCGCGGCAACCCGCCACCGATCCCCTCGCCCCCCGGCAAGCCAGCGCCGGCGCTCGAAGTCGATCTTCTTAGCGTCAAGGCATCGGCCCTTTCCATTGGTCCCGCATCGATCGATTTCTCGCTCTCTGCTCGCGCCGTGCACCTCTCTCAAAGCCGTGATTCCAAAGACGAGATCGTCCTCTCGATCGAAGACGCGACCGATGGCGCCGTGGAAATCTCCGCATCACAATTAGGGCTCGAAGCGCTCATCGCCGAAGTCGCGAGAACCGAAGCGGGCAAGCACGGTGTCACGATCGACAGGGTGCGGTTGGAGTTGCGTGCGAAGAGTTCTCGCTCCCTGGCTGCCGAGGTCCGTTTACGCGCGAAGAAACTATTCCTCGGCGCCTCCATCCGAATCACCGGTCAGCTCGATCTCGATGAAGAACTCAATGCCCGGATCACCGGCCTGAATTGCGCGGGCGACGGCGCTATCGCCACCCTGGCGTGCGGAGTCCTCAAACCGCATCTCGAAAAGATCGACGGTCGCGAATTCTACCTCATGTCATTGCCGCTTGGCAAAATTCGATTGCGCGCCGTGCAGCTCGCAGTCGGAGACCGGCTCTCCGTCACCGCCCAATTCGGTTCAGCGGCATAGCTGCGGAAACCGGCCCGAAGGCGTGCCGGCTCCAATGGAGACGGCCTGCCCTCAGGCCGTTCGGAGAACAGCCACGAAATCGGTTTCTTATTTCGCGGACGGAAGTATCTTCCGCGCGCTTCCTCCCCCGGCGCACCCGCATCCCATGATTATCAAAATCGGCTTCGATATTGAGTTCGAGCTTCCCGGCCCGACGCCGATGATTTTGATGCTCTATGTCCATCCCTCGCGGCAGGCCGACCTGCGCACGGAGGAAAAAATCGTCGTCGAGCCAGACATTCCCCTCACCGATTTCACCGATCTCTACGGAAACCGTTGCGCGCGCGTTCTGGCGCCGGCGGGTAAGGTGCACTTCTCGCTCGAGGCTTTGATTGAAGACAGCGGCGAACCAGATGAACAATGTCCCGACGCCATCCAGCATCGCGTGGAAGATCTGCCGGCCGAAACCCTTCCCTTTCTTCTCACCAGCCGTTACTGCGAAGTCGACAAGCTCTCCGACATCGCCTGGAAACTCTTCGGCACGACCCCTCCCGGCTGGCCACGGGTCCAGGCGATTTGCACTTGGGTTCACAACCACATCACGTTTGGCTACCCTTTTGCCGACCCGTCCAAATCCGCGTTCGACGTTTACAACGATCCGCGCGGGGTTTGCCGCGATTTCAGTCATCTCGCGGTCGCCTTCTGCCGCTGCATGAACATTCCGGCCCGTTACATCAGCGGCTACATGGGCGACATCGGCGTGCCGGTCGTCCTCCCGATGGATTTCAGCGGGTGGTTCGAAGTGTATTTGGGCGGGCGCTGGTACAGCTTCGATGCCCGTCACAATATGCGGCGCATCGGGCGGATCGTGATGGCCGTCGGCCGTGACGCCGCCGATGTCGCCCTAACGACCAATTTCGGCAGCGCCACCCTCAAGAAATTTTTCATCATCAGCGACGAAGTGCCAGCGCTCACGTAGAAGCGTTCTTATCAATAAAAACGGCCTGTCATCCTGAGCGGAGCGAAGGATCTCTGACTATTTCTTTCCCTGACGAGACTGTTGAGATCGGAAATGATCAGAGATTCTTCGCTCCGCTCAGAATGACAAAATCATTTAGAGACGACTTCTGGCCTCGATAATGGAACGAGACGATCCAGCGTTTTCCGAAACTGTCCCGACCTCCCTTGGCTACGACCAGTGGGCCGCCATTTACGATCGCGATGCGAATCCGCTTCCCGCGCTTGAAGAACCGCTTGTCGAGGAATTACTCGGAGACATCCGCGGACTGGAAATCCTCGATCTTGGTTGCGGGACCGGCCGTCATTCCATTCGCATGGCCGCTGCTGGGGCGCGCGTCACCGCCCTGGATTTTTCGTCGGGAATGCTAGAGCAAGCGCGCGAGAAAGCGGGCCAAAGCGATGTCCGCTTTCAGGTGCACGATCTATCTCAACCATTGCCTTTCGCGGAGAAAACTTTCGATCGCGTCTTGTGCGCACTCGTCGTGGATCACATCGAAGACCTCGACAAATTGTTCAGCGAGATGCATCGCGTCTGCCGGCCAACGGGCAACGTCGTCGTCTCCGGAATGCATCCGGCGATGATGTTGCGCGGGGTCCAGGCGCGCTTTCGCCTTCCCGAAACCGATCGGAAAATCCTCGTGGCCAGTTATCCGAATGAGATGAGCGACTATGTGATGGCCGCAGCGCGCGCCGGTTTCGTCTTCGATCATTTCAGCGAGCATGTCGTGGATGAAAATCTCGCCGACCAGCGCGAGCGCGCCCGCAAGTATCTGGGTTGGCCGATGCTCTTCTTGATGCGCTTGCTGCCGCAGCGTGTCTGAAAACTACTGCCGGGCCAGCCGCCGGAACATCCAAATGCCGAGCCCGATAAAGAGGAGGTTCGGGAACCAGACGAGGAGTTCGGGATGCAGCTTCGCGTTCGCGCGGAGGGTATCGGCCACGATGATGAAGAGGAAATAGAAGACGCCGATGACAAGACTGGCCGCGAATCCGAAGGAGGTCTCGCGCCGGTGAGCGGTGATCCCCAGCGGCACGCCGACGAGAGCGAAGACGAGACACGCCATGGGAAAGGAAAATCGTTTATTGATTTCGGTGCGGCTCGAGCTGCGCATTTTGGGATCGTCGTTCTTTAGCTGCTCAAGAAGTTGCTCAATAGAGAGCATGGACCGGCTCGCCCGCCGTTTCTCCTTTTCGTAAAGTTCCTCCAGGCTGATCGGCAGCGTCCCTTCCGCGACGTTAATTCCATCGCGCATCCGGCGAAGGTCGTAGGGTTCGACCTCATCGCGCTGCTGGTATCGAGCATTATACAGATGCATCAGGACGCGGCGGTTCGGTAGATCGGTCTCGAGCATGCCCGCGCGGGCATGGGTCACCTTCATCGGCATCGACTTGTCGTCGGTCTCGAAAACCAAAATATTCTCCAGCTTATTGCCTTCCTTTTTGCCGACATAGATTTTGCGGCCGGGGAACTGGTCGATCACCTGGTCGCTGCCAAAAAGCGCCATCGGATTGCGGGTCGCGAGATTGAAAACCGTAGCGCGCATTTCTTCCTGGGCGGCGGGCGCGACCTGAACGTTCAGCCAAAGGGAAGCCGCCGTGCAAAGAAGGGCGATCACAACCAGCGGGACGCAAATCCTCGCGATGCTCACGCCATTTGAGCGCAGGGCGATCAGCTCGTTGTCAGCCGAGAGCCGCCCGAAAACGAGAAGCACCGCGGTGAGAAGGCCCCAGGGGATTGTGAAAATGAGCGAGAAGGGCAGGACGTAGGCGATGAAGCCGAAAACGTATTCGACCGGCAGATCGTGATTGACCAGAAGCGGGAGGAGCCGGCGAAAAATATTTCCGAGCACCAGGACGAAGCTCAGGACGGCGATCGCGAAGATAAGATTCACGATGAGCTGACGTCCCACGTAGCGGTCGATCATTTTCATCGCAGCGCTTTGTTAGTTCCGTTCCGGGGATGTCGCAAGTGCTGTAGCCGCGCCGCTTTGTCGGCGCGCCCGGAAAACGCGGCGACTGAGCGCCGCGGCTACAGCGACGGATCTGCCGCTATTTATTCCAGCCGGGGATCGACTTGCTCAACACGCCGTCGCGAGTGGCCTCGGTCGCGGCGAGCTGCTTATCCAGTTCCTGCAAGAGCGCGCGGTCGGTTTTGCGGACGGCGAAACCCATTTTCTCGAGCTCGATTCCGGGAACGATCTCCGGCGTGATATCGGTCAGCGCCAGGTCCGCCCCGATCGATTGCTTGAGTTCCCCCGCCTTTTGCAAGGCATAAGGCTTGTCGATTAACGCGCCATCGATTCGCTCCGCGAGCAAATCCGCGAGCATCCGATCGTAAGCGCCGCTGCCGCCGTACGGCACGAAACGCTCCGCCGCCGTGTCGCCGAGAAGTTTACGGGCAAATGTTTCGTTCGTCGTTTTCTCCGCCGCGCCGACCCGTCCTAACACGAGCTTGCCGCCGACAAACGGTTTCACCCCGGGTTTCGCGATCATGGTCTGCGGATATTGCAACGTCGGCCGAGTGAAGAGCAGGCCATAGGTTTTCTCCCGCTCCGGCGTAACCGAAATGGCGGAAGCGATCAGATCCACCGCGCCGTCGCGTTCGAGCAGCCGAAAGAAATCTTCACCCCAGATGCGCCGGGTGTAGGTGATGATGGGTTTACCTTGGACGCCGTGTTCCGCCAGGATGTGCGCCCCGAGTTCGCGCAGCAGATCGATTTCATAGCCGGTCAATTCAGCCCCTTCCTGGCGAACGAAAAAGCCATCCGGTTCCGCAGTGCCGACGTGAATATTATGCGTCGTGATGATCCGGTTCAGCGCGCTCTGGTAATAAGTGAACGTCCGTTCGGGACTCCAGCCGCCGAATTTCTCCGGTTGATCCCGCGCCTGCCAGAGCGGCCGCACTTTCCAGCGCACTTTTCCCTCGAGCCCCTGCGGGACAATCGAGTTCCGCGCGGTCCGCTGGACGGCCGGTGCTTTGCCAGCCGGCGTGAGCGATAGCTCGAACGAAAGATTTTCCGGCGGAAGATCTTTTGTGGACCAGGAGAGAAGGATTGGTCCGACGATCGAAGCGCCGTCGACTGGGCTCTCGATCTTCACCGTTTGGCCCGGAGTGTCTGTGTCCCCGAGGAACCACCACGCGCCGCCGGCCAGCGCCAGAATCGCAGCCAGAGCGATCGATGCCCAAAGCGCGACCGATCGTTTCCGCGGCTTTTCTTTCTCAGCCGTTAACGGAGGCGCCGTTCCCGTTCGGCGTTGCAACGCGAGAATCGCTTCGGCTAATTCGCCGATATGTTTTTCCAACGGCGGGTTCATCGCGTCCAGCCAGTGACAACTGCTGATGAAATATTCGAGGTCCTTCGACGGCAAGACGTTCTCGACCCGGAAGGGAATAATCGAGACGCCCTTGTGCACCGCGCGCTCGATCTCGCGCATCACCTGCGGCGATCCATTCGAATGCTGCGAAAAAATCACCACCATCACGGCGCTGTCGCCGATTGCTTCCACGATCGCTGAACTCCAGGTTCGCCCGGCGCCCACATCGCGCGGCGCGATCCAACACCGGATCTTGTTCGCCTCCAGCGTGCCGCAGACTGCATCGGCGATTTTCTTATCTTCCGAGCAATAGCTGATAAACGCGTCGTACGGCATCGGCGGCGATCTTAGCCCGCGCGCTTGCGAATTGGCAACCGACACAATTTTCTTTCACGCGACCCGAGCCAGCCTTATTTCATCGCGATGCGGCCTCGCCTGATTCCCCTGCTCGTTCTTGCGCTCGGCATGACGATCGGAACCGGCGCCGCTGCCACGGACCCGCTGCATCGCTCCCGCCAATGTATCGTCGTGGTGACGGAGAACTGGAGTGTCACCACCGGCGTGTTGCGTGCATTCGAACGCAGCGGCTCCAGCGGCAGATGGAAACCTCGCGACGCCGTCGTGCCGGTTGTCGGCGGAAAAAAAGGTCTTGGCTGGGGACGCGGTCTCGTCGCGATCGAAGCCTCCGGTGAACCGATGAAGATCGAGGGCGACAACAGAGCGCCGGCCGGCATTTTTCGCCTGCGCTCGGCGTTCGGCTACGCGCCGGCGCGTTCCGCAGGTTGGATGAAACTGCCTTACCTCGCGCTCTCGAAACAGATCGAAGGCGTTGATGACCCTGGATCGCGCTACTACAACCAGCTCGTTGATCGCTCCAAAGTCGCGCGCGTGGACTGGCGAACTTCCGAACAAATGCTGCGCAACGACGACCTCTACAAATGGGGAATCGTCGTCGAACATAATCCCGCCGCGCAGGCTGGCGCTGGCTCCTGCATTTTCCTGCATGTTTGGAAAGGTCCCGCGTCGCCCACCGCCGGTTGCACCGCGATGCCGGAGAACGAACTTGTAAAATTGTTGCGCTGGCTCGATCCCGCGGAGCACCCAATCCTCGTGCAAATGCCACGAGCAAATTACCCGGCATTCCAATCGAAGTTCGGTCTGCCGAAAGAGCGGTAGCGGCAGCCTTTGCTTCGCGCGGAACTTTGCTACCATGAGGGCCGAATGAGCGAGATGTATGACGTGGCGATCATCGGCGGCGGGCCTGCGGGCAGCACCGCGGCCGCATTGCTCGCGCGCGCCGGCCGCCGGGTCGTGGTCCTCGAACGCGACAAGTTTCCCCGCTTCCATATTGGCGAATCGCTTCTCCCCTTCAGCATGCAGGCTTTCACCCGGCTCGGCTTGCATGAGAAATTCGCGCGGGCCGGCTTCATGGAAAAATTCGGCGGCGAGATGTACGGCGCGTGCAGCGAAGAGGGAGTAAAGTTTTATTTCGAAGACGGGTACGCTTCCCAGACCGATCGCTCCTACCAGGTGACGCGCGCGGATTTCGACAAACTGCTTCTCGATCATGCCGCGGAAATCGGCGCGGAAGTGCGAGAGGAAACCAGCGTCGATGACGTCACGTTTTCAGACGAAGACGCGACGCTGACAATTTCGTCCAGGGGCGAGGCAAATAAAATCCGGGCGCGCTATGTCATCGACGCCGGCGGGCGCACTTCGATTTTGAGCGCGCGCTTCAAGCTCAAGAAAAACTACGAGCATCTGCAAAAGATCTCGATCTTCGCGCATTACGACGGAATGGAACGCGCCGAGGGCCGAGATGGGACGCTCACCCGCATGGTGCGCGCGATCGACCGCTGGTTTTGGGTGATTCCGCTGAGCGCCACGCGAACCAGCGTCGGGGTCGTGCTGGACGGCGCGGTCTTCAAGGAGTCCGGATTGAGCCCGGAAGAGTTTCTCGAACAGGCCATCGCCGAGCAACCGCTCCTGACCCGGCGCATGACCGAAGCGGAACGAGTGACGCCGGTGCGGACCGCGGCCGATTTTTCGTATCGAAGCACTCGGCTGACAGGCGATCGTTGGATGCTGGCGGGAGATGCCGCCGGGTTTATCGATCCGGTTTTCAGCAGCGGCGTTTTTCTCGCCGTGCTGGCAGGCGAACAGGCGGCGGACGTTTTACACGAGCTGCTCGACCATCCGGAGAAGGCGCGGAAACTTTTTGCGCGTTACACGCGCAACATCAACAAGGCGATGGACGTTTACCTGCGCTTCGTCGATGCCTGGTATTCGAAGGAATTCATCGAAGTCTTTTTGCATCCGCAGGATATTTTCCAAATTCCGCCGGCCGTAAACGCCGTCCTGGGCGGCAACGCCGGCACGAGTTTCGCGATCAAATGGCGGATGTGGATTTTTTATTCCATCGTCCGGCTGCAACGCTATTTCCCGCTTTGCCCGCGGCGCACCCTCGTGCCGCAGAGAGAACAGATTGTTACTCAGCCCGAACCCGCAGAAATCATGTCGTGAAACGGTACCTTTTCGTTGCGCTTGTCATTGGCGGCCTAACAAGTTGCGAAACCGTGCGCCACCAGTTCGTCGGCCCGGCGCGAGACTGGCAGGCGCGGAACGGTCAGCTTTTATATCGCGGTAAACGCACAACATTGATCGGCGAAGTGCTGGTGCGCTTTTCGAAAGCAGGCGACTTCGAGCTGACTTTCACGAAAGGCCCGGGGGTGGCGTTGCTCGAAATCCGGCAGGACGCGAATTTCTTTAGCGTGAAGGGCCCACTGGCCGGCGTCAGTTGGTCGGGAAGCATGATCCACGCGCCGCCGCGGCTCCGCGGCTGGCTGCAACTGCGTGAAAAACTCATGACGCTGGGCGACAAGCCGACCCTGACTCATTCCTACGGCGGCGAGACTTTCACATTCCGCTTTTGACCTGCGCCGGTTGAAACGCGAGCGTCGCCGCTGCGGTTCGCGATTTTTTCCATGGCCCTTCATTCCAGCATCGCCAAACTTGTCACAGAGCGTCGCGGCGTAGTCTGGTCGGTTGTGGCGCTGATTTCCGCGGCGTCGATCTACGTTCTCGTCACCCGGATGAAACTGGACACCGAAGTCCTCAACCTGCTCCCGAGCGGGTTCGAATCGGTCGAAGGTCTGAAGGTTTACAATCGCGATTTCGCGCAGGTGCGCGAACTGACCTTCGCGCTCGTCTCCGGGCCGGAGGACGTAGACAAGCTCGAGGAATTTGCGCCGCAGTTCGCCAAACAACTACGCGAACAACCATGGTGCAAACGCGTCCTCTCCGGCGTCCCGATCGAAACTCCGGAAGGCGTGCGCGATCTCCAGTCGATTGCCGTTCCGCTTGTTTTGAATCTCGAGCCGGCCGTTTTTGACGAGACGCTTTCGCTCATACGGCCGGCCAAAATCGCCGAGCGGCTCCATCGTTTGCACCAGGAAATCGAAGCGGGTTCGCCGCGGCCCCAGATCGAATTGGGGCTCGATCCTCTCGGCGTGATTGCACCTGCCTTGAAGCCGTTCGCGAGCAACGCCGCCATCGAAGAAGATCAGCCGCTTACTTCGCCTGATCGAACGATGCGCGTTTTCCTGACAGTGACGAACCAGCCGGGAATCGGCGCGTTCGATTGCCAGAAACTGATGCAGGAAGTGAAGGCGTTTCAGCAAACCGCGCACAAAGGCTGGGACGGCGGCCCGCTCCAGATTTTGGTCACCGGCCGTTCGGCCTATGTCGCGGAAATCTCGCTCAGCATGCGGCATGACATCATCATCACCCTGCTCGGATCGATCCTGCTCGTCAGCGGAGTTTTTTATGCCGGCTTTCGGCGCTGGCTGCCTTTGCTCGGGATGGGCCTTTCGCTTTTGCTTTGCTGCCTCGTCGCGCTCGCCGCCGGCCTGCTTATTTTTCGCCAACTCAACATGGTGACGGTCGGGTTCTGCGCGATCCTCATCGGCCTCGGTGTCGATTTCGCAATCCTCGTCTTCGGCCGTTATCAACAGGCGCGCGATGAGGGAACCGATCACGCCGGCGCGGTGAGCGAGTCGGTGAAGGGACTGGGTAAGGCGATTTTCTTCGGCGCCCTTACAACGGCGGTCGGGTTCATGGCGCTGATGCTGGCTGGCTCGCAGGGATTTACGCAACTGGGTGTTCTGATCGCGCTCGGCATTGCTTTCGCAGGCATTTTCATGATGACGGTTTTCTTCCTTTTCCTGCCGCGCAAGAGCCCGGCCCCGCGCGGCGATTGGATGTTCACGCTCGTAAAAAATTATGTCCGCTGGACGGTGGCAACCCCGGCAAAGATGCTCTGGATTTCCTCGCCGATCCTTCTCGTTCTTGCGGCGATCGCGTTTTCACCAAGGCCCGCCATCATCTTCGATGTCAGCACGCATTCGATGGAGCCAAAACGCAGTGATGCCGGCTACGCTTTGCAGACAATCATGGAAAAAATGCCGGCGCGCTGGGAGCCGGTCATCGGAATGGTGAAGGCCGAGAACGCGCAGCAATTGCACGATTACTGGAAAAAAATCGAGCCGCGCTGGAGCGAGCTGCAAGCGGCCGGGAAAATCAAAAGCTTTTCCACACCCGCAGCGCTCGCGTTATCGCCGGAGCGGTTGCAACGCAACCGGCAAAAACTGGAGGGCGCGGATTTTCAAGCCAGCCGCGACGCCCTCGAAGCTGCGATCGGATCCGAAGGATTCAGCCGCGAAACATTTGAATCCGCCTTCGCCACGCTCAATCAATTGGAGGGCGCTGCGTCGCCCACCGCCCAACTTCCCGATTGGCGCGCGGCGCTGCCGCAATCGTCCGGCTGGTGGTTCCTCATCGACCGATATTTTGCGCACGACCCCCTGCTCACTACTGGCTTCGTCACGACGAACGCGCCGGTCGCGACCCAGGAACAAAAGGAAATGCTCCATCGCGATCTGCGCGTGGCTGGAGTGCCGATCGCCCTTTCCGGCTGGAGTTTCACGTTGACCGATCTCGTCCCGTGGTCGCATCGGCAATTGATCCTGATCAGCGCGTTGATGGCGCTCTTCGACGTGACACTGCTCGCGCTCCTTTACCGCGACTGGCGCCTCTGGCTGATTCAAGTGGCCACGCTCGGCCTGGCAGTCTGCGCGATGATCGCCTCGATGAAACTACTCGCGATTCCACTCAATCTCCTCAACGTCCTCGCGTTTCGTTTGGTCCTCGCGATTGGAGTCGACTACGGCATTTACGTTCTGCTGGTTTGGCAAAAAGCCCGGCAGCTCGATCACGACGTGGCCGGCGTTGTGAAGCCAGTCATCCTCGCGGGACTGACCGCGATCTGCGGCTTTGGCTCGTTGGGCGCGGCGAACAACCCCACTCTCGCTGGTTTGGGATATGCGTGCGGGATAGGCTTGTTTTGGAGCCTGGCCGCGACGATCTTTTTCACATTACCAGCGGCCGCGGCGGCTGAACCGAAGTCGTGGCGCGAAGAATCTTTACGGCCGCGCGTCAAAGAACCTGAAAATGCTTAACAAAACTCGCTCCTTTTGGTTAACCAGTTCGGCCTTCGGCCTCTTCCTCTGCCTGTGGGCTCCTCTCCTTCAGGCTGAGCCGCTTTCTCCGGGCGACCTGAAGTCTTTTCTCGGTCGCATCCGCGAAAAACGCGCCGCCGCCCCCCAGGTGCAGGCAGATTTCCAGGAAGAGAAAACCGTCAAGATGCTGAACAAGCCGATCACGACCTCCGGCAAGATTTGGTTTCAATCGCCGAACAAATTCAGACGCGAAGCGAAGGGAAATTCACCGAGCATCACCGTGAGCGATGGTCAACAGCTTTGGATTTACTATCCGAAATTCCAATCCGCGGAACATTACTCGTTAGGGAAACGCTCGCCGCTCGATGCTGGCATCTCGGCCATCACGGCCAGCCTTAATCTGGAGAACGTCGAGGCGACCTACCACATCACGGGGACAAAGGAGTCAGATGGTCATCAGCTGCAACTCATGCCGCGCAACCCATCGATGAAAAGGTTCCTGCAAAAATTTACGATCTACATGAACAATGAATTGCAGGTCGTGCGCACGGAGATGGTGCAGCCCAACGGCGATCGCATCGTCACCACCTACTCCAACGAAACTCGCGCGCCTATTCCGGCATCGATGTTCGAATTCACTCCGCCGGCGGGGACGGATGTGACGACGCCGCTCGGAAAATAATTTCTGCTCTCGACCTTTATCGGTGGCGTTGTTACAAAACTTCGCATGTGGTGTTCCCCCAGAACGCTGGCCGCGATCGTGTTGTTCGCTGCCACGAGCGGAATTGGCGCGCCTCTAACGGCGCCCAACGACCCCGGCGTGATTTCTCACATCAAGCGCGTCCCGGTTGAATCGAGAGCGCTCGCGGCTGTCGGTTACAGCAAACGGCTCCGCGCTCTTGAGATCGAATTCCGAAACGGCGCGATTTATCGCTACCTCGAAGTCTCGCCGCCCGTTTACGAAGCGCTCATGAATGCGGCTTCGAAAGCACGATTCTATGATGAGAATATTCGGAAAAGATATCGGTGGCTGCATGTAAGGCCCCGAGCTGAGTGAAAACGCAGTCGGCAAAACGAGTTCGGCGGGAAATTTTTGTTCTGACGCCGGAGGAAAAGAGAACCGTTTGCTTTGTGCTAATTGCATTCGTCTTGGGTCTGGGTGCGAAGCAGTATCGAATAATGCAGAGCGCTCCGAAAACGAACACAGAATTGAAAAACAGCGCGACTGCGTCGCCGAACCCGACGCAAAAGCGAGATAGGTCGAAATGAAGGTCAGCGGACGGCGCAGCGTTCCGTTCCTGCCAATTTTTTGGAAAGACAGGTGGTCGCTTCCCGTTGTATAAATGCTCGGCACCAGCGGCCACGACCCAAATCTTATGTCTTTTATTTTCGAACGCGTTCTCACTGACGGCATCGCCGCGATCTCCTACCTGATCGGGGATGATGAAGAAGGCATCGCGGCCGTGATCGATCCGCGGCCTGATGTCGATATTTATTTAGAGCTGGCGCGAAAGAACGGCGTCTCCATTACCCATATTTTCGAAACGCACATCCACGCCGATCTCGTCAGCGGTTCACGCGAGCTCGCGGACCGGACCGCCACGGCAAAGATTTACGCGAGCAGCGAAGCCGGAGCCGAATACGGCTTCGATCGCGAATCGGTCAAAGACGGGGACGAATTCAAATTCGGCTCGCTGCTCTTGACCGCGCGGCACACGCCGGGACACACGCCCGAACATGTGAGCTACGTCGCGGCCGAGGAGGATCATCCGGAATCTCCGTGGGGAGTTTTCACGGGCGACTCGCTCTTCGTCAGTTCGGCCGGCCGCCCCGATCTCCTTGGCCGCGATGCAGACAAACTGGCGTCTCAACTCTACGACACGCTTTGGGATTTTTACGGAAAACTCGACGATGGCGTGATCATTTACCCATCGCACGGAAGCGGCTCGCCCTGCGGCGCCGACATCGGCGAACGTCTCGACAGTACGATCGGTTACGAGAAGCGCTTCAATCCGTATTACCAACGCAACGAGCGCCAGGCCTTTGTCGATTACGCACTCTCCACTCCGCCGCCGGAGCCAACTTATTACAAGCGGATGAAGAAAGTGAACGCCGCGGGACCGGAGGTGCTCGGCCGGCTGCCGATCATTCCCGCCATTGCACCCGCAGCTTTCAAACTACTCGTCGATGAAAACAAATCGCAGCTTGTCGACACGCGTTCGATGCTGGCCTTTGGCGGCGGCCACATTGAAGGCGCACTCAACATTGCCGCCTCCCCTATTCTCTCGATCTGGGCGGGATGGCTGCTCGATCCGGAGAAACCAATTCTCGTTGTGCTCGAAAGCGACAAGGACGCCGAAAAAGTGTCGCAGCTATTTGTGCGTACGGGTTACACAAAGTTCGCCGGCTATCTGGTCGGCGGAATGAGGGCCTGGCAGAACGCCGGCTATCCGCTTAAGGAGGTGCCGCAGATGACCGTCCACGATTTGCAAGCGTCGCGGGATGGTTTGCAGCTCGTCGATGTTCGTGGCCCGGCCGAATGGAAGAATGGCCGCATCCCCGGCGCCACGCACATCTTCCTGCCGCAACTGCGGAAACGTTCCGGCGAACTGGACCGGAAGCGGCCTGTCCTTGTTTATTGCGCGACCGGGTATCGCGCCAGTCTCGCCGCGAGCCTTCTGCAACAGGAAGGCTTCTCCGACGTTCGCAATTTGCCCGGCAGTTTCCACGCCTGGAAAGCAGCCAAATTCCCGGTCGAAAAATAAACGTTAGAGCAGCGCCTTGAACTCCTCGATCGTCAGTCCCGCATCGCGAACGATTGCTGCCATCGTGTATGCATCAACCGGATTGTTGCGCGGCACGACCACCTTGCGCGGTCCATTTGACATGAAGATATGTTTTCGTTGACGATCGATCGTGAACCCCGCTTTTTGCAGCGCATTCACGGCTCGCAGATGATTTACGCCCGGAAGTTTCGGCATTACTCAGCCGTCACAACTTCCATCTCGCGGATTTCGCAATGAGTGTCGGGCCGGCCGTAGAGCTCGACGTACCCCTGAATCGCGTCCTGGATGTTTTCGAGAGCTTCGTCGACATTCGCGCCCTGCGAATGACAACCAGGCAACTCAGGGCAGCTCACCGAAACACCTTCGTCGTGGGCCAGGAGCGTGACATGAAATTTCCGCTTCACGTGAATTCAACGTACGTGCGGCGCGCTAGACAGTCAATCATGCGCCATCTTTATGGGTTCTGCGATTAACAATCCTGCATCAGCCGGTGGCCTGATCGTTCGCGAGCAGGAGCCGCTCAACCTCGAGATGCCGTTCTCGACTTTGGACGGATTCATTACACCTAACGAATTGTTTTACGTTCGCTGTCACTTTCCCATTCCGGAAATCGCCGCAGCCAATTGGCGCTTGAAGATTGAAGGCGAAGTCGATGCACCTTTTGAGCTGACTTACGATGAGCTGGTCGCGCTTGAGTCGCGTACGATCGCAGCCACGCTCGAATGCGCCGGTAATAATCGCATCTTTCTGGAACCAAAAGTAAAGGGCGTGCAGTGGGAGCTCGGCGCAGTCGGGAACGCTTCCTGGACCGGCGTCCCGCTTTCTGCATTGCTCGAACGCGCGAAGATCAGATCAGGCCCCATCGAAGTAATCCTGGAGGGCGCTGATGAAGGAGAAGTCGATAAATCCCCAAAGCCAGCCGGCAAGATTTCCTTTTGCCGCAGTCTTCCGCTGAGCAAGGCACGCATGGATGTCCTGCTCGCCTATGATATGAACGGCGAAAAACTCTCGGCCGCTCACGGCTTCCCATTGCGCGCGATCGTGCCCGGCTGGTACGCGATGGCTTCCGTAAAGTGGCTGCGTCGAATCATCATCACGAGCAAACCATTCAACGGTTTCTACCAGTCGCTCGATTACTCTTATTGGGATCGCAGCGGCCCGCTGCCGACGCTGACGCCGTTAGCGGAGCAGCAAACGAAAGCGGAGATTGCGCGGCCGGAGAACGGCGAGGTAATCTCGGCGGGCTCGACCTATCGCATTCACGGCGCAGCCTGGAGCGGCGAAGCTGAGATAACAAAAGTCGATGTCAGCTTCGATTCGGGAGAAAGCTGGCGCGATGCGAAGCTGTTGGGCGAGCCGGTGAAGAACGCGTGGCGGCTTTGGGAGTATGAGTGGGGAACGCCCACCGAGGGAGGCCGGCAAACGCTTCTTGCTCGCGCCACCGACGCAAGCGGCCAGGCTCAACCTTCTGAGCGCAGCGCCGACCGCGGCACCTACATGATCAATCATCTCCTGCCGGTCGAAGTGGAAGTGCGTTGATTCGCGCCTCTGGCGAAATTTTGTTTTCGGTGGAAGTTGGGTTAATGCGCCTGTGGAGTTTGACCTGTCATCGAGAGATTAAGGCGCGCTTTCTGACCGGAGTCGTTCTGCTTCTCGCAACTTTGGTTGCTTCGGGTCAAACCGAAAAAGAGATTTCCCTGTTGGCCCTAGAACCCGAACGATACCAGGACGCGCCGGTGTTCATCTATAGAAACGATGTTTCGCCGGGAATGATCCAGCGCCAAGGCGTTTTCACCAGTTATCAGGCGAACGTCGATGCCAGCGGCCAGAACATAACCGGCGACGCCGCGAACGAACCATCGATCGCGGTCGATCCGACCAACCCTAACAAGATGACAATCGGTTGGAGGCAGTTCGACAGCGTCGCTTCCAACTTTCGGCAGGGCGGCTGGGCCTACACCAGCAATGGCGGCCAGTCGTGGACGTTCCCAGGTGTTCTCGAAAACAATGTCTTCCGCAGCGACCCCGTCCTCGCCTCCGATGACACCGGCCGCTTTTTTTATCTCAGCCTCATCCAGAATTTTTTCGACGATATCTGGCGCTCAATCAACGGCGGCCAATCCTGGACGCGCCTCGCCCCCGCGACTGGCGGTGACAAGCAATGGTTCACGATCGACACCACGAACAGCACCGGTCACGGGTTCCAATACCAATCCTGGAGTCAGGCTGGCAATCATTATGGCACCCGGCAATTCACCCGTTCCATCGATGGTGGCTTTAACTGGATGAACCCGATCGACATTCCGGGCTTTCCTCAATGGGGCACACTCGACGTGGACACGAACGGCAATCTTTTTATCGGCGGGATCAATGGAAACACTATCAATACGAACGCGCCTCAGATCTGGTGCGTGCGCTCGAGTAATGCCAAAAACGGCAGCGTTACCCCAAGCTTCGACCCAGCCACTCCGGTCAACCTTGGAGGCTACATAGCCGCCGGCAAGTCGATCAATCTCGAAGGTATTGTAGGACAGATTTTTGTGGCGGTGGACCGTTCGGGCACCAGCACGAATAACAATGTTTACATGCTCGCGAGCGTGACACCGATTGGCTTCGGCGCCGGGAGCGACGTGATGATCGCGCGCAGCACCGACGGCGGCGCAAGCTTTAGCACGCCGCGCCGGATCAACGACGACGCGATTAATCACAACAAATGGCACTGGTTCGGCACGATGTCGGTCGCGCCGAATGGACGCATTGATGTCGTTTGGCTGGACACGCGAAACGCCGCGAACAACACCGATTCGCAGCTCTTCTATTCCTACAGCCGGGACGGGGGCAACACGTGGGCGTCCAACGTCGCCGTCAGTGGGCCCTTCGATCCGTTCCTCGGCTATCCGAACCAGAATAAGATGGGTGACTACATCACGATTGTTTCCGACAATGGCGGTGGCAACGTCGCGTACACCGCCACCTTCAATGGCGAAGAAGATATCTATTACGCCCGGGTCACTCCTCCCACGCTCAAGCTGCTCAACATCTCGACGCGGGTGCGCGTTCTGACCGGAGAAAAGGTGCTCATCGCGGGATTCATCGTCACCGGTCCTGATGCGAAACAAGTCATCATCCGCGGGATTGGACCCTCGGTCAGCAACGTCGGCGTCACTTTGTCCAACCCAACGCTGGAACTGCATCAAGGCAACGCAACCCTGGCCGTGAACGACAATTGGAAAATCAAATCGGATGGAACTAGCCAACAGGCCGAGATCGAAGCTACGAAACTCGCGCCCACCAATGACGCGGAATCCGCGATTGTGATGACGCTCAGTCCCGGGGCTTACACCGCCATTCTCTCCGGCAAAAACGGCGGAACCGGCGTGGGGGTCGTGGAAGTGTACGATCTCGCTGAAGGCGCGAATTCCCAGCTGGCGAACATTAGCTCGCGCGGGTTTGTGGATACGGACGACAACGCCATGTTCGCGGGTTTGATCGCGAGCGGGGCCAACGGAAGCGGATACTCCCGAGTGATAGTGCGCGCCCTCGGTCCGTCGCTCACCGGCCCGGCTATCCCTGATCCATTGCAGGATCCGACGCTTGAGTTGCACGACGCAAATGGAGCCCTCACTGCGACCAACGATAACTGGAAGATCAACGATCAAACTCAGCAACCGCAGGAAGCCGAAGTGCGAGCGACTACCCTTGCGCCGCCATCAAGTAATCTTGAATCGACGATAATGGCGACGCTACCGCCTGGTCCCGGCACCGCGATCGTCCGGGGGAAGAACAACAGCACGGGTGTCGCGCTGGTCGAAGTTTACAACCTGCCGTAACGGTTCGTTAGGTCTGCGCGAACACCCGGATTATTTCCGCGGGAAATAATGGCGTCGCGCCATGATGTGAGGCGACAAAGGCGCCGAGGCGGCAGGCGTTCTCGAGAACTTTTTTCGTATCTGTTCCGCGGGTGAGTCCCACCATGAGGCCGGCCATGAAGGCGTCGCCGGCCCCGACCGTATCTTTCACGGCCACTTTCGGAGCTGGCGCGGTCACGAGATTGCCGCGGTCCCACATGGCAGCGCCTTCTTCGGCCATCGTGACGCAAATGTGCGACGCGTTCGTCGCTTCCGCGATTGTGGCGCATGCGGCGGCGAGGGCGTCAAGGCTGCGCGGTGTATCAGGCATCAGATCGCCCGTTCGCAACCAATGGGCGAGCTGACCGGCTTCGCCATCGTTAAGTTTCAGAACATCCGCTCGCTTGGCGAGTTCCATCACCAGTAGAGGATCGGCGAAGGGTGGACGCAAATTGACGTCGAAGAATTTCAGCGGCCCTTTCACCTCCAGAAGGCGGTCGAGTTGATCCAAGTTGTAAGGCGAACGGCCGGCGAGTGACCCAAAGATCAGCGCCCTTGATTTCGAAACAGCCTCGAGCGCTTCCGCGGGAACTCTGATCTCATCCCATGCGGCCGGCTGTACCAGCTCGTAGGTTGCATTGCCATTCGCGTCCACGGTCACGATCACCGTGCCCGTGGCCAAACCAATGCGAGCGCGCGTGATAAACTGCGTGTTCACCTGTTTGTCCTGCGCCACTTTCATGATCTCGTCACCTAACGAGTCCTGACCGATGCAAGAGATGAGCGATGCGGAGACGCCGATTTGGGCGAGGTGCGCCGTGACATTGAAAGGGGCGCCGCCTGCATGCCGGCCGGATGGCAGGCAATCCCAGAGGATCTCGCCGAACGCGTAGAAGTCGGTCTCCATCAGATTTCCGGCTCGTAGATGAAGATCAAGTCCTGATCCATTCCTTTCGGATCAGTGGAGCGCTCGAACACGAGCAGATTCTCAGTCCCGATCAGGCAATGCTCCATCCCCGGTTTGAGGTGAAACTTTGCGCCAGGCCCCAACATTTCGACGGTCAGCGCGCGCTCCTTAGGCCGCCGCCACAGAATGAGACCGGCGCCTTCTCTTACTTCAAGTCGTTCGTTCTTTTGCTCGTGCATTTCGAGCCCGAGATAGCCGCCTTCGCGAATGACGAGGAACTTCTCGACGCGCGGATGGTGATGCAGCGTGATTACCACACCGCCCCACCCCGTTTTGATCACACCCTGGCCGCGGCACTCGATCGCCTCGAGCAACTCTCCGAATTGCGCAGACGTTTCGCCGACCCGCTTCCGAAAGTGGCCCGTCCAGACTCGGCAGGCTTCACGACAATAACGGTTGAAGGTCTCATCCGAATCGATGGGTGAAAATTCATCGAGCGCCGCGCCGATCTCCGCGAAGCGCGGGTCGCTCACAAGCTTTTCGTGATTCAATTCAAAGACAGCACTCACCCTTACTCCTTCGGCATTCGAGTTTCGTCATTCGACATTCCTTGATGTCCTCCTGTCGTCGAAACGCCGTGCATGCTCTCGGCGCCGCTAAGCCTCGGCCACAAAAATCCGTAAGCAGCCACGACGGCGAAACAGAGCATCGGGACGATAAAACCGCGAGAGAGATCGTATTTGTCGCCCACCGATCCCATCACCTTTGGTAAAATCGCACCGCCCATGATCGCCATGACGATGAACGACGACGCCTTTTTCGCTTTCTCGCCCAGACCGAAAATGCCGAGCGCGAAGATAGTCGGGAACATGATCGACATGAAAAAGTAGGTGAGGAAAAGCGACGCCACCGAGATCCAACCGAGTTTCAGGAAGATCAGGATGCAGAGCACGACACTGAGAGCGGAATAAAGTGCGAGAACGGAATGCGCCGCGAATTTCTTCAAGATCGCGGAGCCGGTAAATCGGCCGATGAGGAAACAAAGGAAACCTAACGAGGCCAGGTTCGACGCGGCCTTGTTGCTGAAGCCGAGCGCGCCGCTCTTATGAATTTCAAACCAGCCGCTGAACCAACCGGAGCCGCTCTCGGGCGGATTCCACGAAGAGGGAATCGGCGGCACCTGCGACGTCATGTAGTTTATAAAGAAGCTAAAGATGCCGGCCTGGGCAGCGACGTAGAGAAATTGCGCGACCACCGCCATGATAAAGTGCGGATGGGTCCAGATTGAGTGCGAGACGTTCGGGGTCGCGTCGTCCAGGTGATAATCGTCCTCCATTTTGATCTCCGGCACGTTGGAAAAGTAGAAGATGATCGCGAGGATGATGACGATCACAGCGATGGCCGCGTACGGAATCCAAAGGTTCTCGCTGCCGGTGCTTTCGCCCGCCGCGTTTTTGGAATAGAAGAACATCCCGCCGGCGACCGGGCCGAGAAGCAGCCCGATGCCGTTGCAGGACTGCGCGAGATTGATGCGGGTCGCGGCGTATTGGATCGGGCCGAGAACAGTTGTGTACGGGTTGGCGATCGTCTCGAGAAAGGTGAGGCCGGCGGCGATTACACAAACGCCGAGGAGAAACGCCCAGAAGGACGCGATGTGGGTGGCCGGGATAAACCAGAATCCGCCGACGGCCACCATCAGCAGACCGGTGATGATGCCGCCTTTGTAACCCAGCTTCGTCGCGAGCCATCCGGCCGGAAGCGCCATCAGAAAATAGCCGAGGTAATGCGCGAACTGGACCCAGGCCGATTGCGCCAGGGTCAGATGCAGCTCTTCCTGAAAATGTTTGTCCATCACGTCGATCATCCCATTGCAAAATCCCCAGAGCGCGAAGAGCAGGATGAGAAGCGCAAAGACAAAGAAGACGTTCCGGCCGTCATCCAAAACGAACATGCTTCTCTTTGGAGCAAGCCGCGGATCGAGCGGCGCCGGCCGGTGTTCGGTTGAAAAAGAAGAATTCATGTCGCTATGGGGCTGCGTGTATCCCCTCTTCCATCGCGCGCGGGCCCGCCAATCGTTTGCCTAACTTTATCGCGGGCAATTCTACCGCATAGAACACTGCGGCGCTGACGGCGATGGTGATCAGCAGCGTAGGAATCAAATAAACCACCGTCGGCCATCCACGCAGAGCCGCCTTCCCTTCCAGCGCAATCAAGGATGCTAACGGGACCATGACGATAAGATGAAAAAGATAGATCGAATAGCTGATCCGTCCCAGCCAGGCGAACGCCCGATTCCGCACCCGCAGCCAAGCCACCCAAATGCAAAAGAGCAAAGGCGCGATCACATAAGAGGAGAACCACGTCGTGCTCGGATGAATCAAAAAGCGGAATTGGCGCGATCCACCGATTAGGACAATCAGTAGCGTAAGGGCGACGAGCATCCAAACCTTGCGGTTCTGCCGGATCGATTGGCGAAATCCTTTTGTCTCGTCGTAAACGATCCGAAAATAAGCGCCCCAAAACATGATCCCCAGATGGCGCGGCAGATTTTTCCATGAGGCCGAGAGGTCATCACCGATGGCGCCGAGTTGTTTTGCGCCTTTGACTGCAAACCAGGCCAGCGAAAGCCCGATCACGAGCCCGACGAGAACACGCGGATCTTCGAGCCGGCCGAGGCGCCAGATCAACCAGCACAAGAAATAGAAGACGAGTTCCGTTCCGAGCGTCCAGTAAAGTCCCATGATCGGTGGCTGCCCAAAAAGATCGGGCACCATCGTCGCGTTCGCGGCGACAAGCGGCCAGGTGATCGGCCAGCCTTGCCACCACCAAATGAAAACCAGCCCTGCGACCACCGAGACCCAATACGCCGGAAACAAGCGAAAGAATCGCGTGATGACAAAACGGCGGCCCGTTCCTTCCCGCGGTCCGCGCAACGTCCCGTAAATGACGAATCCGCTGATCGCGAAAAACAAAACCACGCCGGTGATCCCGAATTCGAAATAGCGCGTCCAGCTTTTGCCGGTCGCGAACTGATTCGAGCCGGCGAGCGGAAGAAATCGTTCCCAAATGTGCGCGCACGCGACCATCAACGCAGCGACGGCGCGCAAGCTATCGATGTGCGCGAGTCGATCTGCCGCGGTACGTGGACTCACTCAACGTTTCCCAGTTAAGCCGAGGACTTTCATCGCGGCGTTATGGCCGGGAATGCCGCTGACGGCGCCGCCGCGGTGGGCGCTGGAGCCGCACAAGAATACATTCTCGAACTCTGTCTCGACGCCCCACGTGCCGGCCTGGTCTTTCCTCGCCGCGAAGGGAAAAGTCGGCGCGTCCTGGAAAATGTTGCCGTGGAAGAGGCCGAGCGCCTTTTCGATGTCGACGGGGCTCTTGCTCTCGAGACAGAGATCGCCATTGCGCGCCCCCGCGAGACAATCTTCCAATGGCTCGGCCAGCCATTCATTCATGCTCTCAAGGAACTTCGCCTCCGCGGACCGGCGCATCGCTGGGTTGTCGTGGGCAAACAAACGCCAGGGAGTATCGATGCCGAACAACGTCATCGTGTGAAAGCCCTGCGCGCGAAGCTCCGGCGCGAGAATGCTGTCGTCGGTGAGCGTGTGACAATAGACTTCGCACGGCAGCTTGTCCGGCAGGCGTCCTTTCGCTGCCTGCTCGTAGCTCACCTTCATTTCTTCGTAGCCTTCGGAGCTATGGAATGTGCCACAGAACGCTTCCGCGGACGGGTAACGCGTCGCTTTTAATTTCGGTAAGCGGCGCAAAAGCATGTTGATCTTGAACACGGAACCTTCGTCGGTCGCATCGGGCTGATACGGTTGGCCAACATACTTCGCGAGAACGTTCCGGCCGAAATTCACGAGAAGGAATTCCGCATCGACTGACTGCCGCTTTCCGTCGACATCAAAATCGGCGCCGCGTTGCTTTCCGTTCACGTTCAATCCGCGAAGTTCGACATTCGTTAAGAACTCAGCGCCGCTTTTGCGCGCAGTCTCCTCCAGCTCGTGAGCCACCGCTCCCATTCCGCCGACAGGCACCTTCCATTCGCCGGTCTTGTTGCCGATGAGGTGGTAGAGGAAACAACGATTCTGCAGGAGCGTGTCATCATGCGGATGAGTGAAGACGCCAATCTTCGCGTCGGTAAACACGAGCCCGCGCACCAGATCATTCTGCAAGTAGCGCTCGATCGCCCGCCCGAGCGGCTCCTCCGCCAGACTGCGCCAGGCTTCGCGCGAAACCTCATCGCTATCGAACCGGCGCTTGAACTCCTCTTTTGCGATCAGCGGTTCGAGCATCGAATCCCACGCGTGTTCCGCGAAGACGCGCGATAATTCGTAGAACCGTTTCATCTGCTCGTGCTCCGTCCGATTTCCGGTGAGCTCGAACATCGATTCCGCGCTGGTCTCTTCCGAAATGTTGCTCAAGAGCAAACCCTCATGCCTCCCATTCTTCACGTAGGGCGTGAACGATCCGGTCGCGCGGCGGCGCAGTTCAAGATTCAATCCGAGATCGCGAATGATCTTCTCCGGAAAAAGGCTGACGAGGTAGGAGTAACGCGACAAACGCGCGTCATAGTCTGGAAAGACCCTCTGCGAAGTCGTGGCGCCGCCAATGTAATCATTCTTCTCCAGCAACAGGGTGCTGAGCCCCGCGCGCGTCAGATAACTCGCCGCGACCAATCCATTATGTCCTGCCCCAAGAATGATGACGTCGTATCGCGGCTTAATCGTCCTCATGCGTGCACCTTGCCGCGACGATGGCCAAAAACATCCGCCGGAGCAAGGCCATGCGAATCAGTTGCGTTGAAGATGCCGAAAAAGACTCGGCTGGCAGCGGAAGTTCCGCAGAATCGCGCGATGCGGGTGTTGATTGCCGACGACCAGAAAAGCGTGGGAACATCGCTGGCCGAACTGGTGCGCCTTTGCCATCATGAAGTGGTGGAAGTGGTCGGCTCCGGCCTGGAAGCGATCCAGGCCTACGGCCGTCACCGTCCCGATGTCGTGCTGATGGATTATCAAATGCCGAAACTCAACGGCGCGACGGCCTGCCGCAACATCATGGCCAAATATCCCCAGGCGCGTGTCATCCTGGTTTCCGGCTGGCCCCAAGAGATCACGGATTCTGGCGCGCGGGCGCTGCTCCTAAAACCAGTCAGTTTGGATCAGCTCTACGCCGCGCTCTATGACGCGGGCCGGGAGCGGCTGTAGGCCGCGAGGAACTCGCCTTCAACCGTTCATTCTTGCGGGCGGCGGCCAAAATCGATAAACGCAGCTAGCAGGTCACTCCGATGCCGCGAACCCCCGTAGATATAAAGCCAGCGAAGCCGCCAAAGTCTATTGCGCGATGGGTCGCGGGGGTTGTCGGCGTTTGTAGCGGCGCGGCGACGATCTACGGTCTCTTTTCAAACAAGAGGATCATCATCCCGGCGTTTATCGGAATGATCTTCGCGATGGTGCTCTTGCTTGTAGTCCAGCGCGCGATCCGGGCCGTGAGCGCAAAGGACGCGAAGTTCTACGATCTCGTTGTCAAAATCGTCATCGGTTTCGTCGTCCTCTATTTCATAGTGCTCACTGCCGCCCTGTTTCCGTTTTTGTTGAAGTGGCTGACGGCAGACTCGGAGCAGATTCAGCATTCCTCAGCTACCCCCAGTGCGACCCAGTCCTCTGCAGAGCCGTCACTCGCCAGAGTCACTGAAGCGTGCCAGTCGCCCGCCGAACAATGCACGGTGTTTCTCTTCGATTACCTAAACGCGCAATTGGCAGAAGACGAATTCCAGGGGTTCCAAATTATCCAGGTCGATCGGCTCAATAAAGGTATCCGTGCTCATCTCGCGAGTGCCGATCTCCTCAAAGGAATCGACTTTCGCGTCGCGCGCTGTTCGGCCACCAAGATCAAGGAAACATCTGTCGCCGACCGCACGATCAAGGCCATGAAAGCGCCTGCAATCATGTGGGGCGTCATTCAGAAGCTCCCCGACAACAAGCTGGTTTCGACAACCTTTATCACCTGGATTGACGACCAAGTGCGTCAAATCGGCGGTACGCGGAACGAGCTCGGAGTCGACCTCACCCAGGTGCTGGAAATCAAAGGGAGTGTTCTGGCCATGGCGAGCTTCATCGTCGGCAATGTTCACATGAAAGCCGGCAAACCGGAATTTGCGCGCAAAGCATTCCTTCATGCGAAGGAGTTGGCAGTCCAGGTCGATGAGGGCGACCGGCTGGATTTCCTGACGGCATTGAACCATCGTTTGCAACAACTAGACGCTCAAAATCCTGTCGCTAGTTTGCAGCCAATTGGAGGCGGCAATCCATGAAAGCCCGGTGCGTCCTCCCGCTCCTGACGCTTTTGTGTTTTCTCCCGCGCTTCGTCGCGGCGGTGGTCGTCGCGCCGATGACGGACGCGGAATGGTTCGCGAAGAGCAATAAGATTCTCGTGCTCGAATACGAGAGTCCCCTGGGAGGCAAGGAAGGCGCGCAACTGTCGCAACTACTCGGCTGGATGGCCCTCGCAACGGCGAGCGGCATCGATCAATTCGCCGTCGTCACCCTCCAGCAAACCGAAACGCATCTCGAGCTGACCGACGCCAATGTGAAATCGCTCGGGGAGCGGCAACACGCCGCGGTCGTTATCTGGGGAGAATTTTATCAGCAAGCCGGTCGCGTCTTTGTCACATCCCATCTTCGTTACACTCCTCAAACCTCGGGCCGCGACCGTGGGCCGAACGCGGGAAAATTTTCCTGGAATATCAGCCAATTAAATATTGCCGAGCGGACAGAGGCGTACGCTTCGTTACCCTCCAGCCAGATCAACTTTTCCCCCATCGAGATATCGACCGCCGACCTTTCTTCCCTGCAGGAGGTTTGGCGAAAGACGGTGATCATTCGCTTACAGCCTGACGAGGCTTCAGCGAAACTGGGGGAATTGTCGCTTGCGACTCCCTATTCTGTCGGAGAGACCGCAAATGGGTGGACTCGCGTGTCGACCAAAGAACGCTCAGGATGGGTTCGCTGGGCGGATCTAAGCGGGCTCAGTGATTTCAAGGACCTGACCGGCGTGTTGCAATACGCCCAGGGCCTGATGCAGTTCCTGACCGGTAATCCGCGCGGCGCGGAGGAAACATTCAAGCGATACCTCGGCAAATACGCGGCCCGGCAGGATCCCATGAACAAGGCGGTCGCCCATTTGTTTGCCGGATATTCCGGAATGAAAGGCGCGGTCGATTGGGAATTCTCGATCAAGCAGTTTGAAACAGCGAAGGCGCTGTTACCAAATGCTTCGTCCCCCGCTAACTGCATGGCTCTGGTTCTCTTTGCCAAAGCTGCGCGCGCCGCGCTGAACGAAAACGAAACGCTCTCTCTGGAGAAGAATCTGATTCGGGCCGTTCAAACCGAAAGCGATGTCGATTCCATTCGAAATCTCGAGATCCTGTATCAACTGCCGCAGGCCGAAGCTTATTTTAAGAAAAAGAACGCTAACTTCGTCCAGGCGCGTGACAGGCAATTGACCGTGTTACGCAATCTTGAACAGCAGGCTCACCGCGAACCGAACGGGTAGCGGCGCTGAGAGAGCCCCGGCTTTCGCTCAGAGGTATTTTGCTGGAAGCGGATTCTTCTCTCCTTCGTGCTGCCAGTAGATGTTAACGATCCACCAACGCGTGCCATCGTGGAATAACTGGATGCTGTTAATGCCGCGCATGAACGGCTCGGCATCATCCTCGCGGTGCCGCGATTCATACGTGCTCCAGACGTGCGCGATCCGTCCGAACTGTTCCGTCCGCCGCGCCACCTCCTTCTCGTAGAATCCATTCTCCCGGAAGTACGGCTCGACCCGAGCGATGTATTCCTCAACATCGAGAAACTGCGGCGCGAGTTCGGCATCCGCATCGCCCGCATTCATCGCGGTCGGAACCAAGCGCGCGCCGGGAAGGAATAACGAGCGTTGCTGATCCCAATCGCGCTTCTTCCCGGCCGGGCCCGAGATTCCGTCATAGGCAGCGTTGATGATGGCATCGATCGAGGAAGTGTCGTCGGGATTTGGCATCCCCGACATTATCGCAGGTCGTGCCTATGAGACGATCCAACCTTTGCTCTGGTATTCCATGTAGGTCGCGGTCGCCTGGGCAATGTCGCGGCCGAAGTAGCGCTCCACCACCCGCAGCGCGAGGTCGGTTCCGGAGGTCAAACCGCCAGCGGTGGAAATCTTTTCGCCCTCGACGAATCGCACCCCGCGCTTGACCTGAATATCTGGGAACTCGCGCTCCAGCTTGTCGAGAAACTCGTGGTGAGTCGTGGCGGCTTTTCCCGAAAGCAGACCCGCTTTCGCCAAATGAAACGCGCCGGTGCAGACCGACATGGTGATATCCGCCGCGCCGGAGATCTTTCGCAGCCATTCTCGCATCGCGTCGGAACCTCGTTGTGCCCCAATGACGACGACTTTGACCTCCGGTACGTTCGCGAAGGTGTAGTCAGGAACGAGTCTCAGGCCGCTGCCCGAGACAACGACGTCCGCCTTTTCCGCGACGGTAAACAACCGGAAGGGCGGCTGAGCCGCGTTTGGAAGCGAAACGCTTTCAAAGACACCCCAGGGTCCGGAGAAGTCGATCACGTTGAGACCTGCCGAGATGAGGATCGCGACAGGAATGCTGCCGCTGGTAGGCGGAGTCAGTTTCCATTTTTCGGTCGCCAGTCCTTTTACTTCGGCGGATTTCGACTCGTTAGGCGCAAGTGCGAAGCCGCTTCCAAGAGCAGCTGCTGCCGTGAGAAATCGTCGTCTGTTCATAAGGTTGAATCAGTTAGCGCGAAGGGCCGCGATCGGGTTGACCATCGTCGCGCGGCGCGCGGGCAGGATGCACGCGATCGCAGCTACGCTTAGCAGCACCGCTGCGACCGCGAGGAACGTGAGCGGATCGGTCGGCGAGACACCGTAAAGCACGTCCTTCATGAGGCGGACCAGGAAAAGCGCGCCAATCGTTCCGCCGGCCAGGCCGAGCAACACCAGGGTGAGTCCCTGTCGCAGCACCATTTTCAAAACAGCACCACGACTGGCGCCGAGCGCCATGCGAATGCCGATTTCCTGCGTTCGCTGGTTCACCGAGAACGCCAGGACGCCGCCGATTCCCGCAGCCGTGATGACCAATGCGACGAACGCAAATAAGCCGAGGAGGGTCGCGATCAAAGTAGGCGACGCAAGCGCGCGGGAGCGGACCTGCTCGAGCGTTTCGATGCGAGTGACCGGCTGTTGTGGATCGACGCGGCGAATGGCCTCGCGCAATTCCTGGCGGAGCGCGCCCGGCGCACCGTGGATCCGAAGAAGCACGGTGCCAGCAGTGAGGGCATTGCCTGCGCGGAGGGGAAGATGGAGTTCGTCCTGCGGCTGCGCGTCGATCTGCTGCCGCGCATTCGCTACGATGCCGACGATCGTCGTCCAGTTCTGTCCGTTATCGAACGTGATCCGCTGTCCGACCGGATCTTCCGTGGGCCAGTAGTGGCTCGAAAGGGATTGGTTGATAATCGCTACGGATGGCGCCGTGCGGATGTCACCGGAATTGAAGAACCGCCCGCGCAGCAGTGGTTGCCCGACGGTTTTGAAGTAATCTTCGCTGCTGATCAGCGCGAACCCGGCCGCGGAGGCGGAGTTGGCCTGCACATCGCGATGCTCAATGGCGAAGGTGCTGGGATTATTCGCCAGCCCGTTGAGCGGAACGCTGCCGGAAACCGCGACCGATTCCACGCCGGGCAGCCGGGCAATTTCGTTCAGGTTGCGATCCCAAAAATCGAGGCGCTTCTCGAAGGTGTTGTACTTCGTGAAGTTTAAGCTCAGGCTCGCCCCGAGCACGCGATTGGTGTCAACGCCGGGATCGACCTGGTGCAATTGCAAAAGACTGCGCGCAGCCAGAGCAGCGCCCACGAGTAAGGGTACCGAAATCGCGATCTGACCGATGATCAGCAGCCCGCGCAATCGTCCGCCCTGCGTGCCGGCGCCGCGGGCCCCGTCTTTGATCGTGCCGAACAGAGCGCCACCGCCGGGAATTCGCGGCCACGATCCGAAGAGCAATCCGGTGATCAAGGAAATCGCCGCGGTGAAGAAGAGGACGGGTGCGCTGATTCCGATTTCGTCGGCGCGCGGAAGAAACCCTGCGGCATAAGCCTTGAGCGCATCGAGCCCCCACGCCGCAAACGCCAGCCCGGCCAGCCCCCCCAGCACGGCGAGCAAAACGTTTTCCGTGATCAGTTGCTGGAGAATCCGTCCGCGGCCCGCGCCTAACGCAGCCCGCATCGCCAATTCGTGATCGCGCAAAACCAACCGCGAGAGCGAGAGATTCGCCACGTTCGCGCAGGCGATCATGAGCACGAATGCGGAAGTCGCGAGCAAAACGAAAAGCGGCGTGCGCGATCTTCCCGTGAACGCTTCGGTCACGCTTTGAATCCGGACCGTGTAGCCGTCGTTCACGGGATAGTTCTGGGGATACGCATTCGCCAACTCGGCGCCGACGCGTTGCGCATCGTCGAGGGCCTGCGCGCTCGTGACGCCATCCTTCAGCCGCGCGAAGACATGGCTGATGATGCGCCCATTGCGATTCGTCAGCACCCGATCCGCGCCGCGGAACGGACACGCGGCCGCCGGCATGAAAACCTGGTCGAGGTTCGGGAAAGCCGGCAGCGGCGGCAGCACGCCCACCACCGTGTGCGGCTTGTCGTTCATCTGGAAGCTCTGGCCGACCACGTTCGGATCGCCCGCGAAACTTTTCTGCCAGAAGTTGTAGCTCAAGAGGAGGACGGGGGCCGCGCCCTGCTTGTCCTCGCCGGGCAGGAAGGTCCGTCCAATTAGTGGCTTGACGCCAAGCAGATCGAAAAAATTATCCGAGACAACGCCGGTCTGGACGCGCTCCGGTTCCGGACGGCCCAGGAGGATGAACCACATCGAGTGATATTCCGAGAGCGCGGAGAAAGCGCGCGTCTTCTCGCGGAAGTCCGTGAAATCGAGGACGGAAAATCCGAACGAATCCTCGCCGATCTTTGGCGCTGCCTGATTAAGAATCACGAGCCGCTCCGGCGCCCGGTACGGCAGCGGCCGCATGAGCACGCCATGCACGGCGGAGAAAATCGCGGTGTTCGCGCCGATGCCGAGGGCAAGAGTAAGGACAACGACCGCGGCAAATCCAGGATTCCGCGCCAACCCGCGCAAGCCATAGGCGATGTCCTGGCGAAGATGATCGAAAAAGTTGGCGATGCGATGGCTCATAATGGTTTGTTCCTGGGTTTACTCCGCCGGGAGGCCGCGTCCGGGAGCGCGAAGTTGCGGCGAAACTTGCTCGGCGTAACGCGAAAGCGCCGGGTAAAGGCGCGCCGGAATGAATCGGCGCCGTTGAAGCCGACGGTTTCGGCCACGCTCTCAATCGACGGTTCTCCCGCGGCCAGACGCCGTCGCGCTTCATTGAGTCGCAGCGTTTCGACAAACATCGCGGGCGACGCACCGAAATGCTCCTTGAAGCGCCGGAAGAATTGCCGCGGCGAGAGACAGGCGCGCCGGGCGAGCGCGGGCACCGACATTTCCTTGGTGGGATTGTTGGTCATCCACGCGACGAGTTCCGCGAACCGATCGCTGGAGCTGGCTTGAAACTGCAACGGCTCGGAGTATTGCTCCTGTCCGCCGGAACGCTTCAGATAGACGACCATCTCGCGCGCGACAGCCAGCGCCACCTTCGATCCGAAATCTTCTTCGATCAGCGCCAGCGCGAGATCGATTCCCGCGGTGATTCCGGCCGAACTGTAGAACGCGCCGTCCTTCACGAACAAGGCGTTGGGTTGCATCTTCAGTTTGGGGAACTGCTTCGCTACTTCCGCGACAAACCGCCAGTGCGTCGTGACCCGGCGTCCGTCGAGCAATCCCGTTGCCGCCAGACCGTAGATGCCGGTGCAAACCGACGCGATGCGTCGCGTCGTCCTGGCTCTCTCCAAAATCCAGTCGACAACCTTGCGGTTAATATCCTGCCGGCGCAGGCCGCATCCGCCGGGAATGATTAAGGTGTCGAGCTTCGGCGCATTCGCGACCGTGGTGGTCGGCTGGAAGACAATGCCGGACTCCGCGGTAAAAGATCGCTTCGTTAGGCCGATGATCGAAACCTCATAGCAGCGCTCGAGTTTCCCCTTCCCGTTGTCCCGAAAGGCGGAAGCAAACGCCTCGGCCGGCCCGACGAGATCGAGCGCATTCGCCTGTTCGTATCCGATGAATCCAACGCGGAGCGGTGCCATTGGAAGCACCATACCCAGAAAACCAGCAATGGCGGTATGACGAAGTTCCGGCAAATCGTGCCATCGCGCATTCTCGCTTGCTCGTCACTCGTCACATGTTCGCATTAGACGAATCCGCCGTGGTGGGTCACTTGTCACTTCTGTGAAGCTCCTTATCACCAACGACGACGGCATCGATGCCGCCGGTCTCGAAGCATTGGTCAGCGCGGCACGCACGCTCGGCGATCCAGTTGTTGTTGCGCCAGCCGGGCCACAATCCGGTGTGAGCCACGCCGTGACCTGGCAGGAAGGAGTCCGCATCGAGCCGCGCGGCGACCAGCGTTACGCGATTCACGGCACACCGGCAGATTGCACTCGTCTCGGCCTGCTCAAACTAGTCCCGGACGCGAAGTGGATTCTCAGCGGGATCAATCACGGTGCGAATCTCGGCGCTGACGTTCACTACTCCGGCACGGTCGCGGCCGTGCGCGAGGCGGTGCTGCACGGCTGGCCGGGGATTGCGGTCTCGCACTATCGCAAATCGAAAGTGGAATTCGATTGGGCCCGCGCCGCGCAGTGGGTCACGCCGATTCTCGCGGACATCCTGGCGAAACCGATCGAGCCCGGCCTCTTTTACAATGTGAACCTGCCAAATCTCCCCGCCGGCGTCGACAAACCGGAAGTTGTCTGGTGCCCCCTCGATCCAAGCCCGTTGCCGCTCAATTATCGGCACGAAGAAGAGACGGGCTTGTATTTCGCCGGCGATTATCAATTGCGCCATCGCACGCCTGGAGCTGATGTCGATGTCTGCTTCGGCGGCCGCATCGCGGTCACTGCGGTCCGGCTTCTTTAATCGGATTTCCGATCTCTGCGGTCTCTCCTTCTACTTTCTACTTTCTACTTTCTACTTTAGCCTTTCGGCACTGTGCACATCAGCGATATCATGCGCCGGGATTCGCCCATATTTTCGTTCGAATTCTTTCCGCCGAAGACACCGGCCGCCGCCGAGAGCCTCTATCAGACGATCCGCGATCTGGAGCCTTACATGCCGAGCTTCGTCAGCGTGACGTATGGCGCCGGTGGCTCGACCCGCGACCTGACGCACGATTTGGTCGAGCGGATTCAGAACACGACCAAGCTCGACCCGATCCCGCACCTGACCTGTGTCTGCCACAAACACGACGAGATCGAAGCGATTCTGCAACGCTACGCGAAGAATTGTATCGGAAATATCCTCGCGCTCGGCGGCGATCCGCCCCGCGGTTGCGCCTACGACAAATCAAAAGACGCGTTTCAGAACGCCGCGGACCTCGTGCGATTTATTCGGCGCTTTAACGAAAGCGGCGTCCATCCCGATCCGCGCGGGTTCGGGATCGGCGTGGCTGGGTTTCCGGAAGGTCATCCGGCGACGCCTAATCGCCTCGTAGAGATGGAACACCTGAAAGCGAAAATCGATGCCGGCGCGGATTACATCGTCACTCAGCTCTTCTTCGATAACCGCGACTTCTACGATTTCCGCGAACGGTGCGAGCTGGCGGGAATCCGC
Organism: Verrucomicrobiota bacterium; assembly: GCA_039649045.1. GTDB lineage: Bacteria > Verrucomicrobiota > Verrucomicrobiia > Chthoniobacterales > UBA10450 > AV80. Next base: position 19,251 of record JBBWZL010000032.1, on the reverse strand, counting down.
GTTCCGATCATCGCCGGGATCATGCCGATAACGTCGATGGGTGGATGTAAACGCATTGCCGAGCTGGCCGGCGGCGCGCGTTTTCCGGCAAAGCTGCTGCGCGCCTTACAGCGCTGCGACACCGATCCAAAAATGGTGACGCGCGTCGGCGTTCACTTCGCTCTCGAGCAGTGCCACGATCTCCTCGACAATCACGTGGCCGGGATCCATTTCTACACGCTCAACCGCTCCGACGCGACCCGGACGATTTTCGAAGGCCTCGGGATTCCCCGCCGACGCGCCGCAGAAACTCCTGTCGTGTGACCGCTGACATTCACGCCCGTTGTGTCATCGTCGGTGGCGGACCGGCAGGAATGATGACCGGTTTCCTGCTCGCGCGCGCCAGAGTGAAAGTCGTCGTCTTGGAAAAACACGCCGATTTCAATCGCGATTTCCGCGGCGACACTATTCATCCTTCCACGCTCGAGCTCATGCACGAGCTCGGGTTGCTCGAGGAATTTCTCAAACTGCCACACCAGGAATTGCACGAGCTCCGAGCCGTGATGAACGGCCACGTAGTTCCCACCGCCGACTTCTCGCATCTGCCCACGCGCTGCAAATTCATCGCCTTCATGCCGCAGTGGGATTTCCTCAACTTCCTCGCCGGCCACGCGAAACAGTTCTCCACCTTCGCTCTTCACATGCAGCACGAAGTCGCCGATCTGATCGTTGAGGCCGATCGCGTCGCCGGCGTGCGCGTGAAGACACCGGACGGCGAGCGCATTGTGCGCGCGGACCTTGTCATCGGCGCCGATGGCCGGCATGCCGTCACCAACACCCGCGGCAAACTGGAGCTGCGCGAGTTCGGCGTGCCGATTGATGTTCTCTGGACGCGCCTTTCCAAACGTGAGGGCGATCCGAAGCAATCACTCGGATTTTTTCGCGGCGGCAAACTGCTCGTTCTGCTCGACCGCGACGATTACTTCCAGGTCGGTTTCATTATTCCGAAAGGCACGCTCGACGAAATCAAGCAGCGCGGCTTTCCCGCTTTTCACCACGACATTGTCGAGATCGCGCCGTTTCTGAAGGATCGGATCGCGGAGCTGGACGATTGGTCGAAAATCAAATTGCTCACCGTGCAAATTAATCGTCTCCGGCGTTGGGCCCGCGACGGTCTGCTTTGCATCGGCGATAGCGCGCACGCCATGTCGCCGGCCGGTGGCGTCGGTATCAACCTCGCGCTCCAGGATGCCGTCGCGACCGCGAATTTGCTCGCGGCGAAATTAAGAGAAGGGCCAGTCTCGCTGGCGGACCTCGAGCAAGTGCAGGCGCGCAGGGAATGGCCGGTGCGCCTGATTCAGCGCTTGCAGGTCTTCGTTCATCGCCGCATCACCGGTCGATCATCCGGCACCGGCGATTCGCTTCCATTGATCGGGCGGCTCTTCCGATGGTTCCCGTTCCTGCGCAGAATCCCCGCGCGCTTCATCGGCCTCGGTCCCCGCCCCGAACACATCCATTCGCCAACCTCCGACTTCCCTGGCACGCCGTAGTCCCGCGAATGCGGGACGAAGGCGGATCCGCTGCTGCGTCTTCCTAACTCCTAATTCCTAATTCCTACTTTCCCCCACTACTTCACCTCGGTCCTCGATTCGACATCGTCGTCGTGCGCGTGTTGGAAATCGTCGGGTCGAGGCTGGCACTTGGCTGCCGTTGTTTGGTGGTCGTAGTGGACGTTGTGGTCGTTGTCGTGCAACCGGCGAGCGCTAACACCGCGGCGCACGCAACTAGCGCGATGGATTTGTTCATAATGCTCGATCTATCAGACTCACCCGATTTCCACAATCTTCTATTCTCTATCCTCCATCCTCGCTTTACTTACGGTCGAAGGAGCGACCCGTCGATGTTTTGGAGCGTCGTGCAGCCGCAAAGCAGCATTGCTTCATCCAGCTCGCGGCGGAGAATCTCCAGCACACTTGTCGCCCCTTGTTCGCCCGCGACGCAAAGGCCCCAAAGAACCGGACGGCCGATCAGCACCGCGCGAGCGCCTAGCGCGATCGCTTTCAGCACATCGCTCCCGCGCCGAATCCCGCCATCGACATAGATCTCGCAACCGTCACCAACTGCATCGACCACGCGCGGCAGCACGTCGCAAGTAGCTGGCGCGCTGTCGAGTTGTCGCCCGCCGTGATTGGAAACCACCACCGCTTTCGCTCCGTGCTCGACCGCTCGCCGGGCGTCGTCCCCACGACAGACGCCTTTCACGACTACCGGCAATCGCGTGGAACCGCACAACCAATCTAGATCGTCGAAGCCAAGATCCGGTTTGAAATTTTCTTTAACATAAGCGGCCAGGCCCGAGCCCTGCACTTCCGGCATTTGGCCTTTGCCTAACGGCGCGAGGTTTTCCACCGCAAGACCGGCAGGTAACCGAAATCGATTTCGCGTATCGCGTTCGCGCGTGCCCAATCCCGGCGCGTCCACCGCCAGGACGATCGCCTCCGCGCCCGCAACCTCGGCCCGTTTCACCAGCTCGTGTGTGATCTGCCGATCCTTATAGATATAGAGCTGAAACCAGCGCGGGCTGGCCGCCTCGGCAAAGACCGATTCCATGGCGGTGTTCGAGAGCGAGCTGAGAATGAACAACGTCCCTGCCGCCTTCGCCGTCCGCGCCGTTGCGATCTCTCCTATTTCGCACGCCAGTTTATGGAACGCGGTCGGTGCGATCGCGATCGGCATCGAGATTGGTTTCCCGAGCACGCTTGTGCGTAGGTCCCGGTCCCCGACTCCGGCCAGGACCCGATAAAAAAGTTTCAGCCGTTCCCAACCAGCCGTGTTCTCCCGCAGCGTGATCTCATCCAACGCACCGCCCTCGAAGTAATCGCACACATCCTTCGGCAGATTGCACCGCGCTGCCCGCGCGTAATCAGCGATATTGAGAAACGGTTCGGAATCCAACGTTGTGAAGCTGCTTTGAATTCGCTCGTCCGCAACCGAACCGCTTGACTCAGACCTTCGAGTCTGGCGCAATGGCAGCATGAAAACCAAATCGATCGTATTGACCCTGGGGCTATTTTTCGTGGCGGCAGCAGTATATGCCAGCCCACATATGGGCACGTGGAAACTGAACGAGGCCAAATCGAAACTCGGCACCGGAGCGCCAAAAAATAATACCGTCGTTTACGCGGCCGCGGGTGACAGCATCAAAGTTACCGTCGACGGCACCGACGCGGATGGAAAATCGGCGCACAGCGAGTGGACGGGCAAGTTCGACGGGAAAGACTATCCTGTTACCGGCGATGCGACCGCAAACATGCGCTCCTATAAACAGATTGATGACCGCACTTTGGAACTGACGAACAAGAAAGACGGAAAGATGACCGTTACTGGCAAAATTGTCGTATCAGCGGATGGAAAAACTCGCACCGTCACCATGAGTGGGACCAACGCTAAAGGCGAAAAAATCGAGAGCGTAGGTGTCTACGACAAACAGTAACAGATCTCCGACTTCCCTGGCGCACCGTAGTCCCGCAACCGCGGGACGAAGGCGGCCGATCTCCCGCCGTTACCGCCGCCAGCGCGGATACCGTCCGCTTGATTCCTGATGGAGGAATCCAGCGGTGATGGAGAATTTGTCGGTCCCGATTGTGCCGATGATGTAGCTCGAGAAATCTTCGCGACCGTATTTGCCGCTCGATTTTCCGTAGAGAAATCCGATCTCACCCCCGTACTGAATTTTGTCTGGCGCGTGCCAATCCACCGCGTTATTCAGTGCATTCCTGCGGCTCGGCGAGGGCAGATACCCGGCAGTCAACGGCTCGGACGGATTAAAAGCAGGCAGATAACTTTCCGTCTGCCGCATCGATCCAAAAGCCGTGGAAAACAGGAACTGATTTCGATCTTCGAGCGAAACCCAGGGACGATCCGAAGAAGTGTTTGCATCCAAAAGCTGATCCGGCAGTTGAGCCGACAAGGAACCGCAAAGCCCGAGAAATCCCGCCACCGCGAAAAGCACGCACTTCGTCATCCGCGAATTGTCAGCCAAAACGCCGCAAGCGCCAGCAATATTTCGAGGCGAAGAATTTTCTGGAACAGGACCGGAGGAAAATCCCGCCGTAAATCACAGACGAAGCAAGATGATCGTGTATGCTGCGAGGACGAGTTCGGTATGTCCGATCAAAAGCGCGTTTCAACAAGCCGTCGGCGACGTAATCGCGCTGTCTTGGAAGGTAACGCCGCCCTCATCATCGGCCACCCCGGTCACGAACTGCGGGTCCATCACTGGCTTGAGACCGCTCACCCGCTGACATTTGTTTTGACGGACGGCTCCGGGCGCGAAGAACGCTCACGTTTGGCATCTACCGCCAATGTCCTGCGCAAAGCGGGGGCGCGATCCGCCGCGATCTTCGGCCGCTGGACCGATTCGCAGGCCTACGAGATTTTGCTTTCTAGTAATCTTGCCGCTCTCAACAGCCTCACGGCAGAATTGGCGCAGGCTCTCGTGGAAAACAACATTCAAGCAGTCGTGGCGGACGCAATGGAAGGGTATAATCCGACTCACGACTTGTGTAGATACATAACCAATGCCGCCGTTCTCATCGTCGAGCGCACGAGTGGCCGAAAAATTGGCAATTTCGATTTCGTCCTGGTCGCCGAACCCGATGCCGCCCCGGCAGCGATTCGCGACCAATGCGTCCATCTCCAACTCGATCAAGACGCGCTTGCCCGTAAGCGGCTTGCTGCCGAAAATTACCCAGAATTGAAAGACGAAATTGAAGCCGCCATTTCCCGGTTTGGTCTCCAGATTTTTGCGACCGAACTATTGCGTCCGGTCATCCCGGATTTGTCGGCTAATTTTTCTGGGCAACCTTATTACGAGACCTACGGTGAAGATCGGGTGAAACGAGGTCATTACGAAAAAGTGATTCGCTATCGGGAGAATGTATTTCCCTTGATGCAAGCTCTGTGGCGAGAGCTCGATTTACCATTTGAGGCTCCTGCCTGGTAGCGAACGTCCAGGCTGAGTTAGACTCAACCGAGAAATGCTTTCATGCCTGGCCGACGCATTCTTATTACCAACGACAAGCTAAACACGCGATTTGGAGCCGAGACGGCGACCCGCGATTTGGCCTTTGGGCTGGCGGCTTTGGGAGAACTCCCTGTCATTTACACGCCCGAACCCGGTTACGTGTCGGAAGAGATTCAAGAGGGCGGAATCCCGGTGGTCAACGACTTGCGGGCGGTTCCATTTCAACCTGACATTGTGCATGGCAATCAGCACCCTGAGACCGTTGAGGCATTGATGGCCTTTTCGCAGGCCCGCGGCATTTTCGTTTGTCATGCCCGTCTGGCGTGGCCGGCCACCCCACCGCTCACCGATCGCATTCAGCATTACGTCGCCGTGGATCATAATTGTTTGGAACGCCTGACGTTGGATTACGCCATTCCCCGCGAGAGAGTGTCCGTTATCTTTAACTCGGTTGATACAGTGCGGTTTGCCCAGCGTTCGCCGCTTCCCGAGCGACCGCAGCGTGCTTTGGTGTTCAGCAATTACGCAACCGATAATAATTTTCTGCCGGCGATTCGGGCGGCTTGTCAGCAGATCAACTTGCCGCTCGATGTCATCGGAGCCGGCGTAGGCAGGCTGATTGCCCGACCTCAGGACGTGCTACCGGATTACGATATCGTCTTTGCCAAGGCGCGTTGCGCAATCGAAGCGATGGCTGTCGGCAATGCGGTGATCCTCTGCGATGAAACAGGGTTGGGTCCAATGGTTAACTCCAACGAGGTAGCCGAGCTTCGAAAGTGGAATTTCGGAATGCGCACCTTGCAGTTGCCGATTGAGCCGAGGCGGATCATCACCGAACTCAACCGCTACCATGCCGTAGACGCACGACGCGTCAGTGATCACATTCGATTGCACTCTGCCGCGACTCACCTCACCCAGGAATACAGTTCACTCTACGAGAAGGTCATGGCGATTCCACTGACGCCCACCTCGAACGACCTGACACAATATCACCGGCTCATGATTCAGAAGATCATGACATTTGAATCTGAGCTCTACGCGTTGCGCAAACCATATCGAATGGAACCTCTGACGGCTTCGGCCGCAGCGCAGATCAGCCTGACGAATGCCACTGTGTCCGCGCCGTTAGCCGAGGGAAACCTGTGGGTGCAATGCCAGATAACCAACGGTACTTCCAGACGACTCGGATGCTACTCCCCCGCCCCGATCCATTTGAGCTATCACTGGTTTGATGCGGACGGAACCATCGCTGTTTTTGAGGGTCTGAGAACCCCGCTAACCCCATCGATTGATCCGGGAACTTCAGAAACGTATGAGATCAAAATCGCCGCCCCATCTGAGCCGGGCGAATACCGTTTGCGGATCACACTCGTCCAGACCGGCGTTCGTTGGTTTGATGAATTGGCCGCCGCTTCCGGTTGGATCGACATCCTTGTTGGCGTGCCCTAAGGGAAATCTTCTTTCCGCGTTTTTCCTTTGGTCACTCGCGCTCCCGCGCTCGCGCCAGCTACCCTGGCTGCGTTGCCGCCCACCCGCGCGGCTCCTGTCCGCGCGGGTTCTACTTTCCTTTCTGAATCCAGCTATCTAACTTTGCTGCATGATCTCGTTTTCAAATATCCGCTTCGCCGTTCTCGCTGTCGCGCTGGTGCTTTTCGCGCTCACGACTCCCGCGATCTCCGCCGCTTCCGATCTGCCGAGCGGAACGGCCAAAGGCTCACTCACATTCGACGGCGGCACCGCCGCGCTCACTCACGCCGCGGCTTTCGTCGATCAAAAGGATACGGATAAGCCAGTCATCTTGATCTTGAGCGACAAAAAACTGGCTTCCGAGAAATGGACGACCGGTTTCGACATGATGCGCGACGGAGCAAGGTTCAACGGCATCGTTTTCTACGTGGACAAGGAGGGCAAAGTCTTTCGCACCGATGTCCACATGAAGGACAGGCAGACTGCGGTTTCCGGCATCTTCGATGTGAAACTGGACAATCCCGCCAGCAAGGAAGTCACCGGTTCAGCGACCACGAAAGAAGCCCAGACCGACAAACTCGACGTGACGTTTCACGCCACCTTGAAATAACTCCGCCCCCTAGTCCTGTCATCCTGAGCGAAGTCGAAGGACCTCTAATCCTCGCGAGCGCAGCGAGAATCTGCGTTCGTTTGTCTTTCCCACCTCCGCCTGCCACGCCGTAGCCTTGGCGAAGGCGGGATCTCTGCCTGATTTGACTGTATAAAAAATCCGCGCGCGGCTAAATGATCGCCGTGATGGATCCGGGTTCCTTCTTCGCCGAGCTGAAGCGGCGCAATGTTTACAAGCTCGCGGTGGCGTATGTGGTGGTCGGCTGGTTGCTGATCCAGGCGGCCTCCATCTTTCTTCCGGCCTTCGACGCGCCGTCGTGGGTAATGAAAGCATCGATCATTTTCCTCGGCGCGGGTTTCCCGGTTGCCCTCGTGCTGTCGTGGGCTTTTGAAATCACGCCCGAAGGGATCAAACGCGAATCGGAAGTGGAGGCGGGCCAGTCAATCACCCCACGGACAGGGAGAAAGATTATCGCCATTACCGTCGCTTTGGCGGCGATCGCGGCGGGACTGCTTGCCTTCCAACTCTTGCGCCAGGGACCGAATGCTTCCACATCGCAAGCGTCGACCTCGACCGAGCCGCTATCGATTCCAGCAAAGAGCATCGCTGTTTTGCCATTCGAAAATCTCAGCGACGATAAGGCAAATGCTTATTTCGTGAGCGGCATGCGCGATGAGCTGCTCACCAAGCTCGCTCAGCTCGGCGGCTTGAAAGTGGTCTCGCGCACATCGGCCGATAAGTTTCAGAGCCATCCGCCAGATGTACGGACCGTGGGCCGCGAGCTGGGGGTCGCGTACGTGCTCGAGGGTAGCGTGCAGAAGAGTGGAGAGGATGTGCTGATCAATGTGCAATTGATCGACGCGCGCAGTGACAATCATGTCTGGGCGCAAAGCTACCGGCGCAGTTTCAGTCACATTTTCGATGTCGAGGCGGAGCTCGGCGCACAAATTGCGGACGCGCTAAAGTTGAACCTCGCGCCGAACGAGGCGCTGCGTCTGCGCAAAGCGGCGACAGGAAACGCGCACGCGCACGACTTATTCCTGCGGGGTCGGGCGCTGAATGCTCACGCGGACGAAGGGAGTTTCCAGGAGGCCATCCGGTTGATGGAGGAGGCGGTCAAAGAAGACCGCAACTACTCTCCGGCGTGGGCTGAACTGGCCAGCGCTTACATTGGCATTGCCGACGCCTACATCGCGCCGAGCAAAGTGCTGCAACCGATGCGCAACGCCGCTGAGGAAGCGGTCCGCACTGATGAGAGCGCCGGGGCTGGGCATGTCTGGCTGGGGACGGTGGCGATGATTTACGACCGTAACTTCCCGCTCGCCAGGCGCGAGTTCGAACGCGCGCTCGCGCTCGATCCCAATTCGGCGGATGCCCGCCGTTGGTATGGCCGATACCTTGCCCAGGTGGAAGGCGATTTCTCCCAGGGGCGGCGTGAAGTGCAACGCGCGGAAGTGCTCGACCCATTGAATGGCTGGCCGGTGGCATTCGACATGGATATCGCGATCGGCGCGAGGGATTACGAGAATGCACTCAAGCTCGCGCAACGCCTGCTGGCGATCGCTCCGCATTGGTTTTACGACACCGATCCGTTAGGCCACGTCCACGTCGCGAAGGGTGCCTGGCAAGAGGCGGCGAAGCGCTACGAAACGCTGCCGCCGGATACCCTGCGGCGCCCGAGTTTCGAACTGGCGATCGCATACGCACATTCCGGACGAGCGGAAGAGGCGCGGCGTATCCTTGCAGAACTGCAGTCGCTCGCGACTAAAGTTTACATCGACCACACGCACATCGCGGCGATCGCGGCGGCGCTCGGCGATCATGATTCGGCCTTCGCCGCCCTGCGACAATCCAGCGTCGATCGCTCCGCCAGGATATGCACCCCTCGTTATCATCACGAATGGCTGGGCCCGTTGTTCGATGATCCGCGATTCGCTGAATTTGAGCGCGATTTTGCCCGATCGGCGATTGTAGCATCCGAGAAAACAAAGTGAATCCGCGCAATTTCTTCGCCGAGCTGAAGCGGCGCAACGTCTACAAAGTCGCCGTCGCGTATGCCGTCGTCGGCTGGCTCGTCATGCAAGTCTCGGCGACGATCGTCCCCGCTCTCCATTTACCGGATGGAATCACGACGGCGGTGGTCGTGCTGGTGCTCTTGGGATTTCCCGTCGCGCTCGTCATCGCCTGGGCGTTCGAGATGACGCCACAAGGCATGAAGCGGACGGAAAACGTCGGGCCGAACGAAATCATCCCGCAATGGAGCGGACGCAAATTCGCCGCGCTCATCATCGTCATTGCCATCAGCGCCGCCGCTCTTCTCGCGTTCCAACTGCTCCGCCCGAAAGCGCAATCAATCGCGCCATCAGTTGCTCAGTCGGCCAGCATCCCGTCGAAATCGATCGCGGTCCTGCCTTTCGTGAACATGAGCAGCGACAAGGAGAATGAATATTTCGTCGATGGCCTGACTGAAGAAATTCTTAATCGCCTCGCGCAGATCAGCGCGTTACGCGTGCCGGGCCGCACCTCCTCATTCGCCTTCAAAGGCAAGAACACCGACCTGCGGCAAATCGGGACCGAGCTCGGCGTCGCGCATGTTCTCGAGGGCAGTGTCCGCAAATCAGAAGGCCGGTTACGTATCACCTCCCAGCTCATTCGCACTGCGGATGGCTTTCATCTTTGGTCCCAAACCTTCGATCGCAAGCTCGACGATATCTTTGCCATTCAGGAAGAGATTGCGCGAGCGATTGCCGACGCACTCTCCACGCCGCTCGGCTTGAGCGAACCCGTCAACCCGCAGCGGCAAACCAAAGACATGGACGCTTACGACAAATTTTTGCAGGCCCGCACCTTGATTGCCCAGCGCACCCCGAAAAATTTGCGACGCGCCATCGAACTCCTGACTGCCACAACAGATCGGGATCCTGGATTCGCCACCGGCTGGGCCGCACTCGCTCAAGCGCTCGCCTTGTCTTCTTATTATATCAACGACATCGCCGATCCGCTGAAAGCTGCCGAGGAAGCCGCGCGCAAGGCGCTCGCACTCGATGATTCGATCGCCATGGCGCACTCTGCGCTGGCCGACGTGTCGCGCGACCGGCGCGACTGGCTTGCCGCGGAAAGCGAGTATGCCCGCGCGCTCAAACTCAGCCCGGGCGAAGCGGAGACGCACAACCAATACGCGCAGATGTTATTGAAGGTCGGCCGCATCGACAGCGCGTTGGAGCACGGCCTGCGCGCCTGCGAGCTCGAGCCTCTCGGCTGGGTCCCTCCCTCAGTCGTCAGCCTGGCTTATTTATCCCGCGGCGATTTGGTGCAAAGCAGGGCCTACCTCGATCGATCCGAAAAGCTCAGCGACCGCCCGCGCGGATTCCAATCGCGCATGGAATTGATTTACGCTCTCTGCCAGCGCGACTCCGATTTGGCCCGACGTGCGCTGACCCTGGCCCAACAAGCGACCTGGGCGCCCGACCCACCAAGCCCGGAAGTGATTGCAGCCTTGGACCAGGCATTAACCGCTTTCCAAAATTCCACTGCAATACCTATGGATCTTGGCAAGACTTTGCGAGACTCCGGCCCGTCCGGCCGAATGCCGTTGTCAGCCGTAGCGGCCTTTGTTGGTCAAAAGGAAGTGGCCCTCAATGCAATCGCTCTCGAAGCAGACCTCTCCGTTATCGACATCCTTGGCCTGATTTGGACCCCAGTCTATCAGCCACTCCGAAGCGACCCGCGATTCCTCGAATGGCTCCGGAAAATGAAGATGCCGGAGTATTGGCGCGCCGCCGGCTGGAGCGAATTTTGCCGGCCCAAAGGCGATAACGATTTCGAGTGTCTAGCACCATGAGTTCCCCGCGGCACCGGCAATTACGATCAAAGAGTCCGATCTTCGACCTGCGATCGGCGACAATCTTGCAATCGAGTGCCGACCTCACCGCAAAGATCAGCAAGCTTCCCATCTAGAAAGGACACCGAAATGACTAGGTCTGAATTTTCTGTAACGATTCGCCTAAACTCTCTCGCTAACAGCGCGATCAGAAGTTCATACTGCCAAATTGTTTTATTGGTTCCGTGTTGGCGTATACAAAATGCAAACCTGTTGCCGTTATAAGCCAAACGATCCTCGGCCACATCGGTGAGATCATCGAGAACTTCGCCGATTAGATCAAAGATTTCCCACAGGCGACGGACCGACGAGTTAGGTGCTTGGTAGGCATTCCAAATCAACTGCCGCATCAACCGAACATCACACGTCTTAGATTCATAAAACTCCTTGATCGGGATCATGTCCGGGCGCACTCCGACGCGCATGTCGATTTCGATGCGTTGGTAGTTTTCGATTTCCGTCAAGGGCGGCCGCCAACCACGGCTCCCTGGCACTGCCAACCAGGAACCTTTAATGCGGTGCCATATTTCGTCGAGCTTCTGTGTGTCGATCCTCCAGTTGCTTTCACCGTATTCGTCGAGTTCGTAGATTGAATACTGCAGCTGTAGTAGGTTTTTCAAACATTCGGCCTTATTCTTCTTTCCGTCAGCGGCAATCTCCAAGCATTTCGGCAAGCAACGCAGAGCAAAAAGCGACGCGGCCTTTGCGGCATGTTTGTCATAAGCTATTTGATTGGATCTCATAAAAACTGCATCGTGCACTTTCATTCCTGCTTACCATTTTTAGCCGATTTTGGGAAAAGCGATACTATGTCGCGCCAGTGGAGCACCTCGCTTACCATCCCCATAACCCCCCATCGCGCCGGAGCCGAAAGGCACCAAAAAATTATTACGAAGTCGATCAGGATCGAACCGCCACAGAAATAGCGATAGAAGCTCTGGGCCACTTCGAGTTCTTGCTGCCTCCCCCCGAGAAGGATCTCAAATCCAAATGGCAGGACCGCCAAAATGGCTGAAAAAACAAGGCCATTCATGATTCGGTAACGGAGCAGCTTGATGCCTTCAACCACGTCGGGGGTTTGCAGAATTTGGAGATTACCCTGGTTGATCGCGAGTCGGAATTGGTCCGGGTCCGTGATGCCAAGTTTGGTTTTCTGCAAGAATGTTGTCAGCCGGCCGCGCACGACCTGATCTTGGAGCCCGATGATGTGTGCGTAGAAGGCAGAGGTCAAGCCCCACACCAAGGCGCATGTGCCAAAGAAACAAATGCAAGCGACGTTGACAAATGAGGCGGCTGGCATAGCGCGTCTAATCAGGGGCTCGCGCGAATCGGGCGACGATAGCGAAGGATAAGGCCGAGACGAAAAATCCAGCCAGAGGAGCAGAATCAGCGAGGAGATGGTTGCCGGAAATCCAAGATGCGCCTACGCAAAGAAAGACCGTGGCAAATCCCGAGAGCAGACACGCCTTAACAGCGCTTCCATAACGTTTCGCGTTTGTGGTTGCAAACAATGCGACCAAAACGGGGACGGTGAATAATATCTGTCCAGAAAAAACAGCGACGGCAATCTCTGAAATTTTCCGGTCATATTTAATCGCCAAGAGAGCAAGCGTCGCTGCCGCAATGGCGAATATTCCAATGTAGTATTGGCCCGATAAAGCCAGTCTTTGGGACGCTACCGTCGGCGCTTCACCCGGGCTTTTTGTGACCTGCAGGGTGTCGGTAAGGAAAGAAAGAGAACAACAATTCAAGAGTTCATCGGCCGTAGAGAACATGGCGGCGAAAAGGCCGGCGAATAAGAGGCCCCGGACGCCAACCGGCAATGTTGCTGTTTGGAGCAGCGACAGAAAAGGATGACCGTCTGGAGGTACTGGGAGGTTTGTCGTCTTCACCGCAATCCCTACTAATACCGGAAGTGTAAATAGCACTGCAAGACCAAATCCTGTCCACAAAAGCCATTGGGGTTTTTGATTCTCATGCGGGCGCTTCCAGGCTGCGAAGCGCTGCCAGCTGTCCAAAATACAAATTTGAAAGGGCACAAAAATAACCACCATACCAACGGCAAACATGACATTGTCGGCAGTCGAGGGACCGGACAGCGTTGTGCGAGCGGCTTCCACAATGCTCGAGAACGGACAAACCTGGTCTACTATCCAGATCAGAATCCCTACGGCTACGACGGTCAGACCAGTCAGGAAAATATCTGCGCTCGCTACTCCGCGCAATCCAACTGATGCAGTGAACGCACCGATAACAAAGGCTAATAGAAGTGCCAGAGGCATCACCCCCAAGAATGGGATACCCGTCCACTGGAGCAGGCGAATGCCGCCATAAAATTCGAGAGCAACGGTGCCAACAAAACCTCCGATAGTCCAAAGCGAGGCTAGACGACGAACATCAGTGGAATCGAACGCTTCTCCCAAGGCCTGATGCAGCGTTTTCGATTCGGCGGTGTAACGTCTGATCCGCGGATAGAGCTGATAAAGAACAATCGTCCCGATTATCCAGCAAAGCGGCACGGACAAGACCCATATGCCACGCAAATAAGCCTGTTCCGAAAGGATCAAGAAGATCCCGGTAAAGGCAAGGTTGGTGCCCATATTTGCAGCGCCGACAGTGGTGTTTGGCAGGCTGGAATTTGCAAAAAAAAGACCCTGCACATTCATGCGGCTTCTTCGGGCACGTCCAATGATCCAAGCGACGGTTATCGAAGCAAGCAGGACAGTCCAATCGAGTCCGGAGAGGTTCACGGGAAATGAGATTATTGAGCGATTGCCTAGAAAGCAAAGTCAAACTCGGACAAACAATCCGACTTTTCGATAATATCTCCCATGGAACTCCCGCGGACTGTCACTTATTGGTGATGCCGATTTCTTCAGAGGGGCTGGTGTAAGTTCCGCTTCTCTCCGAAAAAATCTTTAAGATACGCGCCGAGGGATAAGTCGAAAGCGATGCCACACCGTTGGCCAATTCAACCGGCATCAACGCTCCCTCGTAACGATTGCTGAGGATCTTCGGCAACGTTGCTAAGATTCTGTCGAAGCCAACCAGATTTGAAAGAGATGGATTTGGCTCAAATGCGCCCGTAGGAACGTTAAGCACCATAGAATGATACGCATTCAGTTTGACGAACACCTTGGCTCCGTAATTTGTATCTTTGCCATACGGTGCGCCCTGACTGGAACGATGTTGGATTCGTTCTTTGATGTAGAGATCGCCTGGAGCAAAGCATGTTGGAAAAACCGCGTGGTCGCGAATGAGTTCCAAATGATCGGCAAAGGCCCCCGTTTTTTCCTGACCTATGATGTGCACATCCATCCCTTTCTTGCGCGCAAATGAGATGAAGCGGCGGATCGGCTCAACAAGCTTTGAGTATTGGGCGCGAATGGAAAGCGGGCCATCTTTAATGAAGAGGCAATCTGTAAGCAACTTTTTGTTCCTCTCCCAAAAATATCTTACGCCGGTCAGTAGCATAAGAGTTTCATGTATAGCCATGTACGACGATGCTACCGAATCTTGTGCAGCGTCCGGGGCCATTTCTTGGTGAAAACCAAGCATGTCGGTCACAAAGATTTCCTTACTGCAATTTGGGCAAGTGCCTGCGTTGGCATCAAACGGGAGGGTAGTGTCCTTACCGCAATGAGGACACTCAAAGGGCGGGATTGGCCGATTCTCTGTGGCGTCCCATTTTTGATATACGATCCACTTGAAGGTTTCGAACGGCTGACTCTCGAGAACTTGATCGTCTTTAAGGGAAATAAAAATCGCGTACCGAATCGCATCATAAAGCGTCTTGCCCTCGCACATCACGTGCCGGAGAGGAAGCACGGTGGCATGGTGCATCGCGCTTTCTTTGAGAATATCTCGAAGCGCAAATGGATTCGGCGATTCTTTATCGACTTTCCCGAGCGCGTGTTCGTCGAGTCGAACGAGTGCCGTCTTAATAAACGCGCGCGCACTATAAGGAGGACTTTCGCTGACAATGGTTTGCCAAGACCCATCCGCACAAAAAATTATTGAGAGGGGTTTGGCGGAAATCTCAATTTTCGTCCAGAGTGATTTCGCGTCGGTCGAGGTTACCTTTGCATCTGTAAAAGTTCTGGAGAGTTCATTGACAAGGGGATTCTTGAGCACGTCGAGGTGTCCGACTTTGCTCGCTCTTTCGCCTGGAAGCCTACGTCCGCGCTGAAATGGCATTATTTGGAAACCGGTTTAGAAGCCGTTTCCGAAGCTTTTTTGGCGGTAAACTTCCTGGCTTGGACCGACACGACAAACCGATGAGATCGCGTCAACATTCGAATGTATCCCGGTGTCTTAGCCGATAGAATGTCATCTTGCATCGTTTCATAGGCGACGTTTAGCCGCGCCAGGCTGCTTACCTCATCGCGTGAGGAAAGGTGTGCTATGAAGAAGTTTTCAGTTTGCGCTAGCAAGTCGCGATTAACCGTACTTGGTGATTGCGTGGAATAAACCATGCCGATATGGAATTTTGCTCCCTCTTTCGCGAACCGCGCATACACGCCACGAAGGTCTTTGTCATCTCTAGGGAATAAATTGTGAGCTTCCTCGAAGTACAATTGGACGTAATGCTCGCCGAGACCATTTGCGACGAACTTTGTTTCTTGGTGGGCAAAGACAGCAGCGGAAAGCAGGTCGGAGAAATACTGACGGATTCGATCCGTGGCATTACCTAAATCGAGAATGACTGTTTTCCCTTTATCGATGAGCGCGAGAATATCACTCACGAAGGCACCGGCTTGAGGACTGTGAAAAGCTCGATACGTCCGAAGAATTAGCGGCCCGGACGATCCGGGCGCGGGATTCAAAAATTCCAGAAGAGCGCCGTCGTCAGCATCAAACATTGGCTTACTCCCACTCATTAATGTCGGATTGGCAGGATCATCGCGGCGAAACTGCGCAATCACTTCAAATTCAGAAACCAATTCGTCCAAGTCTTTCGGTTCACTCGGCGGCACCGCGGCCCGCGCCGATTGATAGGCCGCCGCCCGAAGATCCTTCTTAAAATGCGGATCGAAATGTTTCGTGTGGGCGCTCGTTAGTCCTTTCTGCTTAAGTCGCCCCTCTTCGGCGTCGAATCCCGCTTTCCTTAGAATCGCCCAATACATCTGGATTTTTCGGATCGGGCGTGCTTTTTCTCCGTCCGCAAGCTTACCGATCGACTCGATCGCTGGAAGTCTAACGCTCGCAAAGCTTCGAATGTAATTCGAGGTCTTGTTGTCTTGCTCCAACATCGAAGCGAGGACCTCAATTCCGGTATCGGGCTGTTCATAGAAGTTCAACCGAAGATCCTTCGATGGAGTGTTCGGCCGCTTCGTTAGAGCATAGACTTGGCATTTATCTTCATGCGCCGACCGAATAGACGCACTATCGTCTTGAGGGTTGTCATTCGCATACTCGCCATTCACATCAAAGATGAGCTGGCCAACATTTGGTTGCGTTTCAATAAGACTCTGCGCAATCAATTTTACGACATTGCTCTTTCCCAACCTCGTTTTGCCGAACATTGCTGTTCGAGATCCCATGAAATCCACAGTGGAGACATTTACATCGACTTTGGGTCTGGATTTTCCAGGCAACGGAAGACGACATTCCGTTAAGCGGAGATCTCCAATAGCAAAACGGCTTTGCGCTGGTACCAGCGTATTAACGATTAAATCCAACAAGGAGTCATTCGGTGCATAAACACGATATTTGTGAGCACTGACGAAGTTGTTAATGTCTCCCGAGAATTCTATCGCATTGGGATTATCGGGATGCGGATAAAACATTCCCAAAACAGCAGTTTTTAGCGCCCCCCATTGCAGCTCGCTCTGAGTGAAAATATCCAGCTCCGGCATCGATTTCTTTTAGAGTTCGAAATATGTCTGCTGCACGTCGCTGGATAGTGGCGTCGGCGCAGACTCGAGGACTCGAAGCAATGTGAAATGAGGTGGAAACTTGTCGAAATTCGCTGGCGCCATCACGAGAAGCGAATTGCGTGGGATACCGCCAACATTCTCCTTGAACGGATCTGAGGTGATAATCGTTATGGAGTCGTATCCGATGTCGAGTACGTACCCGACAAATCGCATTTCTTCATATTTCTGAGCCTGTTCACTTGCAGCTTCTTGAATTAAGAAATCGCTCACCGCACGTAGCGGATGATTCTGCATTGATGCTGTCTCGAAGAATGTTTTCATGGGGGTTGCTGTTCGTAGTTTGCGACGAGCACTTCGGAACTCCTGTTTCGGATTATTCCTGGTAAGCTTCCGACACCGGTTCGTAGAGGGTAAATAAAGTTTTTCGGCAAAAGAGCTCGAATCGAGGGATGCGCCGATGTCGTAAGAAGCCATCGTGCACCACGCTTTGATGCTCGATGAAGGCCTTTCGCGAGACGCTCATGATCTTCAAAAGTAAATTTTGCGTGTACGTAATGGCCGTGGCGGATTTCCTTTTTTCCAGGCTTGTAAGGCGGATCGAGATACAAAAAATCTCCTTTGCCGGCTTCGTCAATCACTTCTTCAAAATCACCTGCTCTGATGGACGCGGTTCGGAGTTGTCGTGCAAATACGCACAGGTCTTTTTCGGCTATCACCCAGCGACGGCTTTGCCCGCCATATCCGACATTAAAGTGTCCTTTTGCATTGTGCCGCCACATCCCTTTAAAACAGGTGCGATTCAGGAAAAGAGTTCGTGCCGCGCGAGATACTAGGTTGTGGTCTGATGTATCTGTGTTTCTGATCAAATAATAACCGCGCTTTGTCGTAGGGAATTCCTTGAATTTCTTCCAAACGAGCCGAGGCGAATAACGGAGCCCGCGATATAAGTCGATCAACTCCTGATTAACGTCAGACAAGACCGCATTCTCAAAACCAAAAGAGAAAAAAACCGAACCTCCTCCCACGAATGGTTCGATAAACTGCCCTTTGATTGAACTCGGCGCAGGCAAGAGAGGGGCAAGATATTCTAAAAACCGCTGTTTTCCGCCCGGGTAACGGAGGGGCACTTTCTTGACGCAGCGCGACATGGGAAGGCGGTTGTACTCAGGGGAGGCGGGTTTCGTCGAGAAGTTCCACGATGGGGGAAAGACGCCGAAGGTATAGGATCGCATGAGATCAGGAAAGCGGAATTCCTGATTCTGCGAGGGCCGGCTCGCTCGCTAATCGGCGAATCCCCGGAAATGATGCAAAATCTTCAAAAAAGTTGAAGATTTTGCGTTGACGAGTTTGCCAGACGCAATATGTTGCTGTCCCGCTGAAACGCGGACTCCGGGGGTTCCCCGAAGTGTTCTTCTCTTCGGGCTCATGGGCGAGCCGGTTTTATCAGTCAGCTGATCGGATCGGATTTTGTCGTGTACCGGAGGCAGATCCGCCTACGGCCGGCAGTTGCCGGACTACGGCGTGACAGGGAGGACGTTGATCTTTGACAGTCTGATTTTGGATCCGTGCACGACGGGAATTTATCCGCCTACGCGAAAGCTACGGCGTGATGAAATCCGGAACGGATTTCAAAAGGTGAAGTAAGTCAGCGAAAATTGAATTGTGCGTTATACGTCAGAGCCCCGAAGCAATTCGGGGTTGCCTGTTCCTTAAGCTAATTAGGAATGGGTAATTTCTTTGATTAAAACATTTTTCCAACGGTCCTTCGTCCGCCTTCGCCCTTCGGGGCTACGGCGCGATAGAGGGCTCGAGGAAATCTTAATTTATAAGATCGGACGAACCTGGATTCGGCTCTCACGAGTCGCTTTCAGGCAAGAATGGTCAGAATTTCGGGCACTTTAGCGAGTGTCTCGACAAACTTTGTCCGGTGGCAGCAATGACACCGGCTCCAAATTTTTACGGAGAGTTTGATTCTGGCTCAGAACGAACGCTGGCGGCGTGGATAAGACATGCAAGTCGAACGGGATTACTTCTGTAGCAATACAGAAGTAATTTAGTGGCGAACGGGTGCGTAACACGTGGGCAATCTGCCGAGAAGTGGGGGATAGCTCGCCGAAAGGCGAATTAATACCGCATGTGGTGAGAGTAGACATCTACTTGAATCCAAAGCCGGGGCAACCTGGCGCTTTTTGAGGAGCCCGCGGCCTATCAGCTAGTTGGTGAGGTAACGGCTCACCAAGGCTTTGACGGGTAGCTGGTCTGAGAGGACGACCAGTCACACTGGAACTGAGACACGGTCCAGACACCTACGGGTGGCAGCAGTCGAGAATTTTTCTCAATGGGGGAAACCCTGAAGGAGCGACGCCGCGTGGAGGATGAAGGTCTTCGGGTTGTAAACTCCTGTCATTTG
>JBBWZL010000025.1:0-6775 GCA_039649045.1 Verrucomicrobiota bacterium | reverse complement strand
AAACGTCGGCGGTTTGGAAACCGCCGCTCCTTGGGGCCTACAAAAAGGCTATACTGAACAACATTCGATGTATATCTGGCGAAAATCCGTGGGAGCGCGGTGGCTCCGAGCTCACAACGAAGATATCATGCGGCGCTTCGGCAATTCGTTTGTAGTCATTGATCGTCCGGGAGCTCAGCGCGCGTTGCTCCAGATTTCCTTTGGGACGCGGCGAGAGGCGCAGAAACTCATCCGGGAGTTCGGCGGTCGCGCAGAAAAGCTCCGACCCGATTGGTTCCAGGATTTCGCGAAGCAGACTCAAGCCAAGCCGCTGCGAATCGGTTCACGTCTCTTGGTTCTCAGATCGAAGGCGCAACCGAGCACCACCACGCGCACTATCATCATCCCAGCCGAAGCGGCGTTCGGCACTGGCGAGCACGCGACGACCGCCATGTGCCTGCGTTTGCTCGAACAGATCACGCGCCCGCTCGCGCCCGATTGGACAATGCTCGATGCTGGGACCGGTAGCGGCATTCTTGCGATCGCCGGCAGTTGCTTCGGCGCGAAGCACGTGACGGCGATCGACACCGATCCGCTCGCGCTCGCCACCGCGAAGCGCAACGCGCGCGCGAATCGGATTCAGAATATCGAGTTTGTTCTCGCGGATGTTTTGAAGAGCAACGTCCGCGGGAAATTCGACGTCATCACCGCCAATCTTTTGAGCGAAATTCTGATCACGGCGTTGCCGAACTGGTCGCGGCAGCTCGCGCGCCATGGCAGTCTCATCCTTTCGGGGATATTGCGGTCGCAGGAAAAGCCGGTCGTCGCTGCTCTGCGACG
Source organism: Verrucomicrobiota bacterium (assembly GCA_039649045.1). Classification (GTDB taxonomy): domain Bacteria; phylum Verrucomicrobiota; class Verrucomicrobiia; order Chthoniobacterales; family UBA10450; genus AV80. Next base: position 5,956 of record JBBWZL010000025.1, on the reverse strand, counting down.
GACCGGCTTTCATGATTCCGAAGTTCGACGAAGAGGCAAATGGGTCGCGCTCCTCGCCCTTCGCCAGCCCTCGAAAAGGCCTTGACGCAGGCGGGGGGCGAACGATTTTCCTCGACCCGTTCGCGGTCTCGATTTTCCTGCATCCACGCGGTTGATCTGTCGAAGCCGCTTGGGAAAAACCGCATGCCCGCCGAAGAGCTTTCCTACGTCATCGTCACGCCGTATTCGATGCGCAAATCGCGCACGGGCGGCATTATCGCGCGCCTGATTTCGCGCACGGGACTCGATCTCGTCACATCGCGAATGTTCGCCCCCAGCGAAGCGCTGACGAAGCGTTACGCGGAGACGATCGTGACCGAAACGGATGCGCGTCATCGTGCGACGCAGGAATTGATCCGCGATTACGTGCTGAAGAATTTTACCGGCAAGGCGAACGGACAGAAGTCTCGCGTAATGTTTCTCGTGTTTCGCGGCGAGGACGCAGTCGAAAAGGTCCATCGCACAATCGGGCACATCGTCCATGAACGGACGAGCGGCGAAACGATTCGCGACACCTTCGGCGATTACATCACCGATGATTCCGGCAAAGTGATTTACTTCGAACCCGCGGCGCTCGCGGCGTTCGACCCCAAAGCTGTGGAGCGCGACCTGAAACTTTGGTCGGAGTTCTCGGACAGCGACGGCGGCATCCTCGATCACGTGATCGAGTTCCCGAAGGAGGCGAAGGTTGAAAAGTCGCTCGTGCTGATCAAGCCGGACAATTTCAAATTCCCGAATCAGCGGCCCGGCGGCGTGATCGAGGTCTTTTCGCGCACCGGTCTTTATATCGTTGGGTTCAAGGTCCACCGGATGAGCGTCGCCCAGGCCGAGGAATTTTACGGCCCGGTGCTCCCCGTGCTCGAAGACAAACTCGGGCCGGAGAAAGGCCGCAACGCCTGGGAAGACATCGTCGAGTTCATGGCCGGGGGACGCCCGAGCGCAACGAAACCCGACCAGCGGAATGCCCCCGGCAGCGAGAAGTGCATCGCGATCGTTTACCAGGGCGATGATGCCGTGCGAAAAATTCGCGACGTTCTCGGGCCGACCGATCCGGCCAAAGCGCCGCCCGGCTCGATCCGAAAGGAATTCGGCCAGTCCATCATGATCAACGCCGCCCACGCCTCCGACTCCGCCGAAAACGCGAAGCGCGAGATGGCGATCGTGCAGGTGGACGAGAATAACTTCAAACCTTTGATTGAAAGTTTCTACGCGCGCCCATAGCTTGCGCTCCCATTTTGCAAACCCTGAACCCGATCCCGACAGCCATGGAAATCTCCGCGCGCGCCGCTCAATTAAGCCCCTCTCTCACCCTTTCCATCGACAGCAAAGCGAAAGCAATGAAAGCCGAAGGGATCGATGTGTGCGGCTTCGGCGCGGGCGAGCCTGACTTCGATACGCCGGAACATATCAAGGCCGCGGCCATCGCAGCGCTCGAAGCGGGCTTCACGAAATACACGCCGAGCGCCGGGTTGCCGGAATTGCGCCAGGCCATTGCTGAAAAACTCGAGGCCGATAACCAGATCACGTATCGGCCAAGCCAGATCGTCGTGAGCAGCGGCGCGAAGCATTCCTGTTACAACGCGATCCTCGCCACCTGCCAGGCCGGCGACGAAGTCCTGATCCCCTCCCCGTATTGGGTGAGCTATCCGGACATGGTCCGCCTCGCCGGCGCCGAGCCCGTCATCGTGCAAACCAACGAGCGCAATGGCTGGAAAATGCGCGCCTCGGATTTTGAAAACGCGATGACGCCGCGGACGAAAATGTTGATTCTCAACAGCCCGGGCAATCCGACCGGTTCGGTTTACACGCGCGAAGAATTGGAAGCGATCGTGGAAGTCGCGGCCGAAGAGGACATCTACATCCTCTCCGACGAAATTTACGAGAAGCTCGTTTACGACGACATCAAGCACGTCAGCATCGCCTCGCTTTCCCAGGAGGCCTACGACCTCACCATCACCGTCAACGGCTTCAGCAAGGCTTACGCGATGACCGGTTGGCGGCTCGGTTACCTCGCGGCGCCGGAAGCAGTCGCAAAAGCCGTCGACAACATCCAGAGCCACAGCACGTCGAATCCCAATTCGTTCGCGCAAAAGGGCGCGGTTGCGGCGCTCAAGGGCGACCAGCAGCCGCTCGCAGACATGCGCGATGAGTTCGGCATGCGGCGCAATTACATGTTCGACCGGATCACGAAGATTCCGAACATCACCGCCGTGAAACCGGAAGGCGCGTTTTACATTCTGGTCAATATCAGCCAGCTCGGTCTCAGTTCGCAGAATTTCGCCGATCGTTTGCTGAGCAAGGCAAGTGTCGCCGTGGTTCCGGGCGTCGCCTTCGGTGACGATCGTACCGTGCGTCTTAGTTACGCGACCAGCATCGACATCATCAAAAAAGGTCTCGATCGGTTTCAGGATTTCTGCCGGACGCTGTAACGATTTCGGATTGCGGTTTGCGGATTGCGGAAAGATAGAGCAATTCGATTCTAGTCAGAGCCGGCACCGGAATCTTTCCGAAATCCGGTTTCCGAAATCCGAAATTCCCGATGTCTTCCGGTTACCTCGCGCTCGTTCTTCACGCGCATCTGCCGTTCGTCCGGCATCCCGAACACGAAGAGTTCCTCGAGGAAGAGTGGCTCTTCGAGGCGATCACGGAAAGTTACATCCCGCTCCTCGCCATGATGGAGCGGCTTGCGCGGGACGAAGTGCCGTTCAAGCTGACGATGACGGTGACGCCGACGCTTTGCACGATGTTGCAGGACGACCTGCTGCGCGAACGCTACCTGCGCCACCTCGACCGGCTGATCGATCTGGCGGCGCGCGAGATAGAGCGCAATCGCGACCACGAACAGCTTCGTGCCCTCGCGGAATTTTATCACGCGAGCTTTTCGGAATGCCGGATCCGCTTTCTCGAATGGAATGCCGATCTGCTCTCCGTCTTCCGCCGATTGCGCGATGAAGGATTCCTGGAGATCATGGCCTCCGCGGCGACGCATGGGTTACTTCCCCTGCTCGCGCCATCGCCGGAGTCGGTGCGCGCACAAGTACTTATCGGCTGCGATGCATTCCGCGACACTTTCGCCGCTGAGCCCGCGGGATTCTGGTTGCCTGAGTGCGCCTACACGCCCGGCCTGGAGACCATCATGCAGGAAGCAAACCTGCGCTGGTTCATCATCGACGCCCACGGACTGATGTTCGGTCATCCGCGTCCGCGCCACGCGATCTTTGCGCCGTGTTACACCGCGGCCGGTCCGGCAGCGTTCGCACGTGATCGCGATTCGAGCCGGCAAGTCTGGAGCGCAACCGAGGGCTATCCGGGCGATCCGGCTTATCGCGAATTTTATCGCGACATCGGGTTCGATCTTCCGCCGGAATATATCCGGCCCGGATCGATCTCGGCCCTGCGGAAATTCACCGGCATCAAATATCACCGGATCACCGGCCGCGATGGCGCAAAAGAACTCTACGATCCCGCCTCGGCCGCAATCGCTGCGGACGCGCATGCGTCGCATTTTTTGGAAGCGAGGCGCCGGCAAATGAACGAGCTACGCGAACTGGATTTCGATCCAATCGTGGCGGCGCCATTCGATGCGGAGTTGTTTGGCCATTGGTGGTTTGAGGGGCCTCAGTTCCTGGAGTCGTTCATTCGCAAAGCCGCCTACGAACATCAGGACCTGCGCCTGACGAGCAAGACCGCATATGGCCGGGCGGATTTTCAACTCACGACGCCCACCGAGTTTCTCGCCAGCCATCCAACGCAACAAACCATTGCCCCCGCTGCCTCAAGCTGGGGTGAGAATGGATATCTCGGCGTCTGGCTCGACGATTCGAACTCCTGGATCCTTCCGCATCTCCATTCCGCCGGACGCCGAATGACCGAGGCGGCGCGCGCTTATGCCGCCAATGCCAGCGCGCTGACCGCCCGCGTCCTCAAGCAAATGGCGCGCGAATTGTTGCTGGCGCAGTCGAGCGACTGGGCGTTCCTGATCAAGACCGGGACCGCGAAGCATTACGCGACAAAACGCGTGACCGATCACCTGCTGCGCTTCAATCGCCTCTACGACGATCTCTGCAACGGCAGCGTCGAGGAAGGTCTCCTCGCGAACTGCGAATGGCGCGATAATCTTTTCCCCGACGTGAATTGGCGCTATTACCAATAATGCGGATTGCAGCTCTTGCGACGGCCCTCGGCCTGATTTTCGTCGCCAGCTCGACGAGCGCGCAAGAATCGCCAAGTCCATCTCCCTCGCCGAGTCCGACCGCAGCACGAAGCATTCGCGTCAGTTTCGTTCCGCCGCCGCTCGATGGAACGATCAGCCTCGGCATTTACGACGCGAAAGGGAAACTCGTGCGCGTCCTGTTTCGCGAGGCGGATATCAATGAATTCACCATCGGGAACGACTCGCTCTCGACGACCTGGGACGGGAAGGATGACGCGGGTGAAAGTGTGCCGCTGGGAAAGTACAGCGCGCACGGCTTCGTGGTGGGCGACGTCAAAATCGAAGGGGTCGGGTTTTTCTTCAACGACTGGATCACTTCGCCGGATTCGCCGCGCTTTTCGAAGATCACGGCGTTGCGAATGCGAGACGACGATTTATCGCTCGCCGTTGACCTCGTGCCGCCCGGCGCCGGCCACGTCCTCTATGATGTCGCACGCAAAACCACGAAGTTGAGCGACACCGATTCGGAGACCGCGCCATCGCCGGAGCCTTCCGCATCTGTCGCCGGCCGCGACGGGACTCGTTGGCTGATCGATCGCAGCGAATCGAATACGGTGGAGCTGAAGCAATTTTCTTCCACAGGCGAATTCCTGCGCCGGTTTCCCATCGCGCCCGGCGATCCGCAGCCAAAGGCGGTGGCGGCATCGATGACGCAGGACAAAATTTATCTGCTCGAAGAAAATGGCGCGTCGCAACGCGTGCGCGGTCTTAGCCTGGCCGAGACAAAAAAGGAGGGCGCCGAGCAAACCGTTTCGGATTGGAAAGTGGATTTCGAAAAATCGATCGTCGCGCACAAGAATTTTTCACTCGCTGACGGCAAGCCGGTCGCAACCGGTGGCAACGCCGAGTCGCCCGACAAGGTCAAGGTGAAGCTCTTGCCAAATCCGCTCCTGGCGGATGACCGGGTGGCGGTGGAACTGGGTGTCGGCGTGGACGCGGATGGGAGTTTCTTGAAAACCGCGGATGGCTTGCCGCTCTGCACGATCAGCGAAACCCAGGAACTTATTCGCGGGCTTTTGAGCGCGCGCGGCACCAACACGATTGACGTTTTTCAGGATGACGGAGCGGTCGTCGAACAATTCCGCCTGACTGGCGTGGACCAGATGATGAGTTTTGATTGCGGCGGTTTTGAATTGAAATGAAGAGCGCTCTTAGCTGAGATTTGCCGATGCCGCGCGACATCGTTTACTTCGATCTTGAAACGCAGCGGACTGCGAACGACGCCGGCGGCTGGGCGCGCAAAGGCGACATGCAAATGTCGGTCGGCGTCATTTTCAGCACGGCCACGGGCCGGTATGAAGTGTTCGGCGAAGCGCAGGTGCACCGCCTGATTGAGCGGTTGCGCCGGGCCGATCTCGTCATCGGCTATAACGTCCTGAACTTCGATTACCAGGTGTTGATGGGCTACACGATCCTGGATTTGGTCGCCGAACTTCCCACGGCCGATCTCATGGCCGACATGGAAAAGCGGCTCGGTCATCGCCTCGGTCTCGATGCGATCGCGAACGCCACTCTCGGCATTCAGAAAACCGCGGTGGGACTCGATGCGATTCGCTGGTGGCGCGAAGGGCGCATTATGGAGATCGCCGAATATTGCTGCTTCGACGTGAAGGTGACGCGGCTGGTGCATGAGCACGGTTGCCGGCACAAGGAATTGTTTTTCCTCGATCGCTTCGCGCAACGCCAGCGGGTGGAGATCGATTG
>JBBWZL010000013.1:0-192392 GCA_039649045.1 Verrucomicrobiota bacterium | reverse complement strand
GTTGGATCACCGCCAGCTACAACGCCTTGAATCAGCCGGTCGCGATCTGGAGCCCGGCTTATGCCGGGACGGCAAATGTCGTTTGGTTTGGCTACGACCCGTTAGGCCGCTGCGTGAAGCGCTGGGTAAGCGATTCCGGAGGTGTCTATTCCAATCCGGCCACATATTTCCATTACGACGGCTGGAATCTGCTCCAAGAAGGAGCGAACGCGTGGGGACCGGCGCGGGTTTATGTGCAGGGCAACCGAGTCGATGAAATCGTCTGGAGCTACAACACGTTCACCGGCGACCAGGCGTTCCATCACTACGATGCCAGAGGCCATTGCACTCTGTTGACCGACAGCGTGGGTGGCATCCTTGAGCAGTATGAATACGACGCCTTCGGTTGGCCGTATTTCTACGACTCAACCTTTCAACCCGTCATGTCCTCCACCTTCGGCAATCGCTTTCTCTTCACTGGACGGGAATGGCTGAGCGACCTGAAGCTCTACGACTTCCGCAACCGGATGTATCAACCCGAATTGGGCCGCTTTCTCCAGCCCGACCCGAAGCAGTTCGCCGCCGGCGACTACAACCTCTACCGCTATTGCCACAATGATCCGGTCAACAAATCCGATCCGTTGGGACTGCTTGAATTTGAGATTCAAGACGATGAGCAATTCAAAGCTCAGATCGTTGCGCAATTAGCAACCATTGACTCCAAAGCGGCCGGCCATGCGTACTTAAATGAACTTCGAGCAACGCCATTTCAGATGATCATCGTCCCCGGGGCAACGAATGTGACTCAAGCATTGAACGGCCCTGACAGTCTGAATGGAAAAGGATCGGGGTCAATATTTCGGATCAATCCCTCTCAACAAGATTCCGGGAAAGACAGCACGGGGAGCACACAACGACCTCCGTTCATTGGCGTGGCACATGAAACAGTGGGACATGGTATCGAGAATGCGAGGGGCCAACACGTACCAAAGGCCTTAGATAATAGCATTGATAGGATACCCAAGTCTGAAAGAGATGCTGTAAGCCGAGAAAATGAGGTTCGAAAAGAGCACGCAATCCCAGAAAGAGTCGACTTCTATCAGAAATGGCGGCCATAGTCAGCGCTTATGCAATCTAATATTTCCGGCGGTCAATTATCACAACTGGCACTGGGCTAATTAGCGCGACCACCAATCAGAGATAATCTTCTTTGAGGCTCCAGGCCTTCTTTTTCTGAAGCGCGATTGCTCAGCCGAGTATCCTTAAAGAGAACTCGATTCCATTAGGGAGACTAAGCGCTTCCATTCAAAATAAGCCTCTCGAAAGAATGCTTCTCTACGTCATATATGACACCCCAAAAACCAGATCCTCCGTCAGAGACATCGACGATCTCGCGGTTCCAATTGGCAAAGGGATCAACGCCGTTCTCGGATTTTTGCGGGATGCAATTGACCCAAATGACCTTTCTTCCATTCAAAATCATGCCTACGTATTGCCGCCGATATTTTGGCGCTAGCGCGATCACTTCCGAAAGTTCGCCGAGTGGACGCGACTGCATCTCCTTTCTTAGAAATGTTGGGAGCGCACGCTCCACTTCTCTCAGGTGACTTTTTTTGGGTTTCCAAAAGCCATCTGCCGGGTACCCGCTTTCACGCAAGAAAGCCTGCGTCACAATCACCCCCTTTTTGCCCAGTATCTTTACGGGCGTAAATTCTGTAAATCCGCCTCGCCCCTTGGCATACGTGCTAGAGGAAACGCACAAAGCGCCGATCAAAGAGACGACAGCCGCCAAACGCTTGGCTTTCATCCGGGAGGAAACACGAACGCGAGAGTAATCACCCGACAAATTCGCACACAAGCAAAAAATACGGCGCACGCTGGTTTGTTCCGAAAGGCTTAACATCGACATTTGCGTAATTAGTGGCAGCGCTTTCCTCTCGTAGAGCATGAGAAAGACCATCTTGCCTTAGTTAATCGTCCGAAGACGAGAAGGAGGTCGTTTGATCAGTCTTTCGGACCGCTCGGCCGCCAGCAAGATTACCTTAGCTTCGTGAACTCGAGCTTCGAGCCGCTGGGATCTTTCAGAGTCATATGATCGCCGGCTAACTCTATCTGGTAAACGGAGGTGGCGGATGATGTCTCGATCTTGACGCGGTCGCGGTCTCCAAAGCTGTATCTTCCTCGAATACTGCCCATCTGCACCGATCCGTCGTTCGAGAATTCCCAAACCATCGCGTTGCTCTCGCCGCCCGCCCGCCATTTGCCAACAATCTCCTGGCGCGAACGACCGCAACCAATCATCGCAATCACCAGAATGATTCCGGTAATGACCGTTAGGTAATGCCACCGGATTCCTCGACTGCGTTCGGGGTGACCTTGCATATGCGAGGTATCTTCTAGATGAATCAGGACGTCTTGGGAATTCATTTCCGATCGCAAGATTGTTCGAAAGTAAGAGGCGCTGCTTGACGTTCGGCCCTGCTCGCTAACTTATGGCGCGTATGTCGTTTCGCCGGCCAATCTCGTTTGTCAGTGGTATCCGCCTGGCGGCCGTCCTGTCGCTCCTGAACGCTTTTGTTCCCGCTGAAGCGCGAAAAAAGGATCCGGAATTCGCTACCTCTGCAAATGATCCGGTCTTGCGCGGCGCCATCATGAAGCTCTCCCCGAACGTCGCTCCGGAGGAAGCCCAGCGGATCGCGCAAACCGCTTACACCACGGGGCGGGACTTCAAGCGCGAATGGGGAGTCACCTGGCCGCCCGGTTTCCACAATTTTCTGGTTAACACGGGCTCGAAGAAAGGGGGCCTTTGTTTTCAGTGGGCCGAAAAACTTTTGCTTCGTTTGGCCGAGCAAAAATGGGAGACGGTGGAATTCCATTGGGCGGAATCGTTCGAGAGAAGCCTGAGCGAGCATAACGTCATCGTGGTGACGGCGAAGGGACAACCGTTGTCGCGAGGCATCCTGCTCGATAACTGGCGTTACGGCGGGCGCCTCGTCTGGGGAGCCGTTATCGACGATCCCCATTACCAGTGGCACGAGAACAAATCGCAATTCTTGAAAGTCCTGGCTAAGCGAGCCATACCCGTTTCTTCACCCGTTCCCGCGGTGGATTCCGCTCCGCCCCCGAAATCAAACGCGCAAACGAGATGAGCGCGCGCTGAGGTCGAGTATGACTCCAGACCTTTATCGCGCCTGCGCGTTATTATTCGCGCGGCTTGTGCTGGGCCTGATCTTTTTCATGGCCGGCGTCTGGAAGGTCTTTCAACTGGGCCCGATCGAGCACGCCCGAAAATACTTCCTGCCCTTCTCCGACACGTTTCTTCCGGTCTGGTCGCTCTGGCTCGTTGGGATCACGACTCCGGTAGTCGAGCTCATCGCCGGCGCGTTGCTCATTCTCGGTCTGCGCATTCGCGAAGCTCTCATTGCTCTCGGCTGTGTTCTCGTCATCGTGACTTTCGGCCATCTCCTGCGCGACCCCCTCTTCAGCTTCAGCGGTCACGTTATTCCGCGCCTCGCGCTTTTGCTCTTCCTTCTCTGGTGCCCTCGTGACCTTGACCGGTTTACGCTCGATGCTGGGATAGGGCGGACCAGGAAATCAGACTAGTTGGGACGATCTTTGACCTCTTTTTGAAACCGCTCCGAATCAATCAGCTCGAAATGGCCCATCTTCTGAAAGGTCGATCGTAAGTCTCCCAAAGATCTTTTCGCGTGCCCGAAGTGGAGACGACCACCCAATCGATTTTGTTGTCCCAGAAAAGGGAATACAGAAAGTGGTAAGGGAGAAGGCGGCCGAGTTCCCAAATTTTCTTGTCGTAGTCCCTGCCTGGATTCTTTTCCGCGAGTTGTTGGGCACGCGCGCGCAACGCGGCAAACTCCTCAGTTGAGATCGATCTGGGCAGCGGTTACTGGGCTGGCAAGATTGAGACCGAACAGTCCCAGGGTAAAAAACGCAATTGCCGCCGCAAATGAGCGCATCGGCGGGAAGCCGGCTGTCTTCAATTTATCTCGTACTCAACATCGACCACCACACGAACAACCTTGCGTTCTGGAGTAGCGGCATCGCGATTCTCCACCTGGAACCAGCCCTGGGTGGCGTTGCGCAATTTCCCCAGGGTTGTTTGCGAATCGCGCGAGAATTGTTCGGCGGCGATCCGGGCGTTCTTTGTCGCTTCCTGAATCATGGCGGGTTTGATTTCATTGACCTGGTTAAAGATATAGTTCGGTTCCGACTTACCTGAGAGGAGGACGCCGCTGACCATCAGATTCGAGGCGGAGGCGAGCGCTGGCTTGATCGCGTCGACCTTTGAAGTGCGCAACAAGACGGCCTGATCGGCCCGATAACGTTCCGGCGGCGGGGGCGAATCTTTTTCGCGGTCGTCCATGCTGGTGTCATGCAAGGAAGGCGGTTGGACGGCCATGTCGGTCTCGCCAAAGCCTGCATCCTTGAGGAACGCCACGACCGCCTTTGTGCTATCGGCCAGTTTCTTGTTGATCTCGCCCAAATCGTTACCGGTAGCGGAATAGCCTATCGTCCAGGTGGCGACGCTCGCGGGCACTTCCCTTTCCGAGAGGCCTTTCACGGAAATGATGCGGCGGCCTGCACCTCTTTCTGAAATTCCCTGCCCGATAAAATATCCCGCCGCAGCTAAGCCGAGAGCGACGAGGCTGGCCGAAACGACGAGCGAAATGCGGGACGAACTCACAACGGCAAATAAACGAGCCGGAAATCAGCCTGTGCGAAATTTTATTCTAGCGCGGGCCGCTCGGCGAAGATGTCGGCTTCGGCTTGTACTTTTGCACAGGAGTCGTGGTCGGCACCGTTCTGGTGATGATCGGTGGCTGAGTAGGACCGGGCGACTTTGTGGCTCCGGGTGACCTGGTAGTGCCGGGCGGCTTGGTGGGCGACTGATTGGTGACAGGGCCGTTGTCGGTGTTGTGATCGGAGTTTGTCGGAGGTTGCCGGGGCGGCTGGCGCGGATCGCGATGCCGGGTCCCGCCCGTGAACCCACCCAGGATATCGATTATCGGTGGTACGATGGTGATAACGGGCCCTTGGTTCGAAGGCGGAGGTGGCTGTTGCGCGGCCTGGTAAATCAGATCGCGGCTCGGCAACGGCGGGAAGTCGGTGATGAGCGGATGATTTTTCATGACCTGGTTGAGGTCGATGTTGACCGGGTTGGGAAGAGTCGTGGCGCCCGCGGGCACGTCGAGCATTTGACCGGCTTTGACGTATCGAAAATCCTTCGGTTTGCTTACGAGAGCCATCCGGGAACCTCCTTCGAGCGTAATCAATTTGCTCTTGCCTCCGCGGCCCGATTCAAAGATCAGCGTGGTGCCGGTGACCGCGACTGTAACGGCGCTTGTCTTGACGGTGCCGCCGCCGGAATCCTTTGGCACACGCAGGAGGATCGAGCCGCTGTCGACCTTCGCGGTTCGCCCCGCCTTGCTAAAACTGAAGATCGTATTGGAGCCCAGGCGAGTAATAGTGAGATCGGGGAAAGTGAGTTCCGAGCGCGAATCACCGCCCGTTCGCACGCCGGTGTCTTCGGCCACTTTGTCGTTCACGCTGGCCGCCCGCGGGGCGGATTCCGTCGGGAGGAGTTTCACGTCCCGAATAATCTGGGTGACGCGCGCCTCTTTCTTTGAGGACTCGGCGGCGAACGTTTGTCCGGCGAGGAACAGACCCAAACTCGTCGTAAAACTCAGCACAATTCTGTAGGTAATGTTCATAGGATTAACTCCGTTTGCGGCAAGCTCGCAGAATGATGAGCCGACGTGAAAATGTCGAGTCGAAAAACGGCGTGACCAAAGCCTCGTCAAAGCAATGGCGACCGCATCATCAGCACCGCGATCATGCTTCCGACAAAGGCCAGGAGCGCCGCCAACCCCGCGGCGAAGATGAGCCGGCGCGTCGGATCCTTCTCTTTTCTCGCGCTGGCAAACGGCGAGGCATTGGCGAAGTCGACCGGCCGCGCGCTCAATTCGGCTGGGCGCGCCTGGATCTCCTCCGATTGCGGCAAGGGTTGGGCGTCGCCGGCCGCGTCGCCCTCATAATAGGCGTCGACTTTACCAAACCGGATCCGGTCGCCCGCGCGCAACTGGACCTGAGTGATCGGCTCTCCATTAACCAGCGTGCCATTGGTGGAGCCGAGATCTCGGAGGTGGCAAACGTCGCCGGCCATCAGCAGCTCGGCGTGTCGGCTCGAAACTGAGATGTCGTCGAGGCAGATCGAGTTTTCCGGTGCTCGGCCGATCGTCAGGCTTTCCTCCACCAGGTCGTGCGAGTTCTTCTCGCCGGATTCGGAACGGATGATCAGCTTCGGCATGAGCCAATTTGATAGCAGCGCGGCGAGGAAGGCAATGCTTCTGTAGCCGCCTCGCCTGTTCCTCCTGCTCCTGATCTTGATCTTGCTCATGATCTTTTCTGGCGAAGAGGAATTAGGATGAGGAGCACGATCACGAGCACGAGAAGCGCAGAGGCTGCGCTCATTGACCCACCCCAGCCGCGCCCGCATAGTGCTGCGCTTTATGTCGATCGAGCACACCCGGAATTTTTGCATCATCGCGCATATCGATCACGGCAAGACCACCCTTTCCGATCGATTGCTCGACCGCACCGGCACGATCCACGAGCGCGACAAGCAGGATCAGTTGCTCGATTCGATGGACCTCGAACGCGAGCGCGGGATCACGATCAAGGCGCATCCGGTCGCGATGCGTTACACGAGCAAGGCCGGCCAGGAATACCGGCTCAACCTGCTCGACACGCCCGGGCACGTCGATTTCGCGTATGAAGTTTCCCGCTCGCTCGCGGCTTGCGAAGGAGCGCTCCTCATCGTGGATGCGGCCCAGGGCGTTGAAGCGCAGACGGTCGCAAACGTGCACCTCGCGCACAAGCAAGGCCTCACGATTGTGCCCGTGATCAACAAGATCGATTTACCCAACGCCGACATCGCCGCCGTCCACAAACAGCTCGAGGAAATTCTCGCGATCCCCGCCGAGGAAGCGATCGACGCGAGCGCGAAAATGGGAATCGGCATCGAAGAAATTCTCGAGGCCGTCGTCCACCGCATCCCGCCGCCGCCGAAGCCGGCTGACGAAATTTTGCGCGGGCTCGTCTTCGATTCCGTCTTCGATATCTATCGCGGCGTGGTCGCTTACGTCCGGATTTTTTCCGGGAAGATCGAAGCCGACCAGGGAATCAAAATGATCAACAACGAAGCGCGCTACGAGGTGAAGGAAGTGGGCGTCTTCACGCCGAAAATGTTTCCCCAAAAGCGGCTCCAGGCCGGCGACGTCGGTTATTTCATCGCGAACATCAAGAGCACGGCCGACATCAAGATCGGGGACACCGTTACCGATCTGCGCAATCCGGCGAAAGTGCCGCTTCCCGGATTCCAGGAAATCCATCCCATGGTTTTCAGCGGGATCTACCCGATCAACACCGCCGACTTCGAGCATCTCAAAACCGCGATCGGAAAATTGCGCCTGAACGATTCGGCTTTCGTTTACCAGCCGGAAAGTTCGGTCGCGCTCGGCTTCGGTTTTCGCTGCGGCTTCCTCGGCCTGCTCCACATGGAGATCATCCAGGAACGGCTCCGGCGCGAATACGACATGGACATCATCGCCACGTCCCCAAGCGTCATCTACGAAATCCTGACGACGCGCGGCGAGACATTGCTGGTCGATAATCCCGCGCACCTGCCCGATCCGAGCGTGATCGAAGAAATCCGCGAGCCGATCGTGAAAGCCTATGTGCTTTGCCCGAACGAAAACATCGGCGACATCCTCCAGCTCATCCTCGAGAAGCGCGGGCTGATGGACCACACCGAATCGCTCGACACCAAGCGTGTCATGCTCCATTGCGAACTGCCGCTGAACGAAATTCTTGTCGACTTCAACGACAAGATTAAGAGCATGACCCGTGGGTACGGGTCGATGGATTACGAGCACTCCGGTTATCGCGCCGCGAAGCTGGTGAAGCTCGATCTGCTTGTGAACGGCGAGCCGGTCGACGCCTTTTCGACCATCGTCCATCGCGATCGCGCGGACAGTCGCGGGCGCATGCTGGCGGCGAAGTTGAAGGAAGTGATCCCGCGGCAACTGTATCAGGTCGCGATCCAGGCGGCGATCGGCGGAAAGATAATTGCCCGGGAAAGCGTTTCAGCGTTGCGAAAAAACGTGACGGCGAAATGCTACGGAGGCGACATCACCCGAAAACGGAAGTTGCTCGAGAAGCAGAAAGAGGGAAAGAAGCGGATGAAAAGCATCGGCAAGATCAATATTCCACAGGAGGCGTTCATCCAGGTTTTGCGCGCGCAATAACTCGTTAGGCAAGAAATTTCATGTTCACTAAACGCTACATCAAGCACGGTCGTCTGCTCGTTCGGCATGCGGAAAAGCTGCTCCGCTATCGCAAGGACGTTTTAAGCGATGCCACCATTTTAGATCTAGAGACCCACATCGAGCGGCTGCGCAAATCCCTACATGACCGCGACGAGAAAGCGGTCACGGCCGAATCCGAAAAGTTGCACGCCCGTTACACGGAGCATCTCCCCACGCCCAAGGACGCCGCCTGGCGGGAAAACGTCGAAGTGATTCTGGTCGCGATCGTCGTCGCGGTCGGGATCCGCTCCTATTTCCTCCAGCCGTTCAAGATCCCGACCGGCTCCATGCAGCCGACGCTGAATGGGATCATCGGCCACCGGATCGATCCGGCGGCTCCGCTCCCGAATTTTCTCCAGCAGATCGGTGAGTACTTCATCCTCGGACGCAACTACATCAATGTCGTTACCACCGAGGAAGACACGATCAAAGAGATCGTTCCGAAGAAATACGGCTTCTTCTTTACCTTTACAGAAATCCGGTGGGAGAACCAAAAACCATCCATGGTTTATGCGCCGCCCGAGACGCTGGTTCAGGATTTCAACGTGCAAAATCGCACCTACCCCAAAGGGGCAACGGTCGCGCGGGGGGCCGTGGACACCGGCGACCAGGTCTTCGTCGATAAGTTCAGTTACAATTTCGTGAAGCCGCGGCGGGGTGACGTTTTCGTTTTTCGAACGGAAGGAATTAACGAGCGCAACATGAAAGAGGGGATTAGCCACTTCATTCAATACGATCCCGCGACTGGCTCGCCTTTTTTCATCAAACGTCTCGCCGGCGTGCCGGGCGACAGCTTGCGAGTCGATCCGCCGTTTCTGTATGTGAATGGAGAGAAGGCGCAGCGGTTTGGATTCAAGCGCGTGATGGACAAGAAGAATGGCTACCAGGGTTACAGCAATCCGCCCTCCGCCACTTATCTGAAATCTCCCCAGGCCACGTATCACCTGCCGGACCACAGCTACTTCGCGATGGGCGACAACAGTTACAACAGCTCCGATAGCCGCTACTGGGGTCCCGTTCCCGAGGAGAATCTCGTGGGGCGCGGGCTCTTCGTTTACTGGCCCTTCACCTGGCACTGGGGCTTGATTCGTTAGGCCGGACATGTGGACTGACGTTCCGCGAGTCTATCCGCTGCTGGGACTTGGCAGCGGTTATCTCATCGTCCTGTTTTTCAATCCAATCCGGCTCGCGCTCCGGGACGGTTTGCGCTGCATCCTGCGTTTCAAACGCATCTGGCTCACCTTCACTCTCCTCGGTTTCGCGTACTGGATATTTCAGTTCGTCACCTTCACGCCGATCCACGCCGCGGCCGAGCTCGACTTCAGCCAGGTCACGTCACCGGGGAGCTGGGAATGGCCGCGCTTTCTCGAAGTCTGGCCGGACGTGCCGTTGCCCACGCTTGAAGGAGTCGCCGGCATTTTTGATAACGCGACGACGACTTATCCGCTCTCGGTTCTGGCGGCCATCCTCCTCGTCATGAACTGGCGCGGTCTGCACGGTGCATTGTTCGGAGCGTTGCGGAAACGATACGGTTTCTGGGGTTATCTGATCTACCTCGTGCTGCTCGTCAGCGTCGGCGCCACGCTTTTGAAGCCGATCGTTTTCTGGCGGTTGCCGCAATCGGCCGGAGCAATGTCCGCTGCCGGCGCTCTCCAGATTTCGGCGACGATCGATGCCGTTGCCTTCATCTTTGAATACCTCTTCGGCGTCTATATCCAGGTTTACCTGATCACAGTCTGCCTGGCTTGGATTAAGGGCTTGAGTTTCGGTGAGGAGGATTTGTTTCGGTTTGCCATGCGGCGTTTTAGTTATGTCCTGGAGTGGGCCGGTATTGTCGTGATCGTCAGCACGCTGATCGTGCGCGTGCCGTTGCTCCTCGCTTATTTTCGCAACGTGCCCGGGGTGCTCGACTATTTGCCGCTCGAACGGTTCCTCATGAGCGCGCTGATCATTCTTTTCTGCTCCGTCCAGATTTCGCTCGTGCTCCATAATGAAACTTTGCGCGCGGCGGTCCGCGCTCATCGCGAATTCATCCGGCGCAATCTCTTCCGTTTCGGCTGGTTTTTTCTTATCGCCGCCATGCACTTTTTTTTCCTTACCACCTGCGACGCCATCGTACGCGGCGCGGTGGGGGACCGCGTCGTCGCCGTGATCGGGTGGAAAATATTTTATGTGTTAGCGCGCGGGTTCGTCACCGGTTGGCTGCTCGCCTCGTGGGTCTGTTTGTTCCGGCAATGCGAGACCGGCCGCGCGAATCAGGAGACGTGGATTCAGTCCCAAATTCAATATTAGGCGCGACTCAGTGAACGCAGAGAAGATCACGCGTGAAAGCAAATCGAATCTGGCGCTCGCTTTTGTCGCGCTCGGCCGCGAACGCCGCCGCGATATCACGGTCTTCTACGCGTTCTGCCGGGTGATCGACGACATCGCCGACTCCACTGAGACTTTGCCGGAGGAAAAAGCGCGGGCCCTGGCTGCCTGGCGGCGCTGGCTGTGCCAAAGCGAACCGGATGAAGACAGGCTCGCGTACGATCTGCGAGCGGTGATGAAGAAGTATTCGCTCACCGCCGCGATGCTCGAGGAGATCATCGACGGCGTGGAGATGGACTTGCGGAACGTCCGCTACGAGACATTCGAGGAGCTGCGCGTCTACTGTTATCGCGTCGCGAGCGCGGTCGGTCTCGTCAGCATTGAAATCTTCGGTTATCGCAATCCAGCTTGCCGCGATTATGCGATCCAGCTCGGCTTCGCGCTCCAGATGACCAATATCATCCGCGATGTCGGCAAAGATTTGAGCAATGGGCGAATTTATCTGCCGCGCGAAGATCTGGCGCGTTTCGGTTACTCCGAAGCCGATTTGCAGCAGAGAAAATACAACGAGGCATTCCTTGCCGTGATGCAGTTCGAGGCGGCGCGGGCCGAGGAGTTTTTTGCGAACGCTGCCGCGTTGCTCCCGCGGGAGGATCGACGCTCGATGGTGGCGGCGGAAATAATGGCCTCGGTCTATCGGACCCTGCTCGAGCGGACGAAGGCGGATGGGTTCCGCGTCTTCGAGAAAGAATATCGGCTCAGCAAGATCGAGAAAGTCGGCCGCATCGCCGCGAAACTTTTTCGGTTTTGGTGAATGCGAGCCGCCGAACCTCCGTCTGACCTACCCAGGCCGAATTCTGGAAACGGGAAATTTTTTATGAAAAGGAAGACGTTGTTTATCACTTCATCGATCGCCTTCGCATCCTTCGCGCTTACTTCTTGTGATACGGCGACCGGTCAGGGTGCGGGTTGGGGCGCGGTCACCGGCGCGGTCCTGGGCGCTGCGGCCACGGGAGACGCGCGGGGAGCCGCGGTTGGCGCTCTGATTGGTGCGCACACCGGAGCGATCATCGGCGCCACCGTGGAACTCGATGAGCGCGGCTACTACGGCGGACATCCGCGCGACTATTATCCCTATGCCCGGCCGACTGATACGCGTGGCGTAGTTCAGAGTCCGTATCCGCCGTACGCCCTGGTGGACGTTCGCGGAATTCCGCACGGCGCTCTGGTGCGCGACTCGACGTCCGGCCGCGTGTTCCGCAAGCCGTAAGCCCTACTTCTTTTGCAGCGCGTCGACGATGGCCTGCGCTTCGTCGGTCATCTTCAAGAGCTCCGGCCAGGTCCGGTGATAATTTTCGCCCGGAAGTTTTCGCGTCGCGTCGAAACCCATATGCGACCCGATATTTTGCGAAGTGGGCGCGTGGTCGAGCGAATCGCTTGGATTGCGGATGATCGTGCTGTCGCGCTCCGGGTCGGTGTTCGCGCACAAGCGAAACAGCACTTCACTCGTGTTGTGCACGTCGCAGTCTTCGTCCACGACGATGATGTATTTGCTGAACATCATTTGCCCCATCCCCCACAAGCCGTGCATCACTTTGAAGGCCTGGTAGGGATATTGTTTCCGAATACTGACGAAGACGAGGTTGTGAAAAACGCCTTCGGGCGGAAGCGTCATGTCCACCAGCTCCGGGAGATTCATTTTGAAGACGGGTAGGAAAATCCGGACGGTGGCGTCGCCCATGTAGAAATCTTCCATCGGCGGGATGCCGACAATCGTCGTGGGATAAATCGCGTCGCGGCGGTGGGTGACTGCGGTGAGATGAAAGACCGGGTAATCCTCGATCGCTGTGTAATAACCGGTGTGATCGCCGAATGGTCCCTCCGGCCGCGTCTCGCCCGGCTGCACGTAACCTTCGAGAACGAAATCGACATCGCCCGGCACTTCCAGATCGATCGTCTTGCACGGCACCAGCTCGACCGATTTCTTGCGGACGAACCCCGCGAAAAGAATTTCGTCCAGCCCATCCGGCAACGGCGCGGTCGCGGCGAACGTATAAGCGGGATCGCCGCCGAGGCAGACCGCCACCGGCATCTTCTCTCCCCGTTCATAATAACGCTTTCCGTGACGCGCCCCGACCTTGTGCACCTGCCAGTGCATGCCCGTCGTTAGGTCGTCATAAACCTGCATCCGATACATTCCCACGTTCCGCGCGCCGGTTTCCGGATCGCGCGTGTGGACGTTCGGCAATGTAATGAAGCGCCCGCCATCTTTGGGCCAGCATTTCAGGATGGGCAGGTCCGCCAGGGTGAGCGCCTCTGAGTTAGGCGTTAGCGGTTCCGAGAACCGGTGCACCACTTCCTGACAAGCGCCTTCCTTCGCGTGCTTCGGCCGCGCGTGCAAAAGATGGAGTCCCTGCTTCAGCAGACTCCAGCCCTCGCGGAGATCGGTCGGCGGTTTTGCTTTCAGGATCAGTTGAATTTCCTGCGCGAGATCTTCGACGCTGCCGACATTCAAGGCCATCGCCATGCGTCGGCGCGAGCCCATGGTGTTGATCGCCACCGGGAACTGCGATGGCTTTCCGTCGACCGTCGGATTCTCGAAGAGAAGCGCCTTCCCGCCGTCCGGCGATTTCATCTCGCGGTTGGCCCATTCGCTGATCACGAGATCGGTTTCGACCGGAACGGAAATCCGCTTCAGCTCACCCGCGTTCTCCAGGGCCTGGATGAATTGGCGGAAGGATGTGTAGGCCATCGACCCGAACTGTAGATTCAATTGGAGCGGCGGTCTATCACCGCCGACCTCGTGCTTCCGCTGCCAGGGCCGCTGCTACGCCGCGCTAGTAGACGCCGCGCGGACTATTGAGAAACTGGTAGGCAACCACGCGTCCGTTTTGAAACGAAACGGTCCGTTCCGGATAGGTGGTCGTCTGTGAAGAATAAAACGGATAGTAAAACGGATCGTAGTAGAGGCGAGACCGGATCACAGAATGACGATGGCGGGTTACATACCCGAAGCCGTAGTAGCCGCGGCCGTAATATCCAGGTCCCCAGCCGTACGGATAGGGCGAGCTGGCAATAGCGGTATAAACCCAGGTCTCAGCCGGTCTCCCCAGAACGACCGAGCTTGTCTTTGCATCGGGCGAACCCCAGGCGAGAAAAACCGCATTCTGTGACATGCCATTTCGGATTTTGCCCTCGGCGACGAGAGCGCGATCGCTCGCGGACAAGCCGTTATAAATCTCCGGGTGTGCTGAAATTCGGGTCTCCGTCGTCGAACAACCCGCGAGGAATAATGCGCTGCATGCTGCGCTCAGCACGAGCGCCTTGGTAAATAAGCGCCGCTTCATGGCGCAATTTAGCATCGGCAGTTTTTCCGTCAAATGCATCGCGACGCGATCTTGCTCTGCGCCTTCGCCCGGCCTAGCCTCATGGCCAATGGAAGATCGATATGGACATCGCATTTCCTATTTGCGGGTGTCGATCACCGACCGCTGCAACGAGCGCTGCAATTATTGCATGCCGCGCGAATTGCAGGAGTGGCTCCCGCGCGAAGACGTTTTGAGCTATGAGGAAACTCTGCGGCTGATCCGGATCGCGACCGAACTCGGCGTTACGAAAGTGCGAATCACCGGCGGGGAACCGCTTACCCGGCGCGACGTGCTTGGTTTCTTTCAGCAACTGCCAACCATTCCCGCCATTAACGACATCGGGATCTCCACGAACGGAACGCTGCTCGCACGCAACTGTAGCCGTCGCCCTGTGGGCGACGCGGGATCGGCGTTCGAAAGTCGCTCTCACGCTTCGCATAGCGAAGCGGCTACAGAAGAGAAAACCATGGCGCAAGCATTGCGGGAAGCCGGAGTGAACTCCGTCAATATTTCCCTCGATACCCTGGACCGCGAATCGTATGCGCAAACGACCGGCCGCGATTATTTGCAGCAGGCGCTCGATGGAATCGACGCCGCGGTCGCCGCGAAATTTCCACTGATCAAGTTGAACTGCGTCCTCATGCGCGGCCGGAATGAAGAGCAATTCATTCCGCTGGTAGAGTACGCCGCCGAGCGGAATCTTATTCTGCGCTTTATCGAGCTGATGCCCGTCAGCCACAGCGACGTGCTCGACGATCGCAATTTCCTGCCGGTCGCGGAGGCGCGGCGCGGGCTTGAAGCGCATTACGGCGCACTGCTTCCCGACCCGACCTTCCGCACCAATGGCCCCTCCAGTTATTACAAAATTCCGGGACGCTCCCAGCGCATCGGCTTCATCGGCGCGATGACGAACCTGCATTTTTGCGAGAGCTGCAACAAATTGCGCCTCACCTGCGACGGAAAACTGCGGCCATGTCTCGGCAGCTATCTGGAATTCGACATCATGAAAGTGATGCGGGCCGGCGCGACCGACGCGGAGTTGAAGCGCTTCTTCCTCGATGTGGTGGAGCGCAAACCCGAGCAGCACGATTTTCGAGAAAACTATCAGCCGGGTCGCATGATGGTGGCGATCGGCGGCTGAGCCATGAATCGTCTGACGCATCTGGCCGAGGACGGCGCCGCGCAGATGGTGGACGTTTCCGCGAAAGAACGGAGCGCACGGGAAGCTGTCGCCGCCGGAAAAATCCAACTGCGCGCGGAGACGCTCGCTCTCATTTCAAAAAACCAGATTGGAAAAGGGAACGTCTTCGCCACCGCGCGGATCGCCGGCATTCAAGCCGCGAAGCGCACGTCGGAGCTCATTCCGCTATGTCACAATTTGAATTTGGCGCACGTCGAAATCGAGATCGCGACATCGCAATCCGGCTTGGAAGTGACCTGCACCGCGCGGACCGTGGCGCAAACCGGCGTCGAAATGGAGGCGTTGACTGGCGTCGCGGTCGCATTGCTCACCATCTACGACATGTGCAAAGCCGTGGATAAGGAAATGGTGATGAGCGACATTCGGTTGCTCGAGAAAACGAAACGCGAGGTGTGATCCGACCGTGCCGGTCAATTGGCGGCAAAAGGCTGTGATGGCGTTGTGTCGGGGATTAGAGGCGTTTCTGCCAGCCATCGTGACCGAACCGCGTGGCCATGACGGCCTCTTTTCCGGCACAGATCACGCCGACCGGCGGGACGTCGGATAGATTGAAAAGACACCGGCAGCCCAATTTTTCGTTGGTGCTCTCTTTGCTCGCCGTTACCGATAACAAACATGAGATTGACCCCCGATGCCTAGAGGAATTGTTGTCGTCACCGTGCAGGACGTGACGGGTCAGTTCTTACAACCCGACTCTCTCTCCCTCGCGAGTGAATTCGGCTCAATCGCCCAATTAACGACGACGGCGGCCGGCGCTGGGACGCGTTTGGAGTTCGTCGGCGCGGCCCCGTTTTGGCTCATGCTCACGGTGACTCGGATCGGCTATTGGGAGGTCGTTCAACGTTTCCTCTACCTGCCCAGCGACACGGGCGCGCTTGGGCCGCAGGTTTCGCCCTCGGGAGGGCACGGTCGACACGTCAATGTCGCATGCCTTGAGATAGTCCAACCCGGTGGAACTGACGAGCGGGTCCAGATCACGATCGTGCTTGGCCAGCTCAGACACTGGCCTGTCGCTACCGGCACCATTGATCGCTCGTTTGAACTCACTCCGCCGCGCGGTGGCGCCGCGGGTTCGCACGATCGCTATACCCACTTGGGCGGAACTCCCTGTCTGGTTTCCGGCAACGAGCCTCGGGTCAACGATACGGGTCGGGTTATTGCGCCACGCGGCACCGTTCACCTGCTCGAGCGTAGCGGCACCGAGGCACCGCGCATCGTCGCGGCGTACCGGCCTTCGCCTCTGCGGCCGAGCGCTGCGGTGGGTTTGGGTTATCATCTCTATTTCTGCCCATTCCTGCCCCCGGAGGCTCACCCCGGACCGTACCCCGCAGGCCCGGGATACATCGATCTGTTGCAGCGGTATCTGCTCACCGTCCACCAGATGGTCCATCATCACGCCGCCGCCGGACGCGCGGTGATTTTCGTTTTCCCGCTGGGCGTACGTGGAGGTGGCATGGGACAGTTACCGTCGCAGGCAAACGTCTACCGTCTCCTTCAGGAACTGAATTTCTGGCTGCAAAGTACCGCGCCCATCGGAAACGAGTTCGTGCCGGTGGGACGAATCGCGCTCTCCTGTTTCAGCGCCGGTATCCACGCGCACGGTGCCGTGCTGCGGAGCGACCGTTTTCCCCCTTTTTGGGACCGGCTCAAGGAAATTTACGATTTCGACGGCGTCTATGCCGGCGATCCACGCTCGATGGCGCAACTCGTGACTCTGATTGAACAGTGGGGTAACCCCGGCAACCAAGGGATGCAGGATCGACGGCTGCGCATTTACACCCAGTCCGGAGCGTTCGCACGGTTGGGAAGCCTCACGGGCGGCCGGCGCGTCGCGCACGTGCACGGTGCGAGTGAGACGTCCGGCCCCACAGGGACGCTTCTGGATACTCCGTTTGAATTCTGGCACGAAATGAATCCCAAGGTATTCCGGGTGCCCGGCGACGTTCATGGATATTTCCAAGACGTCTTTATGTACCATGCATTGATGAACAGCGGTTTCCCCGCAGCGTAGCCTCGATCGAGGATACATCGCGCCAAGTCGCCTGTCCGTTGCTTCGCAATCATCGCCCGTACCTCCCCAGTTTCAACCGGCGACAACTCCGGCGTCCCGCGGGGCACGACCAGGCTGGTACGGATCGGGGCGGTAGTTGCCATCGCGGATCGCGGCGAGCGCCGCCTCGGTTGATCTGTCCCACTCCGTATCGTGATCATTTAGACTTGTCGAGTGCCTCGACCACAGAAACACCCATTGGTAGCCCCGTGCGAACGCTGTCGAGAGTCGCCGATGCACGCTGTCGTGCCAGCCGTGGTCGGGCCACATACTTCGTACGAAGACTGAAGTGCCGATTTCTCCGAGCATGCACGGGAGCGCCGGGTCGAACCGCGGCAGCGGCGCGGGTCTGCCGTAGTCGTACCCATAATAGTGGAACTGCTGCATCGTTAGGCCGAGCGGGCGGTCGCGGTTCCACTCCTCGACGCTCGAGCGGTGCTGGAAACCAACGGTCGAATCGAGCTGCACCGCGTTCACTCGGCTGGCGCACTCGCGCAGGAACTCCCGCATGCGCTCGATCGGAATCGTATGATTGAGATCGGGATCGTTATTGCTCGCGCGCGTGCACAGCTCAGGCTCGTTAAAAATGTCCCACGCGAGAATCTTCGGCCGATTTTCTGGTTCGGCAGTGATGGCGAGGAGGCGGTCGAAAACGTTGCGCCGGAAATCGATCGACTTCGCCGGATCGTATACCACATCAGATCGTCCCTGCTTGACGTACGCCGCCTGGCCAGTCGGCTCCCCTGGCCGGCAGAACTCGAACGACATCAGCACGGGCATGAGCTGGAGATCAGCGGAGAAGAATCCAAGGAGCCGCCTGAAGTCCTGGACGAACTCGGTTGTAAGTTGAGGCACTTGATCGAAACGCCACTGGCCTGGTCGCGACCGGTCCACGTGCGGCACTGCCCCTGCCCCCGTCCCGAGCAGCAAGCCATCAGCGAGAATAAACCAGCGTAGCGCGCGCACCCCTAGCGTGCGGAGGTGGTCGATTTCCGTCGCCAGCGTCCGCTCCCAGTCACGCCGCTGTCCCCACCCTGGGGGCGGATCGCCGAAGTCGGCGCCGAAATTGTTCCAGGGATAGTTGACGCCGACGTTCATCGCCCGCCGTCAGCTCTCGGGTTCGCTCAGCGTTACGCCCTCGCGCACGTCAAGTCCGCCCGTGGGCGTGAATTCCGTCCATTCCGCGTCGGGCGTCAGGATCGCGCCATCCACGGCGAAATCGGCTCTTTCCAAAGCGGCCTGCGTCGTCTGCAGCTCACTCGCCGCCGTTATGTACGGATGCGAGTTCGGAAGTTGCTCGTTCGGGTTCAGCGTCTCGACGTAACTGCAGAACGCGGACTCGAAATCCCGCCGGATCGGCAGGACCACCCGCGCGGCGCCCGCGCGCAAGAAATTCCGGTGCGTGTAATCCGGATGAAAAAGGAATTGCTTGAAGTCCCACCGCCGCGGGCTGGCCCAGAAGTATGGATACAGCACCGTGATCACGTTCTCCCATTCGATGGCTTGATGGAGGAACTTGATCACCTCGCCGTACTGGAGAGTTGGCTGGTAAAATTCCTCACGCACGCTCCAGTCGGGATCGGTATCGCTGGCCGGGTCGTAGTACAGCTCAAGATCGTCGAGTCCTCCAATCTCCGAGCCGGGCAAATTGCGGGCGTAAAAGTGGAAGTCGGGCCCGAGCAGCCAGCGGAGCGCGCCTTTCATGATTTCCTCCTTCTCGATCTTCCGCAGCAGCAGCGGATCTCCGCGGTATCCAAGATCGGCGTCGAGATCGGCCAGCTCGCGCTGCAGTTGCTGCTGGTTTTCCTCGTGTCGCGCGCGCGCGGCGTCGAGCAGAATGCCATATGCCTCGCGCTGCCACGTTTCTAACGCTTCACTGCTCGGTCTGACATGAAGTGTGACACCTAACTCCATACGCTGGCCAGCAATCGGATCGCGACCAAGCCCCCAGTTGTACGAGTACTTCCAGAGATACTGCGTTGCTCCTGCGGCAACGGACGCTGCCAGACGGTTTTTGTTGAAACCGTCCAATGAGTCGAGTAGCCCCACCGCCTCATTATTCTGGAGCGCGTCGGTCGCTTGAACTGACGCATTTTCGTAGACGTAGCCGCTGGGCCACGTCAGCTCGAGGAAAGCCTGCCCCTGCTGCTTCTGCGAAAAGGTCTGTTCGGCATGGAAGGTCAATGTGCGCGGGGCCGGCGGTGCGGGAAGGGACACGCGATACTTTGCCGTCAGCTCGGCGATGCGTTGCGGCGTGATGACCGCCGGCGTCTCGATGAACTCCAGCGGCTTCGCCGCTCCTTGGGCGAGCCTCTGCCGGCGAATGTATTTGCGGAGCAGATAGCTTCCAGGCTCGGGGATGACCAAGTCGTAGGTCATACGCGCGTCTGTCCGAAAGAGCTGCACCCGCCACTTCTTCATCAGGCGATGAAAGTCCCACCGGATCGCGCGCTCCGACATATTGCGCAGCTCCCGGAAGGAATTGTCTTCGACCTCGTACTGCGTCGAGACGCGGAAGCTTATCTTGTGCTCCTGCTTCGCGCGTGACGATGCCTCGCGCGTGATCTCGCGCGAGCGCTTGATTGAGGTCTGCTGCGCCACGGACTCTGAGTTATTGATGCCGAACTGCGCACTGGCCGAGACATTGACCGGGCCGAACCCGCCTGACGCGGTGGCGGAGGCGCTGAAGGCGGAGCTATACTGGCGCTGCGTTCCCGTGGACTGAGCCAGCTCGGACGTCTCGCTGAGGGTATCCTGCGTCGCGGTCTCGAGCGAAGTCGTGACGAGCTTGATGATTTCAGTCTCGGTGCGCGCAAATTCGCGGTGGGTAAGGCGGACGGTTTCGCCGGGGAGCATCGGCAGCGAGTACATCAAGTCGCCGAGAGCGTAACCGACGGGAGTGAACAAGAGCCGCTCGACGCGCAAGAAGCCGATCGGCTCCGCATGCATCAGATCGGCCAGGCGAAGCAAACGAGTGCGACGCACCTCAATCTGTCCGGTTCTGATTTCGAGATTGCCGAAGATGGCCGCCAGGGCGTCTGGGGCGAGGGCTGTCTGGTCTACTTTAGGGTTCAGCGTTTGGAGGTTGGTGAGTAGCGCAGGGAGCTGCGACATTACGTCCTGCCAGCGAATCTCAGCCCCGACGCCGCTCCCAACCATCCCACCGGTCTTTTTACCTGTGGCCTGCTGGAAAAAAACGCTCTGGAGGGCGCCCGGCGCGATTTGCGTTGTTCGCGCTAGGTTCATTTTCTCCATGATGCTTTCCATGTCGTGGCGAGCGCGCTCGACGACCGATTCCTCGGTGTTGAGCGCGGCGTTGCCGAATTGAATAATCTCGGCGAGAGGCGTGTTGCGCAGTAGAGGCGCCAGGGCCTCCGTTCCCTTCGCGCCAGCCGTGGCCCAAGCTTCGGCGAGCTCGCGGAACGGCAAGGCATCACTCGCTTTGCGCAGTTCGTTTATGCCGGCGTGACTATCGCTTGGGTTACCGAGTACCTGGTGAAGCAGGGCCTGTTTCAGCACCAAATGACTGGGGCTGGCGCCGAGCGGACCAGACGAGCGGGGGGGTGCGGCAGAGGGAGTATACGTGCATTGCTGAAGAGCGCGCGATTCGGGAGAGATCATGGCAAGAGCTAGCGTGGAGGTCGCCGCGAAAGTGTGCGCTATTAGCGGCGCCCGTGTTGTTCGGGGTAGCGTTCGGTTAAAATGGGGAGTGTTACATGCGATGAGAGCTACTGGCAGCCGACATCGCGGTTAACTTTAGTAGCCGTCCGTGATTGACGCAAGAATGCAAAGCACGACCCTGACGGTGGGCACAGTCTTCGCTACGGGTATGCGCAATATTGCGATAACAGTCGGTATCATCACCATCTCCGATCGCGCGGCGGCGGGCGAATATGACGACCTCGGCGGGCCGGCCTTAAAAGATTTTTCGCAACAACAGGGCTGGCGGGTTCTCGCGGAAGCGATCGTTCCCGATGACATGACGCGCATCCAGGAGGCGTTGCGGTCGTTCTCCGATCAAGGGTGCGCGTTGATTTTGGCGACGGGCGGAACCGGCATCTCGACTCGTGATGTCACGCCGGAGGCGATCCGCGCCGTCATGCGCGTGGAGCTTCCCGGTTTCGGCGAAACCATGCGGCGCGAATCGATGCAGATCACGCCGAATGCTATTCTGTCGCGCAGTCTCGCCGCCGTCGTGGAGCGTTCGCTCGTGCTGGCGTTGCCCGGCAAACCATCGGGCGCGGTGGAGTGCCTCGGCTTCGTCGTCGGCGCGATCCCGCACGCCGTTGCCCTCGCCCAGCGCGTGCCGACTTCGTGCTAGCTGTAGCCGCGCCGCTGTCGGCGCGTCTGTGAACCCTGTGAGAGAGCGCCGCGCCTGCATTTCAATCTTGTCAATGACGTTAGATTTCCTAACCATTGGCTAACAAAAAACCCCCATGAACATTCTTCCGGGTACCCCTATAACAATTGTTTTGCGGCTTTTACGGCTGTGGTTGATTGCCACCGTTAGCTTGGCGCTTGGGGGGCTTCAAACAGTAATTGCTGCTGGTCCGGCGACGTCGGTTCTGATCCAGAGTGGCACTCCGCAGACGGTGATCAGCGGACTTTTTGTCGGAGATAAGGTAGAAATCACGGTCCAACTAACAACCAATGACCTGAATGAAAATGGCGAAGGTGAGCCGGTTGTCATCTTCAGCAGCGGCGGCTTTCTGGTCGTGTTAGGCACGTATTCGGTCCCACGGCTCTACACATTCACAGCGACGCAGATCAACGAAAGAATCGAAGCCTACATCGCGGGTTACGACGGCGATGAATCGGCTTTGGTCACCGTGGCCGTTAATTCCAACGTTAAGCAGCGGTTCACCGCAGAACAAAAGGCGGCGCTCGCCCAACTGCAGCAGGAGTTCGACGTGCTAGGATTGACGATCAAAGTCGCGACGACGATTATCTGTAACGGGCCTTTTGACGCCAAATTAGCCTGCCGGGCCGCCGACAAAATTTCAGCACTACAAAACCGCTTGGCGAACAAACTTGGGAGGCTGGCGCTCGACCCATCCGATCCAAATTTTATGTCGATCTTTACGCCGGTAATACCTGCCCTGCCGCCTGTAACTACGTCTGATCCGGCGTCCCAGCCATTAGCTGACGCGATCAATGCTCTCATCAGCAAGGAGGAGGAAGGAATCGGATATGCGGGGGCCATGCAAGTAGCGATCGATCGCGCTCAAGGCGCGGTGGACGCTGGAGATACTTTCTGGGAAGGTCAGCAACTTATTGCGCTAGCGCGATATCAAACGGCCTTGGCCCGTGTCTTGGATGCGCTGCCAAGTTTGCTTACGAACCTCAAGGACGCGCTGCTCGCGGCCGGAGTTCCCCACACATCCATAACGCCGCAGAATGTGTTTGATACGGAACGCGATATTGCTCTGCATGGCTTGTCTTCGGACGAGATTCAGACGCTGGTTCAGCTCGGAGCCACAAATGACGAGATCGATGAGATCAAAAACGTAATGATGGTTCAGGACATCAATGCGGTTGCGGGCGACTTTCCCGACAAAATCGCTGACGCGAGTTTCCTGGCCACGCTTCATGGGACGGCCCTTGCGTTGAATCCGGACAACACGCCTCCGAACATTACCGTCTCAGCAGACCCAGCCCGAATTTGGCCGCCTGACCATCGCGGCGCCCAAGTTACCATCTCCGGCTCGGTGAGCGACGATCTCTCGGGGATTGATCCTACCTCGGCTACCTTTGTGGTCATGGACGAGTACGGGGCAGTCCAGCCGACAGGTTCATTCACAATCCAGAACGACGGCACATTTTCTTTCGCTCTTCAATTGGATGCATGGAGGGATGGCAAGGATTTGGATGGGCGACATTATTCCATCCACGTGACTGCGGCAGACAATGCTGGAAATATCGCCACAAGAACGATAAGCGTCCTTGTGCCGCACGATCAGGGGGAAAAGAAACTTCTGAAGCTGTAGGCATTCACACGATAGCTATTGGTCGGCCTCTCAATCCGGGAAAATTAGCAGCCGCATAAACTGTTTTCCTTTATCGGTGAGACGCGCGTTTTTCCCTCGGCCGGCAATTCTCTCGCTCGTTAACCGACCGGCATCGCCAGAGCCCGGCTTCAGATAAGATAACTCCGGTTCGCTCACTCCTTTCGCGTTCCCCTCAATTTTCAGCGGCACTCCCGCGCGATTGAACGAAACTTCCCAGCTCGCCGGCGCCCCCTCCGTTTTGGATGCAACCAGCCAGGGATAAAATTTCGGCAGATCGAAATTGTGCGAGGTCGGAAACAGGACCCGGTAAAGCGTTTCCTCCCCGGCCACGAACTCCGGGATCGTCAGCGCGGGCCGCTTCCGAAGCGCGAGGTAAAGCCGCGCGATATCGAGTCCCATCAGGTTCAACCCGTTGTAGAGACCGTGCCGGTTCGGTTCGGTTTTGAAAAACGTCTCGTGCCACGATTCGAAGTGTCGGCTCAGCATCAGGTTCAATTCGAGATGCACGTGGGCGCGCGCCTGGTTCAACCCTTCGCCGGTATGTCCCATCACGCCGAGTTCGTCGCGCTGCTCCACCTTTTGCCCGGCGCGCACCGCAATCGAGCTCAAGTGCCCGTAGAGGCTGTAGTAATTGCAGCCATCGAAGCGGTGCTCGACCACGACGTATTTCCCGTAGTTCGAATAGCCCGGCACGAGGTTGGTGTGGACGACCGTGCCGCCGGCGATGGCGCGCACCGGATCGAGCGGCTCGCCCTGCGCGTCGCGTTGCATCGGTCGAATGTCGATCCCTTCGTGGAGGCGAGTGTAAACAATCCCAGCCGACGTCTGGACCGGATTGCGAACAAATCCATAGCGGCCGCCTTCCCACGGCGTCGACTTCTCTCCTTGGTAATCGCGGTCGATGTATTGGTAGAAGGCTGGCCCATCGCCGCGGAAGATCGCGTCGTTTTCCGTGGGCAGCGTGAGGTTGAGCGGTTGTGTCTCGGCTGGCGCCATCGCCGGGAACGCGATCAGCAAAGCAGTTGCGCAGAGCGCGGCGAAGCATCTCATCCGGCTATTGCTTGCGCGCGTTGAGCAGCGGCCAGTCCTTTTTCATCAACTCGATCTCATTGGTGGTCAGGCCCGACGCGATGTAGATTTTGCCATCCGAAACCCGTCGATCAATCTGGAGCTCGGTGAGCGGACGGCCATTTACGAAAATGAAAAGAAACGTTCCGCGTCGTTCGACACTCAGTGAATCGAGGGTGATTCTGCCGTGATCATTCAACTGCAAAAGCGCGCCGCAGCTGCCATCGGTCGCTGGATAAACCTGAAACCCGACCACATCGCGCTCGGAGAGCGCCGCCATTTTTTCGATCACCACGGTTTTGCCCGACAGGACCGATCGAATCTGGGTCGAGAAAACGGGGCCGTTGCTCGAGTTCGCCTCGGTGTGGGCGCGAAAAGTGGAGTGCGGCCGTTTTGCCTCGCAAACCGACAGCGTCAGGAGACTAATCAGGGCGGAGAGGGCCGCGATTCTCATGGCGGATTGATAAAGGGTTTGACAGGATTTGCAACGTTTGCTGTTTAGCCGCCCATGAGCCGAGCCATCGCCATCACGTTCCTTTTCCTGGCGGTCGCGGCTCGCCTGAGCGCCCAGGAACCGACCCCGGAAAAACGGGGCGGCTGGTTCACCCGGATGCTCCATCCGTTCCAGTCCAATCCCGCGCCGAATTACAAAGATACGCGGCTCCGCGGTCTCGTCCTCGAGTTGAAGCTCTCGCCACAACCCGTGAAGTTATCGGAGGTCCGTCAGCTCGAAGTAAAATTGACCCTCAAGAATGTCTCGAAACGCGCCGTCATCCTCGATTTTCCGTCCGAGCAGCGGATCGAAATTTTCCTGCGCAATTCCACTGACGCCATCCTGACGACCTGGAGCGATAACCACGCGTTCGAGGAGAAGGCTGGCACCATCTTGATCAACCCGCTGGAGCATATTGATTACCCGGAAACGATCGCCACCCGCGATCTTACGCCGAACAAAGTGTTTATCGTCGAAGTTTTTTTCCCGCAATATCCGGAGCTCCGCATCCGGCAGAAATTTCTGACGGCGCCGTAGCAGCTCGTTCCCTTTGGAGATGAAGCTTTTCTCCGATTACCACACGCATCCCCAAGGCCATCGCGTCCAGCCCTACGCTCAGAAGCTGCTCCAACCCTGGGTCGATAGCGCGCGCGAACGCGGGCTGACCGACATCGCATTCACCGATCACGATCGTTATCACGAAGGCGTCGACTTCGATGAGATCGAAAGACTGCGCTCGAAAAACCCGGACATGAAAATCCGGGCGGGCCTGGAGCTCGACAACGATCCTGTCCGCTCCAGTATCGGACGGACCTGGGTCGAACAGAACTGGGACCGCCTCGATTTCGTTCTCGGGTCGGTTCATTTTCTCGAGCGTCCCGATCAAATGTTCGACAGCGTTCCGGTCGGCGCCGAACAATTCGCCGGCCGCGACATCGACGAAATCTACGCCGATTATTTTCGCCGCATTCGCGAGATCGCCGCGACGGGTTTGATCGATTGCCTGGCGCATCTCGATCTAATCAAGATTCACGGCCATCGCCCGAACTCAGATCTGAAAACGCTCGTTTCGGAAACGCTCGATTTCATTGCCGCGCGCGGTTTGTGCATCGAGCTCTCCACCGCGGGATGGCGAAAGCCGGTCAACGAGTTGTATCCGTCCGACGAGATCATCCATCTGGCGATGGAGAAAGGAATTCAATTCACGACCGCCTCCGACGCACACTCGCACGTCCAGCTCGGCGAAAACTACGATCGGCTCGCGGCAAAAATGGCGCAGCTCGGAATTACCCAGGTCTGCGTTTTCGAAAAACACCGGGCGGAAACACGGCCACTGTAACGCCAGTCTATGTGAAGCTGCAGTCACTTTGAGAAGGGTAAGCTTGGCCGAGGAGCGAACCCTTGTAGGAAAGACTTTCTCTTTCCTACGCGGAACGTTACAACGTTCGACCAATGAAATCCTCCATCTCCCCATTGTGGACACAGGCGTCTATTACCACTCTCGACCTAATTCTGGACGTCCAAAATCCAAGGATTGAAGTTCGGAAAGAGGCACAGCAGGACGAGATTAGGCGCGTGTTGGTGGAGTCGGAAGAAATCGACGATCTCGCCAAGAATATTGCCAATACGGATGGAAATATGGCGGGTGAGCGCTTAATCGTGGTCGAAGAAAACGGCCGTTACGTTGTAGTCGAAGGCAATCGACGCGCCTGTGCGTGCCAGATGTTATTAGATGCCTCGCTGATCCCAAATACTGCAAAGACGCGCTTTCCGGCAATTGATTCGAATACGCGCGCCGCGATCGGAAAACTGGCCGCGGATGTGGCGCCCAGTCGGGAGGCAGCGGAGCCGATTATTACGCGCCGACATACCGAGGCCGGAATAAAGCCCTGGAACACCGTCGCCAAACACCGACGTATTCGACGACTGATGGCGGCCGGACGAACACTACAAGCTATCAGCGCGGAATTTAATCAATCGGTCCCGAGTCTCCGCAAAATGATGCGTGAAATGGCCTTGTTGGATAAGGTCCGCAGGTTGCCAGGCTGGAGTCAGGAGGAACAGGACATGTTCGCTAGTCCGCAGCTCAAGACCAACCCTTTCACCCGGTTCTTTACTTTGGAGGGGGTCAAAGGCGCTCTCGGAATGAAGTTTGATGAAGATGGAGATCCCTGTAGCGACTTGAATTCACGGGTCTTCGACTCGGCTCTCCGGTTTATCGCACGACAGTTTTTGCTCCCCACCGGAGCAGACAATGAGCCGGAAGCCAACACGCGAACAGTTCCCACAGAAATATGGAAAAAACTCGCCGCCGTTGATAGGCGAACCGCCACGAAACTTCATCTGTCACCCGCAGTAATTGCAAGTCGCAGAAAAAAACTGAAGGGCAAGGCCGCAGCTTTCTTCGAGTCATTGGAGTGTCCCATCAGAGATGATCAGCTTCGGCAATTAACGATTGAGATATCAACTATTGATTATCCTTCGTTTCCGACGTCTGCGGCTTTCTTAGTCAGAGCACTTATCGAACGTTGTCTTGAGTACGCGATAACGAAAGCGGGCCTCAATAAGGAGTTCCACGAAGGTTGGAAAACGAAGCGGAAAACAAGCGCTCCTGGAGATCCCGGATTGGATTTTATGATTGGGTTCGCCATTACGCACGCGGACAAGATATTCGTGGGTGCGGTGGTGAAGGTCTTAAACCACTGGCTGCGGGCGAAGAAATTTAGCGACATGATCATCCACGGAAAATGGGCCAAGGCCCACCCGGCGACATTGGAGGAATTTGCGAGCTTCGTGCGACCACTTACGCAGAAAATTCTGGACGGCTCAGCCCTCAAATAGATGCAACGATGATCAGTCCGTTGCGTTACCCCGGAAGCAAAGTCGGTCTTGTCGATTACGTCTCCACTCTGCTGAATGAGAATCTCCTGACCGGTTGCCACTTTTATGAATGCTACGCCGGAGGCGCTTCGCTGGGACTAGGGCTACTCGGACGTGGTTTTATCTCGAAATTGACTTTAATCGAAAAGGATCCCTTACTTTCGGCGTTCTGGGAAGCGGCTGTGTTTGACTCAGATCGTCTTTGTGATCGCATTCGAGACCTGAAAGTGACGATCACCACGTGGAAATCGTTCGCAAAATATCGACGTGCGACGTCCCGAGCGCAGTTCTCTACGCTTGATCTTGCGGTGGCGGGCCTTTTCTTCAACCGTACGAATTTCTCTGGAGTTTTGTCTGCGGGTCCCATCGGCGGAATGAAACAGAACTCTGACTACCGCCTGGACTGCAGATTCAACAAGTCGCTTTTGATCAGCCGAATCACGCTAATTGCGGCCCACGCGGATCAGATAAATGTCTCTCACTCTGATGCTATCACCTATCTCCGGCGGAGACGACGTGCGCTGAACAGCGATGCGGTGGGGTATCTGGATCCGCCATATTTTGGGCAAGGCAGCCGCCTTTATCGATATCATTTTGGCGAGCGTCAACATCAGCGATTAGCGAGATTTGTTTGTTCTCAAAGCTTTCCTTGGCTCGTGAGTTACGATCCGCACCCGGAAGTCAAAAGGCTTTTCAACGGCCAACGCATTATCCCGATCAGCTTGAATTATGCAGTTAAGGAATCCCGACGCGCGGACGAATTACTCATTTCCAATCTTGTTTTACCGGAACCGGTTTACGGCGGCAAAACAGAGCCCCAAGCGTCTAATCGTGCGGCATGATTTGATGCAGTCCGGGTAGTGTTTGTGAGCCACGCGTCCGGGTCGTAGACCGCCGATATACGAAATCAGACAGCTCGGCTACAGCCCGAGCCCGCCAATTCCCAGCCCGCCGGTGATCTTCGTCATCTCGGATTGCGCGAGGTCCTTGCCTTGCGCGATCGCCTGCTTCACGCCGCTCAGCACCGCTTCTTCGAGAAATTCCACGTCCTCCGGATCGACGATTTCCTTCGCGATCTTGATCGAAATGACATCGCCCGATCCGTTGGCCACTACGGTTATCTTTCCACCGGCCGCCTGGACCTCGACCGTTTTGTCTTCGAGCTCGGCCTGCGTCTTGGCCATTTGCTCCTGCATCTTCTGGGCCTGCTTCATTAACTTGTTCAGGTTCATAAATGGTCAGCTCGTCTTGATCTCGCCTTTGAAAATCTCGAGCGCTTCGCGGATGAGCGGATCGTCCTTGAAGGTCGCCTGCGAGTCTTCTTTTTTTCTCGGCGGGGTCGGAGGCGGCTCAGGTGCCTGGCGAACGGGGAGGCCTTCCTTGAGAGCCATCTTCACTTTCAAACTCTGCCCGCTGATTTCCTTGATGAGCGCTTCCAGGAAATCCCGGGTCCGCGGACTGGCGAGCGATTCCATCGCCGTTTTTTGCTCCGGCGGAAATCCGAGCTGGAAGAAATGTCCCTCAATCCCCAGCGGCCTAGCCGAGTCGACCCAGGCGTGGATCAATGGTCTGCGCGCTCGAATTTGTTCGACCACTCTCTGCCAGACGGCTTCGTGATCGATGGCTTTTGATTCAGGAGCCGGTGAGGGAGCGTTGTAGCTGGGGTCGGTGATCCCGGTGGGAGCAGGCGCTGCTGGTGGAGCAGTTTTCTTTGCCGTTACACGCGGGCCGGGATCAGCGATCCCGGCTACAGCAGGCGATTTCCCGTCACGCAATGCGGCCAGGTTCTCGATCACTTCATTCAACGTGACCTGACCTAAAGTTTGAATCGCTTTGATGACCGCGACCTCGAAATGCAGCCGCTTGTTCGGCGCCCATTTCATTCGCCCTTCCGCCGCCGCGAATTGATCGATCAATTCCAGCAGCCGATCGGTTTCGATCATCGCGGCCTGGGTCTCGAGAGATTTTTGCAGCTCAGGATTCAAATCATCCGCGAGCGCGTCCGGTTTCACCTTGCCGACGAGCAAATCGCGCAGATACGAAATCAGGTCGGACATCAATTTCATCATGTCTTTGCCGTTCCCGGCCTCCGCGTGAAGGAGCTCGAGGGCTTCCGGAGTTTCGCCGCGCAGAATGTGGCCGGTGAAATTCGCGACCGTTTGTTCGCTCGTGAATCCGAACACGCTCAAGACATCCGGCTCCCCAATCTTGTCGCCGCAAAAGGCGACGAGCTGATCGAGCATTGATTCCGCGTCGCGCAGTCCGCCATCGGCCCCTCGCGCGATCGCGTGCGCGGCCGCCGGATCGAGAGAAAATTTTTCCTTTCCGGCGATGAATTGCAGATGCTGTGCGATCAAATTCGCCGGGATGCGATGGAGATCGAAGCGCTGGCACCGGCTCAGGATTGTCGGCAAAACTTTTTGCGGTTCGGTCGTCGCGAAGATGAACTTCACGTGCGGCGGCGGTTCTTCGAGGGTCTTGAGGAGGGCGTTAAACGCCGCCGAAGTGAGCATGTGCACTTCATCGATGATGTAGATTTTGAAATGCCCTTTGCTCGGCGCGTAACGGACGTTATCGCGCAGCTCGCGCACCTGCTCGACGCCGTTGTTGCTGGCGCCATCGATCTCGAGGACATCGAGGCTGTTGCCGCCCGTGATTTCCTTGCAGCTATCGCAGACTCCGCATGGAGTGATGGTCGGTCCGTTTACGCAGTTGAGCGCTTTGGCCAGGATGCGCGCCGTCGACGTCTTCCCAATGCCACGCGGTCCGACGAAGAGATAAGCGTGCGCGAGGCGGTTCTGCTCGACCGCGTTTTTAAGCGTGCGCGTGACATGGGCCTGGCCGACGAGATCGTCAAAAGTCTGCGGCCGATATTTTCGCGCGAAAACCTGATAGCTCACGGATCGAATCTAATCCGGTCAATCGCCTGCGAAAACAGAAATCAGAAAATTGGACAGGATTAACCGGATTTATTGGATTGAAGAGGGGCGTTGGACAGCTTGCCCGCCATAGCTTTGCGGAGGAGGGTTTCTTCCTTCGCCATGAATGCCACCACGCCCCGCCTCATTGGTCTCGTCCTGCTCCTGTTCGTTCCGCTTCTCGATGCCCGCGAACCCGCGCAACCCGCCGTCCGCGCCCGCGATCTCGGCATTCCCTTCGACGGAACTCCCGGCGCCCTGAATGCAATCACCGATGTATCCGGCGTCGAAGTGGGCTACACGACGCTCATCAGCGGCGAAGGAAAACTCGATGTCGGGAAGGGTCCGGTGCGCACGGGCGTTACCGCCATTCTGCCGCGCGGCCGCCGCTCGTTCGATGATCCGGCTTACGCCGGGTATTTCAGCCTGAACGGAAACGGCGAGATGACCGGGACGGCGTGGGTGGAGGAAAGCGGTTTTCTGGAAGGCCCGGTTATGATCACCAATACGCACAGCGTAGGTGTCGTGCGCGATGCGACCATCGCGTGGCGCGTGGCGCAGTCCGGCCCCGATCCGACCGGCTTCTCCTGGAGTCTGCCAGTCGTCGCTGAAACTTGGGACGGCTATCTCAATGACATCAACGGGTTTCACGTGAAGCCCGAGCACGTCATGCATGCGCTCGACACCGCGAAGGCCGGACCGGTGGAGGAGGGGAGCGTCGGTGGCGGCACCGGCATGGTCACTTATGAATTCAAAGGCGGGAACGGCACGGCCTCGCGTGTTCTCGACAAAAAAAACGGCGGATACGTCGTCGGCGCGTTCGTCCAAGCCAATTGTGGACGACGGCCTGGCCTAACCATCGCGGGCGTCCCCGTAGGCAAAGAAATCACGGAGAACGCCGTCTATAGCAAGGAAACCGGCTCGATCATCATCGTTATCGCCACGGATGCGCCGCTTTTGCCGCATCAACTCAAGCGCCTGGCGCGCCGGGCCAGTCTGGGTCTCGCGCGGACCGGCAGCGTCTCTGGCAATGGATCAGGCGATCTTTTTCTGGCCTTTTCCACAGCGAATCCTCACGCCGCCGATCCCGCCGCGCCCACTCATTCCGTGACGACTGTCCCGAACGACCGGCTGGACGCGATATTTGCCGCCACCGTGGAGGCAGTAGAAGAAGCGATCGTGAACGCGCTCGTCGCCAATCAAAGCATGACTGGCCGCGATAACCATCGCGTCGATGCGCTCCCGCACGAGCGGGTGCGAGCGCTGATGAAAAAATACAATCGCGCGAAGTGAGCTTACGCCATCAGGCGCCGTCCGGTGACGCTCAAGAGCGATCCAGCCGGTTTCCGCAACACACCCGCACAGGGCGTCCCGGAACTGATGCGCACAGTTACGCACGCGTCGCTCGGATCATTCCCGGCGAAATTCCGCTCCCATTCCCTGCTCGCCGCGGCGAGGACGCGGGCGTAGTTCATATCGAGCGCCTGCCTTAAGCCGCTGATCAGGCGGCGGCTGTCGATAATGGTGTCTGAGATGGCGCGAGTCTGCTGAGAGGTTTTCATGGCGGACCCTGAAAAAGCAGGATTTGAGCCGAAAAGGCGCTACGCTTTAAAACTCGAATTTCGAAACCCGAAATCCGAAACAAATCAGAATGCCCCAGGACGAAAATCCGAAACGGTTCGACCTCGAGGACCGCACCTACGCATTTGCGAAACGTTGTCGCGCCTTCGTTAAGTCGTTGGCGAAAACCATTGGCAACATGGAAGATGCGCGACAGCTCGTGCGATCGTCCGGATCCGTGGGTGCGAATTATATCGAAGCCAACGAATCGCTCAGCAAGAAGGACTTCGTTCTCCGGATTAAGATTTGCCGAAAAGAGGCAAAGGAAAGTCGTTACTGGTTGCGATTGCTTGAAGCAACGGACAAAGCGGGCGTCGAGCGTGATGCGCTTGTGCAAGAGGCGCAGGAACTGATGAACATTTTCGGCGCGATCGTGCGTAAGAGCGAATAATTCGTTTTGATCATTCCTTCTTCGTTTGTTTGGTCATTGTTTCGGATTTCGGGTTTCGGATTTCGAGATTTGCTCCTCTAATTCTTCCAGAAGCTCTTGCTTCAAATGCCGGCGCGCAGATTTTTTTATAGCGCGCCGCTCGGCCGCGACGGCTTGTTTCTCCGCGAGTCTTTCCTGTCGCGTCCGGGTTTCCTCAGCACTTGGCAAATGAGAAATCTTCGGACGCTGAGCGCCGATCTTCTTCTCCTTGGGTTTGGCGTAGGGCTCCATCCTTCGATTAGTGATCTGGCGAATTAGCGAAGGCGAAGCGTCGAAATTCGCAACTCAAAATCTCTCGCGCATCGGGAATGGCTTCTTTAGCGTTGGAGTAACCAGGATGAATTGGGACGCAATCAATGCCGTATCTCAACTGATCAGCTCCATCGCGGTCGTGGTCTCGGTCCTCTATCTGGCGGTGCAGTTGCGCAGCAGCACGCGGGTCGCGCGGGTGACTGCGATGGACGCGGCCGCAGGGGCATTCCGCGATGTGACGAAGCCATTCATGGAGAACGCGGAGCTGGGCCGCGTCTGGCGGACCGGGCTGGAAAATCTAAAGGCGTTGCCCGCCGACGATCAGGCGCGGTTCTTCCACGCCGCGCACCAGTTTCTCAAGGCGATGGAAACGATCCATTACCATTACGTTTATGGCTTGCTCGATGCGCAACTCTGGGCTGGATGGCAGGAACTGCTCCGCCATTATGTCGCGACGCCGGGACTCAGCTATTATTTGAACCTGCGAAGCGCCGTCTTTTCGGAGCGGTTCAGGAATTTTCTTGGCGAGCTTGAGCCGGTCTCCGAGCGTTTCACCGTCGCCAATCTTTCGGGTCCGGAAGCGCCGCCGAGTATTTAACGATGAACGTCGACCTCGCCGCCATCCGCATCGCGCACGATCGCATCCGCGCGCATATTCACCGCACGCCTGTGCTGACCAGCGAGCGGCTCGATGCGGCCAGCGGCGCGTCGCTGTTTTTCAAGTGCGAGAATTTTCAGAAGGTGGGTGCGTTCAAGGCCCGGGGTGCGACGAACGCGGTCTTTGCGCTCGATGATGAAACGGCGCGGCGTGGCGTGGCGACGCATTCGTCCGGCAACCACGCGGCGGCGCTTTCCCGCGCGGCCGGGCTACGCGGCATCGCCGCCTATATTGTGATGCCGTCGAACTCGCCCAAGGTGAAAGTCCACGCGGTCGAGGGCTACGGCGGGCGGATTGTCTTTTGCGAACCGAACCAGCGGGCGCGCGAAGAAGCCTGCGCACGGGTCATCGCGGAAACGGGCGCGACGCTGATTCACCCCTTCGAAAACGAAGATGTTATGGCGGGGCAGGGGACGATCGCGATCGAGCTCTTGGAAGAGGTGTCCGATCTCGATCTCCTTCTGTGTCCCGTTGGCGGCGGCGGCGTCCTTTGCGGAACCGCGGTCGCCGCGAAGACTCTCCGACCCGAAATTCGCGTGATCGCCGTCGAACCGGCCGGGGCGGATGACGCGGCCCAATCGTTCCGGCAACGCCAGCTTGTTTACCAAGAGCAGAAAAACACGATCGCCGACGGATTGCGGACGAATCTTGGCGCGCCGAATTTCGAACTGATCCAGTGCTATGTCGATGACATCGTGACGGTGAGCGATGAAGCGATCGTCGCCGCGATGCGCAGGATTTGGGAGACCATGAAAATCGTGGTCGAGCCGTCGGGCGCTGTGCCCTATGCGGCGGTCCTCGAAGAGCGCTTCGATTTTCGCGGAAAACGGATCGGCCTCATCCTGACTGGCGGCAACGTCGATCTGGAGGCGCTGCCGTGGATGGCGAAATGAAGATTCTGTTCGCTTTCCGCGCGCCGCTTCCCCTACGCTGACCTTTCCTAAAAAAGGAGACTACAAATGCTAAAATCGATTTTCGGAGTCATTGTCGGTTATCTGGCCATGATGTGCGTGGCGTTTGCCGCTTACACCGCGGCTTATTTTGGGCTCGGGGCGGATCGGGCCTTCGAGCCGGGCACTTACGCCCTCTCGGGCATTTGGATCGGGCTGGTGCTCGCAATCACATCCATCTCCGGCCTTATCGGCGGGCTGACCTGCGCCGCCATCAGTAAGAGCCGGACCACCGGCCTGGTCTTTGCCCTGATCGTGTGTGTTCTCGGCTTCGTCTTCGAGCTTCCTAACATTTTGAAAAAGGACCACACTCCGGTGGCGCGAACCGGCGACGTTTCGAACATGGACGCCATGGGAAAGGCGCAACCGCCGCCCTGGCTTTGCCTTCTCAATCCCTTCCTGGCCGGTGCCGCTGTTCTCATGGGGACGCGGATGAAGAAGAGCCCGGCCGTCTAACCACGCTAAGTTTAATCGGGGGGAAGGCGCACCATGCTTAGATCGATCCTGGCCGTCATCGCGAGTTACGCCGTGATGTTTGTTTTTTTCATGGCGGCCTTTATGGGCGCTTATCTTGCGCTCGGCGTGGAGCGGGTCTTTCAGCCGGACAGCTACGAGGTCTCCACGCTGTGGATGGCGGTCGCTGCGGTGCTCTCTTTTTGCGGATCCGTCATTGGCGGCTTGATTTGCGCGGCCATCAGCAAGAGCAAGCGGACCTGCCAGGTTTTCGCGTTCCTTGTTTTCTTTCTCAGCCTGCTCGCTTGCATTCCCGCGATGAAGCGCAATCCGGATGCGCCCAATGTCCGCGCCGGTGAGGTCTCCAATTTCGAAGCCATGCAATTGGAAGTGTCGCCGATGTGGTTCCACCTGCTTACTCCCGTGCTCGGCGCCGCCGGCGTTCTTCTCGGC
The DNA here is from genome assembly GCA_039649045.1 of Verrucomicrobiota bacterium. Taxonomy (GTDB): domain Bacteria; phylum Verrucomicrobiota; class Verrucomicrobiia; order Chthoniobacterales; family UBA10450; genus AV80. The sequence goes on along the minus strand of JBBWZL010000013.1, from coordinate 156,917 downwards.
GCGCGAATGAAATTGCGATCGGCGCCTTAGGCTTCCGATTACTCCGTGATCTCGACTTTGATCAGGCCGGTTGTGCCTTCGTGCGTCATGTTGCCTTCCGTCCAGCCATCGGCGGCATAAAAATATTGTTCGTAACGCCAAAGCATTTCCAGCTTCGGCCCCGACCGCTTCCGCCAAACCAGCTGATGGTAACAATGCCGTTTCCACGACGGAGCATGACCGGTCATGAAATTGAAATCGAACGGAGTCGGCCAATTGAACGAGCTTGGCCGCACAGTGAGCGAAACTTCATCCTCCTTCTCAGGCTGGATGGTGAACGTGGCCCCGGAGCCTTGAGGTGGAACTGACAATTCGCCGAGCACGAATGACCTGCCGGCCGTACTGAGCACGACCTGTTTCTTATCGTTAGGCGCGATACGCAACGGAAACGGTTGATGGTCCACTCCCGTCGTTCCGAGGAGCCCGTTTCCCAACCTCAGTAATCCTCCCCTGTCGGCGCCGTCATAGGCGACTTGGGTAACCTGTGTTCGCTCGACCTCCACCATTCCGAAACGATCGATGAAGAGGGCCACGTGCCGGCCGCCAAAAATCCAGATCAGGCCGAGCGCGGCAAGAACGGCGACAGCCAACAGCGTTCGAAGAATGATTCGGCGCATTCGTCGCCAGAAGGCGCGGATTACTTCACCTTAGCCGGGACGGGAATGACATATTTCCCGTCCTTCTCGGCAACGAAATTCTCGGTCGAACTGCTGGAGCTGCCGTTAGCGTCCTTGGTCTCGATGCTGATCTTCAGTTTCTTGGTGGGCTTGAGCGGCAACTGCGCTTTGATGCCATCGGGGCCGGTCTGAACTTCCGTTGCCTTCTTCACATCTTCCGGGGTGAGCTCGACGAGTTCGATCTTGGAGATCTTGGCGGTGCCGGCGCCTTCCGACTGCATCATTTTGTAGAACTCGAGCGCCATCGGGTGCGCGTCCTTGGTGTAGAGGAAGGATTCGAGCGCGGCCTTGTCGCCTTTTTCGTAAGCAGCTTTGTATTTGTCGACAAATTCTTTGTCTTGCGCGGGCGTGCCGGCCTGAAGTGCAAAAGGCGCAAGGCACAAAGCCGCGATAAGTAATTTAATTTTCATTCCGGCACTAGAAGAGGCGAATCGGAAACGACAAGCTTTATTATTCTTTCTGGAAGAGGCGCGCTCCTTCCACCGACATGCCGTGCGTCAGTTTCAGATGCAGGTGATTGCTCAGGAAGTCATCCACCGGGATCCATTGCCCATCGATCTCGATCCGTTTCGTCCAGGCGCAGATTTTCAGCAGACCCTTTCGGAGCTGCGCGATCTCTGCCGCGGCTTGGTGGAGCTGTTGCTCGCTTTCCTTGCGGCTGGTGATGTCCTGGATTTGGCCGATGAAAAAACGAGGCCGGCCTTCTTCATCGCGCACCAACGAAACGCTCAAGAGAACCCAGACGATGTCGCCGTTTTTGTGGAAGTAACGCTTCTCCATCTGATAGCTGTCGATTTCACCGGCGAGCATCTTGTCGACATTCGCGAGATCGAGATCCAGATCGTCCGGATGGGTTATGTCCTGGAACGAACGCTGAAGCAGCTCGGCTTCGGTGTAGCCGGTGATTTCGCAAATGGAATGATTCACCCGCAGCCATTTGCCATTCGGCGCGACCAGCGCCATGCCGATAGCCGCATGGGCAAAGGCGTTCTGAAAAAGCGAATCGGCTTCCGGCGAAGGATCAGGGGCGAAGGATTCCAAAGACATGACGCGGGAGAAACGACCGATGCTAGCGGAGTAATCTTGACTGTCCATCCTGGAATAGGGAATTCGCCGGCCATGGGACCTCGGCGGCCGGATGCGCTTGTGGCGTGGCGCCGGCGCAGTTAAGATCGGATCATGTTTCGTCGCAATCTCTTCGCGGTCCTGCTCACGTTTCTCTGCCTCTCCAGCGTCGCCGTTGCCGCCGACTGGCAGACCGACTACGCCAAGGCGCTTCAGGCGGCCAAAGCCCAAAACAAGCGCGTGTTGCTGGACTTTACCGGGTCTGACTGGTGCGGACCGTGCATCCAATTCAAGAAACAGGTCTTCTCGCGACCGGACTTCGCCGCGTATGCGCAAAAGAATCTTGTCCTGGTTGAGGTCGATTATCCGCAACGGAAAAAACAGTCGGCAGAACTGGCGAAGCAAAACGAGCGGCTGGCGAATCAGTATGGCATCGAGGAAAAAGGATACCCGACGGTAGTGTTGCTCGATCCGAGCGGAAAAATCGTCCGCGAGCTTACCGGCTATGACGGCGAGACCGTGGCCGACCTGATCGCCTGGATCGAAGGTAAGGCGAAAAAGTAGTCCGCGGTTCAGTGGAGTCCAGGTGATGCCCGCTGCTTCTCTTCGAGCTTTGCTCGAACACTCGATTGATTATGCCGGAATGTTTCCGCCATGTGGTCTGGAGCTGGGGCCGGCCTTAACCAATCAGGCGCGCTACGTTTGCTTGCCCGATAGCTGGATGCTCAATGCATTCGTTCTGCCGGTTGCGCAGTTCAAGGCGGCGAAGCAGTTCCTTCCGCTGTTCGACCCAATGCATCCCCTTTGTATTTCGGCGCTCGGACCAAAGACGGAAAATGCGACTGCGTTTCGTAAAGCGCTCACTGAGACGGAGGCGGCCATTCGTTCCTTAGCGGCGCACAACGTCGATCTTGTCTCGATCAGCCAGCTCGAAATGTTTTTGCCCGGCGACGCTGATTCCAGCTTGTTGGCGGAGGCGCAGTCGATCGTAGGAAGTCTGCCAGCATTTTGGGAAGCACCGGCAGAGAGAGCGGAGCGAACCATTGCCTTGCTCGCGGAGCATAACTCCAACGCCGACGATCCAACTTTCGGTTACAAAATGCGCACGGGCGGAGTCACCGCGGATGCGTTTCCCACGTCGGCACAGATCGCCCCGGCCCTGGTCTCGCCGGCGACGCACCAGGTGCCGATCAAATTCACGGCTGGCCTGCATCACCCGCTTCGGCAGTATCGCGAAGAGGTGCAAACCAGGATGCACGGCTTTCTGAATGTGCTCGGGGCAGCCGTGCTGGCGGCGGAACAAAGATGGGATGCGGCGCAGACGACGGCCATGCTGGAGGACGAAGACGTGAGCTCGTTCAAGTTCGATGACGAATTCTTTTCCTGGCGCGATTGGAAGATCGACCTCCAGCGGCTAAGAGACCGGCGGAGATTCGTGACGACATTCGGCAGTTGTAGCTTCGACGAGCCGCGTGAAGATTTGCGCGCCCTGAAACTTTTCTAACGATGCCTGCTCTCAAATCTTTTATCGACGTCGCGCCCGACTCGCATTTCCCGATCCAGAATCTTCCCTTTGGAATTTTCAAGCCGGCGCAAGGCCCGGCGCGCGTCGGAGTGGCGATTGGTGAGTTAGTGCTCGATTTGTCCGTGCTGGAGGAGCTCGGTCATTTTCGCTCGCCTGCGTTCGGACAACGCGCGGTTTTTTCCGAGGAAACGCTGAACGCTTTTCTCGCGCTCGGACGGCCGGCCTGGCGCGGGGCGCGCCAGGTCATCCAGAACCTGCTCGACGCCGGCACAGCGACTCTGCGCGATGACGCTGCGTTGCGCGCCCGGGCCTTTCACGCCCAAAAGGATGTCGTAATGCAGTTGCCCGCGCGCATCGGCGATTACACCGATTTCTATTCGTCGTATCACCACGCGCATAATGTCGGCACGATGTTGCGCGGCCCGGAAAACGCGCTCATGCCAAATTGGAAATGGCTGCCGGTCGGTTATCACGGCCGTGCGAGCTCCATCGTCGTGAGCGGCGCGGACGTTCGGCGTCCTCACGGCCAGACCAAACCGCCTAATGCGGAGGAGCCGATATTCGGTCCCAGCCGCAGCTTCGATTACGAGCTCGAGACCGCCTTTTTCATTGGGCCGGGAAACGCGCTCGGCGAACCGGTGCCGATCGGGCAGGCGCGCGATCATATTTTCGGACTCTGCCTGATGAATGACTGGAGCGCGCGTGACGTGCAGGCTTGGGAATACCAGCCGCTCGGTCCTTTTCTAGCGAAGAATTTCTGCACGAGCATTTCGCCGTGGATGGTGAGCCTGGAAGCGCTGGAAGAATTCCGAAAGCCATTGCCGCCGCAGGATCCCGCGCCGCTGCCCTATCTGCGGGCCGCGGACGATTTCACCTACGACATCGAACTCGAGGCGCGCCTTCAGACCGCAATGATGGAGGCCCCGCATGTCATCACGCGCACAAATTTCCAAAACCTTTACTGGAGCATCGCGCAGCAGCTCGCTCATCACACCGTCAATGGTTGCAACCTTCAGCCCGGCGATTTGCTGGCGAGCGGAACGATCAGCGGTCCTACGGAAGAGTCGCGCGGCTGCATGCTCGAGCTCACCTGGCGCGGAGCAAACCCGTTGAGCCTGCCCAACGGAGAAAGCCGCAAGTGGCTCGAAGACGGCGATCGCCTAACGATCACTGGCTGGGCTCAGGGAGACGGATATCGCGTCGGCTTTGGCGAAGTAACCGGCCGCGTTCTTGCCGCCTAGGCTACGTCGCGGATTGCTTTTCTCTGAGCAGGTCCTTGGTGAGGATGAGCATCAAGCCAAACAGCTGAAAACTGATCGCGGCATAACTGGCATAATCCGCGTTTCGCGTCAGGGAAGAACGTTCGCGCTCCAACTCATGCTTGCGGTTCTCTTTCCTCGTGATGCTTGCAACGATTTGCTCCCGGAATGATTTCATCACCGGCATCAGCGCGGACATGATCACCACGTCGCTCTCGGCGTACTCCGCCTGCGAATACTTCTGAACCTCGCGAAGTTTCTTGCCCAACTCGGATTTAGCCTCCGGTATTTCCTGGGCAAGTTTCGCCAACTCCAGAGTCAACCGGGCGCGTTCGGAATCGTTCGACGCTGCCTGGAGTGCCAGCGTCAAGCCGAGGCCCTTTTCCAGAAGCGGAATAATCTGGCCGGCTTCCTCAACTTCCACCCGCGTTACTTCTGTGGCCGGAACGTCGTTGGCCGCGGCGTAATACTTTGTCAGGAATCTTTTCAGAATGGCCTCCGCGTCCTGGCGCGCTTCTTTTGCTTTGGCCGGCGGAACGCTGAACGCCACGTTGTGCATGATCCGGTAAAGATCGAAAAGCGAATCGCCTTCGCTTAATTCCGCCGCCTGCTTGGTCAGCGATTCAATCAAAGAGTTGTACTCGGCGTCCACCGAGCGAAGCCGCCCGCTAACATAGGAGAGCACGATGGAATTGAAGGCGACCGAGAGCAATGAGATCAGAAACCCCATGAGCACAAAATTTTTGGACGAGGTAAGATTCATGCGACTGCAGTGGTAGCTACAAATTGGAGATCATGTCGAGCATACGCCGCCGTAGATTTTCGTCGGGAATCCGGCCCGCACCACCCTGCATGTTATCTTCCAGGTGCCGCGGGTTGCTGGTGGCGGGAATCGCGCACGTCACGGCGGGATGCGCGATGATCCACTTAAGGAGGAATTGAGCCCATGAGTGGCAATCGAATTCCTTTGCCCAATCCGGTAACGGTTTCTGTTGGAGTCGCGCGAAAAGATTACCGCCGCCAAACGGCCGATTCACGATGACCGCGACGCCGCGTTCGTGGGCAATCGGCAAAATTTGGTTCTCGGCCTCGCGTTCGAGGATCGAATAATTGATCTGGAGGAAATCGAGTTTCTCACTGCGAAGAAGCGCCGCCACTTCCTTGTAAGCGCTCGCAACATAGTGAGTGATCCCGAGATAGCGGATCCGACCCTGCTCTTTCCACTCGCGCAAGGTCGCGAGATGAGTTTTGGCATCGATGAGATTGTGGACTTGCATCAGGTCGATGCGCCTGACCCGAAATTTGGCGAGCGATCTTTCCATCGAGTCGATCCCCGGTTGTTTGCCGGTCGTCCAGATTTTCGTGGCAAGAAAAAGCGCTTGGGCGAGGCCGAGCCCGGCGGCGAGGTCGCCGATGACTTCTTCGGCGCGTCCGTACATGGGCGACGAATCCACGACGCGACCGCCCAGTTTCACGAAAAGCGCGAGCACTTCTTCGAGCGGTTTGCGGTCCGCTCGCGACGGCCCAACATCGAAGACCTGCCAGGTCCCAAGGCCGATGACGGGAAGCATTTCACCGGACGATGGAATGGCGCGTTGCAGTAGATCCAGTTTCCCGCTCGTCGTCGCGTCGCCAGGTTCGGCGCCTGACGCGGATCGCGCGAGAAGCACCCCCGCCGCGCTCTGGGCGATTAAGCGCGCCGCCTTTCGCCGCGACATCCGCTTAGTATCGAAATTGGTGGTCGCTCGAGGAAAAATTGCCGACATGAGTTAATCCTCCGGGTAAAATCACGTAGCCGCGCAACTTTCTCCGATCGCGTTTCGACACGAAAATCCCGCCGTCGTGCGGAAGGCCACCGGACCAGGAACGCTGGGTGATCTTGCGCGGCGCCCGGTAGTAGTAACCTTTGTCGTCGGTCTGATCGAGGACGTAGATGCCGCGCGGGAAATGCAGGGTTGCGGCCGAAACCTCGGAGCGCATTTCCAGATAAGGCGGCGTTGTTCTCGTCTCGAACGAATTCGTTTTGTGAAGATGGCCGCCGCCGCAACCGGCCACGGCGAAAGCGGCGAGAAGGCCGAGAAGCGCGGAGCGCGAAAAATGAAACATGATTATTTCCAGCCGTGAAGGACGCCACCGATGATCGTGCCGCCGATTGCACCGATGATAAGAATCGGCGCGTAAGCCTTGGTGATCAATGCGTCCGGGATACTGAGCAGTAATCCGAAGACAAGGCCGATCACCCATCCCGGCCAGGGCAATTGCACGCAGCCGATCACGAGGCCCAACCCAAAACGGCTGATGAACGCCGCCAGCAAGGCGATGGTTTTATCCGGAAACTGCATCGGCAGCATCGTCGCGACGACAACCGCGCCGAAGATCAATCCGCTAATTAAACCGCCGGCTAGATTACCCATGAGACTAATTCCAGCGGCCCGCGCGTGTTCGCGTCAATCATAAAACGGGTTGCAACGCGTGGTTGCGTCGCAGGAAAGCGGCGGTCATGCTTTAGCTCGCATGACACCAACTACGAGAAGGCATTTCATCAAAGTCTCCGCCGCGGCCGGTAGTGCGTTCGGTCTCGGGCTATTTCCCGAGGCGCGAGCTGCCGGAGAAAAACCCAAGCCGCTTCGCATCCTGATTTTGGGCGGCACCGGATTCACCGGGCCATTTCAGGTTCGTTACGCACTCGAACGGGGACACAAGGTCACCGTTTTCAATCGCGGCAAGACCCATCCGGGCGAGACGCCGAAGGAGGTCGAGCAGTTGATCGGCGATCGGAATGGCCAGCTTGATGCGCTGAAAAATCGCCAATGGGATGTGGTCATCGATAACCCCACGATGCTTCCGGCCTGGGTGCGCGACGTGGCGCAGGTCCTGAAGGGCAATGTCGATCGTTACGTCTTCATTTCGACGATTTCGGTTTTTGCCGACACCAGCAAGGCCGGGATAGAAGAGAGCGCTCCGCTCGCGAAGTACACCGGCGCGGACCCGTATAAAGAGACGCGCGACACTGTGATCGCATCCAAGTTTGCGCTTTACGGTCCGCTCAAGGCGCTTTCCGAACAGGAGGCGGAGAAATGGTTTCCAAAACAGACGCTGGTTATCAGGCCTGGACTAATCGTAGGACCGCGCGATGAAACCGATCGCTTCTCTTACTGGCCGGTGCGGATCGATCGCGGTGGTGAAGTGCTCGCGCCGGGTAATCCGAGCGATCCCGTTCAGTTCATCGACGGGCGCGATTTGGCGGAATGGGTTATCCGGATGGTGGAAGGACGCAATACCGGCATCTACAACGCCACCGGACCGGACACGGCGTTCGGAGTCGGCGCGATGCTCGAAGGAATCAAAGTGGCTAACAAATCGAATGCAAATTTCACCTGGGTGAACGCCGATTTTCTCGAGGCGCAGAAAGTCGCTCCCTGGTCGGACATGCCGGTCTGGGTGCCGCCGCGCGGAGAAGAAGGCGGGATGGGCCGCATTAGCATCAAGTGGGCGCTAGGCAAAGGCCTGACGTTTCGACCGCTGGCCGAAACCGCGCGCGATACCCTCGTGTGGTTTAAGTCCCAGCCGCCTGAGCGCCAGAAGTTGAAGGCCGGAATCTCAGCCGAACGCGAAGCGGAAGTGCTCGCCGCATGGCACAAGCAACAGAAATAGGGTTGCAGCTATTGCTGCGCTCTAACTAACCTCCCTTTCATGAAACACGTCCTCGGGATCGGCGGAATTTTCTTTAAGGCCAACGACCCGGAAAAGCTTGGTGAGTGGTATCGCAAACATCTCGGGCTGGAGCTGGAAGAATTTGGCGGAGTCACCTTCCGCCAGACTGAACCTCCCGCGGACAAATCGCCGCAGCGCGAAAGCTATACAGTCTGGTCTCCTTTTCCGGCCGACACGGGGTACTTCGCGCCCAGCAACAAGGAGTTTATGATCAACTTTCGCGTGGTCGACCTCGATGCCCTGCTCAAGGAGCTGCGCGCCCAAGGGGTAGACGTCGATAAAGGCCCAGAGAAATCGGAGTTCGGTTACTTTGCCTGGGCGATGGATCCGGAAGGAAACCGCATCGAGCTTTGGGAGCTGCCCGAGATCCAACCACCTGCCACCTAGGAAGCATGGGGCGGGGGAAGTAACTTATCTCCCGATATCTTCGTTCCACAGTGCCGGGTTCGCCGCGATGAAACTTCGCATCATCTCGATACATTCCGAAAGGTCTAAATCAATAACCTCCACGTCGTGAGAGCGCAGGAAGTCTGAAGCCCCCGCAAAAGTGTGACTTTCTCCCACCACTACTTTCTTGATGCCGAACTGCACCACAGCGCCGGCGCAAAGGTAGCAAGGCATTAGAGTCGAATAGAGAATCGCGCGCTGAAAGCCGCCGCCGATTCGTCCCGCCTGACGAAGACAATCTATTTCGGCATGAGTCACAGGGTCGTTCTCCTGCACGCGTTTATTGTGACCGACTGCGATTAGTTTATTGTCCACGACGAGCGATGAACCAATCGGGATTCCTCCTTCCGCAAGGCTCTTTCGTGCCTGGGCGATCGCGGCACGCATGGACTCGTCGATGTCTGGCATTGTCAAGAATGGGCGGTGAGGGTTTCGAACCCCCGACCTACTGGGTGTAAACCAGCCGCTCTACCGCTGAGCTAACCGCCCGGAAAGTTCGCGCACTATAACTAAAGAGAACTAATCGCGCCTGTTTATTTTTCCCTCGAATTCTTTCATAGATAGCACTGTCATTCTGAGCGCAGCGAAGAATCTCTGATCATTTCCGGCGCGGCAAGAAGAAATGGTCGGAGATTCCTTCGCATTCGCTCAGGATGACAGACCTTTTGAAATATGAGATGGCTTGTCAATTATTCTGACGTTGATCAAGTAACTAAATCCAATCCAGCCCTGAATAACTTGTTGTCTATTTCGCTTGCAGTTATTTCTTGGAGAGCTATCTAGTTGGACATGGACCTATCTTTTCAAAAACTAACACAAGCCCTCTCGATAAGGCAGCAGATCAGCGCGCTCGAGCAACGTTTATCCACTCTCTTTGGTGGTGCGACTAATTCTGGCACTGGCCGCGGCAGAGGCCGTCGCGCTGGTGGTCGCCGTCGTCGCCCAATGTCAGCTGCTACTCGTGCGAAACTAGCGGCCGCCGCCAAGGCGCGTTGGGCCAAGCGAAAGGGAACCGGCACTAGCTCGACTGCGAAGGCGCCGGCACGCAAGAAGGGCGGACTCAGCGCCGCTGGCCGCAGGAGACTGTCCGAGTCGATGAAAGCACGCTGGGCCAAACGTCGTGCCGGTGCTACTAGCGCGCCTGCAAAAGCCGCCGGTAAGAAAAAGGGCGGACTGACCGCTGCCGGACGGAAAAAACTCTCTGATGCGATGAAGGCCAGATGGGCGGCGAGACGGAAAGCAGCCAAGAAATAAGCGGCTCTTTTTAGTTCGATTTTACTTCAACGCGAGCTTCCTCACGGAGGCTCGCGTTGTTGCTTTCACGCCCAGCAGCTGGGAGTGGCGCGGAGCTAAGTTTGGCCGATCCAGGTGGCCGGCGCGATCTCTTCCCAGCGTTCGCGCACCCCTTCGAATTCGGTGTTACTGAGAAGGCCGGCTTCCACCATTTTCGCATTCTGCAACCATCGCTCCGGTTTGGTGGTGCCGACGATCGCGGTATGGACTCCCGCAACACTGAGCGTAAAGCGCAGGGCATGCGCGATTGATTCTTCGAGTGGGCGGTGCCGAATGAAATCGTAATGGAGCTTGTTTAGCCGGTCCCAGTAAGCGTGATGATAAGAGTCGATTGGTTTGTGATTCTCTTTCCAGGCCGCGTTCGCAATGGGGCGCTTCGCGATCACTCCGATCTTCCGCTCGCGCGCGATGGGCAGAGTTAGCTCGAGGGCTTCCTGATCGGCGATGTTGATCGACGTTTGCAACGTATCGAACGCGCCGCATTCCACCGCATACTTTGCCGCGAGACTATCGCCACTGTAGCCGATGTAACGGGCGTAGCCTTTCTCACGCGCCTCTTGCAGCGCCGCGATCGCGTCTCCTTTTCGAAGGACGGCTTCCGGGCAACTGTGAAGTTGAATCAGATCGAGACGATCGGTTTTAAGACGCAGCAAGCTTCGCGAGATGCTTTCCAGCAAAGACGAAGGCGACCAATCCTCGCTGCCAACCCCGCGAGGGTGACCGCACTTCGTAAAGAGGAAAAAATCCGCGCGGCGATCGGCCACGGCCTTGCCAATGAGCTCTTCGCTGCCTTCATAGCACTCAGCGGTATCGATAACATTTAAGCCAGCGTCGAGCGCACTCTTGAGCAGGCGTTCGACTGTTTCTTCACTCGCGCCTTCAAAACCGATCTCGGCCCCGCCGAAGCCAAGCACGGAAACCTGCATGTCGGTCCGGCCGAGTTGCCGCTTTTCCATCTTTGAATTGTAGGGCGTTTCCGCGAAACGCCAATCTCGGACCCGTCTTAGAAGAGGAGGCGGGTTTTGCCTGAGCCCCGCTCGATCCGGCCAATTCGTTTGGCCTTTAGGACGGACATTGTTCGTCTCGCATTCTTTTCCGAAATAATCGCCGTCATGCCGATGCCCATATTAAAGACCTGATACATTTCCGCCCGATCGACTTTTCCATTTTGTTGCAGCAACTCGAAGATCGGCGGGATCCGCCAGCTCTTCGTATCGATCACCGCGTCGCAATTTTTCGGCAAGACGCGCGGGAGGTTATCGACCAATCCGCCGCCAGTGATGTGGGCCAAGCCATGAATCATTCCTTCCGGAATTTTCGTCAGTAAGGGCTGATAGTTCCGGTGCACCCGCAAAAGTTCGCTGCCTAACGAATGCTTGATTCCCGCGATCTTCGACCCTGACTTTAGCCGCATCTTTCCAAACAAGATTTTGCGCGCGAGAGAATAACCGTTCGTGTGCAAGCCATTGGAGGGAAGCCCGAGAATCACATCACCCGTTCTGATCTTGCTGCCGTCTATGATTTTTGAGCGATCGACCACGCCGACGATGCAGCCGGCCAGATCGTATTCGCCCTTTCGATACATTCCTGGCATCTGCGCGGTCTCGCCTCCGATGAGCGCGCAACCGGCGGCACGACAGGCTTTCACGAAACCGGAAAGGAGCTGCTCGAAAAATCGCGGCTCCAATTTCTCCGCTCCGATATAATCGAGAAAAAAAAGCGGGCGGGCGCCGAGGACGGCGATGTCGTTCACGCAATGATTCACCAGATCGGCGCCCACCGTGTCGTGCCGGTCGAGCGCAAACGCGATCTTTAATTTCGTGCCGACGCCGTCGACGCTCGCCACCAGGACCGGCTCGCGCATCCCGGAGAAATTCGGCGCGAACAATCCGCCGAAGCCACCGATTTTCCCCAGGACCTGGGGGCCGTGCGTTTGGCTGACGAATCGTTGGATGCTGCCTTTTACTTCATTGCCGAGATCGATATCGACGCCGGCGCGCGCATAAGCCTTTCTTCTCGTCACAAAGCTATTGCAGATTCGCGAATAGAGTCGGATGCGCTTCCTCGGCCGCGAGCGCCTTGGAACGGTTTTCTCGTTTTTCCATGATGTATTTGTCGAGCGCCGGATCGACAGGGAGGGGATAGTTGCCGGTGAAGCAGGCGAGACAAAACTGGTTCTCCGGTTTGCCGGTCGCGCGGACCATACTTTCCACGTCGAGATAACCGAGGCTGTCGACTCCGAGGTATTTGCAGATCTCATCCATCGGCATCTGATTCGCGATCAACTTGTCCGGATCGGGAAAATCGATTCCGTAATGGCAGGCGAACCGGTGCGGCGGACAACTGACGCGCATGTGCACTTCCTTCGCGCCGGCTTCGCGCAGGTTCACCACCCGCGCGCGCGCCGTGGTTCCACGCACGATCGAATCGTCCACGACCACGACGCGTTTCCCTTCCACCGCTTCCTTGATCAGGTTCAGTTTTACCCGCACATCGAAATCGCGGATGAGCTGGCTTGGCTGGAGAAAGGTGCGCCCGATGTAGTGATTCCGAACGAAGGCGTGTTCGTAGGGCAGATTCAGCTCATGCGCAAAACCGAGCGCCGCGTAGTTCCCTGAGTCGGGCACGGGAACGACGATATCGGCGGCAACGGGAAATCTTCGGGCCAATTCGCGGCCCATTTCCGTGCGAACCTTGGCCACGTTCACGCCACCCATGATGCTATCGGGCCGCGCGAAGTAGACGTACTCGAACATGCAAAAGGCGGCTTCTTCCACCGGGAACGGCCATTCCGAGCGAATTCCGTCCTCGCTAATGATCACGACTTCGCCCGGCTTGATTTCGCGGATGTATTCCGCATGGACGAGATCGAAGGCGCAGGTCTCGGAAGCGAGAATGTAAGCGCCGTCGAGTTTGCCGAGGACCAACGGCCGGAAACCGAACGGATCGCGTACGCCGATGATCTCGCGTTCGCTCATAATGATGAGGCTGAACGCGCCCTCGAGGCGGCGCAGGACGCTGAGCGGATTCCCGCCGTTCTTCGACGGCTGCGCGAGCAGGTGCGGAATGATTTCGCTGTCGGCCGTGGTTTGAAAAATGGAACCTTTGCGTTCGAGCTCGTCGCGGAGGACGGCGGCATTGATCAGGTTCCCATTATGCGCGACCGCGATCTGGCCGCGGAAACAATCGACCACGAAGGGCTGCGCATTTTTCAAAGTGCTCGACCCGGTGGTGGAATACCGCGCATGGCCGACCGCGCGCGTCCCCTTCAACTGCTCCAGCTCGTCCGCGCCGAATACTTGCGAGACCAAGCCCATATCGCGATGAAGCTGGAAGGTGGAGCCTGGGCCGTTGTTCGTGACGATTCCCGCGCTTTCCTGCCCGCGATGCTGGAGCGCGAAGAGACCGTAATAGGTGAGCACCGCGGCATTCGGATGGCCATAGACCGCGAAGATGCCGCACTCGTGTTGCGGATACGCGAGCGCCGGATGTTCCTGGTTCATCGGCGATTCAGACGGCATCGTGAGGAAGCATCCGCTAATCGAAACGCGAATCAATCGGGACAATCGCTACAAACTGCGAACCGGTTCCGCATCGCTCTCGACGGCGCGGCGAATAGCGTGAAACCAATCGTCGTGCAGGGTTTCGATTGGCCAGGTTAACTCGGAGCCGGGCAGTTTAATGGAGAGCGTGTTGGTTGTGACCCGGCCGAGCCGGCGGTGCGCAATATTTTTCGCTTCGAGCTGCGACAAGACTTTCTCGGTGGCATCGGGCGCGCAGGAGATGACAATTCGCGACTGCGATTCATTGAAGAGATTTTGAATCGAAGGCTGAAGATCAATTTCCGCTCCGAGCAAACCAGAAGGGTTGAAACACGACTCCGCGAGCGCAACGGCCAGTCCGCCCTCGGAACAATCGTGCGCGCTTCGCACCAGACCGGCCCGGATTAATTCGCGGACCGCATTTTGCACGGCGAGTTCGCGCTCCACATCAAGCCGCGGCGGCATTCCTTCTTTGCGGCCGTGACAAACCTTGAGGAAATGGCTCGCGCCCATTTCGTCGCCGATTTCGCCCACGAGAACGATCGCGTCGCCCGCGGTCTTGAAGAACTGAGTGGTGATGTGCGCCTCGTTGTCTATCAAACCCACCATCGCCACCGTGGGCGTTGGATCGACCACTCCGGCCGGGCTTTCATTATATAGAGAGACATTTCCACCGACGACCGGCGTGCCGAACGCGCGGCAGATTTCGGCCACGCCTTCCACCGCTTCGCGCAGTTGCCAGAAGTTCTCGGGCTTGTATGGATTTCCGAAGTTCAGGTTGTCGGTTACCGCGAGCGGAGTCGCGCCGGAGCAGGTCAGGTTGCGCGCCGCTTCCGCCACAGCAATGCGGCCGCCCTCACGCGGATCGAGCCGGCAATAGAGCGAATTGCAATCCGTCGTCGCGGCCAAAATCTTGTTCGCTTCCCGGACGTGGAAGACTGCCGCGTCGGAGCCGGGCCAAACGACGGTGCCGGTGCGCACCATGTGATCGTATTGGCGATAGACCCAATTCTTCGAGGCGATCGTCGGATCGCGTAGCAATTGGCGCAACGCTTCGTGCGTGTTGTAGCCGCGATCGGTGATCGCGGCGCCGGAATCATCGATTCCGGCTGCAGGTTGCTTGGCTTCGCGCGAATAAAGCGGCGCTTCGTCCGCCAGCGGCTTTGCTGGAATTTCGGCGGCGAGCGAACCGTTGTTCCGCACCCGCATCATTCCATCATCGGTCACGCGGCCTATTTCTGCGCAGGGCACGTCCCATTTTTCAAAAACTTCACGCACGACATTTTCGCGGCCGCGTTTCGCGATGATCAGCATGCGTTCCTGCGATTCACTCAGGAGAATTTCGTATGGCGTCATGCCTGGTTCGCGTTTCGGAACTTTTGCCAAATCGATCTCGACGCCGGTGCCACCGCGACTGGCCGTTTCGCAGGTGGAACAAGTGAGCCCGGCCGCGCCCATATCTTGAATGCCGGCGACGGCATCGGTCGCGAGTAGTTCCAGGCAAGCCTCGAGCAATAGTTTCTCCTTGAATGGATCGCCGACTTGAACGGCCGGCCGGTCCTCGCGCGACTCTTCCGTCAGCTCGCGCGAAGCGAAAGCGGCCCCAGCGAGCCCATCGCGACCTGTCTCCGCGCCGACATAAAAGACCGGGTTCCCAACGCCGCTGGCAGCGCCACGCGCAAGCTGTTCGTGCCGCAAAACGCCCAGGCAAAAAACATTCACGAGCGGATTACCCTCGAAGCTTTCGTCGAAATAAATCTCACCGCCGACCGTCGGAACGCCGATGCAGTTACCGTAATGCGCGATACCAGCGATCACGCCCGTGAAGAGCCGGCGATTTTTTTGGATTTGCTCGTTCCGGTTTCCCGCCGGGGCGGGTTTCCAAAATTCCGTGATCGGTCCGAAGCGCAACGAGTTCAGGAGAAACTCCGGCCGCGCGCCCATCGTGAAAATATCCCGAATGATTCCGCCGACACCGGTGGCCGCGCCTTGGAATGGTTCGATCGCGCTTGGATGATTGTGGCTTTCGATCTTGAACGCGACCGCCCACCCGTCGCCGATATCGACCACGCCCGCGTTTTCTTCACCCGCTTTGACCAGGATGTTCGGTCCCGTGGTCGGAAATTTTTTTAGCTCCTTTCTCGAATTTTTGTAGGAACAATGCTCGCTCCACATCACCGAGAAAATCCCGAGCTCGGTGAAATTCGGATCGCGCCCGAGAATTTTTTTTATGCGCTCGAACTCCTCCGGCGTCAGGCCATGTTTTGCCACGAGCTCAGGTGTGACGATCGGATCGGCGGCAACGGGCATCTGTTGCGCACGTTAGCTGATGTGATCCACGGCTCAACTCTCGAAAGATTTTACGGTCGGTCGCGAGATTCGAAATTTGTTGAATACGAGGCCGCCCAGATCTGTCCAACCTTGACCGGGCGTGGCCTCTCTCAGGCCGTCCGGTTGACGGTTTGGAAACGAATCCAAACTGTCATCACATCAACAAAATAGAAGGGAACTATTGTGAAAAGAAGCATGCTAATTCTCGCTTGCGTTGCGATCGCGCCATTCGCGTTCGCCCAAACAAGCACAACAACGACAGAGAAAACCACCACGGCTCCCGCCGCGACGACTGAGACGACTACAACTTTTTCGTCCGGCACCGTGACCACGTATGAACCGGGTAAAACGATCGTCGTCAGAGGACCGGAAGGACCGATCGACTTCGTTCTCGGGACCACGGCGCGTATCCTGGATGGCGCCGGCAAAGTCGTGACCGCTCCGCTGCGGGCTGGTCAGAAGGTGCGGGTTTATTACAGCCCCACCGGCGAAAGGAAAGTTGTTGAGCGTGTTGTCGTAGAAGAATAGCGACAGCCACAGCAGCTAATTGGGAAGCCGCAGGTTCCGGGTGAACCTGCGGCTTTTCATTTTCCGCTGGAACCGGCAGGATGTCGGCATGGACATCGGCACGATTGCGAATGTGGCCACCGCGATCACGGTGCTGACCGGAGTTATCTTCGGCTGGTTCGAGGTGCGCCATTTTCGCCGGGAACGCGAGGAGCGCGCCGCCTTCGAGTTGCTCCACACCATGCTGACCAGCGAATGGCTGCGCTCAGCCGTGGCAGTTGATACCCTGCCGGACAACGTGGCGCCGGAGATTCTGGAAGGCGACGCGCGAATGCTCGATGCCGCGCATTCCATCGGACTGATCCTGGAGGCAGTCGGCTACGCGGTGTATGCGCGAATCGTTCCGCTGGCCATGGTGGACGACATGATGGGCGGCATTGTGCGCGTGACTTGGCGGAAGATGGAACGCTACGTCACGCACGATCGCGCCCGGAGCGGCTCGCAGAAAGGCTGGGAATGGTTTCAATGGCTTTACCTGCAGCTGGAGCGGCATGGCAAAAGCAAAACCAATTTGCGCCTTGGTGCGTTCGACGCCCATCGGGATTGGAAGCCGTAGAGTTGCGTTCCCGGCCCAAATCGCAGAACATTGCGCGTGGCTTTTGACCTGAAAGAAATCATCGCGGCGCGGCTGGGAGAAAATTACCAGCTGCACGAACGCCACCTCAACCGGACCCTCGTCGCCGCGCAGCGGGTGATCGGTTTCGACAAAGTCTATGCGCGGGCGGAAGGCGCTTATCTCTACGACATGGATAACGCCGCTTACCTCGATTTCCTGAGCGGCTATAGCGTTTTCAACATCGGCCGGAACCATCCGGTGATTAAGAAGGCGATTCGCGATGTGCTTGAGCTCGATCTGCCCAACATGGTGCAGATGGATTGCTCGCTTCTCAGCGGGCTTCTGGCTGAGGCGGTCACCAAACGAACGCCGCCGCATCTCGACGCGGTTTTCTTTTGCAACTCCGGCACCGAAGCGATGGAAGGCGCCTTGAAGTTTGCGCGCGCGGCGACGCAACGAAAGCGAGTGATCTCGCTCGAGAGCGCGTTCCACGGGCTGAGCCTCGGATCGCTTTCGCTCATGGGCTGCGAAAGTTTTACGGAAGGTTTCGGCCCGCTCATGGAAGGATTCGAGACGCGCGTCGCGCTGGATGACATCGAGACGCTCGAACGCGAGCTGGCCAAACGCGATGTCGCCGCTTTTGTGATCGAGCCGGTCCAGGGAAAAGGCTGCAAGTCGCCAAAGACGGATTTTTTCCAGCGCGCCCAGGAGCTTTGCCGGAAGCACGGGACGCTGCTTCTCTGCGACGAGATCCAGACGGGGCTCGGGCGGACCGGCAAGATGTTTGGGTTCGAACATTGGAATCTCGAGCCGGACATCATCACGCTCGCGAAAAGTTTGAGCGGCGGTTACGTGCCGTGCGGCGCGATCGTGACCCGGCGCGAGATTTATCAGAAGACCTTCAGCCGGATGGACCGTTGTGTGGTGCATTCGACGACGTTCGGCCGAAACAATCTCGCGATGGCGTGCGGCCTCGCCGCGCTGGAAGTGCTCGACGACGAAAAGCTGGTTGAGAATGCCGCGAAGATCGGCGCCCTCCTGATGGAGCGGATCGACGCGTTGCGCCCGAAGCATTCCTTCATCAATGAAGTGCGTGGCAAAGGGCTCATCATCGCGATCGAGTTCCAGGAGCCGACGGAATTCAAGCTGAAGATGGGTTGGAAACTGTTGCACAAAGTCGACAAAGTCCTCTTCGCGCAAATGGTCGTGACCCAGCTGTTGAGCAAGCATCGCATTCTCACCCAGGTGGCGGGTCACGCCATGGACGTGGTAAAAATTCTGCCGCCGCTCATCATCGGCGAACGCGAAGTCGAAATGTTTGTCACCGCGCTGGACGACGTCCTGACCGAGTGCCGGAAATTCCCCGGCCCGATGTGGGAAATCGGGCAAAATTTTGTCCGGCACGCGCTCGGCTCGAGGCGGGGCGCGACGGATCGTCATCCGATCTCGGCGTAACGCAGTTTCTCGCAGAAGCGACGTTGGGCGGGGACAGTGGAATTCTGTTCTCAAAGTGTTTCTAAGTGTTCTCAAACTGTCTCGCTGGCGTCCGGCGCGTTTCGACGTAAATCCGTCGTCCGCATGATCTCCTCCCGTAGTCGGCTTTTCATGGCCTGTTCCCTCGGTCTCCTCCTGCTATTCGGCGGAGCTGCCCGGGCGTTCAGCTATTCCCTCAACGGCTACAAGTGGCCATCCGGCTCACAGATCGGGATGCATTTGGGACTCAACGGGCCGCCGGTCGCGCTTCAGGACGGCAGCGCTTCCTGGGATGCATCGGCGGCGGACGCGTTGGCCATTTGGAACCAATACGTCGACACCGTGAAATTCGTCCAAGCTCCCGGGGGAAACCCATCCGGTGGCGATGGGGCGAATTCCGTTTTCTTTTCGAACACCATTTATGGCGACAGCTTTGGCAGCACCACGCTCGCCGTGACGGTCAATTATTCGAATCTCGGCAGCGGTGCTTTTACAGAGACCGATGTGATCTTCAACAACGTTAGAACCTGGAATTCCTATCGGGGTCCGATCTGGGGTTCAGGCGCGGGCGCGACCTACGATTTCCATCGCGTCGCGCTCCACGAGTTTGGCCACGTGCTCGGGCTCGACCACCCCGACCAACACGGCCAGAACGTCCTCGCCCTGATGAATTCGATCATCACCGATCTCGATCATCTCGCCGATGACGATATCGCGGGAGCGAAATCGATTTACGGGCAGCCTGCTCTCAATGCTTTTTTGGGGGCCGATTTCCGCTATCAGGTGGTGGCGAATAACAATCCGAGCAGCTATTCGGCGAGCGGACTCCCGCCTGGACTTACGATTGATAGTGCGAGCGGCATGATCAGCGGCGTCGCCACGATCAGCGGAAGCTACTCGGTGGTCATCACGGCAAGCGGGTCAGGCGGTAGCATGACTCTCACGATTCAAATTGTGGTGATGGCCCCAAGCTCCAATTCCAATCAAGGCGTAATGCTCAAGAAGCTCGATATCAGTGTAGGTCGATTGGCTGTTGATCGCTATCGCCCGCGCGTTTACGCGACGGTTCCCGCTAGCAACAGCGTAGTGGTGGTAAATACGGCTTCCCTCGAGGTCATTAAGACGATTGCGATCGGATCCAATCCGGTTGGTCTATCGGTATCCACTGATGGTTCCAAGCTGTGGGTGGCTAATAGCGGTTCGACCACCGCCGCAATCGGAGTAATCGATTTAAACACGCTCCAAGTTCTGCCGAGTCTTCCGGCTCCTTTCTTTCCTTACGACGTGGAGGAAGGACTGGATCATCGCCTGTATGTGACGTCATTGAGCGGCACTAATGCTTCTCACGGAATCATGCAGATCGACGCTCTGACGGGAGTAGTCCAGGGCTACGTGGGGTCTTCCATTTTCGATGGCTATGGCCTGATTGAGATAAGCCCGGATCGCAAGACTCTTTATTTCGGCGCGCGCTATGGCTACGACGTTCTGCGCTTCGATGTTTCGCAGCCCGACGCTGCCTTGGTGCAACGCGCGCGCATCGGAGGAAACGCTGAGGACTTGAAACTGAGCAACAATGGAAACTGGGTGCTTTACCCAAGTGGAGGCGGGAACGCGGGTAATACGCCGTACACGACTTTTAAGCTGTCCGCGGCAGACCTGACTTTTGTTCAGGGCTCCTTTTCGACAGGTCCTTATCCTGGGGCCGTGGCCTT
This sequence comes from Verrucomicrobiota bacterium, assembly GCA_039649045.1. GTDB lineage: Bacteria > Verrucomicrobiota > Verrucomicrobiia > Chthoniobacterales > UBA10450 > AV80. Next base: position 136,717 of record JBBWZL010000013.1, on the reverse strand, counting down.
TAGCGGCGACGATCTAATTCTTTATCACGGACTTCAATTTCAAAACGAAGTGGCTGTATTCGACGCCAAAACATTCGCTCTTCTGAGCAAGATTCGAATTACTCCCACGGGGGTCGGATATGACGTCGAGGACATGGTGGTAGACAACACCGGCGGTTATCTTTTTGTCGCCACTTCGATTAATCCGCCTCAGGGCGATCTACGCATTTTTGGAACAGGAAGAACCAACGTGGCCGCTTCGGCTCCGCAAGCAGCCAAAAGTCTCCTCAATGTCTCGACTCGGTTGCGAGTCCAGCCGGGCCAGGACGCTTTGATCGGCGGCTTTATCATCCAAGGCGCAAATTCGAAGGTAGTGGTCGTGCGTGCCATCGGACCATCCCTTCCTGTTTTGGGTAAGCTGCCCAACCCAACTTTGGAAATCCACGATTCGACAGGCGCCGTAATTTCCTCGAACGATAACTGGAACTCCGACCGTGCCCATGTCCTGAACAGCGGTCTGGCGCCGAAAGATGAGTATGAGGCGGCGATTGTTGTTTCACTTCTACCAGGCTCCTACACAGTCATAGTCCGCGGGGTGGCCGATAGTATCGGTGTCGCATTGGTCGAGCTGTACGATATTGATTCCAATCATTCGCGAATGGCGAACCTCTCGACCCGCGGAAAAGTGGAGACCGGTGATAACGTAATGATCGGGGGCTTCATTATCGGCGGAACGCAGGCGACCAACGTCGCAGTTCGCGCAATCGGACCCTCCCTCGCAAACTACAGCATCACTAATCCGCTGCTCGATCCGATGTTGGAAGTTCACAACGGAAACGGTGCGTTGCTGGCGCAGGATGACGATTGGCGCATGTATCAGGAGCAGGCGTTGATCGATTCCGGGCTTGCACCCACAGACAACCGCGAATCCGCCCTGCTCCTCTCGCTCCAACCCGGAGCGTATACCCCGATTGTGCGCGGGAAAGACGACAGCGTCGGGGTTGGATTGGTCGAGGTTTATAATCTCGACGCGAAGTAGTTTGGTATTGTCGCGCCTGGAGGCGGGCCTTACGCTCAAAGCCACCGAGGCCATTCCGTTTCGGTAAATCTTAGGAGCTAAACGCCATGACTACCGCCACCGCCGATCAGGAGAAAACGGGAACGAAACTCAGCCAGCTCGATCAGCTCAAAAAATTAACGATCGTCGTTGCCGATACCGGCGACTTCCAGAGCATCAAGGAATTCAAGCCGCGGGACGCGACGACGAATCCGAGCCTGATCTACGCGGCGACGCAGAAGGAACAATATTTTCATCTCCTGGATGAAGTGCTGGCGGAGCGAAAGAATTCGGGACTCTCCGGCGCGGCGCAGATCGAGGACATCATCGATCATCTGCTCGTAAAATTTGGGTGTGAGATTCTCGAGATCGTGCCGGGCCGGGTTTCGACCGAAACGGACGCGCGGCTCTCGTTCGATACCGAAGGGTCGATCAACAAAGGCCGGCAGTTGATCAAGCTTTACGAAGAGAAGGGGATCGATCGGCAGCGGGTGCTGATCAAGATCGCCTCGACCTGGGAAGGCATTAAAGCCGGCGAAGTGCTGGAGAAAGAGGGGATCAATTGCAACCTGACCTTGATGTTTTCGCTACCCCAGGCGGTGCTTTGCGCGGAGGGGGGGATCGAGCTGATCTCGCCGTTCGTCGGACGCATCTACGATTGGTACAAGGCCGCGAACAAGAAGGAGTACACCGGGGCTGAAGATCCCGGCGTACAATCAGTCCAGGAGATCTACACCTATTACAAAAAGTTCGGCCACAAAACCGAGGTAATGGGCGCGAGCTTCCGGAATATCAGCCAAATCCTCGAACTGGCGGGATGCGATCTGCTCACGATCAGCCCTGACCTGCTGGAAAAGCTGGCGGAATCTGATGGCCCGGTCGAGCGCAAGCTCGATCCGGACAAGGCGAAAAGCGCGAACGTGGAGCGGCTCGTCCTGGACGAAAAGAAATTCCGATACCTGTTTAACGACAACGCGATGGCGACCGAGAAGACGTCGGAAGGCATCCGGAAATTCTCGGCCGATATCGTGAAGCTCGAGAAATTCGTCGCGAGCAAGATAAAATAACCGCGGATTACGCGGATTTATACGGATGGGGCAACCGGAAATCCAAGGTACGCCTTTTTTGTTCCTTTTTCATTCTGCATCCGCGGCATCCGCGTAATCCGCGGTTGAAATCCTGTGTTCAACGTCGTCCTGATCGAGCCGGAGATTCCGCCGAATACCGGCAACATCGGACGGCTTTGTCTCGCGACAGAGTCCACGTTGCATCTGGTCAAGCCGCTTGGCTTCTCGATTGGCGATCGCGAGCTAAAGCGCGCCGGCCTCGATTACTGGAAGGAGGTGATCGTGCGCCTGTGGGATTCGTTTGAGGATTTAGTCAGAGCGCATCCATCGCAGACGCGCTTCTTTTTTCTCACGACAAAATCGCAACGGGCCTACTACGACGTTTGCTTTGAGCCGGGAGATTTTCTTGTTTTCGGACGCGAAACGAAGGGCCTCCCGGAACCGCTGCTCGCGGCGCACCCCGCCGAGTTGCTCACAATTCCGATGGAGGGGACGCGCAGTCTCAATCTCGCTACCGCCGTCGCAATTGTCCTGTTCGAAGCCGTGCGCCAGCAGCGTTGACGACCGCAAACCAAGCGCAACTAAACGATTATTAACGTAGTTGAATAAATAAACGCGGCTACTGTCTAATCTCTCGGGTACAATTATGAAAACATTCCTACTTTTAGCTTTTTCTCTCACCACCGCACTGGTGCAAGTCGCGAGCGCGGAAGATGACGCAGACAAGGTCAAGCGTTGGCACAAGGCGGCCGACGCTCACAATCAACGGCCCGCGGTGGTCCAAACGCCGAGGGTGCAGCCGGCCACGGTGCGCCAGCACACGCCGGTAAATCAGGCGCCGCAGGTCAACCGTGTGAACACGTTTAGCCGCGCAAACACGAATCCTAACTTCAGAAATCAGAACTTCAGGACACGCAACTTCACGGACCAGGATTCCGTCCGGCAGCCGAATCGGTTCCGAGAGAACTCGGAGTTTACTCCCCGTGTTCCCAGGAATCCGAATGTGGAGACGACACCACCGACAACGACGACTACGGATACGGCGACGGTGCCGCAGACAAACACCACCGTGCAATCGAATGTCAATCCGCGGAATCGTTTCGACTGGCGCAACCGCAACCGAACCGACCGCAACGTCCAGCAGAATCAGAACTGGCAGCAGAACAACCAGACTTCCGCCAACGTCAGCTGGTCAGATGCGCGACGGCGTCACGATCGCCATCGTCATGACCGAAGCTGGTGGAGAAGTCGCTATTCCCGGTTCGCCCTCTTCGGCAGCGGATATTATTTCTGGGACGGCGGCTACTGGTATCCCGCCTACGGTTACGATAACTACTACAACTCGTATGCGTATGACGAGCCGATCTACGGCTACAATGATTTGGATCCCACCCAGGTCATTGCCAGCGTGCAGACGGAGCTTCAACGCCTCGGGTATTATCGCCTCGCGGTGGATGGGCTGATGGGGCCGGGGACGCGGGCCGCGATCGCGAACTTCCAGCGCGACAACGGGCTGTCGATCACGGCCGCAATTGATCGGCCGACTTTGCAAACGCTCGGTTTAGGTTAACCGGGATTCATTTCCGTTTTTCGAAGCCGCACGATGGGATGACCGTCGTGCGGCTTTTTTCTGTGCGCGGCGATTGCGCGCAGGAACGATTGGGCCAATGCTGATGGCCCGATGACTCAAACGCAACTCGTCGCCCATGATCTCCGCCGTTCTTTTCGAATCGGCTCGCGGCGCATCGAAGTGTTGCGGGGAATTTCCCTCAGCGTCGCGCAGGGTGAAGCGGTTTTCCTTTGCGGCGCATCGGGCGCTGGGAAAACGACGCTCTTGTACACGCTCGCCGGGCTCGAACGCCCGGAATCGGGTACGGTGGAATTCGAAGGACGGCGGCTCTACACCGGCAGCGCTTCTTCGCAGGCCGAATTGCGGAACCGGAAAATGGGCTTCGTCTTCCAGGGATATTTTCTCCTGCCGGAATTGACCGCGCTGGAAAACGTCATGCTGCCGGGGATGATTGGCGGGAATGGGAAACGCGCCGTCGGCGAAGCGAGCTTGATGGACGTGGGCCTCGCGGAGCGGATGCACCATTTGCCGGCGGAACTTTCCGGGGGCGAGCAACAGCGGGTGGCGATCGCGCGCGCGTTGACCAACGATCCGGACATCATTTTCGCGGATGAACCGACTGGCAATCTCGATTCAAAAACAGGCGACTCGATCATGGACCTTCTCCTGGACCTGGCGCGCGGCCGAAAGAAAACCTTGTTAGTGGTGACGCATGACTCCCGGCTCGCCGAGCTCGGCGATCGGCAATTGCGAATGGTCGATGGCTTGCTTCAGTAGAGGACAGCGCTGCGTCAATGGGCGCCGCCGAATTAACATGAATGGCCGATGGTTCGCTTGTTTCCAGGTTGTCGTTTGCTTTTGCTTCGCTGCCTTGGCACGAGCGCAGGAAACAGGGCTGGCGCCGAAGCAATTCAATGTCCTCGAGTCCAAACAAGGGACTTATGCCGCTTCCGCGGGAGCAATGGTCGAGCGGCAACTTCGCCCTCGGGGGATTGACGATCCGATGACACTCCGAGTCATGTCGAAAGTCCCGCGAGAAAAATTCGTGCCGCCGGAATTGCGCGCCAGCGCTTACGAGGATCGCCCGCTTCCGATCGGTTACGGCCAGACAATTTCGCAGCCGTTCATCGTCGCTTTCATGACGCAACAACTGAAACCCAAAGCCACGGACCGCGTGCTCGAAATCGGAACCGGCTCCGGTTATCAAGCGGCGGTGCTGTCTGAATTGGTCGCGCAGGTTTACTCGATTGAAATCGTGAAACCGCTGGCGGAACGCTCGGCGGCGTTATTGCGCGAGCTCGGTTACAAAAATGTCCAGGTGAAAGCGGGCGATGGTTACAAGGGCTGGCCGGAACATGCGCCGTTCGACGCGATCATTGTCACCGCTGCACCAGATCACGTACCGGCGCCGCTCATCGAGCAATTGAAGGAAGGCGGGCGAATGATCATCCCGGTGGCGAAGACGAGCGCACAGGAGCTCTATTTGCTCGAGAAGCACGGCGGCCAGGTCAAGCAAACCGCGGTGATTCCCGTGAGGTTCGTGCCGCTGACGCGCGAGCGCGAGGAGAAGGGGGATGGGTTAAAGCGTTGAAGCGTTAAAGCGGTGAAGCGGTGAAGCGTCAGGATTCCCTCGCTGCAACGCTTTAACCCTTTAACCCTTTAACGCTTCAACGTGTTCCCCAGCTTTCTCCTTGAATTGCCTGCCGAACCACCGAACGTTTTTTTGTGCTTACAAAAACTTCGACAGCTGGCGGGGCCGTGATGGACGAACCGAAAAGGAGCGGAACGACTCCGAAGGCTGCGGTGAAACCTGCGCTTGAAACGCAATCGAACGCTTCGACCACGGAAGCAAAAGAGCTGACCATTTATCTCGATGGAAAATTCGTGCCGGAAGCGGACGCGAAAGTTTCTGTGTTCGACCATGGTTTGCTTTACGGCGACGGCATCTTTGAGGGGATTCGTTTTTACAATGGCCGCGTCTTCCGGCTGGAGGAACATCTCGAGCGGCTTTGGGATTCCGCGCGATCGATCTGCCTCGAGATTCCTATTGGCCGCGGCGAGATGACAGAAGCGCTGCTCGAGACGATCCGGCAAAACGGTTTGAACGAAGGTTACATCCGCCTCGTCGTCACGCGCGGCGTCGGCAATCTCGGATTGAACCCGGTGCAATGTAAGCGTCCGAGCATCATTATCATCGCGACAACGATCGCGCTTTATCCAAAGGAAGTTTGTGAAAAAGGGCTGACGGTGGTGACCTGCGCGACGCGGCGGACCAGCCCGGCCGCGCTCAATCCGGCCGTAAAATCGCTGAATTATTTGAACAACGTCATGGCGCGAATCGAGGCGAATCTCGCCGGCGCCGACGAAGCGCTCATGTTGAATGAAGCGGGTAACGTGGCCGAATGCACAGCCGACAACGTTTTCATCATCAAGCGCGGGAATATCTTTACGCCGCCGATCGCGGCCGGAGCGTTGCGTGGGATCACTCGTTCGGTCGTGTTCGACATCGCCGCGGAGCTCGGCCTGAAGGTCGTGGAAACCGACATCACGCGTCACGATGTTTTCGTTGCCGACGAATGCTTCCTCACCGGCACGGCGGCGGAAGTGATTCCCGTTGTGAAAGCGGACGGACGGATGATCGGAAGCGGCAAGCCGGGCTCAATTACCACGAGAATGATCGGCCGCTTCCGGGAATTAACTCGCGAAACCGGCACTCCGATCTTTGTCTAAACCGGCGGATGCGCAGGTCGGCGCAGAAGGTGCTGAAGATGTCGGGAGTTGAATGTTTCCGGCGTTTCGAGGTCTAATCTACAGCGATGTTGTGCGACGTTTGCAAATGCAATGATGCGACAGTTTTCCTGACGCAGATTCTCGAAGGCAAAATGCAGAAGGTAAATCTCTGCGATGCCTGCTCGAAGGAAAAAGGCGTGCAGGATCCCACTGGTTTTGCGCTGGCCGATCTGCTCCTCGGCATCGGCGCGGCGGAAGAGATTGAGAAAGGCGCGCCGTCGCAAAAATGCCCGGTCTGCGGTTTCACCCAGGCTGATTTCAAGAAGACGGGTCGGCTCGGTTGCAGCGTTTGTTACGTGACTTTTGCGGAGGGCCTGGGGAGTTTGCTTAAGGCGATGCACAAAGGGACGGAGCACGTCGGTAAACTTCCGCAGCGCGCTCATCGCGAGATCGAATTGGACGATCGCATGCGCGCTTTGGCGGAGGACCTCGAGAAAGCGGTCGCGGAGGAGAACTACGAAAACGCCGCGGCGTTGCGCGACAAGATCAAGCAGCTCGAACACGAGAAAGCCGTCTAGAAAATGAAATTTGCCAATATCATGTCGACCGGCGGCGAGTGGCTGCGCGGCGAAGGGCCGCATCACCAAATCGTGATCAGCAGCCGGGTTCGATTGGCCCGGAATCTCAAGCAGCGCGCCTTCCCCGGCTGGGCCAAGAAAGCCGAGCGCACCCAAATCCTCGACCTGATCAAGCCGCGCGTGGAAGAGCTGCCGGAGATGCAGGATTCGTTCTCGGAATTATTGCAGGACCTTTCCGCGCTGGAAAAGCAGGTGCTGGTCGAACGCCATCTCATCAGCCGCGAGCATGCCGCGAAAAGTGTCGGCAGCGCCGTGATCATGAATCGCCGCCAGACCCTGAGCATCATGATCAATGAGGAGGACCATCTCCGGATGCAATCGATTCGCTCCGGTCTGCAATTAAAGAGCGCGTTCAAGCTCGTTGATAAGGTGGACAGCACGCTCGAGGGAAAGCTGGACTTCGCCTATGACGCGCGTCTCGGTTATCTCACAGCTTGCCCGACCAACGTCGGCACCGGCATGCGCGCTTCGGCGATGTTGCATCTTCCCGGCCTTGTCTTGAGCGACATGATCAATCAAGTCATCCAGGCCGTGAACAAGATCGGCCTCGCGGTGCGCGGTCTCTACGGCGAGGGGACCGAGGCCATGGGGAATCTCTTTCAGATTTCGAATCAAACCACGCTGGGCGAGAAGGAAGACGAGATCGTCAATCGCCTCAGCAAGGTGATCGAGACCATCATCGAAAAGGAACACGATGCGCGCCAGATGTTGATCCAGAAAAAATCCAACACGCTTTGGGACCAGATCGGGCGCGCTTATGGCGTTCTCACTTTCGCGCACGCCATGACTTCGAAGGAAGCGCTCAATCTTCTCTCGATCATCAAGCTCGGCGTCGATCTCGGCGCGTTCCCCGAAGACCGGCGTTTGCCGATCGACGAACTGTTCATCGATACCCAGCCGGCGCATTTGCAAAAAAGCTCGCAACAGAAGTTGAACGCGGAGGAGCGCGACCATTTGCGCGCCCAGATCATTCGCGACCGTTTGCGGGTGTTCCCTAAACCTGATATTAGTAAAGTGGCGAAGGAATCGGAGAACGGATCGAATCCCGAGCCGCCAACCAATGAATAATTTCACACCGCGAGCCCAGCAGGTTCTGGCGCTCGCTCGAAAAGAAGCCGATCGCTTCAATCATAACTACGTCGGGACCGAGCATCTGTTGCTCGGCCTGATTAAGCTTGGCCAGGGCGTTGCCGTCAACGTTCTCCAGAAGATGGGTCTCGATCTCGAAACCGTGCGGATGGAAGTCGAGAAGCAGGTTGGCTCCGGACCGGAGACCAAGATGGTCGGCAATATTCCGTACACGCCGCGAGTGAAGAAGGTTCTCGCGCTCGCCGGCAAGGAAGCGAAGGCGCTTAATCATTCCTACGTCGGCACTGAGCACATTTTGCTCGGCCTCCTCCGCGAAGGCGAGGGCGTCGCGGCGCGCGTGCTCAAGAGTTTGGAAGTGGATATCGAGCGGACCCGCAACGAAATCCTGAAAGAGCTCGATCCTAATTTCACGCCGACGGAATCGGAGCAGGAAGGCAACGGCGAACCGTCGTCGGGGAAAAAAGATGTCAAGACGCCGGCGTTGCGCGCCTTCGGCCGCGATCTCACCGAGCTGGCGAAGAAGGGCGAGCTCGATCCGGTTATCGGCCGGCACAACGAAATTGAGCGTGTCATTCAGGTGCTTTGCCGGCGGACTAAGAACAATCCGGTCCTGCTCGGTGAAGCAGGGGTCGGCAAGACTGCAATCGCGGAAGGATTGGCGCAAGAAATCGCGAGCGGCAACGTCCCGGAATTATTGCGCGACAAAAAAGTCGTCACGCTCGATCTGGCCTTGATGGTGGCCGGCACGAAATATCGCGGCCAGTTCGAAGAGCGGATCAAGGCGGTCATGGACGAGATTCGCCGGTCGAAGAACGTCATTCTTTTCATCGACGAACTACACACGATTGTCGGCGCTGGTTCGGCCGAGGGCGCGATGGATGCCTCGAATATTATCAAGCCGGCCTTGAGCCGTGGCGAGCTCCAGTGCGTTGGCGCGACCACGCTCAATGAGTATCGCAAATATATCGAGAAGGACGCGGCCCTGGAGCGGCGCTTCCAGACTGTAAAAGTCGAGGCGCCAACCATCGAGGAAACGATCCTGATTCTAAAAGGGCTGCGTCCGAAGTACGAGCAGCATCATAAGGCGAAGCTGACGGATGAAGCGCTCGAGACGGCGGTGAAACTTTCCGAGCGTTACATTACCGGCCGGTTCCTGCCCGACAAAGCGATCGATGTCATGGACGAAGCCGGCGCACGGGCCCGGATCAATGCGATGACGCGGCCGCCGGACGTGAAGGAGATCGAAAAAGAGATCGAAGAAATTCGCGTCGAAAAAGAAGCCGCGATCAAGGCGCAGGATTTCGAGAAAGCCGCCGCGCTCCGCGACAAGGAAAAGCAGACCAAGGAAAAGCTCGATGGGATTCTGGCCCGTTGGCGCGAGGAGCGGGAAGAGAAGGAAGTGCTCGTGACGGCGGACGACATGATGCACATCGTCTCCAAAGTGACCGGCGTTCCGCTCCAGAGAATGGAGCAGAAGGAAACGCAGAAGCTGCTCGCGATGGAAGCGGAGATGAAGCAGCGCGTTATCGGCCAGGACGAAGCCGTCACCGCCATCAGCAAGGCGCTGCGCCGCTCGCGGGCGGATTTGAAGGATCCACGCCGCCCGATCGGTTCATTCGTTTTCCTGGGACCGACCGGCGTCGGCAAAACATTTCTGGCCCGGACCCTCGCCGAATTCATGTTTGGCGATTCGGATGCGCTCATCCAGATCGACATGTCGGAGTACATGGAAAAGTTCACCGCCTCGCGGTTGATCGGTTCGCCTCCGGGTTATGTCGGTTACGAGGAGGGTGGACAGCTTTCCGAAGCGGTCCGCCGCCGGCCTTATTCGGTAGTGCTTTTCGATGAAGTCGAGAAAGCGCACCCCGATGTGATGCATCTCCTGCTCCAAATCCTGGAAGAGGGCAAGGTGACTGATTCGTTAGGCCGCAAGATCGATTTCCGGAACACGATCATCATCATGACGTCGAACGCCGGGGCCGAGCTGATTCGACGCCAGACCACGATGGGGTTTGGGGCCCCGACGGATTCGTCGGACTACAATTCGATGCGGGACAAGATTCTGGAGGAGACCAAACGGGTCTTTAAGCCGGAGTTTTTGAATCGCCTCGATGAAATCATCGTCTTCCACACGCTCAGCAAACCGGATCTGCTCAAGATCGTTGACCTGGAAGTCGACAAGGTGAAGCGGCGCCTGAAGCTGAAAGAGATCGAAATCGTGCTCGACGAACCGGCGCATGAGTTCGTGATCAACAAGGGCTACGATCCCACCTACGGCGCGCGTCCGATGCGAAGGGCCGTCGAGCGTTATCTCGAGGATCCGCTCGCCGAGGAGTTACTCAAAGGGACTGTGAAAGCGGGCGATATCGTCGAAGTGACTGTGGCGGGCGATGACAAGCTCGGTTTTCACGTGGCCGAGCCGCAAAGCACGGCCGCGAGCGCGAGCTAAAACGACAACTCACGCGCGCGGATGCGCGGCGGAGTAGGCCTTCTTCAGTCTTTCCACGGTCACGTGTGTGTAAATCTGCGTCGTGGACAGGCTGGCGTGCCCGAGCAACGCCTGGACGCTGCGGAGATCGGCGCCGCTATCGAGCAGGTGGGTCGCAAAACTATGCCGAAGTTTATGCGGACTCAGCGCGATGGGGATCGATGTGTGTCGCAGATAACGTTTCAAAATAAGCCAGATGGAGCGCGGCGAAATTCGGCGGCGCGATTTATTGATGAAAAGCGGCCCGGTCTGCACTCTGGCCGCCATTCGATACCGCGAGACTGATTCGAGCGCCGGCGCGCCCACCGGACAAACGCGCTCTTTTCTCCCTTTGCCGAGGACACGGACCGATTCCGTATACATATCGATGTCGGCCACATTCAGCGACGCGAGCTCGCCCAGGCGCAGACCGCTGCTGTAAAAAAGCTCGAGAATGGCGGCATCGCGCAAAGCCATCCACGAAGGCGCGGCTTTCTGCTTCGGCACGCGCAACGGTGCGGTAAGGAGTTCCTCGATCTGTTTTTGGGTCAGGACAAGCGGCAGTTTTTTTTCCGCCTTCGGCAACTGCAATTCGCGGACCGGATCTTTACGAAAATTTTTCCGTTCGACCAGGAAGCGATAGAAGGTGCGAAAAGCGGAGAATTGCAGCCGGATATAAGAACGCGCCTGCCCGTTTTTCATCAGCTCGAAAAGGTAATCACGGAATTCATCCGCGCGGCAATTCCGCCAGGCGCGCACATTTTTCTGGGCGCGGAAAGCTTCGAGCGCCCGCCGGTACGCGATCAGGGTGCGCGGCGAAACGTTTCGCTCCATCTCGAGATAGCGCAGAAATTCCTCCGCGAGCGAATCCCGGGAGTTATGTGCAGGCACGAGAGCTATTCGGGTTTCTCTATCTGCATGCGGCCGGTGGCGGCGCGCGCGCGATCGCTAAACTGGCTTCGGAAAATCGGCGGGGGACTCTTGGAAATGAGTTCGTATTTTTGCAGGATGAACTCCGGATAAAAGCCATTGCTCGCCGGCTCGTACACCGTCTGGCCGCTGAAGTTGCCGTAGATTTTGTATTCGTAATTGTTGTCGGCGCCGAAATTCAATTGTTCGCGATCGGGCGCGAGTTTCTGCTTTTCGTTGAAGACCACCAGTTGCGCCGTGCTCCAGGGCTGGCCGGGCCGCCGGAGGTAACCCCAGAATTTAAAGACGGTGCCTTTGAAATAGCGGCGGCCGATAAAATAATCGCCGAGCGGTTCGGCCGCGATGTTTTGGGCCGCGGTGATGCGGGCCTGCTGGATTCCCGACGGCATGGATGAACAGCCGGCCAGCAAGAACAACGCAAAGAAAACGCCGACAGCGAAAAATAAACGAAACGCGCGATTGATCATGGACAACTCCCTTTATCGCAGACCTGTCTCGCGCGCAATCGCCTCTATAGCCGGTTCGCTGCTCGAAAGTGCGGGTTGGATTCGGTTTTGCATCGTGAGGCCGTTCCTTCTACGATGCAGACGTGTTGGAGCTGGAAGTCTATGCAGCGGGCGTCCGCGATTTGAACAAGATCCTCGAGCTCGATATCGAACTCGAGGGAATCCCGGGCCTCTATTACAAGGTCGATCGCAACCATGACGTTGTTTACATGCAACTGGAATGGCCCAGCGTGACCTTCCGTGAGATTCGGTCCACCTTTCGCAAGCTTGGTTTGGAACCTAAATTCGTCGGCGCGATTCCCGCGGAGTTGCGGCCGAAAACGAAAACGCAACCTCTCGGTTTGTAGCCGGACAGGCGGTTTGTGAGATGACTTGAGCTCCAGATGTTTGCCCGCCTTCTCACTCTTCTCGGAACGCCGATCGTTTCTTTTTTGACGCACGTCGGCGAGGTGGTTGTGCTCGCGAGCGAAACGTTCACCTCGGTCGTCGTACAGAAAATTCGGTGGCGTTTGTTTCTCCACCAAATCGTCGAGATCGGGCTGCGCTCCCAACTGGTGGTCATGATCACGGGCGCGTTCACCGGCGCGGTGTTCGCGGCGCAGACGTTTTTTCAATTCAACAAGCTCGGGATGGGATCGGCGGTCGGAGCGGTCGTCTCGGTTTCGGTTTGCCGTGAGCTAGGCCCGGTGTTGACGGCGCTGATGGTGACCGGTCGCGTGGGCGCATCGATGTCGGCCGAAATCGGGACGATGAAGGTAACCGAACAAATCGACGCTCTCCGCGCGCTCGCCGTGCATCCGATCGATTACCTCGTGGTGCCACGTACGCTGGCGATGATGCTTTCCATGCCGTTGCTCGTGGCCGAGTGCATCGGGATTGGCATCGCGGCCGGGTATTTCGTCGCGATTTATTTGCTGGATGTGAACGGCACCTATTACGTCGCGAACATGGTTCGCTGGACGCAGATGCGCGACATCATCATGGGCCTGACGAAAGCGTTTTGTTTCGCGCTCCTGATCGTGTTCATCAGTTGCCACAAAGGATTGACGAGCCGCGAAGGAGCGGTTGGGGTCGGGAAAGCGACCACGGAAGCGGTGGTGGATTCGTCGCTGGCCGTCCTCATTTTCAATTTCTTCCTGACGATGGGGCTCAACATCATTTTCCCGGCCGGTTATCAGTAGAATGGATGAGTCGATGATCGCCGTGCGGGGCCTGACGAAACGGCTCGCGCGCCAGGAAATTTTATGCGGGATCGATCTCACCGTCCTCAAGGGCGAGACGCTGGTGATTATCGGGCGCAGCGGCGGCGGCAAGAGCGTCCTGTTGAAGCACCTGATCGGATTGATGCAGCCCGACGCCGGAGAGATTTGGATCGACGGACAGAACATCATCGGCTTGAGCGAACGAAAGCTGGCCGCGATTCGCCGCAAAGTCGGCATCCTGTTTCAAGGCGGCGCGCTTTTCGATTCGATGACGGTGGAAGAAAACATCGCTTTCCCGTTGCGCGAGGCCGGAGAGCGGAACCCGAAAATCATCCGGGAAAAGGTGAACGAGATGCTGGAGGTGATCGAGCTCGAGGGCGAACAAACGAAGATGCCGGTGAACCTCAGCGGGGGAATGAAAAAACGCGTGGGCCTGGCGCGTTCGATCATCCGCCGGCCCTCCTGCATTCTTTACGATGAACCGACCGCCGGTCTCGATCCCGTAGTCTCCGACAGCATCAATCGGTTGATCCGCCGGTTACAGGAACGTTTTCACATTACCAGCATCGTCGTAACGCACGATATGAAGAGCGCTTTTCAGATCGCGGACCACATCGCTTACCTGCACCAGGGACGAATTTATTTTCAGGGGACGCCGGACGAGTTGAAGATTTCGACCGATCCATTGCTTCAGGATTTTCTTTTGGGCCGGTCGGAGAGAGAAGTGTAGCGTCCGAAACTGGCTGACGCGACGGCAACACGTGATAGGTTCTGGGAAGCTAAATCCCCTTGATAAAATGGCGACCGGTCAGAGCGAAAAAACCCTGGAACTAAAAGTTGGCGCGTTTGTTCTCGGCGGTCTGGCGGTGCTGGCCATTCTTGTCATCCAGTTCGGTCGCGTCGGCGAAGGTTTCAAAACCTACTACGGCCTGACGGTGAAATTTCCGGACGCGAGCGGCTTGCTAAAGGGATCCGATGTCCTATTGGCCGGCGCCAAAATCGGCCGCGTCTCCGGTGGACCGCGGCTCGTGCGCAGGGGCCAGGGGGTTGAGGTGCCATTGCGGATTTTCGATTACGTCCAGATTCCGGCCGGCAGCAGATTTACTGTCGGCAGCTCCGGTCTGCTCGGCGATCGTTTCGTGGCTGTCACGATGCCGGAAGGCCAGCCGAGCAGTTACATCGCAAAGAACACGCTCGTCGAAGGCACGCGCGAAACAGGCCTGGACGACCTGACGCGCGAGGGCGGATTTTTGGTGAGCGATTTGCGCGGTGCGGTGCAGAACGTGAACACGACTATTTCTCGCTTGAACGAGCAGGCGCTTTCGCCCGCGAACATGGACAATCTCAAGTCGAGCATTGAGCATTTGAATACCGCGACCACTGCCCTCGCTGAATCGACCCAGAAGATCGATGGCGTAATGGAGAAAGCGGGCGGCACGATGGATTCCGCGAAAAAAGCGGCGGACGACATCCAGGTCGCGATCGCCGATGCGCGCAAAACGATTCAGGCAGCGACACAGGTAATGCAGGAAGCGACGAAGGGAAAAGGTTTGCTGGCCACTTTGCTGACCAATCAGGAGCTCGCGAAAGATTTGCACGCGCTGGTCAGTAATTTGCGGGCGCATGGAATTCTCTTTTATCGCGACAGCGCGGCGAAAGAAGAAGCGCGCGCCGCGGCCGAGCGCGAACAAACTTCACCTCGCAAGCCAAGACGCTGATGACGCCGCTACTCACCGTCAACCTCCTCCGGGTGCTCTTCGTGACGTTCTGCTGCGTGATCGGCGCGATCGTGACGGGCGAAATTCAGGGCAATGCGGTCCCGGGCATCCTGATCGGTGCCGTTTTCGCGCTCATCGTGGTATTGATCGATCGCGTGTTGAAGGGCTTTTCGTTGCGCGCTTTTTCGTCGGCGACTTTCGGCCTGCTCCTCGGCTTGCTTTTCGCCAACCTTCTCCTGGCCTCCGATGTCTTGCGTTACCAGAGCGAGACGGTGCAATGGGCCGTGCGTCTGATTGTTTATTGCACCTTCGGTTATCTCGGAATGATGCTCGCCATGCGAAGCAATCGCGATGAGTTCTCGCTCATCATCCCCTATGTCCGTTTTACCCGCGAGACCACGCAGCATGAGCCGCTCGTCGTCGATACCAACATCATCATTGATGGACGCATCGCCGATCTCTGCGCGACGGGCTTTCTCAGCCGCGCCCTGATCATTCCGCGATTTATTCTGGGTGAATTGCAAACGCTCGCCGACTCACGCGACGCCATGAAACGCGAGCGCGGCCGGCGCGGCCTCGAGATCCTGAACCAGCTCCAGCAATCGCGCGACGTCGATTTAACCATCCACGAAACCTCCGGCGACGCCGATCTTGCCACTGATGCGCGGCTGGTCCGCACGGCCAAAGTTCTTCAGGCGCGACTGCTGACGAACGATCATGCTCTCTGCCAGGTAGCGCGGTTGCAGGGAGTGGCGGCGCTGAATCTGGCCGATTTAACTCGGGTGCTGCGGCCCATTGTAGCGGCGGGTGACGAGCTTCAGCTTAATCTCGTGAAGGAGGGCCGCGAAGCGCACCAAGCCGTCGGTTATTTGCCGGATGGAACGATGATCGTGGTGAATCACGCGCGTTCGCAGTTAGGCAAGACGGCGACGATCGTGGTTTCGAGCGCGTTACAAACCGGAGCCGGACGTCTGGTCTTCGGCGAATTAAAGGCCCCTGCGACCAAGGCGGAAACTTAATTTCGGATCGCGAGAGATTGCACCCCTTCAGTTTGCTCTTTCGTGAACGCTCTTCGCAAACTGTTAAAATATTGTCTGCCGTTTGGCGCGATTGAGATCATGCGAAACCGACGCAGGCTGCGCGCGCTGGGACGGGAGCTGACGGTTCCTGATTTGTGGCACAGCGAATGGCTCGTCCATCTGGCGGAAGTCAGCGGGCTCGACTTGTTTCCGCCGGGACAGTGGCGCGAGCTGCGCTACGTCGTCGATGTTGGCGCCAACGAGGGACAGTGGGCTCACGCGCTGCTCGATCTTGTCGCTCCTCAAAAGCTGATCATGATCGAGCCGGGCCCGGCATCATTCGCCGCGTTGCAAGAGCGGTTTGGAAAACTGCCGAACATCGAATTGCACAACATCGCCATTGGAGAAGCCAACGGCGTCACCACTCTCCGAGTGACGCGGGATTCCACCGGCGCGTCCCTCCTGCCGCCACGCGCCGAAATGCGTGAATTGATCGGAAGTAATTGGGCCGTGGAATCGGAAGTGGAAGTCCCGATGCGAACGCTCGACAGCCTCCTCGCCGATCTGACGGAAATTTCACTGCTCAAAATCGACGTCCAGGGTTACGAAAGAGAGGCGCTCTCGGGAGCGACGGAAACGCTGCGGAAAACAAAATTCGTCCTCGTCGAATTGAACTACATGCCGCAATACGTCGGCGGATCGTGGTTTGGCGAGATCCACGAACTGCTTACGGGCCAATACGGATTCGTGTTAGTGGACGCGACGAAGCCGCTTTGCCTGAACGGCCGCGCGTCGATGTCGGATGGACTTTACGTGAGCCCGAAGCTTGTACCCCACTTCGCGAAGCGCGATTTTGTGTGAGCGCGAGGAGGCGCTCCCCAGAACTACAACCCCACCGCCGTCCGCACCCGCTTCATCACCTTGTCGGCTTCCTCATTTGCGCGCTCGGCGCCGCGCGCGAGGACGGTATCGATGTAATCGGGATCGCGGAGGATTTCTTCGCGACGTTTTCGCATCGGCTCGAAATATTCCCAGAGCTTCGCGAAAAGCTGTTTCTTGAAATCGCCGTAACCGGTCCCGCCTTGCCGAAAGTCTTTTCGCATTTCTTCGATCTCCTTCTTTGCCGCGAAGAGTGAGTATAGCTGACAGATAGTGGATCGATCCGGATCTTTCGGCGCTTCGACGGGGTTCGAGTCGGTCACGATGCCCATGACTTGTTTCCGCATTTCCTTTTCATCGCCGAAAATATCGATCGTGTTGCCGTAGCTTTTGCTCATCTTTTGTCCGTCGGTGCCGGGCACCGTTTCAGTGGCAGGCTGAATGTGCGGCTCGGGCAATTTGAAAGTGCCGCCGAAAGTTTCGTTAAACTTCAGCGCCATGTCGCGCGTCATTTCGAGGTGTTGCTTTTGGTCTTTGCCGACCGGAACGAGATCGCTGTCGTAAATTAAAATGTCGGCCGCCATCAGCACGGGGTAGGTGAAGAGTCCGGCCGATGCCGGCAGCCCGCGGGCCACCTTGTCTTTGTAAGAGGTCGCCCGCTCCAAGAGGGCTTTGGGAGTCACCGTCGACAGAATCCAGGTGAGCTCGGTCACCTTGGGCACGTCGCTTTGCCGAAACAGGGCGCCGCGATCCGGATCGAGACCACAGGCCAGAAAATCCAACGCCACCCTCCGACTGTTTGCCCGGAGCGTTTCCGGATCATCGATGGTGGTGAGCGCGTGGTAATCGGCAATGAAATAAAACGTTTCGCCTTGGGCCTGAAGCGCGATGGCGGGTCGCATCATACCCAAATAATTTCCGATGTGGAGAATGCCGGTGGGCTGAATGCCGGAGAGAATGCGCATGGCAGATTTCAGAACGATTTCGACGGAGGATGGAGAGAATCATCTACCTGTCATTGCGGGCGAAGTCGAGCGACCGCGTGAATTTAAGGTATGGGGACAAATGTCTGTAGACAGCGTGCAGTCATGCGAATAATCCTTCCCTAAACGGGACGTCCCCCGGGAAATCCGGCACGTCGCCTTCACCTCAACCCCCGAATACACCCAATGAAAATAGCGAAGCTCTACCCCCTGAACATCCTTCTGTTGGTCCTGACCCTCCTTATCCTCACCGATACAACGGCGCGAGCGGCTACCTGCTCCGTGCCCAGTCTCGGCTATCCCACCATCCAGTCGGCCGTAAATGATTCGACCTGCACCACGATCAATGTGGCTCCAGGCGTTTACCCCGAAAACGTTTCCATTAACAGGTCGCTCACGCTGAATGGCGCGCAGGCCGGCCAGACGGTCGCAGCGCGAACAGCCGGAGGCGCGCTTGAATCAACCTTGCAAGGCGCCAATCCCACCGGATCCATGCCGGTCATCGCGATCAACGCCACCAACGTCACCGTGGACGGGTTCACCATCAGGAATTCGGTTAAGGCAAACGCCGCCATTGGCGTCAACATAAAGGGCATCAGCAATGACGCGCTTATCCGATACAACATCTTTGACGGGATTAACACGCTCGAGGCAGGCCCTACCGGCGTTGCCCAGGCCATCTTCCTCGAAAGCGGCCCCATCAGGATCGAGATCGGCCAAAACCAGATCCAGAACGTCGCCGGCAGCCAGGCCGCGCGCGCGATCTTCATTGGAGACGGTGATGCGATCAATCTCACGGACAATGTTTACATCCATGACAATACGATCACCGGGATCACGAGCACTCTCGGTGGGGCGTACGGCCTGTTGGTTTTGACGGGGGCGGGAACGTCCGCACTCTTCGTTACGCTCAACGACCTGAGCAATATCGAAGGGGCCACCCTGGTTCACGCCGTCGGTCTGGAGAGCGACACCCCGGCGGTCCTGGTTTACCTAAATAATTTTGCCAACCTGATCGGTCCGGCCACGGATAACATAGCCGTTTGGTTCGCGAACAATCCGAGCACCTTCGGCCCCTTGACGGCTGTGCAGAATAACAACTTCAATCTCACGGTGATGTCGTACGGCATTGGGATCGGGCCGGGCCTCTTTCCCATTAACGAACCCTTCGATGGTCAATGCAATTGGTGGGGCAGCCCGGACGGGCCGGGACCGGTGGGACCCGGGCACGGCGCTCGAGTCAGTCCGGACGTAGCGTATTCGCCCTGGGCCATAGCGCCTGGAGTTGGAACTCACTACATTTGCGCAGGGAACAACGTTCCGACGACCGAGGCTCAATGCAAGAATGGCGGATGGACCCGGACCGTCCGCTCGGATGGCACCACCTTTAAGAACCAGGGCGATTGCGTGCAGTACGTTAACAACGCGCATTAAACGAACTGAAGCGCCGAAAGCCGGTCGCTAATCTTCCGGCTTTCCTTCCAGGAGCGCTTCGCAAGGCAGCGTCTCGGGCCCTTTCTCGGTGCAGAGCGCGTAGGTGGTCGGAAGCACTTCGCCCGTGCTCTCCTTCAGATAGGTCGGATACATCGACACGCCGGCGTACTCGCCCTTGGCATTGAGGACGTAAAAGTTGATTCCGAAGTTCGGGTTGCCCTTGCTGTTGAGCAGACGTTTCTCGACCGTGTTCGCCTTAATCCGTTTGCAGGCATCGAGCCCCGCATCCTTCGGATGCATCCCGCGTCGCATGTTTTCCACGATCAGAAACGAACAAAGATTGTAGAGATTGGCTTCGCCACGCCCGGTCGAGCCCGCGGCGCCGATCTCACCGTCGACGTAGAGCCCTGCTCCCAGAATCGGTGAATCGCCGACTCGCCCCGGAATTTTCCACGACAGTCCGCTGGTCGTCGTGACGCCGCAAATCTCGCCTTTGGCATTGATGCCATTGCAGTTGATCGTGCCGTAAAGGTGCCGCGGGTCGATCAATCCCTCGGCCACCATTTGTCGCAGGATTTTCCGGCTCGCCTCCGCGCGTTTTTGCGGATCGAGGTAATGTTTCGAGTCGATCCGGCGTTTCCATTCCAGCCAGAGCTTACGGGAATGTTCGGTATTGAGATCGTCCTCGATTTTGAAGCCGAGACTGCGCGCGAAATTCTGCGCGCCCTTGCCGACAATCAGATGATGGTCTGTCTGTTCCATCACGGCCTTCGCCACGAGCGAGGGCGTCCGCACGCCTTCGATGCAGGCCACGCCGCCGGCCCGCTTTTTCGGGCCGTGCATACAACAGGAGTCGAGTTGCACCACACCGTCGGCGTTCGGCAAACCGCCGTAGCCGACGCTGTCATCGAGCGGATCGAGCTCGACGATGTTCACGCCGGCAATCAAGGCATCGAGCACGTCGGTTCCCTGGGTCATCAAAGTAAAAGTCTTTTGGACGCAGGTCATATCGCCGCCGTTTTTGAACTTGTTGCCGTTGGCGGAGGCGATGACGACGGGCTTGATCGATTTGGAATTCATAATAGTAGGAGCCTGGGCAAAAAGGGCGCGCGGCGCGACGGCCAGGGTCAACCCCCCAGCGACGCTTGAACGCACAAAACGGCGTCTGTTCATGGCCAATCAAACCACCAGATCGCGCTGAATGGCAACCCGCACTTTGCGCCGCGTGGCCTGGCCTAAGGGAAACTCAAAAAATGCTAGCCAGAATATTCCGATTTCGGTTAACTCTGGTTTCTTGAAATTCCCCCTCTCCCCAGGGTTGGTCGTCGCGGCCTGTCTCTTCTTTCTTTACGCGCACCATGCCGTTGCGCAGACGGAGTCTCCGCTAATTGCGCCGCGCATCGACTCGCATTTCGATTCGGACATCAGCCAACCATTGCGATTCCGAGATGATCTGTTCAACGCGCCATTGTCGCAGCTACCGTCTGCCCGATACCAGTTTGAGATCCTGCCCGCGCCGATTCGGCAAGCGCAAAACGACGAAGTGTTGCTGCCCAATCCCACGCCGACACCTTTGGCGTCTCCGGTTCCGACGCCAATCCCGACTTCCACTCCCATTCCCACGCCTTCAGTTACGCCTGTTCCGTCACCGACTGCTTCGGTACAACCCACGGTCCCCCCGACGCCTTCAATCCCACCCCTGCCGACGGCTACGCCTCCCGTTCCTCCAACGCCGACCCCAGTTCCAATCCCTTCGATTCCACCTCGGCGGACGCCACAGGCTGCGTCGACCCCGGCCTTTCCCGTTCCTGCCCCTAATGATGCACCGCGAGTCGCGATCGCCCCGCCTCGGGTCCCAGCATCCCAATCAAGTGCGCCTTCGCTTTCCTACCTCCAGCAGTTGACGCCCGTTGTCGAAGTCTGGCGTTCGACTGCTCCCGTCCCGGAGATACCAACCCGGCGTGGCAGTTATCTTAGCCCCGTTGGTATTGCTGCTGAGGAAGCGATCATCGTGAGATTGCAGTTTGGAACGGGGGCGATCGGCAAAAACGTTATTCTTAACGCGAGCCCCGGAGTTGCGATTTCTCCGCAGCAGCAAGTCTTGGTTCTCCCAGCGACAGCGGACTTCGCACTCTTGGTTAGCTTAGGACCAAGCGTTTCGCGCGGAGCAATCAGCTTCTACTGCGAAGGGTTAATGACGACATTGCCTTTGGGACGGCTCTCGCCCACCGCGCTGCAACAGACCCCCATCGTCCGCGCAGGACTTGTTCAATGAGAAATCGCTTCATTTCATTGGCCGCAGGATTTTTCTGCACCATGGGAGCGGCTGCGCTTCTTGGCCAGGTCCAGACTCCGAACCCGAACGAAAACCCGGAAGGGAATACGGGGGCGCTAAAGGAACAAATCACCACGGCGGGTAGCTACGATGCGCATTCCGGCAATGCCACGAGAATTGCCCAAGATTTGCACCTCCCAAACGCGCTCGGCAAGTATGGCCTCGATTTTATCCGTTACTGGAATTCTCTCCATCCGGACTTTGATAATGTCTATGCGCAATGGCCGAATGACTTTGGCGCTTCGGGTTGGTCACACTCGTGGCGATGGGTTGCGCAGGAGGGTCGCGAGTCGTGGCAATTGGATGAGTGCGGTGGTAGCTGTGGCACGCAGTACTGGGAAACTTCCATTACCATCGGGTTTCCTGACGGCCACAGTAACAAGTACAAAATTTCTCGCGCCGATCGAAGGTATGAAGGGCAACCGCTTGAGTGCCAGGGAAGGGGCTGGGGGCCACCCTACCTTGCCCAGTGTGGCGAAAGAGATTGGCCCTCTCCTGGAATGGGCGTCCACGACCGGCTTAGCGACATGGCGCAAGATGGCTCCGAGTTCTGGCTCCACCTCGCCGACGGCGGCTCGGTCCACTTTACCGGCGGCGGCATTGGCGGCACTTGGCAGGCCTCGGAAGTGTTTGATCCGCACGGGCTGCGCACTGACTTGCATTACCGGTCCGATGGCAGGCTGGATAAAGTCACTCAGGAGGGTGGCCGATGGCTCGACATTACCTGGGATTACCGGGCGAATTCCCCTATCCCGGTCATTGTTCAAGTCCAAAGTGGCGGCTATGCCGGTGTCCAGACTGTCATTTACAACTATAACCGTTATCCCGACTCTGACGCCGGCTTCCCGGTTCTCACATCGGTGGATTACCCCGACGATCGAGCGCCGGGACAGCCAAGTCATGCCATTTACACCTACGGCTTTGAATACACTGGCGCTGGCCCCAACGCAGGCGTGCAGGCTCCGTATCCGCTCCTAAAAATTGCAAACGATCCGCGCTATCCCGGCGCGATGACGACAATCCGCTACGACTATTACGGGGGCGCCTGCCCTCCGCCTGAACACGCGCCTGATCCACCACCGGACGGTTATTTTGAGCGGTTCTATCCGCAGCCCTACGCAATCGCGGCAGAAAAAAGTGGCGAAACCACTATCGCCGTTTCCCTTCTTGAAAGCTTCTGCGGCATCGCCACCCGCCGGGAGACAAACGGTTTTGGCGCCGGTCGGATGTTCTACTTTGGCAACTCGGCCGGCACGCAAGGCAGCTTCGGCTACCATTGTCTCGGGTTCGAGTTGGCGAAAGTTACGGATTTTTTCGTCGGTTCTCCCGGCACTGTCCCGTATCAGTTTCAGAATTTTATGAGCGGCCAGCCGCGCCAGGTGTGGGACGGCCGCGGCATCCTGACGGAGAATGTTGTTACGCCCGGCGACGACAGCGGATTACCTGGTGAAGTACGCCACGTCGGGTCCAACGATGGCAGCTCCCAGATTTTCAACCGGGTGAACGCCGGCAATTCGGACGCCCAGGATTTTACCAAAGTCCCGAACCGCTACAATCATTGGCTCTTTAGCCGGACCGATGAGCGCGGCGTTACTACGACTTACCGGCGCGACTCACGTCGCCGTGTGGTGGACATCACTTATCCAGACACCAGCTCGGAGCATTTCACTTACAACGAATTCAATCAGATCCTAACTCACACATTGCCGAGCGGAGCAGTGCAACATTACGAGTACAATGGGTTGAACCAGCTTCAGCAGCAATGGAACGATGTGGATGGGCAAGCCAATGCCGTCATTTACACCTATGATGCGCTCGAACGTGTCGCAACCGTCTCTTACCCGTGGTCGCGAGCGGCTGGCGCGAGTTTTGGCGTCGCGCTCACCTACAATGGACGCCACAAGATCATTCGCGAGGAATATCCGGCTACGAGTGCCGGCCCAAATCCTTACGTCGAGTACGTCTACGACGACTACGGCAATTGCATTGAAATCTGGAACGAGCTGAGACAGAAAAGTTCCTACGAATACGATTCCTACCGCCGCTGCATCCGGTACACCGAACCGCTGAACGCCCCTGACTGGACGGGAAACCCGGACCCAACGACATTCATTGCCGCTCGCACTTGGGA
Source organism: Verrucomicrobiota bacterium (assembly GCA_039649045.1). GTDB lineage: Bacteria > Verrucomicrobiota > Verrucomicrobiia > Chthoniobacterales > UBA10450 > AV80. The sequence continues at coordinate 112,983 of JBBWZL010000013.1, read as the reverse complement.
TTGGATTTACGATCGCTGGATCATCGATGGCGTGGGCCAGCGCGATGCCTACGCCCATACGAAGAACGAGTGGCGCATCCAGATCGAGCCCGCCTTTAACGCCGCGGGCGACCGCCGGGTGACGGCGCGGGCGCATGACTTGCAGAACCGCGTCAGCGTCGAGTCAACCGGCTGGATTCAACCGGCAGGTCCCATTGGCAACTGGTATTGGAGTGTGCCGGACGGCGAGAATCATTCCTTTACCTACGACGCGAATGGACAGAAGAGCAGCTACACCGATCCGCAAGATCGCCTGACGACCTATGACTACGATCTTCGCAACCGGCTTTGGAAAACAACCGAACCGCTGAGTCGCGTGACGGAAACGATTTACGACGTCACTGGCAATAAGACCTTGGTGACATTTCCCGACAACCGGACGCAGCAATGGCTCGATTACACGCCGTTCGGGCAGGGCCGAGCGTTTCATTGACGACCGCGGCAATACCACGAACCTTAACCATCAATGGGGGGCCGATGAACAAGCTGGCTAGCGTCATCACTCATCGGGTTCGGGATGACGCCGCCACAGAAGATCAACCGACGACCTTCACTTATGACGGCATTGGCCGGCCCCTCACAACCGTGTTCCCCGACGCGAGCAGCGAAGTCAGCACCTACCTGTTTGGGCAGCTCAAGACATGGAAGACGCGCAAAAACCAGACTAAAACGATTGATCTCTACGACGCTCGTGGGCGGGAATTGTCGCACAGTTGGAACGATAATGGCGTCACCCCGGCGATTGCGCGCAGTTGGGACGATGCGAATCGGCTCAGCAGCATTACGAACATCTGGTCCAGTATTGACTTTGCCTACGATGCCGCCGGACAGATCATGTGGGAAGGGGACGAGATCGCCGGCAGCGGCGGGCGCACCCAGACCAATTACTATCGCTACCCGGATGGCAGCGTCGCCCATCTCCATTATCCTGGCGGCCAATATATCCGGCACGACTACACCGCCCGCGGGCAACTGGCAGCGACGGGCTGGGATGATGACGAAGGCAACTGGTGGATGAAGCTTGCGGCTTATACGTACTTGCCGGACGGGAAGGTGGACAAGGTGGACTATGGGAATGGCACGACCAGCGACCCCGGCTACGACGGTCGGGGATTCGTGAATTCGCTGCAGCATAAAACAACGGCGACCGGGAGCGTCTTCGCATCCCATACCTACACCCGCGACACGCGTGACCGGATCACCGCCTTCCAAAAGGAGAACGGGCGCGGCGACCGATTCCGCTACGATGAAGAAGGACAGCTTCTGGAGGGATGGTATAACGCCACCGATCCAGTTAACTCTGGTGCCGGGAACACTCGTTATGACGGCTTCAGTTACGATGCGCTGGGCAATCGTGGCCTAGGCAACTACGTGGCCAGCCGCGGAGCGATGGACTTCACCAAGAAAGACAATGGGCTAAACCAGTATCACGCGTGGTGGCCATTTTCCTATACCAATTACGATGACGACATCGGAGGAACGTGGGGTGCGCCCGGAGCGGCCAACGGAGTGCTGATGCAGGATGGGAACATAACGGCCGGCTTCAATGCGCTGAACCAGCCGATGATGATCCAGGGCCCGGCGGATGCCGGGACCTCCAACTGGATGTATTTCGGCTTTGATCCGCTAGGGCGGTGTGTGAAGCGCTGGGTGAGCGATAGCGGTGATGTCTACTCAAATCCCGCGACCTACTTCCATTATGATGGTTGGAACCTGCTCCAGGAAGGCAACAACGCGTGGGGCCCAGCGCGAGTGTACGTCCATGGCAATCGCATCGACGAAATCGTCTGGAGCTATAACACCTTCACGGGCGAGCAGGCCTTTCATCACTACGACGCGCGCGGCCATTGCACTCTACTGACCGACAGTGTCGGCGCCATTCTGGAACAATACGAATACGATGCGTTCGGTCAGCCCTACTTCTATGACGCCGGCGCCAACAGCACGACCTATTCGCCTTTCGGCAATCGCTTTCTGTTCACAGGACGCGAGTGGTTGAGCGACCTGAAGCTCTACGATTTTCGCAACCGGCTCTACCAACCGGAGCTAGGCCGTTTCCTACAGCCCGACCCGATTCAGCTCAAGGCGGGGGATTACAATCTCTACCGCTATTGCCACAATGATCCGGTGAACAGATTTGATCCGACAGGCTTGCGGGAGGAAATAGTCGCCGAGGTTCAACAACTTAAGAGGAGTCTCGGAAGTAGGCTCGAACAGTGCGTAACCATCGGCAGACTTACCACAGCCTTTCAGGGAGGTTCATGGCAAGAGGCTTGTCAAAAGGCGGCGGCAGTGGCTGTAAGAGCGGCACACTCGGACCAAAAAGAATATTTTGGTATTGCAGTTCACCGGCCACATTCAAGTGTATTTTACGCTACTACGCCAATTCAGGGCACTTACGGGAAGGTTTATGGTGGATATTACAATCAGAGCGATTTTTCAACCTTGAGGGTGCCGGGATTTGAGACAGCAGCTGGCTATTGGGCGATTGTTCGCTTTCAGAATAGTTGGCCGATGCACGGCAAGGAATCGGATCTGGATGTGCTCAAACGCACACACACTAATGCAGTATTAGGTATGCCAGCAGTTGGGACAGCAACGAACTCTGTGATCTATAAAACCCATGACGACCATCCTGTTCCGTAGCGGACTACGCTTATTCGCAAGTCTTTTTGGCCTGCTGGTTCTTAACACACAGTGCAACGCGTCGGAGTGGGCGAGAGATACGGACGTTGTCGGAGTTTTCTTCAACGAAGCCCACAGGACGTTGCAGCTCAACGTGATAAGCGCGGACAAAAAGGACACGACCATCATGACCCTCTCGCCGGGGGAAATTGGAAGCACCGCGATTATTGAAGGGGAAGCGAGAGTTTATACGCCATCGAAGAGTATGACCTCAGGCCGTTTATTGTCGACTTGTTCGGTACCTAACCCCACCGCTGCGCCTGGCTTCTTTGAAAAAACGACGAGGACGTTTTATTTTCGAATCGTTGGAGAAACATTGAAGTTAGTCAAACCACGAGACTTAACCGCAGCGGAAAGACGCCGGCTGAAAGCTTATAAACAGCAAGTTCAAAACGGTTAGATTAAATGAAACAGAGGAAAGGCCAAAGGCGTCAGGTAACATGGAAGCAGTTCCGACGAGAGGATGCTCGCGGAAAAAGGAAAGGAATTGCTTTCATGAACTACGTTGAGATTGGTTGCGGCAACGGGATGCGGAGCAGTTTGGGCTACGATCAGCGTGGCTTTGTCCAGATCGTCGACCACTACAACGTGCCGTCGAACTTGGATTACTCGTGGCGTCAGTATTGGCGTGACAACCGGGATAGGATAACCGCCTTCCAAAAGGGCCTCAATCCCGGAGCGAACCTGATGGAAAATGGTCGCGGCGACCGATTCCACTACGATGAGGAAGGGCAACTGCTGGAAGGGTGGTACAATGCTGTTGATCCGGCCAACTCCGGTGCCGGCAACACGCGCTACGACGGTTTCGCCTACGATGCCTTGGGGAATCGGACCCAGAATAATTTCGTGGCGAGCCGGGGAGCGACGAGCTTTATCCGACGCGACAATGGGCTGAACCAGTATTCAAGCTGGACGCCTTCGATAATCTACCATGACGACAATTATCCTGGATGGAATCCGCCTGGCAATGGCGTGACGATGGCGGAAGGCTGGATCACGGCGAGTTTTAACGCGCTAAACCAACCAATCGCGATATGGAGCCCTGCCTATTCCGGGAGCGACGTCGCTTATTTTGGTTATGATCCGCTGGGGCGATGCGTGAAGCGTTGGGTCAGCGATAGCGGTGATGTCTACTCGAACCCGGCGACTTATTTTCATTATGACGGCTGGAATCTTCTTCAGGAAGGGAATAACGCGTGGGGCCCGGCTCGGGTGTATGTGCACGGCAACCGCGTGGATGAGATCGTGTGGAGTTACAATACGTTTACGGGCGATCAAGCGTACCATCACTACGATGCGCGTGGCCATTGCACTCTATTGACCGACAATATCGGCGGTATCCTGGAGCAATACGAATATGACGCCTTCGGCCAGCCTTACTTCTTCGACTCAACCGCTCAACCTCTCAACTCCTCAACTGTTGGAAACCGTTTCCTCTTCACCGGACGCGAGTGGTTGAGCGACCTGAAGCTCTACGACTATCGCAACCGAATGTACCAACCCGAACTTGGGCGGTTTCTGCAACCCGACCCTAAACAGTTTGCCGCCGGTGATTACAATCTCTATCGCTACTGCCACAATGATCCAGTCAATAAGAATGATCCGTTTGGGCTCGACACGGCAGTGATCGTCGGACTGCAACGCGACGACAGTGACAACGTCTTCGGCCATGTCGCAGTTGCGATGACGGGACAAGGAGTATTCAGCTATGGAACTGCCAAGACTGACTGGGCCGCCAGTGCTACAGGTTTTGTGTCGAGCCAGTCGGAACACCGTACTCAATTCGTTTACACTGTTGCGACGACACCAGCGCAGGAGCAGGCAATCCGTCAGAGTCTTGATGCTCAGAATAAGGCCCAATTGCCGGACGTGAAGAAAGATCCCGTTGGCGGCTACAAGGACAACTGTGCTACCCGCACCTCCGAAGCCCTCAAGGCTGGAGGCATAGACATTGGCAAAGCGCATACGCCAAACCAAGTCGCCAGCAAAATGGAGAAACTCGTCTCCCAGGACAAAGCAAATGCGACCACAGTGCCGACTAAGGCGAACATAGAGAACTATCCCAAATTGAAGGAACTCGATCCGAGAAGATGAACCCCATTCCCAGTCTGCGTTTCCTTTGAGACAACGGAATTGAAGATGAAGATCAAAGCTGTCATCGCCGCGGCAGGAATTGCCGGGGCAGTAATTCCAAGCGCGTTTTTCGGCGCGAGTCGTCTGGGCTTGTATTTTTTTGGCAGCACCTTCGATCTGATCCTTTGGCCCAGCTCGATTCTTTTAATGGGCGAACAGGAAGTGCCAGAGTCGCTTCTGAGTTATAGGCTCGTTGTGAGTGTGCTCCTGAACGTCGTTTACTACGTCGCTGTTGCTGCGATTGCTTGTGGTGTGATCGTCGTGGTTCAACGCTTCTTCCATAGGGCCAGAAGAATTCGGCCGAACAATTAAGGGCGAGAAATCGGTGTCATCGCCCACGGCTGCGATCACGCCTGAGCGTTAGAAGCAGAATCGAGCCCGGCACTGCTGCGGTAAAATGAACGGCATCGCAGCCACCGTCGTCAAAGACCCGGCACACGACGTGACAGCACAGCACTCGCCCCAAATTCCCCTTGCGAGTCCTGTGGTGTCCCGTCGCTCCCCAAAGCCCCGCTCCGCCGTCTGTCACGCCCGCTGTTTCCACGAGCCGCCCGCGAGACAAAAGTGGGCGCTCGTTGGCCGAGCTTACGGTTTTTCCTTCGACCGGCTCGGCGTCGCGACGACGAGACCCATGAGGAGGAAGCTGATCGCAGCCGAAAACAAACAGTATCGGCAGTAGGCATGGAGGAGGAATGCCTGGACGTAAAGGAACCAGAGCGTCGCCGCGAAGAGAGCGCTTACCGTCAAAACAAACAGCTTTTGCGCGCGCGCGTAGTCAAAGGCGGCAAAAACAGCGAACGTAAACGCACTGAAATAACCGAGGAGACCGAGAGCGGCTACGGGAATTCCAGCAACCCTGGCGTACCCGCTACCCAGCACTTCGTAGCAACCTGTTGAGCCTCCACACGCCGCGGTTTCGCCGGTCAGAGCTATCACAGTCAAATAGGTGGCATCCGCCAGACCCGCCACCGCGAAGAGAGCGGCTACAGCATAAAGAATAACCGGAGCGCGCGACCGAGGCGTTTCCATGGATTTATGTTTTTTGCCTTTCATGCTCAGAGTCAGCGTGCGGTTTTTTCCTTGAGTGCCGTATCGATGGCAGCGTGGAGGGCGGTGGGATTCAACGAGGTCGATGGCAAGACGACGTTGTTAATGAAAATGGTGGGAGTGCTGGTCACACCGCGACCAGTGGCGAGCTTCTGATCCGCCGCCACCCGCGTCTTGGCCTCAGGACCCTGCATGTCTTTTTTGAAGCGATCGACGTCGAGCCCGATTCTGTTCGCATAGGAGTTGAACAACGAAGGCACATCAGGGGCCTTGGTCCAAACGGCCTGCTCCTGATAAAGCAGATCGTGCATTTCCCAGAAACGTCCCTGCAAATGCGCGGCCTCCGAAGCGAGCGCGGCCTCGCGCGCGTGGACGTGGATGGCGAGAGGATACTGGTGAAAGATTACGCGCAACCGCGCGCCGTACTTTTCCTCAGCTCCCTTGAGCACGCCGGACATCGTCCCGCAAGGCGGGCACTCGAAGTCTCCGAATTCTTCGAGCGTAACAGACGCCGTAGCGTTGCCCCGGACATGAAGGCCTCGAGTTTCTTCCGCTCCAGAAGCAGCCGAACTCTTGGAATTGGGAAGCGCCGGCCGCTTGGCCCGATAAAGAAACAGGCCGCTTCCGAAGGTGATGAGCGCAACCGTCGCCACAATGATGAAGGGCAGGTATCGTCTCATGAGAGAAAGCGACGATAGCGGGCTTTTTGAGACGACAACTGCATGACGCCTAAAATCTTGCCGGGCATGCTGGAAAGGAAGACAATTGCAGAATGATTGCGAGAAATATCGTTCTGTTTTGTGCGGTTCTTGGTCTGATCTTCGCTCCATCCCGCGACGCGAATGCTGCCAAGGGGGCGACTGCACCGGGAACGTATCGTGATTGGAACGGCGATATCGACGAGGTCACGATCCTGCAATCGTTCAACGCCGCCAGTTTCGATTCGATCGCGGTGGAATCTTTCGACACGAGCGGAGTGAAATTGCCCAACCCGAAGGACAACACCTACCCGGCGGTGCTCACGGCCATGAGATTGATCAAGCCGGCATTCATGGGTGGGCTGCAGGAAAAGGCGCGCCGGAAGATCGGCCCCGGCGGCGGGCGCGGCACTCTCATCATCCGCGCGAGGATGACGAAACTCGATCCGGGCTCGCGGGCCGCGCGTTACTGGGCCAGTTTCGGCGCGGGAGCGGTGAAGATCGAGTTGGTGGGCGAGATCGTGGATGGCAATTCCAAGAAGGTTTTGGTTCGGTTCAAGCAGGAGAGAAGGTCAGGGTTTGGGGCCTTCGGCGGCGGTTATGAAGAGCTCTTCACCAGAACCGCGCGCCAAATCGGCGGAGACATTGCCGGTCTCGTGAACGCTTTCTGACCACTTTGTAATGTTAGAAAATGCCCGGCGCGGGAACCACTCGCCCGGCCTGTCGCGAACTTGATTACAGCCACCCTCGTGGCTGCCCGTCCGATCCATCCTCAATCACGCGACATTTTTCTATGAAACACGAAGCCAAAACTCATCGAACCCGCGGTTCCGTTCTTCGTCCTTTGCTCGCTGCCCTGTTGATGCTCGGAGGGGTGGCGCTCCTGGCGCAAGCTGGCAATTTCACTGAACCAGCGGCGGCGTCGCCCGGCGGCTCGACCCAGGTAAACCAGGCGGCCGCTGCTACGCCCGGCCAACCGCGATTCCAGAATTACCCTGCGCCGGCCGGGATTGCCGATGATGTGGGTGAGCCCTCCATCGGCTGCAACTGGAAGACGGAGCAATCATTTAGCAACAGCATGTTCAATATCCCGAACGGCGGGCGAGTCATGTTGTACGGCGGGTTCTCGACGGATTTGTATCGGGCCACGTTCAACGATTGCTCCTCTCCAGCAAAGCCAAACTGGGAGGCCAAGCCGCTCGTGCTCGCCGCGACTCCCCGGGCGGCGGGTGACCCGATTCTTTTTACTGATCACGACACCGGCCGGACCTTTGTCTCCCAACTCGAGGGCCTCACGCCCGCGGGCAGCACGACCGATATTACCGACGACGACGGCGATAATTTCATGTTGAGCGAAGGCTCGGACCTGCCGTCGGATATCGACCATCAGACGTTCGGTGGCGGGCGGTTCCACGATCCGAAACCACCAACGATCGGGACGTATCCGAACGCCGTCTATTATGCCTCACAAAGTGTCTCCGACGCGCGCGCTGCGCTCAGCGTCGACGGCGGCCAGACTTTCGGACCCGGTTCGCCGATGTATACGATCAATGACTGCGCCGGATTGCATGGCCACATCAAGGTTTCGCCGAAAGACGGCACCATTTACGTGCCGAATATGGGTTGCGGTGGAGCGATCCCATTCCATGAGACCGGGGCAAAACAGGCGGTGATCATCTCGGAAGATAACGGTATCACCTGGAGCATCCGCAAGATTCCGGATTCAACCTCTCACGGCAACGGCAGCGTGGATAACGCGATCATCGGCAGCCGCGACCCATCCGTTTCTATCGACGCTGATGGCAACGTTTACTTTGTTTATCAGGCGGAAGATCGCCTGACCGGCAACCTCGACGGAACCGATCTCGCCGGCGACACGCATCCGAAGGTTGCGGTTTCGCACGATCGCGGCGTGACCTGGGAGCCGAGCATTGATGTCGGTGCGACCGTCATCAACGGCAATCCAATCAGAAACGCCACCTTCGTTACCGCTACCGCTGGCAGCGGCGGGCGCGCGGCCGTTGCCTTCTTTGGCACTGAAACCGGCGGCAACAACTGGGCTTGTGGCGAGGGCGATGACTGTTCGGTGAACGTGCAAGGAGTCGCCACTGGCCTCCACGCGAGGGCACAGTTCACCGGTGTCTGGTATCTCTACATCTCGACCACGTTTGACGGTGGCAAGACCTGGACGACGCAAAACGTTACGCCCGGCGATCCGATCCAGCGTGGCGGAATCTGCGGCGGCGGCACCTGCCGGAACCTGCTCGATTTCATGGATATTCAGATCGACAAGCAAGGCCGCATTCTCGTGGCCGGAGAGGATGGCTGCATTGCCGGTTGCGTGAACGGCCCGCCAAACTCCTTTACGGCCAAAGGATTCATCACCCGCCAATCGGGCGGCAAGCGGATGATCGCGCAGTTTGATCCTGTCGAGCCAGCGCTGGCTGGAGCTCCCGCGGTTACAGCAGTCATGGACGGGGCGAAAACAAAGGTCCAGCTCTCCTGGCCGGCTCCGGATGATGGCGGCTCGGCAATTACTGGCTACAAGATCTCCCGCCGGACCGGAGCGGCTGCCCTCTTTGTCTCTCTCGCCACCGTGACGGAAAGGACTTTCGTCGATACTACTTTCGATAAGAACAGTCCGGTCTTCTATCACGTCACCGCGGTAAATGGTTCCGGCGAAGGACCATTCTGTAGCGACATTGCTCCTACTGTCGGCATCGTGATAAATCCGTGCGCCGTTCCGGGCGTGCTCGTCGACAACGATCTTAATCCCGACGGCACCGACAACGATGCTGGGATACCTGGCCCAGGTCAGCCCTCGGATCCGCGCGTCAACATCCGGCAACTATTTATTGCCGAACCATTCTTGGGCGCCGGCGTGAACAAGCTGGTCTTCACCCTCCAGCTTGGGCCATCAACGGGAGCAGGAGCTACGACACCGCCACCGGCCAGTCAGTGGTACATTGTCTGGAACCGGCAAAACCCCGATGCAAATTTTGATCGGTGGTACGTAGCCATGAAATCCGATGCGACAGGAGCATTGTCGTTTGAGTACGGCCAATTTGGTGTGGCTACCATAGGAAATCCAAATGTAAGCACACCGATGAAAGTGGGCGATGCCGACAGTGGGACTTACAACGTTGCCACTGGCGTGGTCACAATCGTTCTCTCCAACAGCAAGGCGGAGAACGTCACGGCTGGAAAAAGCCTGGCCGGGGTTAACGTGAGGACCTACCTTGCCCGCCCCGATAGCGGGACAAAGACGCAGAGCACGGCGGATGATATCACCAGCGACAGCGTCTACACGCTGGTGGGCAATGCCGCCTGCGCCTTAAACCAGGCCCCGACCGCGAAGCTCGTGGCGACTCCAGATACGGGTAACCCGCCGCTCACGGTCGCTTTGAATGGTTCCACCTCCGTCGATCCGGACGCGGGAGATTCGATTGCTTCTTACACCTTTAGCTTCGGCGACGGTTCGCCGGACGTGACGCAATCGAGCCCGACCGTCAGTCACACCTACAAACATGGCGGCGGTTTCTTTGCCACGTTGACGGTGAAAGATTCGAAGGGATTGCAAAGCGCGAACGTCGCGAGTGTGCCGATCCAGGTCGCGGCGCAAATCCTCAATCTCTCGAGCAGAGTTCGCGTCCAGCCCGGGGACAATGCCCTCATCGGCGGCCTGATCATTCGCGGATCCGAACCGAAGAAGGTGACGTTGCGCGGCATCGGACCGAGCCTGACGGCGAATGGCCAGCCGTTACCGGGACGACTGGCTGATCCCACCCTCGAGTTGTACAACTCAGCCAACGTTGTCATCGCGATGAACGATGATTGGATTACGAACCGCGCGGAGATTGAGGCCGCCGGGTTTCCGCCTCCAACAAACGACAAGGAATCGGCGATCGTAAAGACACTCGATCCCGGCTCTTATACTGTCGTCATGCGCGGCAAGGGCAACAGCAGCGGCATTGGCGTTGTAGAAACCTACGATATCGGCCTGGAGGCGAATGCGCGGCTCGCGAATCTGAGTTCGCGCGGCTTTATCGGCACCGGCGACGATATTCTCATCGGCGGATTCTTCGCCGGTCCTCAAACCGCAGCGGTTACGCGCGTCGTCGTGCGCGCGCTGGGACCATCCCTCGCGCAATTCAATGTGCCGCAACCGATGCAAGACCCGACGATCGAGGTTCGCAACCGTGATGGAAACTTGGTGCGAGCGAACGACAACTGGCAGACGGACCAGAAAACGGAGATCGAAGCGACCGGTTTGCAGCCTTCGGACATTCGGGAATCGGCTATCGTCCTGACCAATTTCGAACCCGGGCCTTACACCGCTATCGTGAAAGGCAAAGGCGGCGCTGTGGGAGTAGGTCTGGTCGAAATCTTCGACGTGCAGAAGTGAGCAGTTGTTTCGGGAAACGTACTCGACACGCGGCCTTCTGTTTTTTAGAAGCGTAAACGCGAATGTGCGTGCGAGATGAACAGGGGACACGTCGTGCGCCCTGAGGAAAACCTCCATGCGAAAAAACGCCTCGGCTGAATCCGGCATTTTCCATCCGCGCGTTTTCATTGCCTTCCTCTTTTGCCTGACCGGCGTTGTGCTCGCGATGTTGAGTTTCGCGGGGCCGCCGCCTGCGCCGCCGCGGGTTGTCGCCGCGTCGGCCGCTCTACCCACCTTTGGACACCCAATCATCAGCGGCATCGGCGGGTTGGGCTTCGAGGAAGCCATCCGGATCGATCCGACGAATCCAGATCGCATCTACACCAGCGCACCGGGCACCGCCTCCGCGGACACGAGTTGGATCTGGCGCTCGCTGGATGGCGGGAGAACTTTCAAGTGGGTTGTGGGCGCGACCGCGTTTGAAGGAAAGGTAACGACTTGCCATGGCGGCGGGGACACCGAGATCGCGGTCGATTCGGCGGGCCACCTTTATTTCAACGACCTGACGCTCGCGAACTTTAGCACCGCGCGCTCGGATGATTTCGGCGCCACCTTTATTTGCAGCAACACCGGCGTGCCCGACACCGCGGTCGATCGGCAATGGTACGCCATCGACGGCGATCCGACCAACGGCGGCAACCTCTATTTGGTGAATGACGAGATCGGACCGGGCGGCGCCGTCTGCGGCAGCAGCGTCGGCAACAACGTTCTCGTCATGTATCGCTCGCCGGTTCTCGGTCTCGGCGCGACCGCTGGAGTCCAATTTGGGCCGGCCAACAAAGTTACGGCCGCAGGCAGCTGCGATGAAGGGATCATGGGAAATAATGAAATCAGCCCGATCGCCACCGCACTTGGTCAGCCCACCGGGACGCCGGGAGTTTACGCGACGTTACCTACGCCGGTGAAACATATCTTCGTCATTCACGACAACGCGCAGCTGAACAAAATCCTCGTCGGCCGCTGTTTCCCGGTCGCTTTCGGACCGCCGGTGCCGAACGTGAGCGACCCGAGCGGCCTCAATTGCACCGACATCCTGGTGGCGGACCTCGGCGCGAACAAAAAGACGGGCGGCGATTTCCCGACCATGGCGATCGACAAAGCCGGCAACCTTTACGCGGTCTGGGAAGAAGCGCCCATCAATGCGAGCGGCATTATTATCGGCGACACGATCTTGAAGTATTCGTATTCGACGAACGAAGGGAATAGTTGGGCGGCGCCAATTCAAATCGATACTTCCGGTTCGCCCGAGGGTGTTTTGCACAACAACGTCTTTGCCTGGATGGCCGCTGGCGATGATGGCCGCGTCGATATCGTTTGGTACGGCACCACGGCGCTCAGCAATCCGGAAGACCAGACTTGCGGTGTCAACGCGCCATTGCCGCCGCTCCAGGGGAAAAACATCAATGGACCTGATTCGGTAGATGGCCGGTGGAGCTTGTGGATGGTGCAATCGCTGAACGCACATAATCCGGCCGGCCCCGCCTTCACCGCGCCGATCCTGGCCAGCGGGCATCACATTCATCGCGGCAGCGTCCAGACGTTGATGGGAGGCCAGTGCGGCAACCGCGCGCTGGGCGACTTTTTGCAATTGCGGATCGGTGCGCAAGGAGAGGCCCATATCAGTTACGCCGATTCGAACAACATCATCGGCTCTGCTGCCGGGCATGCGATGTACGTGCGGCAGAACGGCGGCGACAGTCTTCTGACCGTCTTCTCACCGGTGAATCTGCCGGGGCTTACGCCGTTCAATGGCGTGTCCGACGTGTCCGGCGACGGGAAGTACGAAGTGAATGGAACCAGCAGCGCGAATTTGCCGCAGCTCGATATCCTGAGTTCGACCATCTCGAAGGAAACCGCCTCACCCTGTTCGGCGACCGATCCTTGTTACAAGATCACGATGCAGTTGAATAACCTGAGCCTCGCGCCAACGACGGCGCAGGATCCCGATCCCGATCTTGTTTGGCTCACGCAATGGTTCGTGCCCTCCACTTCCGATCCTAACGGCGGCAAGAATTTTCATGCCTACGCCGAATCCACCAACGGCGGTGCCCTCCAATGTTTTGTGGGCGAGAATGCCGTGCAGCTCGTGGGCGGAGGCGGTGTGATTACTTATCCCGGAGCGGTCGCGTTGTCCGCGAATAATTGTAAATCAACTCTTGGCGCCAACGGCATGATCACGCTCTATGTGCCTTTCTCGAATGTCAGCGAGCCCAACCCGATCGACGCCCGCTTACACGAAGTGACCGCGAGCACGATGACGCTAGCGCAGCCGGCTAACAGCACTCCTTCCTTCGGCGGCGTTGGCGGTTCGCTTTTTAATCTGATCGATGTCGCGCCGGGTTATGTTTTCGATCCTGCGCCGCCGGCAAGCCCAACGCCGACCGCAACCGCGACGCCCACCGCAACCGCAACCGCAACCGCGACTGTAACGCCGACCGCGACGGCCACGGCAACACCAACTGCCACCCCGACCGTCACACCAACCGCGACGGCCACGGCAACACCAACTGCCACCCCGACCGCCACACCAACCGCGACCGCAACACCAACTGCCACCCCGACCGCCATCCCAACGGCGACAGCCACTCCAACCGCCACACCGACTCCTACCGCGACACCCACACCGACACCAACGCCCGCGGACGTTCAGCTCATCAACATCTCGGGTCGCGTCGTCACGCAACCAGGTGACAAAGTCGGAATTGGCGGATTCATCGTCAAAGGCTCCGGGTTCAAACGCTTCATCGCCCGCGCCCTCGGACCTTCAATTTCGGTCGGCGGTCAACCCGTGCCGGGTACTTTGCAGGACCCGATTTTGGAGCTGCACGACAGCAACGGATCGACTCTGACGAATGACAATTGGCGGAGCTCCCAGGAAACTGAAATCCAACAGAGCGGCCTCGCTCCCAAAGACAATCGCGAAGCAGCGATCATCAGGACCGTTCCCGCGGGCAATTACACCGCCATTATTCGAGACGCGAGCGGAAGCTCCGGAATTGGATTGATCGAAATCTACGATCTGGGAACGGTGGGCGCGGCGGAGGTTGAGAGCATCAACCAGGAACAGGAGACGGTCGCGGCGGCGGTCATCGAGCTGGGGAATCTTTCCGTCCGCGCCGATGTAGGCAGGGACGACAATGTCTTGATCGACGGTTTGATTCTGCAAGGAGGGAACTCGAAGCGCGTCCTTTTCCGCGCTCTTGGTCCATCACTCAAAGTCAATGGCACGCCGGTAACCGGTGCATTGCAGAATCCCATGCTCGAGCTTCACGATGGCAACGGCGCGACTTTGCGAATGAACGATGATTGGAAAGACGCCGTGAACAGGACCGAGATTCAGATGACCGGCCTCGCGCCGCCCGACGATCGCGAGAGCGCGATTCTCATGACGCTTCCCGCCGGCCCCTACACCTCGATTGTGCGCGGCTTCAATCGAACGACAGGCATCGGGTTGGCCGAAGCTTACAAGCTCGATAATTAGCGATCGCTTCGCGGCAATGGAGACGGCCTGCCCTCAGGCCGTTGTCTAAGCGACGGTGAGCTCTTCCTCACCGGCACGAGGGCGTGCCGACTCCATGAGTTTCGCGATGCGAAAATTGTGGAGGTATGGGGATTCGAACCCCAGGCCTCGTCATTGCGAACGACGCGCTCTACCAACTGAGCTATACCCCCGAATCACCCCTGAAAATCGGCCTGAAACCCACGGCGCTTGTCGATTTACACACAGATTTATTACACAAGGAAGAGCTTGAGCAACAGAAAAGCAAAAATCGAGCGAGTAATAGTCGGAGCCAAACGATCAAATTCCTGCAGGTCTGTTTCCTCCCGTCGGAGTGTGTGATTCGTTATTGCAGGGCGACCCAACGACCGGCTAATTTGCAGTTAGTTAAACATAGTGATGCGCAATTCTCCCCAGGTCCCGTCTGCAAGATTCCGCCAAAGAGCCAGTTCGCCAACCGCCGACGGACGCATGTATGTCCGGATCGGTTCAGGGTTATCAATGCGCTAATGATATTCTGGCTGCTTGGAATCGGTGGCGCGGGGTTCGTATTATTATTCACGATCGTGAAGTGGCTTAGTAGCGACCCTCAGCTTCGAAAGACACTTTTGTCACGAATTATCCCTGCCCTACATCAAAGACTCACCTTTTTCCGACAGCGCTACAACCAAGCCATAGTTTCGCGGCTTGCTCAGCTCGATAATCGTGGTTTGCGGGGCGCCGAGTCGCTTGATGTTGGACCGCATTATGTGTCACTCCGACTAGCATATCGTGATCTTGGCGACACCAGAAACCTAATTCTACAAGAACACGAGAAGACTCGTAGCTTTTACATTTGGGACATACTCCGCAGCCACTGGCCAGCGGACCGATGCCTAGCGATTATTTCCCCTAGCGGTTCGGGGAAGACGACCCTTCTTCAGCATGTGGGCATTGTCCTGGCAAAGCCGGTACCTGGGTCAAGCAGGCGGGCCAGATTACGTCGGATTCCAATCTTCCTTCGACTCCATGATTATTCAGAGACGATTCTCAAGGATATGCCAAGCCTCGGCGACCTAATGTCTCGCATTGAGAAACCGTACCGACCCCCGCAAGGATGGTTTGAAAGACAGCTGCGGTTAGGGCGATGCCTAGTCATGCTCGACGGAGTGGACGAGATAGGTGGCGCTTCGGCGAGGGAAAAAACTATTACTTGGATAGAACAGCAGATGACGCTTTATAAGTCCCAGTTCATCGTGACCGGACGTCCGGAGGGATTCGACCGGCGGCCGATCAACGCGACTGCGCTGACGATCTGTCCTTTCGGTCCTTCGGAAATCTCTGCGTTTATCGAGAATTGGTATCGGCCGAACAACGCCCGGAAGAGGCTTGACCGCCCGAGCGAATCAGCCCGACATCGCGACATCGTGGAACGACTGAAAACACCAGTACTGGCGAGTTTTGCAATGAACCCATTACTATTGACTATGATGTTAATAGTCCATGACAGCGGACGTACTCTACCTCAAAGCCGGACGGAACTATGTAATGAAATCTGTGATGTATTGCTTCACCATCGACAGAAAGCAAAAGGCATTGAAGACGGTATATCCCTAAGCGATAAGCGTCGCGGCATAGAATTGCTAGCTTTCGAGATGACATTCAAGAAACTCCCTTCTTGGGACCGTTTTTTCGTTGAACGGATAGTAGGGCCTGAGCGCTATGATTCAGCGTGCTTTCTTTCGGTGTTGATTACGTCTGGCATACTGTTTGAGATTGGAAGCCGCCTGACATTTTCGCATCGCAGCTTCCGCGAGTTTTTGACAGCTGCCTACATCGCACACAATGATCTCCATGCGGCTCTAACGGATAACCTATTTGATCGGTCGCTGGACGAAGTGCGGCGGTTTTATAGCGGTCTGACCGGTTCCAAGGAAATCATTAATGCATGTCTGGATAAGGTGGTTGGTCACGTTTCTGCGGCTGATCTCATGCCTTTGATTTACGATTGTGCTGTCGAAAGTGAAGTAGACTCAAGTGTTTGGTGGCGATTGCGCGGTCACTTGGAATCAGACGCACGAAGCCACTTTTGGGAAGATGCGGCGAGGATTCTCTTGTCGCTGCGGGTAAGGGGATTATTACTAGGAGGAGCGATTTCGCGAGACAACACGTTTATTACGAATGTGGAGTTTCGCCTTTATCGGGAACAGGCTCCTCATTCCACTAACGTATGGCAGTACCGCCAAGGGGAAGAGTTCGCGCCGGCGCGAGGCGTAACGTTTACGGAAGCGAAACATTTCTGTGCCTGGCTACATGGTCACGGTAATGAACGTTTTCGCCTTCCTAATGGCAGCGAAATCGGAGACGTGGCCCTTTGCAGTGCCATCGAGACGCTTAAGTTCGTCGATGGCGACGTCGCTGTGGGCTATTGGCTTCAAGAGCGATCATTGCGTGCAAGCGAGGAGGTGCTAGCTCGAACACAGTCCAGCCTCCCAATTAACGTGAACACTTATTTGTATTTGGACAATACTAAGGGAGAAATCATCCAAACAGTCTGTCAGTTTGCAGCCAAGTTGAAGCGACACATGGAAGCAGCGCGACAAGCGGTCAAATGGCTGGATCCAGAGCGCTCTGTCGATTCATTGCGCGAACACTCTCAACCCGAAAAGCATGATCCTTTGAATCTGACGATTCAAAATCTGGACGAAGAGTGGAAACACGAGATGGCCTACGGCAAAACCTCGGGTTGGGAGTGCGCCCGCGATTTGGAGCGGGCGCTAGAGATTGCTTTTGAAATACAGGTGGCGACCGAGGAAGTCCGGCACTTAGCAAAACCTTGGGATCCCATTCTTCCGAGAGGGCTAATACTCGTCCGGCTTCTTCAGAGAACGCTGCGGGAATTTAACCTTATGAAATTAGCGCAACAGCGGAGTCGAGCAAGAGTCACATTTGTAATCTGCGCGTTTGTTTCTGATACCGTGGTCAAGATGAGCACCGTCGCTCGGTCTCGCTATGTAGCAGGACCCAAATGCCGGCCGAAAATTTACGAACTCTTGCGTGATGATTGTTTGGAAGCGTTTTGGTCTCTCGTTTTGATTGAACAGCGCACTAGATCGACCGAACTTAATTGTGAGGGCATCAAGATTGTTCGCGAGCTCGTTGATTTCGAGCGGGGTTCCGACGAATAGACTATGGACGGAAGGTTCATCCCATCGCGCCAAAGGCGAGGCCGAGGCCGTAGGTGACGACGGCTTCGATCACGCCGACCATCGTCATTTCCAGTCCCGAGGCCCACCAGGAGCGGATGGTGATTAGCGATTTCACGGCGCCGACGGCGAAATGCGCCACGATGCTGACGGCGAACGATGCGATCACGGCTTCGATTCCGCTCATGAAAAAGAACGGAATGATCGGAATGAATGCGCCGATTGCGGTCGAGATCGCGGCGGAGGTCGCGGACTTCCAATGGTTCGGGAAGCGATGCTCGGAGAGGCCAAGCTCGTGTTGCGCCATGGCTTGCACCATCTGGTCCGGCTGCTCGGCCAGACGCTCGGCCATGCGTTGCGATTCTTCGGGGTTGAATCCCTGGAGCTGATAGAAAAGCGCCATCTCCTCGATTTCTTCTTCCGGATTTTCTTCGACCTCGCGCTTTTCCCGGGCAATCTCGGCTTCGTAAACTTCCGCTTCACTTTTCGCGGCGAGATACGCGCCGGCGCCCATCGAGAGGGAGGAAGCGAGCATGCCGGCGAGACCGGAGATGAGCACATAATGCTGCTGGTTGTTTGTGGCCCCGGCCACGCCTGAGACGATGCCGAAAACTGCGCCGAGTCCGTCGTTCACGCCGTAGATAGCGTCCGCGACCCAGCTCCCGCCGCGGCCATGCCAGCGCTCACGTTTCAAAATGGTGTCGAGCGCGGCCCGCGGGCCCGCGGGCGGAGCCGCCATTGTGTTTAACACGCGGGCGTGCGCCTTTTCCTCGAGCGCCGCTTCGCGCAAAAACTCCTGCGCATCGGGATCGCCGGCGAGCGCGCGTTCACTTTGGGCGCGATAGCGCGCCTCATGGCGATCTTCCGCCGCTTCCATCCGGCGAATCGCCACTTCGATTCCAGCGACACGGTTCCACCAGCGATTGAGCCGCTGGCCTAACGAATCCTTCAACTCCGGAGGCGCGGCCCCGAGCTCGGTCAATTTCGCGGCCCAGCGCGTGGCGTGCCTTTCCTCTGCCTCAGCCATTCGGATGAGGATGTCTTTGCGCTTCTGGTCGGTCTCGCGCTCGGCCAACTCCCGGTAGACGCGCGCCGTTTGCACTTCTGCTTTCCAGTTTTCCTTCAGTGCTTCGATTGATTCGGGATCGTCACGCATAGGGCAAAGACAAATTCGAAATCGGAAGCTCGAAGTTCGAAACAAGGCTCAAATTGAAAAATTCGAATTTCCGAAATTGTTTCGGATTTCGGACTTCGGATTTCGAGTTTCTCCACATGGGGTCAATCGGCTGGCACGTAGGCCGCGTCCACCGGCACTGGACGGGCTTTCGCTTGCTGCACCGTAATCACCAGCGCAACGGAGCCGATGATCAATCCAGCCGCGAGCACAGCCCGCCCGGTCAGCGTTTCTCCCGCGAAAACTGCGCCGAGGATAACGGCGACAATTGGATTCACATACGCGTAGGTCGCGACCTTTGCCGGTTCGCAATGCCGCAACAGAAAGATATAAGCCGTGTAGCCCACGAGGGCGCCGATGATAACAAGATAGGCGAAAGCGCCAATGGAAAGGAGACTGATGCGGCTGGCGTCGAAGCGGTGATGCTCGCCGCTGAGCAATCCCGCCAGCGTGAGCAGCCCGCCGCCGCAAATCATCTGTTGGCCGGCCAGGAGCAGGGGAGGAGACGCACTTTTCGCTTTTCGTGAATAGATCGAGCCGGCCGACCAGATGAAAGAGGAACAAAGCAGGATCAGCATTCCGATTCCGGCATGGCCGTTTTGGTTAGGCGAAAAGGGGAGAGCGGGTCCGATGAGAATGACGACCCCGGCAAGGCCGCCGGCGAGGCCGAGCCAGACAATCGGCGACGGTTTCGGCGCGATGCCGCTCCACCAGGCGAGAAGGGCGATGTAGATCGGCACGGTCGCCACCATCACCGAGGCGAGGCCGGAGGAAACATATTGTTCCGCGAGCGTGACGCCGCCATTACCGCCGAGCAACAAGCAACCGCCGATGATCAGGGCCGTGCGCCAATTTGCGAGCGATCCTTTCGGGGCCCCTTGCCAGCGTGCGATCGCAAACATGATGAACCCGGCGAGAAGAAACCGCGTCCCGGCCATGAGCAACGGCGGGATGGTGTCGATCGCGAAACGGATCGCGAGATAGGTCGAGCCCCAGATCAGATAGAGCGCGGCAAATGCGGAGAGGATGAGGATTCGACTGGGCCGCGGCATGTGACCGCACTGTGGCACAGCAACGCGTTGAGGTGAACCCCGACGCGCCCTAGCTTCGCCGGCCGGCGATCAATCGGTAGAGCAACAGCAGCAACATCGCCCCGATCACTGAGGCGATGAATCCGGCGGTCTCACCTTGCTGGTACCAACCCAGCGCCTGGCCGAGATACGAGGCCACGAACGATCCCGCGATACCGATCAACATCGTAATGATGCAGCCGCCAGGATCGCGCCCCGGGGTGAGAAGTTTTGCGACCGCGCCGATGACCAGGCCGATTACCAACGTCCAGATAAGTGCTCCCATAAATTATTTTCTCCGTCTGAAAACTAATCGCAGCCCGAAGTTGAAACGGTCTTGCGTTATAACTCGATCACCTGGGCGGACCGGATGTCTTCGCTGCTCCGGATTTTTTCAAGCAACGCATCATCGGGCGTGGTGTCGAGATTAAGAACGGTCAGCGCGGTGCCGCCCGCCTGATTTCGGCTCAAGGACATCGTTGCGATATTTACCCCGTGATCGCCGAGCAGCGTTCCGATCCGGCCGACGATACCGGGGCGGTCGGTGTTCTCCAGCACCAGGACCACGCCGTGCGGCCGCGCTTCGACCGGGCGGCTGTTCACATTCACAATGCGCGGCGTCGCCCCAAAAAAAGCGCCGGCCACGGAAACGGTTTTGCCTTCCGCCACTGCCGAAAGCTCGAGCAGGTCGGTGTAATCGCCGATGGCACTCAGCCGCGTTTCCGTCACCTTCAACCCGAGACTTTCCGCGAAGGCTGGCGCGTTGACCTCGTTGATTTCATTACCAGCCGCGCCTTCGAGGAATCCTTTCAGGATGGAGCGCGTGATCGCAGTTGTATCCACTTCGTTAACTTTTCCGCTGTAATTGATGTTGAGCCGCTCGACCCGTTTCGGCGCGAGCTGCGATAGAAACCGCGCGAGCTTTTCCCCGAAACGCAAATGCGGCCCGACCACCGCGAGCGTCTTCGCGTCGAGGTTCGGCATGTTGACCGCGTTACGGATGGTACCTTCGAGGAGCGCGGCCCGGATCGATTGCGCGATTTCGATGCCGACGCTTTCCTGCGCCTCGGCGGTGGAAGCGCCGAGATGCGGGGTGAGAATGAGCGTCGGTAAATTCCGCAGCGGCGAATCAGGCGGAAGCGGCTCGGTCTCGAAAACGTCGAGCGCGGCCGCGGCGACATGCTGTGATTCCAATGCATCCGCGAGCGCCGCCTCATCGATCAGGCCGCCGCGCGCGCAATTGATCACGCGCACGCCGCGCCTGGTTTTCGCCAGCCGGGCAGCGTCTAGTAAGTGATGGGTCTCCGGGGTGAGTGGCGTATGCAGCGTGAGGAAATCCGCGGCGGCCAAGAGATCGTCGAGTTCTTCCACCAGCTCCACCTGCAGGGTCCGGGCGCGCGATGCGGAGAGATACGGATCGTAAGCCATCACTCGCATCCCGAAAGCGATGGCGCGCCGGCTCAGTTCACTTCCAATTCGGCCCATTCCAATAATGCCGAGTGTCTTGTTGAAGAGCTCAACGCCTTCAAGATTTTTTCGGTCCCATTTTCCAGTGCGCAACATCGCGTCGGCTTGCGGAATTTTTCGGGCGACGCAAAGCAAGAGGGAAAAGGCATGTTCGGCGGTGGAAATGGTGTTTCCGCCCGGTGCATTCATTACGATCACCCCCCGGCGCGTGGCTGCTTCGACGTCCACATTATCAATGCCGACTCCGGCGCGTCCGATCACTCGCAAGCGTGTTCCCGCGTTCACCACCGCGGCGCTGACTTTGGTCTGGCTCCGCACGACGATCGCGCTGAATTCGGGAATGATTTCCACGAGCTGCGCTTCGCTTAAGCCGGTTTGGGTGGAGATCTCCACGTCACCGTCGCGGTCGAGTTCGTCCACGCCGCGCTGGGAAATAGCATCGGCGATCAGGATTTTCGGCGTCATAGCTGCCTCAACGCTAGAGAAGGAGTTCGCCGAGTCGATAGCGATTTCAAGGCCGCGTTGTCTCAGCGTCCCGCATCTTATCGAGGCTTTTGTCGAGTTCCTGTCGGGCCACTTCCAGGTCCGGATCGAGTTTTAGCGCCTGACGATAGGCCTCGATGGCATAGGCGGGCTGGTTGGCGGCTGCGAGATAGCGGCCGCGATTGACGAGCATCCCGGTATACACCGGCAAAACCTTAAGCCTGACGACATCATCCTTCTCAAACGACAAAGTTCCATCCGCCAGACCGCGAGTCCGCAAAAAGGGTTCACCGGGTGCGTGATAATCTTGATCTTCAAACAGCCGGAAGACAAGGCCGCGTGGGACGAGCTGATATTTCTTGATCAGCCATTCGGTGACTTCTTTGTTTTGTGGCGTCCTCTCGAGCAGGTCGGTGGTGATGTAAACCGGTGCAACCTTTAGCTCGTTCGTGACAAAGGCCTGACACAGTTCATTGAAAGTAAAGTTGATTACGCGGAGACGGGCGGGATCCCGTTGGAATGACGCGGGATCATGTTCCCACAACACCAGTTGCGTGACGAACGCGTCGACCTTATCGCGGGAACGCTGCATCAAATCCGGGTATGCGGCTCGCAGGTAGTCGATATACCAGGAATGGTTCATGAGATTCAGATCCACTGCTTTGACGTCCCGGCGGCGTTGCTCTACTTCACGCGTGTAGAGCATCGGAGATTGAACTTGCCAGTCCTGGTTAAGCAAAAGGCTATTTGGCTCGACTACGCCAAGGATGTTGTCGATATAGTCCTGCGCGATCCAGTAATGGCGACGATTGTCATAGGCCCAGTTACCGGCAAGAGCTAATGCAGGCAAGACGAGCCCGGCTAGCGCAACCGGAACAAGAGATCTCCACGCAAGAGGCAGGCGAGCCAGGGCGTATCGAAGCAGCCAGCGAAGGCCGAAACCGATGGCGACGATCAAAGCGATGAATGCCGGAAGGTAATAGGCATCCTTGTCTTCTTCAATGGTATAGCTGAGTGAGTAAGCCATATCGCAAACAACCATGACGATAATCATCCAGAAGGTGGTTCTCGCGTGTTTGAAAGTATTTGCGAGACCGGCTATTACGAGAACCGCTCCCAAGGGAAACCCCCAGGGGCCAAGCTGTCGTGCGGCCAACTTCCCAAACTCAAGCAACTGCGTGCCGGATTGGGAGGCGAGGGAGAAGAACACCTGATATTGTTTGCCAGTGATGTGACTCCAGATGGCGTGGAGAGAACGGGGGTCACCCCAGTTGAGGATCGGAGCGCGCGCTGCCGCCAGGGGTAAATAGGTATAGACAGCCAACAGCGCGGCAAAAGATAAAACCGCGGCGTAAAGGATCCGGGCGCTAACGAAAAACCTTGGGCCTTGGGTGCGGTAAACAATAACGGCGAGAGCTGGGAGCGTTAGACCGACCGTGACATGATGAACGCCCAACGCGAGGCCAAATAGGACGGCGGCACTGTAGAGAAGATAGTCGTAGTCCAGGATAGGAACATTCGCAGCGCCTGTTCGCGCGCGGGCTTCGATGATGCGCCTCCGCCACCGCAGGATGAGAAAGAAGATGATCAGGACGAGGAGGGTGTTGAGCGTATAGACTTCGGCGATCGTCGCGTAGGACCAGAGTGTGCGGGAGAAAGCCATTACCAATCCCGATGCGAGCGCGGGGATAAGCACGATCAGTTTGCTACTCGCCATGTCGTTAAGACTGGCGGGCGCCGTTGTGGCTCTGGCCTTTCGCGCGCTGCGAAGGGAATTATTCCTCCCACGATCCTCGGCTGCGGCGACGGATTGAGTGGTAATGAGCAACTCTGCCATTACCAGGGTCAGCATGGCGGAAGCGAGTGCGGCAAAGACAGCGGAGGCGAAATGAATGCGGACCGCAATGTTGCCAAGCGGTACCAGTGACGCCAGGTGGGCAAGGATAAGGTAAAGCGGGAAACCCGGCGGGTGCGCGACTCCAAGGTTGCGGGCCGCAACGATCAATTCGCCGCTGTCAATGAGGGTCACGGTGGGAGCCAGGGTCCAGACGTAGAGAAGCAGCGAAACGCAGAACACAGCTCCAGCGCAAAACAGGACAAGCCTTGTCGGAACTAGCTCAGGCGAGGTAGCCGGCGCGGCTGTGCTCGTTCCTGCGGCATGTCGTCGATTTCTGTGAAGATCATTCGCCATAACTCATGAATGTTATTATGCCGGGAGGCGTTCCCGCCAAACAGCGATCGCGTGGTAGATCAGCAAGATGAGAAAGCAAGAATAGAGCGGCATCACGGGAAACAAGTAGCGTTCATACCCGCCTATCCACCAGGTCGCGTCGAGATAAGAAAAGAGAATTACTCTCAGGAGGATCGACGCGGCCAGAAGAACAAGCACGGCGTTCAGCGGGCCGCTGCGGGGGGGCCGGCGCAAATGCCAAACAACGATGAGCAGTGCCGCAAGGCCGATCAACGATAAGCTTACAATAAAAATGCCGTGGTAGCGATTGAGGAAGATTTCAAGCGCCACTGACAAGTCCTCCTGGCGACCGGAGACCGAAGCACGGCCCGTCATCTCGTCATACAGGGCGCGCTGGGGTTCAGTCAGGATGGCATCGTCACGTCCTTCTATCCTTTCAAATTGCAGCTGAAACAGGCCGGCAATCCTGGCGAATGATTGAGGCAGATAACGGATGCTGGCGAGCGCTCCCGGATCGAGAAAACTTGAGAGGACGACTCGATGCGAGATCCGCCCGTCGTCACACGCGCGATTGATCTCGCTGGCCGCATTACCATAGAAGCGGTTCGCGTTGACCGCACTGGTATGAATGTCTCCGCTTTTCGCCGCGACATTGCGCAAAGCCCAAAAAAACCAGGGAGCGCCGATTTCATGAATCCCAAGTGCAGTGAAAGCCGGGACTTGCCAGGCGCGGCCCAGGTCGCCTTCGAATTGCGGCTTTAACCGCGCAAAAGTAGGACTGACTTTGTAGGCCGTCTCGAGTGCTTCGGTGGAGACGGAGACGAAGCGCTGCTGGCGGCTGGGCTTGATCCGAAGCAGTGCTTTGTAAGCAGCCTGGAAGCTGGACGACGTCATTTCCGATTTCGAAAAGCTGTGAAAGGCCTGGTAGTTGGCCGCGCCGACCGCGAACACCAGGAGGGTGAGAGGGATAAGCATCGAAGCGGCAGGCTTTATCCAAAAGCGCGCCGCCGCTTTCCACGAACCTGTCTCAGAGTGGAAACGAAACAACGCGACCATGAAGAAGACGACGAGCATGGCGGGAATCAGAATGCTTTCTTCGCGGGTATTCCAGAGAATGCCCAGGGCCGCGCCTGTCCAGACAGCGTGACCGGGCTTTCCCGTGAAGAGAGTCAGGAGGAGCCCGCCCAGAGCCAGCGGAAGGATTCCGGCGTAAAAAGAATCGCTCATCGTGTGGTTATTGAAAAGAAAGCTGGCGGGATGAAGGACCATGGCTGCGAAGGCCAGCAGGCAAACCGCTCGGGGAACACCAGCTTTGCGAAAGGCGATCACCAACACGAGGTACGCGGTGATCTGGAGCAACTCGATGGCGATCCGAAGAGGAATCCCAGACAGATGCACAAGTGCGATGAACAATGGATATGCCGGCGGCCGGACAAAGGCAGTCCAGCTATAAGGCGAGCCCCAATACCAATTCTTTGCCGAGCCCACATACCAGAGGGCGTCGTACTCTGTCGCACTCCCGTAGATATCTTCGGTGTGGACGAGCCAAAGCTTGAAAAGGATGAGAACAAGCAGGCCCACCTCGAATCCGTGGCTTCGCAAAAAAGACTTCAGCATTGATCGGAAACGGGAGAGAGGTAGTCGCTGCGGTTCCGCCAGATTGCGATCCCCTGATAAATAAGCAGGATGAAGAAACAGGAGGTCAGCGGCATGATCGGGAAGACGTAGCGTTCATAACCTGCCATCCACCAGGTTGCATCGAGGAACGAAAAAAAGATCAATCGCGAGGCAATCGCAGTGCCGAGAAGAACCAGGGTTGCGACTAGTGGATCGCTCAACCGGATTCGGCGAAAACGGCACACGATCAGGAGAAGCGCCGCGAGCGCCGCCCAGGCCAAACCGATAAAGAGATAAACATAGTTCGCGCCAACGTAATTCTGCACCGCCACGGCCCATCTTGCGGATGCGTTATCCGGGATAATGACCGTATTGGAACCGTCGATGTTTTGTGGGCGGCGGAGTACCATTTCTTCATAGAGACTGCGCATCCAGGGCACGGTGTTAGTATCGTCGCGCACCATTAGCTTCTCGTGCCGAATCAGAAACAGCTTTGCGATTCGCGGGATGGAGCGCGGCAGATAACGGATGCGCGAAACTGCGCCGGGATCGAGGAAACTGGAGAACACGAAACGACTGGGAATTCGACCTTCGTCGCACGCACGATTAATTTCGCTGGCGACCGTGCGGTAGAAATAGCTCGCTGTGGCGGGGTCTTTGTAATAGCCGGCGTTCGCCGTCATGTTGCGCAACGCCCACATGAACCACGGTCCGTATTCCCGGATGCCGAGCGTATCGAAGGCGGGATTCGTCCAGTTCCGGCCGGGGAGCGCTTCGAACTGCGGCTTGAGCTGGGCAAAAGTCGGGCTCACCTCATAAGCCGTCCGGAGCGCCTCCAGGTTGACTGAGATATAGCGCAACGAATAGCTCGGTTTAATGCGAAGCAAAGCTTTGAAGGCCGATTCAAAAGCCGGCGAGCTCATGTCTGATTTCGCGAAGCTGAGGTACGTGCGGTAATTCGCGGAATAAACCGCGGCAACCAATAACAACATCACTCCGGCCAATGCGCCCGCGCGCTTCAGCCAGAAAAAGCGATGGGCTTTACGGGTCGCCGCCGCGTCGCGCCGCTGCCACAGGGCGAGCACCATAAACACCGCGAGCATTACTGGAATCAAAAAGCTTTCTTCGCGCGTATTCCAGAGGACGGCGTAGGCGATGCCCGTCCAGATCGCGTTGGAAAATTTTCTTGTGAACAGAGTCAACAGCGAACCACCGAGAGCTAGCGGCAGGATCGCGGTATAGAAGCTGTCGCTCATACTCTGGTTATTGAAGGTGAGCGAAGCGGGATGGAGGATCATGGCTGCGAAGATGACCAGGGAGAGCGCGCGTGGCACGCCCGCCTGACGGAGCGCCGCGATCAGGACCGCGTACCCGCTCATTTGCATGAGCTCGATGGCGATTCGGAGCGGGATTCCACAGAAGTGGACGACCGCGATAAACAACGGATAAGCGCAGGGCCGCACAAACGCCGTCCAGCCATAGGGCGCCCCCCAATACCAATACTTGGCCGAGCCGACGTACCAAAGCGCGTCGTATTCCGTCGAGCTTCCGTAGATCTCCTCCGTGTGCACGAGCCAGAGCTTGAGGAGCGCAAGCACGAGAAGCCCGAAGAAAAGGCCGTAGCGTTGCCAGATTAGCCTTACCATTCAGGAAAAGCGGGTGAAGGGAATCGAACCCTCGTGTCCAGCTTGGGAAGCTGGCGTTCTACCATTGAACTACACCCGCGGGAAGAAAGGATGAGGGATGAAGGATGAAGGCGGAAAAGTCAAGCGCAGCATTTTGAATCGCTCCTTCATTGCCAGGAAATGACATCGTCGTTCGAGTCTGCCGAAGTTTTGGTGCCGGTGCCGCCCAATTTGTTTTTGCCTAACGACCAAGCGATGACGCCTTGCCGGATCTGGGCGGGTCCGGCTCCAGTTTCGCCAGTGTAAGGATTCCTGACTTGGTTGTCGTAGTCCCAATCGATAGAGATTGAATAGGCGATTCCCCAAGGATCAAAATACTGTCCCGCGCTTGCAGAAGTTGCTCCCGCGATTCCGTTGCGGGGGTTGGTGGCATCCTTGGCATCGGGCGGAGAAAGAAAAACTATCTGACGCGTATTGAGGGCGTATGTGATTCCACGAAGCTCATCGAAGAGTGCTCTGTTGCTGTTGGATGGGCCATATGTCGCGGTAGCATCACTTGTAGCAGTGGCAGGGAGCGGATACTTCCCATATTCGGTGTAGAACGCGTTCACCGCGGTCACGATCTGCGTCAGATCGTTCTTGGCTTGCGTCTTTTTCGCCTGGTTCTGCACGCCTTGGAAGACGGGGAATGCGAGGCCCATCAGGACGGCAATGATGACGATGACGACGAGGAGCTCGATGAGGGTGAAGGCGAAAACGCGTCGTCGAGAAAACTTCATTTCCATTTCTGCATCTGCTCGGGAAAAGGGCATTGGGCGCAATCGGAATTGTCCTGCAAACAAAAGTCTTCGTAAATCTGAAGTAATCCTTGCTGTTGTGCGATTGTTTTCGTGAAGCACGAGCGGCGCGGATCGTTCCCAAAGAGCCGGGTGGCGCCCGTTTCTAGCCGTCGATTCGTCAGGCGCGCGGGCAGTTTTTCGTAGGCGGCCCAAATATCTGAGCCTTCTGCGAGGAAGAACGGCAGCAGCACATTGGCCAGGATCTCCGCGATCCGCGATTCGCCTACGATGGCCATCTCAACCGGCGACGACTGCGATCTCAGCGTGTAGTGGAAATCCCAAAACGGATGGCGCAACCCCAGAAAAAAATCGTGTGCCGGCTTCGCATTTCTTCGTGCGAGCGATTTGATGAACGAGGGCCACTCCATAGCCAGAATGGCGAGCGCGCCGAGCCGGCGTTGCGGATGATTCAAGGGACGTGCGCCGCTGAGCCGCCAGAGTTTTGAGGGAAGAACGAGCCGCTGCATTTCATCACGATGCGGCCACCAGCGGTCCCAGAGCTTTCTCACATAACTGCGCGTCTGCTGCGGATAAACGGCGAGATCGGGCGACTCCAGAAATCCAGCCACGCCAAAAAGCATCGCCTCGATGTCGTCATTCGCTTTGCGAAGCGATGAAAGCGGCAGCCGTTGCGCCAGGAGAGTGAAGGCGAGTTTGTTCTGTTTGTAACCCAGGGCGGCCGCGATTTCCTGAAAGAGCGCAGCGTCGCGTCCGTGGGTTTCAACAATGTTCTTGATTCGGGCAGCTTTCCGTTGGAGGCGGAATTGCGAGGCGGCGGCCAGAATGGTTTCGAGTCGTTCCTGCGGCAAATCTTTCAGCGGCGCCTGGCAACGGCCCGGTCGCGCCAGCGGCATGTTGGCGGAAAATTTGTCAGGCAAGGTCGCGGGATCGACCCGGACTTGTGGCACGTTCCGATTCGATTTCGTGCGGGTGAAAAAGACGCGCTCGCTTTGTTGCACGAAGACATGGAGAACGGCGTCGTCGAACGCCGCGTTGGTCGAATGCCCGTGCGTTTCCCAACTCCGATCGGCCAGATCGAATTCGATGGTCCCGCGAATGGGGTCGCCGTCGCTGATCCGAACAACGGCGTCGGAAAAATCGGGGCCAGCCTCGCGGTTCCAGGTGCCGAATTGGACGATCTCGACCTGTTCGCCAGCTACAGAAACTAAGCGCCGTCCGAAATCGCCGGCGAACCAGCGCGCCTGCAATTCCAATTCGCTCGGCGTGGCTTGCGCCGGAAAGAGGGCGCGTTCATGGACGCGCGCGGAATCACGGAGCTCGGAATATCGGCCGGCAAGCTGCATTCGGGGGGAGGAGGAGATTGTCGGAGAGGCAAACGGTTCTTGGCGATGAAAAAATGCAGCGCGTGTGCACAACGGCACCAGGGCGTACCGTCTCCAGCGCGCTTGAGCCGGCCTGCCCTCAGGCCGGGGTGAGACTAAACATGCTCTAGCGTTGCCGCAGTCGACGTCTCGACACGAGCCGTCACGCTCAGCTTCTCGCGCAGATCTTCCGCGATCAGCTCCACCAGCGCGCCGCGCGAGCGCGTGAACAGGAACGAATACTTCGGCCCGCGGCCCTCGCGTGGAAGAATTACGAGATTTTCCGAGAGAAATTGCGGCTCGCGCGAGATGGTCGAGCCGTCCAGATCAATTGTCTGGCAAAATGCCTTCCAGTTTTTGCGCGCGACGAAAACGATTTTGTGCGGCTCTTCATTCGTCGCGACGAGCGCGCCGAAAAGATTCGCGGGAATCCGCCGGCCCCGCCCACTGACGCACGGAACCGCCCAGGCGATTGTTTCGCCGAGCAGATTTTGTTTGCTGAAAATCGGCGCCAGGCGCGATGGCAACGCGATGGGCAGATTGGAGGGCCGTCGCAGATCGGCCGCGGCGTTTAGCTTGTTCAACGCCAGCCAGATTTTTGCTTTCATCGAGCGCAAAACTTTCGGCGCGAAATAGAGAAACGCGGCGATGGCGAGGGCGAAAATCGAAATGGCCAGGATCGGGTTGTAGTGGATGAGGGCGAGTCCGCCAAAGACGGCGATGTCTTCCGCGATGCTCAGCCCGATGTTCGAAAGCGGTTCGGGCGAACTGTTCGCGACAAGGCGCGATGAAGCTTTCGCGGTGTGGGTGACGAGGCTGGTAGTCCCGGCGAGCAACACGATCAGGATATCCAGAGCCGGCGTGTGATGGCCGAGCACCTGGATCGCGAGGAGCGCTCCGCCGATCGGGCGAATGATGGTGTGAACAGTGTCCCACGCGGAATCGACCCAGGGAATTTTGTCGGCGAAAAATTCGAGCACATAAAGGAGGCCGGCGATCGCAATGACCCAGGGTTGGCCGAGGATTTCGAGCGATTGGTAGCTCGGCGTGAGAACAATCCAATGGTAATGGATGGCGAGGCCGGTGACGAAAACGGTCAGGTAGAGATTGATGCCGGCGAGACAGGCGAGCCCGAGCGCCACGCTCAGCAGGTTGAATCTATCCACGGCGCAATATCAGACCCGGCTTGGAGTTGTCATGTTCAAACCTGGGATATTGTGAGACAGGATTAACCGGATTTACGGGATTGAAGGGGCATTTAATCTTGTGAATCCTGTTAATCCTGTCTGTTTCTTTTCCCATGCTCGATATCCGTCTTGTCCGTGAGCAGCCCGACTTTGTGAAGAGCCGGCTCGCGACGCGTGGAGGCGACGACGCGGCGAAGATCGATGAAGTGCTGCGCGTGGATGCCGATCGCCGCAAGGCGGAGACCGCGTTGCAACAGCTGAACGGCGACCGGAAAAGATTGAGCAAGGAGATTGGCGGGAAGCGCGCGCGCGGTGAGTCGGCGGAGGAACTGGAGACAAAGGTTCGCGAGATCGGGGATCAGATCGCACTCCTAAACGAGCAAACGTCCGCGGCGGATGAGCAGCAGAGCGATCTCCTTCTCGGAATTCCGAATCTACCGCATCCGAACGCGCCGGTGGGGAAAGATCCGAGTGACAATCCGGTGGTCCGGAGTTGGGGCGAAAAGCCGGATCTGAAGGGCGCGGTCCAGGATCATGTGGCACTTGGCACAAAGCTGAAGCTCTTCGATCTCGAGCGCGCGGCGAAATTGAGCGGCAGCGGGTTTATCTGCTTTACCGGCGCGGGCGCGAAGCTCGAGCGCGCTCTGATCCAATTCATGCTCGACCTCCACACGAGCCAGCACGGTTATCTCGAAATGAGTCCGCCGTTTTTGGTCCGGCGCGAATGCATGATCGGCACGACCCAGTTGCCGAAGTTCGAGGAGGACATGTACGGCTTGGAGTACAACGAGCTTTTTCTCGCGCCGACGGCCGAGGTGCCGGTGACGAATTTTCATCGCGAAGAAATTCTCGCCGTTTCCGAGCTGCCGAAAAAATTTGTCGCGTACACGCCTTGTTTCCGGCGGGAAGCTGGCTCGGCTGGAAGGGAAACGCGCGGGATCATTCGCGTGCATCAGTTCGACAAGGTGGAGCTGGTGAAGATCACCACTCCGGAGAGCTCGTACGCGGAGCACGAATCTCTCACCGCGAATGCGGAGCGCGTCTTGCAACTGCTTGGACTGCATTACCGCGTGATCGAACTCTGCACAGGCGATCTCGGTTTCGGCTCGGCGAAGACCTACGACATCGAGGTTTGGTCGCCAGGGCAGGAGGCTTTTCTCGAAGTGTCGAGTTGCTCGAACTTCGAGGATTTTCAGGCGCGCCGGATGAACCTGCGTTTCAAGGAAGGCGAGGGGAAGAATCGCTTTTGCCATACACTGAATGGCTCCGGGCTGGCGCTTCCGCGATTGTTCGCCGCGCTGATCGAGACCGGACAGCAAGAGGATGGATCGATCCGGATTCCCGAAATCTTGCAGCCGTATTTTGGGGCAGCGGAGATTCGTTAGGCACTACGGCTCGGAGCGGAACAAATCGAGCTGACCACGATCGGCGGAGGCGGTCTCTTCGGCCGAAGGGAGCGGAAGGTCGAAACCGAGCCGATTGGCGAGGCGGCGGCAAGTTTCCGGCGCGAAGCCTTCGAAGTGGTTGTTCACGAAACTCCAAACGCTCCGAGTCTCGGCCAGGTGCCGCTCGATCTTCAGCGCCCAACTCTCCAGGGCCGCCTCGCGTTTCCAAAGAAGTTTGCCGTAACGATGAACCCGCTCGCCTCCGGGGTCGTACTTCGTCGCGTAATCACCTAGGAGCCGCAGATAAAGAAAGTCGGTCGTGAGCGGGAGGAATTCGAAGGGCGCCAGATTGCGTTCGTTCAACGGACTCGTGTCGGCCCAAACCCAGCAAACGCGGTGTTTTTCCAAAAGACTGATGATCTGCGGCCGGTGCCAGCCGGGATGTCGAAACTCGAAGGCAAAGCGGAAATCGCGCGGAAGCTGTCGGAGGAATTCGCGGAGGGCCGTCCGGCTGTCTTTTGGCGCAAAGAACGGCGGTAATTGCACGAGGATGACTGGAAGTTTCGGGCCGAGCGGCTCGAGCGCGCGAAGAAATGCGGCCAATTCCGTCTCGCAATCGCGGAGCTGACGCACATGCGTAATCTCTCGCGGGAGTTTGCAGGCGAAACGAAACGAGGCCGGCGTGTGCTCCGCCCAGCGCCGAACGGCCGCCTCAGCCGGCACGTGATAGAAAGTGGAATCGATCTCTACCGCCGGGAAGTAATGGGAATAGAACTCCAGCCAGCGCGCGGCCGGCAACTCCGCCGGATAAAAATTTCCGCGCCACTCCTCGAAACTCCAGGCACAACTGCCAAGCCGGATTTTTTGTTGTGCGGTGAGATTCAATTGCCCTTGGTCAAACTGTCGCACGCCGCGACGCGGAAAGCCATCTGTCCGGACCGGTTGGCCGGCCTGGACACCACGGCATTTCTGGCCTGGTCAACTTGACTGGGCAGGCAAGGTTACTTACCCTGCGCAACGCGATGAAATCCGCATTTCGCATACTTTTTTTACTCGCAGTGATCAGCCTGGTTTTGCCCGGGCCGCTCACCGCCTCTGTCATTTTTAAGCCGGGCGAAAAGGCGAAATATCTGTCCCCCGGTGACGAACAGATGAGCGGCACCGCGGCGCAGATTTTTGAGAAGGCGCAGGAGGCCGAAAGAAGAGGGGATCTCGGTCGAGCGATCAAGGCTTACCGCACGATCGTGAAAAAATATCCGAAAGACACGCTGGCGCCCGGTTCGGCTTTCCGGCTGGGCCAGGTCGAGGAGCAAAAGCGGGATTATCTCCAGGCCGCCCAGGCCTATGGCGTGCTTGTCTCGAAGTATCCGAAGAGCGAGCACTACAGCGAGGCGATCGAATCTCTTTTTCGCATCGGCGAAATGTATCTGGCCGGCCGAAAGGTGAAGATCCTCGGCATCCCATTTAAAGCTTCGATGGACCGGGCGATCGACATTTTCGTTACCATCATTCGGAACGCGCCCTATGGGAAATACACGGCGCGAGCGCAATTTGATCTGGGCCGGGCCCGGGAGAAGCAAGGCTCGAACGAGATGGCGATCGCCGCCTACCAGGCGGTGGTGGAGAAATTTCCGAACGATCCGCTCGCGGCCGATGCACAATATCAGATCGGCTACATTTGGGCGCAGGCTTCACGCTCCGGCACTTACGATCCCGCCGCGGCAAAGAATGCCAGGACCGGGTTCGAAGATTTCCTTTATCGCCATCCGAACAGCGAGAAATCGGCCCAGGCCCGCGAAAACCTGAAACAGCTCGAACACAAACAGACCAACACGGCCTACGGCATCGCCAAGTTTTACGACAAACAAAAACTCTATCGTGCCGCCGCCATTTATTATAACGAAGTGATTCGCCAACAGCCTGGCTCGACGGAAGGCGATCGCGCCAAGAAGCGGTTAAACGAACTGCGCGCGAAAGTGGGCGATGATAAGCTGCAAGCGCCCTCGGTGACCGCCGCGGCGGCGGACAAGAAGCGCAAGAGATCGCAATCATCGGGAGAAAACGCCGCGCCGCCGTCATCGAATGAGCAGGCGCCGCTGCCGCCTCCCGATACCGACGTCTCACTGCCTCCGCCCGCGTCGCTCCTGCCGGATATCACCACGGCGCCGCCCTCATCGACCTTCGACTCTACGCCGGCTCCTTCGGCGACGCCGAAAACCGCCACGAGCCCTGAGCCGACGCCGACGCCTTAGCAGTGTGAAAAAAGCGTTTCCCACGGTTTTGCTGGCGTGCCTTCTCAGTGGATGCATGGGCTACCATCTCGGCCCGGCGAAGCCCGCGCATCTCAAAGAAATCCATGCGATCGCCGTGCCGATGTTTCGCAATAATACTCTGGTTCCTCGCATTGAAGCCCTCGTTACCGGGACGGTCATAAAACAATTTCAACAGGACGGGACCTATCGGATCGCGCGCGAGGAAGACGCCGACGCGACCTTGCACGCGGAGATCGTTTCGGTCGGCCGTTCTCCGGCGCGTTCTGTGCGCGGCAATGTGTTGTCCACCACGGAATTCAGTCTTACGGTGACCGTGTCCTACAAGCTCGTCGGTCGCGATGGCAAAGTCGTTGCAGGACCGGCCAACGCTTCGGGCGGGACCAGCTTTTTCGTTGGCAGCGATGTGAGCACGGATGAACGCCAGGCGCTGCCGCTGGCGGTGGAACAGTTGGCCGGCAGCCTGGTCAGTCAGTTGAGTGAGGGTTGGTAATGCGGAATGAAGGGCGACGAAAAGTTGTGGGGCATCCTCAACGACAAGCTGGACATGCTCCGGGCCAGCAATCGCCTGCCTGAAGCCATCCGCATCGCCGAGACTGCGCTTACGCTGGCCCAACGCGCCTTCACCCCGGGCCATAATTCTTATACGCTCAGTCTCGAAAAGCTCGGCCAACTTCACGATCAGGCCGGAGATCGCGCCGCCGCGAAGCCTTACCTCGTCAAAGCGCATGGCTTTTTGGAGAACGCCGATCCACCCGATGACCGTGCCCTCTTTCGCTCGGCCCGGCGGCTGGGATTCGTGTGCGATAACCTCGGCGAAACCGATGCAGCCCTCGCCTATTACGAAAATGCCTTCAAGGCCGGCGCGCGGCTGCCGGATATTCCCTATTCCGATTTGGGCACCATCCTGAACAACGTTGCCCTGATCTATCGCAAAACCGGACGGCAAAAAGCCGCGGAGCCTTATTACCTGCACGCCCTCGAGATCTACGAAAAGCAGCTCGGGCCCGAGCATCCCGACGTTGCCTCCGTCCTGAACAACCTCGCCGTCTTTTATACGAACGAGCGCCGCTTCGCCGAGGCCGAGAAAACGCATCTGCGCGCCCTGGCCATCCGCGAGAAATTTCATCCACCTACGCATCCCGACATCGCGCAATCGAAGTGCAATCTGGCGGTCGTTTATCATTCCAACGGCGACTACGCCCGCGCCTCCGAGCTTTACCGGGCCTCGATCAAAACCTGGGAAGAAGCGATGGAAAAACCGCCGGAAGATTACGAGATCGTGGCGTCGAACTATGCCGATCTCTTGCGTTCGTTAGGCAAAGCGCGCCAGGCGAACCAGCTCGAAGAGCGCGCCCGCAAAAAGCGCGGCCGCGGCTGACGTTCGCCGCCCTTTATTCTTGCGCCCGAACGCGCCCCGCGCACCTTAGCAACCGCGCGCGAACAGCTCACGTGGCGGAATGGCAGACGCGTACGGCTCAGGACCGTATGGGGAAACCCGTGGAGGTTCGACTCCTCTCGTGAGCACTTCTTGCCGCCGATCTCTGACCCCCCCGTTTAACCTTTAGACTTTCGTCTTTTTACACCAAACGTCTGAACGAGCAGGTGAAGCGAAATCAAGAACGTTTCCCAGCTGATTTCGCGTTTCAGCTCACAACAAAGGAAGCTGATTCTTTGAGGTCGCAAATTGCGACCTCAAGTTCCCACGGTGGCAGCCGTTATCGTCCCTACGCTTTCACGGAACACGGTGCCATCATGGCTGCGAATGTCTTGAACAGCGCGCGCGCCGTTCAGATGAGTGTATTTGTCGTCCGTGCCTTCTTAAAAATGCGCGCGTTTTTGGGAGACAAGCGGGAGCTGGCGAAGCAGCTCGCCGCGCTGGAAAAAGAACTCAAACAACGGCTCGATATTCATGAAGCCGCCATCGTCACCATCCTTCAGCGCGTGATGGACATTATCGACCCGCCGAGTCCTGTCTCGATGCCGGACAAACCGAAGATCGGATTCAAACCCTGAGGGCCACTCCTTGAGAAGCAAGGCGGCTTCTGCGGGCACGCGTGGGTCGGAGTCAAAGAGCAGGGATATCCTGCTAGTCCTGAGACGGCACTTGCGGTTGCTCGTCCGCATCTGTCGACGGCTCGGGTTCGGCGGGCCGGGAAGCGTTCTCCAGTTTCCGCCGCTTCTTCTCTTCCTTTTTCTTTTGCTTCTCGAGCTCCTTGCGGCGTTTCTCGCCTGAGTAATTTGGTTTGGCCATTGGATTGGACTGAGGCTAGCACACGAACGGCCCTCCTGGCCATTTATCTGAAAAGGCGGTAACCGAGCGAAGCGAAACAGCTTGGGAATCGGGCTGGGAAGGGCGAGGTTTCAGTCTTATGGGAAACAGCCAAGGCAGAGATAACGTCAGGAAACGCGCATCACGCCGCAAAAAAACCGAGCGTCTCGCGCTCGCCAAGAAGGGCGCTAAAAAGAAAACTACGTAACGCGCTCGAAGAAACCGGCCTCGAGCTAACTAGTCGATTGCCGAGACCGACGTTGCCGAGACGTCGCACCCCAAACTGGTTTTCTGCCCCCAAGCCGTAAAGATAAATGGATTCTGCGCGGCACCGGATAGGAAGGTCACGGTCGTTACCGATTTCGCGGTCGTCGCCGGAGACGTACCGCCCGCTGCCAGTGACACGACTGTTGGCTCCTGCCCAGGGAGTTGCTGAAGAATATTAAACGGGATGGTCGACAGGTTGTGCACGAAGAAGGATGGTCCGTTCGGGCCGCATTGCGCGTAGAGTTCGAATTCGCCCGTGCGCACGAGGAAGCGTTGGGTAAAAGTGCCACTCGAAAACATAGGGCCGCCACCGGCTTTCACGTGGCCAGTACCTGTCCCGGGCGGGCCTGCCGCGCCAGTGTCTCCCTTATCGCCTTTGTCTCCCTTGTCGCCCTTCACACCCTGGATCCCCTGCACGCCTTGATCGCCTTTGTCTCCTTTGTCGCCCTTCACGCCCTGGACGCCCTGTGTGCCTTGATCGCCTTTGTCTCCTTTATCGCCCTTCACACCCTGAACGCCTTGGAAGCCCTGATCGCCTTTGTCTCCCTTGTCGCCTTTCGGTCCTTGCGGGCCGGTGACATTCCAACTGAGTGGGACCTCCGGAGGCTTGCACTCGCCTGGCCCATTCACGCGCCGCAGCTGGCCATTGCTCTGTTGGTAACACGCATAAATGGTGTTGTTATTCTGGGCGAGAGCCGGGACCGCGGTGAGGCCAATAGTGAAGGCGGTCAGGACGATCGTTAGTAAACAAGAACGGTGGTTGGATTTCATAGAAAGGTAGATATTCGGCTCGGCGGAATCGGTTAATAGAACTTCCGATCTCAACATAAAGAGTCGGCGCTGTCAACTTCCCGGGTTGCGAGAAACGTGGCGGGAACATCAGCTGGTTCCGCGGATTTTCTCTGGGATCCCGGCGTCCGCTTCGGTCCGCGGCGAAGGCCCGACAGGTCAGTGAGGACGAACGCCTTTGGAAATGTCTCGTCCCGGAATCAGCGGCGTTCGCCCATTTTCTCAAATGCGCAATCGTGCGACCCAGCGGCGCTACGTTTCGATCTGCCCGGCCATTTGTTGAATTTTAATGACGACAAACTCCGCCGGCTTAAGTGGCGCGAAGCCGAGAATGATATTGACGACGCCGAGATTAATATCCGTTTGCGTGGTGGTTTCCGAGTCGCATTTCACGAAGTAAGCATCCTTCGGGGTCGCCCCCTGGAAGGCGCCCTTTAGAAACAAGCCATGCATGAACGCGGCGACGTTCAACCGAATCTGCGCCCAGAGCGGCTCGCCGTTAGGTTCGAACACAACCCACTTCGTCCCGCGGTAAAGGCT
Source organism: Verrucomicrobiota bacterium (assembly GCA_039649045.1). Taxonomy (GTDB): domain Bacteria; phylum Verrucomicrobiota; class Verrucomicrobiia; order Chthoniobacterales; family UBA10450; genus AV80. The sequence continues at coordinate 74,755 of JBBWZL010000013.1, read as the reverse complement.
TTCTTCAATGAAGAGCGCGGTGCGCCGGACGGGAATATATTTCCATTCGGAGCCGGCTTGGTCCGTGCCGGCGAGGGTGCGCGATCCCCACACAACTGGTCCCGCGATTCCAAAGCTGCGAAGAGCATTTACGGAGAGCGCATTTAACTCGGCATTGTCACGGTCTGTCAAAGCGACCGCTACCTCTGATTCACCTGCCAAAACGGCGGCTTCCACACCGGCGGGGGCCTTCCACACACCACGTTGCATGTCGGTGCGGGCGAACACGCCGGCAACGGCGCCGCCTGGTCCGAAATCTTCTTTCTGATTGTTGCGCTCGGGATTGGGTCCGCGGAGGCGCGGGAAAAAAAGCGCGGCGTTTTTGCTCGTGGTGCCAACGCCCAAAGCGATGCCCGCTTTCGCCGCCGCTGTTGTGCGCCACGCAGCCGCCGAGTCGATTAAGAACATGGCGCGCCGCGCTTCGCAGTACGTCGCAGCACTCGAGACAAGTCCTTTGTCGATATCGTAACCGAAGCCGGTATCCATATAACCGGGAATGCAAAGCAAGTTGAACAAGTCGGCCTTGCTTAAAGCGTACAATCCTTGCTTGGCCCTTTCCTTTCCGGCGCCGGTAAAGTCGCTTTCCTTCAAAGCGCCGCCATCGGAAGCTTCGCCGGCCGCAGATACTTTGTCGTAGGTTCCAATTGCGTTGTCGTCCCAGACGTCCTGACCATTTGCCGGTTCAGCATGCTTTTGGGGACGGGCTCGGGGCAAGGTAACTACGCGGACAAGTTTCGAATTGTTCGTCAGGATCTTGTCCACGCGTCGCAAGTCGCCTCGTTTGATCGAGACGTTGGCGAAGGATTCCACCTCGCCTGTCTCACCATCCCGGATCGAGAGATTGAAAGCTCCCGGGTTCACGGAACCGTTCGGCAGCGGCGAAGTGTGGTGGTCAATCCGAGCGCGAAGTTTGTTGGCCCACGCGCCGGGATATGCCGCCTCCAATTGCAAGGTGCCGGCCTTCAGTCTGGCTTTGGTCTTCGCTCCGGTGACGGCGTGATAGAGGCGGACGATCAATGCCTGGCTTCCCCCGTTTAGAAAAAAATCGCGCACGGCAAACCCGAGCGCGCTCTCCTTCCACAGTCGGCCAAAGCGCCGCTCGAAATCGGCAAAGCTGTTGATCAGGAGCGGTGACTCCGCGTCGCTCGCAACCGGCCCGCGTCTGGCCCGCCCGACGAATGCGGTGATCGACGTCGGGACTCCTGCGATCGGGCGACCGCCGCTCGATTGTTCTTCAATGAAAACGCCTGGGGAACCGGGTAGCGGAGGCATTCGACTGGGACCGTCTCACCGGACCCGATTCTTTGCCGGCTGGTATTTCCAATGACGCGATTTGCCTTCCGAGAGCCATTTGATCGAGGTCGCCAGTCTTTCTTTGCGCGTCTCCTCGCGTTTGGCTTCGGTGACCCATTCGAGGTATTCGCGCCGGTGGCTCGGAGAAAGACTCTCGAAAGTCTTCCCGGCCGTTCCGTTCTTCTTCAAGGCGGCGGCGAAATAATCGGGCACCGGGATCGGCGCTCGCTTTTTCGGCGCCGTTCGTCCCGGCGCTTTGATGCCGGCTTCATTGAGTGCGGCCGCCTTCTTCACGTAGCCGATGAGCGTCTTCTCGTTAGGCAAATCTTTCAGCGATTTGATACAGCCGAAGCTCCCCATCCCGCGCTTCTCGCCATCCTTGCCACGATCGACGATGAGGTCCGCCTTCCAGAAACCAAACGCACAATGTTCCTTGAACGCCGCCATCCCGCACATCACGCCCTTGTAATCGAAATGCGGCATCGACCATTTCATTGTCTCGGCGACCTGCGGGCAACCGGCGTGCACGACTTTCCGCAAATGTTTGAGGATTGGTTTCGCGAACGCCGCCGACTTCGCGATGTAGGCATCGATTCGTGGGTCTTTCGTGGCCATCTCGGCTCAAATTAGCGAGACGCGAAAGCCTTTGTCGAGACGAACTCGCCGCATTGCCGCCGATCGCGATCGAGAACTTGCGCCGTGGGTGGCGGGGCGCACCGTCCTGGATCCCGTCCCTGCGCAGGCGAGGGCTGGGACCTTGCCTCGCACAGGCGTATTGCTCTTGGTGAGCGACGATTAGTTCCCGCTGTTGTCTATCTCGTACATGTTCATGGCGGAATCAGTCATACCGGCCTTGTAGACGACGGCCTTGATCCATTTGTAGTCGCCGGCGAAGACCGCAAAGGTTCCGCCGCAGATGAAGGTACTGCCGGTCGGTGTGCCGCCACTGTGGGTCGGGTCCGCCGGGATGTAATGATTGCCAACCGTGGCGAAGATAGTCGCCCCGGGGGTCGCGGTCGTAACGTAAACGTAGATGGTCTGCGGGTAGTGGTTCCCGTTCTCACTGAATTCCGCGATCTCGCACTGCGTGGCGAGCGCGGAAGAGGATGCGAAGGCGATGAGCGCCAACGCCGCCATTAACGTGGCCACTGGGCGACGCGCTCCGCGCATCGTACGGGCCGGCTTTTGGGAAGTGGAATGGGAAACGATTTCTTTTTTCATGGTATGTCGTTCTTTCTAGGGTTGGGGTTTTTGGGGTTCTGCGGGTGAGGAAGTGACGGAGGAAATACCGAGAACGGCTGGAGGCCGTGGGAGGCGAGACGGTAAAAAGGCGGAGGGTGCGAGAGGAACGCCATGTGGGGTTGCTCGGGGGTTGCGATTATTGTCGGGCGGCCCCAATCGAACAGTCAACAAAAAAATCGGAGCGGAATAGTCGGAGAATTCCTACCATCGAACGGTAACGTTGTCTGGTAAGTTGCCGAGCCCGAGTGACCGACTGTTTGACGAAATTATTTGTCGAGTCGCACGGCGGCGAAGGCTAAGGTGCGGACCATGGCTGGCATCGCCGTCGTTGTCGCGGATCCGGTAATCATGCATGCGAAAGACGGCACGATCATCGAAGTCTCGGAATGGAAGTCGCACGAGGCGATCGAGGAGGCGCACAGGAATCCGCGGGTGCTTGCGATGTGGGACAAGTTTTTCGCGGTCTGTGATTGGGTGCCGTTGAAGATGGTTCCAGAGGCCGAGACGATGTTCGCCGGCTTCGAACCGATCGCGGATTGAGCTGACGTTTGGAGACGGCCTGCCCACAGGCCGTTGGGAGGGAACGACGCTGGCCATCTCCGGCACGAGGGCGTGCCGGCTCCAGACAACTGTTCTTGAAATGGCGAAGGCGCGTCGCTATCTAAGCGGCGGATCTTTTCACTCCATGGCCCAAGAACAAACCAACACCATTCCCCCGCGAGGATTCGGGCAAACGATGCGCGCCGATGTGTGGTGGAGCCAGCCACTGCTGATCTTTCTGGGGCTCGCGACGTTTATAGTTTATTCCACGTGGGCTGCGTTCCAGGGCAACCATTACTATTTCGGTCCGTATCTCTCGCCGTTCTATTCGCCCGAGATTTTTGGGGCATCGCCCCACAGTTGGCTCGGACCGAAACCGGCCTGGTGGCCGGGCTGGCTATTGTTCTCACCGGCGTTGCTGATTCTTTGGGCGCCCGGCGGCTTGCGGCTCACCTGTTATTATTATCGCGGCGCGTATTACAAAGCGTTCTGGGCCGATCCACCCGCATGCGCCGTCGGCGAACCGAGAAAAACCTATCTCGGCGAACGGTCGTTCCCGCTCATCATGCAGAACGTCCATCGTTACTTCCTGTATCTCGCGATCCTGTTCGTCATCGTGCTCGCGACCGATGTCTGGAAAGCGCTCTGGTTCGTCGATCCAGCGACGGGAAAAAGTTCCTTCGGGATCGGCATCGGCACGCTCGTGCTCGCGCTGAATGTCTATCTGCTTGGCGCCTTCACGTTCGGCTGCCACGCGCTCCGCCATTTGATCGGCGGTTTTCGCGATCAGCTTTCCAAATCGCAAACGTGCTATCAGGCTTATCGTTGCGTGAGCTGCTTCAACCGCCGCCACATGCTCTGGGCATGGCTTAGTTTGTTCTGGGTCGGATTCACCGATCTTTACGTCCGGCTTTGCTCAATGGGCGTATGGACAGATTGGCGAATCCTGTGACATTTACCCAATGAGCGCGAACGAAATCCTGCAAAAAATCGAGGAGCTTCCGGACGAGGAGCGCCGGCAGCTCTTTCAGAAACTTAGTGAGCTTGACGAGGTGCCGGACTCTTTGCGGCAAAGTCTGGCCGAGGCCGCGCGCGGAGAACTGATCGATTTTGATGACGCGTTACAGGAACTCGACCGCGCGTGAAATATCGTTATGCGGCCACTCCTTCCTTCAAGAAAGCGCTGGCAAAATTAGACCGGTCTCAGAAGACTTCGGCCAAGAAGGCATTCGCCATTTTCAAAACCAATCCGTTCGACTCGAGGTTGCGCACGCATAAGATTCATCGGTTGTCGGGTAAACTTAGGCGGACAATTTATTCAGTCTGGGTGGAGAAGAATCTTCGCGCTCTGTTTTATCTCGAGAAGGAAACCGTGGTCAGCATCGATATTGGCGATCATCGGTTGTACCGCGAGTAACTCTAATGCCGGACTACCAAACTTTTCAGCACGACGTCCTTGTCATCGGCGCGGGCGGGGCCGGATTGCGGGCCGCGATCGAAGCCTCGGCGGCCGGTGTTTCGGTCGGGCTTGTCTGCAAATCGCTTCTCGGTAAAGCGCACACGGTCATGGCGGAAGGCGGTATCGCGGCGGCACTCGCGAATGTGGACGACCGCGATAACTGGAAGGTCCATTTCTCGGACACGATGCGGGGCGGCCAGTACGTCAACAATTGGCGAATGGCAGAGCTGCACGCAAAGGAAGCACCGGACCGCGTCCGTGACCTCGAGGCATGGGGCGCGGTCTTCGATCGCACGAAAGATGGCCGAATTCTCCAGCGGAATTTCGGCGGACATAAATATCCACGGCTCGCGCACGTCGGCGACCGGACAGGGTTGGAGATGATTCGCACCCTTCAGGACCACGGCGTCCACCAAGGCATCGAGGTCCACATGGAGCGCACGATCCTTACCTTGCTGAAAGAAGGCGAGCGTGTCGTCGGCGCATTTGGTTATGATCGCGAGCGCGGGCGCTTCGTCATTTTCCGCGCAAAAGCGGTGGTGCTAGCGACCGGTGGAATTGGGCGCGCCTACAAGATCACGAGCAACAGCTGGGAATACACTGGCGATGGCCACTCTCTCGCTTATCACGCGGGCGCCGAGCTGATCGACATGGAGTTCATCCAGTTTCACCCAACAGGGATGGTCTGGCCGCCGAGTGTGCGCGGCATTCTCGTTACCGAAGGGGTGCGCGGCGAAGGCGGCATCCTCACGAACAAGGAAGGCAAGCGCTTCATGTTTGATGACATCCCCGACAACTACAAAACGCAGACCGCCGACAGCGAAGAGGAAGGTTGGCGCTATTGTCAGGGCGACAAGGACGCGCGCCGGCCGCCCGAGCTTTTGACTCGCGATCACGTCGCGCGCTGCATCGTGCGCGAAATCAAAGCGGGGCGGGGGAGCCCGCATGGGGGTGTGTTTCTCGACATCGCCTGGATCAAGAAAAAACTTTCGAACGGCGAGGACTACATCAAGCGCAAGCTGCCGAGCATGTATCACCAGTTTAAACAACTGGCGGACATCGATATCACGCAGGAACCAATGGAAGTGGGCCCCACGACGCACTACGTAATGGGTGGGATCCGGGTCGATTCCGACACGCAGATGTCGGGCGTGCCGGGATTGTTCGCCTGCGGCGAATGTGCTGCGGGGATTAACGGCGCCAATCGGCTCGGGGGAAATTCGCTCTCGGACCTGTTGGTTTTTGGAAAGCGCGCCGGAGAATTCGCCGCGAAGTTTGCCCAGGAGAATCAGCTGGGGGCGATCGATAATTCCGCGATCGATGAGGCGGCCAAGGCGGCGCTAGAGCCTTTCGATCGCGCAGCGAACAAGGAAGGCGAAAGTCCATATCAGGTTCAATATGATTTGCAGGAGATGATGCAGGAGCTGGTTGGGATCGTCCGCACCGAAGAGGAAATGCAGCGCGCTTTGGACGGCTTGAAAAAGCTGTGGCAACGCGCCGGGAGAGTCGCGGCCCTGGCAAACCGTGAATTCAATCCCGGCTGGCATACCGCGCTCGACCTAAAAAATCTTCTCACGGTTTCCGAAGCGGTCACGCGCGCCGCTCTCGAACGAAAGGAAAGCCGGGGCGCACAATTCCGAGAAGATTACCCGGACAAGGACGACGTGTTGGGCAAAGTGAATATGATCACGTGGAAAGCCGCCGATGGGACGATGCAAATCCGGCGTGACCCAATTCTCGCCATGCCCGATTATCTTAAGGACGTGATCGAGGAAATGAAGTGAGCACAGCGACCTTCAGAATCTGGCGCGGCGACGCGAAGGGTGGCGCCTTCGAGGATTATTCGACCGAAGTTTCCGAAGGCATGGTCGTGCTCGATGCCGTCCACGACATTCAGGCGAAGCAGGCGAATGATCTCGCCTGTCGGTGGAACTGCAAGGCCGGCAAATGCGGTTCCTGCTCGGCGGAAGTCAACGGCATGCCGAAACTGATGTGCATGTCGCGGCTGAACGATTTGCCGCTCGATAAACCCATCACGATCGAGCCGATCAAAGCCTTCCCGATCCTCAAGGATTTGATCACCGACGTTTCCTGGAATTTTCAGGTGAAGAAAAAGATCAGGAAATTCAAGCCGCGCGCGCCGGATGCGGCCGACGGCACTTGGCGGATGCAGCAGGAAGACATCGATCGCGTCCAGGAATTCCGGAAATGCATCGAGTGCTTTCTTTGCCAGGATGTCTGCCACGTTCTGCGCGATCATCGAAAGCACGACGAATTCATCGGTCCGCGCTTTTTGATTTACGTCGCCGCGCTCGAGATGCATCCGCTCGACACCGAAGATCGCATCCCGGAATTGCGGAAGGCGCACGGCATCGGTTACTGCAACATCACGAAGTGTTGCACAAAGGTTTGCCCGGAAAACATTCAGCTCACCGACAACGCGATCATTCCGTTGAAGGAGCGCGTGGTGGATCAATTTTACGATCCGTTCGGTTGGATTTGGCGGAAGTTAAAGCGATGAAGGGTTGAAGCGATGCAGCGGAACGAAGATCGATCGAAGGATTATCAAACCTTTGAAGACTTGGAGGTCTACCAATTGGCACGTGAGTTTCGCAGGGCCATGTATCGCGTTGCGGAACATCTGCCGGACAGCGAGAAATTTGGCTTAGCAAGTCAGGTCCGGCGCGCTGCGGTGTCGCTCACGAACAATATCGCCGAGGGACACGGTCGATATCATTTTCTCGACCAAATCAAATTCGTGCTCCAATCCCGGGGGTCGCTCGAGGAATTACTGGACGATCTAAATGTGTGCGAAGACGAGCGATATTTGGCGATCTCGGAAAGCGACAGGCTGAAACAAGAAGGGTGGCGCGTCCACAAAGTCATGAACGGCTATATCCGGTTCTTGCGAAGTCGGATCATCGACAAGTCACCGCGTTTGCAAGAATCGCCGGATAACGAACTCGGCGCGGACGAATCTGACGACCTCGTCCGCTTTAACCCTTCATCGCTTTAACCCTTCAACCCACCCCATGTCCGAACTGAAACCACTTTCGAAGGAAGCGATTCCGGCCGCGCTGGAAAAGGCCGAACGTTACCGCCTGCTCAATGAACCGGGCGAAGCCGAGAGCATTTGCCTCGATGTTTTGCACACCGACCCGGAAAACCAGACGGCGTTGATTACACTGCTGCTCGCGGTCACGGATCGTTTCGGGAAAGGCTATGGTGTGAGCGACACCCAGGCGAAGGAATTGCTCGCGCGAGTGAAAGGCGATTACGAGCGCAGCTATTACACTGGCATCCTGGCGGAGCGGCGCGCCAAGGCGAAGCTCGCGCAAGGCACGCCGGGTTCCCGTCATTATGCCTACGATGGCTTTCGCGACGCGATGGCGTGTTTCGAAAAAGCGGAAGCCGTCCGTCCGCCCGGAAATGATGATGCGCTTTTGCGCTGGAACACCTGCGCGCGAATCATCGAGAAAAACCGCCTGGTTCCGCGCGAAGAGGACAACGTAGAACCGCCTTTGGAGTGACGACTGACGTCTCGCGCGATCCTGACGCGGTTCGCGCGATGTTTGGCCGGATCGCGCGGCGCTACGACCTGGCGAATCACGTTCTCAGTGGCGGCGCCGATTTTTTGTGGCGCAGGCGCGCCGCGAAAACTGTCGAAGGCTGGCAGCCGAAACGCGTGCTCGATCTCGCCACCGGCAGCGGCGATCTCGCCCTCGCCATTCAGCGTCGGCTACCGGAAGCAACGATCACCGCCGCCGATTTCTCTCCCGACATGTTGGAGATCGCCGCGCGTAAGGGCGTGCACGAAACAATCCTGGCCGACGCTCTCCATCTCCCTTTCGCCGACGGAGCGTTCGATTGCGTGACGGTTGCGTTCGGACTGCGCAACATGTCGGACTGGAACCTGGCGCTGCGTGAAATGAGTCGTGTCCTGCGCGTCGGCGGTCATCTCCTCGTCCTCGATTTTTCAATTCCAACGGGAGCGCTGCGGCCCGCCTATCGTTTCTATTTGCACCGCTGCCTCCCGCTCCTGGCCTCGCTCGTCACACGTGAGAAGGCCGCCTACGATTATCTCGGCGGCTCGATCGAGAAATTTCCGAGCGGCGCGGAGATGGTGGAATTGATCGAGGGGAATGGTTTCGTGATGGCGTCGGCGGAGCCGCTCACCGGTGGCATCGCGACCATCTATACCGCGCAGAAGATTTAGGGTTTTGGCGACGCCGAAACTGTCGGCGACGCTGGGACTGTGCTGCCAGTCGGCGTTGGAGAAGTAGCCGGCTCCGCCAGCGGCAAACGCAGTGCATTGAAATCGGGATTGCTCATCACAAACGTTCCTTCGCGCTCGTCGATGCGCGCGAACCACATCCCCTGGCCGGCGGGATTGCCCACAACGAGTTTGTGCACCGCCTTGTCGTCCGGAGAAGTCGTGAAGGTGATGGTGATCTGCGGCTTGTCGAAGCCGTGCGCCGGAATTGTCGCTCCCGTCCAGCGGACCGCGCGCAGCACCGTGAGCGTGTTCAGCAGCGATTGTACATTCACTTGATTGATCGGCTCGTTTCCTTTCACCCAGGTCCACTCCTTTTTCTCGTTCCGAATGAGCGCCGATTCCCGATCGGTCACGACCGTTAGTTTGTGCACTTCGTCCGGCTTGAACCGGAAGATCGCGAGCTCCTGCCATTGCAATGGATCGCTGAAAATATTGTCCAGCAATCCGCGCCGGACGGCTACAATGAATGGCTCATCGCCCAGCCGCGCATAGACGCTGTCGCCTTCTACTTTTCCGAATGCGATCGTCGCGAAAGGATGTTCGCCCGCTGTCGTCTCCGCAGTGTTTTCCGAGGCGAAGGAACTAAAGGTCAGCTGGAGCTGCGGCTTATCGAGACCGTACTTCGGCAGGTCTGACGCGACATCCTCCACGAATTTCGTTACCTGTTCGCTGCGGACAAGATCGAGCATGCGAGTGACCTCGCCGCCGTTGGCCGGCTGGTTATTGCGGCTCGCGATCGTCCAGCTTTCCTCTTTGCGAGCGAGCACGGTTTTTCCCTTGCCGGCCGCGTCGATCGTGATGCGATCGAGCATGTTCGGATCGATCCGGACGAGATGGCGATCGCGCAGATCGGCTGGCTTTACCGCGAGAATTTCTTCGATCTTCTTCGGCAAAGTATAGACCGCGTTGCGTGAGGTGAAACGCACATAGACCTGGTCCTTCTCCTTCTCGGGAATGCCGCCGAGCTGGAGGACCTGCCCGTTTTTGTCGTCAGCCGAAAAGAGCGTGATCGAGCCGCGCGGCTCGGCCAGGCCGTATGGGCGCAAATCGCCCCGGTCTTCCGCGACGAATTGTTGGATCTGTGCCGTCGTCACCTGCGCCAGGAGATCGGCGATCTTCTGATCGTCCCCGCGGGCGCGGAGCGGTTTCACGATCTCCCAGTGATCTACCTTCTTTTCCACTTCCATTTCTCCCGCCGCGGTCTTGAGCAGCGCGCGCGTGATCTGGGCCGTGTTCAGGTCCGTCAGTTTGCGATCGCGGAATTCCTCCGGCTTTTTCGCGATATCATTGCGGACGGATTGCGCCGCGATCACCACCTCGTTCCCGTCTCCGATGCGCACATACATCTTGCCCTCGAGCGCGGCGTCGTTTCCGAAAGTGATTTCGGGCGGCGCGTTTTTGCCGAGCAATTTCAGCCGAAGCTTCGCCTTGCTCAACCCGAACTCGTCGAGCTTGTTTTTGTCCTTGGCGATTTCCTTCGCGGGAATGGCATCGTATTTTTGCCACGCATCGAGATCGGCCAGAAGATTCTCGACCGCTCCCCGGTCGGCCTGGTCCTTGAACGGCGCCTCGATCCGCCACTTCAGGTCCTGTCGTCGCAGCTCGATCTTGTCGTCGCCGTTTTGAATCACGATCCCGTCGAGCGTATCGCGCTCGAAATTGATGACATTCCCCGCCTGGCGTTTCGCCTCGACGGTGTTCGGCCCTCCGCTCTCGTAATATTTGATGTAAACGGCGACCGCCACCACTACCGCCAGCAACAAAAGCGTCGTCTTCGTTTTCATGAAGTCTAAAATTCCAGGCGCAGCGTCAATTTAGATCCGGCGCTGCCACCAAACCGCGAATCCCAGGACCGCCGGAATGAGAGGCAGAAGAACCAGAATCAACCACCGCAGATTTCGCATCGCGTTATCATCCAGGCTGAACACGAGGGTTTGTGAAACCTTCGGTGCGATGCCGATGAGTTGCTCGCGGCTCAAAAGCCAGTTCACGGCGCCGGAAACGAAATCGAGCGCCTGTTGATCCTGTTGGAGGACGCTGTCCTGAACGAACGCCGCGTTGCTCACGACCACCATGCGCGATGAATTCGCCTGGACGCGTTCGTCGGCGCTGCCGCCTTTCTCAATCGACACCGCGATCGTATGGATCGCGTCTCCGTTCTTCAGCGCATCTTGCTGGTATTTTTCCTGGTCGCCCGAATTATAGTCGGCTTCAGCCCAGTAACCTTTCTCCGCCTGCACCAGTGGCTGCAGCCGGATGTTCGCCGCGCGAACGCGGTCCTGCTCTAGCGTCAGCGAACAGGCGCCGCCGGGAAAAATACCGCGCGCATCCGCGAGCCGTTTCGTGATGGGATTGTCGCCGAGAAAGCGCGCCTGCACATCGCGGAGCAGGCCAATTTCCTGGATGCCCGTCTTCACCATGGCCATGAGCCGGTTGTCGTTCACCTTTACCCCGAGCTCATTCAGAAAGGCGTTGAGCTTGGGGGTCTTCGCGCTGGGATCGAGCAGGAGCACGATGCGGCCTTGTTTTTCCCAGAAATCGCGGAGCAGTTTCATTTCGCGGTCGGAGAAATCGTATTGCGGACCGTTGATCAGGATGATTTTGAGCTCGGGCGGAATCGCGGCGACTTCAAATAGATTGAGCTGCTGGAACTTGATGTTTTCGCTCTCGATGAATGCCTGTACCACCTTGATCGGACTGTTAGGCGGCGGTGCGGTGAGCATCGCCGGCGGCGGGGGCGGCGCTTCCGCGATAGGCGGCTCCTTGTGGCCGAGCACGTAGCCGATCGAGTTTTTCTTGCCTTCGACCAACTCCATCAAAGCGCTGGTCAGCGCTTGCTCGCCCTTGAACGCCGTGATCTTCGGCGGCTCCCCGAGCATCGGATTCCCCTGGTCGACCTCGGCCATCTCGGATGCCTTCACGGTTTTGTTGCGTCCGTCGTAATCGAGGATCAACAGTTCTTCGCCCGGAACGATCTTATATTTATCGAGGAGCGCTTTCGCCCGGGAGAGATTGCGCTCCGGATCGACGGTCTCGACGTCGAGTTTCCCTTTCGCGGCATATTGATATTCCGTCAGCACTCCCTGGACGTCGGTGGCAATCGGATTGGAAGGTGTGAACAGGGCCGTGATCCGTGCCTTGCCCGGCATGCTCTGAAGGAAACGCTTGGTTTTATCCGCGAGCGCGAATTTTTTGTCCCGGGAAAGGTCCCAGCGCCGGTAATGTTCGAACCCGAGGTAGTTCGCCATAACGGCGAGAAAAAGGAGGAGCGCGACCTGGACAATCAGGTTCAACCCGATGCGAACGCGATGGATTTTCTGCGGCTTCGCGGGCTGCGTTTCGTCCTTGGCCATCTTTACAGTCTCCACTTCCGTGACTGAAATACCTGATGGGTGAGCGTCAGCATTACGATCGTCATGCTGAAATAAAGAACCATTGGGCGGGTATCGATCTCGCCGCGGGAAAGCGTTCCCATTTGTTCAATCGCGGAGAAGTAGCCGAGCAATTGCCGTGTGCTCGAGCTGATCTCCTGAAGCACGAATGAAATCAGACCCGAGAAAAAATGCAGGGTGATGACGCAGAAGGAAATGATCGCCGCCACGATCTGATTCTTCGTCACCACCGAGGCGAGACAGCCGACCGAGAGATAGAACATGCCGAGCAACAGCAGCATCAAATACGAGCCGAAATAGGCGCCAGTGGAATTAGCGGCGGGCTGATGCGTCACCGCCTGGAACACCCAGAAATAAAGGAGCGTCGGGATCCAGAGAACGATATAGAAGACCAGCGATCCGAAGAATTTCGAGAGCACGACCTGCCAGTCGCGGACGGGCGCGGTCATCAGCGGCTCGATTGTTCCCAGTTTAAATTCTTCGGCGAACAATCGCATCGTGATGAGCGGAAAGATCAGGACGAAGGCGAACCAGAAGAAGACAGAATTGAAGAACGCTTCCTGGACCGAGTACGAAACCGGCCGCTGATTCATGAACGACAGCTGGAAATAAAAATCCGCGCCGCTCACGAAGAGGAAAAAGACGAGAACGATGTACGCGATCGGCGAGTAGAAGTAGCTGCGCACTTCGCGGGAGAGAAGAGTGTAGAATTTGCGCATAGCCTCCTAAACCGCGTCGGGGTGGGTGATCTCGACGAACACGTCTTCGAGCGTGGCTTTCCGTTGCGATAACTCGCGCACCGTCCAGCGCCGGTCGGTCGCCAGCCGGAAAACCTCTTCGCGCACATCGGTGTCGGCTTCGACGCGCAACGCGAAGATTTTCCACTCGCCTTCCTCCTTCGAAATCACATCGCGCACGCCGGCGATCTTCTTCAGCTCCTCGGCGCCGTTATCCGCACCGACCTTCGCTTCCAAGACCACGCCGCTAGCCGTCCGAATCCGGCCCAGCAGATTTTGCGGAGTGTCGCAGGCCTCGATCCGGCCTTTGTTAATGATGATCACGCGGCTGCACGTCATCTCGACCTCGGGCAGGATATGGGTCGAAAGCAGAATGGTATGCTGCTTCCCCAGGTTTTTGATCAGGTCGCGCACCTGCCGGATCTGATTGGGATCGAGGCCGCTGGTGGGCTCGTCGAGGATGAGCAAATCGGGCTCGTGCACCAGCGCATCCGCCAGGCCGACGCGTTGCCGGTAACCTTTCGAAAGCGCGCCGATCATCTTTTTCTCGACCTCTTTCAGCCCGCACAATTCCTTTACGTCGCCGACGCGCTCGCTTACCCGTCGGTGAGGCACGCCTTTCAACGCCGCGCGATAATCGAGATACTCGGTCACCCGCATATCGTTATAGAGCGGGACGTTTTCGGGCATGTAACCGAGATGCGCGCGGGCCTGGAGCGATTGCTCGAAAATGTCGAAGCCGGCGATCGAGGCGCGGCCCGAGGTGGGCGGCATAAAGCTCGAGAGAATCCGCATCGTCGTGCTTTTCCCGGCGCCGTTCGGTCCGAGAAAGCCCATGATCTCGCCCTTGCCGACCTCGAAATTCAAATCCTCAATCGCAGTCTGGCCGGCGTAACGCTTGGTGAGATTTTCGACTTTGATCATGAGACGGTAATGCTGTCAGACAACTGAAACGGCTTTGCGTTGCGAATATTTTGCCGATTTCAACGCGCCGTCAAAGGCACGGTCTCGACCTGCTGGCCCTGCCCATTCGCGCGCACGATGCCGACAGTAAACTCGACGCTGACCCCGGATCCTACGCGCGCGAGCAACCCTTCCAGTTGCTTCACCGAAGTCACGTTGTATTTGCCGACCCGGTAAATCACGAGGCCGCGCTGGATTCCGGCGCGATCCGCCGGACCGTCGGGTTCGACCGCGCTCACGAGGACGCCTTTCCCCGGCGCGTAGCCAAGCGCATCGGTCAGGTCAGGCGTCAGATTCTGCAATTGCATTCCGAACAGGCGCTCGGCATTCGAGCCGGTCGATTCGGCATCGGATAGTTTGCTTTTGGGAGGCGGCTGGTTTTGCGCGATTTTTTTGAACTCGGCGACGCTGTTCCGGACTGCTTCGGCCGGGATGGCAAAACCCAGGCCCTGGGTCGGCACGCCCTGCGGCGTGAACGCCATTTTCGCGGAACTGACTCCGACGAGCCGCCCCGAAATATCGACCAGCGGACCGCCGCTGTTCCCCGGATTGATGGCTGCGTCGGTCTGGAGCAGGTCCTTGTAATCGACGTCCTCGATCGTGATGTCGCGTTTGGTTCCGCTCAACACGCCCCGGCTGATCGAGCTGCCGTAACCGAGCGCGTTGCCTACCACGAGCACAGTCTGGCCTAGCAGGTTCGGCGAAATGTTCTGGAGATCGATGAATGGGAAGTCCGCTTTCGCTTCGATCTTGATGAAGGCAAGATCCTTCTTTTCGTCGCCGGTAATGTAACGGGCGTTGTAGGTTTTCCCGTCGTTCATCGTCACCTCGATTTTCAAATCGGCCGCGCGCTGCACGACGTGCTCATTCGTGACGATGTATCCCGCGGGATCGACGATGAACCCCGAGCCGAGGCTCTGGAGCGTCTGCCTGATCTCGCGCGGGCGGCTGCGGTAATTTCCAAAATATTGCGCCGCGAAATCTTCAAACGGATCGCGCACCCGGCGTTTGACGACGCGCTCGGTGTTGATGTTCACCACCGCCGGCAACACCTTCGCGATCGCGAGCACCGCCGGTTCCGAGGCCGGATCGGTTTGCGCGACAAGAAAAGGCGTCACCAAAACAAAAATCGCCGCGCTAAAAATGGTAGGGACGGCGCGCTGCGCCGTCCGCCGCGGCGATAGATAACGAGGCCGAAATGAAATCGCTCGGACGCCGCGGCGCGGCGTCCCTACCACAGGCATCATTTCGAACCTCCTCCGAGTTGCGAGACGATTTCCCCCGGCATATCTCGCCGCAAATCCGGAAACGCTTCCGCGATGCGCATCAGATCAAGCTCGTCTTTTTTTCGTTTGGTCGGCCGCCGTTCGGGATCGTTCCATGCCCAGATTTTCCCCTGAACGATATCCGTCAAGTCCGCTACGGGCACGAGCTGACCCAGCACTTCCTGGGTTTTCGCTCTCGCGACGAAACTTTGGTAACGGTCGTCCTTGGTAAATTGAATATTCAATTTACCCGCCTCTTTTTTCGCGTTGAGCGGATGCGCAAATTGCTCGAGCCGAAAACCCGCAGCGGCCAGCTCAGTGCCGATAACGGCGAGATGTTGGGATACGACCACGATGTCTGCGTCCACGGTGTAAACCGGTTCGACGTAGCAGTTAACCGCCAGGCCGCCAATCAAACACCACGGGCCATGGCGATCGAGGACGGCGACGGCTTCGCCGAAATCGCTCGTGCCGCCATTGGTGACAGATTCGTAGATTTCTTCCGCGGTCATCTTGGCGCACCAAGTAACGAACTCCGGTTGGCACTGTCAACTTGCCGTGCCTTCGGATGCCTTGCAGATTGAATCTGCCATGCGTCCCTCGTTCGCCACCCATGTAAATCTCGAATTGCTCGAGGAGAACTACCAGCGTTGGCAGGCCGATCCTGAGTCGGTCGATTCCAGCTGGTCCGCGTTTTTCGAAGGCTTTGAATTGGGCGATCTCCATCTCCGCAACGGGGCGGCCGTTACAGAAGACCAGCCGCGCCATGAAATCGGCGAAGGGCCGCTCCAAACGCGAGTGGATGGCCTGGTCTACGCCTATCGCACTCTCGGGCACACGATCGCGCGCATCGATCCGCTCGCGGAGAAGCGTCCGCAGAATCCGCTTCTCAGTTTGCGCGAGCTCGGGTTCAGCGAAAAAGATCTCGGGCTCCAGGTCTCCTCAAAATTCTTTTTCGATGCCCGCAAGATGACGCTGCGCGAGATGATCGCGCTGCTCGAAAGCATTTACGCCGATTCCATCGGCGCGGAGTTCCAGCACATCCAGAATCCGCGCATCCGCAACTGGGTCCGGCACCGGCTGGAATCGCGCCCGCCGAAACACAGCACGACGCGGGAAGCGCAGATCGCCGTGTTACGCGCGCTCCTCGAAGCAGAAACCTTCGAAGCTTTTTTGCATACGCGCTACGTCGGCCAAAAACGTTTTTCCCTTCAAGGCGCCGAGTCGCTGATGGTGATCCTCGACACTATTCTCCACCGATGCCCAGGGGACGGGATCGAGGAAATCTGCATGGGGATGGCGCATCGCGGCCGGCTCAATGTGCTCGCGAATTTCCTGAAGAAATCTCTCCAGGTCATCTTCACCGAGTTCTCGACCAACTACATTCCGGACCTGGTCGCCGGCGACGGTGACGTGAAATATCATCTGGGATATCGCACCGTCCGAAAGCTCGAATCGGGCGCTGAAGTGGAGATCCGCCTCTCCGCGAACCCAAGCCATCTCGAGGCCGTCAACCCAGTCGTGGAAGGGACGGCGCGCGCCCGCCAGCGGATGCGAGGCGACACCGAGTTGCGCCGCAAAGTTTTACCGCTGCTCATTCACGGCGATGCCGCTTTCGCCGGCCAGGGTATCGTCGCGGAGACGCTCAACATGTCGCAGCTCCACGGTTACGGCACCGGCGGAACTGTTCACATCGTCGTAAATAATCAGATCGGCTTCACGACGCTGCCCGAAGACGCGCGCTCTTCGATGTACGCCACCGACATCGCAAAGATGATCGAGGTGCCGATTTTCCATGTGAATGGCGACGACCCGCTCGCGCTGAAATTCGTCACGGAACTTTCTCTCGATTTCCGCCAGGAATTCAGCCGCGACGCCGTGATCGACATGTATTGCTATCGCCGCTATGGCCACAATGAAGGCGACGAGCCCTCGTTCACCCAGCCCGATCTTTACGCGAAGATCCAGAAACGCCCGCCGGTTGCGCAGCTTTACAAGAATGAGTTGATCGACGCGGGAAGATTGAGCGCCGACGAAGCGGCCAGTCTGGAAGCGGAGTTCGAGATGCGGCTCGAACTCGTTTTGCAGGAGGTGAAGTCGATCGAGGAAGAGCAAGCGGGCGGGCAGGAACGTTTCAAGGAATCGACCGCGGTTTTTCAGCCGCAATACACGGGTGATTGCAAGCCGACTGCGATCAGTGCCGAGATGTTGCGGCAGATTGTCGATGGGCTGACGCGCGTGCCGGAAAACTTCGACGTGATCCCGAAAGTGAAGCGGACGGTGCTCGACCGCCGCCGTGAAGTTTTCGAAGCCGGCGGTCCCTACGAATGGCACTACGCCGAAGCGCTCGCGTTTGGATCGTTGCTGCTTGAAGGGATTCCCGTTCGCCTCTCCGGACAGGACAGCCGCCGCGGAACCTTTAGCACGAGGCATTCGTTCATCTACGATGCAAAGACCGGGCAGCCCTACATGCCGCTTCTCCACCTCGCGTCCGAGCAGGCGCGCATTTGCATTTACAATAGCCTGCTTTCCGAAGCCGCGGTGCTCGGGTTCGATTACGGTTACTCGCTTGATTACCCAAACATGCTTTGCCTGTGGGAAGCGCAATTCGGCGATTTCGCGAACGGCGCGCAGACGATCATCGACCAGTTCATCGTTCCCTCGGAATCGAAATGGCAGCGGCCGAGCGGGATCGTTTTGCTGCTCCCGCACGGCTACGAGGGACAGGGCCCGGAGCATTCCAGCGCGCGGCTCGAGCGCTTTTTGCAGGCGTGCGCGGAAGATAACATCCAAGTCTGCAACGTGACGACGTCCGCGCAGTATTTTCACGTTCTGCGCCGCCAGATGAAACGCGATTTCGTGAAACCGCTGGTCATTATGACGCCGAAAAGTTTGCTCCGTTCCGAGCAGGCGTCATCGCGAACGGAAGATTTCACCAGCGGCGGATTCTCCGAAATTCTCGGCTCTCCGGAAGTCGGGGCGCCCGAAAAGATGAAACGCGTCATTCTTTGCTCGGGCAAAGTTTATTACGATCTCATCAATCATCGCGCGGCCGAGAAGATCGCGAACGCTGCGATCATCCGGGTCGAGCAACTTTATCCGCTCGCCGAAGCGAAGTTGCTGGAAGCAGTGAAACGGTTTCCGAAGAACGCGAAGCTGATCTGGTGCCAGGAAGAATCGCAAAACATGGGAGCGTGGAGTTTCATGGAGCCGCGGTTATGGAAGCTTTTCCGCCGCGAAGTCACTTATGCCGGGCGCAACGCGAGTGCGAGCCCTGCGGTCGGTTCGCTCGCGATCCATAAGCGCGAACAGGCGCAGTTGATCGCGGAGGCGTTTAGTTTGTAATGTGTTGTTCGACCGCGGCCTTTGATTGCGCATAATGTAACGCCCGCATGAGCACCGAAGTAAAAATTCCGGCCGTCGGCGAATCGATCGAGAGCGGGATCGTTTCCGTCTGGCACAAAAAATCGGGCGAGCAGGTCAAATCCGGCGACCCGCTCTTCACGCTCGAGACCGACAAGGTTTCTACTGAGATCAACGCCGAAAAAGATGGCGTCCTGCAAACGATGGTGCCGGAAGGCGCCGAAGTGAAAATCGGCGATGTCGTGGCCACGATTGAGGAGGGTTCTGGGACCGAAACCAAAGCTGAGGAGAAATCGGCGCCGGGCAAAAAGGAGGACGGCGCGAAGCCCGTTTCGGTTGAGAAATCTTCCGACGCTCTTTCACCGGCAGCGCGCCGGGTTGTGACCGAAGAAAAACTTGATCCGCAGGAGATTCGCGGAAGCGGAAAAGGCGGGCGCATTACTAAAGGTGACGCGCTCACCGCCGCGCAGAATCGAGCTGAGCCCCGGGCATCAGAACCACCGGCCGCGAAAGCGAAAGATGATCACGCCGAGAAAAAACAGCCGCAGCCTGTTCAACCAGAGAGCGGGCGATTCACCCGCAAGAAAATGTCGCCGCTCCGGCGCAAGATCGCGGCGCAACTGGTCATGGCTCAGCATACCGCGGCCATCCTCACGACTTTCAACGAATGCGACATGACCGAGGTGCAAACGCTGCGCGCAAAATCGCAGGATGCGTTCACAAAAAAGAACGGGCTGAAGCTTGGCTTCATGTCGTTCTTCATCAAAGCAGCGGTCGAGGGATTGAAGGCGGTGCCCTCCATCAACAGCCGGATCGAAGGTGAGGATTTGGTTCAGAATCACTACTTCGACATCGGGGTCGCGGTCGGGACGGAACGCGGATTGGTCGTACCGGTCGTCCGCGGTGCGGACAAAAAGAGCTTCGCGGAGTTGGAACGCGACATCACGGATTTCGCGACGAAAGCGCGCGAAGGCAAAATGAAAATCGAAGATTTGCAGGGTGGCACCTTCACGATTTCGAACGGCGGCGTTTACGGTTCGTTGCTGAGCACGCCGATTCTGAATCCGCCGCAGAGTGGGATCCTGGGCATGCACACGATTCAAAAGCGGCCGGTCGCGGTGAAGGACGCCGTCGAGATTCGCCCGATGATGTACCTCGCCCTCAGTTACGATCACCGCGCGGTAGATGGGAAAGAGGCGGTGACGTTCCTCATCACGGTGAAGCAATGCATCGAGGATCCGAAGAAGTTGCCGCTCGATTTCTAGCTTTTCGATCGTGCCGAGAGCCGGGCGCGAGTCATGCGCTCGCGGAGACCGCCCTCTTTTAAGAAGGCTTTCTCTAATTGGCGGAGCTGCTGGTCGAGCAGATAGTTGGTCTGGTGGATCAGGCAGATGAGGATGTTGGCTACCACTTGGGCGGGACGCGTCTCGATATAGGTCCTATAGGGCTCATAGGACTTATTTTCGCGGGTGCCGAGGCGCCGCACGAATCGCGCTTCCCGGCTGTCTTTGTCCCACAGACCTAACTTCCGCACCCGGAGAAAATCGCGGTAATCCTCGAGCAACTCCTCCAAGCTCGCACGCGCCACATTTACGAGCTTGATCTCAGCTTCCTTCGAAGTCCCGGAAGCTTTGCTCCCTTCCAGAATATTCTGCTTCCCCGATCGCGCCGCCTGCACCATTTGACCCACCGTTCGGTCCCGCTTTTCGAAAAATCGCTCACAGAACCGCACCGTCCCATCATAGACGATCCTCGCTTTCTGAAAGGAAAGCAGGTCCTCGTACCCGCCATGCGGCGGAATAAAGTTCTGGGGCACTGTGGACAGTTTATAGGTCGCATGAGACCTATACGACTCATAAAATGAGCGATAAATTTGATGTCGTCATCATCGGTTCCGGCCCCGGCGGATACGTCGCGGCGATTCGCGCGGCGCAGCTCGGCCTAAAGACCGCCATCGTCGAGAAGGACAAGGATCTCGGCGGCACCTGTCTCAACATCGGTTGCATCCCGAGCAAGGCGCTCCTCACTTCCAGCGACCATTTCGTTTTCGCGAAAAAAGGAGCGTCCAAACACGGGATCGTTTTGGAAAATGTCAGCCTCGACCTGGCGAAGATGCTCGCGCGCAAAGACAAGGTCGTGAAGACGATGAACGGCGGCGTGAAAGCGCTGATGAAAGGGAACAAAATCACGACGTTTGAGGGCCTTGGCACGATCACGACGCCAGGCCGCGTCGCGATCAAGCCCACCGAAGGCGATGTTCAGGAAATCGAAGCGGCGCACATTGTCATCGCGACCGGGAGCGTGCCGGTGGAATTGGCCAACATGAAGTTCGATGGCGACGTGATCGTGAGCAGCACCGAAGCGCTCACGTTTGAAAAGGCGCCGGAGAAACTTCTGGTCATCGGCGGCGGCGCGATCGGTCTGGAACTTGGGTCGGTCTGGAGCCGGCTCGGTTCGGAAGTGATTGTGCTGGAATTCCTGCCGCGGATTGCCCTCGGCTTCGATCTCGAGCTGGCGAACATGCTGCAGAAATCTCTAACCGCGCAGGGCATGGCCTTTCATCTCGAAACCAAAGTCGGTTCGGTGAAAGTGGAAAACGGGCGCGCCATCGCTACCGCGACGAAGGGCGGCGAAGAGTTGAAACTTGAAGCCGATAAGGTACTCGTCTCGGTAGGACGCCGCGCGTTTGCGAAGGGGGTCTTCGGAGAAAAGCTCGGTATTGCGCTCGATGATCGAGGGCGAATAAAAGTGAACGAGCATTTCCGCACGAACATCGAAGGGATTTACGCGATCGGCGACGTCATCGCCGGGCCGATGCTGGCGCACAAGGCGGAGGAGGAAGGCATCGCCTGCGTCGAGACGATTGCCGGCAAGGCTGGTCACGTGAATTACGAAGTCATCCCCGGCATCATTTATACGAATCCCGAGTTGGCTGGTGTGGGTCTAACGGAAGATTTGGCGAAGGAAAAAGGAATGAAAGTGCGCGTCGGCAAATTTCCCTTCCGCGCGAATGGCAGGGCCGTGGCGAACGAAGATTATGAAGGCGTCGTGAAATTCGTCGCTGATGCGGAGAGCGATCGGATTCTCGGCGCGCATATTCTGTCGCATGCCGCCTCGGAATTGATCGCGGAGACGGTGGCGGTGATGGAATTCGGCGGCAGCTCCGAAGATCTCGGGCGGACGGTACACGCGCATCCGACGCTGAGCGAAGCCGTCAAGGAAGCGGCGCTGGCGGTCGAGAAACGCGCGCTGCATATCGGGAATCGCTGAGGCATCATTGACAAAAGCGGGCGCTTTCGGCAAACCGGCTCAATGATCCGGCGATTCGTAATGGTTCTGGCGTTCGTCGTGATTGCGGCGAGGGCCCATTCGGCCTCCGAAGTGGTCGTCGCGATTCGTTATCTTCAAGCGCAAGGCGAAAGCCATGCCCACCTTTTTCTTTATCGCGAAGACGGAACCTTCCTTCGCCAATTAACCAGGGAGGATTCCGGCCAGGACCTCGATCCAATCTTCGCGCCGGACGGCGAAACGATCGTCTTCACCCGCGAGCTCAGCGAGACGAAGTCCGAATTTTGGAGCATCGAGCCAAAGGGCGCAGGCCTGAAGCGGCTCGATGCCGCGCCGGATTGGTATTCGGCCACCAAGAGTTTGAATTACTTTGTCTGGCCTGACGCGGGTTCGGGCGACGACGAAAACGCGCCTGCTTTTGGCCAGCGCAGTCCGCACGTTCGCGCGCCCGATGGTTCGGTGGAGTTGGTTCTGCGCGAAGTAAAAGAGGACGAAGCCGATCAGGAAAACGGACCGGGCCACGGGAAGCATTATCTCCTGCGCGATTTGAAATCGGGAAAAGATATCGAGTTTGGAAAGCTGCCGGGCTTCGAAGGCGCGGTCGATCAACTGCAGTTGAAGGGAAAGGAGGATCGCTTTCTGATCGAGCCGCCCTTGCGTCTCGCCTTTTTTGGCGTGCATCTGAATAGCACCGACGGCGATACCGTTTACGCCCTCGACCTCACGAATCGCCGCTTCGTCCGGTTGTCGAAGAATTGGGCTGCGCCGCTTCCATTACCCGGCGAGCCGGCGTTCCTGACCGCGACCTATGTGCGTTATCTTCCGATTCCGGGCAGCAAAAAAACCGCGAACTGCAGTTTTCTGGAACGCTGGGACGCGAGCTTGAAAAAGGTGCGTTATGCTCGCGACGGAACCGCCGCGATTTGTTACGGAGCCTCGATCTATCGGCCGGGAAAAACTCCGGTCACCGTTGCCGTGCGCAAGGAACCCTGACTGACACGGCCTAGTTTCCTGCTGATCGGAAAACGCCAATGGAAAGGGCCATTCATCTTACCCGCGCTGGTCCGCGCTCGAGCCCTCTCTCCGGGCCGGCCATCGTGCTCGTATTGGCGGCTGCGAAATTCCTTTTTCACTTTTTCACCGCTGGACGCTACGGAATCTTTCGCGACGAACTCTATTATCTCGCCTGCTCCGAGCATCTCGACTTCGGTTACGTCGATCAACCGCCTCTCATCGCGTTCATCACCTGGATGGCGCGGCATCTTTTCGGCGAGTCGCTTCTTGGTTTGCGGCTGCTGCCCGCGCTCGCCGGGGCCGCCACGGTCTGGCTTGCAGGAAAGCTGGCGCGCGAAATGGGTGGACGCGTTTTCGCCCAGGCCCTGGCCGCCCTCGCGGTGATCGCAGCACCGGTTTTCCTGCTGCTCCATCATTGGCTGACGATGAACGCGTTCGAGCCTCTCATCTGGCTCGGATGCGCCTGGAGCATTGTCCGCGCGATCAACCGGGCTGAGCCGCGTTGCTGGCTTTGCTTCGGTCTGCTTCTTGGGCTCGGCCTGGAAAATAAATACACCACCGCATTTTTCGCTCTGGCGGTTTTCGCGGCGCTCCTGCTTACTCCGCAGCGGCGCTTTCTTTCGAACGCCTGGATCTGGGTCGGCGCTCTGTGCGCGTTAATGATCTTCTTGCCGAACTTGATCTGGCTGGTCCGCCACGATTTCCCGTTCCTCGAATTGATGCACAACATCCGCGGCACCGGCCGCGATGTCGTGCGCGCGCCGATCGCGTTCCTCGCCGATCAAGCGATGCTCCTGAATCCTATTTCGCTTCCGCTTTGGCTCGCCGGCCTGGGCTGGCTCTTTTTGAATCGGGAGGGAAGCCGGTATCGCATTCTCGGTTGGATTTATCTGCTGATGCTGGTGGCGTTCATCGCGTTGAAAGGGAAAAATTATTATCTCTCCGCCGCGTATCCGATGCTGTTTGCCGCGGGCGCAGTCGCGTTTGAAAATTTTACCCGCGAAAGGTGGCGTTGGAGCCGCGCTTTCTACGTTGGCTTGATCGTGGTGGCGGCCTGTTTTCTCGCGCCAACCGTGGCGCCTATTTTGCCGGTCGAGACTTACATTCGCTATCAAAAAGCGATCGGGCTCGAGCCGCCCAAGGCCGAGAACCAGCCGACGGGTCCATTACCGCAATATTTCGCCGATGAATTTGGGTGGGAGGAAATGACGAGGGAGGTCGGGCGCGTTTATAACGAGCTTCCCCTCGAACAACGCGCCACGACCGCGATCTTCGCCAACAGTTATGGGCAGGCGGGCGCGATCGATTTCTTTGGGAAGAAGTACGGATTGCCGAAAGCGATCAGCAACCATCAAAACTACTGGTATTGGGGTCCGCGCGAATACACCGGCGAAAGCGTAATCGTGCTGGGTAGCGATGGTACCGGCGACCGCGAACACTTTGCGAGCGTCGAGGCCGTCGGACGGACCGGCCATCCCTACTCGCGGCGCGATGAACATTTCGAAATCTTCTTGTGCCGCGGTTTGAATACGACCCTGCAAGCCCTTTGGCCAAAGACGAAAAAGTGGAACTGAGTTTTGGACAGGATTAACAGGATTAACGGGATTAGGAGCAAACCAATCCTGTAAATCCTGTTAATCCTGTCTATTCCTTTCCAATCGATGGAAAGCACCACCGGCATCCTGCTCCGAAAGCGGAAGCTCAGCGACACCAGCCTCATTGTCTCGTGGTGCACGGAGTCGCTCGGCTGCATTCAGACGGCGGCTAGAGGCGCGCGGCGCCCGAAGAGTCCGTTTGCCGGCAAGCTCGATCTGTTTTTCGAAGCGGAAATTCAGATTTCGCGCAGCAAGCGGTCGAATCTTCATTCGCTGACCGAAGTCGTGCTCAAGAATCCGTTCGGCGGCATTCGCGAGAATTTCCGGCGGACGCAGGCTGCGTCGTACTTTGTCGAGCTGATCGAGATTTGCACTGAGTCCGATCATCATGAGCCCGAGCTTTTCTCGCTGCTGCGGCGCGCTTTTACCTATTTGAGCGGGAACGATCCCGATCTCCGGGCCGTGCTGCATTTCGAGATGGAGCTGGCGCGCATCGCCGGTGTTCACGATACGAAGATGCTAAAGAGCAATCCGGCTTTGGCCCTGGCCAACCTATTTGGCCGGTTGCCGTCATCGCGTGCCGACCTTATGAAGGCTCTCGCTAAATCGTCATGAAGCCGCTCCGTTTGGTTCTGTTCGCCGTGGTCTGTCTGGGCGCGACAGCGCGGGCGAATGACATCTTCAAAATCGATCCGTCGCGTTCGACGATCGCCTTCAGAGTCCGGCACATGCTCGGCACGGCGAAGGGCAATTTCACGAAGTTTAGCGGGACAATCGAGGTCGATCGCGAACATCCCGAGCAGTCATCGGTCAATGTCACGATCCAAGCGGCGAGCATCGACAGTGGCATCGTAAAACGGGACGACCATCTGCGTGGCGAACTTTTCAATGTCGCCAAATATCCAGAGATCACATTCAAGAGCCGGCGTGTGAAACAGACCGGCGCCAATAGCGGAGAGATCGCCGGGGAACTGACGATGCACGGCGCGACGCGCGCGATCACATTGAATGTGCAGTTACTTTCCAGTCCCGAAGCTCTGGCCAAGAATCCAACGAGCCGCTGGCGCGTGACGACCGCTCCAATCAAACGAAGTCAGTTTGGTTTGGTCTTCAGCAGAAGCGCCGAGACCGTGTCGATGATCAGCGACGACGTCTCAGTCGATATCGAAATCGAAGCGGTCCGGGCGCGGTAATTCTAGCCGCTTGGTGCGCGGCGTTTCGCGAGGAGGAAGATCGCGATGAGGGGCAACGTCATGATGAGCGACCCGAGGCTCATCAGTCCGACCGACTCGATTGGCCGCGAAGCCGCCAGTAATTGGCCTGGCAAGACGAACCATGGGGGCGGCCTCATTCCGGCGGTGAAATTGCCATTGGGAGTCAGGCAATGCACCGACGTGGCCATCACCGTTAGGATGATGATGATCGCGAGTTCGCGGCTGACGAATGGAAAAACGACGTAGCGATAAGTCACGAACCACCCGCAGCCATCGAGCCGGGCCGAATCTTGCAGCCCGCTCGGGATGCGGACAGCAGCCTGGGAAAACAGCGCGACCCCGAAGCCGCTGACCAACCAGTTACCGAACCAAATCGCATAGGCGGTGGCGGTAGTTTCGCCTCGCCCGAAAAGAAACATCGCCGGCACGATCCAGAATACTCCGGCGGCTATGATCGTAGCGAGGACGCCGATTAGGCCGCGACTGTTCCGGCGCCATCGCGCAAGGGCAAACGCCATCCAGGAATAAATCAGGAGCATGCCGGCGAGATTGACGGCTATGGCAATGAGGCTGGTCATGGATTGGCTTTCGGGCAAAGTGGAGCGAACGCTGAATTTGCCTATCATCTTGATGGCCCGACAATTCAAATCACGTCCGATCGTTGTTTAATGAATGCGCGTTTCGATTTCCAAATGACGGCGCTGGTCCTGGGTGCGATTGGGACCGCTTGCTGGGTCGTCTGTTTCTGGTGGATGCATCGGATTTCTTCGCGCCAGGAAACCATGCTGCGGGAATTGCACGATGTGACCAAGCGGATCGAGAAACTTTCGAAGGTCGAGCACGACCTCATTCGCGAAGTGCATCCAAAGGTCGAGCAGATCAAGGAGTCGGTGAAAGATGTGGCTGTCGCAGTGTCCGCCGAAGATTCTTCCGGCAAGACCATCCGCCGATGAGATGGCGGTCGTGGACCGCCGCCAGGTAATCAGCCATGGAAATCGAGCCGCTTGGAGATTCAGCGTTGATCGTCCGTGTCGTGGACGAATTCGAAACCGATCCGGAAGCTTCTTTGAATACGGTCCTCCGCGTCTTCCGATGTTTGGAGGCTGCCGCCATTCCGGGTGTGATCGAGTTGGCGCCGGCTTACAGGACAGTCGCGGTGTTCTATGATCCGGCGCGGATCGCGAGAACCGAATTGACGCCATCGCCGTTTGAGTCCCTCACAGCAGAGATTGAAAGCGCGCTTCAGAATCAATCGGCCGGCAGAGGGGAAGGGGCACCACCGCGGACCGTGGAAATCCCGGTCTGCTACGACCTAGAGTTCGCACTCGATCTTGCTCAAGTCGCGGCCTATGCGGGCATGTCGGAGCTGGAAGTGGTTCGGCGGCATTCGAGCGCGCGTTATCGCGTCAACTGCGTCGGGTTCACTCCCGGCTTTCCATATCTGACCGGACTTCCGGCCGAACTTGCGACGCCGCGTCGCGCTACGCCGCGTACTGAAATTCCGGCGGGCTCGGTTGCCATCGGCGGTGCGCAAACCGGAATTTATCCCACGAAGTCTCCGGGCGGTTGGAATGTGATCGGCCGGACACCGCTGCGTTTGTTCGATCACCAACGTGAACCGCCCGCCATTTTGCGCGCCGGCGATCGCATTACGTTGCGTCAAATCTCGCGCGAAGAATTCGATTCGCTTCGCCAATGAACGTCACCGTCGCATCGGCGGGATTTCTGACCTCGGTCCAGGATTTGGGACGCACAGGTTTTCGCCAATCGGGTGTTTCTTCTGGTGGCGCGCTCGATGCGCACGCCATGCGCGTGGCAAATGCGTTGGTTGGCAACGACGACAATGCCGCGGGGCTCGAAGCGACTTTGGGCAGATTGCGCTTGCGGTTTGAAGATGAATGCATTGTGGCTTGGTGCGGCGGCGCGTTCACGGTGCGGATCGGCGACGAAGATTTACCACCGGGGCACGCGGGTCTCGTCCGGGCAGGCGACGAGCTGGTGGTGGCCGCGCCAAACGAAGGCAGTCGCGCCTGGCTCGCGATTTCTGGTGGCGTCGAAGTGCCGCTCGTTCTGGGAAGTCGAGCGACTGATCTGCGAGGAAACTTCGGCGGTTATGAGGGGCGAACGCTTCGCGACGGCGATATGCTTCCTCTTTTCAAGGAGCGGCGGTTTCCAAGCCGGCGGGGGAAAGACGGCGATTTGGAAATCGCCGCTCCTTGGGTTTCTGAATGGAGCGCGCCGACGCCCTGGGCCGCGACGGCGCACCGCGACCGCTTTTTGCGAATTGTGAGAGGCGCAAGCTGGGATCGTTTCACGCCTGATGCGCAGACTTCGTTGGTAACGGCGTCGTTCACCGTCACGCCCGATTCCGATCGGATGGGCGCGCGGCTCGATGGCCCAAATCTGGACCGTATTGATTCAGGCGATCTTCTCTCGGAAGCTGTCGCGCCCGGCACGCTCCAGGTTCCGCCGAGCGGCCAGCCGATTCTTTTGCTCGGCGATTGCCAAACGATCGGCGGCTATCCCAAAATCGCTCACGTGATCACGGTGGACCTTCCGATCGCGGCGCAACTTTGGCCCGGCGATCGCATTCGTTTTCGCGAAGTTGCGCTCGCCGAAGCGCAGCAACTTCTCCTCGAGCGCGAAGACGATTTCGCCCGTTTCCGCATCGGGCTCGATCTCCATAGATCATCATGAACCTGGTGGTCGATCTGAACTCCGATCTCGGCGAAGGCGCTGGCCACGACGAAGAAATTCTGGATCTCGTCAGCTCGGCCAACATCACGTGTGGATTTCACGCGGGCGATCCCGCTTCGATTTATGCTTCGATCCAGGCCGCGCACGATCGCGGAGTGGCGGTCGGCGCGCATCCGAGTTTCGCCGACAGGGAGAATTTCGGCCGAAACGAAATGACGATGGAGCCGGCGGCGTTTTATTCGCTCGTCGCTTACCAGGTCGGCGCTTTTCAGGCGCTCGCCCGCGCGGCGGGCGCGGAAATGAATCACGTGAAGCCGCACGGCGCTCTCTACAATATGGCGGCGCGCGACCGGGCCCTCGCTGATCTGATCGCGCGGGCGGTCATCGCGATTGATCCGAAGCTCATCCTCTTCGCGCCATCCGAGAGCGAGCTCGACCTGGCTGCAACCGAGTATGGATTGCAAACTGCGTCGGAAGTTTTCGCCGATCGGAATTATCTGGCGGACGGCTCGCTCGTGCCTCGATCGCGCTCGGATGCTTTCGTCCACGATCCGATTGAGGCTGCCGATCGAGTGCTCCGTATTTTGGCCGAAGGAAAAGTGCGCGCCGTGAATGGCGGCGACGTGAATATTTTCGCAACCACGGTGTGCGTTCATGGCGACAATCCGCAGGCCGTCGCGTTCGTGCGAAAATTGCGAGAGCGCCTCGAGTTGGAGGATGTCGTGATTGCCGCGCCCGCGCGTCAGCCGTGAGCCTTGTAGCACAGGCATCTTGCCTGTGGGGCGAGCAGGCGTCTCGCCTGCTTTCTTCGGCTCGACACAGCCTCGCCCTACCAATTTAATCTTTGAGCGATGGAGCGAGGTGACCAACCGGAGCCGGAAGATAAAAAATTAATCCGCGGTCTTGGGCCACTCGACGCGACCATGATCGTCGTTGGGTCGATGATCGGCTCCGGCATTTTCATCACCTCGGCAGAATCGGCGCGGCTCACCGGCGCGCCGGGATGGTTGATCCTCGCCTGGGGGCTGGCGGGCCTGATGACAATCACCGGTGCGCTCTGTTGTTCCGAGCTGGCGGCGATGATGCCGCGTGCCGGCGGCGTCTATGTTTTTCTTCGCGAAGCTTACGGCCCATCCATCGGGTTTCTTTTCGGCTGGGCCCTGTTCCTTGTCATCCAAACCGGAACCATCGCCGCGGTCGCGGTTGCGTTCGCGAAATTCACCGGGGTATTCGCGCCGGCGATCGCCACCGATCATTATCTCGTTAGGCCGATCCATCTTTTTGGCGGCTACGCCATCAGTCTTTCAACCGAACAACTCGTCGCCATCGCGTTGATTGTTCTGCTCACCTGGACGAACACCCGCGGCCTGGAAACAGGCAAGTTTGTCCAAAACACATTTACGTTTGCGAAAACCGCCGCGCTGCTGGCCCTGATTGTCATCGGCCTGTCGTTAGGCTGGAAAGCGGAGAGTGCGGCGCATGCTTCGGCCTGGTGGGATTCGTGGAAGAACGGCTGGAGCCCGCAGGTAGCGCAACCGGGCCTCACCGCGGTCGGCGCGTTTGCGCTGATATTGTTGTTCGGCAAGGCAATGGTCGGCCCGCTCTTTGCCCAAACGGCGTGGACGAATGTTACCTTTATCGGAAGCGAGGTGCGCGATCCGGGCCGCAATCTTTCTCGCGCACTGCTGGCCGGCTGCGCGCTGGTCGTCGCCCTGTATATCCTCGCGAACCTTGCTTACGTCGCAGTCCTGCCGCTGAACGAGATCCAGCACGCCCCGCAAAACCGGGTTGCGGTCGCAGTGATGAATTCCATTTTTGGACATCCCGGCGCGCTCGCCATGGCGGCCGCGATCATGATTTCCACTTTCGGTTGCAACAACGGGCTCATCCTCGCCGGGGCGCGCGTCTATTACGCGATGGCGCGCGACCGTCTGTTCTTCCGGCGGGTCGCGACCCTCAACCGGCGAAATGTTCCGGCGGCCGCGCTGGTGGCGCAGGCGATCTGGACTGCGTTTCTCACCCTTCCGCGCACCGTCACGACTCACCCGGCGACCGGCGTTGTAAGTTATGGGAACGTTTATACCCAATTGCTCGAATACATCGTCTCAGCCGATCTCGTCTTTTACATTCTGCTCGTCGTGGCCGTCATGGTCCTTCGCAAAAAAAGGCCGGCGGCGGAACGCCCGTATCGGACCTGGGGATATCCGATCGTCCCGATCGTTTCGGTTATTCTCGCCGCGTTCCTGATCCTGGATCTCGCTTACCTCGCGCCCACGACTTCCGGAATCGGCTACCTCCTCGTGCTCACCGGAATTCCCGTTTATTTTATCTGGCGGCGCGGATTTACCGCTGACACCAGCGCATGAGAATCAGAAAGCTCACAATCGCGGCGTCCGGACGCGCGAATCGCTGATTTAGTCTCGAGAGACTTTGCCCGCGCCGCTCTAGTGAGCGTACATCGAGCTCTGCTCGCGTGTGCGAGTGGTCGTTGTCGTCGTTTCCGTGGTTGCGGCGCAGCCACCAAGCATGACAGCGACGAGGCCGAGGAAAGTGAAAGCAATGAGTTTGTTTTTCATTACAATTAATACGCATCACGCCGAAGGGGCGGATGGGTTCTCCGCTTCAACTGCGTCGTTCAACTCTTGGCGATGCGCGCAGGACGACCTCTCCAGAGCGCGTCGCGGCCGACGAGATAAAGGAGGACGCAGAGCGCGACGAAAGGAAGCATCGCGAGGAGATCGGCTGACGGGCCGTCGAAGAATGGGTTGTGCGCGCTGGCCCATTTTTCCCAGCCGTCGAGGCGCTCTTTCCACGGAATCGCCATGAAGGCAAAAAGCACTCCAGCGAGGGTGCCGCCGGCGATGTAGCCGGATGCGAGGAGGACGCCGTTGCTCTTGTCGCCTTCGGCCACGAGCTGGTCTTCGGTCAATTTTGCCGCGGCGTGTTTGCGGCGCGTATATTTGTCCACGAGCCAGCGCACCATCCCGCCGACGTAGATCGGTGCGGAGGTGGAGATCGGAAGATAAACACCGACGGCAAAGGCGAGTGCCGGAATGCCGGAAAGCTCCAGGACAATCGCGATGAAGACGCCGAGGAGAACAAGGCCCCACGGCAATTGCCCGCTCAGGATTCCCTTGATGATGTAGGAGACAAGCGTCGCTTTCGGTGCGGTGAACTTCTGCACGCTCGAGCCATCGGGCCGCTTGTCATAAACGCCGTTGATCCCAGGATCGGAAAGGTAAACCGGCGTGCCGTCGTCGCTGACGAGGTACCGGCCTGCCGGACCGAATTCGGGGTTCGTTTTATGGTAAACGAAATACTCCTTCGGGTCGCCGCCCGCTTGCGCACCGGACAAGCGCTCGCGTTTTGGCTGGCCAGTGTCGTCCTTCATATAGTCGGTTGGCTTTGCGTGATAGCCCGCAGGGAAAGCGAAATCCTTGTTGCCGGTGACCGGCACGAAAACGGTGCCGGACTGATTGAACTGCATAAGGATCGGACCGAGGATGACCGCCGAGGCGAGCGCGCCAATCAGGATGGCGATCTGCTGATACTTTGGAGTCGAACCGACAAGGAATCCTGTCTTCAAATCCTGGGACGTCGTGCCGCCGTTGGAAGAAGCGATGCAAACGATGCCGCCGATGGAAAGCGCGGTCACAAAGTATGCCGGCGCCGTCCAGCCGATGAGGAGGAAGACAAGACAGGTGAGCAACAGCGTCGCCACGGTCATGCCGGAGATCGGATTCGATGACGAACCGATTTCGCCCGTGAGCCGCGACGAAACGGTGACGAAGAGAAATCCAAACGCGACGATCAGAAGAGCGCCGAGCAGGTTGAAACGGAGATTCAACTGCGGCGCGATCATGATGATGATGAGCAGCGCGATGATGCCGCCGAGCACCCATTTCATGTTGAGGTCCTGGTCGGTTCGCGGCGTGGCCCCGACGCGACCGTGCGTTCCGCGCAGATCGGCCAGACCGCCCTTTAATCCGTGCCAGATGATGGGGAGAGATCGGACGAGGCTGATGATTCCAGCAGCGGCCACCGCACCCGCGCCGATATAGAGGATGTAACCTTTCTGTATTTGCGAGACGGACATGTCCGCAATCGTGCGCCCGGTTTCCGGCGCGAGCGGCAACGTTCCCGCCGAGCCAAAATACTTGATGGCCGGGATAAGGACAAGATACGAGAGCACGCCGCCGCCCATCATCAACGCGGCGATCCGCGGGCCAATGATGTAACCGACCCCGAGCAGCGCGGGATTGTTCTCGAGCGAAATCGAGGCGCCTTCGAACGGCTTCCCGAAAAGCTTAGTCGGCGCTTCCTTCATGATTTTGAAGATTTGCTGAAGCCCGTAATAGATGAACCCGATCGCAAAACCGCCCATGATGATCTTGCCGCCGCTGACCGTCTCGTTCGCCGCGGCTGCGGCAGCGGGATCGTCCGCATGCGCGGCCTCGCGCGAC
This sequence comes from Verrucomicrobiota bacterium, assembly GCA_039649045.1. Lineage (GTDB taxonomy): Bacteria > Verrucomicrobiota > Verrucomicrobiia > Chthoniobacterales > UBA10450 > AV80. The sequence goes on along the minus strand of JBBWZL010000013.1, from coordinate 41,915 downwards.
TCCTTCGAAGCACCCGCTTTCAGAACTTCGGCGCACGCCGTTCCCTCGGGATATTTCAGATAGCCGTGTTGATGGACGATGAGGGCGCGCCGGAGCGGAATCATCATGAGGATTCCGAGCAATCCGCCGAGGACGGCCACGAGCATCACGCGTGTGACCTCGAGATCGAACCCGAGGATCATGATTGCCGGCATCGTCACACCGAGGCCGAACGCGATGGACTCGCCGGCTGATCCGGCGGTTTGCACAATGTTGTTTTCGAGGATCGTCGTGTCGCGCAGACCGAACCAGGAGAAGATGCGGAAGAAGGTGATGGCAAGGACCGCCACCGGAATCGAGGCGCTCACCGTCAATCCGACCTTGAGGACGAGATAGAGCGACGACGCGCCGAAGACCATGCCGAGAAGCGTGCCAATGATGAGCGGCAAGATCGTCAGCTCCCGCAACGATGCCGACGCCGGGATGAATGGGCGGAAGGCGGCGAGAATGGGATAGGTCGGCTGGGACCCGACGATGTCGGGCATTTCGTTAGGCGGATTTCGCGGGTCGATGGTCGGCATCAGTTATGAATTCGGCTGGCGATGGATGATTGCGCTTCCGGAGCAGAGCGATTCCGCACGGGTAATGCAACTGGAAACCAAGCTTCTCTAATCGATCGCGAAGCGCACCGCTTTAATGCGCCTTGTCCGCAATTGCGTAGGCTTCCTTTTCGTCATTGGGTCCGCCTTCGGCAAAGCCGATCACAGCCGAACGCTCCTTGTTCAGCTTGATCACGATCAACCGTGTCCGTTTGCGCTTGCCGTTTTCGTCGAGGCCAACCAATCGATAAATGACGGCGTGAGGTTTGAAGCCGCCCTTCTCGTCCACGCCGCGCCACTCCACCACGCCGTTTGCTTTGTGAGGGAAAGAGCCGGTGGCCGTGCCGATCTCCATGGTGGCCTCGCGAAGATCGACCGTCGTCTTGCCGAACTTGATGTTGATCCAACTGCGTTCGTCGTCGCCCACATGCGCGATCTGGTATCCGCCAAACCCGCGGAAGATGCCGGAGAAGCTCCCCGTTTCTTCAGGGCCGTTTTTGAGGCTGATGCTCTCCCGCTCCGCTGTGCTGGTGTATTTCGAAACGATCCGCTCGGCGGCAACTGCGGTGTTGAGGAATGCCACGAACCCGATCGCCGCGAACCAACGAGAAGCAATCCGGCTTATCATGAAATTATTCTCCCGCGGGCGGATGGTAGCGATTAGTTCCGCGGAAGCGCCAGCCTTATTCAAGCGCGCCGCTCTTTGATCGCAGCCAGCAAATCAGCCACGATTTCACTACGCGGCTTCGCCCCGAGATTGCCTTGGCCGTGAATGCGAACGCTGACGGCGTTCGCTTCCATGTCGCGATTGCCGATCACGAGCATGGTGTGGACTTTCATCTGCTCGGCGCTGGCGATCTTGGCTTTGATGTGGTCGTTGCTCGCGTCGAGTTCACAGCGGACTTGGTGGGCGCGCAATTCCCCCTGGATGGCGCGCGCGTAGTCGAGTAGCGGTGCCTCATCACCGATTGGAAGGATGCGGACTTGTTCGGGTGACAGCCAGAGAGGGAAGTTCCCGGCGTAATGTTCGATGAGGAAACCGATGAAACGTTCGTGGGTGCCGAGCGGCGCGCGATGGATACAGAGCGGGGTCTTCTCCGTGTTATCGCGATCTTTGTAAACGAGATTGAAACGGCGCGGCTGCGCGAAATCGACCTGGTTGGTGGCGATGGAAAACTCGCGGCCGATCGCGCTCCAGACCTGGACGTCGATCTTCGGGCCGTAGAAGGCGGCTTCGTTAGGCACTTCCACGTAGTTGATTTCGGAGCGCTGGAGAACGCCGCGCACCATCTCTTCCGTTTGCTTCCAGAGTTCAGGCTCATCAACGAACTTCTCTCCGAGCTTCGCTGGATCATGCGTAGAGAAGCGCATCACATATTTGTCGATGCCGAAGAGTTTGAAGTACTGGAGATACATCTGATTGACCGCGTTGAACTCGCTCTCGAACTGCTCGGGCGTGCAGTAGATGTGGGCGTCGTTCATCTGCAACGAGCGCACTCGCATAAGGCCGAAGAGCTCGCCGCTTTGCTCATAGCGATGACAGGTGCCGTACTCGGCCAGTCGCAGCGGAAGGTCGCGATAACTCCGGGGTAAGGCGTCGAACATTTTATGGTGATGCGGGCAGTTCATCGCTTTGAGGTAGTAGCGGCGAGGCTGCGCGTTCAGGAACACCAGGCGCGTCTGACAGCGATTCTTCTCTTCGAATGCCTCTAGAACATCCTTTGGGACATCGCCCGCCTCTATGACCGCGCTAATCGCCTGTTCGAATTGAACTTCTCCGGAAATCGGCTGGAAAATATCCGAACCGTGCGCGCGCAGGTGTTTTTCGAGAACGGTTCTCGCCTCCTCGATCTTCGCTTCGAGCGCTGCGACCTCATCGGCATCTTCATTGAGTTCCATCGGCGGAAACATCGACCCTTTATAGTAAGGAAGATGACCGCTCTTAATGTACAAGCTTTCGCGCGCAAGATTCGTAGAGCGCACGCGCTGATAGCCGGCGGCAAACTCCGTTTCTCTCGCCAGCTTCTCGAGTTCGTCGATGATGGCGGCGCCGCGCGGGAGCCAGAGGGGGAGACCGGGACCGACGTCGTCGTCAAAGGTGAAAAGCTCTAACTCCTTACCGAGCTTGCGATGGTCGCGCTTCTTCGCTTCTTCGAGCATCGCGAAGTATTCGTCGAGTTGGGTCTTATTCTTGAAAGCGGTGCCGTAGATGCGCTGGAGCTGCGGGTTCTTTTCATCGCCTTTGTAGTAAGCGCTGGCAACGTGGGTGAGCTTGAACGCGCCGACGTTTCCGGTGCGCATCACGTGCGGGCCGGCGCAGAGATCGGTGAATTCGCCATTGCGATAGAGCGAAATCTCTTCGCCCTCGGGAATGTTCTGGATGATATCGAGTTTGAACTTGCTGGGCTGAGGTCTCTCGCCAAGCGCGCCAAGGACCCCGCGCTGGGCCATGGAGAGAGCTTCATCACGCGGCAGGACGACACGCTCGAAGCTGTGGTTCGCTTTCACTTCCTTTTTCATCTCGGCCTCGATCTTTTCGAAATCTTCAGGCGAGATGCGGTGGCCGAGCTCGAGATCGTAATAGAATCCGTTTTCGACCGGCGGGCCGGCAGCGAATTGCGCGTCGGGCCAGATCTTGAGGATGGCCGTAGCGAGCACATGAGCAGCAGAGTGCCGCAACCGCTCAATGTCAGTCATCTGCGCGCGTTGCTCGGGAGTTTTTCGATCGTCGTTCACGGGAAATAGTCAGAGATCCTTCGACTTCGCTCAGGATGACAAGGAAATGAGAAAAGGAAAGTGGCGCGAGGAAATTTCCGCATCCAGCGCCCAGATGATTTTCGTTTCTTCTGAACATGAAGGCAGTCGTTTTTCACTGGCCTGGGCACGTCGAAGTCGATCAGATTCCCGATCCGAAGATCGAGCACGACGAGGATATCATTGTCCGCGTCACCTCGACGGCAATCTGCGGATCGGATCTCCACATCTTCAACGGTTTCATTCCGCAGAAGAGCGACATGGTGCTCGGTCACGAATTCATGGGCATCGTGGAAGAGATGGGGCGCGGCGTGACGGCAGTGCAGAAAGGCGACCGGGTGGTGGTGCCGTTTCCAATCGCGTGCGGCCATTGTTTCTTTTGCGGGGATGGGCTGCCGGGGCATTGCGAAAACTCCAATTCCGAAAAGTACGGGCCGGAAGGCGGACTCATCGATCAAAAAGGCGGCGGACTTTTCGGTTACACCGATCTCTACGGCGGTTATGCCGGCGGCCAGGCGGAATACGTCCGGGTGCCATATGCGAACTTCGGCCCGCGCAAGATCTCCGATCGGTTTAAGGACGAAGAGGTTCTCTTCCTTACCGACATTTTTCCGACCGGCTGGTCGGCGATCGACTGGGCGAATCTAAAAGGTGGCGAAACCGTCGCGGTCTTCGGTTGCGGCCCAGTCGGATTGATGGCGCAGAAAATCGCGTGGCTGCGCGGAGCGAAGCGAGTGATCGGCGTGGATATTCAACCCTACCGGCTCGACATGGCGCGTCGCGCGGCAAACTCGGAAGTGGTGAACGCCGCCGATGGCAACGCGGTGCAGGCGATCCGCGACATGACCTCGGGACGCGGCGCCGATGTCTGCGTGGACGCGGTGGGCCTCGAGGCCGATCGGAAGCTGAAAGACAAGCTCGCCAACATTGTGCATATGCAGGCTGGCAGCATCGCGGCGCTCAAACTGTGCATCAGCGCCGTCCGGCGCGGCGGCGTGGTCAGCGTCGTCGGAGTTTATGGAATGCCGTACGACGTATTTCCGCTCGGGCAGATTTTCGATAAGGGAATCACGATGCGCTTCGGCCAGGCGCCCGTGCAGAGATACATCGACGAACTAATCGGCATCGTGGAACGGGGCGAGATCAAGCTCGACGATATCATCACGCACCGGCTGCCGCTCGATCAGGCGGCGCACGCCTACCAGATCTTTTGCGATAAGGAAGACGGCTGCGTGAAGGTGGTGTTGAAGCCGTAGCGTCTCTACTGATCGCGGATCGCGGCCTTGCGAAGCGCTACTATATCGATCTGGTCCTTTTCGCGTTTGGAATCGGCCTTAAGACGAATCAGACCGTCTGCATTCAAGAAACCGATCGTTGCTCCATTTATCTTGGTCTGCCGCACGTGAGCGCTCAGATCTCCGTACGACAACCCGCGCATCACCGTAAATATATCGAGAGGGAAATCTTCTATGACGCGAACCGCGCCCTCCGTCTGATTGAAGTCTTTCTGGGAAAGCTCGCGCGCATGACCTTCGCCGAACGACGCGAGTGCTTTGAGCAAACGACTAACGTTTTCGGCTGATTGTTCGATTAGAATGTCCACGTCATCGGTGGTTCTGACAAAGCCATTCAGCGCTACGGCCACTCCACCGACGACTATGAATTTAACCTCAGCGCGGGCGAGGTTTTCCAACAGTTTTTCGTACGGGGTATCCATCGTCCGCAGCGCGTAGCAGCCCGAGGTTAGCCGCAAAGGTGTTGAGGCGATAGAGTTCGTTCCAGACGTCGCCCGTTTTTTTCTTTCCGACGACCTTCTTCAACCGCTCGACCGAACTCCCTTGATTCATGGCTATTTCACCTCCGCGAGCTTCTTCACATCGATATGTTTGAGCCACTCCTGGAGGTCTTTCGCCTCCTGACCCTGCGTCTCGATGGTTAGAACATATCGCTTGGCCACCATCAGCCAGAGCGTGCCGTGCTTGCCTTCGGTTTCAAAAGTTTCAAAGCCGGGCATGCCTTCAATCGTCAGAGTCTTCGTGTAACCTTCGGGCGTCGAGGTGCTCATGTTCCACGCTGCGGTCGTGGACGCGACGTAATCGGGATTCGCGGCTGAATCGAGAATGCTGATCGACGTCGTCGGCGCCGTGTCGGCCGCGCCCTTTTTGTAATCGCGATGCACACTGGTGATTTTGGTGCCGCCGATATCGTCGGTCGAGCCTTCGGCTTTGTCTGCTGTCCAATCGGCCGGAGCATTTGGAAGCAGCGGAAGAAGCTTTGAGAAATCGACGACCTGGACGAGCTGCGGTTCCTCCGCGGCGCGGCTGGCCGGCGCGCCCAGGAAACCGAGCGCGAGAGCGAGAAAAGTAACGGCGGTTTTCATTCCGAGATCGGGCCGAGCGTCTGTACTCGATTGACTTTAACGAGGCGGTTTGTCAAGACGCGATCCATGTGGCGAGGCAAATGGACGCTGATTTTGATCGTGCTCGCCGCGTTCGTGGTGCGGTTGATCCAAATCGACCAGCCCTTTATCGATCCCTGGAGCTGGCGGCAAAGCGATGTCGCCGCGATCGCGCGGAATTTCCTCGAGAACGGTTTCCATTTCAGCCGGCCGCAGATCGATTGGGCTGGAAACGAGCGGGGATACGTCGGAACGGAGTTTCCGATCCTTCCCTTCGCGGCGGCACTCTCTTATCGAAGCGCCGGAGTGCATGAATGGATCGGGCGGATCCAGGGCGTCCTCTTTTTCGTGGCGGCGCTGCCGTTTTTCTTTCTGCTCGTGCGTCGAATTTTCGGCGAGGTCGTCGCAACGTGGGCGGCATTTTTTTACGCGTTTGCGCCGCTGAGTATCGTGGCCAGTCGCGCATTCATGCCGGACGTTCCGTCGCTAAGCCTGGCAATCGCCGGGATCTATTTTTTTCTGCGGTGGCTGGAGGAGGAGAATTGGCGCGCGTTGATCGGCTCCGCGCTTCTGATTTCGCTCGCGTTGTTGATCAAGCTTCCGACAGCGCTAATCGGCGCGCCGTTGTTCTATCTCGTTATAAGCCGTGCAAAATTTTCGTGGAGAGAATTGCTCGCACGCTGGGAGCTTTGGCTGTTCGCTGTGATCACCCTCGTTCCATCCGCGCTCTGGTATTGGCACGCGCATCGGATCGCGGAGAAATTCTATCCGTACCACTTTTTCGGCGGCGGCGGGTTCCGGATCATGAGCGCATCATGGTATTGGAAGATCGCGCAGCAAACCGCGCTCTCGAGTCTTTCCCTGCCGCTGTTTGCTCTGGCGGTCATCGGCATCGTGGTCGCGTCGCGGGAAAAATACGCCCGCCTCTTTCACTGGTGGCTGGCCGCGATGGTCGCGTTCGTTTTTTTCGTCGGCTGGGGAAATCGGCATCAATGGTATCAACTACCGCTTGTCCCGATCGCTGCGGTTCTGGCCGGCTGCGCCTGCCAGTGGGCGGCGCCATTCCTGCCGTCGAGTCGGATCGTTCGAGGGCTTGCATCGGTTATCGTGGCGGGCTGGTTTGGAATTTCAGCTTATCAATGCGCGCAGCCCTTTTACCGGCCGGCGGCCACGGGCCTGCGAAATCTCGGACTCGAGTTGCAGGAAGCGACCACCGCGAACGCGCTGATCATCGCAGCCACCGATGGCGATCCGACCGTTTTCTATTACGCGCATCGGAAAGGCTGGCATTTTCTCGGAGACGGAATTTACCAGGGCAATCCGCTGGATAGCGCGCAGATCATTGCCAACCTCGAAAAGCTGCGTGGGCGCGGCGCGACCCATCTCGTTTTCTATGTCGGCACGCGATGGTGGCTGGATTATTACAAGGAGTTCGCCGAGCGGCTCGCGGCGAGCGCAACCCTTGTCGAAGAGACGCCGGAATTTACCATCTTTAAACTCGAGCCTGCGATGCAATGAACCAGAACTTTGAAATCCGGACCGCCAGCGAAGCCGACGTGCCGATCATTCTGAGTTTGATCCGGGAGCTGGCTGACTACGAGCGCGCGCCGGATGCCGTCGTCGCGACTGAGAACGGCCTGCGCAAAGTGCTGTTCGGCGCGCAGCGCTCCGCGGAGGTGTTGCTGGCGCTGGAGAATGGCGATCCCGTCGGGTTCGCGGTTTACTTTTACAACTTCTCCACCTGGCTCGGCCGGCCGGGGCTTTATCTCGAAGATCTTTTCGTCCGGCCCAACGTACGCGGCAAAGGATACGGCCGCGCCTTGCTGGAGCGCCTGGCGCAAATCGCGCAGGAGCGCGGCTGCGGACGAATGGAATGGGCAGTGCTCGATTGGAATGATCCCGCGATCCAGTTCTATCGCAAACTCGGCGCGGAGCCGATGAACGAATGGACGGTCTTTCGGTTGACGCAGGATGGGATCGCGAAGTTGGCGGCGAGCGCGCCGTAATCCCATACGACCTATATGACGTATAGGACCTATTGCGGAACGCTGGCGAAAGCGCGCACCGGGAACGTGCCCATTCCTTTGATCTTCACGGGCACGGCGAAGAAGCGTGCGCCGCGATCGGGAAGCGGAGGGAGGTTGCAAAGATGCTCGACGATTGGAATCTCGGCGCCGAGCAGCGCGGAGTGGACGGGGCGATTTCCATCGTCGGTGCAATCGATGTTGAAGGAATCGATGCCGACCAGCGCGACGCCGGCTGCGACGAGCCGCAACGCGAGATCGCCGGTGAGATACGGATGTCCTTCGAAATATTGATCGGTCCGCCAATGGGTGTCCCAGCCGGTGTGAACGAGCAGCGCTTTGCCTTTCAAGGTCGCGAGATCGATCGGGAGTTGATCGATCGCGCGATCGCGGCGCCCAGTGGCGCGAACAACCACGCAATCGAGATTGGCCAGCGATTCGAGTTCGAGCTCCGAGAGGTCCTTCCCATGCGCGTAGCGATGGAACGGACTGTCGAGATACGTCCCCGTGTTCGCGATCATCTCGATCTTCCCGATCTGGAATTCGGTTCCCTCGGCGTATCGCGCGCGCGACGCTTCGCGGCTGAGATAATCGCAGATGATGGGCGCGGGCAGACCCTTGTAAGTGATCATCCCGTCTTCAACCGTATGGCTCAGGTCGATCAGGCGCGCGGATTCGGATGACTCTGACATCGGTGCTACGCTAGCAGAGAATGGCGCGGATCGAAGATTATGCATTCCTGAGCGACACGCAGACTGGCGCGCTGGTCAGCCGTGATGGTTGCGTCGATTGGCTCTGCTTTCCGCGGTTCGATTCCGGTGCGTGCTTCGCCGCCTTGTTAGGCGACCGGAAAAACGGAACCTGGTCATTCACTCCGGAAGAAGAGGTCACAAGCAGGACCCGGCGTTACCGGGAGGGAACGTTGATCCTCGAAACGGAAATCGAAACGGCCAACGGCGCGATCCGCTTCATCGATTTCATGCCGCCGCGGGGCGAGAACCCCGACATCGTCCGTATCATCGAGGGAGTGCGCGGCGAAGTGTCGCTGAAAATGGAACTGATCATTCGCTTCGATTACGGCCACATCATTCCGTGGGTGCGCAAAAAACACGGCGGCCTCGAAGCGATCGCCGGACCTGACGCGCTGATTTTGCGCACCCCGATCGAAACGCGCGGCGAAGATCTCACGACCGTGGCCGAATTCAGCGTTAAGGAAGGCGAACAGATTCCTTTTGTGCTCACCTGGTTCGCATCGCACGACGAACCGCCGCGCGCCATCCACCCGGCACACGCCTTGGAGCAGACGACGTCGTATTGGAAAGAGTGGTCGGAGAAATGCCGGCCGCATGGCGAATGGCACGAGGCGGTGGTTCGCTCGCTCATTACGTTGAAGGGGCTTACTTACGCGCCCACCGGCGGGATCGTCGCCGCCGCCACCACTTCATTGCCGGAAGAAATCGGCGGCGTGCGAAACTGGGATTACCGCATTTGCTGGTTGCGGGACGCGACCTACACGCTTTACGCGCTGATGAGCGCCGGTTACCTGGATGAGGCGCGCGCCTGGCGCGAATGGCTCCTGCGCGCGATCGCCGGAAGCGCGGCGCAAATGCAGATCATGTACGGCGTCCACGGGGAGCGTCGCCTCGATGAATCCGAAATCCCCTGGCTGGCGGGATATGAGAACTCCAAGCCAGTGCGGATCGGCAACGCCGCTTCGCAGCAGTTCCAGCTCGACGTTTACGGCGAAGTCATGGCCGCGATGTACGTGGCGCATCGGGCCGGCATCGAGACGAACGAAACGGAGTGGCGAATGCAAGTGGGGCTGATGAAGTTTTTGGAATCGAAGTGGCGCGACCCCGACGAAGGAATCTGGGAGGTGCGGGGCGGGCCCCAGCAATTCACCCACTCCAAAATGATGGCCTGGCTCGCGTTCGATCGCGCGGTGAAGTTAATCGAGCGTTGCGATTGCGCCGCGGGGGAAAATCTGGAGCGCTGGCAGAAAACTCGCGATGAGATTCACGCCCAGGTCTGCGAGCTGGGTTACAACGCGAAGAAAAAAGCGTTTACTCAATTCTACGGATCGGACGAGCTGGATGCGAGCCTGCTGATGATGCCCCTCGTCGGATTTCTGCCCATCGACGACGAACGGGTCGTGAACACGATCGAGGCGATCCAGCGCGAGTTGATGCAGGATGGTTTGATCCTGCGCTATCGGACCGAAAGGAATGACGTGGATGGCTTGCCCGGATCGGAAGGAGTGTTCTTACCCTGCTCATTTTGGCTGGCCGATTGCCTGCACCTGATGGGGCGAACGGACGAAGCGCGAGCACTGTTTGAACGCCTGCTGAAATTGCGGAACGACCTCGGCCTTCTCTCCGAGGAATACGATCCGCGCGTCAAACGCCAGCTCGGCAATTTTCCCCAGGCTTTCACGCATGTCGCGCTGGTCAATACCGCCCGGATTCTTGCGGGGAAAAACGAATCGGGCCGGAAGATAATTAGTCCTTTACAGAAAAAGTAAAGTGGGGGAAGGTCGCCCGCCATGTTTCCTCCGCGGTCCCTTCTCCTCGCTCTGGGCTGTCTGTTTTGCTGTCGTTCGGCTTTTACCCAGACGGTAAACTCGACCTGGGCTCCTCCATCGTCCCAGCCCAATTATAGCGATCCTAACAACTGGTCGCCGGCAGTGGTGCCAAATAACACGGCCGCGACGCACTACAACGTCACCGCGGGTCGGCTTATTCTGGTGGACATTGATGCGACGATCTCGAATCTCAGTTTGGAAGGGAATCCCTTGGTAAGCGTTTGGGGGGTGACTTTCACGGTTCTCGACCAAACCACGAGCTCGGTGCCAACGGCGACCATCTCGATCGGACCCCGAGACACTCATGGGGCAAGATTCAATGCTGGCTCGCTCTCCGCGTTTTCGAATGGAACCCTAAGCGGCAATTACGACGTGAGCGGCAGAAGCTCTCCGACTGACTTACCTGGCATCCTGCAGTTCAATGGAGCGGATATCCGCACCCTGGCTAACGGGCACGTCCGTTTGACAGGGGCGTTCGCGCGGATTCAAGACGAGAGCGGGAACGATGCTCTGCGTAACCTGACGCGGATCGATTCGACCGGATCGCTCGCTTTGGACTATGCGGCCATCACCAATGCCCCCGTGCAAAACGACGGCACCGTGACGGTTGGACTTGGCTCCCCCGCGGCCAGCTTCACCGCCGCCGCCGGTCTCATAAATTTCGACTCAACGACCAGGAGGATAAGTGGTGGAATTTTCAACCTAATCGCGAGTGTTCTTCGCTTCAACGGCGCCGACATTGTCGCGATCGGAAATGAGATTCATCTTTCTCAAGCCGCTCGAATTGAAGATATGGGTGGCAATAATGGACTGCGAAATCTGGCGCAGATTCTCCCGAGCGGTTCACTTTTTCTAAACCAACAGAACCTGGCGATCAGCGGACAATTCCGAAACGATGGCTCCATTTGGTTTACTAATGGCTCGGTCCTTAGTGTCCCGAATCTGACGAATTTCGATCCGGGCAGTCGGACCTTCACCGGCGGTCAATTCGTGCTCAGGTCCTCTGCCCAACTCTTGTTTGGCGGGGCCGATATCGTCCACAACGCCTCCTACCTGAACATCGGTGGTGGCACGATCAAAGATCTCAATGGCGCTAATGCGCTGCGAAACTTCAGCGATAATCTCGCGGGTGGAGAATTCGTCCTCAGCACTTCGGTGGGATTTACGGCGCCCGGTGATTTTACGAACGCCGGGATTATCAGGACAGAGGCGGGTGGCATCGATCGTGGGAACATTCTACCACCGAGCCGCTTTTTGGTACCGACCGGGTTTAAGTACACGCAGACGAACGGACTGACGTCTAACTACGGCTCTCTCACGGCGGATCGGGTGGATATTTTCGGCGGAAGCTTCGAGGGCGGTGGCACCGTAAAAGGGAACATGATCGTCAAAAACGCGACTCTGATGCCATCGCAATCCACGTTCCTGCAAAACGATCTCACGCTGGAGGCGGACGCGCATTTCCGTTACCAGTTTGGATCTGGCGGGCCATGCCAAATCAACGGCAAGGCGACGCTGGGCGGAACATTGGACGTCGATATTCGGAGCGAGCAGTTCGTTGCCAGCACGGCGCTCCTAAGCGTCCTGAAGAGTTCGATGCCGCTAATCGGAAGCTTTGCGAATGCACCAAACGGGACGCGCATCCCCACGACGGACGGCAAAGGATCGGTTCTGGTTACGTACGACGCCAACACGGTTTATCTTAGTCAATATCAGGCGACTCCGCCGCCGGCCCAGCTGCTCAACATTTCATCGCGCGCGTTTCTTTCCGCGAAAGGCGACGATACCTACGGAAATCGTGCCGTTATCATTGGCGGTTTCATTATTACCGGGAATACCGCGAAGCAAATCGTCCTGCGCGCTCTAGGTCCGTCGCTGGCCGCGTTTGGGCTTGATCCGGTTCTTCGCGATCCCGTGCTCGAATTGCATTCGTCGGATGGCGCCCTCCTCACCAGCAACGACAATTGGCGAGAGAATGAGGCTGCCATTTCCGGAACAGGGCTTGCGCCGACCGACGATCATGAAGCCGCGCTGCGCGTGACCCTGGCGCCTGGCAGTTATACCGCCATCGTGAAGGAGAAGACAGGCTTGGCTGGCTATGGCCTGGTTGAGGTCTACGACCTGGCGAAAAACACGATTTCGAAACTGGCGAACATCAGCGCTCGTGGTTGGACCGACTCAAGCAACGTCCTAATCGGCGGCATTACCGTGGGAGGTTCCGGGCAGGCCAACGACGACATAGTAGTGCGCGGGATGGGACCGCAACTCAAAGGTTTCGGAATTCCCAACGCGCTCGACGATCCTACAGTGGAAGTGCGTGACGGGAACGGGATCCAGCTCGCTTTCAACGATGACAGCCCAACCGGGCTCGGTTCCACGGGCCTGGCCCCATATAACCCTAAGGAATCGGCTGTCCTGATGTCACTGCCGCCCGGCAGTTATACGGCTATTGTGCGAGCGAAAGGCAATGCCGGCGGTGTGGCGCTGGTGGAATTTTACGACTTGCGTCAGTAGCTAGACGCTCTGCACGAGGCGCTTGATCGTGTCTTCGCCGGTGACGATGCCGATCAGTTTTTTTTGCGAATCGACGACTGCCGCCAGGCCGAGCCGCGCGGCCCGGAGCCGTTGGATCACTCGATAGGCTGGTTCGGCTTCATTCGCGGTCACGATCCGCCGCGCATATTGGGTGAGAGATTCACGCCGGGTGTTCTCGAGCAGGATATCGAAAACGTTAATAATGCCGATCGCCTCGCCGTTGGCGGAAATCATCGGCAGGCGATCCACGCCGGCGCGGCTGCTCATCCGCAGCGCTTCGTCGATGGACGTGTCCGGCCTTACGGTGACCGCTTTTTCCAACGGCACCATCACGTCGGATGCTTTCACGTTCCGGAAGTCCACGACGTTATGGATCATGGCGCGCTCGGTGGAGGTGAGGGAACCTTCCCGCTCGCCTTGCACTGCAATTTGTTTCAACTCCTCGCGCGCGATGAAGAGCCGGGCGGATTCGCTGGCGCGGCGCGGGATGAGAAGGCGGCCGGCACGTTCGCCGATTTCTAGAATCGGCCAGAGCAGAATCGAAATCGCCTGGAGCATGCCGCCCAGCGCGGCGAGGGCGCGAAATGGAAAACGGCGGAAAAGCGATTTAGGCAAAACCCCGAGCACGAAAAGATAAATCGGCAGCGCGATGAGGATCGCCCAGACGAAGCCGGCGTTGCCGAATGAACCAACGAGTAACTTCGTCAGGAGAAGCAACCCGAGAATATTTGCGAGATTGGTGACGAGCAAAACAGTGATGAGCAATCGCTCCGGCCGCCTGGTCAACCGGGCGAGTCGCAACGCGGCTGGTCTGCCTTGCTTGACGTGATTACGGAGCCGGACTGGGTCGATGGAGAGCAGACCGGCTTCAATCCCGGCGAAGAGGAAGGAAACGCTCCAGCAGCAAAGTATGAGGAAGGCGTACATCACGATTCGGTCGCGCCATTTCCGTCGGCTGATTCGCAATCCGAAAGACAGGGCGTTTTCTCAAGGAGGACTTCCTCGATCCGTTTCCGTCCGGCGCGCCGGATCGTAACGGCGAGCCGCGGCATCTCAAAGCGAGTGCCGGATGGCGGGAGATAACCCAGCCGGTTAAAAATAAATCCGCCGATGGTGTCGAGCCCGTCCGCTTCCAACTCGAATCCGAGATGCTCGCTCAAATCATCCAGACGGGCGTTGCCGCTCACGAGAAAGCGGCCGTCTTCGAGCGGTTCGATGTAGAGATCGGCATCTCCGAGCGGCGCGGCATCGCTCATGATCTCTTCGGTGATGTCGGAGAGCGTGATGATTCCTTCGGTGCCGCCGAATTCATCCACGACAATGGCGAGGCCTTGGGAATGGGTAAGGAAACTGCGCAACAGGTCCATTGCCTTCATCGTTTCCGCCACGAACGAAGGCGCGACGAGCGTCTCGGTGTAATGCTCGGATGGATCCAGGAGAAAAACTTTCACGTCGAGCACGCCGACGATCTGGTCCGGGGTCTCGGCATAGACCGGAACGCGCCGATGCCGCCGCTCTCTTATTTGTCTGATGGCTTCTTCATTGGTCAGGTCGTCGGGAAGCGCGAAGGTATCCACGCGCGGTGTCATGCAATCCTTCGCCGTCTTGTCGCCGAGCTTGATGATTTCCTGGATCATCTCCCCCTCGGCTTCGTGGAGCGTGCCTTGTTCTTCGCCCATCTCGACGAGCGTCTCGAGCTCTTCGTCGCTTAAATGGGCGCGCCGGTGCAGATGACGCGGCGTCAGTTTGTCGACGATCTTGGTGCTGATCCGCTCGAGGACGCGCCCGACTCGGTCAAGCAACGGCATCATCGCTTTCAGGGTGAAGACGCCGAGCGCCGAAAGCCGATACGGCGCGGACAGCGCCAGTAGTTTTGGAATTAGATCACAAAGCAAAACCACGATCGCGAAAATGACGGTCGCTGCGAGCCAGGCTGGAACGCGCGCGGCCAGCGGCCCCTGCCAGATGAGAAAGAGACAGAGGACAACGAGCGGGACGTTGACGAGGACGTCGCCGAGCAGGAGGACATTCAGGACGCGCCTCGGGTTTTCGCGGAAGACCTGAATGAATTGCTTGAGCGACGGATGCTTTTCCTCGAGCTGGCGGAGTTGGTGGGACTTGAGCGAGAAGAGCGCGGTTTCCAGGCCGGAGAAAAGCCCTGACCAAAAGATCAGGATCGCGATCAGAACAATGAGAAGAATAAGAACCGCCGGAGTCATGGTGCGCTGCGGCGGCGGAGGGCGAGCAATCGTTCCTCGCGAAGACTGAAGGGTCGTCGTTTGCCCATCATCGCAGGCGCCCCCAAGTTACGGCCTGCATGAGCAAAGGCGAGAGGATTTCGCAATTCGTGGCCTCGCTGGAAACCGGCGGCGCCCGGGCCGACAGCGGCCAGATAGCGGACCATCCTTATTATCGTGCGTTTTTTCATTGCTGGAACGAGCAGCGTTATTACGAAGCGCACGATGTTCTCGAACAGGTCTGGCTCAACAGCCCCATCAGCGTCGAGGACGCGCAATACTTCAAGGGCTTGATCCAGGCGGCCGGCGCGTTCGTGCATTTGCAAAAGCAATTCGAATATCCCACGCATCCGAAACATGGGCGGCGGTTGGCGCCGGCGGTGCGGCTGTTTCGGCTGGCGCTAAAAAATCTCGAGCCGTTTGGCGCGCGGCGGCACGCGCTCGAGTTAACAGCGTTTCGCGAAATGCTTTCTCGATATGAGCGCTCGATTGCGGAGTCGGATCAC
The DNA here is from genome assembly GCA_039649045.1 of Verrucomicrobiota bacterium. GTDB lineage: Bacteria > Verrucomicrobiota > Verrucomicrobiia > Chthoniobacterales > UBA10450 > AV80. The sequence goes on along the minus strand of JBBWZL010000013.1, from coordinate 26,302 downwards.
AAAACAAATCCGTGGACGCCAGAGAAGGCGCCGCAGGTGTCTCTTCTGTAGCCGCTTCGCTGTGCGAAGCGTGAGGGAAGGCGATGGCCGCTCGCAGGGCCACGGCTAAAGAAGGCGATTCGGCTTCCTACCAAAAGATCAATTTGCAGCCGGCGAGGACCAGGACCGTTGCGAGGATCAGCGAGATCGTCCGCACCGGAAAACGCCGGCTTCCGAGATGCGAACCGACGGTGCCGGCAATCACCGCCGCGACCGCTAGGATCCAGGCGAAATTTGGAACGGGCCGGCCACTCGAAATGTAACCAACCAGGCCTGCCACCGAATTCACCAGGATGAAGAGCGCGGAAACTGCAGCCGCTCCGCGAATCGAAGCCCACCGGCAAAACAGGATCAGGGGCGTCAGGAATATACCGCCTCCCGTTCCCGTCAACCCCGAGAGAAGTCCGATCCCTGCTCCCGTTCCGATCGCGGCCGGCACCGGCGGAGGCTCGGTACCGGGTGGATCGCCCTGCCGGAAAAACAAACGCGCCGCCGAAAAGAGAAGCACCGCGCCGATCAGGATTTTAAGAAGATGCGCCGGGACGGGAAGGTAACCTCCGAGATAAGCTGCCGGGATTGACAGCAACGCGAACGGCCAGAAGAGCCGCCACGAAAAATATCCGGCCCGCCAGAATTGAAACGCGCCGATGCACGCGACGAGAATGTTCAGAACGAGCGCAGTCGGCCGGATGAAAGTGGCGGAGAGACCGCATAACGTCATGACCGCGATGTAACCGGAAGCTCCGGCGTGGCCCACCGACGAGTACAGGAATGCCACGATCGTCACCCCGGCGATGAGGAGAATCAAGTGAGTCGTATCGAGGGTCATCCGCGGAAGTAGAAAGTAGGAAGTAGAAAGTAGGAAACAAGGCGATAGGGTGAACGATGAGCAACCGGCTCGCGCGCGAGAAGTCGCCCTATCTCCTCCAGCACGCCGATAATCCGGTCGATTGGTTTCCGTGGGGCGCGGAAGCTTTCGCCAAAGCGCGAAGCGACAACAAACCGATCTTTCTCTCGATCGGTTATTCGACCTGCCACTGGTGCCACGTCATGGCGCACGAATCGTTCGAAAGCGCTGAGGTGGCCGCGGTCATGAACCGCGAATTCGTGAACATCAAAGTCGACCGCGAGGAACGCCCGGACGTGGATCGCGTTTACATGACCTTCGTCCAGGCCACGACCGGCGGTGGAGGCTGGCCGATGAGCGTCTGGCTTACGCCGGAGCTGAAACCATTCGTGGGCGGAACTTATTTTCCGCCGGAGGATCGGTACGGACAACCGGGCTTCACAAAAGTGCTCGAGCGAATCGCGGCGGCTTGGAAACAGGACCACGCGAAAATTGCGGAGCAGGGGACGAACATCATCGCCGCGCTGGGGCAAGCCGCTGTAGCCGGGATCGCTGATCCCGGCCACAAACTCGACGCGAAAACTCTCGAAGCGGCGTATCAGCAAATCGCGCGCAGCTACGATGCGCACGAGGGCGGATTTGGCGGCGCGCCAAAATTTCCGCGGCCAGTCACGCTCAATTTCCTAACTCGCGTTTACGCGCGCGCGCCGAAATCCGAGAGCGGCCGGCATGCGCTCGCGATGAATCTTTTCACGCTCCGCAAAATGGCGGCAGGCGGAATGCATGACCATCTCGGTGGAGGCTTTCATCGTTACTCCGTCGATGCCTTCTGGCACGTGCCGCATTTCGAAAAAATGCTCTACGACCAGGCGCAGTTGGCGGTCGCTTATCTCGACGCTTTCCAGATCACGCGCGAACCGCTCTTCGAAGAAGTTGCGCGCGATGTTCTCGATTACGTCCGGCGCGACATGACGGCGAAGGAAGGCGGATTCTTCTCCGCCGAGGACGCCGATAGCGAAATCCCCGGCTCCCCGGAGCGGAAGAAACGGGAAGGGGCGTTTTATGTTTGGAGCAAAGCAGAGATCGATGCGGCGCTGGGATCCAACGCCGATGTCTTCAATTTGCATTTCACCGTCAAAACGGAGGGCAACGTTCCGCCTGGCGGCGATCCGCACGGCGAATTCACCGGCAAGAATATTTTGATCGAGCTGGGAACCGTTGCGGAAACCGCAAAGCATTTCGGAAAAGACGAAACGGAACTGCGCGAGATCCTGGCGTCGTCGCGCGCCACCTTGCTGACCTTGCGCGTGAAACGCCCCCGGCCGCATCTCGACGACAAGATCATTACCGCCTGGAACGGCCTGATGATTTCCGCCTTTGCCCGCGCCGCCCAGATCCTGGACGACCCGAAATACCTCGAAGCAGCGCTGCGTGCCGCGGCCTTTATTCGCAGCCAGCTCTATGATGAAGCGCGTCGGGTCTTGGTGCGTAATTATCGCGAAGGCCGCAGCCAGGTAGAGGGCTTCGCCGATGATTATGCATTCGTGATCCAGGGTCTGCTCGATCTTTACGAAGCTTCGTTCGATGTGAGCTGGCTTCAGTTCGCGGTCGAACTCCAGGAGACGCAGGACCGTCTGTTCTTCGATGAAACGCGCGGCGGCTACTTCAGTGGCGCCGGCAACGACCCGAGCATTCTTCTCCGATTGAAGGAAGACAACGACAGCGCGGAGCCGGCCGCAAGCTCGGTGGCCGCGCTGAATCTGCTGCGCCTCGCGCAGATCCGAAATGACGAACGCTTCTATGCGCGCGCGCAGAAGACCCTCGACGCTTCTGCGCCGCAAATCGCCCATTTCGCGAGTGCGATGCCGCAAATGCTTGTGGCCCTCGACCTAACTCTTAGTGCCCCGCGGCAGATCGTGATCGCAGGCGGTGGCAATGCCGAAGGTACGCGTGCGCTCGTGGCCGAGGCGAATCGCCATTTTATCCCAAACAAGATTTTCCTCCTGGCCGATGGCGGCGATGGCCAGAAATACCTGGAGGAAAAGTTAGAGTCACTTCGTTCAATGAAACCGCTGGGTTCGAAACCGGCTGCTTACGTTTGCGAGAATTTCACGTGCAAAGCTCCCGTCACCGATCCGGAAGCGCTCGGCGAATTGCTCTCCGGCGCCTGAGTAGGTTTGCCAAGGGTGGGACGCCCTCCTAAAATGGCGGGCGCGATGGAACGCCAGGTCCTTCTTTTTTCCACACTCTGCTTTTTTCTGGGGGTCGCGCGCACGTTGCTCGCGGTGCGGGCGGGCGTGTTCCGCCTCGGCCGCTTTAACTTCTTCGCCATCCTATTTGGGTTTTTGTTCCAGAGCGCGTTCCTTTCCATTCGAGGCCATGCCCTCGGCCGCTGTCCGGTTACGAACCTTTTCGAGGTTTTCATTTTCCTAGCCTGGTCGGTGGCGCTGATTTATTTGTTGGTCGGCCCGGCCTATCGGCTTTCGCTCATGGGCGCCTTCACCGCTCCGCTCGTCCTGGTGATTCAAACTTTTGCGCTCCTCGCGCCCATCGATGTTCCGCACGCAGCGCGGCTGCCCGCCAACCCGTGGCTCGAGTTTCACGCTTCGATGTCGATGATTGCCTATGGGGCCTTCGCGTTGGCGTGCGTCGCCGGCATCATGTACCTGGTGCAGGAGCGGCAACTGAAAACGCACCAGCTCCACTCCGCTTTTCGTCATCTGCCGCCGCTCACTAATCTCTTCGCCGCGATGACGCGGCTCCTTTGGCTCGGCTTCGCTCTTTATACCGCCGGCCTTGTCTCGGGCTTCTTTACCGGCGGACCGTTGCCGCGGGTGAAGATGATTTGCGCGTTTGCGGTCTGGGTTTTTTACGCGGCCATTTTGCAGGGGAGACATCTGCACCGGCTGGCGCCGAAACGGATCGCCACGCTCTGCGTCCTTGCTTTCAGCGCCGCCGTTTCTGTTTTGTGGGCCATCAACTTCGTTTCCCAGTCCCGCCCGATGTGATGAATCTGTTCTGCGTCGGGATCAGTCATCATACGGCGAACGTGGAAACGCGGGAGCGCTACGCCGCTCAGCGGTCCGAAGAAATGTTGCGAGCTGAGACCGGCTGCGCGGAAGCGCTCGTGTTGACGACCTGTAACCGGGTCGAAGTTTATGGTTCGGCGGCCGCGCCGATCGCCACGGAAAATATTCAGCGTTGCCTGGTGCGCGGTGGCGCCGCGCTCACGGAGGATGCGTCTGCCTTTTACCGACACGAAGGGGAAGCTTGTGTGCGCCATCTTTTCCGGGTCGTGGCGGGCCTTGATTCGATGGTGATTGGCGAAACTGAAATCCTGGGCCAGGCAAAAAAGGCCTATGCGAATTGTCGTGAAACCGGAAGCGCCGGGCCATTCCTCCACCGTCTTTTTCAACGGGCGTTTCGGGTGGCGAAACAGGTGCGAAGCAGCACGGACATAACGCGTGGCGCCGTTTCGGTGGGCAGCGTCGCCGTGGATCTCGCGGTGAAGATCTTCGGCGATTTGAGCCGGCGCAGTGTGCTGATTCTTGGCGCGGGTGAAACGAGCGAACGCACGGCGCGAGCGTTGACCTCGCGAGGCGTGGCGGACATTCGCGTCAGCAATCGATCGTTTGAGCGCGCGGAGAATCTGGCGGGGCTCGTCGGCGGCCGCGCCGTCTCTTTCCAGGACTGGCCCGCTCAATGTCGCGAGATCGATATTTTGATTTCATCCACGGCAGCCGAAGAACCGCTCCTCACGCCGGAGATCCTCGCGCCGATGATCCGCGAGCGCACGGACCGCCCACTTTTTATCATCGATATTGCGGTGCCGCGTGATGTTGCGCCAGCGGTCAACGAGATCGATGGCGTTTATCTTTATGACATCGATTCCCTGCAATCGATTGCGCAGCAATCGCTCGCGCTGCGCCGGAAGCAGATGGCAGCGGCTGAAGAAATCATCGCGGAACACATGGCCGATTTCCGGGAAAAGTTCGGACGCGGAAACGACAAGCCCTCGTCGCCGGCAATTCCATTGGATGAAACGGCGCTGCGCACTTCCGAACTGTAGCGGCGCTTCATGAGCAATTCGATTGTTCTGGGCTCGCGCGGGAGCGAACTCGCCCGCGCCCAGGCCCGCATGGTGGTCGAAGCGTTGCAGCGTGCAGCTCCCGGTTTGGCGATCAGCACGCAGACTATCACGACTCGGGGTGACGACAGGAAGGCGGAGCCGATCGATCCGCAGGCCGGCCGCAAAGGCCTTTTCACCGGTGAAATCGAGCGAGCGTTGCTGGCGGGGGAAATCGATATCGCGGTGCATAGCGCCAAAGATCTGCCAAGCGATATCACGGCCGGATTGGAGGTGCGCGGCGCATTGCCGCGGGCGCCCGTCGAGGACCTTTTGATTCGCAAATCTGCTGGCGACGTCATTGCGACCGGCAGCGTTCGCCGGCAGCATCAACTTCGGTGGAAATACCCCGGGACAACCGTAGTCGAGCTTCGCGGAAATGTTCCGACTCGGATGCGCAAGCTTCTTGCCAGCGATTGGAACGGGATCGTGCTGGCGCGCGCCGGAATGGAACGATTGGGCTACGATGTGTCCGGCCGCGCCTTCGATTTTGAAGGTGCGTCGCTCGCCGTCGAAATTCTTTCGCCATCCGATTTTCTTCCGGCCGGCGGTCAGGGCGTGATCGCGTTGCAAGTGCGCGAGGACGACGCGGAAGCGAAAGCGATCGTCGATCGTGTTAATCACGCGGAGACGTTGTTGTGCCTTCAGGCCGAACGCGAATTCCTGCGGTTGCTCCAAGGCGATTGCGGCTCGCCGGTCGGGGTGCTGGCCACGATCGATGGTTCCGAAATGACGCTGCGCGCCCAGTTTTTCGAGCCTGAGCGAATTGAACCGCGAGCGGCATGCGTGAAAGGTGAGGCAATATCCGCGTTGCAACTCGCGCAGCGGGTGTGGGATTCGATCAATGGCTGAGAAAACAAAAAAGGGGCGATGCTTTCTCGTCGGCGCCGGGCCGGGCGATCTGGGTCTGGTGACGTTGCGGGGGAAGGAATGCATCGAGTGCGCCGAGGTGATTGTTTACGATTACCTCTGCAATGCCGAGATGTTGCGGTGGGCGCCGGAAACCGCCGAACTGATTTTCGCGGGGAAGAAAGCGGGCGCGCACACCCTCACCCAGGACGAAATCAATTCGCTGCTAGTCGAGAAAACACTCGCAGGAAAACAGGTCGTCCGGTTGAAAGGGGGCGATCCGTTTGTCTTCGGCCGGGGCGCGGAGGAAGCGCAAGCGCTTGCGGCGGCAGGCGCACCCTTCGTTGTCGTGCCGGGAATTACTTCAGCCATCGCGGGACCGGCGTACGCGGGAATTCCCGTGACCCATCGCGGGAAAAATTCGCACGTGACGTTTTTCACCGGCCACGAAGATCCGGAGAAATCGGAGAGCTCGATCGATTTTGCTGCGCTCGCGAAACTCGGCGGCACTCAGGTGATGTTGATGGGGGTCGAGCGGATCGAATCGATCGCGCGCGAAATGCTCGCGAATGGAATGCCGACGGATTTGCCGGTGGCGCTGATCCGCTGGGCCACTACCGGCCGGCAGGAAACGCTCGTCGGAAACCTCGGCAACATCGCGCGGCTCGTTTCCGAAATGAAATTCGAGGCGCCGGCGATCGCGGTCTTCGGTGAGGTCGTCTCGCTGCGCAAAGAGCTGAACTGGTTTGAAGATCGCCCGCTTTCCGGCAAGCGAATCGTGGTCACCCGAACGCGGACGCAAGCCGGAGTTTTGAGCGAGCAATTACGCGCTCTCGGCGCGGATGTGATCGAGCTACCGACGATCCGGATCGAACCGCCCGCCGATCTGCGCGCCTTCGCCGAGCTCGTGCAGGATGCGCACGCGTATGACTGGATCGTGTTTACTAGTCCGAATGGCGTCACAGCTTTCTTCGATCTGTTTTACAATCTCTATCACGATGCGCGCGAGATCGGCGCGGCGCGCATCGCGGCCATCGGTCCTGCGACTGCGCAGCGAGTCCGGCAATATCGTCTGCATGTGGATCTGCAACCGGAGGAATTCATCGCGGAATCGATCGTCCGGGAGTTTAAAAAAGCGGGCGGCGTGGAAAATCTGCGCATTCTTCTGGCTCGCGCGGAGAAGGCGCGGGATTTGCTACCCAAAGAGCTCTCGGCTTTGGGAGCTATTGTGGATGAAGGTTTCGCCTACCGCACGGTCCCCGAAACGCGCGACGATTTCGGCGCGCGACGCCGGCTATTGGAGGAAGGCGCCGATCTGATCACTTTTACCAGCTCATCCACAGTCGAAAATTTCCTGGCCCTCGGTTTGCCGTGGCCGGCGAAAATGCAAGTCGCGAGCATCGGACCCGTGACTTCGAAGACGGCGCGCGAGCGCGGTCTCGAGGTAGCCGTCGAAGCGCGCCGGCACGATATCCCGGGATTGGTTGCCGCGATCCTCAAGTTTTTTGGAACCAAAACTGTCGAATGAAAGCGCCAACGGAGATCAAGATCACCGACGAATTTGCGTTCGCCATGCAACAATTGAGCGCCGAGGCGGAAAAGGCCTTGCCGAACCCGCGCGAAGGCGACACGGGCGAGCAATTGGGGCAAATCCTCGAGGAACTTCGGACGTTAAACGGACGGATGTCGACCCTCGAAGAAACGATGGCAAGCCGCCGCGACAAACCGGAAGCCGCAGAGAAAAAGAATCTCGCCCAGCAATTCGAAAAAATGGATGAGCACCTCGCGGCCCTGCGCAATACCGAGAGCGTGAATCAGCGGCTCTTCGATTCTCTGCATGAGGAGCTGATCAAGTATCGCGACAATTTCCTGCACGAATCGCTCCAGAAGCCGTTCATTCGCGATCTCGTGATCTTGTTTGACGATTTGAGCGGGCTCTCGTTGCAGCTCCAAACCGCGGTTGAGGGAAACGAAGCGAGGCGCGGAGTGCTGGGGCAATGGCGGGACAACCTCGAGAACGCGATCCATTCGCTCACGGAGATCTTGCATCGGATGGAGGTGAACGAAATCGAGCCCAAGGAGATGGTCGATCGCGCCTTCCATCGCGTGGTGAGCTACGAGCCGGCGGACTTTGCGGAAGACGACGGGCGCATCGTGATGCGGGTAAAACGCGGCTTCCTTTGGCGCGACCAGGTTTTGCGCCCGGAAGAAGTGGTCGCGAAGCGTTTCGGTTAAGCTGGAACGGCCGGACCGCTCCCGCCGGCATTACGCATTATTGCGCCTCGCACGGGGCATGGAAATTGCACCTACGGCAAGGGCGGAACCGTTGTTCCTCTCCACCAAGATTTGCTCCCACACATGACACGACGAAAAGCGATTGGAATCGACCTCGGCACGACGTTCTGCGCCGTGGCGCACATCGACATCTACGGGAAGCCGCAAATCATCCCGAATGCCGAGAGCGAACGCATCACTCCTTCGGTCATTCTTTTCGATAGCGAGAGCGTGATCGTGGGCACCCTGGCGAAAAATAACTCGGTGGCGGAAGCGGAACACATCGTCGATTTCGTGAAACGCGAAATAGGCAAGCCGAAGGAGCAATTTCACCGCGAGTTCAACGGCAAAATCTATTCGGCCGAAGAACTCTCGGCGCTCATCCTGCGCAAGCTAAAGGCGGACGCGGAAAAGTATTTGAAAGAGCCGGTCACTGACGCGGTCATCACCGTTCCGGCCTATTTCAATGACGCCGAGCGCACCGCCACCATCACCGCTGGCCAGCTCGCCGGCCTCAATGTTCTCCAGATCATTAACGAACCGACGGCCGCGGCGGTTGCCTACGGTTTGGACAAGCTCGATGAAGATCAGACGGTTTTCGTGTTCGATCTCGGTGGCGGCACGTTCGACGTAACGATCATGCGCATTCAAGGCCAGGGGATCGAGATGATCGCGACGAACGGAGATCATCGCCTGGGCGGCAAGGATTGGGACGACGTGATCGTGAACCATGTCGCGGAGGAATTTGATCGCGCCCACGGCGAGAATCCGCTGCTCGATCTGCAAAGTTACCAGGACCTGCAAAGCCGCGCGCTCGCCGCCAAGATCCAGCTCTCGAGTCGGCCGCGGACCGCGATCGTGCACAGCCACAACGGCAAAAGCGTGAAGGTCGAACTGACCCGGGACGAATTCGAACTCAAGACCCGGCACCTGGTCGAGAAGTGCAAGACGATTTGCGAAATGGTCCTCCAGGAAGCGAAGATGGAGTGGAGCGATCTCGACAAAGTGCTTCTCGTCGGCGGAATGACGCGGATGCCGATGGTGCGCGACATGGTCGCCAATCTTTCGCCCGTGCCGCTGGTGGACGACGTAAACCCGGACGAAGCCGTAGCCGTCGGGGCCGCGATCCAGGGAATTTTGTCTTTGCTGCGGGAAGAGGACGTCTCGGGCGTAAAGACGGTGTCGGACAACACGCGCCAGCAATTCTCCTCCCGCGATGGCGGCCTCATCCAGGTGACGAACATCACCTCGCATACGCTCGGCGTTGTCCTTTGGGATGAGGCGCACCTCGAGGAATATGTTTTCCCGATGATCAGAAAAATGACCGCGATCCCGGCGACCGCGAAAAATTCATTCGGCACCGCGAGCGCGAACATGCAGCGCGCGGTTGTGCGGATCGTGGAAGGCGAGAGCACGCTCCCAGCCGAATGCACGCCGCTCGGTCTGTGCGATGTCGAGCTGCCGGCATTCCTGCCGAAAGGTTCTCCCGTCGAGCTGACTTACGAATACAACGCCAACCAGGTGCTCGAGGTCGCGGTCAATGCTTCCGGCAACCAGGCGAAGGTAACGATCGAGCGAAACACGGGGCTGGCTCCGGATGAAGTCGAGCGCGCAACCGCGGGTCTGGGCTCTATTTCCGTGGCCTGAGATGATGCAATATCAGGGCGTGTTTCCGGTCCCGCTGCCGGATGATCCGCACAAGTGGGACGGTTGGAGCAAATACAAGTCGCCCAATTTGTACGAGCGCCTTTGCCTCGATCCGCAGGCCAATCCGAGCAATGAGCTGATCGAAGAACATTGCCGCGAGCTGATGCGTTGGTGGCAGAAAAAGCTGCCGCTCAAGAATCAACCGAGCAATCCGCTGGCGCAGCTTCTCCGGCCGGGGCTCGACGAATCATCCCGATACCTGACCGAAGCGCGCGTCGAACTTTTGGATCCGGATCGGCGCAAGCGAATGGATTCTGAGCTGGCCGCGCAAGCCAATGAACAAGCCGTCATCGAGTTTCACAAATATCTCACGTTCGCTTTGGCGGACGGTTTCCTGACCCAGGAAGAGGAAACGAGCCTGCTCCGTTTCGGCGGCGAACATGGCCTGACCGAAGAGCAAATCATTTCCTATATCGAGGCGGAATTGAAAGACAGCGGCGCGCAACGGGTGGCCGGGAACGCCGCCGCGCCTGCATCATCGGCAGTTGCCGAAGAGGCCAAGAGAGAAGCGCGGAGGCGCCGGAGGGCGTCTCTCGATCCGACGGAAGATTTTCTCCGAATGCTGCGCTTAAGCGGCCTGGATAGCGACGGCATGGCGGACGATACCCGCGATGCGTTCGTCAACATGGCCGAAAATCTTGGCATCGAGGCGGAGGAAGCCGAGAGCCTGGTCGATCTTTATCTCGAGGAAGCCGACAAGATGTCGGATCCCGGAGCGTTGCCTCCGCCGAGAGTCACAGTGGTGCATCCGGTCGTCAGACAGGCGCCTGTTCCAGTGGCTCCGGCTGCGGCCCCGGTCGCGCCGAATGCGGAGAACGATCGGACGCGCTTTGCGAACTACGTTAATTCCGTTGGCGGCCAGATGCTCTTCGTTCCGTCGGGAGAATTTATCATGGGCAGCGATGCGATCGACGCCGGCCCGAACGAACGGCCGCTGACGAAGATAACGTTGAGCAGGTTCTACATGTCGCGCCATCCGATCACCAACGCCGAATATGAGCAGTTCGATCCGAGCCACGCCCGCAAGCGCGCCCCCGGCGCGGGCGACCGCCACCCGGTCGTTTATGTCAGCAGCCTCGAAGCGATCAAGTTTTGCCAGTCACTTTCGACCCGCGAACGGAAGCGGTACCGTTTGGCCACGGAAGCGGAATGGGAATACGCTGCGCGCGGCACCGATGGCCGAAAATATCCTTGGGGAAATCACGATCGACGCGGTGACCTGGCGAATTTCGCGGACCGCAACACGGTCTTCGCCTGGAGCGACCATGAAATTGACGACGGTTATCCGGAAAGTTCCCCAGTGGGCGCTTTTCCTTTCGGGGCGAGCCCGTTTGGGATGGAAGACATGGCCGGGAACGTCTGGGAATGGTGCATGGATTATCTCGAGCCGTATCGCGGGATGCCGAAAGTAAACCCGCACGGCCCGACCACCGGCGCGAAGCGGGTTCATCGGGGTGGCAGCTGGAAGTCGCGTTTCAACAGTTTGCGCGCGACTGTCCGCAGCTCAAATGTCCCGAATTATTCCTGCAACGATCTCGGCTTCCGGATCGTATGCGAGTGCGAATGATTGGCTGACCGCGTTTGATGCAGTCATCCCGAGCCTGCGCAGACGGCGAGGGACCTCACAGTTGCCAATGTCGACCAGCTTGCGCCCGCGCAACGCCGCTCGCTCCGAATATCTAAGCATTTGCGCAAGCTAGCTGGTGAGCGCTTGTGAGATCCCTCGCAGTCTGCGCGGCTCGGGATGACCGTGCGCTTCGTACAGCAAAAAGCGGTCGCCACGGCGACCGCTTCTGAAATTGCTATGGGAGAACTGGACTTACGAAGGATTGAACCGGAACTTCGTTCGGCCGCGCTTGGCGTTGGCCTTGGCCTTGCGCCGGCTCTTCTGGTTCGGTGTCTCAAATGCCCGCAGCCGACGCACTTCCTCCAGAATACCTTCGGCATCCAGCTTGTTTTTCAGACGCTTCAACGCCCGGTCAACCGGCTCACCTTTACGCACAATAACTTCTGGCATGTGTAGTCTCCTCGCTTGGAAAAATGTTCCCGGCTCGACCGGTGAAACCGAGCCTACTCGGGCGCAGGACGGGCGTCAACTATTGTGAATAACTTTCGCCAAATTCCTCGCCCAGGCAGACTTTTGCGTGTCTTACGCTCATATTCCAGCCATTCCGGCGCTGGCGCGCTCAGCGGTTTCCGACCCGGACGGAAACGACTGTCGCGTGCCCATCATGCACCTCGAGAACCGCTTCATAGTCCGGGTCACCATAGGTGCGCGGGTGCGGGTCTGTGGCAGGAGAGGAGACGGTCAGGGTTAGGGCAAGTTTGGTCGCGCTCAACCAACCGGATTGTCCGGCCTCCCTTTGCACTCGCAGCCGGGCTTTGCCCCAGTGCCGGCCCGTCGCGGTCAGGATTTTTCGTTCCGGGATGTCGATCTTCACTGGGCGACGGTGGCGGTTCGCCAGGAGGTAAACGCGGCCGCTCGAATGCACGGGATACTCATCCACGGCGACAAGCGTGCTCGTCGGGTTCCAAAAAACACTGCTCGATCTGGCAATATTCTCCCAGTAACCAGGGGTTTCATCTGGATCGTTCGGATCGCTCGAAAAGGAACTTGCCACTTCGAGCAAAGTGCGACCTGTCTGCCGATTATGGAGGCGAAAGACCATCGCGTGGATGCCCTTCGGGGCGGCGTGAGAAGATTCCAGGCACACCTCGTAATGGCGGTCGGGCGAGACCGATCCAGTCAGGCTTCCACCCTTATCGCAACCGCGCGCCGCTGGCGAAAGCCACGCTAATGCCGCGATGAACAGTCCATTAAGGAATTTTAACGACGTATGCGCTTGGGAAACTGAGGTTGGGTGTGGAAGGTGTAATGGACCCGATGTAGCGATCAAAGTGGTTCCTGGCCTGGAAATTTCCCGTGTCGTGAATCTCGAACGTCTGGTTGGGATCGGTGGAAAGCAGGATTTTGTTGCGGCAGCGAAAGCGGGTGTCGCTTTTCTGCTTGGCCAGCGAGAAGTTCGGCGCCAGCGACACATTGCCGCAGCCTGCTTCCGCCGTTTCGTGCAACCATTGGGTCACCTTCTTGTCCTTGGGACGATCTTCTTTGTCGAGGTCCTTTATTTCGTAGACCCGCCCCTGAGATTTTCCCCGGCCTTCCTGCCCGCGGACTCTTGCGATCCAGCCCTTGTGCACGGACCGGTAGGGAGGCTGGCCCTCTTCCACGAGCGACACTAGTTCCGTCTCGCCTGTCCAACCGTCATCGTCGGGCAAACCAAACGAGGTCATCAGGAAGGTGCCGTAACCGGTGAACTTCACTTGCACGACATCCTCCACCGCATCCTTGTCGCCGACCTTGAATTGGACTCGAACACTCTCTCCCTGGAATTCAGCTTGCGGGAACTTGCTCCAGTCGAATTTCGCGGTCTGCGCTCCCCCTGAAATCGCAACGTTCTCAATCATGGTCACCCGGCGGTTTCTTCCGGTAACGATAACGCTGACCTTGCCATTCGCCCCCGGCGGCATCGCGGTGTAATTGAACTGGCCGTGGATGAGATCGATGTCCCCGGTGATTTCGACGGCGGGTTTGACATCCGCGCTACAGGTGATGGTGTAGCTGGCTTTCTCCTCTTTCTTGCCCGGGTCTTTGTCCCCGGGGAGCATGTGAATCTCGGCGCTGCCCTTCCCCATGAGGGTGTTGGGATCGATGGTGATCGAGATGGTTCCCGAACTAAACGTGTCGTCCGAACCTGATTCCAGTTCCCGGGCTGTGATCGAAATCAGGTACGGCCCGGCAACATAAGGTCCGTCGTATAAAATCCGCTGCCGGCCCTGCCCCGCCTTTGGGCTAAAGCCGGTCGACTTCTGGAGGACAGTCGCATGGAATGACATCTTGGATCCTCCGCTCCCCGCGACGCTATCCACGCGAATCGTTAACTTTGGCTCGTTTGGTTTATCCGGCATATAATGATTCTTTCTTGCTGGTGGGTCGCTCGCGAGAGAAGGGGCGGATTCCTGGGGGAAACGAAGATTCTGACGGGGTGACGTTTGTTTACTGAGACGTCACGCTAACCAGAATCGCACCGCGATGTCACGCGAAAAATATTGCCGAACTGCCGTGGGACACGGTCAAGGCGGCGATGCAACGGGCGGAAGAAGCCGTTTCAGGCGTGTGAGCCCGAGTGAAACAAAAGATCGATGGACTTCGTAAGCACCCGAAACAGAATTCCAACGTGAAGGAACCGGAAGAACGGGATACGCGATCACTTCCGGACAAGCTCGTCGAAGACCTATTGAAGAGCGGTTTTGCTTCCGAGTTGCAGGCGTTGGAAGTTTTCCGAGTCGCGGGATGGAATGTTTCTTCCAGATCAGAGTTTTATGATCCGGTTCTGAAAATAGGCCGGGAGCTTGATCTTTATGCCTACCTGATCAACTACGGCTACGAGGACACCTAGAGCGTCACCCGAATACTAGAGGTGATCACGGAGTTTTGGATTGAGGTGAAAAAATCAGAAGCCGCGCTACTATGGCAGCCATCGCTCGCCGAGCGCAGGCCAATGCCAATGCTGCGCGGCGCGCATGGTTATGTAGCCCGTGCAAAGGATCGCGTAGAGTGCGAGCACCCAGCGCAGGCCGCTAACGAATCCAAGGAGGCGCTTCACTGGTGCCTCCGGCCACGGTTGCTTCAATTCGTAGCGCAGCAGCGCACGCCGCGCAAAAAGCATTACGCTGATCGCCAGCACCGAGTTGGCGAGTTCGGCGAGCTGCCACTTGGGGATTTCTGCCGGAGCGACGTAGAGCGCGAGAAAACGGGAAACCGGATGCCCATTCCACCAGTCTGCAAGGTTGGGCAGGTTCATCATCATCACCAGCTTCACGAGAAAGGCGACGATGGTGATGACGCCCATACCAAACCCGGATGCGGCTCAGGTCACCGCGCCTGATGAGTTCGAGCTTCGTCTGCAAGTCCGCTTTCTCGCTGAAGGTCGAGTGGGCGACAAAGACTAGCGGGGCGTAGATGATGGAAGTTGCCTTTAGAGACCAGCGGTAAAGGAGGGCAGGAACGTATAGGGGTAACAAGAAAACACTTATGAAGCGCGTTCCCCCACGTTGCTTGAGGCCCTCGAACACCAGTACTAAAGTCGCGCGCGGATGATCGGGAATTAGTTCAGGTGGAAAGCGCGAGTCTAAAGAGCGCGTTGTTCGTGCCCAATTTCTTGGGATGGCTTTCAGCATTCCTGTGGGGGTTCCGAACAAACGTGTAGGCGGTTGCAAAAACCCGAATCACGAAAACCGTGATGGCGGTGCCAAGAACGAAGAGACAGATGTTCGCGATGGGAATTGAACAAGCCGGTGTTAGACGTTCTTTCGACGCGCCTCCCCACATATCGAGTCCAAACTCTGAACCAATCAATTCCGCGTTGAGTGGACTCCTCCGTGCGCAAGAGCAGGAGCGGCGAGACGAACATGGCGACGGCTAGCCAGCGCAGGGTGTTGAGGTGCGCGGAGAGATAGAAGACGAGCGCGATGGCGAGCGGCGTCTCGACGATGGCGAGGAGAGAGACCTCGCCGCGTGCGATAGACTCTTTATTTGAAACAAGACGCATATTCCCGTTGGGATCCCCGAGGATCAGATGACTCTCGTGCTAACGCAGACTTTCGGCGAGTTGATGCTGACTTTTTGGCCGCTGACGGCCTCTTGCAATGGCGGGTTGCTCGCTAAAAAAGGATGACGACGGCTAAAGCCATCAGGAAGCAGCCGGAGACTTGGCCGCGGCCGCTTTTTGGGCCACTTCCCGCCGCAGGGTCGAGGCGCTGCCGCCGCGCGCCCGCGTCCACCAGAGCACGATCGGCGCGGCGATGAAGATCGAAGAGTAGGTCCCGACCACGACTCCGACGATGATCGCCAGCGAAAAGTCCCGCAAAACCGAGCCGCCCAGGAAAAACAGGCAGAGGATCGGGATCAATGTGACCGTGCTGGTGAGGATGGTGCGGCTCAACGTCTGGTTGATGCTGTCGTTCATGATCGTTTCGATCGATCCGCGCCGGCCGCTGGCCAGCCCTTCCCGGATTCGATCGTAGACAACGATGGTGTCGTTAATCGAATAGCCGGCGATCGTGAGCACGGCGCCTACCATCGGCAGAGTGAGCTCGCGGCCAAGAAGGGAGAAAACTCCCACCGTGATGATGACGTCGTGGAGCACCGCCACGATGGCGCCAACGGCGAACGACAACTCAAAACGAAACGTGACGAAAATCAGGATGCCCAGGAGCCCGAGCCCCAGGGCCCAGAGCGACGTCTTGGCAAGTTCGCCGCCGACGAGCGCTCCGACGCGCTCCGATCGTTCCACCTTGAATTGAGCCTGCGGCAACGTCTGCGTGATCTGTTTTTCGATCACTTCGCTCGTGTTCATCCCGCTCCGGATCGTGATGTAATTGCGGCTCCCCTGTTTCGATTCCTGAATGAGCGCCTCGCCGAGTTTCGCCGGCTCCAGCGCCTGCCGCACATCGTGAACCGACACCGGCTGCGTGGTGCTGAGCGTGATGAGATCGCCACCTCTGAAATCGACGCCGAAATTCTTGTCGCCCCGCAGGTAGAACGCCGTCGCGCCCGCGATGATCAGGGCAAGCGAGCACAAGACGGCGATGAAACCTTTGCCGAGGAAGTTGATGTGCTGCGAGGAAATGAGATGCAGCATCTTAACTTTCTTCACGCGCCCGGTATCCACGAACCAGCTCAGGACACTGCGCCCCACGATGAGCGCGGTGAAAAGGGACGCGAGAATTCCCAGCGAAAGTGAAATGGCGAAGCCTTTGACCGGGCCGCTCGCCTTCCAAAACAGAATCGCGGCAGTGATCAGCGTCGTGACGTTCGCGTCGAAGATCGAGCTGAAGGCTTTGTCGTAAGCGGCCTGGACCGCGATTTTGAGCGATTTGCCGAGCGCGAGTTCTTCGCGCAACCGTTCATAAATCAGAACGCTCGCGTCCACCGCGATGCCGATCGTCAGAATGATGCCCGCGATCCCGGGCAAGGTGAGCACGAAGTTGAACATCGTGAGCGCGCCGATGAGCAGGATGATGTTCACGAGCAACGCGAGATTCGCGATCAGCCCGACAAATCTGTAGTAAATCACCACGCAAACCAGGGTGAGCGCGAGACCGATCAGACCGGCGACAATGCTCGCGCGGATCGAATCCATCCCGAGGGTGGGGGAGACGCTCCGTTCCTCTTCGATGCTAACCGGCGTTTGCAACGGATTCTCAAGCACGCTCGCAAGACTGCGCGCTTCCTGTTCGGAAAAGCGGCCCGTGATTTGGGCACTGCCGCCGTAGATTGCATCGCGGATCACCGGCGCGGATTGGATCGCGCCGTCGAGGACGATCGCGAACCGGAAGCCCTTGAATTTTTCCGTGATATTGCCGAAGACCGTCGCCCCTTCGTTATCGAAGCGCAGTTGGACGCCCCAGCCTTCGTTTCCGTAGTAGGCGTTCGAGCCGGTCACGCGCTCGCCGCCGAGATCGGACTTTTTCTTGACTAGGAGGCGCTCCACATCCGGCTTTTTACCCGGTTCTGCGTGCTGAGTGTGGGTCTCGATTTTGTATTCCGGCGGGATTACTTCCGCGCCGGCATCGATGGCCCGGAGGCGCTCGCCGTTATCGGGATAAACCATCCGGAACTCCAGCTTCGCCACCCGCGAGAGTTGCTGCCGGGCTTCCTGGATTTTCTCGGTGCTCAAGCCCGGGATTTGGACCAGGATGCGATCGTTGCCGACCGGGCTGATGACCGGTTCGCCGCCGCCAAAATAATCCACGCGTTTGCGAATCACTTCGACGGCCTGCTCGAGCATCTCCTTGGTGATTTGCTTATCCCCCTGCACCAGCCGGATCAGGAAGGAAGTGCCGCCCTGAATATCGAGGCCGAGCTGGATCTTCTTCTCCGGCGGATAAATCGTGGCCAGGCTGAAGACCACCAGGAGTAACATCAGGACCGTGGCGAGGACGCGCTTCCGCGTTCCGTGATCGGTGGCGAAGTACCAACCGAAGAGGATCAGCAGAACGAGGCCGAAGAGAAATGTAAGCGCGGGACTCATCGAGATTAATTACTCCGTCGACTTCACCACGTTCGTGACGGCGGTTTTTTCCATCTCGAGCTTCACGTTGTCGGCCACTTTCACGATCACGGTGGTGTCTTTCACATTCGAGATCAGCCCGTGAATCCCCGACGAGGTCACGACGCGATCGCCGGTTTTGAGCGAGGAAACGAGGCGGGCCTGCTCCTTTTGCCGGCGCATCTGGGGCCGCAGCATCACGTAATACATAATGACGAAAATGAACACGAACGGCAGCATGCTGAGGAGGCTGGACCCTGCGCCCGCGGGCGAAGCAGCGGGAGCTTGAGCGAGAAGAAGAGAAAACATGGCGATGAGGTTGTGAGTTCGGAGGCGTTGCAGTTAGTCGCGCGCAAAGCCGGACGAGCGGTTTCTTACTGAGCACAAGGCCGCCTAAAATGCAAGGGAGCGAACAACGCTGCGGCACACGGACTATTCAAGGAGCGGCGTTCTCCAGACCGCCAAACAGACGGCGGTTTGTAAACCGCCGCTCTTGGTTTCCGTCCGGCGAACACCTGCTGGGCCGGCGCGGCTTCCCGGGTTATGAAAGAGCTGTGAACTATCGCTGGCTCGCGCCGATCTTCGATGTCGTTGCGCCCGTCTTCTCCCGTTACCGTTCGCCGGAAATCCTGACTGCGGCAGTCCTCGAGATTGCGCCGGACCCATGTGAATTGCTCGATGTCGGCATTGGCACTGGATTGAGCGTCGCGCCGTATGTCGGATTGCCGCAGTTCACTCGCATTGTCGGACTCGATCCATCCGCGGCCATGCTTCAGCGTTGCCGGCAAAAATTTCCCCGGGTCGAGCTTCACAAAGGAACGCTGGAATCCCAATCACTCGGCCGCTTCGACATCATCCAATCCTGCGGCGCCGTCGAACATATTTCCGATCTTGCTGCGTTTCTCGCCTGCGTCGCCGAATTGTTAAACTCGGACGGTTATTTTGTCTTCACCTTCGAACCGGAAATGCCCTCGCGATTCTGGCAAAGGCGGGATGCTTCGCATCTCGGCACGCTTGGCAGCGAATCAGTTTTTCGCCGAAGGCCCGATGACATTCACGCAAAACTTCGCGATGCGGAATTTGAAATCATCGAAGACCGGCCCTTCAAAGCCTACCTGGGTTTAATCCATCATTTGGTTTTGGCGCGCAAAGCAATCACCGCTCCTCCAAGATGAACCTGACTGGAACATCAACCTCGCGTTTTGGCCCAGGCCGGGCACGCCAGCGGATGAACGCCTTCAAGACCTCAATGTCAAGCGGCGGGATTCCCGTTTTTTCCAAAATCCGGATGCCGGTAACGTCCCCGCGTTCGTTAATGCGAAGGCGATAAACTCCCCGCCCCGACAAGTGGAGCCGGCGTAGCTCGATCGGGTAATCGGGCTTCGGCATCAGGAAAAAGATCTCCCTCAGTTCAAAAAAAGTATAACGCCTCGCCTCAGCCGACGAAAGGCCGAGGGCAAGAATGATCGCGAAAACTAGTCGTCTGGACATGCGTCTCATAGACCAAGACTAGCTGGCCACATCGCGTGGTTGGACTGCTCCGTAGGTTCGTCGCATCTCGGTTTCCGTAGTAAGATACTTTTCGAACAGAACCGCAGACACCTTGGAGAAACTTCTGTCCGCATCGGTGCTGATTGCGAGATACCGTGGGTTCGGCAGCAATGCGATTGCGTCCGAATAAGGAATATCAAAGATAACATATGGGCCGTCTGTCGACTTTCTATGGCGTTCGTCCACCAGTCCCAACAGAATGAGCTGATCATAAATCTTCTTTCCGTCTTCCCCGAAAACGTGCCTCCACGCCCATTGTTTTGTCTTCTTGCCTTTGACCGCGACCCGGAGCCCGCCAAGTTTCACTTCGAGGTGATGGCCGCTTTTGGTGACGATATCATGCCGCGCGTTCGTGATCGTGACTTCGCCACCGATAAGGTCCGCAATATAGCGCTCGCCTTCGAGCCCGCGCTTGAACGGCTGGAGCGCGCGAAGACGATCTCGCTCCTCAATACACAATTGCAGCTCTCGACGGAGCTTTGCATTTTCGTGCACGATGTCATCCATGTTAAGTCCTAACGAGAATGAGATCAGCCACCGTTGGCTTTCATCCTAACGAGGCAGGGGGATAATCTTGTCTTCAGGCATTACTGAAAATATCTGCTCGACGATATCAGGAGGTGCCGCAGCTAGAAGGCCTCCGGTCGACTGAGCCTCGTTGACGTAATACACAGCAAAGCCACTGAGCCCTTCGATCTCTGCGAAGGCGGTGCGAACAGCACCGGAGAGCAACCCGCCGAGTGCGCCAAAAGCAATCGGAGTGCCTTTCTGCCCTGCTGAAAACGCTGACCAGCGCGTTTCTGACCGAGCTTGCTTATCGGAGATACGCGATACGCCGACGCAGAGATCGGGAAGCACCAAGAGAGCGCCCTGCGACGAAAAGAATCGGCTGCGCCACATTATCTTGAAACCAACCCAGAAACCGCTGGCGCCCTGACCGTATGGATGCTTCCCGACGTATTCGCTGCGTCCTTCCGCAATATACATGCCCTTCTTTGGTTTTATGGCGCGAAGGATGTTGATCTCGGGCATGATGTTAGGCCTTGGAGCGTTCCCCTGGATGCGATCGTCCACCCTTCTGCGCGATCAAGTCGGTCGCCTCCTCTACTGAAAGCTTCGAATCCGACGCAATGTCCATGAGTAGCAGCATATGAATGATGTAATCATCAGGAGCGTCGACGGAATAATTCCCGCTGCCGCCAGCCTTGAGGAGTCCGATAGCGAGTTCGTTCTGATGGCGCCAGTTGTCGAGTCCGGCCTGAATCGCCATCTGCCGAAATTGTCGCTTTTGGTCGCTGCGCCGCGCGAGCCATGGGGCGACAATCGCTGTCAGAGCAGTAACGCCAGAGCCGAGAATAACGCCGAGAAAGCCGGCGAGGGCAGCAAGTAACGCGATTTCCTCCCGAGTGAGATCTTTCAGATATTGGTGGAGCACGTATCAGGGGCCTAACGAGACCAAGATCAGCCGCCGCCGGTGGGCGCGAGCGTAGCTTGGAATGAATGTATTTTCATAAAGTGAAGGGAGGATCAGCGCGCCCAGCGGATAGCTGCATCGCCTGATTAGATATCGGGTGGGCGTCACGGTGCTTCCGTCGGAAATGTCACCGACCCCATAAGTGCGATTCCGCGGTCGTCGAAGGATTTGCGGTAATCCCCCCGTGGCATGGGCTGTCCGCCCTGAAATCCGGCTGGCGAGGACTGCCACCACTCGGGATCGGTGCTGTGCGGCCGAACCTGACCAAAAGGCATGAAAGCCGTGCACGTTGGAGCTGGCGAGCGAGTACTCGTGAAAAACGCAATGGCGAGAACCATCTCTCGATGAAGCTGCGAAAGCCAGCCGCCGAATCCGTATGACGCTACATCGCGCTTTCCAGCGGTGGGATACTTTCCTTTGACTTGAACGGGCCGAATAATAATGCCGCTCTCGACTGCCTTCGTGGCGATGAAATCGAATCCAATATCCCGCGTGGGAAAGTAAACATTCCATCCCGCGTCGGCGAGCAGGCCCGCAACGTATAGCTCTGCAAACACATCACGAGTGGCTGGAGATTTCGGCAGCGAGGGTTGTTGCTACATCTAACGGGGTTTAGACAAATCTTTAGGCTATCCGGATTATAGACGGAGTTCGCGCGGCTGCGAGTTCCGGGTATAACGAATTTGTGCCGAACGAACACGAAGCCGAGCAGCAGCATCTCGATAAACCTGAGCCGCGCTGGCAGGCATTACTTGCGTTCATTGCGGTCGGTGGAGTTTATCTCGCCTTGCCGCGCTCGCTCATTATCGGTCCGACGTGGCTGCTCCCAACTTTGATCTTCGTCTTGCTTGTGCCCACGATGATTGCTCATCGAACCGGGCGGCGTTCCCTCAATCGCGCGTTCGGGATCGTGATCAACTCCATCATTACGCTTGCACTAATCGGCTCGGTCATCCTGCTGGTGATCGCGTTGCCTTCACATCGGGACGGGGCGTTGCGGCTGCTCGGGTCGGGGGCGGCGCTCTGAATCACGAACGTGCCGGTCTTTGCGCTCTGGTATTGGCGGCTCGATGGCGGCGGGCCCACCGTGCGCCACGAACTCCGGGAATTTGGCAGCCGCAGTTTTCTCTTTCCGCAAATGCAAATCCAGAAAGACGAGCGCGGAAAATTTGCCTGCGCGCGATGGCGCCCGCGCTTTGTCGATTATCTTTTCGTCGCCTTTACCCAGAGCTCCACCTTCGGTCCGACCGATGCGCCCCTGCTCGCGCGCTGGGCAAAAGTCCTGGCGATGATGCAGGTTATCATTTCCCTCAGCATCGTGATTCTTCTGATCTCACGCGCCGTCGGCGTGCTCTAGGTTTGGTTCACCAACGCGGGCGCGCATATCACTTCGCTAATGCCGGCGTTTCTTTGCGAATGATTCTTCGCAACGAAACGTTCACCGATTTCGAATTCGAGAATACCTTGGCGACATCAGGTTCCAGGACAACCACGTTTGTTCCCTTCGCATAACGGCGTGCAAATTTTCCGCGTTCGCCCTGCGAGAAATCGTATTCATCGCGCATCGGTTTTCTCGTGGATTTATTCGATGTTTTCTTCATAATAGCTGCGTTCTCGTCGACTGGCTCGTCGCGCACTGATGAGGCGAATATTATCGCTTCGTTCCGTGTGGACAACAATGAGCAATTTGCCGGTAAACGCTTTGCCCATCGTGATGTAACGCGTTTCCATCAACGAATGATCGGGATCGGGAATTGTGAGCGCCAACGGATCGCCGAAAATTGTGGTAGCTTCTTCGAAGCCGACGCCATGCTTGGCGGAGTTCGATCTCGCCTTCCGTAAATCCCATTCAAAGGTCAGTGGCATAAAGAACGACTCTTATCTTCCATGACATCGCTTTTCGTCGCGAAGCTCATTTGTCGAATACGCCCCATGCCGGTTCTTCCAGTTGAACGGTGGGATCGTCGATCTCGCTGCGGTTTGTCTTTTCGTATTTGTCGGACACGTCCGCCCATGAGCGCAGGCGAAGAATGACGCGATCGCCGGGTCGGAAGCGGGCGGCGGGTGTGAGGACGTTGTCGCGCATGCTTTCGAGATAAACGAGCGATTCCAAACCTTCATTTCCGGCGCGGCCTTCGATGGCAAGATCGGACAGGTGCAGGGCGAGAACGTGGTCTTTGTAGGGGACAGTGCCGGGCCGCGGGACGGCGGAGATGGCGTCGACGATTCCGCTCACGACAACTTCCTCGCCGGCTTTTGGCACGAAGAATTTTGCCGGCGCGGGTTGCCCGAGTTTCATCTCGATCATTTTCCAATTGCCGAAGGAGAGCTCGCGCGCAGCGAATTCCCAGATCACCAGTTTCTTTCCCGCGAGCCGATCGCGTCCGCGCGCGAGATCGCGGCTCAGGATTTCGCGGGTGGCAAAGGCGGCATCGCTGTTGCGCAAAATGCAATCGAGTGGGCGACCGCCCAAAGCGCGGCTCAGATGTTCGGCGAACCCGGCGGATTCGCCCCAGCCCAGGGCCTCAAGCGAGAAAATGTTCGAGAAGCTGTCGCCGAGAAGGAGAATTTCGGCATCGCGGCTCGGCCGCCAGATTACATTGCCTGACAACACTTCGTGGATCGTGACTTTCTCGGGACGGTAGAGATTTTGCGAAGACGGCAATCGCAACATCCGGGCGATGTCGCCGAGGCCCTGGATCTCTTTCTCTGAGACTTGAAGAGCGGCGGCCGGCGTCGCACCGGGAGCCGAAATGGTGGCCGCGAGATTTTGCGCGACGAACTCCATCGTTTCCGGCCGCCAGTGCGTGTCGCTCTCCAAATAGAGTGGCGCATTCTTCAACGCCGTCTTGCGTTGGAAGAGCAACGGCGCCGGATCAAAAACGCGCACGCCGGATTTCTCCAGGCGCGCTTTGAATTCGAGGAAGGAGGAATTCTGGAGCGGTGCGCTTTCCGCCGCTGCAGCCACGAGTTTGTTCGCGTCGATGCCCGGCTTCATCGGCACGGGCATCGCGATCAAATCAATCCCCCGCACCGCAAGTTGATTTCGAAAATCGACGATGGCCTTTACCGGATCGGGCTGCACGCGATCGGTGTGGGCGCGATGGCTCAGTTGGTACGGATCGAGAAACGGCGGGCCGGTGATGTAGTCGACATCGGGGCGGTAAAAGAGCCACGTATCGCGGCCGAGATAAACTTGTTCATTGCCGGCGCGCAATTTTCCGGTGAGGACGGATTGGACACGCGGCAGCAGCCATGCGGAAACGACCGAGTCGGCTTCGATCTCTTTCTCCGCGGCCTTGAGCTCCGCGGCGCGCGGAAGGAGATGCCACAGATCGGTAGCGCTCCGCACCGCGCGGATTCTCGCCCACGTCGGGAGCGTTTTGTAGATGTTGAAGGTAGGCAACCCGCCGGATTTTCCCGGGGCACGAAGCTCGACCGCGAATTGGATGGCGGGAACGAAACAGATGGTGAGGAGAAAGAGCGTAATGATCAGTGCACGCGTGCCGCGCGTGTAGCTCGTCCCTTTGAGGGCGAGCTCCGCTTCTTCTTCGCGCGTAACCTTCCGGTGTGTCTCGGGCGTCGGATCCTTATAACGCGGAAGCGAATGGGCCGGCTTGAGCGGTTCATCGCCACCGACTGGAAGATTGGTTTCGTCAGACACGATTCGTTCCTAAAAAATGAAGTAGATAAAGGGGTTGTATTCCTGGGTCGCGAGAACGACCAACGCGAGCCAGCCGAGGGCGAAACAAATCGCGGTCTTGGGAACCGTCATCCGCTGGGTCCAATCCCAGGTTTGTTTCCCGGCCCAGACCACCACCGCCGCGATGCCGATCGAGAGCACGTAGTAAGGCTTGTAAAGAATGCCGCCGAGCAATGCCGAGCCGGGTTCGCTGTGGCCGAGACCAAACATGGTGGCGAGATAATCGATCGCCCGGTGCAAATCCGCCGCGCGGAAAAAGACCCAGCCGAAGAGCACGATAACGAAAGTGAACGCGACGCGCAGCGGCCGCGGAAGATTATGATAGAAACCTTCGCGTCCCTGACTGCGTTCGAAGGCCAGCATGCCGCCGTGCAATCCGCCCCAGATGACGAAGTTCCACGACGCGCCGTGCCAGAGGCCGCCGAGCAACATAGTGAGCACCAGGTTGAAGTAGGTGCGGCGAATCCCGCGCCGATTGCCGCCGAGCGGGACATAAAGATATTCGCGCAGCCAGGTCGAAAGCGAGATGTGCCAGCGCCGCCAGAAATCGGTGATCGATTCGGAGAGATAGGGGGAATCGAAATTCTTCGCGAAAACAAAACCGAACATGAGGCCGAGGCCGATCGCCATGTCTGAGTAACCGCTGAAGTCGAAATAGATCTGGAACGCGTAGCCGATCGAGCCGAACCAGGCGTCGAGGGTGCCGACCGAGCCGGCGTTGAATGCCGTGTCCGCGATTTTTCCGCACGGATTCGCGAGCAGGATTTTTTTCGCGAGCCCGAGCATGAAGAAGGCGACGCCGCGCGCGAATTTGTCGGAGGTGAGCCGGCGATGTTTGAGTTGCTCGGCGAGAAAGGAAAATTTCAGGATGGGCCCGGCGACGAGGTGCGGGAACATCGAAACGAAGCAGGAGAAATCGATGAAATTCGACATCGCCTCGGCCTCGCCGCGATAAACGTCGATCGTGTAACTGAGCGCCTGGAAGGTGTAGAAACTGATCCCCAGCGGCAGGACCACGCGGAAGAACGTGTCGAATTGGCCATGGTGAAGACCGACTCCATTGGCGAGTGCGTTCCAGCTCTCGATCCCGAAGTTGAAGTATTTGAAAAACCCGAGCGTCGCGAGATTGAGCACGACGGAAATCCAGATCGCGTGACGTTGGGTGCGCGTTCGCGGCATCCGGCGCGGCAATTGTTTCACCGGCTGACGCAGGACGCGCCAGAACCGCCAGGTGTCGTGGGCGATGATCAAACTCACGAGCCAATCGACGAAGGTCGTCGCGAACATGAGCGGCACGAAGCGCGGCTCGGCCCAACCGTAAAAGATGTAACCGGTCAGGATGAGCCAGCCGTTTCGCCAGCGCTGCTGCGCGCGGAACAGCAGGTAGTAGCCCAGCAGCCCGAGCGGCAGGAAATAGTAAACAAAAATGTGCGAACTAAAAACCACGGGTGGTGGATCGCGCGCTCCGTCGCGCGATTGCAAGGGCGGCAGTGAAGCCGCGATTAATAAGACTCGAGCGGCGGAGCGCTCGATCCACCTTCGCAAGAAGGCGCGTCGATGAGGCTTGGGTCATCTGTGCTCTGATACGATGGGAGCGCGGCTCACTGCGAATAAAAACAGC
>JBBWZL010000039.1:0-14089 GCA_039649045.1 Verrucomicrobiota bacterium | reverse complement strand
CATGAAGGTCGAGAACGCGACTCCGGAAGAATATCAGGGCGACATCATGGGCGATTTAAACCGGCGCCGCGGCAAGATCGAGAGCATCGAAGTGAAGGGAAACCTCACCATGGTCCAGGCCGAGGTTCCGCTCGCGGAAATGTTCGGTTACGCCACCGCGATTCGTTCACTTTCCAAAGGCCGTTCGAGCTACTCGATGGAGCCGTCCCATTTCGAACAGGTGCCGCAGCAGCTCGTGGCGGCCGTTCTGGATCAGAAGGAAACTAAATGACGAACGGTCAACGCATCCGCATCCGCCTGAAGGCATTCGACCATCGCATGCTCGATCAATCCGCGATCGACATCGTCGAGACGGCGAAGCGCACCGGTGCGCGCGTCGCGGGTCCGATTCCGCTACCGACGTTGATCGAAAAATTTACGGTGAACCGCTCGCCTCACGTCGACAAAAAGTCGATGGACCAATTTGAAATTCGGACGCACAAACGCCTGCTCGACATCATCGAGCCGACCGCGAAAACGGTCGACGAGTTGAAGAAACTCAACCTGCCGGCGGGCGTGGATATTACGATCAAGATTTAGCGGTCTAGCTTCAACAAATTTGCAAACCCACGATCATGAGCATCGGTTTACTAGGACAAAAAATCGGCATGACCAGCGTTTACGACGCGAATGGTCGGATGCGTCCGGTGACCGTGATCGCGGCGGGCGATAACGTGTTGCTGCGCCGGGTCACGGCGGAGAACGACGGTTATTCCGCGATCAAAGTCGGCTTCGACGTACAAAAGGAATCGCGCGTCACGAAAGCGCGGCTGGGCGAATTCAAGGCGGCCGGTTCCGAACCGAAGAAGTTGATGAAGGAATTTCGTCTGGATGCGGATGCGCCGGAAGGCGAAATCAATCTGAGCGTCACGCAATTTCAGCCGGGCGACTGGGTCGATGTCATCGGCAAGTCCAAGGGCAAAGGTTTTCAGGGCGTTATGAAGAAGCACAACTTCCAGGGACAAGGCTCCTCCCACGGCTCGAAGACGCATCGGCGGAACGGTGCGGTCGGCAATCGATCCACGCCCGGACGTATTTGGAAAAACATGGGCATGCCCGGTCACATGGGTGACGAGCGCGTGACCGTCCAGAATTTGCAGGTCATGCAGGTGCGCGAGTCGGAGAAAGTGATTTTGATTAGCGGCGCGGTGCCGGGATCCAATGGCAGCTATGTCGTGATCCGGCCGGCCATCAAGAAACCCGTGGCAGAAGAGAAGGCGAAATGAGCGCGAAAGTCTTAACCGCAGCCGCGGCCAAGGAAGCGAAGATCGAGCTGATCGAGAACTCTCGCGGAACGCAGGCGCTCCATGACGTTGTCGTGGCGATGCGCGCCGCGCGCCGTTCCGGCTCGGCGAACACGAAGTCGAAAGCGGACGTGAATCTTTCCGGCGCCAAACCTTGGCGGCAAAAGGGAACGGGTCGGGCGCGCGCAGGATACAAGTCATCCGTGATCTGGCGTGGCGGCGGCGTCGTGTTCGGGCCGAAGCCTCGCGATTACTCCAAGAAAACTTCCAAGACCGTGCGCCGTCTCGCGTTCCAGAAGGCGCTGAGCGAGCGGATCAAAGCGGGCGACGTGCTGACGGTTGATAAGTTCGCCGTTACGGAAGCGAAGACGAAATCGTTCGTCGCGATGCTGAAAAAGCAGACCGACGCGCGGAAAGTTTTGGTGCTCTCGGATTCGTTCGATGAGAACACCTACCGGTCTGCTCGCAATATTAAGCCGGTCCTGCTCGCCACCGGGATGAATGTGAATGCGGAACAGCTCCTTGCGTTCGACAAAATTTTGATCACGCCGTCCGCATTGGAACAACTGGCCGAAAGGATGAATCGCGAATGAACGAACCATACGATCTCATTCAGACCGTTCGGCTCACCGAGAAGGCTTCGCTCCTGAGCGAGAAGCTGAACAAATACGTTTTCCGGGTATCGCCCCGCGCGAACAAGATCCAGATCAAGCACGCGATCGAGAAATTGTTCAACAAGAAGGTCGTGGCGGTGAACACATGCAATTACGCTGGCAAGAAGAAGCGTGAACGCCGCGCCGATTTCGGCCGCAAGCCGCATTGGAAAAAGGCAATCGTGACCCTCAAGGAAGGCGACAAGATCGACCTCGTCTAACTGGTTATGGCTCTCAAAACTTTTCGTCCACTTACCCCCGCGCTCCGGTTCAAGTCGCTGCCGGCTTTTACCGAGATCACGAAGTCGACTCCGCACAAGAGTCTGACCGAGGTGAAGAAGAGAAGCGGGGGCAGGAACAACAATGGGCGGCTGACTTCGCGGCATATCGGCGGCGGACATAAACAAAAATACCGCCGGGTTGACTTCAAACGCCGGAAGCACGGGATCGCAGCCGAAGTGACGGCGATCGAGTACGATCCGAACCGTTCCGCGCGCATCGCTCTTATTAAGTACACGGATGGCGAGATGAGTTACATCCTCGCGCCGGATGGATTGACGGTCGGCGCGACGGTGATGTCCGGAAGCGAGGCCACGCCCGATCTCGGAAATTCATTGCCGCTCAGCATCATTCCGCTCGGCTCCAACATTCATAACATCGAGATCGCGCCGGGCCGCGGCGGGCAGATTGCGCGCAGCGCCGGACAACAGGCGACGCTGAGCAACCGCGAAGCCGGTTACGCGCTGGTCAAACTTCCTTCAGGCGAAATTCGTCGGATTCACGACAGCTGTTTCGCGACGATGGGCCAGGTCGGCAACGTCGATCACATGAACGTTGCGAGCGGCAAGGCCGGGCGCACGCGCTGGCAGGGCCGGCGTCCGCATGTCCGCGGCATGGTCATGAACCCGATCGATCACCCGATGGGCGGGGGTCAGGGAAAATCGAAGGGCGGCGGCGGACGGCATCACCCGGTCAGTCCGTGGGGACAGCTCGCGAAAGGATTTAAGACCCGGTCGAAGCACAAGCCGAGCGATCGCTTCATCATGCAGGACCGGCGGAAGAAATAATTTTGATTTATGGCTAGATCGCTAAAAAAAGGACCGTTCGTTGCGCCGCATCTTCTCGAGAAAATCGACAAGATGAATACGTCGGGCGTGAAGAAACCGATCAAGACCTGGGCGCGCCGTTCGATGGTGACGCCCGATTTTGTCGGCCACACCTTCATGGTCCACAACGGCAAAATTTTTATCTCCGTCTTCGTCACGGAGAACATGGTCGGTCACAAACTCGGGGAGTTTTCGGCCACGCGTATCTTTAAGAAACACGGTTCGCACACCGCGAAGGTGACGAAGTAGTTGAGGAAAATTTTTGTAGTCTTGGGGTGTATGACGCTGGCTCGAGGGCTGGCGGCAGAGGGAAATAGTTCTTTGTCAGAATCTAAAATTGAAAATGCGACATCCCGCGATGGCGGGATGACCGCTGCGTCTCTTCTTTCACAGAATGAAGAGTTGCGGAGGCAGCTTTCGCTCGCGCGGGAGTCGGTCAGGACGTTGACCGACAGCCTGGCGGCGTCGAATGTGGAGGCGGAAGTTTATCGCCGGAAATATTCGGACCTGCAGTTGCGCATGGAAGCGCTCGGGATCGAGTCGGCGAACAAGGATCGCGCGAAGATCGAGCAGCGGCTACTGAGCGCGGTGTCCGATCTGCAAATGATGCAGAAGGAACGCGAACAGTATCGCGACCAGGCGTTGCGTTTGAGCGAGGCGATTTTGCACCTGCTCAAGACTTCGACGGGCGGCGAGGCGCAGGCGCGGATGGAGGTGGAAGCGCAGTTGCGGGCGACGAGTGAGTTGATCGCGAAGGCGGAGAACGCTCCGGCGGAAACGGCGACGTTGATGGAGGGCAGCGTGATCAGCGTGAAGGAAGAATGGTCGCTGGTGGTCGGTAATTTCGGGGAGAAGCAGGGAGTGAAGATGGGAATGCCGCTGCGGGTGATGCGGGGAGACAAGCGGATCGCGACGCTGCGGGTGGTGGATGTGCGCCAGAAAATTTGCGGCGCGGTGATTCAAGAAATGGGTTCTGAGAAAATTATAGTGGGCGACCGCCTCCAGGCGGATGCCCGCAAGGATGTTAGTTCGAAATAGAATTTAAAATGCAAGTTAGCTCGACATATAAGTATGCGAAGATTTCGCCCTTCAAGGTGCGCGAAGTCACGCGCGCGATCCAGGGCCTGCCGGTTTCGGCAGCGCTTGATCTCGTCGCGTTCAGCCCGAAAAAGGCTGCCGGCTTCATCGCCAAAACATTGAAGAGCGCGGTCGCGAATGCGGAGAACAACGCGAATCTTCGGGTGGATGGCCTGGTCGTGAAAGAAGCGACCGTGGGTGAGGGGCCGACCATGAAACGAATGATGGCCCGCGCCCGTGGAAGCGGCAGCCGCATCCTGAAACGCAGCAGCCATATCCGGATTATTTTGACCGACGAGATCGAGATCAAGACGCG
Source organism: Verrucomicrobiota bacterium (assembly GCA_039649045.1). GTDB lineage: Bacteria > Verrucomicrobiota > Verrucomicrobiia > Chthoniobacterales > UBA10450 > AV80. Next base: position 9,654 of record JBBWZL010000039.1, on the reverse strand, counting down.
CGATAAGAAAAAGGGTGGCAAGAAAAAATCGACCAGGGGACAGAAGAAGGGCGCCATGAAACGCGCGCCTAAATCAGAGGAGAAGCCGGAGACCGCGACTGACGAAGTGAAGTCAGAGGGCAAAGAATAATTTTTTATGAATTGTCATTCTGAGCGAAGCGCAGCGGAGTCGAAGAATCTCTTACTATTTCTGCGCGCTGAAGACGGTTCTAGTGACACAGAAATAGCCAGAGATCCTTCGACGTCTTCGCGGCTCAGGATGACAAACTAAAGTTTATGGGACAAAAAGTTAATCCGATTGGTTTTCGTCTCGCGGTGAATCGCGACTGGCGTTCGAAGTGGTACGCCTCGCCGCAGGAGATGCCGGCGTTTCTGCACAGCGATCTCAAAATTCGCAACTACGTGAAGAAGAAGCTGCAGTTTGCCGCCGTCTCGAAGATCGTGATTGAGCGCGCTTGGAATAGCATCCGCGTGACCATCTATACGGCGCGGCCGGGAATCGTGATCGGCCGCAAAGGCGCGGAGATCGAGAAGATGACCGAAGAGATTTCGAAGATGGCGTCGGGTAAACAGATCAAGATCGACATCCAGGAAATCAAGACGCCGGAGCTCGATGCGCAGCTCGTCGCGGAAAACGTGGCGCTCCAGATCGAACGCCGGATCGCTTACCGCCGCGCGATGAAAAAAGCGGTGCAGGTGGCGATGGATTTTGGGGCGCAGGGAATTCGATTGCGCAGCTCGGGGCGGTTGAACGGCGCGGAAATTTCGCGCTCGGAATGGTACCGCGAAGGCAAGGTTCCGCTCCACACGTTGCGGACGCCGATTGATTACGGATTTGCGGAAGCGAACACGGTTTACGGCAAGATCGGGGTGAAATGCTGGCTGTGTAAGAAGGAAGAGCCGGTTGCCGATGCGCCCTCTGTTCTGCCGCCACCGCCCGAGCCGGCCCAGGTTTAATTTTTTAGGAGATTGTTATGCCATTGATGCCCAAACGCGTGAAGTACCGGAAGACCCAACGGGGTAGCCGGAAGGGAACTGCTTCGCGCAATCTGCGAATTGATTTTGGCGAGTTCGGCCTGCAGACGCTTGAGCGCGCCTGGATCACGAACACGCAGATCGAAGCCGCTCGCGTGGCGCTGACCCGCAGCATGAAACGCAAAGGCAAACTTTGGATCCGCATTTTCCCGGACAAATCGGTGACCTCGCGTCCGCCGGAAACGCGAATGGGCAAGGGAAAAGGCCAGCCCGAGTATTGGGTGGCGACGGTCAAGCCGGGCAACATTTTGTTCGAGCTGGACGGCGTGACGGAATCGGTCGCGCGCGAATCGCTTCGGCTCGCGGCGGATAAATTGCCGGTCCGGACGAAGTTTTTGACCCGACACCACGTGGCTGCGGCCTAACGAATATGAAATTGTTTTGTCATTCTGAGCGAAGTGCAGCGAAGCGGAACGCAGTCGAAGAATCTCTGACTGTTTCCGGAGTGACGCGTCAAAAGGCAATAGCAAGAGATGCTTCGACTTCGCTCAGCATGACAAAAGGGCGACATCACGTGGCCGCGGCCTAACGAAAATGAAATTCAAAGAAGTATCCGAGATGAGCAGCGACGAGTTGCTGACAAAAAAACGCGATATGCGGCAGGAGAGCCTGCATTTGCGTTTGCAGCAGCAAAGCGGGCAATTGGAGCAGCCGAGCCGTTTGCGGCTCCTGCGCCGTGAAGTCGCGCGGATCGAAACGGTTCTCTCCCAACGCGCCGCGAAAGCGGAAAAGAAATAAGGATTTATGGCTGAAGAGACTAACGAATCGAGCACGAACGCGACTGCGCGCGGAGCCCGCAAGACGCGGACGGGCGAAGTGATTTCGAGCGGCATGAATAAGACGATCGTTGTCCGGACGGTGACGCGTGTTCCGCACCGAAAATTTGGCAAGATCGTGAAGCAGATGAAAAAGTTTTACGCGCACGACGAAGAGAACAAGGCCAAGGCTGGCGACACGGTGCGGATCATGGAAACGCGGCCCCTGAGCAAATTGAAGCGCTGGCGGCTGGTCGAAGTGGTGCAGAAGTAAGAGGAAATTTTATGGTTTACCTACGATCCAGACTCGACGTGGCAGACAACAGCGGCGCGCGCATGGCGACGATGATCGGCGTGATCGGCAAGGGAACCGCGCAATCGGCCGGCATTGGCGATGTGATCGTCGCCAACGTGAAGGAAGCGAGCGCCACCGGCACCGTGAAAAAAGGCGAAGTGATTCGCGCGGTGATCGTGCGGACCCGTCAGCCGATCAAGCGCAGCGACGGATCGGTTCTTCGCTTCGACAACAACGCCATCGTCGTGATCGACAAAGATTTGAATCCGCGCGGAACCCGCATTTTCGGGCCGGTCGCGCGCGAATTACGCGAGCGGAATTTCATGAAAATCGTTTCGCTCGCTCCGGAAGTTTTATGAACCGCATCAAGCTGCACGTCCGGAAAGGGGACAACGTCGAGGTCATCTCGGGGAACTTTAGAGGTTCCTCCGGGAAGGTGCTCGAAGTGATCGCGCGCAAGGAACGTGTCCTGATCGAAGGCGTGCGGATGATCAAGAAGCACCTGAAGAAATCGCAGGACAATCCGCAGGGAAAAATCCAGGAGCGGGAAGGCCCGATTCACATTTCGAATGTGAAGGTGCTCGAGCGCGGCGAACGCGCGGCGAAGGGCAAAGGCAAAAAGAAGGCGACGAAAGAAAAAGCGCCGAAAGCCAAAAGTTCGAAGGATAAGGAAGCGAAAGAGGAACAGGCGTGAAGAACGAATTTTATCAGGATTACAAAGACCGCGTGATGCCGGCGCTGCAAAAGACGCACGGCTACACGAACCCGCACCAGGTCCCGAAAGTGGAGAAGGTCGTGATCAACACTTCGGTCGGCTCGCAGTCGGACGTGAAACAGGCGCTCGAAGATGCGAAGGCCGAGCTCGCTTTGATCAGCGGCCAGAAACCTTCGGAGACGCGGGCGAAGAAGAGCATCGCGAATTTCAAGCTGCGCCAGGACCAGGCGATCGGCGCCAAGGTGACGTTGCGCGGCGAGCACATGTATGAATTTCTCGAGCGCCTGATCAAGGCCTCGCTGCCGCGCATCCGCGATTTTCGCGGGGTGTCGCCGAAAGGTTTCGACGGACACGGCAACTACACGCTTGGCGTTTCCGACCAGGCGATTTTCCCCGAGGTCGAGCTGGATAAAATCAAGCGCAACATCGGATTTGATGTTACCATCGTCACCACTGCGCGGACGAACGAAGAGGCCAAATCGCTCTTGAGCGAGATGGGAATGCCCTTTAGCGACCGGGCCAAGAAGGTCGCAGCCGCTCCCGCCGCCGTAGCCACCGAATCGAAATGAGCACAGTTACCGATCCTATTGCCGACCTTCTCGCCCGCGTGCGCAATGCCGCGAACGCGCAGAAGACTGAGATGTTTGTGCCGTACTCGAAGATCAAGGCGGAGATCGTGCGCATTTTGAAGGACGAAGGCTACATCACGGATTACTCAGTCGACACGGAAGGGGCGCATCCGCGGATCAAGATCACGAACAAGATCGCGAACCGCACCAGTGCCATCACCGGTTTGAAGCGGGTGAGCCGGCCGGGCTTGCGCCGTTATGTCGGCGCGCAGGAAATTCCGCGCGTCCTCGGCGGGATGGGCGTCTCAATTCTTTCCACGCCGCGCGGAATTCTCTCGGGTCGCGAAGCGAAGAAACAAAACGTAGGAGGCGAGCTGCTGGCCTACGTTTGGTAGCCGAATTTTTTTATGTCACGGATTGGAAACAAAGCGGTCGAGATTCCCGACAAGGTGAAGGTGAACATCGGAAACGATGGCGCCGTCGCCGTCGAAGGCCCGAAAGGGAAGTTGAGCTGGACGTTGCCGCGCGAGATCAAGGCGACGGTCCAGGACAACAAGGTATCACTCGTGCGCGATGCGGAGACGCGGAGCGTGAAGGCGCTGCACGGCCTTTCGCGCAGTCTCGTTCACAACATGGTCCAGGGCGTGAGCGAAGGGTTTTCGAAGAGCCTCGAGATCGAGGGCGTCGGGTTCAAAGCGGCGGTGCAGGGTTCGACCCTCAATCTAGCGCTCGGGAAATCTCATCCGATCCTGTTTCCCATTCCCAAAGAAATCAAAATCACCGTGACCGATAACACTAAGATCGCGATCGCGGGCATCGACAAGAAGCTGGTCGGCCAAGTCGCCGCAGATATTCGCAGGTATTACCCGCCCGAGCCTTACAAGGGCAAGGGCGTGCGTTACGCGGGCGAGATTGTGCGGCGCAAGGAAGGCAAGACGGTTCAATAGCCATGGCACTTCGCGATCGTAAGGAAATCCGGCACCGCATTCACACGCGGATCAGGAAGCGCGTCAGCGGCACGGCCGAACGGCCGCGTCTGGCGGTCCATTTTTCGGGCAAGCATGTTTACGCGCAGGTGATCGATGACGATGCCGGCAGGACGCTGGTCTCTGCCGCTACGACAGAAGAAAAAGTCGTGGGCAAATCCAAAGCGGGAGCGAACCGCGCTTCCGCCGAAAAAGTCGGCAAGGCAATCGCCGAGCGTCTGCTTTCCAAGAAAGTCGACAAGGTCATCTTTGATCGCGGCGGTTTTCTTTATCACGGAAAAGTGAAAGCTCTCGCGGACGCGGCCCGTGAAGGCGGACTCAAATTTTAGAACATCATGGCACAACAACACGGCGGCGGACGACGACAGGAACGCCACACTGACAAGAGCTCAGCGGCAAGAGGCGACACGACCGAGAAGGTGGTGTTCATCAATCGTTGCGCCAAGGTCGTCAAAGGCGGCCGGCGTTTTAGCTTTAGCGCGTTGATTGTCGCGGGCGATCATGATGGCAAAGTCGGCGTCGGCTTTGGCAAGGCGAACGAAGTGGCGGAGGCGATCCGCAAGGCATCGGAAGCGGCGCGCAAAGGGATGGAGAAAATGTCGCTGCACGAGAACACGATTCCGCATGAGACGATTGGCGAATTCGGCGGCGGGCGGGTGCTGTTGCGGCCGGCCTCGCCTGGCACAGGCGTAATCGCGGGCGGCGGTGTCCGCGCAGTAGTCGAAGCGGTTGGCATTCGTGACGTCCTGGCGAAGTCGCTCGGCTCGAGCAACCACTCGAACGTCGTGAAGGCGACCATCGAAGCGCTGCGCGGTTTGCGCCGGCGCGATGAGATTTTGAAGACGCGCGGCATTCGCGTGACGGAGCGGAAGGAAGTGGAGCAGGCGTCATGATCCGGTTGCATAACATGCGGACGCGGCCCGGTTCGAAACACCGGGTGAAACGGCTCGGCTGCGGCGAAAGCTCCGGGCACGGGAAGACCAGCGGCAAGGGCCACAAAGGCCAAAAGGCGCGTTCGGGCGGCAGCCTGCGGCTCGGATTCGAAGGCGGCCAGATGCCGCTCATCCGGCGGTTGCCCAAGCGCGGTTTCAACAACGCTGCGTTCCATAAGAATTATGCGGTCGTGAATCTGAGCGACTTGAATTCGTTCAAGGAAGGCACCGTGGTGAACGAGCAGCTTCTTCGCGAATCGAATCTGATCCGCGGCAACGGCGCCGGCCTCAAGATTCTCGGAGACGGCGAATTGAAGCATGCTATTTCCATCGAGGCGGATAAGATCAGCGCATCGGCTCGCGAGAAGATCGAAAAGGCCGGTGGCAGTGTGACGTTGCGGCAAAAGCCGGTGCAGGGACCGCGCGAAGCCGAGCAACCCGCGCCAGCTACGGAATCCTCGGAAACCGAATCAGCCAAGCCCAAGACGAAGGCAAAGGCAAAGGCAAAGGCAAAGGCAAAGAAGCCAGCGGCGAAAAAGAAGACGCCGGCTAAATCTGCGTCCAAGAAGTCATCTCGAAAGAGCTAGAACTTTGCGGTCGATCACCCACTCCTAGTCGATGGTTTCGGCGTTCTTAAACACGGTCAAGATACCGGAACTGCGGCGGCGCATTCTGTTTACCCTTGCCGTCATCGTGATCGTGCGGCTCGGCGCAGCCATCACAACGCCGGGCGTTAATCAGGCCGTGATCCAGGAGTGGTTCCGCACTTCGCTGACGGAAAAAACCGGCGGCAATGTCGCGGCGCTCTTCAATTTGTTCAGTGGCGGCGCGCTGGAGAACTGCGCGATTTTCTCGCTTGGGATCATGCCCTACATCAGCGCGTCGATCATGTTGCAGTTGCTCACCGCGGTTATTCCGCAACTGGGCCGGCTCGCGAAAGAAGACGGCGGTCGCCAGAAGATCATGCAATACACGCGGTATGCCACCGTGGTGCTTTGCCTCTTTCAAGCGTACCTGCTCGCCATCTCCTTCCAGCATCCGGAATCGTACCAGACCATGCTGCCGGGAATCACCGAGACAACAGCGAAACTCGGAATTCCGCTCGTGGCCGATACCGGCATGATGTTTCGAATTATGACGGTGCTCTCTCTGACTACGGGCACGCTATTCTTAATGTGGCTCGGCGATCAGATCACGGAGCGCGGCATCGGCAACGGCATTTCTCTGATCATTACGATCGGTATCGTGGCGCGTCTTCCTGCGGCGCTGGCGCAGGCCTGGAAGACTTTCGTGCCGTCCGCGGAAAGCGGCGCCAGTCCGGCCAACCCGGCCATTCTCGTCTTGATGATCGCGTTTCTGTTTATCGTGATCGCATCCGTGATCGCGGTCACGCAAGGAGTGCGCAAGATTACGGTGCAGTACGCGAAACGTGTGGTCGGCCGCAAAATGTACGGCGGCCAGACGCAGTATATGCCGCTGAAAGTGAACTACGCCGGCGTTATGCCGATCATTTTCGCGTGGGCGCTTCTGCTTTTTCCGACGACGATCGTCAGCGTTGCTTTCAAAAATAGCCGGACGGCCAAGACGATCGCGGACATGCTTTCGGTCGGCTGGCTGCATTATGTCGTTCTGGCGGCGATGATTTTCTTCTTCAGTTATTTCTGGGTGGCGACGCAATTTCAACCGTCTCAAATCGCCGACGATCTGAAGAAGTACGGCGGTTACATTCCTGGCGTTCGTCCGGGTAAGCCGACGGCCGAATTTCTCGATTACACGATGACGCGGCTTACTTTCGCGGGCGCGATTTTCCTCACGGGGATCGCTATTTTGCCGAGTCTGATGAGCCAATGGCTGCACGTGCCGCAGATCACCGCGCAATTTTTCGGCGGCACGAGTTTGCTGATCATCGTCGGCGTGATTCTGGATACGATGCGGCAGGTGGAGACCCATCTCATTCAACGGCATTACGACGGATTTCTGCGGAAGGGTCGCATCCGGAGCGGTCGTTTCGATCGCGCGAGTTACGCGCGGGGCGAGGCGGCCCGAAGCAATACGCTGATGTGGCTGTATGTCGGTATCGCGATCATCGTGATCGGCGGGGTGGCGATTTTCCTTTACGGGCATTAAGTGAAAGGACGATTGGTGCTTCTGGGCGCGCCGGGTTCCGGAAAAGGAACTCAAGCCGAGATGATTACCCGGCACTTCGGGATCCCGGTAACTTCGCCGGGCGCCATCTTGCGCCGGGAAAGGGAGCTCGGGACGCCGCTTGGATTGGAGACGGCCGATACGACGCAGCATGGCGGATTGGTTTCGGACAAGATCATCGTCGAATTGATCGAAGACTGGCTGCGCCTGCACGGCGGCCATGGATTTGTGTTTGATGGATTCCCGCGCACGATCCCGCAGGCGGAGAGTCTGCAAAACATTCTGGCGCGGCATCGCACGCCGCTCGATCTTGCCATCTGGCTCGATGTCTCGGAACAAACCGTGGCCGATCGGATAGCGAGCCGGCTGCAATGCCAGGGCTGCGGTTTCACCACCAGTGTCACTAGTGCCCATTTCGCCGACCGTCCGGTTTGTCCGTATTGCGATGGGCACTTGATCAGACGTAACGATGACGACGTCGAGGTGCTCAAAAACCGGCTGTTGGAATTCAACAACAAGACTCAGCCGCTGGCGGCGTTTTACGAAAAAGCAGGCGCCCTTCGCAAAATCGATGGCAACCGCGATCGCGAAGCGGTCTTCGACGACATCTCGCGGCTAATCGAGCAATCGGCATGATTCCGATCAAGAGCGCAAAAGAGATCGACAAGATGCGGCAAGCTTGCCGCACGGCCAGCGAGGTGCTCGACCGGGTGAGCGAACTCGTCCGGCCCGGAATTTCGACGAAGGAAGTGGACCAGGCCGCGGCCGACTTCATGCACGAAGCCGGCGTGCTCAGTGCGTTCCTTGGTTATCGGATCGGCCATCGCGTGTTTCCCGGCAACATCTGCATTTCGCTGAACGACGAAATCGTGCACGGAATCGGCAGCCAGCGGCGGATCCAATATGGCGACATCGTGAAGCTCGATATCGGCGTGATCCAGGAAGGCTGGGTGGGGGACACGGCCTCGACGGTTGCCGTAGGCATGATCGACGAACGCACCGAGCGATTGATGCGGGTGACGCAGGTGGCGTTGCGCCGCGCGATCGAGACGGCCTCGGAAGGCGTGCGGCTGGGTGACGTTTGCGCGACGATCGAAGATGTCGCGATGCGCGACGGCTTCAATGTGGTGCGCGAGTTCGTCGGGCACGGGGTCGGCCGGAAATTGCACGAGGAGCCGCAGGTGCCGAACTACGGTAAACGCGGCAGCGGCCCGCGTTTGAAGGCGGGGATGACGCTCGCGATCGAACCGATGATTAATTCCGGCGCGGCTTCCGTGAAATTGCTCAATGACGGCTGGACAGTTTCCACGGCGGACGGAATGCCTTCGGCTCATTTTGAACACACGGTCCTGATCACGAAAGGTGAGCCGGAAATCCTGACATGGCGCGGAAAGACGCAATTGAAGTAGAGGGCACGGTTCTCGAGCTTCTGCCCAACACCATGTTTCGAGTCCAGTTGCCGAATAGGCACCGCGTTCTGGCCCATATTTCGGGGAAAATGCGGCTCCATTTCATTCGTATCTTGCCAGCCGATAAAGTTATGCTAGAAGTTTCACCCTACGATTTGTCGAAGGGGCGGATCACTTTCCGCCAAAGGTGACAGCGCGGAGAACGAGCTCCGCGTTTTTGTTTAAATCGACGACCGACTTATGAAAGTACGACCATCAGTAAAGAGACTTTGTGAAGCGTGCAAGATCGTGAAGCGCAAGAATGTGGTGCGCGTGATCTGCAAGAACCCGCGCCACAAACAGCGCCAGGGCTAGAAATTTATGCCACGCCTACTTGGAGTTGAAATTCCGGCGGAGAAACGCATCGAAGCGTCGCTCACCTATATTTACGGGATCGGTTTAAGCATGTCGAAGCGGATACTGGACCAGACAAACATCGACCCCAATCTGCGCGCCAAAGATCTTACGCCGCAGCAGCTGAACGAAATCATTCACGCCATAACGAACAACAAGATCGCGATCGAAGGCGATCTCCGGCGTGAAGTTCAAGGTAATCTGAAAAGGCTACAGGCGATCAACTGCTATCGTGGCGTGCGGCATCGCCGCGGTTTACCGGTGCGGGGTCAGCGCACTTCGACAAACGCCCGGACTCGCAAGGGCCCGCGTAAAACGGTTGGCGTGATCCGAAACAAGGACGCTAAGGCAGGCAAGGTTTAACGACGAATTTTTCCATGGCTGAAAAGAAAACATCCAAGAAGCCGGACGAGGCGAAAG
>JBBWZL010000006.1:0-89147 GCA_039649045.1 Verrucomicrobiota bacterium | reverse complement strand
GTGCCGCATCTCAAAATGCGCGGCTACGACGACGCAGTCCCGACGCCGGCGTTCTTCTTCCCGCAGACCCAGGTCGGGCGCAGCGGTTTCGTTCTGCACCTCCGCGGCTCGGGTAACTTGATGCGCCTCGAAAAGCCGATCCGTGAAATAGTCGGCCGGCTCGATCCGGCTCAACCGCTGCACGAGTTCCGGCTGATGGAGGAACGCGTCGCGGAAACGTGGGCGACGCATCGGCTGCTGACGTTTTTGCTGACGATTTTCGCCGGACTCGCCTTGCTCCTCGCTGCTGTCGGATTGTATGGCGTGCTGGCGTACAGCGCGATGCGCCGACTCCGCGAAATCGCGGTCCGGCTCGCGCTCGGCGCGCGTCCGGCGCACATCCGCGGGTTGGTGATGGGGCATGGTTTGCGGCTCTTTGGCGTCGGTATCATCGTCGGCGCGCTTGCCGTTATCGCGTCCGCGAGCGTGATCCGCAGCTTTCTCTTCGGCGTTTCACCGCTTGATGCGCCGACGTATCTCGGCGTCGGCTTCATCCTTTCGGTCGTGACCATCCTGGCGGCGTGGATACCCGCGCGCCGCGCCTGCCGAGTGAATCCAATCGTCGCGCTCCGCGCTGAATGAATATGAAAACGCGATCTTCAATCCTCTGGGGAGCGCACGCGCCTCGCGTGCTGGTTTCGGCGCCCTCGCCGAAACAATCTTTTGATCCAGTTCAAGAAAAGTTCGCGATGGCGAGGGCGCCATCGCCAGCACGCGTGGGCGCGTGCGCTCCCCAATCCGCAATTCTCAGCGCGCGATAACTATGAACACGCTTCTCTACGACCTTCGCTACGGCTTGCGGATGTTGATGAAAAATCCCGGATTCACTTTCGCGGCGCTCATCACGCTGGCGCTCGGCATCGCCAGCTCGACCGCCATCTTCAGCGTTATCGACGGCGTCCTGCTTCGTCCGTTGCCCTATCCCGACTCGGAAAAAATCATGGTGCTGGATCCGACGATGCGCAGCACGGGCGAGGCGGGCGGCGCAAACGCGCCGGCGAACTACCTCGATTATGCGGCGCAGAATGACGTCTTTTCCCACATGGCCGCCTCGCGCGGTGAGCAGGCGAGCCTCTCCGATGGCGACCGGCCGGAGCGGGTCCGCGGGACGATGGTCACCTCCAGTTTCTTCCCGCTCTTCGGGATCTCGCCGATTCTGGGCCGGACGTTGCAACCGTCCGACGAACAGTCGGGCCACAGCCACGTCGTTGTTCTCAGCTCGGAATTGTGGGCGCGCCGTTACGCCTCCGATCGCAACATCATTGGCCGCGAAATTCTGCTCAACGATGAGCCGCACACCGTCATCGGCGTGATGCCGCCAAATTATATGCCGGACGGCTACGGCGAACTTTGGATTCCATCCGCCTTCGGCGTCCCGACCAATATTATTCGCCCAAACGTCGATCCGCGCCCGATTCGCGGCAGCAATTACCTGGATGTCTTTGGCCGGTTGAAACCGGGCGTCACCCTCGCGAAGGCTCGCAGCGAAATGGACGCGATCAGCCGGCGCCTCGAAAATCAATACGCGAATGATAACAAGGACACCGGCATTCGCGTCACGCCGTTGCACGAAGACGCCGTCGGCAAACTTCGGCCGGTCCTGCTGCTTCTCTTCGCCGCGGTCGGATTCCTTCTCTTCATCGGTTGCGCGAATGTGGCGAACCTCTTGCTCGCGCGCGCGGCGACGCGAGCGCGGGAGATTTCCATCCGCGCCGCGATGGGTGCCAGCCGTTACCGATTGATTCGGCAGATGCTCACCGAAAGCGTGATGCTATCGATCATCGGCGGGGCGCTCGGTGCGTTGCTCGCCGCGTGGGCCATCCCGCTCCTCATGTCGATGGCGCCTCCGGGCCTTCGCAGCTTCAAAGAGGTCGGTCTCAATGGCAACGTTCTCGCCTTCAGTCTTGTCGTGTCGGTTGTCACCGGCATTTTGTTCGGGCTCGTCCCGGCGCTTTCTTCTTCGTCCGGAAATCCGGCGGACGCATTAAAACAAGGCGAACGCGGAAGCACCGGCGGCGGCAGCCGGCGTCGCGCATTCCTCATCGCCACCGAAGTCGGCTTATCACTCATCCTGTTGATCGGTGCCGGGCTGATGATCAAGAGCTTCGCGAACCTGACCAAAGTAGCTCCCGGCTTCAACCCCGACCGGCTCCTCATCTTCACCGTCGGCGCGTCCGCGAAAGCCGACGAGGATCGCCAGCTCCAGTTCTATCAGGAGGTCGTGCGAAGCGTCGCGACTGTCCCCGGGGTCGAGCGCGTCGCGGCAATCAGCCGGTTGCCGTTCTCGGGCGGGAACAGCTCGCGCACTTTCAATCGGCCCGGCAGCACCAAAGAGGGCTCGGCCGACATTCGCATCGCGACCCCGGATTATTTCCAAACGATGGGCATCCCGCTCGTGCGCGGCCGCAATTTCAACGAGCACGACACGAAAGACTCGGCGCGCGTGGCGATCATCAACGAAGAAACCGCCAAGCAGGCTTTCCCCGGCGAAGATCCGATCGGGCAATACGTCGAGAATTACGGTCCGAAAGACGAAAAGCTTCAGGTCGTGGGCGTGGTGGGCAACGTCCGCCATCTTGCCCTCGAAACCGCGCCGCGGCCTGAACTTTACCAGCCGTTTGGCCAGGGCATGTGGCCGCTGGTGAGCGTCGCCGTCCGAACCTCGCCCGAAAATCCGCTGACGCTTTTGCCGGCAGTCCAGCAGGCGGTCTGGAACGTGAACAAATCCGTGCCGCTCGGCAATCCGCGGTCGATGAACGACATGATCGCGCGGACGTTGCTCCAGAAAAAATTCACGATGCTGCTGCTGAGCATCTTTGCCGGCGCAGCGCTGCTTCTCGCGGCAATCGGATTGTATGGCGTCATTTCGTATTCCGTCGCGCAACGCACCCGCGAGCTCGGCATTCGCATCGCGCTCGGCGCGCAAAAGAGCGATGTCCTGCGCCTGATTTTGCGGCAGGGAATGACGCTAGTCGCCGCCGGGATTATTTTCGGAATCGCCGCGTCGCTTGGATTGACGCGATTGATGGCGACGCTGCTTTACGGCATCAGCGCCACCGATCCGAGCACGTTCATCGCCTTATCGATCGCGCTCTTGTCGGTGGCCTTCATTGCCTGCTGGCTCCCCGCCCGCCGCGCCAGCACCGTCGATCCCATCGTAGCGCTCCACGCCGAATGAACAAAAGTGGTGACCATTGACGAGAAACAGATTTCCAGCCAATGACTGATTTTCGCTACGCGCTTCGCCTTCTTTGGAAATCGCCGGCCTTCAGCGTCATCGCGATCGCCACGCTTGCGCTCGGGATCGGCGCGAACACCGCGATCTTCTCGGTGATCGAAAGCGCGCTCCTCCGGCCGCTGCCGTTTCCCAACGCCGATCGCCTGGTACGCCTCTACGAATCGTTCGAGGAAAATGGGCCGCGCAGCAGTTCGCTCAATATGGCCGAGAAAACGGTCGCCGATTGGCGCGAACATGGCCGCGACATTTTTGAAGGTATTGCCGTCGCGACCGGCATCAGCGTCACGAATTCGATTGCGGGCGAGCCGGCCCGCAGTTTTCCCGCCGCCCAGATTAGCGCGAATTTTCTCACGGTGCTCGGCCTCCAGCCGATGCTCGGGCGCAACTTCACCGAAGCGGAAGACAAGCCCGGCGCGCCGCACGTCGCCATTGTCGCCTACGATTTCTGGCAGCAGCAGCTCGGCGGTCGCAACGACGTTCTTGGCCAGCAGATCAATATTGAGGACGCTTCCTACACGATTGTCGGCGTCATGCCGAAAACATTCCGCCACCCGTATCGCGCCCAGGTCTGGCTGCCGATCGCGTTGAGCTTCGCCCCGACTACGCAGCGCAATCATTATATGTACGGCGTAGCGCGCTTGCGTCCCGGCATCACGCTCGAGCAGGCCGATGCGGCCGGTCGCCGGATGTGCGCGGCGATCAACCAAGCTGCGCCCGATCCGACCAACGCCCGGCGCGCCTACATGATTCCATTGCGGGATAGTTTCGTGAGCGAGCTGCGGCCGAAACTGCTGCTCATCGCGGGCGCTGCGCTTTGCGCTCTCCTCGTCGCGGCCGCGAATTTCGCCGGATTGATGCTCGCGCGCGTTGTGGAACGCGATGGCGAAATGGCGGTGCGTGCCGCGCTCGGGGCCACGCGCGGCCGATTGATTCGTGAAGGGCTCGTCCAGGCTTTAGTCCTCGCCGCGGCCGGGACAGTTCTTGGATTACTCGTCGCCGGATGGCTCACGCCGGTGCTGGTCGCTCTAAGTCCTGAAGGCGCGGACACGACGGGCAGCGCGATCCGGGAATTCGATCATGGCGTCCGGCTCGATTGGCCCGTCTTCGTTTTCGCCGCCGGCGCGATGCTGTTTATCGGGATCGTTTTTGGTTTGTTGCCGGCCTGGCGGGCGTCGCGCACGAATCTGCGCGGCGCGTTCGCGAGCGTCGGCCGTGGATCGACTCTCGATCGGGGGACGCGTCGGTTGCTCGGCGGATTGATTGTGGTGGAGATCGCGTTCGCCGCTGTCCTGCTCATGGGCAGCCTGACGCTGACGCAATATTTCCGGCAGGTCGTGAATGAACCGTGGGGCTTTGCCACCGAGCAGCGCCTCATCTTCAACACCATTTTCTCCGATCGGCTCTTTTCGACGCCGGACGCGCGCCTCCGCGCAATCGATCGGACCGTTGCCGAGTTACGAACGTTGCCGGGCGTTCGCTCTGCGGCCGTCACGACGCCACTACCGATGGAAGCGGCGCGCAATCTCCTGAGCGTCGTCCCGGAGGGAAGTCATCCGCCGGAACCGCGCGGCATTTTCCTGGCCTACATGCGCGGAATCCAGCCCGGCTATTTTGCGACGCTCGGGCAACGGTTGCTTCGTGGCCGCGATCTCCTCGAAACCGATAATGGTGAGGCGCCGCCTGTTTGCATCGTCAACGAATCCTTCGCACGGCGGTTCTGGCCCGGGGAGGATCCGATTGGCAAACGGATAAAGCACGGCCGGATCGAAGGCCCTCGTCCGTGGTACACCGTTGTCGGCATCACTTCGGACACGAAAACGATCGCCGATCCGCGCGACGGCGAGGTGGTCGGCTCGGTCTATTTGCCGTTGCCGCGGATGATCGCGACAGGCGTGGACTACATGACATTTGTAGTCGAGACGGCGGGCGAACCGACCTCTCTCTCGCCCGCAGTCCGTTCCGCGCTCGCCCGCGTCGACAGTCGCCTGGCCGCTTACGATATCATTTCACTGGAAAACGCCGCCGACGACACATGGGTCAGCGAACGCTTCCTTTTTGTTCTCGTCTCTCTCTTCGGAATCCTTGGCCTCGTCCTCGCGTCGATCGGCGTTTACGGATTGCTCGCGCTGCAAGTGACGCGGCGAACGCGCGAGTTCGGAATCCGCGTCGCGCTTGGCGCAACCGCATCCGCGCTGATTCGTCTCGTCGCGACGCAAGGCGCACGACTTCTCGCCGCCGGATTCCTGACTGGCGCGATCGCCGCGTGGGCCGCGACCCGGATGGTGCGCCATCAATGGCCCAATATTCCGGCGACCAATCCCTTTATCTGGCTTGGCGCTGCCGTCGTCTTGTCGGCTGGCGTCGCGATCGCCTCCTGGTTGCCGGCCCGCCGCGCCTCGCGCGTTGACCCGATAATCGCCCTGCGCGCCGAATGAAAATCTTTTCTCTGACTTCCGACCTCTGACCTCTGACTTATGATGACTGATCTCCGCTTCGCAATTCGCCAACTTCTGAAATCACCCGCGTTCACACTTCTGGCCGTGATCACGCTCGCGCTCGGCATCGGGATGAACACGGCGATCTTTAGCTTGATCAACGACCTGTTTCTAAAAGGCCTGCCGTTTCAGGAGCCGGACCGTCTGGTCATTCTCCAGGCGGAAGCCAAGGAGCGAAATCTCGAGCAGCTCCCGATGTCGGTGCCGCGCTTCTGGCATTTCCGCGACGGGCAAACCGTCTTCTCCAGCTTCGCGGCCGAGACTGGGACTGGGTTCATCCTGACCGGCCTAGGTGATCCCATTCAACTCAATGGCAACAATCAGACCGCAAATTATCTCGAGACGCTCGGCGTCCGTCCCATTCTCGGGCGGCTCTTTTTGGCCGAGGAAGAAATGAAAGCCGACGTCGCCATCGTCAGCGCAAACTTCTGGCGCAACCGGCTGAACTCCGATCCGCAAGTCATCGGCCGCAGCATCACCCTCAACGGGGTTCCGACCACCATCGTCGGCGTGATCCCGACGCCGCCGGTCGTCTGGTTCGGCCGCGATCTCGAAGTCATCACCGCGAAGCCGTTCGAATTGCCCGGCCTAACCAAAGAGCGGCTCATGCGCGGGGTGAGTTTTCTCGGTGTGCTCGCTCGACTTAAACCCGGCGTGACCATCGAGCAGGCCCGCGCCGCGATGCCGTCGCTTCAGCAGAGTTACCGGCAGGAGCGTCCCGACAACGCGGATAATTCCTGGTCACCCGTCGTCATCTCAGCGGGGGAATTCGCGACCGGCAATCTGCGGCCAGCTTTCCTCACGCTTCTCGCGGCGGTCGGTTCCGTGCTGCTCATCGCCTGCAGCAACGTTGCGAATCTGCTACTCGTTAGGTTTACGGGCCGCCGGCGGGAGATCGCCTTGCGGATGGCATTGGGGGCGACGCGCCAGAGCGTGGTCAGGCTGTTTGTCTTTGAGAGCACGCTCGTGAGTCTGCTCGCCGGCGTGGCCGGGACCTGCCTGGCGCTTTGGGTGGTTTCGGTCATTCCGAAACTTTCCGTGAACAATCTGCCAGTCGAAAGCGGACTCGCGTTGAACACGCCGGTGCTCCTCTTTACTCTCGGAGTTTCTCTTCTCACCGGCATCGCCATGGGCCTCTATCCTGCGTGGCAAAGTTCGCGCGCCGATCTGGTTGACGGCTTGAAGGATGGCGGCCGCGCCATGACGGGGAGTCGCGGCCAGATGCGTTTTCGTCGCGGTCTGGTCGCGGCCCAGGTTGGACTCTCGGTGGTTCTCCTCGCGGGCGCGGCCCTTCTCATCGCGAGTTTCGTTCGGCTCAGCCAACAACCCGCGGGCTTTAAGTCGGAGAATCGGTGGGTCGGCGGAATCGGCCTGCCGCCGGCGCAATATCCCGACCCGGCGGCGCGAGCTCGTTTCGCCGAGCGGATTGTGGCTGAATTGAAAACCGCGCCGGGAATTGAGGCGGCCTCTGTGAGTGATGGTGTCCCCTTGAACGGAAATCGATCCAGTTCTCCCTACGCCCGCGTGGACGGCAATCCACTGCCGCTGAATCAAAGGCCGCTCGGGCTTACCCGCAGTGTCTCACCCGGTTTCCTGAAGACATTCAGCATCCCGTTGCTGGCCGGCCGTGATTTCGATGAACGCGACGCGGTAGACAAACCGCTCGTAGTGATCGTGAGCAAATCGACCGCGCGAAAGATTTTCCCGAACGAAGATCCGATCGGTAAGCGTATCTTTTTCGGAACCGACAATAACACCGGGTTGCCCTCGGAAGTAATCGGAGTCGTCGCGGACGTTCGTTCGCTTCGGCTCGATCGCGCGAACGACATCGAGTTCTATCGGCCCTGGCCGCAACGCTCGGGCGCCTTCATGTGGCTAACGGTGCATAGTCCCCTGAAGCCTGAGGCGGCCGCCGGAATGGTGCGAGCCGCGCTGAACAAACTGGATCCCGGCCTTCCGATCATTCAGCCCAACACGATGAATGAAATCGTCGACCAGTCGTTAGGCCAGCGCCGGCTCACCATGACGTTGCTCGGCGTGTTTGCCGGAATCGCACTCGTTCTCGCGATGGTCGGCATCTACGGCGCGGTTGCCTACACGGTCGAGCAGCGCACGGGAGAGATTGGGGTGCGCATGGCGCTTGGTGCGCAGACCGCGGATGTCTTGCGGCTCGTGGTGAGGCAAGGGATGACGCCGGTCGTTATCGGATTGGGGATCGGGCTCGCCGCCTCGCTGGCGCTCGGGCGGTTGCTCACCGCGCAGCTCTACGAAGTTTCCGCGCATAATCCTGCTTTGCTCGCAGCGACATCTGTCACGCTCGCGGTCGTCGCTCTTCTCGCGTGCCTGATCCCCGCGCGTCGCGCAAGTCTGGTGAACCCCATCGAAGCATTGCGAACCGAATGATTCCCCTCGCGTCGCTGCAGCTCTGGGTAGCGCGAGCGTCTCGCTCGCTGGTTTCGGCGTCTCGCCGAAACAATCTTTCCATTACGCATCGCCTTCGTTGTGCGCTTGCGCCGAAGGAAAAGTTCGCGACGGCGGGACACCGTCGCCAGCACGCGAGACGCGTGCGCTACCCAGACTGACACTCAACGCCCACTGACTTATGAATGACTTCCGCTACGCGCTCCGCCAACTGCTTCGCCAGCCCGGCTTCACCATTCTCGCTGTCGTCGCGCTCGCGCTCGGCATTGGCGCGAACACCGTTCTCTTCTCGGCCATCAACACGCTTTTCCTCCGGCCGCTCTCCTACCCGCAACCGGAACAGCTCGTCCGCGTCTGGTGTTCGTTCC
This sequence comes from Verrucomicrobiota bacterium, assembly GCA_039649045.1. Classification (GTDB taxonomy): domain Bacteria; phylum Verrucomicrobiota; class Verrucomicrobiia; order Chthoniobacterales; family UBA10450; genus AV80. Next base: position 80,586 of record JBBWZL010000006.1, on the reverse strand, counting down.
CGGAACGCGGTCTCGATCGCGCCAACGTTTCCTGGCCGCGCTTTTCCGCGTGGCGCGAACAACAACAAAGTTTTTCCGAGTTCGCCGCGCAGTCGTTCACGGGATTCACACTGACGGGCCGGGGCGATCCGGAAAATCTCAATGGCATTCGCGTTACCGAAAATTTCTTTCGTGCGCTCGGCGTCCAGCCGCTCTTTGGCCGCACCTTCACGCCAGATGACGATCGGCCGGGCGGGCCGAACGTCGCGGTGCTGAGCCATACCTTCTGGCAAAAGCGTTTCGGCGGCGACCGGAATATCCTCGGCCAGGCGGTCATCCTTAACGGCACACCTTTCACGATCATTGGGATCACGCCGGCGACGATCAAATTTCCCTTTAACCAAACCCACATCTGGTTGCCGCGCGTGTTCGAGCAGGAAGGATTGCCGCCCGATATCATCCAGCGCGGCACGGGCTACCTCACCATCCTTGGCCGGATGAAACCCGGCGTGACTCGCGCTCAAGCTGACGAGCAACTGCACGTCATCGACCAGCGCTATCAGACCGCGAACCCCGAAAAAGTGGATGCGAAGGCCGGTATGAACGTGGTCTCGTTCCATGAAGACCTCGTCGGGCCGCAACGTCCGATGCTGCTCACTCTCTTCGCCGCGGTCGGCTGCGTGCTACTCGTCGCGTGCGCGAACGTCGCGAATCTTTTGCTCGCCCGGTTTACCGCGCGGCGAAAAGAAATCGCCATTCGCACCGCGCTCGGCGCCACGCGCACGCGCATCGTCCTGCAATTTCTGGCCGAGAGCGTGCTGACCGCTGGGATCGCCGGCATTCTCGGAACGCTCCTCGCGGTCTGGGGGCTCGATCTGCTGAAAAAAGTCGCGGAAAATTTCCTCCCGCGCGTGATCGAGATCAATCTCGATCTGAACGTGCTCGGTTTCGCGCTGGCGCTTTCACTCATCACTGGATTGGTCCTCGGGCTTGTTCCGGCATTGCACGCGTCGCGGAGCGATCCGATCGATTCGCTGAAAGATTCTTCTCGCGGAACCACGGGCCGCCAGGCCGGTCGGCTCCGCGCCATCTTGCTGGTCGCCGAAGTCGCGCTCTCGCTCGTCCTGCTCGTTGGTGCCGTCTTGTTGATCGACAGTTTCCGCCGCCTGCAAAAAGTCGATCCCGGTTTTCGCGCCGAAGGCATCACCGCATTTTTTGTCGGATTGCCGCCCGGTTCGTATCCCGATATCGAACGCCAGGGTTTGTTCTTTCAAAACGCCGTCGAGAAACTCAAAGCGCTTCCGGGTGTGACCCAGGCCTCCGCCGCTTCCACGCTTCCTGCTTCCGACAATGGAAACACGCGTTCGCCCGCGGCGGTCGAAGGCCGTCCGTTGCCGCCCGTGAGCGATCGCACCATTGCCGTGCGGTCCACCACCGCGCCGGGATTCTTCGAAACGCTCGGCATCCCGATCAAGCAAGGGCGCGACTTCAATTGGCGGGACCGCCCCACGTCTCCCAACGTCGTCATCATCAACGAGACGATGGCGAAGAAACTTTTCCCAGGCGAAGATCCGATCGGTCGCCGCCTCATCACCGGCATCGCCTCAATCCCGCGTGAGATCGTCGGCGTCGCAGGCGACGTGCGGACGGAAAACCTCTCGTTGCCTCCGGGGATGGAGATGTATTACCCGTCCACGCAGCTCGATGGCGCTTTCATGACCGTGATCGTCCGCAGCTCTCGCCCCGCGGCGAGTCTGCGCTCCGAATTGATCGCGGCAATTCACGCGCTCGATCCGGGATTGCCCATCGATCAAGTCCAGTCCTACAACGAATTGCTCGCGGCGGCTTCTGCCGACCGGCGTCTCTCCATGTACTTGCTCGGCGGTTTCGCGGGACTCGCGCTGGCGCTTGCCGGCATGGGCATTTACAGCGTCATCGCCTACGGCGTCGCGCAACGCACCAACGAATTCGGGATTCGCTTCGCGCTTGGCGCCGCCGCTCGCGACGTCATCGGGCTGGTGATGAAAGAAGGATTGCGTCTGGCCGTGGTCGGATTGGTGGTTGGGCTTGCCCTTTCCTTCGCCATCACCCGGCTGATGCGCCGCCTTCTCTTCGAGGTGAGCCCCACCGACCCGTGGCTCTACAGCGGCGTCGCCCTGTTTATTTGCAGCGTCGCTGCGCTGGCCTGTTTCGTCCCCGCCCTCCGCGCCACGCGGATCGATCCGATGCAGGCCTTGAGAACGGAGTGAAGGATTAGTCATGGAATTTCGATCGACGTTTCGGTTTGATCTGGGGAGCGCACGCGCCTCGCGCGCTGGTTTCGGCGCCTCGCCGAAACAATCTTTTTCCTCAGAAGAACAAGTTCGCGATGGCGGGGGCGCCATCGCCAGCACGCGAGGCGCGTGCGCTCCCCAGACTTCGCATACGAGGCGCGCTCTATGATCCACGATTTACGATTCGCTTTCCGGCAGCTCTGGAAATGCCCGAGCTTCACCATCGCCGCCGTCACGGTGCTCGCGCTCGGCATCGGCGCGAACAGCGCAGTCTTTGGCCTCGTGAACATGATGCTCTTCCAGCCGAAGCCCTTCACGGAGCCGGAGCAGGTGGTGCAGCTCTACTCACAGGACAAGAAGAACCCGAAGAGCTTCCGGGGGTTCTCGTATCCGACGTTTCAGGACATCCGCCAGCAGAACACCGTTTTCACCGACGTGATGGCGCACAAGGTCACGATAGTCGGTGTCGGGGAGAAGGGGGCGGACACGCGTCGAACGATCGCGAGTATCGTCAGCTCGAACTACTTTTCGGTTCTTGGTGTCGCACCGGTGCAGGGCCGCGCATTTCTGGCGGAAGAAGAGACGCTCAGCAAGCCGGCGTACGTCGCGATCGTGAGCGACGGCTACTGGAAAAAGCAAAGGCGCAACGCCGCAGTCCTTGGCTCTGAGATCCTGATTAACGGCCGCCCATTCACGATCGTAGGGATAATGCCGGAAGGCTTCGTCGGCACGTCGCACCTCATCGGCCCCGAGGTGTGGTTGCCGTTGAGCGTGTACGACGTGACGAACAAGTTCCAGCGTTCGGAAGCGCCAATGTCGCTCAGCGAGCGTGGCGGTCCCGGGCGCCTCCTCGTAGTCGGTCGACTGAAGTCCGGTCTCACGCCGGCGGCGGCGGATCCGCAGTTGAAGACCTTGGCTGCGAACCTGGAGCAGGCCTATCCGGTGGAGCAGAAGGACCAGACGTTCATGGCAGCGCCGCTGCCGCGGTTCGCCGCGAACGATCCGCACGGCGACAAGGCACTCTCTGCGATCGGAGCGCTTCTGCTCGGGATGGCGGCGCTGGTGTTGCTCGTAGCCTGTCTGAATCTCGCGAACATGCTGCTCGCGCGCGGCGCTGCACGGCGCAAGGAAATCGCGGTGCGCCTCGCGTTGGGCGCAGGGCGTGGGCGCATTGTCCGCCAATTACTGACGGAGGGATTCGTTCTCGCATTGCTTGGCGGTGCGTTCGGTGTCCTCCTCGCTATCTGGTCCTCGGACCTTCTGGTCGCGTGGCTCGGCAAGATGGTGCCGCTGGATATCGTGGTGATGACTGGCCCAAGTGCAGCGTTGCTCGCCGCCACGTTTGGCTTCTGTCTGCTCGGCACGCTCTTCTTCGGCCTCGGTCCTGCGCTGAAGCTTTCACGCGCAACCGCGCTCGACGACCTGAAGGAGCACGCGGGCGAGGACGTCTCGCGCCGGCGCTGGAAATTTCTGCCGCGCAACCCGCTTGTTGTGGTGCAGATCGGATTCTCGCTCGCGCTCGTCACCACGGCGGCGTTGTTCATTCACGGCGCGCGGACGGCGGCGCACATCGACACAGGGCTGAACACCGAGCGTCTATTCCTCGTGGAGGTGGATGCGAGTCTGCGCGGCTACGATCGAGCACACACGCAGCAGCTCTACCGCACGCTCGGAGAGAAGTTAGCGGCGCTGTCGGGTGTGGAGAGCACCAGCATCTCCACCAGCGTACCGTTCGGGATGTTCGGGTACGGCAAGCGCGTGCAGCGCGCCGGTTCGCCGCCTCCGGAGGAAGGGAAGCCCAGGACGGCAGCGGACGACCTCGGCTTCTCCGGGTACCGCAGCGTCGGCGCGGATTATTTCAAGACCACTGGCCTGCCGCTTCTGCGTGGCCGCACCTTTACCGCCGCCGAGGCGACCCAACCCGGCGGGCCCGCAGTGGCAATTATTGACGACAAGCTGGCGCAGAAGCTCTGGCCGGAAGGCGACGCGCTCGGACAACGAGTGCAGTTCGCGGCCGAGATCGCAGCGACGGCCGACAGCGGCGAGCGCAGCGGAGCAGCGAAGGTCGACGAAGCAGACGGTCAGATTCGCCCCGGAGAGAGCATCGAAGTCGTCGGGATCGTGCCGTACACGCGCAACGCGTTCTTCGAAGAGGGGCCGGCAAATTATGTCTATGTGCCGTTCAGCCGCGGCTTCCAGAGCAACGTCCATTTCCTGGCGAAGTTCTCGTCCCTGCCGCAGGGGAGTGAAGCAAGCGCAGCCGATCTGCTGCGGCGCAGCATCATGTCAGTCGACGCGGAGTTGCCGATCATCTCCATCAAGACGTTCGAACAGCACCTCAATGGCAATTTGCAGCGCTGGCTGGTCAACGCTGGCGCGGCGTTGTTCTCGGCGTTTGGCATGCTCGCGCTCGGTCTCGCAGCAGTTGGCGTATATGGCGTGAGGGCATATTCCGTCGCGCGGCGCACGCGTGAGATCGGCATCCGGATGGCGCTCGGCGCCGAGGGTAAGACCGTGCAATGGATGATCCTGCGCGAAGGATTCGCGATGGTCGCCGCCGGTCTTGCGTTCGGCCTGTTGCTCGCCTTTGGCACTGGAAAAATTGTCAGCAGCATTCTTTTCCAGGTCAGTTCAACCGATCCGTTTGCGTTCACAATTGCGCCGGCCGTGTTGATGACCGCCGCATTGCTCGCGACGTGGCTGCCCGCGCGCCGCGCCACCAAAATCAGCCCCATGGCTGCACTCCGCACGGAATGAAGAAGGTGACGAGTGACCGGTGACAAGTGACGAGCAAAACTTTCTGACCTCCGACTTCCGACCTCTGACTTATGATCCACGATTTTCGCTTCGCTTTTCGGCAGCTCAGGAAATCTCCGGGTTTCACGGCCGCCGCCGTCACCGTCCTCGCGCTCGGCATCGGCGTGAATACCGCCATCTTCAGCCTGGTTAACGCCATGCTCTTTCAGCCGCCCGCGTATGCGCGACCGGCTGAAATCGTTCAGGTTTTTTCGCAGGACAAAAAGAACCCGAAAAGTTTCCGCGCCTTTTCCTATCCGACGTACTGCGACATTCGTGATCAGAACGACGTGTTCGCCGGCGTACTGGCGCACAACACCACCGTGGTGGGCGTCGGTGAAAAGGAGAACACCCGCCGCGTCATGGCGAATATCGTGAGCGCGAATTATTTTTCCGTCCTCGGCGTCGCGCCGGCGTACGGCCGCGGCTTTTTGCCGGACGAAGAAAAGCCGGGGCGCGGCGATCGCGTCGCGGTCGTGAGTTACAGCTACTGGCAGAAACACGGGAGCGATCCGGCCATGCTCGGACGGTCGGTCATGATCAATGGCCGGCCATTCACCATCGTTGGCATACTGCCGCAAGGATTCACCGGCACGATGAGTGTCTTTGCTCCGGAGTTCTGGCTCCCGCTCGGGGTTCATGACGAGGTCACCAGAGATCCGGTCGGAGGACGGATGGACTCAATCGCCGACCGCAGCAGCACCAGGCTGCTCGTCATCGCTCGGCTCAAGCCCGGCATCACAGCCGAAGCGGCGCTTCCGAATTTGAAAGGCCTCGCAGCCAATCTCGAAATGGCGTTTCCGGTTGAGCAAAAAGACCAGACGTTTATGACGGCGCCGCTCTTTCGCTTCGCCACCAGCACGGACCCTTCCGAAGCCGGCCCCATCGCTACGATCGGCGCGCTCCTGGCCGGAATGGCGGCGGTGGTGCTGCTCGTCGCCTGTTTGAATCTCGCCAACATGCTTCTCGCGCGCGGGGCCAGCCGCCGCAAAGAGATCGCGATCCGGCTCGCTCTCGGCGCGAGTCGCGCCCGGATCGTGCGACAACTTCTCGTCGAGGGATTTCTGCTCGCGCTTTTGGGCGGGACCTGTGGATTGCTGCTCGGGCTTTGGTCCTTGGATCTGCTCATCGCCTCGCTCGCGCGGATCGCGCCCGTCGATCTCGTTTGGATTAGCGGTCCTAATCCGATGATTCTCATCGCGACGCTCGGCTTTTGTCTGCTCGGGACGCTTGGCTTTGCGCTCGGACCGGCGCTAAAGCTCTCTCGCGCGGCGGTCATCGAAGATTTGAAACAACAGGCCGGTGAAGATGTCCGCCCTCCGCGCTGGAAATTTCTGCCGCGCAATCCGCTCGTCGTGATCCAGATCGCTTTCTCTCTCGCGCTCGTCACGGCGGCGGCGCTTTTTATTCGCGGCGCAACCAAAGCCGCGTCGATCGATAGCGGGTTGCACGTCGCCAACGATTTTTTGGTGGAGACCGACGCGAGCCTGGGCGGATTCGATAAAAAGCGCGCGCAGGAGCTTTATCGGATTCTCGGCGAAAGACTGGCTGCATTGCCGGGCGTGGAAAGCGCGAGCATTTCCGCGCTCGTTCCTTTCGGCAACACCTCGATCCGGCGAGGCGTGCAGCGCGCCGGAGCATATCCGCAGAGGGACAGCCAGCCGGCCACGGCAGCGGATGGGCTTGTGTTCTCACCGAACTGGAACAGCGTCGGCGCCGATTATTTCGCGGCCGTGGGACTTCCATTGCGGCGCGGCCGCGCTTTCACTGCCGCTGAAGCGACGCAACCTGGCGGACCGGCTGTGGCGATCATCGACGAGGTTCTCGCGAAAAAATTATGGCCGGAGGGGGACGCGCTCGGACAGCGGATTCAATTTCCTATCGACCGGACCGCGCCGGCCGTAAATGCCGGGGACGCGGATAGCGCGGAGATCAGACGCGGCGAGCCGATCGAAATTATCGGGATCGTGCCGGCGACGAAGTCGAGATTGTTCGAGACCCAGCCATCCGGCGCGCTCTACCTGCCGTTCTCCCGCGGATTCTTTAGCGACGTATTTTTCTTCGTGAAGTTTGCGGCGATCCCGGCGGGCAGCGAATCGGCGACAGCCGATCTTCTCCGGCGCACGGTGCGAGCCGTCGATCCGGTGTTGCCCGTCCTCGAGGTGAAAACCTTTGCGCAGCATTTCGACAGCAACGCCCAGCTCTGGATTGTGCGCGCGGGGGCCGCCTTGTTTTCGATCTTTGGCGGGCTCGCGCTTGGCCTTTCCGTCGTCGGCGTCTATGGGGTGAAAGCGTATTCGGTGGCGCGGCGCACGCGTGAGATCGGCATCCGGATGGCGCTCGGCGCGCAACGCAACACGGTCCAATGGATGATCCTGCGTGAAGGAATTGCGATGGTCGCGGCCGGCCTCGGGCTTGGGCTTCTCCTGGCGCTTGGCACCGGGAAAATCGCCAGCAGCATTCTCTTTGAAGTGAGCTCGGTCGATCCGATCGCTTTCACTTTCGCGCCGGGCTTGCTCGCGGTTGCCGCGATGCTCGCCACCTGGCTCCCGGCCCGCCGCGCCACAAAAATCAGCCCCATGACTGCGCTCCGCACAGAATGATCCAGGATTTGCGATTCGCTTTCCGACAGCTCTGGAAATCCCCGAGCTTCACCATCGCGGCCGTCGCGATGCTCGCTCTCGGCATTGGGGTCAACACGGCGATCTTCAGCCTGGTCAACGCGATGATCTTTCAGCCGCCGGCCTACAAACAGCCGGCGGAAATCGTCCAGCTATTCTTGCAACACAAAAAAGATGTACAGAATTTTCGCGCGTTCTCCTACCCGACTTACTGCGACGTTCGGGACCAGAATACGGTCTTCTCCGGACTGCTGGCACACGACGACGTTGTGGTGGGAATCGGCGAAAAGGAAAACGCCCGTCGCGGCCTCGTGGACATCGTCAGCTCCAATTACTTCTTGGTGCTCGGGATGTCGCCGGCTTACGGACGCCCGTTTCTTCCCGAGGAAGAGAAACCAGGCGGCGAGCGCGTGGCGATCGTGAGCCACAGCTATTGGCAGAAACATTCGCGCGATCCTTCGCTCCTCGGACGTGCGATCCGCATTAACGGCCGGACTTTTACCATCGTGGGCATCATGCCGGAAGGATTTACCGGGACGGGGAGCATCTTCTCACCGGAAGCCTGGCTCCCGCTCGGGGTTTATGACGAAATCATGAGCGGCAAGGGAGGCGTGCGCAGCCGAGCGCTGACCGACCGCGGGAACGACCGGCTTTTGGTCATCGGCCGGCTCAAGCCCGGGATCACAGCAGCAGCGGCGCGGCCCGCCTTGCAAAGTCTGGCGGGAAATCTGGAGGGTGCATTTCCGGTTGAACAAAAAGATCAGACGCTCATGACGGCGCCGCTCCACAAGTTCGCCTCGAGCTCGGAGCCAGTTGAACCCGACCCGATTCCGATGATCGGCGCGTTGCTCGCCGGAATGGCGGGCGTCGTCCTGCTCGTCGCCTGTTTGAATCTGGCGAACATGCTGCTCGCGCGCGGGACTGCGCGGCGGAAAGAGATTGCGATCCGCCTGGCGCTCGGCGGCGGTCGCGGCCGCATTGTCCGACAACTTCTCACCGAAGGCTTCGTGCTCGCGGCGCTGGGCGGGATTTGCGGATTACTCCTCGGCCTTTGGTCGTCTGACCTGCTCGTCGCCTCGCTCAGAAAAATTTCGCCGGTGGATATCGTCTGGGTGAGCGGACCTGATCCGATGCTCCTGGGGGCGACGCTTTGCTTCTGTGTCGTCGGGACAATCTGTTTTGCGCTCGGGCCGGCGCTCAAACTTTCGCGCGCCGCCGTCATCGAGGATTTGAAACAACAAGCCGGTGAAGACGCGCCCCGGCCACGGCGGAAATTTCTTCCGCGCAATCCGCTGGTCGTGGTGCAGATCGCTTTCGCGCTCGCGCTGGTTACGGCTGCCGCGCTTTTCATTCGAGCCGCCGGCAAAGCAGCTGCGGTCGAAACCGGGCTGCACGCCAGAAACATGTTTCTTGTGGAAATTGATGCGAGCCTCGGCGGAGTCGATCAGAAGCGCGCCCGGGAGCTTTACCGCATCGCCGGGGAAAAATTCTCGGCGCTCCCTGGCGTGCAACACGCCGGCATTGCCGCCATGATCCCGTTTGGTAATGCGCTGGTGAAGACAGTGCTCCGGGCCGGCGTTCTTCCCGCTCCCGATGACAAGCCGGCCACCGCGGCTGAAGGACGGACTTTCACTCCATTTTGGAACAGCGTCGGCGCGGATTATTTCGCGGCGGTGGGATTACGAATGCTTCGCGGCCGTGCGTTTACCCCCGCTGAAGCAAGCCAGCCTGGCGGGCCTGCGGTCGCCATCATCGATGAAATCCTGGCGAAAAACTTGTGGCCGGAGGGTGATGCGCTCGGACAACACATTCAGTTTCGCGTCCGGGAAAATGCTCCGCCGGAAATTGCCGACGATAGCAGCGGCGAGATCAGGCGCGGCGAGCCGATCGAAATTATCGGCATTGTGCCCGCCACGAAAAACAGATTGTTCGGGGCGGAGCGCGACGGGTCGGTCTATCTCCCGTTCTCTCGCGGTTTTCGAAACGACGTCTTCTTCTTTGTGAAGTTCGCGTCGCTTCCGCCGGGCAGTGAATCTTCTGCAGCCGACCTTTTGCGCCGCACCGTCCAGAGCGTCGACCCGTCGCTTACCATTCTCGAGTTACGAACTTTTCAAAAACATCTGGATAGCAATCGGCAGCTCTGGCTCATCCGCGTCGGTGCCGCGCTCTTTTCCATTTTCGGCGGCCTGGCACTTGGGCTGGCCGTGATCGGTGTTTACGGCGTGAAGGCATACTCCGTCGCGCGCCGGACTCGGGAGATCGGAATTCGAATGGCGCTCGGCGCGCAAGGCAAGACGGTGCAATGGATGATCCTTCGCGAAGGGTTCGCCATGGTCGCGGCCGGTCTCGCGCTGGGACTTCTCCTCGCTCTAGGCACTGGAAAAATTCTCAGCATCATTTTGTACCAAGTCAGCTCGACCGATCCGTTCGCCTTTGCGATCGCGCCTGGCCTGCTGATGGCCGCCGCTTTACTCGCGACGTGGCTGCCCGCACGTCGCGCCACCAAAATCAGTCCCATGGAGGCATTACGAATCGAATGAAAAAAGAAGCCCGCAGTCTTATCCTCATCGCGCTCCTCGCCATCGGCGTGACCGTGTCCGCGAACCCAAGCGGCCGGACGACTAACGCTTTGCCCGGAACGCGCGACGAAATCGAGAAGTCGTTTCACGTCCGGTCCGGCGGAACGCTAAAGTTCGATGCCGATTTTGGTAACGCGGAAATCATCACGGCCGATACCGACACGGTCCGGATCGAGTTCATCCGCGAATTCAAAGTCAGCACGGCCGCAGAAGCGAACGAGCTTCGGCAAAAGCTCACGGTCGAGATGGGGCAAACCGACCTCACAGGCACGAACGCGGACGAGAACATCGTGAAGGTCACCGTGCGGTTGGCGGACGATCGAAGCGGAGACAACCGCCGCAAGATGCGGCTCGATTTTCGGATCACGATGCCGAAAAAATTCAATGTCGATTTACGCGCGTGCAACGCAACCGTGGGCGACCTGGACGGGACCGTCATAGCTCGAACCGTCGGTGGAGATTTGAAGCTGGGGAATGTCACTGGCCCGGTCACGGCGCGGAGTGAAGGAGGCAACCTCAATATCGGTGATGTGGGCGGCGACCTCGAGGCACGAAGCGAGGGAGGCAATACCGAGGCCAGCCACGTCAAAGGTCGGGTCGTCGCGACTGCCGAAGGAGGAAATGTCACAATCGAAGAGGCGACCGATTCCATCGAGGCGCGGACGGCCGGGGGATCGGTCAAGGCCTGGATTTCGAAGCAACCGCGCGGCAATTCAAAAATCACCGCGGAAGCCGGCAATATCGATCTGCGTTTGAATGCATCGGTCGCTGTGAACGTGGATGCCGCCTGCACGGCTGGGCGATTGAGCAGCGATTTCAGTCTCAACGGACATCAGCTCGACAACCCCGGCAGGTTGAAGAGCGCGATCAATGGCGGCGGTCCGCTCGTGATGTTGCGGGCTTCCGCCGGGAACATCAATCTTCGCAAATGAAGGAAGCGCGGATGTTTCAGTTCTGGGGAGCGCACGCGCCTCGCGTGCTGGTTTCGGCGACTCGCCGAAACAATCTTTCCTCACGCGGCAAAACAAGTTCGCGATGGCGAGGCGCCATCACCAGCACGCGAGGCGCGTGCGCTCCCCGAACAAAAACGCTCGCTATGGTACTCGCATTCGCGTTTGGCATCGCCGCGAATGTTTCGTTTCTCGAAGCGGCCGACTACAAGCCGGCGACGCGCGGTCAGCCTGAGAAGAAATTTGTGGTCAAACCGGGCGGGCTCCTGACGTTCGACGCGGACATTGGCTACGGCGAGGTCGAGACCGGCGACTACGAGTCTGTTCGGATCGAATTCAAATCGTACTACAAGGTCGAGACGGCGGAGGAAGTCGAGGAGCTCTACGACAAGATCGCGATCGAGATGTCGCAAACCGACAATAACGTGAAGGTCACGGTCAGGTTTGCGGATAATGGCAATCAAACGCAGCGCGATAAGGTTCGGCTTAATTTCAAGCTCCATATGCCGCGCAAATTCAATCTGGATTTGCGGACCGGAGGTAACGTCGGCATCGACGACGTGGATGGAACGGTCCGAGCTTCGACCACCGCCGGCTACTTGGCGCTGGGGAACGTGACCGGCCCGGCGACCGCGACGAGCAAAGGCGGCAGCCTAAAGATCGGCAACATTGGCGGAGACCTCGAGACCCGAAGTGAAGGAGGCTCCACCACGATTGGTAAGGTGGGCGGTCGTGTCGTGTCGGTCACGGAAGGCGGGAGTCTCTCGATTAAGGAAGCTGTGGGCGCAATCGATGCGACCGTCAACGCCGGTTCCGTAACTGCTTACATGCCCAATTCACCGCGCTCCGATTGCAGGATCACAGCGAACGCGGGCGGGATCGATCTGCGGTTAGGCGAATCGGTCGCAGTCACAATCGACGCCGCGTGCACGGCTGGCACCGTGATGAGCGACTTCAAGATCGCAGCGAAAAAAGGCGGCTCAAATCGCAACGAGTTGAAGGGCGACATGAACGGCGGGGGACCACTCCTCGTTCTGCGCGCCACCAAGGGGAGCATTCACCTGAACAAATAAGGAACCATCATGTTAAACGACCTTCGTTACGCGTTGCGCCAACTGATAAAATCACCGGGGTTCACCCTGCTCGCGGTGCTGACTCTTGCCCTCGGCATTGGGATGAACACCGCGATCTTCAGTGTCGTGCAGGCGCTGCTCCTGGACCCGTTTCCATATCGCGATCACGCGCGGATCGTCCAGTTACGCCAGCAAAAACCGACTGACACTGGCGTTCAAACCCAGCACACCGGCCGCGAGTTCGGCGCCTACCAGGAGCAGGCGCGCAGCTTCGAGGCGCTGGCGGCGATCGAGAATGTCTCGCGCAATTTGACCGTCGGGAATCAGCAGCCGGAACGAGTGGCCGGCGAGAAAGTGACAGCAGATTTCTTCACCCTGCTCGGAGTGTCGCCGCAACTTGGCCGGACGCTTCTCCCTAACGATCAGGGCGAAGGCGCGGCGCGGGTCGTCGTGCTTGGCTATGATGTCTGGCAAAGCCGTTTTGGACGCGACCCGCAAGTCATCGGCCGGACGATCGAGCTCGATGCCGAGCCTTACACGGTCGTGGGCGTTATGCCGGCGCGTTTTCGTTATGGCGGCGCATCGTTTTGGTTTCCGTTCCCCTTCGAGATGCGGCAGGCGGCGCAGCGCTGGTACCCGGTCATCGGGCGACTGGCGCCCGGGGTTTCACTCTTGAGCGCGAATGCCGAGCTGGCGACGATTGCTGCGCGCTTTGCGCAAGTGCAACCCGCGGCGAGCGATTACGCAAAGTGGACGGTTTCAGCGCTGCCATTACGTGACGCGCTTCTGGGTAACGTGCGCACGGCGGTATTCGTTCTGGTCGCCGCGGTGGCGATCGTGCTTCTGATCGCGTGCGCTAATGTCGCGGGCCTGCTGCTGGTCCGGGCGAGCGCTCGGCAACGCGAGATCGCCATTCGCGCGGCGATCGGGGCAACGCGGCGACAGTTGTTGCGGCAATTTTTTGTCGAAAGCGCTCTGCTCGCTGCGCTCGGCGGCGCTCTGGGGATGCTAATCACGGCCTGGGGCATTGACGCATTGGTAAAACTTTTGCCGGAAGCCGGGGTGCTCGACGGCGGCATTCCGTCGGAAACTTCGATTCACATTTCCGCGCCGGTCCTGTTTTTCGCCGTCGGCGTTACATTCGCGGCGACGTTTCTCTTCGGGCTTTGGCCGGCGTGGCAGGCGTCGCGGACCGACGCAGCGCTCGCGATGCGCCTCGGCGACCGTTCCGGCGGCAGCGCGCGGCAGCCGCTTCGCGCCGTGCTCATTGTCGCGGAGGTCGCGCTGGCCGTGGTGTTGCTCGCTGGGGCCGGACTTCTTCTGCGCAGTTTTTCGCAGTTGGTTCGGACTGATCCGGGCTTCAGGACTGAGCGCATCCTGAGCGCGCGATTGAATCTGCCGCCGACAAGATACGACAAGCCCGGAGCGACCGTGCGTTTCGCCGATCAACTGCTCGCAAGCCTGCGCGAGTTGCCGGGTGTGCAATCGGTCGCGGCCGTATCGCATCCGCCGTTCTCGTATCTCGATCGGTGGCCATTCGCCCTGGAAGGTCGCACCGCACCCGAGCAGCGGATGAGCGCGGCCAACCGCATGGTGAGCCCGAATTATTACGAGGTGATGGGGATTGGGTTGCGGCGCGGCCGTGCTTTCACCGAACAGGACACGGCGGGGCAACCGGGTGTGATCATCGTCAACGAAACGATGGCGCGTCGGACCTGGGGCGATGAAGATCCGATCGGAAAACGCCTCACGGTTTACGTCGCTCGTTGGGAACTGCCGGTCACCGTCATCGGCGTAGTGGCGGATTCACGGCAGATGAGTCTCGAGGAGGCGATCGTGCCGGAGATGAATTTCCCGTTGGCACAGACGGCCAATTTTTTGCGAAGGTTTAATCTGCTGGTTCGGACCCACACGGAGCCTACCAGTCTTCTTCCTGCCATCCGCGCCACGGTTGGGAAATTCGATCCGCAACTGCCGCTTTACAACGTCCTCACCATTCAGGGAGCCGTGGACCAGTCGCTCAGCGTGCGCCGTTTCGCGTTGTACGTGCTGGGATTGTTTGCCGCGGTGGCCCTGCTTCTGGCGGTTTCGGGAATCTACGGCGTGATCGGACATGCGGTGGCTCAGCGCACGCACGAAATCGGCATCCGCATGGCGCTCGGCGCGGCGCGCCGCGACGTCTTTCGGTTGATCCTGAGCGAAGGCGGGAAATTGGCCGTCACTGGTGTCGCGATCGGGATCGTCGCGTCCTATCTCCTCACTCAATTCCTGCGCACGTTGCTTTATGGCATCACCCCGACTGATCCGCTGACCTTCGGCGCAGTGGCCTTATTGCTTCTGCTGACGGCGCTGCTCGCCTGCTTTTTCCCGGCTCGTCGCGCTGCCCGCGTGGATCCCGTCATTGCCCTCCGGTCTGAATGAAGGAGAGGCGACACCATGAGTAAATGTGACCGATCGCCGCAGCTCTGGGTAGCGCGCGCGTCTCGCGCGTTGGTTTCGGCGTCTCGCCGAAACAATCTTTCCTCCAAGCGCCGAGCTTTAGGTGTTGTCACGCTCAATCGAAAAGTCCGCGACGGCGAGACACCGTCGCCAGCACGCGAGACGCGTGCGCTCCCCAGAATCGCTGCGGACGCGCTCACCCATGACAGACGTCAATCAAAACTATGTTAAACGATCTCCGCTACGCTCTCCGTCAGCTCATCAAAGCGCCCAGCTTCACCATCGTCGCCATACTTACCCTGGCGCTCGGCATCGGGGCTTGCAGCGCAATTTTCTCTGTCGTCAATACGGTGCTGCTTCGTCCGCTCGATTATCCCGAGCCGGATCGCATCGTCATCATCAGGGAAACGAATTTACCGCAGTTCCCTGAATTCTCCGTCGCACCGCCGAACTACATTGATTGGGAAAAACAAACGAAGTCCTATGGATATCTCGCCGCCTACTCGGGCGCCGGCGTGAACCTCACCGGTGAAGGCGAGCCGCAGCGGCTCGTCGGCGTGAAAGCTACCGCGCATTATTTCGACGTGATGGGAGTGAAGCCGATTCTCGGCCGGATGCTGCTGCCGGAAGAGGACGCGCCCGGGAAAAATCATGTCGTGGTTTTAAGCTATCCATTTTGGCAGCGAGTCTTTGGCGGTGCGCGCGACGTGGTGGGAAAGGCCATTCAACTCAACGGCGAACCGTATAACGTCGTCGGTGTCGCTCCGGTCGGCTTTGGCCTAACGAGCAAAGTCGATGTCTGGATGCCGATGGCGTTCAAGCCGGATGAAACCGCGAACGATGCTCGCGGGGGGCATTACATCAACGTCGTGGGACGGCTGCGGCCCGGCGTGACCGTCGCGCAAGCCCGCGCCGAATTGGAAGTGCTCGCCGCCCAGCTCGCGAAGCAGTATCCCGATTCAAACAAAGGCTGGGGCATCTTCATGATGCCGTTGCAGGACTACGGCGTGCGGGATGTGAAACCCGTGCTCTACACATTGCTCGGCGCCGTCGGCTGCGTCCTGCTCATCGCCTGCGCGAATCTAGCGAATCTTCTTCTCGCTCGCGCGACCGCGCGCCATCGCGAGATTTCCATCCGCGCGGCGCTCGGCGCGAGCCGCGGCCGGCTCGTTCGTCAACTCCTCACCGAAAGCGTCGTCCTTTCTCTTTGTGGTGGCGTGGCCGGGTTGCTTTTGGCGCGGTGGGGGCTCGATGCTCTTCTCGTCCTGGCTCCCACCAGCCTTCCGCGCGTCACAGAGATTCATCTCGATAGCGGCGTCCTCATCTTCTCGCTCGCGCTCAGCATCCTCACCGGACTGTTGTTCGGCATCGCTCCCGCGTGGCTCGCCGCGCGCGCGGATGTAAACGAAGCGCTCAAGCAGGGCTCGCGCGGTTCCACCGAAGGCGGCGCACGCGGCCGGCTGCGGAGCGCGCTCGTCGTGATCGAAGTAACTTTCGCGCTGATGCTGCTCGGCGGCGCGGGTCTGCTCGCGCGCAGTTTCATGCAGCTGGCGCATGTCGATCCCGGTTTTATCCCGGAGAACGCCACTCTGCTCCGGCTTTCGTTGCCGCAGAAGAAATACGCGCTTCCCGAGCAGCAAAACGCGTTTGCCGACGCGCTGCTCGATCGAGTGAAAACGCTGCCCGGCGTCCAGTTTGCCGGCATCACGCACTCGATGCCGCTCGTCAGCGATTACGTGCTCACCTTCAACATCGAAGGCCGGCCCGCCATCGACCCGAGCGATTTGCCGAGCACGAATTATTACGCGGTCACGCCGGATTATTTCCGCGCGATCGGCATCCGGTTGGTCCGTGGCCGCCTCTTCACTCCTCAGGATGACGCGAAAGCGCCGCGCGTCGCGATCGTCAACGAGACCATGGCCCGCCAGCATTTCCCGAACGAGGATCCGATCGGGAAACGGATCAACATCTCCACCGGCCCCGACGCCTGGCGCGAGATCATCGGCATCGTGGCCGACATCAAGCAATACGGCGTGGACAAGGCGACCAGCGCTCAGTCGTACGACCCGTTTGCGCAAGTCCCGTTCAGTTCGATCAATGTCGTCATCCGCACGAACGGTTCGCCAGCGGCGTTACTCGGCGCCATCCGCCCGGTCGTTTACGCGGTGGACAAGGACCAGCCGATCGGCACGATTCGCCCGCTGGAAGAAATCATGGCCGACAGTCTCGCGCGCCAGCGTTTTGCGATGACGCTCCTCACGGTCTTCTCGCTCGTCGCGCTCGTCATCGCCGCGGTCGGCATTTACGGCGTGATGGCTTACAACGTCGTGCAGCGCACCGGCGAATTCGGCATTCGCATGGCGCTCGGCGCGCAACAGGGTGACGTGCTACGCCTCGTTCTCACACAAGGTGGAAAACTCATCGGCATTGGTTTGGTCGTCGGGCTGGCCGCCACGCTCGCCGCGTCGCGCGCCATGGGTTCGATGCTCTTCAACACGAGCGCCCAGGATCCGCTTACGCTCGGCATGATTACGCTCCTGCTTGGCGCGGTTGCCCTGATCGCGTGTCTTCTCCCAGCGAATCGCGCCACGAAAGTAAATCCAATCGAAGCCCTGCGCGCGGAATGAATCGGAAATCTCCAAGCACCAACATCCAAGCTCCAGAGAAGCTCCAAGCTCCAATAACCAAACAGCGATCGCGCTTGGAGCTTGAGGCTTGGAGCTTCTCTGGAGCTTGGTGCTTGGATCTTGGAGCTTTATGATTTCCGACCTTCGCTACGCTTTTCGCCAACTGACCAAGTCTCCGAGCTTTAGTGCGGCGGCGATCTTCGCACTCGCGCTCGGAATCGGCGCGACGGCCGCGATGTTCGCGGTGATCTACGCCTTTCTGCTCAGGCCGCTGCCCTACGCCGAACCGGATAAGCTGGTCATGCTGCAATCGCGCAGCTCGCGCTCTGGCAGCGATCTCGGAGTGAACTATCTCGATTTCGTCGATTGGCAGAAACAGAGCCGAAGCTTTTCCGACATGGCGTTTTTCAACCTGCGCTGGAACGGAAATCTCGAGCCCAATGGCGGCGCGACCGAAACGCTCAAGACGACTTTCACGACCGCGAACCTTTTCAATTTGCTCGGCGTGGAGCCGGCGCTGGGCCGCAATTTGACGCAAGCGGATGACGAAAAGGGCGCGCAGAAAGTGATGCTCATCAGCGAGCGGCTCTGGAAGAAATCATTCGGCGGCAATCCGGCGGTGATCGGTAGCGACGTTCGTCTCGATGGCACTCCGCGAACGATTGTTGGCGTAATGCCGGCCGGCTTTCGGTTCCCATCCCAAACCGATCTCTGGGTTCCGATGGCCTCTGTTTTCGGCATGAGCGAGAACCGGGAGTGGCGCGCGGATCAGGCGATCGGCCGGCTGAAACCGGGCGCAACGGTGGAGCGAGCGCAGGCGGAGATGACGCTGATCGCTCGCCAGCTCGAGCAGCAATATCCCAATACCAACAAAGACATCGGCGCGGCCGTCGTTCCATTGCGCGATCACTTTGCCGGTGATGTGCGCTTCTCATTGCTCCTGCTCCTCGCATCGTGCGGCGGCGTGCTCCTCATCGCCTGCGCGAACGTGAGCCAGCTTTTGCTCGCCCGCGCGGCGGCGCGCGAACGCGAACTCTCCGTTCGAGCCGCGCTCGGCGCGAGCCCGTGGCGTCTCGCGCGTCAGGTCCTCACCGAAAGCGCATTGCTTGCAATCGTCGGCAGCGCCGCCGGCGTGCTGATGGCTTTTGGGCTGGTGGACGTTGTCGCCGCATCGATTCCGATCGAGCTGCCGTTCTGGGTGAGGCTCGATGTGAACTGGAGCGTTCTTGGTTTCTCGGTTGTCGTATCCGGTCTGACCGCTTTGCTCGCCGGTTCGCTGCCCGCATGGCAGGCGGCGCGCGTCGGCATTTCACAATCGTTGAAAACCGTCGGCGGCAACACGGGCAGCACCAGCGCGGGAGCCCGTTCGCGCGAGACCCTGACCGCGGCCCAGGTTGCCGTTTCCATCGTGCTTCTTGTGGGAGCAAGTCTGGTTCTGCGGAGTCTGCTGAAGCTGCGCGAGGTCAATCCCGGCTTCGACGCGCGCAAGGTGTTGATGATGGAAGTGAATCCGACCTACGCCGTTGACGAACCCTCCCAGAAATGGATCGATCGCTTTGCGCGCTTAATTGAACGGTTGAGCGAACTCCCCGGCGTGGAAGCGGTCGCCGCCAACAACAGTCCTCCGTTCGTTCCGCAGCGTCCGTGGAACCGCCTCGCCTTCACCGCCGACGGGCAATCCGACCAGGAACAAAGGTCGAACCCACGTCCCAATTTCCAGACCGTGAGCCCGGATTACTTTCGCCTCCTGCGCATTCCGCTGTTGCGTGGGCGCGTCTTTGAAAATAGGGACACGCTCGACGCGCTGCTGGTCTGCATCGTGAGCCAAAGTCTGGCGAAAAGAATCTGGCCCGGGCAGGACGCGATCGGCAAGCGGTTGACCCTCGGCACGCCGCAGGACGACGGAGGCCCAAGGTGGATGACGGTAGTCGGTATCGTCGCCGATATCCGGCACCAGGCGCTCGAACGCGACCCCGGACCCGAGTTGTATGGCCCGACACTCCAGCTGGCGTGGAAGCAAACGCATTTTCTCGTGCGCGCGAGAAGCGGTAATCCATTGAGTCTGGGTCCAGCGATCCGCCGGCAAGCGGCGGCGGCGTTTCCGGATGTCGGCGTTTTCAATTTCGTCGCGCTCGACAAGGAAGTCGGAAACTCGCTCTGGCAATCCCGTTTGCGCGGATGGCTCCTCGGTTTTTTCTCCGCGGTCGCATTGTTGCTGGCGGCCACCGGTTTGTATGGCGCGGTCGCGTATGGTGTCGCGCAACGGACGCGCGAGATCGGGATTCGCATCGCGCTGGGGGCAACGCGCGCTTCGGTGCTCCGGCTCGTTCTCGGGCAGGGAATGCGCGCAGTCGCGATCGGCGTCGTCGCCGGAATCGGCGGCGCTCTGATTGTGTCCCGCATTTTGAAAGCCTCGCTTTTCGGCGTCGGTGGGAACGATCTGACCAGCTACGGCGCCGCCTGTCTCCTGCTCGCGGCCACCGCTGGCATCGCCGCTTTAATTCCCGCCCGCCGCGCCAGTCTCGTTAATCCAATGGAAGCATTGCGCACCGAATGAATTTTCTGACCTCTGACCTCTGACCTCTGACCTCTGCTTTATGATGAACGACATCCGTTACGGCTTACGCCAACTCTGGAAACACCCTGCTTTCACCATCATCGCCGTGATCACGCTCGCGCTCGGCATCGGCGCGAATACCGCCATCTTCAGCGTGGTCAACGCGGTCCTCCTCAAACCGCTGCCCTTTCCCGCGCCGGATGAACTGATCGCCGTCGGCATGACCGATGCGCGCCAGAAGGGAACGCAGACCGATCTGAACTCGCTGTCGTATCCGGACTTCTTCGACTTCCGCGACCAAAACCGCACGCTCTCGAGCAGCGCAGTCTATCGCGATCGCTCTTTCGCCCTAACGAGTGAAGAGGGAGCCACCAGTCTGCGCGGCGTCAAAGTGAGTGCGGAGTTTTTTGATGTGCTCGGGATTAAGCCAAAGATCGGTCGCGCGTTCGCCCGCAATGATGAACAGGGTGGCGGCGGACCCGGCGGCTTCAAAGTCATCATCGGCCACGATTTCTGGCAGAAACATTTCGGCGGCGACGCGAATGTCCTCGGGCGCACCGTCATGCTGGATCGCCGCCAGCACACCGTCATTGGTGTCATGCCGGCAGGCTTTCAATTCCCGATCCAGAATGACCCGATTGATTTCTACGTCACGATCGCGGAGGACGCGGCGAACCCGGACGGCTCGAAACCCCAAACGCAGCAACGTGGCAGTCACAGCCTCCAAGCCATCGCGCGGCTCAAACCCGGCGTCACGATCCAGCAAGCTCAATCGGATTTGGAAGCCATCGCTGCGGCGCTCACGAAGGAATACCCAGAGTCGAACACCAACTTCGGCGTCGCGTCCAAGCCGTTACGCGAGCAGATGGTCGGTGATGTGCGCATGGCCTTGTATATCTTGTTTGGCGCGGTCGTCTGTGTGTTGCTGATTGCGAACGCGAATGTCGCGAACCTACTTCTCGCGCGCGCTTCCGCCCGTGGAAAGGAAATCGCCTTGCGCGCCGCGATGGGCGCGAGCCGCGCTCGCATCATTCGGCAACTCCTGACCGAGAGCCTGCTCCTCTCCGGGTTGGGCGCCGCGCTCGGATTGCTCATCGCTCAATGGGGAACCGAAGCGCTGATCAAGATGGTGCCGCAAAATATTCCGCGCATCGGCACGATCCAACTGGATGCCGCCGTGCTTGGATTCACGGTGCTCGTCTCGCTCGCCACCGGCATCATCTTCGGACTCGTGCCGGCCTGGCAGGCTTCGCATGTCGATCTCAACAGCGCCCTTAAATCCGGCACGCGCACCGGTGGCGGCGGGGAAGGCAAAGGGCGTGTGCGTAACGCGCTCATCATGGCGGAGGTGGCGCTCGCGCTGGTCTTGCTCATCTCGGCCGGGCTCTTGATCCAGAGCTTCGCGCGGCTGGGCCGGGTGCAGCCCGGCTTGCGCACGGAACGTCTCCTCACCGCGCGCATCTCCTTGCCCGATATCGCGTATCCGAAGAACGAAAATGTCATCGCGTTCTTCGATCAGTTCCTGCCGCGGATTCGTGCACTTCCCGGTGTCGAATCGGCGAGCATGATCGTGCCGCTGCCTTTGAGCGGAAGCAACATGGTCACCTCCTTCGATATCGAAGAGCGCCCATTGCCCGACGGCCAGCGCGCGGCCGCGCCGGTCCGCATCATTGCGACCGACTACTTCAAGACCATGGGAATCCCAGTCCGGCAAGGCCGCGTCTTCGACGAGAAAGATCGGTTCGAATCGGCGCCCGTCGTGATCGTGAACGAGCGCTTCGCGAACAAATACTTTCCCGGCCAGAATGTTATCGGCAAACGGATCATGCCGGGGTTCTCGGCGGACGACAGCGGAGAGAAGATGCGCGAGATCGTGGGCGTGGTCGGGAACGTGAAGCATCTCTCGTTGAGGAACGAGGACTCACCGGAGATGTATCTGTCGCAAACGCAAATCCCGTTCAACATTCCGTCCCTTGTCATCCGGACGAGTGTTTCAGATCCGAGCGCACTGACAAATTCAGTGCGCAAGGAACTGGCGGCGCTCGATGCGACAATCCCGCTGACCAGCGTGCGAGTGTTCGACGAATACATCTCGCGCTCGCTGGCGCGGCCCCGCTTCAACACGCTCTTGCTATCGATCTTCGCGGGAACGGCGTTGCTGCTCACCGCGATCGGAATTTACGGCGTGATGGCTTACTCAGTCGCGCAACGCACGAGTGAAATCGGGATCCGCATAGCGCTGGGTGCCGGTAAATCTTCGATCTTCCGCCTCATTGTCGGCCAGGCCATGACGCTGGTGGGCATCAGTCTCGTCGTCGGCCTCGCGGGCGCGTTTGCCGCGACGCGTTTGTTAAACAGCCTTCTCTTCGGCGTCGGTGCGTCCGATCCAATCACGTTCATGGCGATTGTGCTGCTCGTCTCCGCCGTCGCCTTTATCGCGGCGTGGTTGCCGGCGCGGCGCGCCACCCGGGTCGATCCGATCATCGCCCTGCGCGCCGAATGAGAACCTGGCCTAACGAACCCTAACCATGGAAACATTGCTCAAAGATATCCGCTACGCTTTCCGCCAGCTGATCAGGCAACCCGCGTTTTCAGCCGTCGCGATCCTCGCTCTCGCCCTGGGGATTGGCGCGAACACCGCGATCTTCAGTGTCGTCAACGCGGTCCTCCTGCGGCCGCTGCCTTATCGCGCGCCGGACGAGCTCGTCTGGCTTTGGGGCACCAACCCGCTCAACGATATCCCGAAGGAAAGCGCGTCGTATCCCGACTTCAAAGATTGGCGCGAGCAGGCGCAATCGTTCCAGGCGATGGGCGGATTTGCGAATTCAGCCCCAATTCTTACCGGAGGAGACGGGGAGCCCGAGCGGCTGCCGGGCGCGGTCGTTATCGGCGATTTCTTCACCATCCTTGGCGTCGAGCCGGCGCTGGGTCGAAAATTTTTGCCGGAAGAGAACGACCAGGGCAAAACCCGCATCGTTATCCTGAGCCATGCGCTCTGGCAGCGGCGTTTCGGAGGAGATCCGAAAATCATCGGCCAACAAATCGTGGTGAATGGCAATCCGCACACGATTGTCGGGGTCATGCCCGCGGGTTTTCAGGACCCGGTTCCGGCGGCGCGAAAAGCGGTGCAGATCTGGTTGCCGCTCACAATCACCGACGGAATGCGCAATTCGCGGCGGGGCGATTTCCTCTATGTCGTGGCGCGGCTGAAATCGGGAATCAGCATCGATCAGGCGCGCGCGGAAATGAAAGCGATCGCGGCGCGACTCGAGAAGCAATATCCCGACACCAACACCGCATGGGGTGTGACCGTCCAGTCACTCCACGAAACTCTCACCGGCGATATCCGTCCGGCGTTATTGCTCCTCCTGGGTGCAGTCGCGTTTCTGCTCCTGATCGCATGCGCGAATGTGGCGAACCTGCTGCTCGCGCGGGCCTCTTCGCGCCAGCGTGAGATTTCGATCCGGGCGGCGCTCGGCGCGTCGCGCTGGCGGGTCGTGCGGCAGCTCTTGACGGAAAATACTCTTCTCTCGCTCGCGGGCGGAGCGCTCGGCTTGCTTTTTGCCGTCTGGGGTATGCACGCGTTGCTCGCCTTGAGTCCCGGCAACATTCCGCGACTCGATTCGATCGGGATCGATCGTGACGTGCTGCTCTTCACGCTCGGCGTTTCGCTCGTAACTGGCGTTATCTTCGGCCTCGCGCCGGCTCTCACTGCGTCCAAGCCAAACTTGAATGATGCGCTGAAAGAAGGCGGACGTAGCGCCGCGGAAGGCGCCGGGGGCAGGAGGTTGCGCAACGGTCTCGCCGTCGCGGAGATCGCCCTTTCGCTCGTGCTATTGGTCGGCGCGGGATTATTGATCCGCAGCTTTGTTCGCTTGCAGCAGGTGAAAGCAGGCTTCAATCCGCAGCATCTCCTCTCGGTAGAACTATCGCTGCCGACCGCGAAGTACAAAGAGAACGAGCAGGTTATTCAATTTTTCGATCAACTGCTGGGAGCAATTGGAAAGCAACCCGGCGTGGAGGCAGCCACCATCTCGACGGACCTGCCGCTGGGCGGCAACGCCGACTTCCTCGCGTTTTCGGTGGAGGGCCATCCGCTTGCCCCTACTGATCGGACGCCGGACGCCGAAGCGCGCGTGATCAGTCCCGATTACTTTCGTACGCTGCAAATTCCATTGCGGAGCGGCCGGCTCTTGACCGATCGCGACATCCGGGGTGCTCCGGACGCTGTCGTCATTAACGAAACTCTCGCCCGAAAATATTTCCCGGGAGCAGATCCGCTAGGCAAACGGATCACCTTCGGCGATCCGCAGGCGAAGGATGCGGAGTGGTACAGCGTGGTCGGGATCGTGGGTGACGTGCGTGGGACGCGTTTGAACGACGAGCCCTACGCACAGCTCTACACTTCGTATCGACAGACACCGCGCCGCGCCTTTTCACTCATCGTCCGCACGGCGGGCGAACCGACGGCGATGCTCAGGTCGGTGCGCGAACAAATCTGGGCTCTGGATCGGCAGCAACCGCTCTACAACGTCCGCACCGTCGATCAGGTCCTGGCGCAAGCGATCGCGCGGCCGCGTTTCAACATGCTGCTGATTTCCATTCTCGCGGGCGTGGCTCTCGTTCTGGCCGCGGTGGGAATTTACGGCGTGATCTCTTATTCGGTCACGCAACGCACTCACGAGATCGGGGTGCGGATGGCGTTGGGCGCGAATACGAGTGACGTTCTCAAGCTTGTGGTCGGCCAGGGGATGCTTCTCGCCGGCGCGGGTCTCGCGATCGGCTTGATGGCGGCATTCGGCGTTACGCGGATCATGGCGAGCTTGCTCTTCGGCGTGAGTGCGACCGATCCCGTGACGTATCTTGGTTTGGCGGCCTTGCTTGGCGCGATCGCGTTCCTCGCTTGCTACATTCCGGCGCGCCGCGCCACCAAAGTGAATCCGGTTACTGCTCTGCGCGCCGAATGAACAGCGCCATCAGACGAATTGATTGGGGAGCGCACGCGCCCTCGCGTGCTGGCGATGGCGCCCTCACCATGGCGAACTTTATCCGCGGCAAGAAACGACTGTTTCGGCGGGGGCGCCGAAACCAGCACGCGAGGGCGCGTGCGCTCCCCTGACTTCAATCAATATGCAAACTCTGCTCCAAGACATCCGCTACGCGTTTCGCATGATCGCGAAATCACCCGGCTTCGCCGCTCTGGCCGTCCTTGCTTTTGCGCTCGGCATCGGCGCGAACACTGCCATCTTCAGCGTCGTCAATGCCGTCTTGCTCCGCCCGTTGCCCTATCCGCATTCGGAGCGCCTGATCAACATCCGCGAAAGGACACCGACGTTCCCGGGTGGCTCCGTCAGCTATCCGAACTTCCTCGATTGGCGCGCGTCGCAGCATAGCTTCACCGATCTCACCCTCTTTCGCCGGGAATCCTATAATCTCTCCAGCGAGAAAGGCGGGACCGCGCCGGAACGCATCGGTGGCGCGCGGGTCACGGCAAATTTCCTGACGGTCCTCGGCTTGCCACCGCAGCTCGGCCGCGATTTCACCGAGGCCGACGACGTTCCGCACGGCGCGAAAGTGGCGCTGATCAGCGACCGGATGTGGCGGAAGCGTTTTGGCGCGTCCCGTGAAGTTCTTGGCCAACATCTCCTCGTGGATGGCGTTTCTTACGAAATCATCTGCGTGCTGCCCGCTGCTATCCGGATGCCGCGCCTGGCGGACATCTACGTGCCGCTCGGCGACGTCCGCACCGAGCCGGGTGTTTTGCTGCGCGATAATCATCCCGGCTTCGGCACGCTCGGCCGGTTAAAGGATGGTGTGACCCTGGAACAAGCGTACGCCGATCTGGAAACGATCGCGGTTGCGCTGGAGAAAAAATATCCGGAATCGAACACGGGGCGCCGGATCACGACGCAACTGCTCCTGGAAGCTTCCGTCGGCACTTACCGGCAAAGTCTTTACCTGCTTCTGGGCGCGGTCGCGTGTGTGCTGTTGATCGCCTGCGCGAACGTGGCGAACCTCCAGCTCGCGCGGATGCTGGCGCGTGGGAAAGAACTGGCCGTGCGGAGCGCGCTCGGCGCGAGCGGCTGGAGATTGACGCGGCAGGTCTTGACGGAAAGCGCAGTGCTCGCGCTACTCGGCGCGCTCGCC
Source organism: Verrucomicrobiota bacterium (assembly GCA_039649045.1). GTDB lineage: Bacteria > Verrucomicrobiota > Verrucomicrobiia > Chthoniobacterales > UBA10450 > AV80. The sequence continues at coordinate 54,545 of JBBWZL010000006.1, read as the reverse complement.
GGCGTGCTTCTCGCAATCTGGAGCCTGGACGCGATCCTCGCCCTGAGTCCGCCGACCGTTCCACGTTTCCAGGAAACCCGGATCGATCTCTCAGCGCTCGGATTCACCATCGCGGTCGCGATCGTTTCCGGCGTGCTTGTGGGGATCTGGCCGGCGTGGCGAATCTCGAAGAGCAGCTCGCTCGCGCTCGCCTTGCATGAAAGCGCCCGCGGCAGCAGCGACGGCTTGAATAAACAACGCGCGCGGGCCGGATTGGTCGTCACCCAGGTGGCGCTCGCGGTGGTTCTGCTCGCGGCCGGCGGTTTGATGCTGAAAAGTTTCTGGCGCGCACAACAAGCGCCACTCGGTTTCGATCCGCGCAACATTCTTACCATGACCGTCGCGCTTCCCAGCGTGCGCTACGACAAAGAAGAAAAGATCAACGCGTTTTACGACAAACTCCTCGTGAAAATCGCGGCGCTCCCATCGGTCACGGCCGCCGCGATCGGTGTCAACGTCCCGTTCGACGACAGCGAATGGGACAGTTCGTTTCACATCACCGGCACGCCGCCGCATCAGCGCGGCCAGGAGCCGTCCGCCGAAATGAATTATATTTCGCCCGACTATTTTCGGACGCTCGGCATGCCGGTTTTGCGCGGGCGCGCCTTCGGTCCCGAAGATGGCCTCAACAAGCCGGGTGCGGTGATTATCGACGAATCTCTGGCGAAGCGATATTTCCCGAACCAGGATCCAATCGGCAAGCAGCTCGACAACAACCAGACGCTGAAACCGAATCCACCGCCGCTGACGATCGTTGGGATTGTGCCGCGGACCCGGAATGAAGCCCCCGGCGAAGATAACGTCGAGAAGCTCAACTTCCCGCAGATCTATCTTCCCGCAGCGCAATTCTCGAATGAAAACGTGACGCTGCTCGTGCGGCTCTCGGCGGGCGATCCGCTGGTGCTGGCTGCGGCGGTGAAGCGTGAGATCGAGGCGATCGATCCCGACCAGCCCGTCGCGGCGGTATCGACCATGGAGAAAAATATCGGTGCGAGCCTGGCCGCACGACGCCTGACGATGAGTTTGCTCGGCGCGTTTGCCGGTCTGGCTCTTATTCTTGCCAGCGTCGGCATCTACGGCGTGATGGCATTGAGCACGACCCAGCGCACGCGCGAAATGGGAATTCGTTTCGCTCTCGGCGCCAGCCGGGCTGATGTGCTGCGCCTGATCCTCGGCCAGGGAATTTCGCTCATCGCCATTGGTCTTATCGCCGGACTAGTGGGCGCGTTCGCCGCCAGTCGCGCGCTCAGCAGTTTGCTGTACGGCGTCGGAGCCCTGGATGCGGCGGCCTTGATCGGCTCACTGATTACGCTCGCTGCGGTTGCGTTCATCGCCTGTTACTTGCCGGCGCGCCGCGCGAGTCTCGTCAATCCGATCGAAGCGTTGCGGACGGAATAATCGCTGTAGCTGCGACGCGGGACGCGTAATCTTGCCGCAACGCAATGACGTCGCTGCAAAGATCTACGCTCGCTGCTGCCGGCTGCGAGATCGCCTTCGACGATCTTACCCGCGAGCTTTACGCGACTGACGCATCGCTCTATCAACTGCAACCGGCCGCCGTCGCGTTTCCGCGCAGCGCCCAACAGGCGCGTTCGATCATCACCGCGGCCGCCGATGCGGGCGTTCCGATCACGCCGCGTGGAGCGGGCAGCGGACTCTCGGGCGGCGCGATCGGCGATGGATTGATCGTCGAGTTCTTTCGTTACAACCGCCAGATCACCGACCTCAACCTGGAAGCGCGCACCGTGCGCACCGGGGCCGGTGTCGTGCTCGATCAACTGAATGCGTTCCTGAAACCTCACGCTTTCTGTTTCGGTCCCGACGTAGCGACGAGTTCTCGCGCGACCATCGGCGGAATGATCGCGAACGATTCTTCCGGCGCGCGCGTTCCGGTTTACGGCACCACGGCTGATCACGTTGTTTCGCAGGAGCTCGTTCTTGCCGACGGCCGGATCGAGCAGATCGGTCCCGGCCATGACACCCTGCAAGCAGAGCGAGAACTGATCGCAAAGTTGATCGCCGATCATGCGCCTGAGATTGGCGAATGGATGCCGCCCGGATTGCAGAAGCGCTGGTCCGGTTACGCGCTCGACCGTTGGCGGCGCGATCCCGGCAATCTTAACAACATGCTTTGCGGTAGCGAAGGAACCCTCGCCGCCATCTTTTCCGCGGAACTGAAAATCGTTCCGCTCCCGCGCAAGAAAGGGTTGGGCCTCGTTTTCTTCGCCTCGGTCGCCGAAGCGATGCAGGCCACCGTCGAGCTGCTCGATCTAAGACCTTCGGCCATCGAACACATCGACCGTCCGTTGTTCGATCAAACGAAAGGGCAATTGAATTTCGAAGCCGCGCGGCAGCTCCTCGAACTGGATACGAAACCGTGTGAATCGATCCTGATCGTGGAGTTCTTCGATGATGTCGCCGGAAGACTGGCGCTCTTGTCGACGAAGGAACTCGGATTACGCACAACGATCTGCACGAAGCCCGTCGAGATGAACCTTGTCTGGTCGCTTCGCAAGGCAGGCCTTTCGTTGCTGACCGGGCGCAAAGGCGCGGCCAAGCCCGTAGCGTTCATCGAAGACGCCGCGGTGCGCCCGGCGCAATTGCCAGCATATGTCGCCGGCCTGGAATCGATTATGCGTCCGCTCGGGCTCGAGGTTTGTTACTACGGTCACGCCGCGACCGGGCTTCTCCACGTGCGGCCCGTTTTGGATCTGCACACGGCGAACGATCTGAAGAAATACCGCCTCGTCGCCGATCAAGTCTCAGCACTCGTTAGGCAGTTCAAAGGATCGCTGGCGGCGGAACATGGAGTCGGGATGGCTCGTACTGAGTACATGGCCGAACAGGTCGGCGACGAGTTGCTCGGAGTGATGCGCCGGATCAAAGCCTCCTTCGATCCCAGGAACCTTTTCAATCCCGGCAAAATCTTCAGCGACGGGCGCTTCAAGATAGACAGCCATCTTCGAGTTGAGTCCGAGATCCGCTTGCGCCTTCCCTTCGAACCGATCCTGGCCTTCGCCTTCAAGGACGAATCGTTCATTGGGAACCTGGAGCAATGCAATGGGTGCGGCGGCTGCCGGAAGGACGCGCCCACCATGTGTCCCACCTTCCTGGCCACGGGCGAGGAATACATGTCCACCCGTGGCCGGGCGAACGCGATCCGCGCCGCGCTGGAGTTGCGCTTCCACGACGATCCGCTGCGTTCCAGCGAGCTCGACGCTGCGCTGAGCAATTGTCTCTCCTGCAAAGCGTGCACGGTCGAGTGTCCCTCCAATGTCAATCTCGCCTTGCTCAAAGCCGAGCTGATGCATGCTCGGCATCGTCGCGATGGGTTACCTCTGCGCGAACGAATGCTGAGCGCGGTAGACTTGTTAGGCCGGCTTGGTTGCATGATGCCGCGGCTTGCAAACGCCGCGCTCGATTCAACCTTGATCCGAGGTCTGATGCGCAAGGCCCTCGGTCTAACTGACAAGCGGCCCTTGCCTCATTACGCGAGGCAGCGTTTCGATCGTTGGTTTCATAAGCGCTCCGCCGCCTCTCGTAGCAAGCGTGGCCAGGTGATTCTTTGGGATGATACCTTTGTCCGCTACCACGAGCCGCACATTGGGATAGCTGCCGTCAAGGTCCTCGAAGCGCTTGGGTTTTCGGTTTCGCTGGTCAAAGATCGCAAGTGTTGCGGACGTCCCGCGTTCAGTCAGGGAAATTTGGATGCGGCCGCCGCGATGGGCCGGCATAACCTCGATCTGCTGAGCGCCTCTGACGTTCCGATTATTTTCCTCGAACCATCCTGCTACTCGATGTTCGTGGAGGACTACCGCGAATTGAAGCTCGCGGGCACCGAATCCGTCGCGCGCCGCTGTTTTCTTTTCGAACAATTCGTCGACGATCTTCTCGAGAGGGAACCGCAGGCGCTCGCTTTCGTCGATCGTCCGAGAGAGATCGCGATCCACGCGCATTGCCACGCGAAGTCTCTCCTCAAACCTCAGTTTATGACCCGGCTCGCGGGACGTTTGCCAGGCACCCGCGCCACTTTGCTCGATACTGGCTGCTGCGGCATGGCCGGCGCGTTCGGCGCGTTGGAATCCAAATATGATTTATCCCTCAAGGTGGCTGCGCCACTCATCCAACAGCTTTCCGCTCAACCTAACGACACCATCGTGATCGCCTCTGGCACTAGTTGCCGCCATCAGATCGAGCACCTGGCGCCAGTCCGCCCGAAGCACATGGCCGAAATGTTAGCTGATGCGTTGATCGACGAGGCGTGGTTGCGTTGACGAGCCTCGCCGTGCTTCTATGATCGCGGCAGATCGCATCTCCGCCCTCATGAAAACAAAAGCCAAATTCGCGGTCGTCACGTTGCTTGCCACCTGGGCATTCTCCGCGCTCGCCGCTGCCAAGGGCGACTTGCCGCACTATGGATCGCAGCTCCAGGACTTGGACGCGCTTATTGAAAAAGCGCCCGGCAAAACCCTGTTCATCAAGGTCGATGAAACGGGGCGAGTTTCGGCAAATATCAATATCCAGATCCAACCATTCACGGGCACGATGAAAGAGTACATGGACGCATCTCGGGCGCAGTTTGAGCAGTTATTCGAGAAGGGATGGAACATCGTGTCGGAAAAGCAGGACGGGGAGAAAGAGTGGTCATGCGAGCTAACGGGCACCGCGAAAGGGAAAGATTATCATTTCTATGCAAGAGCGGTGAGGCAAGGAAGCAAGGTTTACCTAATAACGGCCACCTCTCTGCAGGAAGACTGGGGGAGCGTCGGCGAGAAGATGCGCCGGCACGTTGACGCTTTTCAAGCAAAGTAGCGTTACTCCGCGTATTCGTCGGAACCTTGGACCCACATGAAGGATTGCACGTCGATCATGTCGCGAGGTCTCATTTCACGCAGGTCGCGCCGGATCGTTTCGGCGAACTCGCTCAGGCTCCCATAAGTCTCCCAGTTCGGTTTGGACTGGTATTGGAACACGAAGCCGTATTTGCGCGCCGCGATCCTGGTAACATTCGGCTTGAGGAAAATATGGACCTCGGGCTGCGCGATGAAGCCGAAGATCGTTACGAGCGGCCAGGTCAGGACGCGCGTCTGTTTTCTTGGCAATCCCGCGATCATTTCGCACCAGCGCTCGAACCTCACCTCCGTCTCACCCGCGCCGTGGAGAAAATCGTAAAGGCCGCGGGCGAAGCTCCGCGCGCCGGCCGGAGATTTCACCGCATCACGCAACGCCATTTTCTCGAACGAGAACAACAGGTTGGTCCGCGACTCGATCCGCACCGCCCGCGCGGCGATCTCGGCGAACTCTTTCTTACCCAGCAGGGAGGCAAATGTCTTCTGACTGAGCGCTTCGTTCCATTGCTGGTGCGCGTTCCATTTGTAATCACGTTCCCAGGCGTGGTAAGTCTCGTCGCGAAATCCTTTGGGAAAGAAGCGCAGAAACTTTCGGCGGCATTTGTTCGCACTCGATGCTGTCGAATTATTGCTCTTCATTAATTCGTCGTGCCCAGAGGATTCGCCCTTCAGAATGATTTTAGACGTAAACTTTTCCTGGCGACGTCCGCGCGATCGGCGTCGGTTTGCTGAACTTACGTCCTCGAGCCGAAGCGTCGCTATCGGCGGCGCCGGCCGAACGAATAGCCGCGATGCGTGCGACCGCCGCCAATCGAGCGTTTGCCGCCCTCGCTGGATTCCGGCTCGAAGAGCGCGGTGTAAAGATATGGAAACCCTTCCAATTTCAGGCGCGGAATCTTCTGGCCCATGAAGCGCTCGATCGCGTGCAGCGAAGCGAGCTCTTCCCCGTTCATCAAAGTAAAGGCGTCGCCGACATTTTGAGCGCGGCCCGTGCGGCCGATGCGATGCACGTAATCCTCCGGATGCTCCGGCACGTCGTAATTAATGACATGGCTGACGCCGGCGATGTCGATTCCGCGCGCTGCGATATCCGTCGCCACCATGATCTCGTACTTGCCGCTCTTGAAACCCTCGAGCGCTTCCACGCGCTCGCGCTGCGTCCGGTTGGAATGCATGACCGCCACGGAATGGCGCCCCGCTTTCAACTTCACCGCGATCTTGTCCGCGCCGTGTTTCGTTCGGCTGAATATCAGGGCGCTATCGAAATTCGTGCGCTCGAGCAGCGCCATGAGCAGATCGAATTTCTGCTCCGCGGCCACGGGATACACGGCGTGCGTGACTGTTTCCGCCGGCGATCGGCGGGCGCCGATCTCGACCACTTGCGGCTCGCGCAGCACCCAGGCGGCGAGTCGTTCGATTTCCGGCGGCAACGTCGCGGAAAAAAGCAACGTCTGCCGGTCGGTGGAAATTTTCTCCACAATCCGGCGAACGTCGGGGAGAAATCCCATGTCGAGCATGCGATCGACTTCATCGAGCACGAGGATCTTAACGTGCCGAAAATTGAGCGAGCCTTGCTCCAGCAAATCGAGAAGCCGGCCGGGAGTCGCCGTGACGATGTCCATGCCGCGAGCGGCTTCTTCGCGTTGCTTCCCGTACCCGACGCCACCGTGCACAACGGAAACGCGCAGGTCGGTGAAGCGGCCGTAATCGCGAAACGCAGTCTCGACTTGTGCAGCCAGCTCGCGGGTCGGCTCGAGGATGAGGCAGCGGAAATCGCCGTGTTTCGCGAGCAACGTGAGAATCGGCAAGGCAAAGGCGGCGGTCTTGCCGGTTCCCGTCTGCGCCGTGCCGATCAAATCCTTCCCGGCGAGAACGATCGGGAAGGCGCGAAGCTGGATCGGAGTGGGCTCGGTAAACCCCATCGCCTGTGTGCCGCGGACGACTTCCGACGAGAGGCCAAAATCTTTGAATGACACCCGTCTAGTTTACTCGTGGTCAGTCCTCACACAACGGGCACAACGGAACACAACGAAAACAAACCTTTGTGATCCTTTGTGACCGTTGTGCGAGATTCCCCAATGACGATGAAGATCTTCGTCCTGGCCGACACCCACAATCATTTGCCGGCGAACATCGAGGCACTGGCGGCAGGAGCGGATGAAATCTGGCATCTCGGCGATGTCTGCGCGCCGGGGATTCTGGAAACGCTCGAGCAGGTCGGCCCGCGGGTCACGATTGTCCGCGGGAATTGCGACAGCAATTTCGAATGGCCGCTGGTGGTCGATCTGAAACGAAACGGTGTTCGCTTTCGACTCGTGCATATCCCGCCGGATCGTGCGCCGGAAAATATCGATGTGGTTCTCCACGGCCATACCCACGTGCCGCGGAACGAACGTCTGGAAGGAATGCTGTTTCTAAACCCGGGCTGCGTGACCCGGCCGAATCGCGGTGCGCCGCCGAGCGTCGCGAACCTGGAGATTGCCGCCGATGGAAATTTGAAGTGGCGGCTGACGACGCTGCGCTGACTCGCGCGCCGCTGACCGATCGGCCAGCGGGCACGCGGAGAATCAACTGCGCGAAACGTCTTCGACCTGCGCGATGGACGCGGTGTGCGATAACGTTGCCGGAAGCTTGACCGGCTGAGCAGCGAACTGCCAGATCGCGGCGACCACGCTTAAAACGGTGAGCCCGTAAGCGACCACTTCAAAAAGAGAGCGTTCTTTTTCTTCCGAGCGCACGAGCAAGGCGTAGGTGGATGTCTGAGTAACTGATTGGTTTGTTTTCATAAAGTTACCCTCCTTAATGCAATGCCCGTGCCACGGACTGAAACAAAGTTTCAAATCGCCAGTGCTAAACGACTTACGAACGACTCGCAATTTCGCGACCTGCGGAATTTATTCCGTCGCCGGGATTACACCGTTCCGCTTTTGGGACGGCTACTTCGCTTCGCTTTTCTTCGATTTGCCTTCCGGCTTCGGCGGCGGGCTTGGCCGCCTTGCGCTTCTTGCCTTTTTCTTCCGCAACCGGCTCTTCCACCACCAGCGGCGAATCGACCCACTCGATGAACGCGACCGGCGCCGAATCGCTCTTGCGCGCGCCCAACTTCACGATGCGGGTGTATCCGCCGTTCCGTGTCGCGGAGCGCGGGGCGATGTCCTCGAACAATTTCTTCACCGCGTCTTTCTGGCGAAGCACCGCCAGCGCTGTCCGCCGCGCATGCAGCGAACCTTTCTTGCCAAGCGTCACCATTTTTTCCGCGAGGGGACGGACCGCTTTCGCTTTTGCCAGCGTCGTCTTGATCCGTTGATGCTCGATCAGGCTGCAAACCTGATTTGCCAACAGCGACTTCCGATGCGCCGCGGTCAGGCCCAGTTTTAAGGTCTTCTTCTGATGTCTCATGATTCGTCCTCGACGCTGACCGACGCTTGATTATTTCTTCTCTTCTTCGCTCGAACCGTTGGCGCCGGCGCCATCGGCTGCTGACGGAATATCCACCAGGCCCGGATCGAATTTCATCCCGAGACCGAGCTGAAGCTGCTGGAGCTTGTCCTTGATTTCGTTCAGCGATTTCTTGCCGAAGTTGCGATACTTGAGCATCTCCGCCTCGGTCTTTTGCGCGAGCTGGCCGACGGTGGTGATGTTGGCGTTGTTCAGGCAATTCGCCGCGCGCACGCTGAGCTCGATTTCGTTCACGCTCATGTTCAGGAGCTTCTTCAGCTTCATGTTTTCCTCGCTCACGCCGGCCGGCGTTTCGTCGAACTCGATCACGTCTTCGTTGAAGTTCACGAAAACATCGAGGTGATGGCGCAGAATCGCGGAGGCCTGGAGCAAGGCGTCATCCGGAGTGAGACGGCCGTCCGTCCAGACTTCGAGGATGAGCTTGTCATAATCGGTCCGCTGCCCGACTCGCGTGTTTTCCACGGCGTATTTCACTCGCGTGACCGGCGAGAAAATGGAATCGATCGGGATGAGTCCGATGGGCTGATCGGCGCGCTTGTTTTCATCGCCGGTGGCAAAACCACGGCCAACACGCACTTCCAGTTCGGCATCGAACTTATGCTTCTTGTCCATCGTGCAGATGAGCTGGTCGGGGTTCAACACGTCGTAACCTTGCACGAGTTGGATGTCGCCCGCGGTCACTTCGCCTTCCTTGTTGACCGAAAGGGAAAGCTTGCGCGGCTCGTGCTCGGCCGCCTTGAACTTGATCCGCTTCAAATTGAGCACGATATCGGTCACGTCCTCGACCACGCCGGGCAGAGTCGCGAATTCGTGTTGCGCGCCGGTGATTTTCACCGCAGTGATGGCAGCGCCTTCCAGCGAGGAAAGGAGCACGCGGCGAAGCGAATTGCCGACCGTGTGGCCGTAACCCGCTTCAAAGGGTTCGGCGACAAATCTGGCGTAGGTTTCCGTGGCGCCGTTCTCGTCTTTCACGAGAGTCTTCGGCATTTCAAAACGACCGTAATGAACTGGCATGGTGGAATTAAGAAGTAAGAATTATGAATTAGGAAATCGCCTGACGGCACTTCTTCCTTCTTAACTCTGCCTTCTTCCTTTCTCAGCACCGGGTTACCCCTGACGAGTGCGGCCTCACGTCTAGCGACGGAAACCCAGGGACCAACGGCGCAACTTCAAAAACTCGTTGCGGGACGTGGAATCAACACCAGTGCGCCTTCTTTGCAAGCGCGGATTTCCTGGCAGGGATCACCCTTCGATAATCTGGTCCGGCAGCTCGTTCTGTCCGTCGCCGGTTTTCGGAAAATGGCGGGCCAGGAGTTTGCCGGCTTCTTCGATCGCTTCCACCAATGCCTCCGTGAAGTTCTCGTTCTGAAAATGCCGGCGCATTCTCTCGACCAGTTCCTGCCAGAACTTTTCGCCGCACTTTTGGTGAATGCCTTCGTCGCCGATCACGGCAAATTTCTGCGCGCGGGGCGCCACGAAGATCAGGACGGCATTGCGCTCCTTCGTTTTCTGCATGCCGAGCTCATGGAACTTTACCTGCGCGCTTGTCACCGGATCGCCTTCCAGCGTCCCGCGCTGGATGAAGACGCGGATCTCTCCCGAAGTCTTCGCTTCGGCCTCTTTGATCGCGCTGGTGATCCGATCGTGTTCGAGCTCGCGAAGAAAGTTTTTCGTGCGCATCGCAATTACCAGCTGGAACCCGCTCCACCGCCGCCGAAGCTCCCGCCGCCTCCGCTAAACCCGCTGAACCCGCCACCCGACGACGAGCTACTCGAGCTGCTCGACCATCCGCCGCCGCTACTGCCCATCCAACCGCCAAAGAAAGGCCGTCCGCCCGCACTCGAATAACCGTATCCGGTCACGCGCCGGACCAGTCGCACGGCGAAAAGGAGGATCACCAGGAATATGATGAAGGTAAGGAAACCGCGCCCGTTGGCGGATGTGCCTCCTTCCTCCGCTTTCGTCTTTCCGCTCCCGGTGTATTCGCCGCGGATCGCTTTGCAGATCAGATCGATGCCGGTCGTCAGCCCGCCCTCATAATCGTTCGCGCGGAAGCGGGGCTTGATATGCCGCTCCGTGATGTCGTAAGCGGTCAGGTCGGTGAGCGCGCCCTCCAGCCCGTACCCGACCTGGATAAACATCTTCCGATCGTCGACAAAAACGAAGAGGACCGCGCCATTGCGGCGGTCTTGCTGGCCGACACTCCAGGCCTGCGCCACCCGCTGGGTGTAATCGTCGACCGACGACTGGTTCTCCATTTTTTTGAAGACCGCGACCAGCACCTGGTTGGAGGTCTCGCGTTCGAACTGGGCGAGCCTCTCGTTGAAACGCAGGGCAGCTTCTTTTGAAACGACACCGGCATAATCGTTAAAGTAAGCGGCCGGCTTCGGCGGAATGACTTCGGCTGCGGCTGCTCGATTTAAGACCACGGCAGAGAAAATGAGTGCCGCTGCTAAAACGCGCAGCCGAAGAAGCATCAAGCTCCAGGAGCGATTACGCACGTCGGTAATTTGGGATTTGGAGCTTCCGCGGCGCCTATGGCGTCGCGGCTGGCGTCGGCTTATTGAAATCAAATTTCACTTCCGGCGCTTTCTCCGCGCCCGGCGCCGCATTGAAGAATGGCCGCGGCTGGAATCCAAACATCTTGTTCAACATGTTGGTCGGGAAGGTCGCGAGCGCGGTGTTGTACTCCTGCACCGCGGTGTTGAAATTATTTCGCTCAACCGAGATCCGGTTTTCCGTGCCCTCGAGCTGATGCTGCAAGTTCTGGAACGCCTCGGTCGCGCGCAGCTGTGGATAATTTTCGCTCACAACCAGGAGTCGCGATAACGCTGTGCTCAGTTGCCCCTGCGCCTGCTGGAATTTTTCGAGTTGCGACGCATCGGTCGGCGCCTTGCTCGAGTCGAGCTTTACCTGGCCGACGCTGGCTCGCGCGTTCGTCACTTCTGTCAGCGTCGATTTTTCGAAGTTCGCCGCACCCGATACGGTGCTGACGAGGTTCGGAATCAAATCAGCGCGGCGTTGATAGACCGATTGCACGTCCGCCCACTTCTTGTTGACGTTCTGCTCCAGCGTGACCAGCCGGTTGTAACTCCCGCAACTAGTCAGGCTGAAAAGCAGCGCCAAGCCCAACACTTTTCCGAATCCGCGCACAAATTTATTCATAGAGTAAACGCCCTGCGGCGCGGCAGAAGCGTCGTCAAAGAAGCCGCCAAGTCAATCTTGTGGCGCGGGCGCTTCGTTGGGCACAGTCGCCTCTTTCCTTGGCGCTGTGGGCAGATAACGGGTCCGCAATTCCTCGGCATTCGGAAGTTCGTTGAGATCGCGCAAGCCGAAGTGCTCGAGGAAGAATTGCGTCGTTTCATAAAGGAGCGGCCGGCCCGGCATCTCCGCGCGGCCCGCGATCTTTACCAACCCGCGCTCCATCAAACTTTGCAGAACGCCATCGACCGCGACGCCGCGGACCGCCTCGACATCGGCGCGGGTGATCGGTTGCCGGTAAGCCACGATGGCGAGCGTTTCCAGCGATGGAGGCGTGAGCCGTGCCGGCTTTGCCGCGGGAAATAATTGGCGGACCCAGGAGGCGTAGGCGGGATCGCTCGCCAGTTGCCAGCCCTCAGCTTTTTCTGCGAGCTGGAACGCGCGACCTCGCTGGACGTAATCCATCTTCAATTGCTCGAGCGCTGCCGCCACTTCCGGTTCCTTCGTCCGAGCAAACTCGTTAGGCATGAGCTCGTCCGCATCGCCCGCGCCTTTGATTGCGGCCAGAAGCTCGCCAGTCGTGAGCGGTTTTGGCGCGGCGAACAAGAGCGCTTCAATGACCTGAATAAGACTCATATGTCGTATAGGACCTATACCCCGATCGCGCTTTGGATCGCTTCTGCGATCCGGTTTGCCTGCCGGTCGATTTGCTCCAGCTCGCGGCCCTCGATCAACAACCGGATCTTCGGCTCGGTCCCGGAATACCGCAGGAGCACCCGGCCTTTCCCCGAAAGTTCCCTCTCCGCGTCGCCCACCAGTTTCATTACGCCGGGCAATTCTTCCAGCGGTCGCTTCTCCTTCACCTTCAAATTCCGCTGCGCTTGCGGATATTTTTTCAGGCATTGCTTCAATTCGCTCAACGGTTTCCCCGTCGCCTTCATGATCCGCAGCACCTGTAACGCGCTGATGATCCCGTCGCCGGTCGTGGTGAAATCGCGGAAGATCATGTGCCCGCTCTGTTCGCCGCCCAGGTTCAAATCCCGCTCGACCATCGTCTCGATCACATAGCGGTCGCCCACTTTCGCGCGCACAACTTTCCCGCCGAGCGCCGCGAGCGCTTCATCGAGTCCGAAATTGCTCATCACCGTCGCGACGAGCGTTTGCTCTTTCAGCCGGCCGGATTGGAGCAGATCGACCGCGGCGATCGCGAGAATCTCATCGCCATCCACGAGCTCTCCTTTTTCATCGCAAAGCAATACCCGATCGGCGTCGCCGTCATGCGTAATGCCAATCTGCGCGCCGCTCTCTTTGACCGCCCGCTGGATCTCGGAGGGGAACGTGCTCCCGCATTGCGCGTTGATGTTCGTTCCGTTCGGCTCGTCATGCACCACGCTTAAGTCCGCGCCGAGCTCGCGCAAAATGCAGGGCGTCGATTTGTAAGCCGCGCCGTTCGCCACATCCACCGCGATCCGCATTTTCTCCAGCGACATCCCGCGCGGAAAACTGGCCTTCGCAAACTCGACGTAACGCCCAAGCGCGTCATCGATCCGGCGCGCCCGCCCGATTTTCCCGGCCGTGGGTCGAATGGAATCTATCTCGCCGCTGAAGACGAGGTCTTCGATTTGTTGCTCGATTTGATCGTCCAGTTTGTAGCCGTCGTGCCGGAAGAATTTGATGCCGTTGTCCTCGTAAGGATTATGCGACGCGGAAAGCACAATCCCCGCGTCTGCCCGGAGTGATCGCGTAATGTAGGCGACGCCCGGCGTGGGCAGCGGCCCGATCAGAAGCACATCGACACCCAGCGACGTGATGCCGGCGACCAGCGCGTTCTCCAGCATGTAACCGGAAAGCCGCGTATCTTTGCCGAGGACAATTTTCGGCCGGGCGCCAGAGGGATGGGAGCGCGGATTAAGCTGGGTGAAAATATGCGCGGCGGCGCGTCCGAGCTTGAGCGCCGTTTCCGCCGTGACCGGCTCCACGTTCGCCACGCCGCGGACGCCATCTGTGCCAAAAATTTTCTTCGCCTGCGCCACGTCGGTTATTCAAAGGCCGCGAGCGCCATTCGTAAACGGGAAACTACAAGGCGGATTCTCCAGCCGCTTTCATCTCGTTGATCTTGCGATGCAAGGTGCGCCGGCTGATTCCAAGCTTCTTCGCGGCGGCAGTAATGTTTCCCTTCGTCGTGGCGAGCGCCTGCATGATAAGGCGCCGCTCCGTTTCGTGCAGGTCGAGCGCGCTCGACTTTTCCCCGAACGCTTTCGATGCCGTAATGCCTCCCGGTAATTCCGTGCCGGTCGCCTGACGCACATTCGCGGGCAAATCGCGCAGCGCGATTTTGGGACCGCGCGCCATAACCACGCCGTGCTCGATCGCCGTCCGCAACTCGCGCACATTTCCGGGCCAGTCGTACGTGAGGATGGCGTTCGTCGCGTCGGCCGTCAGGTCGAGGAGCGGCTTCTCGTTCACTTTGCAGAAGTGACGCAGGAAAGTCCGTACGAGCAGCGGGATATCGTGCTTCCGCTCGCGCAACGGCGGCATCGTGATGTGCACGACGTTCAGCCGAAAATACAAATCGTCCCGGAATTTTGCTTCGGCCACGAGCTTCTCGAGGTTCTTGTTCGTGGCCGCGATCAGGCGCACATCGGCGCGCAAAGTCTGGTTGCCGCCGACGCGTTCGAACGCGCGCTCTTCGCTGATCACGCGCAATAATTTCACCTGGGTGCTGGCGTCGATCTCGCCGATTTCGTCGAGGAAAATCGTGCCGCCATTGGCCTGCTCGAAACGCCCGATCCGGCGTTCGTGTGCACCCGTGAAAGCGCCGCGTTCGTGCCCGAACAATTCGCTCTCGAGCAATTGCAGCGAGAGCGCCGCGCAATGGACCGTGACGAATTTCGCCTTGTTCCGCCGGCTCAAATTATGGATGGCGTGCGCGGCCAGCTCCTTGCCCGTGCCGCTTTCGCCTTCGATCAAAACGTTCGCGGAAGAGGGCGCGACCTGCCGGATGGTATCGAGCACTTCATGCAATCCGGGCGATTCGCCGATAATGTTTTCGAGGCCGAAACGTTCGTCCACCTGCTGGCGCAACGTCCGGTTCTCCTGCTCCATCCGTCGCGTGGCCAGCGCGCGCGCGATAAGCATCTCGACCTTGTCGAGATTGAGCGGCTTCGTCACGAAATCGTAAGCGCCGCGTTTCATGGCTTCGACCGCGGTGTCGACCGAACCGTAAGCCGTCATCATGATGCAGATCGGCGGATGCGGCAGCTTCAACGCGCGCTCAATCAGCGCCATCCCGTCATCGCCGCCGATTCGCAGATCGGTGAGCATCACGTCGATCTGCTCACGCTCGAGCACATCCATCGCGCCGCGAATGTCCTCGGCGACGTAGGTATCGTAGTCGTTCTCGAGCAGCCGCCGCAGCCCGTCGCGCGTGTGCTTCTCGTCATCGACGATCAGGATCGTGGGCTGAATCATGACGCGCTCTCGAAAATTGCACGGGACAAGCTGGACTGACGAATAATGGCAGCTAGAGTCCCCCGATCAATCGTCCGGTGAAGCGGCACTGGAAACGAAACCCGGTCTCTGCGCATGATCACGTGGCTGCCTCGTTGCCGTACCGCCTGAAAGCCGTTTTCCTCGAGTGGCTTGCAGACCTCGCGGCCGGAGAGGGCGCGCAGCTTAGGCATGCGATAACTGCAACGGTTTCACACTTACGCGCCGTTTCAGTCTCGCTTCGATTTCGGATTCTTCGGCGCATTCCAGCCATAGCTCGACCGCTTCCTTGATCATCGCTTCGGCGTGTTCCGCGGTTTCGCCTTGAGAAACGATTCCCAACTCGGGGCAGGTGGCGACGAACCATCCGTCTTCGCCTTTCTCGATCACCGAGGTTAATGGGGGCAATTGCACGGCGTGATTCTACCGCACCGGCCGCGTCCTCGCATTGGAAATATTGACGGTCGCTATTTTGCCCCGCACCATTGATCGACCCACTCGTTCACCGTCTTCCACCAAAACCGCGAATTCTGTGGCTTCAGCACCCAGTGGCCTTCGTCGGGGAAGTACAACATTTTCGACGGCACCTTCAACCGTTGCAGGGTCGTGAAGAGCTGGAAGCCTTCCGAAACATCAAGCCGGAAATCGAGCTGGCCATGCACGACGAGCGTCGGTGTTTTGAATTTCTCGGCGAACAAATGCGGCGAGAATTTCCGGTAAAGCTCACGGTTCTTCCAGGGCGGACCTTTGAATTCCCACTCGTTGAACCAGAGCTCTTCCGTGGTGCCGTAGGCCGACTCCGTGTTGAAGACGCCGTCGTGCGAGACAATGCACTTGAAACGATCGGTGTGGCCTAACAACCAATTCGCCATGTAGCCGCCGTAGCTCGCGCCGAGCGCCGCCTCGCGATTCTTGTCGATGAACGGATACGTTTTCTCGACGTAATCGAGACCCTTGATCAAGTCTTCGTAAGGTTTGCCGCCCCAATCGCCGTTGATCGAGTCGGTGAACTTCTGCCCGTAACCGGTTGAGCCGTGGAAGTTGACCATGACGACCACGTAGCCGCTGGCCGCGAACAATTCTGCGTTCCAGCGATACGACCATGAATTTCCCCACGCACCCTGCGGCCCGCCGTGAATCAAGAATTTGAGCGGATATTTCTTGCTGGCGTCGAATCCGGGTGGCCGAACGATGAAGCCCTCCACGTTCTCGTTGTTCGCGCCGGGAAACGTAAACGATTCCATCGGTTGCATGTCGATCTGCGAAAGCAAAGCGTCGTTCATGTGTGTCACGGCGACTGGAGTCAGGTTCGCGCTCTTTGGTTTTTCCGCGACGTCGAGGCGGGCGATCTCGCTCGGCGCGCCGATCGAGACGCGACTAAAAAAAAGCGAGTTCCCGTCCTTTGAGAAAACGAGATCGTCCGCATGAAGCCGCGCCACTTGCTTTGGTTGTTTGCCGTCCATCAACAACACCCAGATCGGCGCTTCGCCGTGATCCTCCGCCGTGAAACAGATCGCCTTCGAATCCGGCGTCCAAGTCAGGCTGCCGACTGAGCGATCGAAGTTGATCGTCGCGTTCCGGCTCTGTCCGAGCTTTCGCTGATATAGGATCAAAGATTCCTTGTCCGCTTCGAACCCGGCGCGCGCCATCGAGCGCCACGCGATATGATTCCCGTCGGGCGAATACACCGGCGTGTTGTCGTTGCCTGGACTGCTCGAAATTTTCTTCGGCGTCCCGCCGTCCATCGGCACGAGGAAAATCTCGTTGTTCGTGCTGGTCGCCTCGACTTCATCAATGTTGCTTGTGTAAGCGAGCTCCTGGCCGTCCGGCGAAACCGAATACATGTCCTGGCCGCCGAGATTGAATGGCGGCACGTCGTGATCGCCCGGCGTGAGGTCGCGCGGTGTAGTGGCGGCTGTCCCAGCCGCGTTTGTCGATCCTGCGGGTGAGACACCCGCCTCTACATTTTGCACGAACAAATGGCTGCGCTTGTGCTCCGTGTACGACGTCCAATGCCGGTAGAGAAGCTTGGTAAAAACCTTCGCCTTCACCTTGCTCTTGCTGAGCGCTTCGTCGCGGTTCTTGTTTTCCGCGTCGTCTTTCGCGTCTGGATAAACCGATGAAACGAAAACGATGCTCTTCGCGTCCGGCGACCAGATCCCGCCGTCCGCGCCGGTTGAAATGTTAGTGACCTGCCGCGGCTGCCCATCCAATCCGCCGCTCTCCGGAGTGAAGTTGCACATCCAGATTTGCGTGGGGTCGGTTGCCTTCGAGGTCCAGATCAGTCGTTTGCCGTCCGGCGAAAAACGCGGGCGCTCTTCGTGGTTCGGCGTTTGATTCAAACGGCGCGCCTCACCACCTGCGACTGGCACAATCCACAAATGCGAGATCTTTGTGTTCGCCTCGAGGTCCACATCCACCGCATCGAACACCACCCACTTCCCATCGGGCGACGGCACCGGCGCGCCGAGGCGTTTGAGTTTCATCATGTCCTCGAAGGTGAACGGGCGTTTGGCGGTGGTGGTCGCCGGGCTTGGCGCGGGCTGTGCCAAAACTGAACTGGCCAAAGCGAGAGAAAGAATCAGGATTTTCCAATGCATGCGTTTATCCGGGTTGAGTGCGCAAACTCCCGCCGAACGTTACGTCACGCAACCGTCTCTTGGAGCCGGCGCGCCCTCGCGCCGCAGAAGGTTGACATCACTTCATCTCAACGGCCCGAGGGCGGGCCGTCTCCAATCACTCTGTTCACGTCAGCCGCAGCAGATTGCTGCCGAGCATGACCCCGTTGTAGATGAAATAGAAAACGGCGAAGGCCGAATGGAACCGCGCCGATTTCGTGAGGGCCGCGACTGAGCCCAGCACGATGAAGAGCAGCATCGAGCCGGCGTAAAGCGGACCTAACGAGAGGAAGCGTTCCCAGCCTTTCAGGAGCGTATCGACCAGATCGATCGCGAAGTTCGCCGCGATCAGAACAAAGAAGCCGCGGCGATGATCGAAGTAATGTTTTCTCCAATTCGTGATCGGTTCCCCTTCCTGCTCGTTGGGAAAGAGAAGCGACGAGGCCAGGTAAAGATTGATCGGTGGGACCAGGAGCCAGAGAACGAGAAAGAGCGTCCAATGCTCGATGGTCCGCCACCGATACTGGACCCACCAGGCGATGATCACCGTCATGAGCGTGTTCACCATCCAAAGCGAATGCACCCAGTAACCCGGCGTGCGCTTCCGGGTCTGGATTAATTGGCCTACGCCGCCGACCAGCCGCGTCACCGCCAGGCCGGCCACGATGGAAGTGAGAACGCAGACATATTCAAACGGATCCATGCGCGATTGAGCTTGGCGAACGGGATGCGCACCTGTCGAGGCGGAGTTTTTAGAAGCTCGTCATTCAAATCCGCCTCAACTAGATGAGTTGGTATGAAACTGCGTTCCTTTTGTACCTGCTGGGCCGTGGCGCTGATCGTCCCCTTAGTTCATGGCGCCGCCGAGAACAAAATCGCGCTGATCAACGGGACATTGATCGATCCCGCCACCTCGAAAATCGTGCCGAATGCGATGGTGATTATCGAGGGCGACCACATCAGCTCCATCGGCCAGCAGTCGCTGGAGATTTCGCCAAAAGGCCCGCGCGTCATCGATTGCAAAGGGAAGTTCATTCTCCCCGGTTACATCGATACCCACGTCCATTTCTTTCAGTCCGGCGATCTTTACACGCGGCCCGATGGCGTCGATCTCAACAGCGTCCGGCCTTACAAGGACGAGGTCGCGATGATCAAACGCAACCTGCCCGATACCTTCGCGCGCTACCTGCGGAGTGGGATCACTTCGGTTGTCGATATCGGCGGACCGATCTGGAACTTCGAGATGCGCAAGCTCGCGAACGCCGAGGCCAAAGCGCCGCGGGTCGCCGCCGCCGGCCCGCTCATCTCCAGTGTTTCGCGGCCGCAGCTCGATCTCGGCGATCCGCCCATCGTCAAAATCGACACGCCGGAGCAAGGCCGGGAAATGGTGCGCAAGCTCGCCGCGCAAAAGCCCGATTACATAAAGATTTGGTACATAGTTCCGCCGGCGCAGCCGGCGGAACGTAACACGCCGAAGCCCGGCGAAGGCGGATCGCCACCTCCTTCGATTTCGGCATCATCCGCGCCCGGCCAATCTGATGTGGAGCGAGCCGCGATTTTCCGCCCGGTTATTCACGCCGTCGTCGAAGAAAGCCATAAGTTGAAACTGCGCGTGGCAGTGCACGCCACTGAGCTCGAAGCGGCCCGCGCCTCGGCCGAGGAAGGCGCCGATCTTCTTGTCCACAGCGTGACCGACAAATTGGTCGACGATCGCTTCATCAAACTCCTGAAGGAAAAAGGGACGTTCCTCACGCCGACGCTCGTCGTGTTCGAGCGTTACGGCCGCACCTTTGCCAACAAGCTCGAGCTGACTCCCGAAGAAAAGGCCTGGGGCAATCCCGAAATCATTGCCTCGCTCGACGTCACGAAACTTCCGGCCGACAAATTGCCCGATCGGATCAAGAACGCGATGGCGAATCCAGCGCTCGTGCTCGGCAGCATCCAAAAGACCTACGACATCGCGCTGAAGAACCTGAAGACGCTCCAGGATGCCGGCGTCACCATCGCCACCGGCACCGATGCCGGGAACATCGGCACGATCCCCGGCCCCGCGATCTTTCGTGAATTCCAGCTCATGAAAGAAGCCGGCCTCACGCCGATGCAGATTCTGCAATGCACGACCGGCAATGCCGCAAAAGTTTTCGGCGGCGAAGTCGGCCCAAAGATCGGCGCGATCAAACCGGGAAATTTCGCCGACCTTGTGATTCTGAAATCGAATCCGCTCGATGACATCAAACACACCTCCGACATCGAGAGCGTGATGAAGAACGGTGTTCTTTACCCGGCGGACTCGATTGTGAAGTAAAACATAATAACGCGTCATCCCGAGGCTGGCGAAGCGCGCCGAGGGACCTCGCAGTTACAATGTCGGTTGCTTGCGCATTCAACACGTCAACGATGCGGACGGCGTTCTGCTGTGCGCAAGCCGATCAATTCTTCGAGTGCGGGGTCCCTCGGCGCGCTTCGCCTGCCTCGGGATGACACGCCGTTTTCGCTCGCATTTCCTCGTCACGTCGGACGACATAGAGCAACACGATGAAGCGAGCCTTCCTGATGGTTGCCGCCCTTCTGGCTTTAGCAGCCCGCGCGAGCGACAAGAAGGTCGACGTCTCAAAAATCCACGGCCGCATCCAGTTCGTGAAGAGCTTTTCCGACTACAAAGTGCAAGCCGTGACGAGTTTCCCCGATCTCAAGGTCGAGATCGTCGAGAGCTTCCCAAATTTCGCCGGCCAATGGCAGATCGTCGATTCCTTCCCCGATTACAAAATCGAGATGGTCGACTCTTTCCCCGATTTCACGATCCAATTCGTGAAAAGCTTTCCGGGGCCGGCGAAATAGGTCTTATGAGTCGTATGCGACTCATATTAGCCTGCCTCGCTATCGCCGCGACCGCCTTTGCCGAATCGCCACCCGCCATGATGAAGGCGATTGTGGCGCACGAGTACGGTGGGCCGGAGGTGTTGAAATATGAAGAGGCGCCGCGGCCGGAACCGAAAGAGAACGAGTTGCTCGTGCGCGTGATCGCATGCGGAGTGAATCCGGCTGACCCGCTTGTGATCTCGGGCCGGCTGGCGAAGGAATTCGGCACGCACCTGCCGCTCATCCCGGGTTACGATGTCGCGGGCGTGGTCGAGAAGACGGGAGCGAAGGTCACGAAGTTCAAGAACGGTGATGCAGTTTATGGTTATGCGCTCTTTGGCGGCGGATGGGCGGAGTACGCGGTCCTGGCGGAGAACGAGGCGGCGCTCAAACCGAAGTCGGCGACTTATGCGGACGCAGCGGCGGTTCCGCTGGCGGCGTTGACGGCGTGGCAGGCGCTGGTCGATGTCGCGAAGTTGGCCGCGGGCCAGACCGTTCTCATTCACGGCGGGTCGGGTGGCGTGGGAAGTTTCGCCATCCAGATTGCCAAAGCGCGCGGCGCGCGCGTGATCGCGACGGCTTCGACGGCCAACCAGGATTTGCTCAAGCAGCTCGGCGCGGATGTGGCGATCGATTATTCGAAAACAAAATTCGAGGAGGTGGCGAAGGAGGTGGATGTGGTGCTCGATCCGGTCGGCCGCGATACGCTCGTCCGAAGTTATGCGGTGGTGAAGAAGGGCGGCATCATCGTCACGCTGGTCGCGCGACCAGACCAGGCCGAGCTGGATAAGTTCGGTATCCGCGGCTCATCGCTGTGGTCGAAGCCTGATGGCAACGAGCTAAGCGAGATCACGAAGCTGATCGAGAGCAGGACGATCAAGCCGTTCGTGAGCGAGGTGTTTCCTCTGAAGGATGCTGTGAAAGCGGTGCAACAAGCCGAAACCCATCACACACGCGGCAAGCTCGTCCTCAGGATCGCGCAAGAGCCGAAGAGCTGAGCATGCCTCGTTTCCGCGAAACGATTCCAGTCGATGATTACGTGCTCGATATTTTGATGCGAGACCTGGTGGGGCACGATAGGCAGCCGGCGGCGTTTCTCGTTTATCTTTATCTCTATGGGCAGGCTGCGCGCCAAAAATGGAAACCGGTGTCGGCGAGTTTGCGGATGCTCGCCGAAGCGACGGGACTTTCCAAAAGCGCGGTGCAAACCGCGCTCGAGAAGTTGCGCCGCCGCGAATTGATCGAGACCACGAGCGAGCATGCGACGGCCGTTCCGCGGCATCGCGTCCGGCGGCATTGGCGCTCGCGCTGAGTTAATAGACGAAGGGTATCAATCGCTTCGTCCGGGTGATGTAGGCGCGGTAGCTGTCACCCAGGCCCGCGATCAAGGCGCGTTCCTCGACGTTCATCCGATAAACGAAGACGGCAAAGACCGGCAGCATGACGACAAGAAAGCTGAGCCAGTTTCCCATGGTGAGGACGATCCCGAAGAAAGCGAAGAGAGCGCCGGTGTAGGAAGGATGCCGCACGAACCGGTAGGGACCGGAGTCGATAAGCTGATGATCGGCGGCGATCGCGACGTTAACGGTAAAGAACCGGCCCAGCCGCCAGATCGCATACATTCGAAAAGCGAGGGCGAGAATAAAAATGGTTACGCCGGCAATGGTGAAAAGCTCCCGGGCCGGCAAAGCGGCGCCTCGATATTTTTGCGCGACAAGAAATCCGAAATACATGCTGAGGGTGATCACGATCCACATCAGCCGCCACGACTGCGCGTCGCGCGATTTGCCCGTGGTGCGGGCGCGCTTTGTGAACGTGAGGAATAATTCGGACGCGACGTAAACAAGGCCGAGGAGGCCGGCGATGGGGAATTTCATTTTCAGGCGCGCGGACGCGGCGGTCTGAAGGTGGCATTGGCACGCTGGGTCGTGCAACAGAGAAGATGTGAGTTAGATTCGATGCATCATGGCAGACGTAACTATCGAGATCATCAAGAACGGGCCCTACATCGTGAATGGGCGCGTCGAATTACAAGACGACGACGGAAATGCTTATCCGGCGAAAGATCGCGTGGCGCTTTGCCGTTGCGGAGCATCCACCACCAAACCGTTCTGCGACGGCACCCATTCGAAGATCGGTTTTCAGGCAGCGGAAAAGGCGGTCCCTGAATCAGCGGAAAATTAAAACAAACGAAGTTACGGCGCAGAGGCCGCTCTCCCATTCGCCAAATCGCCGCGAATGGGTTAGCATTGCGCTTGTGCGCGCAGCCGAACGGTCCTCCCGGCACAGCCTCATGAACAGCTCCAATCCCAAAGTTGACGAGAATGTCGTGAAAACGGCGAAGGCGAAGCCGGTAATCCTGCTCCTCGAGGAATACGAAGATTTGCTCGACGAGTTACAGGACCTCGCGACTTTCGCGCGGCGAAAAAATGAGAGCACGATTTCCGTTTCCGAAGTCAGGAAGCGGATGAACAAGGTGGCGGCGCTTCGGCGGTAGCGGGTCAGAATTCGACGCGTCACCCTTCTCGACACCGAGTTCACCTCCGGGCCGAACAATAGTTTTACGCCGGCGTACGCGCCCGATTATCAGTTCAAGTGCGCGACGAAGGCATCTTGCCCGCGTATCGCCGGAATTATTACGGCGGCGTCTCGATCAAGTTCTAATTGCGCCCGCCTCGCTGCCGGCATTCGGAAACGTCAGCGTTACCGTCGTGCCGCGGCCGGGCTCGCTTTTCACCACGGCCGATCCGCCGTGGAGGTGCATGATCGATCGCACCAGGGCCAGGCCCAACCCCGATCCTTCCGAGCTGCGCGACGAATCAACGCGATAGAAGCGATCGAAAATGCGAGATAAATGTTCCGGCGCGATTCCGCATCCGCTGTCTTTCACCGAGACTTCCGACATCGCGCCACGGTCTGTGATCGCGATTTCGATTGTTCCTCCGGAAGGAGTGAAACGGAGCCCATTCTCGACGAGATTGCTGAGCGCCCGGCCGAAAAGCACCGGATCCGCGTGCACCGCGCCTTCTCCCAATACTGTAATCGAGACGCCGCGCTCTTCCGCCACCGCCTCGTAATACGATCTAATTTTTTCCACTGCGGCTCTGCCGTCGAACGCCGTCCGCTGAAGAGGCCCTTCCGCAGCTTCCGCCCGGGCGAGGAAGAGCAGGTTGTCGACAATTCCGGAAAGCCTTTGGCACTCGCTTACACTCGATTCGATCACCTCCCGGTATTCATCGGGAGTGCGCGCCCGGGTCAAAGCCACCTCTCCCTCGCCCCGGATGTTTGCGATCGGGGTGCGGAGTTCGTGCGCCAGATCGGCCGAGAATTGCGAGAGCCGCGTGAACGAATCCTCCAGCCGGTCGAGCATGTCATCGAATGCGATCACCATCGGTTGGAGCTCGCGCGGCCAGCTCGTGACCGATGTCCGTTCGTGAAGATGTTTCGGACCAACCCGCTTCAACGACCGGGTCATTTCCGCCAAAGGCCGCAGACTGCGTTTTGTCACAGTGAAAGCGATCACCGCCGCGGCCACGATTCCCAGAGCGAGAGTGATTGCGAGCAACGCCGCGAAGTTTTTCATGAAGCGCTCGTCGGCCGAGCGGTCTTGCGCGATCTGAAGCGTATAATTTATTCCACCGGCCTGCCCGCTCGCTGACGTGACCGAAAATAACTTGCCGTCGGTTCCGTAATCTTGCGGCGCGTCCGCCGGAAAAATGCTCGGCGGCAAAAGAAGATTCATCCCCGGCGTCTCCGCCACTGTGCGGCCTCCGAAATCGATGATCCGGACCCAGTAGGCAACTCGCCCGCCCGGCTGAAGTGTCCTTAATTCTTCGCTGATCGCCGCCATGCCACCCGGTTTATTCAACTCGGCCCGCAGTTCGGTTATGCGGTCGGCCAGGACGGCGTTGTCTTCCTCGAACGCATGCCGGACGACGATCCAATAGAGAAAGCCCAGCCCGCAGCAAAGCAGGAGAGCGGCGGCCAACGTAAAGAGGAGGACCAGTTGCGAGGCGATCGACCGCGGTTCAGCCGGCTTTGAGAACATAACCAACGCCGCGCACCGTCTGGATTAGTTTCACTTCGAACGGATCGTCCACCTTGGCGCGCAACCGTCGCACCATCACATCGACCACGTTTGTGTCCGTCTGAAAATTAATGTCCCAGACATGCTCCGCGATTTCAGTGCGGGAAACGACCTCGCCTTCCGAGCGCGCCAGATGAGCAAGAAGCAGAAACTCCTTGGAGGTGAGATTCAGTGCGACCCCGCTCCGGACGGCTTTATGCCGGCGCGTATCGATCTCCAGATCTTCAACTCGTAAGTGTGTCTGCTCCCGCGCCGGTGAGCGGCGCAAGAGCGACCGGACCCGCGCGAGAAATTCCGAAAAGGCGAACGGCTTTACCAGATAATCGTCCGCGCCGAGCTCGAGTCCTTTGACGCGATCGCGCACGGTATCGCGCGCGGTCAGAAAAAGAATGGGCGTGTGCACACCGCCGCCGCGCAATTCGGTCACGACGGCCCAGCCATCTTTCTTCGGCAGCATTACGTCGATAACCAGAAGGTCGTATGGCGTAGCCAGGGCGAGCTCCAATCCGGTTTCACCATCCGCCGCGATCCGCACCGTGAATCCGGTTTCCTGCAATCCCTTGGCCAGAAAAGCCGCGGTCTTGCTTTCGTCTTCGATCAACAGAATGCGCATCGGCGAAAAGCATAGGGACTTCCGTCGGTTCACTCAATAACGGCTTCAAATTGCCGAATTCTCGGCCGCGTCGATAATCGCGCATGCGTGCGGATTGGTGGCGGAGGCGGGGGCGAAGAGTCGCGCTGGTTATCGGTGCAATCCTCCTCGCGGCTGGCGTCTGCATCGCGCTCCTGAATCCGCGCCTGACCCGCTACGTCGAAAGCGATGCCTTCCGCGCCGAGCTCGAAAAGCAAACGGCGAAAGGTCTGCATTTTCCGAGCGGAACTTACTCGCCGATCCGGAGGACGGGATTTTTGTCGGTGGCCAGTGACGGCTTCCGCGCGGAGACTGGCCGCAAGGCATTGACCTCGCTGGATGCGCACGGACTTACGGCGCAGTTCAACCCGCTTGGAGTATTTCTGCGGCGCTGGCAAGTGGATGAAGTGCACATCGATGGCGGCGAAGTGGGAATCCAAACCTACGAGCCGACGCCGGAACCGTCGCCCGGCAAACCGTGGTATCACGTTTTTCTGCCGCAGCGCGTCCATCTCCAAAAAGTTTGGTCCGAGCCCGCTGATGTGACGTGGCGTTTTCGAAACGAGAAAGGCGGCTTCTTCGGCACGCGTTTGCTTATCACCCCGCACGGCCGCGACTTCGAATATCAAGCGACCGGCGGCACGATGAGAGGCGCGCTCATTCCCGATCTACCGTTGCGCCATACCCATCTGCTGATCACGAAAACGCTCCTGACGCTTTACAGGCTTGATCTCGCGCCCGCGCCTGAGAGCGACGGATTCATCCAGGCCGAAGGCACCGCGGGAACACGCGAGGACAAGAGAGTAGATTTCAAATTGAAGTTCGGGAAACTGCCGGTGCGCGCATGGCTCCCCGCGAGCTGGCACGATCATGTCAGCGGCTTGGCCGCGGGGGACGTGCATTGGAGGGGCGCGAATCCGAAGCTCGAAACATCGGAGGTGCAGGGCTCGTTCAAGATCGACAATGGACGCGTGGGACGGTTGCCGTTTTTGGAAAAACTCAGCACGATCACCGGAAAGAAATCGATCGAGCAATTGGAGTTAAGCGAATGTTCCGCGGAGGTGGATTGGAAGAGCCCGATGCTCGAAATCAAAAACGTCGCAATCGAGGACAAAGGGAAATTCCGGATCGAAGGGTTGGTCTCGATCCGCGAGAAATCGTTAGGCGGCGCGATCCAGCTCGGCCTGTCCCGCGAGTATCTCGCATGGTTGCCGCACGCGGAGGAAGTCTTCCCGACCGAGAAGGCAGGTTATCTTTGGACCACGGTGCATTTGTCCGGAACGATCGACAACCCCGGGCAAGACCTCAGCCCGCGGGTTATCGACGCGCTCAAGGAATCGCCGGGCGCATTTCTCGGCCTCGTCTTCCGGCAATTCGGGCAGTGGTTGAAGGATGCGTTTGGCGGAGATTAAGGTTTCAAAACGTTTGCCAGTGGCGGGATGCGGGGGAAGTTTCATCCCATGACAACGTCCCCGACGGAATACGCGCACCCCGAGGCACTGGTAGATGCGGAATGGATGGAAAAACATCTCAGCGACGACGGGATTCGGATCATTGAATCGAACGAAGACATCCTGCTCTACGACACCGGCCACATCCCCGGCGCCGTCCATATCGATTGGCGAAGCGATCTCCAGGACCAGGTGATCCGCGATTACATCGCGCCCGATAAATTCGCGGAGCTCTGCAGCCGCAACGGCATTACGCCGGAAACGATCTGCGTTTTTTACGGCGACAAAGCGAACTGGTGGGCCTGTTATGCGCTCTGGGCTTTCCGTTTGTTTGGACACGAGAAGGTCAAAATCCTCAATGGCGGCCGCGATAAATGGAAGGCCGACGGCCGTCCGATGACGCGCGAAGTGCCGAAGTATCCCGCCACAAATTATCCGGTGCCGAAGAAGCGGCTGGACAAGGAGATTCGCGCGTTTGCGGATGAAGCGCTCGCCCAAAGCAAGGCTGGCCAGCCGCTCATCGATGTGCGTTCGCCCGGGGAATTCAAAGGCGAGATCACGCACATGGCCGAGTACCCACAGGAGGGTGTGTTGCGCGGCGGCCATATTCCGGGCGCGAAAAGCGTCCCGTGGAAAACGGCGACGAACGAAGACAGCACTTTCAAGCCGGCGAACGAACTGGCGGAAATCTATTTGAACAAATGCGGCCTGAAACCGGGGACCGACACGGTCGTTTATTGCCGCATCGGCGAGCGTTCCAGCCACACCTGGTTCGTGCTCACTTATCTGCTGGGGCTCGAGAACGTCCGCAACTACGACGGCTCCTGGACTGAGTGGGGTAACAAAGTCGGCGCGCCGATCGAGAAGGGATAGCGGTCACTCTTACTCCTGATCTTGATCTTGCTCGTGATCTTTCGAACCAACGAAACCGATTAGGAGCAAGATCAGGATCAAGAGCAGGAAACGAAAATGTATCCTCCGAAGCTTGAGAAAATAATTAATCTCTTCGAATCGCTGCCGGAAATCGAACGGCGCGAAACACTCGTCTCCTACGCGGACAACGCGAAGAAACAGGAGCCGCGCGCGGGGGAAATGTTCGTGCTCGAAGACGTCCGCAAAGATGAAGAATGCGCCGACACCGTCGGCGTTTATCTCCAGGTGGATGACGAAGGCAAGGCGCATTTCCGGATGACGCTGGGTCCCGAAGTCCAGACCCTCACCCGCGCGATGACCGCCATTTTGTGCAAGGGCCTCGACGGCCGGACCCCGCAGGAAGTTCTCGAATTACCGAGCGATTTCGTGACGCGCATCGTAGGCGCGGAGCTCGTCCGGGTGCGCAGTCAGACGATTTATTACGTGCTGACGCGGATCAAAGGCATCTGCAAAGTGTATCTCGATCGCCAGCGCATGGCGGAAGTGGCGTAATGCGTGGCACAGGCTTCGCGCCTGTGGTATCTCCTTCGGCCGAATCAGAGGCAAGACCTCTCTGCCACCGCCAATGCCGCGCAACAACGAGCTCAAAAAAATCCTGCTGATCGGCTCCGGCCCCATTGTCATCGGGCAGGGCTGCGAGTTCGATTATTCCGGGGTGCAGGCGTGCAAGGCGTTGCGCGAGGAAGGCTACGAAGTCGTCCTGGTGAATTCGAACCCGGCCACGATCATGACCGATCCAGAGTTTGCCGATCGCACTTACATCGAGCCGATCACGCCCGAAGTGATCGAAGCGATTCTGGAACGAGAAAAGCCGGACGCGATCCTGCCCACGATGGGGGGACAGACCGCGCTGAACGCCGCGATGGAATTGAATCGCAACGGAGCGCTGGCGCGACACGGCGTGAAATTGATTGGCGCGAATGCGCAGGCCATCGCGAAAGGCGAAGACCGCCAGCTCTTCAAGGAAGCAATGCAGCGAATCGGCCTCGATGTTCCCCGTTCCGGAATCGCGCACTCCATCGCCGACGCTCTCCAGGTCGCGGACACGATCGGCAAGTTTCCGCTCATCATTCGGCCGGCGTTTACCCTCGGCGGCTCCGGCGGCGGCATCGGCTACAACCGCGATGAGCTCGAGGAAATCGTCGATCGCGGCCTGGCCTTTTCGCCCGTGACCGAAGTGTTGATCGAGGAATCGCTCGTCGGTTGGAAGGAATTCGAAATGGAGGTAATGCGCGACTGTGCGGACAACTGCGTCGTCATTTGTTCGATCGAGAATTTCGATCCAATGGGCGTGCACACGGGCGACTCGATCACCGTCGCGCCTGCGCAAACGCTTTCCGACCGCGAATTTCAAATGATGCGGGATGCGTCGTTCGACGTCATCCGCGAGATCGGCGTCGAAACCGGCGGCTCGAACATCCAGTTCGCCGTCAATCCCGAGAACGGCCGGATGGTGGTGATCGAGATGAATCCGCGCGTGTCGCGCTCGTCGGCGCTCGCCTCAAAAGCGACCGGATTCCCGATCGCGAAGATCGCGGCCAAGCTCGCCGTTGGCTACACGCTCGACGAAATCCGCAACGACATCACGCGCGAAACCCCGGCGAGCTTCGAGCCGACAATCGACTATTGCGTGGTCAAAGTTCCGCGGTTCACCTTCGAAAAATTCCCGCAGGCGGATCCGACGCTCACAACCCAGATGAAGAGCGTCGGCGAAGCGATGGCGATCGGCCGGACGTTCAAGGAGGCGTTGCAAAAGGCGTTGCGCTCGCTCGAGATCAAGCGCTTCGGTCTATGCGGCGATGGCAACGAGAAGCGCGTCGATCCCGAGGCACTGCGCCTGAAACTCGCGATCCCGAATGCCGAGCGGATTTTCCATCTCGCCCAGGCGTTTCAAGACGGGATGACGATCGAAGAAGTGTTCGAGCTAACGAAGATCGACCGCTGGTTCCTCCACAATGTGAAACAGATCGTGGAGGAAGCGACGGCAATGGCCTGGAGCACGGCCGTCACGGCTATGCGGCCGGTAGGCGTCTCGCCTGCCGAACCGGCCCTTCCGGTTTTCCGCGGTTTCGACGAGCGCGGCGACCTTTCGAAGACGCGACGGAACCTACCGCATTGGGAGCAAGCTGCCGCGACGTATTTCGTCACATTCCGGCTTGCCGATGCTGTCCCGGTTTCATTGCGTGCCCAATGGGAAGAGGAGCTCGCGAACTGGCTGCCCCACCATCCGAAACCATGGGATGCGCGAACTGCGTATGAATATCAGGAGCGGTTCATCGAAAGTCGTGAAAGCTGGCTCGACCAAGGCCACGGCTCCTGCGCCCTCCGCGGTCGTCAATCAGTGGAGATTGTCGCGGCCGCACTCCGGCATTTCGACGGCGAACGCTACTTCCTCGACGGCTTCGTTGTCATGCCTAATCACGTCCATGTGCTGTTTCAACCGATCCGGGGTTTCACGCTGTCCGATCTTCTGCACTCCTGGAAGAGCTTCACTGCCCATGAGATCAAACGTGCGTCGCCGAGCACCCCGGGCGCGTTTTGGCAGGAGGAAAGTTTCGACCGGATTGTGCGAAACTGGGAAGAATTGCAAGAGTATCGCGCTTACATCGTACGCAATCCCGAGAAGGCGCGGCTATCTGCCGGCGAATTCATTTTGGAGCGCGGGTGGAAATTGATCCGTGATGGCGTGGCAGGCGAGACGCCTGCCGGCCGCACAGCCGAGACGGCCGTGCTCCCCTCGCATAGACTGCGTCAGCTAAAGAAGCTCGGCTTTTCGGACCGCCAGCTCGCGGTCGCGCATGGTGTTTCCGAAGCGGAGATTCGCGCGAAGCGAAAGGCGGCCGGCGTCGTTCCCACTTACCGGCTTGTCGATACCTGTGCCGCCGAGTTCGAAGCGTTTACACCCTATTACTATTCTACCTACGGCACCGAGAATGAGATGCGGGCGAGCGACAAGCCCAAGATCATGATCCTCGGCGGAGGGCCCAATCGCATTGGGCAGGGGATCGAATTCGATTACTGCTGCGTCCACGCGGCGTTCGCGCTGCGCGAGATCGGTTTCGAAACCATCATGGTCAACTCGAATCCGGAAACGGTTTCGACCGACTACGACACGAGCGACAAACTCTACTTCGAGCCACTCACGCTCGAGGACGTGCTCAATATCTACGAACAGGAGCTGCCCGAAGGTGTCATCGTCCAGTTCGGTGGGCAGACGCCGCTCAATCTCGCGGAGGGATTGAAGGCCGCGGGTGTGCCGATCATCGGGACGCAGCCGGAAAGCATCGAGATGGCGGAAGACCGGAAGCTTTTCGCGGCGATGCTCGACAAGCTCGGGCTCCGCCAAACCCCGAGCGGTTCGGCTGTGAGCGCGGACGAAGCCGTCGCGATCGCGGACCGGATCGGTTATCCAGTTCTCGTTAGGCCATCGTTCGTCCTGGGCGGACGCGCGATGGAGCTCGTTTACAATGCCGACGATTTGCGGCGTTACATGCAGAGCGCGATCGAGGTCAGCCCGGAACGGCCGGTCCTGGTGGATCGTTTCCTGGAAGACGCGATCGAAGTTGACGTCGATTGCATTGCCGACGGCGAGACGAGCGTGATCGGCGCGATCATGGAGCACATCGAGCAGGCGGGCATTCACAGCGGCGACAGCGCCTGCGTGATTCCAACCTTCTCCTTGCCGACTCCCGTCCTGAACGAGATCCGTACCGCGACGAAAGCGATGGCGCGCGCGCTGGAGGTACGCGGCCTGATGAACGTGCAGTTCGCCGTGAAAGGCACAGACGTTTATGTGCTCGAAGTGAATCCGCGGGCGTCCCGCACCGTGCCCTTTGTAAGCAAGGCGATTGGCGTTCCGCTCGCGAAATTGGCCGCGAAAGTCATGACCGGCAAAACGCTGATCGAGCTCAATTTCACTGAAGAGATCGTGCCGAAACATTTTTCGGTGAAGGAAGCTGTCTTCCCGTTCCTGCGTTACCAGGGGACAGATATCGCGCTCGGGCCTGAGATGAAATCGACCGGTGAAGTAATGGGAATCGACAGTGATCTCGGCCTCGCCTACGCGAAATCGCAAATGGCTGCGCCGCCGCCGTTGCCCCGGGGCGGAAATGTCTTCATCAGCGTGAAGGACACTGACAAGGACGGGATCATTCAGGTCGCGCGCGATTTTATCAGCCTCGGGTTTGGGATCATCGCCACGAGCGGAACTGCCAGGGCGCTGAAGAAGGCGGGAGTTCCGGTGACGAAAGTATTTAAGATCGGGGGAGGACGTCCGAATGTCTTGGACCGTGTGAAAAACGGAGAGGTTAACTTCATTATCAACACGCCGAGCGGGAAGACGCCTCGCGAACACGAGGTCTTGATTCGCAACACTTCGCTCGCGCAGAAGATCCCGATCATGACAACGATTCGGGCGGCACAGGCAAGCGCGAACGGGATTCGCTCTTTGCAGCGCAGCAGCCTCCACGTGAAAACGCTGCAGGAATATCACGGGAAATGACCAGCCTTCGCCCAAGGCTACGGCTTGGCAGGCGAATGAAAGTGCGCAGTTGAAGGCGTGGCGTTGAACGCTAGCGTCACCGCATGAAACTGACATTGCTTTGCTGCGTGCTGGGATTGGCCGTCGTCGCCAGGCCGGTTCGCAGCCAGGAAAAGAAAGAAGAGAAGAAAGAACCCGCCGCCATGAATGAACCAAAGGAAGTCGCAGTGATTAAAACCAGCGAAGGCGAAATGGTCGCCGAGTTCTGGCCGGATGTGGCGCCGAAAACCGTCGAAAATTTTAAGAAGCTGGCGAAATCCGGGTTCTACGATGGGACCGCGTTTCACCGCGTCATTAAGGGATTTATGATCCAGGGCGGCGATCCGCTGACAAAAGACGAGAAGCAACAAGCCCGCTGGGGCACCGGCGATCCCGGCTATAAAATCGACGCGGAATTCAACAAGAAGTCGCATGAGCGCGGCGTGCTTTCGATGGCGCGTTCGCAGGATCCGAATTCCGCCGGCAGCCAGTTTTTCATCTGTCACGGCGCGCCGAAGTTTCTCGACGGGCAGTACACCACCTTCGGCAAACTCATTAAAGGCGATGACGTTCTTGAGAAGATCGCGACCACCAAGACGTTGCCCGGCGATCGGCCGGAAAAGCGGATGAACGTCGAGAGCATCAAGATCGTTCCCGCCGATTCGGTGAAGTAAGCGCAGCCTTGTCGAAATGACAAAGGTCGCTTTGGTGCAGATGCAGTGCGGGACCGATCCGGCTGCAAACCTGACGACGGCGATCGCGCGGATTCGGGACGCGGCCCAGCAAGGCGCGCAGATCGTTTGCTTGCCCGAGCTCTTTCGCTCCCAATACTTTTGCCAGACGGAAGATCACGCGAATTTTGCCCTGGCCGAGGAGATTCCGGGACCGACGACGACTGAATTGGAAACGGTCGCGCGCGAAACCGGGGCGGTCATTGTCGCGTCGCTTTTCGAGAAGCGCGCCGCCGGCGTTTATCACAACACGGCGGCGATCATCGACGCGGATGGACAGTACCTCGGCAAGTACCGCAAGATGCACATCCCGGACGACCCGTCGTACTACGAAAAGTTTTACTTCGCGCCGGGGGATCTCGGTTTTCAGGCGTGGCCGACGGCGCACGGGAAGATCGGCGTCTGCGTTTGCTGGGACCAATGGTATCCCGAAGCCGCACGGCTGACCGCGTTGCGCGGCGCGCAGATTCTGTTTTACCCGACCGCGATCGGCTGGCACCCGCGCGAGAAGGCGAAATACGGCGCGGCGCAGTATTCCGCGTGGGAGACCATGCAACGCAGCCACGCGATCGCGAACGGCTGTTACGTCGCCGCGATCAATCGCGTCGGCCAGGAAGCGCCGGCCGGTGGCGATGGGATCGAATTCTGGGGCCGCAGTTTCGTGGCCGCGCCGAGCGGCGAGATCATCGCGCAAGCAAGCGCCGATCGCGAAGAGATCGTCATGGCTGAGATCGAATGGGATCGCGTGGACGAACATCGAACGCACTGGCCATTCCTGCGGGATCGGCGCATCGATGCTTATTCGGGGATCGAGCAGCGGCTGATCGATTAGGAGCACGGCCGTCTCGGCTGTGCGGCCGGCAGGCGTCTCGCCTGCCAGAACCGCTGCGAAAACAGGCGAGACGCCCGTTTGCCGCACAGGCAAGATGCCTGTGCTCCGGTTTACATTCTGCGCGTCGTGGCTGAATGTCAGGCCATGAAAACGATAATTATTTCGCTGGGAATGCTGTGTGCCCTTGCGGTGGTTACTCACGCGCAAGATGCGACAAAAGCGACGTGCAAACTGGAGTCGAAGTCAGGCAGCCAGGTAACCGGCACGGTTACGTTTACGAAAACTGGCGATGACGTGCAGGTGGTCGCTGACATCACTGGACTGAAACCGGGCAAACACGGATTTCACCTTCATGAAAAAGGCGATTGCTCCGCGCCCGACGCGGCCTCGGCCGGCGCCCATTTCAATCCGACACATCAACATCACGGCGGACCGATGACGCCGCCCGAACGTCACGCTGGTGACCTCGGCAATCTCGAGGCGGACGCTTCGGGCAAAGCGCACCTCGATTGGAAAGGGAAGATGAGCTTGAGCGGCGCAGATTCGATCATCGGCAAATCAGTGGTCGTTCACGAGAAAGATGACGACCTGAAAACGGATCTCTCCGGCAACTCAGGGGCGCGAATCGCCTGCGGCGCGATCGAGGCCGCGAAGTAAGCGCTGATTTTTCTGAGCGGCTCCGGAGCGGCCGATTCTTAAGATGGATTTGCTGACTCTCACTGAAATCCGCCGGCACGCGCAGAATGGTGCCGCGGTGGAAGCGCGCGTCCACGTTCAAATCGAAGGGGTTGCCTCGAAGGTCACGCGTGAACAAAAGCCGTACTGCGAGCTGAGCCTCGCCGATGCCTGCGATCGCATGACGTTGCGGGTCTGGAGCGATCATCCGGAATTCAAAGCGTGCGGGTCGCTGAACGCCTCCGATTTCATCGAGCTGAGCGGCGAGTTTGGGCAGCATCAGCAGTTCGGGCTCGACGCGCGGAATTGGAAAGTCCGCCATCTCAACGGCCAGGAGCGTTCGGAGCTCTTGCAAGGGCCGCCCGAATTGCGCGCCAAACAGGCGGCGGATTGGAATTACATCGGCGAACGGACCCGCGCACTCGGCGATCCGCGTTTGCGCGCGTTGGGCCAAGCGTTCTTGGAAGAACATGGCGACCGTTTCCGGCGCACGGCGGGCGCGCGTTCGTATCATCACGCGCGGCGGGGCGGACTCGTCGAGCATGTCGCGCAAATGATGCGGGTCGCGATGGGAATCGCGCCGCTCTATCCGCAGTTGAATCTCGATCTCCTCGTCGCCGGCGTTCTGTTTCATGATGCCGGAAAACTTTGGGAAAACCATTTGCCGGAAACGGGCTTCACGATGGGCTACGACGAACGCGGCGAATTGATGGGCCACATTTCGATCGGGCTGGAGCTGGTCAATTCGCTCTGGCGCAAAGTGCAGACGCCGGAGAATACGAGCGCGTGGAGCGCGCTACTGCCGGCCTCCGAGGATGTCCGGATGCACCTGTTGCACTTGATCGGCGCGCATCACGGCGAACCGCAGTTCGGTTCGCCGGTCAGCCCCAAAACGCCGGAAGCGATGGCGCTCAATTACATCGATAACCTCGACGCCCGAATGGAAATGTTCGCCGCCGGTTATCTCGTGGCGAAGCCGATCGCCGAACGCATCTTCGACCGCGTCCGGCCGTTGCCAGGGAATCTGGTGAAGCCACTCGATAAATTCGCGGCACCGAAGGTACCGCCAGCGCGTCAAGACACTCTTCTGTAGCCGCTTCGCTGTGCGAAGCGTGGAAGTTGCGTGTTTTTGCTACACAAGACGCCGCTTTGCCTCGGCGAGATATTCGTCGTCGATCTCGAATCCGATGAAATTTTTCACGCCGCAACGCTGAGCCGCGATGGCGGAATTCCCGATGCCGAGAAATGGATCGAGCATGACGAGATCGTTGCGGATTCCATGAAGCCGGATGCAGTTCTCGGCCAGCTTGATTGGGAACGTGGCCGGATGCGGCCGTTCCTTCGCGCGTCGCTGGATTGTTTCGTACGGAATGAACCAGGTGTTCCCGCGACACCGCCGATCCTTTCCGCGGGTGTGGCCCCAGCGCGCAATATTACTCTTGTCGGCATATGGCACCCCGAGCGCGAGACGATCAATCGGAGTGCGGCCTTCCGGCGTGAGATGAAATATGTATTCGTGACAATCGTTGAGATATCGCGGCGAACTGAATGGCTTGAAGTGCCCGCGCGACATGATCTCGCCCTCTTCGTTCTCGACCGAGATCGCCTTGATCCAGTGGATCGTATTTTGGAGGACGAAGAGATCGCCAAGGCGAAGGACAAGTTCGTGCGGCAGCAATGGATTCGATGGCGCCGCACCCAAATTGAGGAAGAGCGATCCGTCTGGTTTCAGCAGGCGCCGAATCTGCGTTGCCCATGCACGGCACCAGTCGAGATAATCGCCGCGATCCTGTCGATCCGAATAACGACTGTAGGAAATGCCCAGGTTGTAGGGCGGCGAAGTGACAACGAGATCGATTGCCGCACCGGAAATCTCCGCCATCCCTTCGAGACAATCGCCATGGCGCAGATCGAAAGAGGTCACGCATCAAGATTGAAACAACGTTGTCCTTTGTACAAGCGACATTATCTGCCTTGTCATCCCGAGCCGCGCAGACGGCGAGGGACCTCACATCTGCAATGCCGGTTAGCTTGCGCCTTTACCGCGTCCAACGTGATGGACGACATGCGCTTCGCGGAAGCGGGTCGGTTACCACATGTGAGGTCCCTCGCCGTCTGTGCGGCTCGGGATGACAAATCTGTTCCGCAATTTCGAGCGTGCGAAGTTGTGGTAGGTTCTATCGATGTCCGACAAACCTTCGAAACTGAAGATCGCGGATCGCGAGTTCACCTCGCGGCTCCTTGTCGGCACCGGCAAGTTCGGCTCGAACGAACTGATGCGCGATGCGCTCGCCGCGAGCGGAACGGAGATTGTGACGGTCGCGCTTCGTCGCGCCGATCTTTCCGGGAAACACGATCCGTTTGCGAACATACTCGATTTCATCGATCCCAAGCGTTTTCTCCTTCTTCCGAACACGAGCGGCGCGCGGAACGCGGCCGAAGCCGTGCGCCTGGCTCGGCTCGCGGTCGCGGCGGGATTGCCGAACTGGGTGAAGCTCGAAATCCATCCCGACGCCCGCTATCTGTTGCCCGATCCCGTCGAGACTTTGGCGGCTGCGGAAATTCTTGTGAAAGAAGGGTTCGTCGTCCTGCCCTACATCAACGCCGATCCAGTCTTGGCCAAGCGTTTGCAGGACGTCGGCACGGCAACGGTGATGCCGCTCGGCTCGCCGATCGGCAGCAACCGCGGAATCGAAACGCGCGCGATGATCGAAATCATCATCGAGCAGGCCACGGTGCCGGTCGTCGTGGATGCGGGATTGGGGGCGCCAAGTCAGGCCGCCGAAGCGATGGAGATGGGCGCTGACGCGGTCTTGGTGAACACGGCGATCGCGATTGCATCCGATCCGAGCCGAATGGCGCGAGCATTTCGCCAGGCTATCGAAGCCGGACGCGAAGCGCGCGAGATCGGTTTGGGCGAAACGAAATCGACCGCGTCCGCCACAAGTCCGCTCACGGGATTTTTCTCCAGCGGCGCGCAGCAATGATCTTCTGTAGCCGCTGCCCTGTGGGCAGCGCCGGATAGCAGGGCATCGCTGCTCTCGCGCTTCGCATAGCGAAGCGGCTACAGAAATCAAAGAGATCGATACGAGACGCCGGCGTCGTTATAAAATTCGACCTGCCGTCCACCGACGCGCCGCACGAACCGCCAGCCGTGTTGGCGAGCGATGTCGCGCAGTTCTCCATCCGAAAGCGCACGAACGACGCGCAGCTCCGATGGATGCGTCACGAAATACTCCGGCTTCACCGAGAGCATCCGCGAGATTTTGGCGATGACCGCGGGCAATTGCTCGTGCATTTCGTCATTCTCGCACAGAGGACACAAAGGTCGCAACGTTTGGCGGCGCGACGGGGCTGAGTTAGGTTTGCGCCCGATGTTCTCCGAAACCGTCGTCCTCCGCGGCCACATTATCGATTCGCTCATCCTGCCCAAGGTGCTCGATCAAATTTTGACGCAAGGCGGCGATTTCAAGATCGGCGAAATCAAGATCGGGCAGAACCGCGTTGATCAAAGTTACGCGCGGATCGAGGTCTCCGCATCGACCCATGAGGCGCTGGATGACATCGTGCTGCGATTGCGCCAGCACGGCGCCGAAGTGATCGAAAAAGCAGATGTGCAATTGGCCCCGGCGCCGGCGGATGGCGTGTTCCCGAAAGATTTCTACGTCACGACGAACCAGCAGACCTTTATCACCCTGGATGGCGCGGAGATCGAAGTTCATCCGGCGCTGATGGATTGCGCGATCGTGATTGATCGCAGCGCACGTCGCGCGACCGCGAGGAAGTTCCACGAAGTCAGTCGCGGAATGGAAATCGTGATCGGGCATCAGGGAATCAAGGTGGTGCCGGTTCAGCGTTCCACGTCGCATACCGCCGTGTTCGAGTTCATGTCGACCAACATCTCGCTTGAGAAACCGAAGAGCGGAGTGATCCGCGAGATGGCGACGGAGCTCAAACGCGCGCGCAAAGAAGGCGGCAAAATTCTGGTCGTCGCCGGTCCGGCCGTAGTGCATTCCGGCGCGGTCCCGCACTTGGAGAGGCTGATCGAGCTCGGTTACGTCGATCTCCTCTTCGGCGGCAACGCCATCGCGCTGCACGACATCGAGAATGCATTCTTCGGCACCTCGCTCGGGATCAATCTGGAACGCGGCTCACTTGCGGAGCGCGGCCACGAAAACCAGATGCGCGCCATCAACATCATCCGCGAAGCAGGCAGCATTTCGCGCGCGGTCGAAACCGGCGTGCTCAAGAGCGGGATCATGGCCGCGTGCGTGCGGCACGGCGTGGAATTTGTCCTGGCGGGCTCGATTCGTGATGACGGCCCGCTGCCGGAAGTCATCACCGATACGCTCGCGGCCCAGGACGCGATGCGCGAAAAAATCACCGGCGTCACAGCCGCCTTGATGATGGGCACGATGCTGCACTCGATGGCGGTCGCGAATTTGCTCCCGGCTACGGTCAAAACATTATGCGTGGATGTGAATCCGGCCGCGGTCAGCAAGCTGACTGATCGCGGATCGTTCCAATCGCTCGGTCT
The DNA here is from genome assembly GCA_039649045.1 of Verrucomicrobiota bacterium. Classification (GTDB taxonomy): domain Bacteria; phylum Verrucomicrobiota; class Verrucomicrobiia; order Chthoniobacterales; family UBA10450; genus AV80. The sequence continues at coordinate 15,634 of JBBWZL010000006.1, read as the reverse complement.
GGTTTCGGACCTCGATCCGTTCCTCCGCGAGCTGACCGCGACTCTCGCCCGCTAACGGAATCGCGCCATGCGTCAGTTGCTCCTTTGTCCGCCGGATTATTACGGCATCGAATACGAGATCAATCCGTGGATGAGCCGCGCGCGCGGGGCCGATACCCCGCTCGTCCAGGCGCAGTGGAAGGGACTTTTCGAAACGCTTTCGAAGTTGGATTGCAAGATCGAGCTGGTTCCACCGCGTCCGAAACTTCCCGACATGGTTTTCACCGCCAATGCCGGGCTCACCGTCGGACACCGTTTTATCCCCAGTAATTTCCGGCACGTCGAGCGGTCCGGCGAAGCGCCGCATTTCGCGCGCTGGATGGAAGAGCACGGTTATGAAATCGTCTGGTTGCCGAAGGAATTGTATTTCGAAGGGGAAGGGGACGCGCTCTTCGGTGGCGACGTTCTTTTTTGCGGCTACAAGTTTCGTTCCGACATCAACTCGCATCGCGCCGTCGCCGATATTTTGGGTTGCCTGGTTATTTCGGTCGAGTTGGTCGATCCGCGCTTTTATCACATCGATACCTGCTTTTGCCCGTTGCCGGACGGCGGCGCGATCTGGTTTCCCGAGGCCTTCGACGAATACGGGCAGCGTGCGATCCGTGATCACCTCCACGATTTGATCGACGTCGCTCCCGAAGAAGCGGCGCATTTCTCGTGTAACGCCGTGGTGCTCGATCGCGACATCGTTTTACCTGAAGGCGCGCCGAAGCTCGTCGCCACGTTGCGCGATCGCGGCTACATCTGCCACGAATTGCCGATGACGGAATTCCTCAAAGCCGGCGGCGCGTGCAAATGCCTGACGATGTTCCTGCCGCAGAGGGAGAAGGCAGCGCTGTAGTCGCCCCGCTATGTCGGGGCGTCTGATGCCGCGCGATCGAGTCACACGTCGGCGCGGCGACATAGCGCCGCGGCTACAGCGCTTTTTTCTTCCCCAACTCCGCTTCAATCTTTCCCAGCGGCAAACAATTCATCACGTCCGCTTTTGTCAGCCATCCTTTGCGTGCGACGCCGACGCCGAACCATAACTCCTGCAGCCGTTCGATCCGATGCGCGTCGGGATTGATGACGCATTTCACTCCTTTTTCTTTCGCGAGCGGCCACCACCGCCAATCGAGATCGAGGCGCTTCGGCGCGGCATTGATCTCGATCCAGGTGCCGGTTTCCGCGGCGGCTTCGATGATTGCGGGGATGTCGATCGCGTAAGGATCGCGTTTCAAGAGCAGCCGGCCCGTTGGATGCGCGAGCATCGTGACCAACGGATTGCTCATCGCGCGAATCACCCGGCGCGTCATGTCGGCTTCCGAGAGCGTGAAAGCGGAATGGACCGCCGCTACGACGTAGTCGAGCTCCGCCAGGACTTCGTCGGGAAAATCGAGCGTGCCGTCGCGAAGAATGTCGCATTCGACGCCGGCGAAGAGGCGGAAGTTTTCGAATTCACGGTTGAGCTTTCGGATCGCGGCGACCTGCACGCGCAAACGCGCTTCATCGAGCCCGTGCGCCTGGATCGAACTGCGGCTGTGTTCCGCAATCCCCAGATATTGCAGACCCAGCGCCTGGGCCGCCGCCGCCATTTCTTGGAGCGAGTTGTGGCCGTCGCTTGCGGTCGTGTGGCAATGGAAAGTACCGCGCAGATTTTCCGCCTCGATCAACCGCGGCAACGTTCCAGCGGAGGCCGCTTCGAATTCGCCGCAGTTCTCGCGCAGCTCCGGGGGGATGTAGTCGAGCTCGAGTGCGCGGTAGAGATCGGTCTCCTCCCGGATCCCGGGAACCTTCACGGCGGACTTTTTCTTTTTTGCAGCAGGATCAACTGGCGCCTCACCGAGTCGGTATTCGTTCAGCGTCCAGCCGCGTTGCAGGGCGCGGTTTCGCATCACGATGTTGTGCTCCTTGCTCCCGGTAAAATAATTGAGCGCGAACGGATATTCCGCGGAGCTGACTACGCGCAGATCGCATTGAATGCCGGAGCGCAAACGCACGCTCGATTTGGTTGGCCCCTGCGCGACGACAGATTCCACCAGCGGATGCCCGATGAAAGCAGCCGTGATTTCCGCGGGCGCGGAGGTCGCCACGATGAAATCGAGGTCGCGCACGATCTCTTTCCGCCTGCGATAACTTCCGGCGATGCAGACATGAAGCGCGTCGGGGTGGGCGCGGAGGTCGTTCTCCAACGTCTCCGCTTCCGCCGCGATCGTGCCGAGCTGAAACGATCCCGCATGCTTCGTGCGATCTTCAATCGCGCGGCAAAGTTTTTCCTGGGTCGTCTTTCCAAACCCGGGCAACTCCGCGACGCGTCCCGCGGCGCATGCTTCCTGGAGCTGCGCGATCGAGCTGACCTGAAGTTGGTCGTAGAGCGCCTTGATTTTTTTGGCGCCGAGGCCAGGGAGCGTGAAGAGCTCGAGAATTTCCGCGGGAAATTCCGAGCGCAGGTCCTCGAAAAACTTCAGGCCCCCCGTTTCGACGAGCTCTTTAATTTTGGCGGCGATCGCCTTTCCGATGCCGGGTATTTTCTCCAGCGTTTCTTCGTCGCGGAGATCGGAAATGTTGCCGCCCCAGGTTTCGAGGGAACGAGCGGCGTTCGTATAGGCCCGAATCTTGAACGGGTTTTCGCCCTTCAGTTCGAGCAACGTCGCGATCTTCTCGAGCACTTCCGCGATCGTCGCCTTATCCATCGCTGCACTGTTATGCAACGCGATGATGCTGTCATCCACGGTGGAAAAGCTCCAAGCACCAAGCTCCAAGCACCAGGGAAGCTCCAAACATCAAAACATCAAACCGGCGTATTACGACAGGCGACCTTTGGAGCTTGGAATTTGAAGTTTCTCTGGAGCTTGGAGCTTGGAATTTGGAGCTTTATGTCCCTACATCCGCCCGCGTCGCTTGTAGAATTCATAGCGCGCGATGATCGAATCGACGTACTTGCGCGTTCCCGGGAAATCGATGTTCGCCCGGAAGGTATCCGGCGCCATGGTTTTGGTGTCCTCGCCACCTGCCCAGCGTTGGGCGCGGCTCGCTCCGGCGTTGTATTCCGCGAGCGCAAAGGGAATCGGGTCGGCCTGGTTTTGCCAATGCTCCACCGCGCGGCGCAAATACCAGGTTCCGGCTTCGAGATTCGTTTTCGGATCGAACAATTCCTCGACCCGGAAATTCTCGGCCTTGGTCTCGCGCGCCCATTCTCGCGCGGCTTTTTCACTCACCTGCATGAGCCCGCGCTCGCCCGCGGTCCCGAATTTCTGGGCGTCGAAACGGCTTTCCCGCCACACGACCGCCTTCACCAGCATCGGGTCGAGCTGATGCTCGGCCGCGACCGACCGAATAAGCGCGTCGTGCTGCTGGAATCGCCCCGGGCTCACCCATTCATAAAGCATGTAGAGCGGATCGCCCGATTTCATCGAGAGATAGACCAGACCCGCGGCTCCCGCGAGGAGTGCGCAGATGATTAGTTTAAATAAGAATCGGGCCATCGCGTCGCGCTCGTGCTCCTGATCGTGCTCGTGATCGAAAAAGTTTCATGGATAAGTAGTCGATCACGAGCAGGAGCACGAGCACGATTACGAATCCGACCAGATGAGCAACCCCTCCTACGCCCGCGTCATTATCGATCGCTCGATCCATCGCGAGCTTGATTACCTCATTCCGGAAACGCTGGCTGACCGGGTCAGCATCGGTTCGCGGGTGCGCGTGCCGTTTCGTGAAAGGTCGGCGCTCGCCACGGTGGTCGCTTTGCTGGCCGAGACGGACGCAGAAGGCATTCGCCCGATCGAAGCGATCGTCGGCGACAAGCCGGTCGTAAGCCGGAAGTTAATCGAGCTGGCGAGATGGATGAGCGCGTACTATTGCTGCCCCATCGAAGCAGTCATGCGCAGTCTTTTGCCGCAAGTAATTCGCCGCGCCGAGGTCGGCTGGAAAAAACAATTGTTCGCGAGCGCCGCGAAAGAAATTACTTCGGACGATATCGAGAAACTAAGGAAGCGCGCTCCGCGCCAGAGCGAGTTGCTGGAAGCAATCGCCCAGCTCCGCGAGCCGATTCTGGCGACGGAGCTCTTGCGCCAGACCTCGCTCGATAACCAGACGCTTCGGGCGCTCGAGAAGCGCGGCTTCGTTTTGTTGCGCGAAGAAGCGGTCGCGCGCGATCCGCATGGCAGCGAGCAGTTCGTCGCATCGGACAACCTCATCTTGAATCCGGAACAGGCGGCAGCCTTGAGCGCGGTCGAGGAGGCACTGGCCGCGCCGGAATCCGCGCGTCCGATCTTGCTCCATGGCGTGACCGGAAGCGGCAAGACGGAGATTTATTTGCAGGCGATCCGCTCCACCCTCGTGCGTGGGAAGACGGCCATCGTCCTCGTGCCCGAGATTTCCCTCACGCCGCAAACCGTGGAGCGTTTCAAGAGCCGCTTCGCCGAAGCGCAGGACACAGTAGCGGTTTTGCACAGCCATTTGTCCGAAGGCGAGCGCCACGATGAATGGCACAAGATCCACGCGGGCCGCGCGCGGATCGTGGTCGGCGCGCGCAGTGCGGTCTTCGCGCCGCTCGAAAATCTCGGGCTCATCGTCGTGGATGAAGAGCACGAAACCTCCTACAAACAGGAGGAAGCGCCGCGCTATCACGCGCGCGACGTCGCGGTGGTGCGCGCGAAGATGGAGGCGTGCGTGGTTTTGCTGGGCACGGCCACGCCTTCGCTCGAGAGCTATCACAACGCCGTCCAGAAAAAATATCAGCTCCTGAATCTGACCCAGCGGGTGGACGATTGTCAGATGCCGCTGATGCGCGTCGTCGATCTGCGGCTGGAGCGCCGGAAACAAAAGGTCGCGGCGATCTTGTCGGAAAAATTGCGCGCGGCGATCACGGCCCGGCTCGAGAAACACGAACAGACGATCCTCTTTCTGAACCGACGCGGGTTTTCGACTTCGCTCCTTTGCAGCAACTGCGGCGAAGCGCGCAATTGTCCAAATTGCAGTGTGGCTCTCACGTTCCATCGCAGCGTGGCGCGGCTGACCTGCCATCTCTGCGGACATACCGCGGCGGTGCCGAAGAAATGTCCGGCCTGTTCGCAAGACGCTTTGATCTATGCCGGTTTTGGAACCGAAAAAGTCGAAGCGAACGTGGCGCACATTTTTCCCGAGGCCGTCGTGCGTCGAATGGATGCCGATTCAATGACGCGGAAAGACGCGTACCGCGAAACGCTGCACGCCTTTCGCGCCGGCAAGATCGATATCCTCGTCGGCACCCAGATGATCGCGAAGGGTCTGCATTTTCCCAACGTCACGTTGGTAGGAATCATTAACGCCGATCTCGCGCTGCACATGCCGGATTTCCGCGCCGGCGAACGGACGTTTCAGTTGCTCACCCAGGTCGCCGGGCGGGCCGGCCGCGGCGAGACGCCCGGCGAAGTTTTCGTCCAGACCTACACGCCGTTCAGTCCGTCCATTCAATTTGCGCGGCATCACGATTTCGCCGGTTATTTCCAGCAGGAACTCGAATTCCGCGAGCGCTGCGATTTTCCGCCGTTCAAGCATGCGATCCTGATCACGGTGCGCTCGGCCCACGAAGCCCGCGCGAAGTTTTCCGCAGAGACGATCGCGCGACGCTTGAAAGAAAACCTCGGTCCCGAATTCATTGTGGGCGATGCGACGCCAGCTCCGTTGGAGAAGCTCCAAGGTCAGTTTCGTTTTCACATTCTGATGCGTGGCGAGGCGATCATGCGCCTGAGTCGACTCGTGCGCGAAACGCTCGACAAACTTCCGCTGCCCGAAGACGTCCTCGCCGCGGTTGACGTGGATCCGTATCAGTTGCTCTGAGTAACCGCGCGGCGAGGCTGCCGTTCTTCTGTAGCCGCCGCCCTGTGGGCGGCGTGAGAACAGACGACGATCTCAAGCTGATCGAAGGCTAACTCTCACGCTTCGCACAGCGAAGCGGCTACAGAAGAAGCGTTAGTCAGACACGATCGATTGTGATTATTTCGCCGGCATAGGGCCAGTCGTCGGCGTTCGTCACGAGCCCGGCGCGTACTGGGTTCTCACGCACGTAATTCCACTTTTGCGCGTAACTCTCCTCACTCCGCAATACGTGATCGAAGAATCCGCGCTGCCAAAGCGGATCCGCGCTCGTGTCGCGCACGATTTGTTTCTCCAACCATTGCTTTAGGGTCCCGATCCATTTGCCAAGTGCAAAGTCGTCCGGCCCGCAGACGAAAAGGTGAATGTGATCAGGCATAATCACGTAGCGGCCCACGGCGATGTTGTGTTCGGAGTATGCGCGTTCGGCGAATTCAACGAACGCAGTTGCGACCGGATCGTTCGCGAGGATCGGTCGTCGGCGATGCGTGCAGGCGGTGACGAAAAAAACGGGGTTACTCGGAATTAGACGGTCGAGTCGTGGCGGAGTTCTGGGATAGCGCCTCATCCAGTAGCTGCGGCCCTGTGGGCCGGGTGGGATCAAACCTACGATATCGGAGTGATCGTCGCCAACTCTCACGCTTCGCATAGCGAAGCGGCTACAGAAGAATCAAGGACGTTCGCTACTTGATCAACTTCGGCACTTCGGCCTTGGCCAGGGCCGTGAACGCGCCGACGGCGCTGTTCGCGGTGGAATCGCTCAGACGCAGCAGGCCGATTTCCAACCCGAGATTCTTTCCGCGCAATGGGATCGCTTTCAGCTTCAATCCTTCTCTGCCGCGCAAGGCGATCTTCGGCATGATGGCCGCCGCTTCCAACGGAGCCAGCGAGCGCAAAAGGGTCTCGATAGCATTCAATTCCGCGACCGTTCGCGGACGGACCTGGTGTTTCAGGCAAATTTGATCCGTCATCCGGCGCATGACGAAGGTGTCGAAGAGCTGAAGCAAACGAAGTTGATGCAGCTCCGAAAATTGAACCTTTCTCCGCTTCCACCACGGATGCGCTTCGGAAACGATCAGGGCGAATTCATGCGTGCAGAGACGTTCGTAGCGGAGGTTCGGCGAATGCCGGGTCAGAAATCCGAAACCAACATCCATGCGGCCTTCCTCGAGCGCCGTTTCGATCTCCGTGGATGAAATCTCCTCAACCGTGAGACCGATTCCCGGATGCTTTTTGGCAAACATCCCCAGCAGCTCGGGCATCAACGCCACGTTTAAAATCGGGACAACTCCGACGTGTAACGCGCCGCGCAACTGTCCCGATTCGCTCGTCAGCTCCTGGAGGAAATTTTCCAGATGGCGAAGGATGGCGCGGGCATGTTCCTGAAAAATCTGGCCGGCCGGCGTGAGCAGGATGCGTTTGCCGCGACGCTGAAAGAGCGAGACCCGCAAGCCGGTTTCCAGATCCCGCATTTGTTGCGAAACACTCGGCTGCGAGATCCCGAGGCGGTCTGCGGCGCGGCTGAAACTGCCGGCCTCGGCGACCGCCAGGAAATAGCGCAGGTGGCGGATTTCCATCGGGTCGTGCATGGCGACGGAATAATGTCCGGCGGGGTCGGCAAATGCAATCAGTCAGGTCGCGGACCGGCAGGCTTGGACAACGCGTAAGTTTATGCTTCCATAGGCAAAACTTATTGCGGTATTTATTCTACCTCTGATTCGAAAACCCATGACATTCACCAAACTCATCACGGTTGCGGCGCTGGGTGTTCTCCTCCTGGCCGGCTGCAGGAAGAACGCCACCACCGGCGGTGCTTCGAACAAAATTCGCGTCGGTTACATCGGATTGACCTGCGAGGCGCCGATCTTCACCGCGGTGGAGAAAGGGTTCTTCAAGGAAGAGGGACTCGAGGTCGAGTTAGTGAAATGCGAATGGGCAAACTACAAGGATGTGCTCGCGCTCGGCGGATACGACATCACCCATCATCTCGTCATGTATTTCCTGAAACCGATCGAGCAGGGGCTCGACGTGAAGTTCACAGCCGGAATCCATAAGGGCTGCTTGCGGGTGCAGTCATCGACCAAGGGAAATATCCATTCGGTGCAGGATCTGCGCGGCAAACGCATCGGCGTCCCGGGGATGGGAACGCCCCCGTTTATTTTTGCCAATCGCGTTCTGGGCGCCAATGGGATCGATGCCAGCAAAGATGTCAGCTGGCGCGTTTTTCCCGCGGGCGAACTCGGACTCGCCCTGGATAAAGGCGAAGTGGACGCGGTCGCGGACGCGGAGCCGATCGGCAGTTTATTGCTCGCAGATGGCAAAGTCCGGAACGTCGCGGATCAGGCAACAGACATGCCTTACAAAGATGAATACTGCTGCGCGGTGATCGTGAACGGAAAATATCTCACGGCAAATCCGAAGGGCGCGGCGGCGGCGACCCGGGCGCTGCTCAAAGGAGCGAAGTGGGTCGAGGCGAACCCGGCCGCGGCGGCGCGGATGTCGGTTGAGAAAAAATATCTCGCGTCGAATCCCGAGTTAAACACGGTCGCGATTTCGCATCTTCGTTATATTCCGAGCGTGTCCGGCGCCGACGACGCCATTAAATCAGCCGCAGCAGAAATGAAAATCGCCGGCATGCTCAGTCCGACGACAGACGTGGCAACGCTGGCGCAGCGCGCGTTCGTGCACTTGGACGGCGTATCGGATTCGTGGGTTGAGAATCTCGAAGTGGAGAAGGTGGCGGGCGGTCAGGTCCCGCCGGATCAGGACATCCGCTTGTTTGCGGAATTGATCCTCTCTGATACGGAAGATTCATGTTGCAAGAAGCCGGTCCTCGCAGCGCAGAAGTAGATCAGGCGTGGATTGAAGGCGCGCCGCGCATAGCGCCGCCAGCGAGCATCACTGCCTCGCTCCGGACGTGGCTGCCCGTCACGGCCGCGACGGCGATTTGTCTTGGGGTTCACTGGTTTGTTTCGACCACGGAGCCGCCCGCCGAAACGCGCTCTTACTTCGTGTTTCTCTTCAGTGTGCTTGGCGTATCGCTCATTCTCGCGGTGGTGCAAATCGCGTGGCCGCCTCTTCGTCGCTGGATGCGGCGGATGGGCCCGATCTTCGCCGCGGCGGTGTTGCTCCTGGGTGGTTGGGAATTGATCACGTCGGGTTGGCGATGGTTACCGCTCCCGTACTTCCCCAGCCCGGCCGGTGTGTTTCAAAGCTTGATTAATGATCGCGCTCTCCTGTTCGACAGCACCTGGCACTCGCTCATTTTGCTGCTCGGCGGTTATGCGCTCGGCGTCATCGCCGGTTTGATCAGCGGCATTTGCATCGGCTGGTCGTCGCCGGTGCGATATTGGGGAATGCCAGTGCTCAAAGTTGTCGGCCCGATTCCGGCGACCGCCTGGATTCCGTTGGCGATGGTGATCTCGCCTTCCGCGGTTCTTTCGGCGGCGGGTCTCATCGCGCTCGCCGTCTGGTTCCCCGTGACGATGCTGACCGCGTCCGGTATCTCAAATACCCGCGCATCCTATCTCGATGTGGCACGGACGCTCGGCGCGGGACGCGGCTATCTCATCTTTCGTGTCGCCATTCCAGCGGCAATCCCGAGCATTTTTATTGGATTGTTCATGGGGCTGGGCGCGTCGTTCCTGACCTTAGTCGTTGCCGAAACCGTCGGTGTGAAATCGGGTCTCGGCTGGTACGTCGCCTGGGCGCAAGGCTGGGCGGAGTACGGAAAAGTTTTCGCCGCGCTCGTGATCATGGCTGGATTTTTTTCCACGATCATGACTCTGCTCTTCAAGGTGCGCGACCGTGTGCTCGTCTGGCAAAAGGGAGTGATCAAATGGTAGCGACTGCCGCGATGGAGGCTTCTTCGCTTCGCGTTCGCGATATTCGAAAAAGTTTTCCGGCGCCGGACGATCCCGCCGCGCGCCGGCTGGCGCTGGAATCGGTTTCGCTTTCGTTGGGCGCGGGCGAGCTCGTTTCACTCGTAGGTCCCAGCGGTTGCGGCAAGTCCACGCTTCTTCGTCTGGTTGCAGGCCTCGATGCTCCAGATTCCGGAGAACTCTTGATCGGGTCCGAGCCCATCACCGAACCGAGCGCGGAACGCGGTCTCGTTTTCCAGGATCCCAATCTTTTTCCGTGGCTCACCGTCCGCCGAAATATCGAAGCGGGCCTGGTCGCGCGCGGTGTTTTGCGCGAGCAACGCCATGAGGTCGAAGAATTCATGCGCCTCGTCGGCCTCGAAACCTTCGGCAACGCCTATCCGCATCATCTTTCCGGCGGCATGGCGCAACGCGTCGCTCTGGCGCGCGCCCTCATCAATCATCCGAAAGTATTGTTGCTCGACGAACCGCTCGGCGCGCTGGATGCCTTTACCCGAATGCGGATGCAGGACGAGGTGGTGCGTCTCTGGCAGGCGCGCGGCACGACGATGCTGCTCGTTACGCACGATATCGACGAAGCGATCTACATGAGCGATCGCATCGTGATCATGACCCAGCGGCCTGGCCGCATCGAGCGCATCATCCCGATCACGCTCGATCGGCCGCGCGATCGGAGCAGCGCGGAGTTTCTGCAGCTTCGCGGTCAGATTCTGGAGTTGCTGCACTTCGCGGGAAACGCGGTGGCGGCGTAGCTTTGTGTCATCCCGAGCCGCGCAGACGGCGAGGGACCTCACAGGCGATCACACGCTAGCGCGATATATCACGCGTCTCCGTTGCGTTGCGCGCCAATGATATTCGCTACCGCAATTTTCAGGTGTGAGGTCCCTCGGCGCGCTTCGCCAGCCTCGGGATGACATGCATGGCGCGGCCCCGTTTAAATGCTTCCCCGGCAAAGGGACGGCTGAGTATCATGCCGGAAGCGCGATGGACGAAACAGTCGGAAAGCTAACGACAGGGGAGCCGCTCGGCATCGAACAACTGATCGAGTATCTGCCCGCGCTCAAGGAAGTGCCGGCGGCGCAGCTCGACAAATACGCCAAGGGCGCGGCGGTCCTGCATGGTTATCGAAAGGGCGAAACGGTTTGTGTGGAGGGCGAATTTGGGTCCACCGCGTATTACATCGTCTCGGGCACGGTCGACATCTCGATTCAGAACCCGCTGGCCCATCTGCGCACAAAGCCCGGCTGGGGATTCTTTGGACGGAGCGTCGCGCGGATGAAAAGTTTTCTGGTCGACGACGGCCAGGACAAACGCGCGGAAGCGCACGAGCGCAAATTCATCGGGATCGACGCGAACATCGATTTGCCGATGAACAAACCGATCGCGCAACTCGGCGCTGGAGAACTTTTCGGCGAAATGACCTGCCGGACGTTTCAACCGCGCTCGGCCACCGTCATTACGCGCGAGCCGTGCGTGATGGTCGAGCTGCTGCGTGTGATTCTCGACATGCTCGTCGGTAACCGGCAGATCTCCGACGCGTCGAAAGCGACTTCGAAGGTAAAGATGCCCACGTTCAAAGGGACTTCGTTCAAGACCGAGATGGATGCGAAATATCGGCAGCGCTCGCTCGAAACCCATCTCCGGAGCGTGCCGCTCTTCGCCAGCGTCGGCGAAGAATTCCTCAGCTACCTAAAAGAAAAGGTGGAGCTCGTTTCCTACAATCAGAATGACGTGATTTGCAAGGAAGGCGAAGAGGCGGACGCCTTTTATCTGATCCGCTCCGGAATGGTGCGCGTCTCCCAGGCGATGCCGGGCGGCGAAATGGTCCGGACTTATTTGAGTCGCGGAGATTATTTCGGCGAGATCGGACTGCTGCGCTCGATCAAACGCATCGCGACCTGCGCCGCGCTCGATGCCGTGGACGTGGTGAAAGTTCCGGGAGCGGAGTTTAATCTCATGCTGGAAAAATTTCCCGCAGTGCGCGCGCAACTCGAGCCGGTGGCGGAGGCGCGCATGGCCGCTACCCAATCGCGGACGATCCCGGCCGGCCTCCGGCTCGACGATTATCTCAACCAGGGATTGTTCGAGGCACAGAATTTGTTGCTGATCGATCTCGACAATTGCACGCGCTGCGACGCCTGTGTGCAGGCCTGCGCAAAAGCGCACGACGGCGTCTCGCGCCTGCTCCGGGATGGCTTGCGCTACGACCATTTCCTTGTCGCCACCGCCTGCCGGTCCTGTCGCGATCCGCTTTGCATGACGCAGTGCCCGGTCGGCTCGATCCGGCGCAAGGAAAACCTCGAAATCATCATCGAGGACTGGTGCATTGGCTGCGGAAAGTGCGCGGAGCTTTGCCCGTACGGCAACATCAACATGCATCCGCTCGAGACGATCAAGGAAGTGAAGACCGAGGTAAAATCGGGCAATCCAAACATTCCACCGACGGTGAAGATCGAGAAGAAAAAATCGACGACCTACAAGGCGAACACCTGCGATCTTTGCACCCAGTTATCCGTCCCGAGCTGCGTTTATGCCTGCCCGCACGACGCCGCCAAGCGGGTTGATCCGCAACGCTTTTTCGGGGACGCCGTGGAAGCGCAGCAGGCGCTCCTCCAAGAGCAATGGTCGCCCATCCGCCAGTATGAGACGCACCATACGCACTGATGAATAATTTCGAGTGTTGACCAGATGCGCATCAACAACTGGAAGCATCTTCCCTGGTTCATCTTTGTCGTAATCGCGACATTCGCCGCCTGCTGGCTCTACCTCGGCAATTTTCATCCGCACCGGCTGCCGGGCGCAATGCAATTGCCAGAGCGTTTTGTGCAAACGCCGACCGAGCATCACACCGTCGGCGGGACACCGCTCGGCTTGTGGTTCGGATCCATTTCCCTCGCCATTTTTGTTTTCGCCGCGCTCCTCAGTCTGCGAAAAAAAATTCCGCTCTGGCGTGTCGGCACCGTGCAGCGGTGGTTGCGCGCGCACATCTGGTTGACGCTCCTCACGATCCCGCTCGTCATCCTGCATAGCGGTTTTCGTTTCGGCGGGCCGATGACGACGCTATTGATGGCGCTTTACGCGATCGTCATGGTGAGCGGGATTTACGGACTCTTTCTCCAGCATCTCATGCCGCGCCTGATGAAGGAGCGTTTGCCCGCCGAGACGGTCTTCGAGCAGATCCCGCACATCCGCACGCAGCTCGCCACCGCCGCGGAAAAAATGCGCGATTCATTCAAACCGACACAACCAAAGAAACCGGATGCCGCTGCGCCAGCCGCGAGCGCTTCGAAAGCGGCGACCGCCGGAGCAGCGGTAATGGCTTCGACAAAAGGCGAGTTGAGCACTCCGGTCGCGCGGGCGAAATCGGTTACAGGCTCTGCTGTGACGGCAGCGCCGGTCGCGGCGGCAGCCACAACTTCTTCCGCCTCGAAGGCCGCGGAACCCGAGATTAGTCCGACTCCGGCGTCGGTGGCGAATGCCGCGGTCACGCCAGCGCCGCCAAAAGCGGAAACGATCGGCACTCCGACGGCGCGAGTGCAAAGCGATCCACCGGGCGCGCCGGTCGCGCGCGCGGAAGTTCCGGCCGGCGATGAAGCAGCGCCTTCGCCGCCCGTCGCTCCGGCGGCTCCAGCAGCCGCGGAAAAATCCGCATCTCCAGCGCAACCCGCTCTCGCAGCGGCCCCGGCGAAACCCGCCGCCCCCGCCGCAGCAAAACCTGCCGCTGCGCCCGCGAAGCCCGCGGCAAAACCGGCGTTGCCGGCCGATCCGGCATCGGAAGCCGTGCTGGTCGAGTTTATCGATCGCCAGATTCTCCCCTATCTCAAAGCAAGACGGGGCGACCGGATGCGCCTGAACAATCCTCGTTTTTCCGACGACACCTTCCGCTTCGTCAAACTGCGGGTGGCGGAGGCGTACCGCGGCCGCGTCGAAGAAATTCAAAACTGGTGCGACGAGCGGCGCATGCTCGATCTCCAGGTTCGTTTGCAACACTGGTTGCACGGCTGGCTTTTCGTCCATGTGCCGTTCTCGTTTTTGCTTCTGATGCTTACGTTCTGGCACGCCTACGTGACGCTTTTTTATTATTGAGCCCGCATCATGGCCACGCCCGGACGCACCCAAAAACAGATCGCCGAGCGTTACAAAGGCAATCTCGGCTATTACAAACGGAAGCATCCGTGGCGAGTGGCGCGCTTCTGCGCCAGCTTCCTCGCTCTCGCCGGCGGCCTCGCGGGCATCATCATTTTTCAACGGCACGGCAACGAAGAATTCTTCAACTCCGGAACCATCTCGAGCGGCCATGCCACGATCGCGAAGGATTGCGCGCAGTGTCATGACAAATCCGGGATCGCCGCCAATGATCTCACCCTCGCGAAATTCAAGGCCGTCCTGAAAGAACGGTTCCATCATGGGATCGATTTCACCTCGATCGATCGCCGGTGTCAGCAATGTCACGAGGACCATCCGCAGCTCACCGCGCAAAAAAAGAGATACGACCTGCACGAGCCGAACGTGGTTGAGAACCGTTCCTGTTCGGTTTGCCATCAGGAACATCTCGGGCCCGGGCCGATGAAGCGGGTGGCGGATTCGCAATGCGCCTCCTGCCACAATAATGCCGGCGTCATGGCGGCGTCGGCGCAAAAAGGAACAACGCTCGCGCCCGCTGTCTTCCATCTGCGAGCGCATCCGCCGCAACAGGTCGTCCTGGAAATGCCGCGGCCGCCGGCTGGTTACACGCAGGTCTTTGATTCCTTCGCCGCCGGCCATCCGGAGTTTCAGCTCGTCCAACAAAAGGCCCGCGATCCGGACGTGCTCCGCTTCAATCATCAGCGTCATTTCGCGGCCGACATCCCGCCGGTGAACGGACAAAAGCTCGATTGCAATTACTGCCACAAACCGGAGCCAGGCGGCCGGTTTTACGAGCGAGTGAGCTTTGCCGCGAACTGTCAGACGTGCCACGCCCTCCAGTTCGACGTGAAGAACCCGGAGCTAAAAATTCCGCACGGCGATGCGCTGCTCGTGCGCACCTTTCTCCGGACGTTGCCGGCGCAATACGGGGACTATGCGCGATTGAAGAAAGGAAAGACGCGCGACAGCGACGTCCAGAATTTCGTGATCCAACAGATCCGGCAATTGCAGGAGCAATTTCGCACCGGCGAAGAATTGGAGCGAGCGGTTTTCTTCACAACGGATCCCTACAAACCGCAACGGCAAATGGCAGCGGCGGTTCGGGCGAACTTTGCCGGCTGCGCTTTTTGTCACGAAGTGAAAACGGCAGCGAGCGGTGCGCCGGAAATTACGAAACCGATTTTGGTGGATCGCTGGATGCCGCAGGCGCATTTCAACCACGCGAAACACGGGAGCGTGAAATGCGACGAATGCCACAATGCGCGCCCGAGCCGCGAGACCTCCGATGTTCTGATGCCGGCGAAGGCAAACTGCGTGGTCTGCCACAGCCCGAAGGGGAAAGTGGTGGCCGAGTGCATCACCTGTCACAACTATCATGCGCCGCCGCAGATCGTGACCGCCGATGTCCGCGCGGATGCGCGACCGTCGTTCAAAGAGATGCTGCTCGGCAGCAATCGGTGAGTCCCCGGGGAGCGCACGCGCCTCGCGTGCTGGTTTCGGCGCCTCGCCGAAACAATCTTCCTTTGTCGGCGATGAAGTTCGCGATGGCGAAGGCGCCATCGCCAGCACGCGTGGGCGCGTGCGCTCCCCAGAGCCCGACGCGAGCGAGTATGGGCTCTAAATACTTTTTCATTCGGCGCGGAGAGCCACGACTGGATTTACCTTGGTGGCGCGGCGCGCCGGAATATAACAAGCGAGAAGGGCGATGGCGCCAAGGAGCAAGGCAAGTCCGAAGTAGGTGATCGGGTCAGTGA
>JBBWZL010000030.1:0-10676 GCA_039649045.1 Verrucomicrobiota bacterium | reverse complement strand
GATGATCGCACCGATGCGAGAGAACGAGCCCGTCATGGCAATGCTGGCGGTTCCGCCGCGTTGCCGACATTCATCAGATACAGAAACGCGTCTTCCAGCTCTGGTTCCACCGGGTCGGCGGCAATCGCCGGTGCCGGCCCGACGAACCGGATATGGACGCCGTCCGGCTTCCGGATCGCGCTCGAGATTTTCAACGTCGTCCGGAGCTGATCGAACTGCTCGGAGGCGACCACACTTTTCCAGACGTGGCCCTCGCATTTGCGCAGCAACGTTTCCGGCGTTGCCATCGCCAGGAGCGATCCCTCCTTCATCACCGCGATCTCGGTCGCGATCGATTCCACGTCCGAGACGATGTGGGTGGAGAGAATCACCAGTTTCCCGAACCCAATTTCCGACAGGACGTTTCGGAAGCGCACCCGTTCCTCCGGGTCGAGCCCCGCCGTCGGCTCGTCCACGATCACCAGCTCGGGATCGTTGATCAGCGCCTGCGCAATGCCGAGCCGCTGCTTCATTCCGCCGGAAAATCCGCCCACGGTCCGGTTCGCCACGCCGTGCAGGTTCACGCTCTCGAGCATTTCCATCACGCGCTTCTTCGAGCGCACGCCTTTGAGCGCCGCGAAATAGGTGAGGAACTCGGTCGCCGTCAGATTATCGTAAACGCCGAAATCCTGCGGCAGATAACCAAGCTTGCGTCGCAACTTGTTAGGCCGCTTCGCGACATCCTCGCCATGAAACAGGATCCGCCCGCTCGTCGGCCGCGTGATCGTCGCGATCATCTGCATGAGCGTCGTCTTTCCGGCGCCGTTCGGGCCGAGCAACCCGATGACGCCCGACTTTACCTCCAGTGAAAGATCGCGCACGCCGTAATTCCCGGCGCGAAACCGCTTTGAAACGTTCTCGATTACCAGCACGCCCAGACTATGCCAAGGCCGCCGCTGCCAGGTCACGAGCTAACTTCCCAATTTATTAACCGCGGATTACGCGGATTTCTCGGATATCGTGAGTTCCTGCTTTCCTGATTAGGAATCCCATCCGTGTAATCCGCGTAATCCGCGGTCAAAACTTCAGGTTCGTCTCTTTACGACCGGGATGTTGACCGCCTAAGCTGCAAGCCATGAGCACCGACCTGGCGCAGTTGGCCTCCGACCGGTATGAGATTGCGGACACATTGCATCGTTACGCTTTCGGTCTGGACCACGGGGATGCTGATTCACTCGCGTCAGCTTTGACCGAAGATTGCGTTTTCGATTTCACGCCTGCGGGCAGAAAGCTCAAGCTCGACTTCCCGCGGCTGACGAGCCGGCAGGCTATCGTCCACGCCGTCCTTCCGCTAATCGGTCCGCTCGATACCAGTCACACGTCGAGCAATCTCCAGATCGAAATCAGTGACGACTCAGCCACGCTGTCGGCTTATGTGATGTCGCAACATTTCATGCCGCGTGAAGGATCCCGCCGCGGATCGGAGAACGCGCTCCTGATGAACCGCTACGACTGCGAGCTGGTCCGCGACGGTCAGAAATGGCGCTTCAAGCGTATCACCATCGACAACGCCTGGGCGCAAGGCGACCCGGAAATTCTCAACGCCCTCGCAACTCACCGAGCGCTGACCTCGAAAGCGAAGCCCCCGAACTAGCTTCGCAATGACTTTCCGCGGTTTTCCATCGATTCGTGACGCGGCGGGGTAAAAGAGGGCTACAGCGGGCTCGTCGCAAACCTCGCTATAACATCATACAATATATGTCATATGAAGTAATGAGGGGTTTGGTTCTGTTTCGGCGTGGTTCTATATAACGATTGATCCCCGTTATCGGAATGGTACGAAGGGCTGTGACGACTCCGAAGCGCCGACAGGACGCTGATTTGGGGCCTCGACTTTGCGCCTATAACAAGTTGGGCTACACCACGACGGATGCTCCGCTGTTCTTTGCGAGCACCGCGTCGACGTCAGCGACGAAACCGGGAATGAAGCCTATATGTTTGGCGTTGCGCCACCAGGCTCCGCCGCGCTCCGTGCTGAGCAGCCCGCTCAACAAAGGTCCGGCCGTCAATTCGAAACTTCCTTTTGGAAAAATACCGCGCTGGGTTCTCTCCCAAATGTGGAAGGACGCCCACGCATTTTCTTGCAGCATCTGCTCCAGTCTCAGCTGATCGGCGGCATCGAGGGCACACTCTCCGTGCAAGCCGGCGGTCATCAATTCGGCAATGTCGCGGTGTTTTGCGATCGCCATGCGGATCACTGTCCATTGCGCCATCGTGGAATTATGTTCGTTCCGCTGGAGCGCGCCGGTGTTCTGCCTGATCTGGAGAGCGACAAAGATCAAAGATGCAATCACGCCGACTGAGGCAACCATCTGCGCGAGATAAGACAATTGTTCGAACGACATGGTTTCACATTACCGCGACCGCAGTCAAAGTGTCCACGGTTAGCTAGTTCTCTTACTTCAATTCGACTTTGGAAAACGCTTCCAGCATCTCGCGCTCAGTGGGTGGTTGCAGGACGTTGCGGGCGGCAAACTCCTGAGCTTGCGGATAAGTCGTCGCGCGAATGCGCTCAGCCGCTTTCTCAAGGTCGTAGGAGGTCTGGCGAAGTTGAACGTTGGGTCCCAAGAGAAGCCAATAAGCGCCCGGCTCTCCAAAGGGCATTCCGACACTGCCTGCATTCACGACGCGAATGTCACCGATCATTCGGTCGAATTGCATGTGGGTATGACCGCAGACAACCAAAGGCGCTCTGGCTTCGGAAAAGATGGATAGGAGTGCGTCTTCTGGTGTCGAGCGGGTAAACACCTCGGTGTCACTTCGCGAGGTAGCATGACAGAAGAGGACCTCCCCTAGCCCAACGATCTCGGCCCGCAGCGTTTTAGGCCAGCTAGATAGGAGCTGTCCATATTCTTGCTGAACTTGCTGGGCAGAATGGCGAATCACGTCGCGAAATTGTTCGGGAACGATGCTATCCCGGCCTGCGATCTCGGCCAACACTGCGGCTTCGCCATTGCCTTGGATGAATTGAACGGGGATTGGGAGGCTGAGCAAACACCGCAAAGTTTCAATTGGCATCGGGCCTGGAACTACATCGCCTCCGACAACGACCAGGTCTACTTCGCCTTGAAGAATGACATCAACTACTGCCTCCAGGGCGGGAAGGTTCCCGTGAATGTCGTAGAGGGCGGCGACGCGCATGATGAGCATCCTCTATCTTTGAATTGTTATCGGGGCAACTCGGTGGCAGCCTGCCCGTCTTATGCGGTCCCAAGCTCGTTTCGTCGCGGCATTCGTTGCATTTATGCTCCCGCTGGCCGCTGTGGCCGAAGAGCCGTTCAAGTTCGAGAACACGCCCGGCAAACTTCCCAAAGAGGTCGTGCCGAAAAGCTACGAGATCCAACTTAAGCCGGACCTCGAGAAGCTGACCTTTACCGGCTCGGAGACCGTGATGCTGGAGGTACGGAAGCCAGTCAGGACCATTACGCTAAACGTGAACGCGGTTACGATTGGATCGGCCACACTAACGGGTGCGGATGGCGCACTGGCCTTGACGGCGAGCATCGCGATCAACGCCCAAGAGCAGACTGCCACGCTCACTTTTGCGCAGGAGATCGCGGCGGGAACACATACGCTGACCCTCGACTTTGCGGGCAAGATAAACCAAGCCGGACAAGGGCTCTTCTTTGCGGATTACCGCGACCCGACGGGCGCGAAGAAGCGGATGTTGGGCACACAAATGGAGGCGGTCGATGCGCGCCGTGTTTTCCCCTGCTGGGACGAACCTTCCTTCCGCGCAAAGTTCCGGCTGACCGCGATCGTGCCGGCGAGCTTTACCGCCGTCTCGAACATGCCAGTCGAGAATGAGGCGAAGGCCGGCGACGGGAAAGAGGTGCGCTTCGCTGAGACGCCGCCGATGGCGACCTATCTGATGGTGTTTTGCGCGGGTGAATTCGATTCAATTTTCGCGGAAGCGGATGGCGTGAAGATCGGGATTATCACGACGAAAGGTAAAGCCGAGACCGGTCGTTACGCGCTCGAAAGCGCGGGAAAAATCATTCGCTACTTCAACGAATACTTCGGAGAAAAATATCCGCTTCCGAAGCTCGACTTGATCGCGGTGCCAGGCGGGTTTGGCGGCGCGATGGAGAACTGGGGCGCGATCACCTACTACGAGAGCGCCTTGCTTTACGATCCGAAGAATTCGTCGGAGGAGACCAAGGAAGGCATCTTCCGAATCATCGCGCACGAGATCGCGCATCAATGGTTCGGCGATCTGGTGACCATGGCCTGGTGGGACAACCTCTGGCTGAACGAAGGCTTTGCCTCCTGGATGGGCACGAAGTGTTCGGATCATTTCAATCCGCAGTGGCAGGTCTGGCTTCGCGCGAACGCGGCCAAGCAACGCGCCATGGCGACCGACGCGCTTTCCGCCACGCATCCCATCCAACAGCCGGTGAAGACCGAGACCGAAGCCGACAGCGCCTTTGACGAGATCACCTACCAAAAGGGACAATCCTTCCTCCGCATGCTCGAGGCGTATCTGGGCGAGGAAGATTTTCGGTCAGGAATTCGCGCTTACATCACGGCGCACAAGCTTTCAAACTCCACCACGGCCGACCTATGGAATGCGCTGGCGAAGTCTTCGCACAAACCCGTCGGCGAAATCGCGCGGAGCTGGACGGAGCAGCCGGGATTTCCGCTGGTCTCCATGACTTCGAAAGACGCAACCTTCGTCGCGACGCAGGAGCGATTCACGGTGCATCAGAAGGCGGCGCCGCAGTTCGAATGGAAAATTCCGATCGCCGCGATCGAGGTGAAACCGAACGGGACCGATCTTGGTTCTGTATTCCTGCTCGAACAGAAATCGGGGCCGATCCCTAATCTGGCGCCAGGGCAAAACGTAAAGCTCAATGCGGGCGGCGTCGGCAATTACCGCGTGCGCTACGAACCCGCGCAGTTCGAGAAGTTGGTCGCCGCGATCGCGGACCTGGGCGAAGCCGACAAGGTAAATCTTGTGAGTGACACCTGGGCACTGGTCCAGGCTGAACGCAGCCCGGTGCGCGACTACTTCAAGTTAGTCGAAGCAGTGCGCGCCGACAGCAACCTCGCCTTGTGGGAGCAAATCGCAGACGCGCTCGGCTTCGTTGACGCGCTCTATCGGAAGCATGCCGACCGGTCCGGGTTTCAAGCGTATGCCCGCTCGATCCTCAAGCCGGTTTTCGAGCGCGTCGGGTGGGAACCGAAACCCGGCGAAGAAGTGGCAACGGGACTCCTGCGCGTGCAGCTCATTGGAAAACTCGGCGATCTCGGCGACGAAGCGGTGATCAAGGAAGCGCGTGAGCGTTTCCAGAAGTTTGTCGCCGATCCCAAAACGCTCGCACCAGATATTCGGGCCACGGTCTTTGAAGTCATTGGCCGCTACGCTGACGCGAAAACGTGGGAAACGCTGCATCAGCTCGGGTTGAAAACGAAGAGCATCGAAGAGAAGGGAAACTTCTATCGAGCCATGGCGATGGCGCTTGACCCCGAACTGGCAAAGAAGACGCTGGCCCTTTCGCTCGGCGATGAACTGCCGGCGTCGCGCGCCACCCGTCTTGTCCGCGACGTGTCGATCGCGGCGGAGCAGCCGGAATTGGCGTGGGAATTCGCGCAAGCGCACCACAAGGAGCTGGACGCGAAACTCGATGCGCTCGGGCGGATTCGTTTTGCGTCAAACGTGATGAGGGGCTTCTCCGACGAACCACGAGCGGCCGAGCTTGAAACTTACGCGCAGAAGAATTCTCCGGCGGGCATGGGAAGCGACGTGAGGAAGGCTGCCGAAGAGATTCGGTTCCGGGCCGATCTCAAACGGCGTCTTATTCCGGAGATCAAGCAGTGGATTGTCGATAGCGCGAAGAGGTAATCCGCGGTTGAACACCGCGCGGCGCGCCGTTCCGCGAAGGCAAGGGTTCAATGGGTTGACGGAAACCGATTGCTCGGGAGATTGACCAACTTCTATCACATTATGCGAAAAATGAATTTCATGCCTCTGTTCCTGGCTGCCGCTGCCTCGCTGGCGATGGCACCGCTCTTAGCCACCAACGCTCGCGGAGCTGTAGGCGATATCTACGAAACCAATGAGGGCAATGTCCTCAGATTCCGGCTGATCGGAGGCACTCCCGGGACCTATTCCTCTGGATTCTCCAGCCCCAAGGGAATCGTGTTTGACGGTCGCGGCCATTTCTATGTGGCGGATGCCGGCAAGAATTCGATCATTGTCTTCACCCTTCCTGATGTCGAGGGTGGCACTTTTGCTAACGGCCTTAGTTCCCCCGTCGGCCTCGCGTTTAATGCTTCCGGCATCCTGTTTGCAGCGGAGGCCGGCAGCGGCAACATCATCAGTTTTCCACCGGACGGGACCAAAGCTACTTTCGCTACCGGGCTGACCGGACCGGCCGGCATCGCTTTCGACCCGAGCGGAAATCTTTTCGTGGCGGACTTTACCGCCGGGACGGTTTTCAAATTCACGGCGGCCGGGGCAAAGAGCACATTCGCGACGGGGCTGAAACTCCCGGCGGGAGTGGCGGTGGACAATGCCGGCAACGTGTTCGTTTCCGAATCTGGCTCCGGCACAATTTTCAAATTCGCGCCGGATGGAACCAAGACCAGCTTCGTGACCGGATTAAACCGTCCTTACGGCCTTGCGTTCGATGCCTCTGGTAACCTGGTTGTGGCAGACAATGGTGCGGGCGCGACGCTTCTGTTTGCTCCGGATGCAACGAAGACCACCGTCTTCAGCAGCAAATTCAACACTCCGCAGTTTGTCGCGGTCGAGCCGGCGCCGCATCAGCTTCTCAACGTCAGCACGCGCGGCCTGGTCATGACCGGCGATAATGTCCTCATCGCCGGATTCGTTGTCGGCGGCACTGGACCAGTGGGCACTAACGTAGTCGTGCGGGCCCTGGGGCCATCGTTGACTGCCTTGGGCATCGCTAATTCGCTCGCGGATCCGACGCTGGAATTGCGGGATTCTTCCGGCACTCTGGTCGCTTCGAACGATGACTGGAAAGACACTCAGGAAACGATCCTCTCCGCAACGACGTTGCAGCCTACGAACGACAAAGAATCGGCCATCTACATACCGCTCCACGGCGGTGCGTATACCGCAATCGTTCGCGGAGTAAACAGCACCGGCACAGCCTTGGTCGAGGTCTACAACCTCCAGTAGCTGCGCGGTCAGATATTACTGCCAGTCCATTTCAACTTCTGGCGGACGACGCCGAAGAAGGAAACGCCGGGCAGTGAAGCCAGCGGCAGGACTCGTTGCGATTTTCTGAATTCCACCACGGCGCCCGTGGCTACCGGCAAGGGCTCGCGCCCGTCCACAGTCAGAAACACGGGATGATCCCGCTCGGTGACTTCGATTTCGATGACGGCGTCTTCATCCACAATGATTGAGCGGTTAGTCAGCACATGCGGACAAATCGGCGTGATGACCAGGGCGCCCGATCCCGGCGCGAGGATCGGACCGCCCGCCGAGAGTGAATACGCCGTCGATCCCGTAGGGGTGGCGATGATCAATCCGTCGGCGTTAAATTCCGTGAGCGCCTCCCCGTTCACGCTGGCTTTCAGCCGGATGAGCCGGGAGACTTCGCCGCGACTGAAGACCGCATCGTTTAGGCCCCTGACGCGGGCGACTTCCTTCCCCGGATTTTTGATTGTTACTTCCAACAATGTCCGATCGCTGAAAACCATTTTTCCCGCTGCGATGCATTCGACCGCTTCCACGTAGGTCGACGAGTTCGCGCAGGTCAGGAACCCGAGTGAGCCCACATTGATGCCGAAGATCGGCTTGATGAGATCCCCCAGCTGACCGACGGCGTGAAGGATTGTCCCGTCGCCGCCGAGAACTACCAGAAGATCAGCCTCGCGTCCCAAGTCCGCGACAGAGTGAGTCGACGTCATTCCCGCGAGCTCCGCCGTCCTGGCTTCGATCAAGAGCGCCAGGTCGAAACGCTTGAACTCGGTTTCGAGCGCCCGAACCAACTGCGCCACCCCCGGTTTACCGGTGTGCGCGATCAGGCCGATTTTCGTCGGACGCATAGGAAGAATTCCTGGTTGCCATCAGTCCCCGTGATCGCGGAGGCAACCATGCCGATCAGGTTGTGCCCGGCGTTAAGCACGAAGTCGCGGATCTTGTTCTGCGCTTTTTCGTGAAGCGCCGGATCACGCACGATCCCACCGTGCGCCACTTCCGCCGCCTGGAGCTCGAACTGCGGCTTGATGAGCGCCAGGATCACGCCATTGGGAGTTATCAAGTCAAAGGCGTTCGGCAGGATCATGGTCAAGGAAATGAAGGAAACGTCGATAACGCACAAGTCTATCTCGTCCGGGACATCTTCGCGAGTGAGGAACCGCGCATTCAGTTTTTCGCGCACCACCACGCGCGGATCGTTTCGGATTTTCCAGGCCAATTGCCCGTGTCCAACATCGATCGCGTAGACTTTGGCGGCGCCGCGTTGCAGGAGACAATCGGTAAACCCACCGGTCGAAGCGCCGATATCGAGCGCCGTAACTCCTTGCGCGTCGATCTGAAAATGATCGAGCGCGCCTTCGAGCTTGAAGCCGCCCCGGCCCACATAGGGCGAGCGCGTCTCCACCGATACTTTCTCTTCCGGCCCAACCAGAACCGACGATTTGCTGACCACGCGATCGCCAATTCTGACTTCGCCGGCCATCACCGCGCGTTGCGCTTGTTCGCGACTGGCGCAAAGTCCTTGCTCGACCAGGAAAACGTCGAGCCGCGATCTTTTCGCCTTCACCATTTATTACTCATGAGCGGCGTATTCGCGGAGCAGCTTTTCGATCGAATCGACATCTTCGGCCGAGGCTCTGCGCCGCTGGTATTTGCGAAAAACGATGTCCCTCAAGGCCTGAAGATCCTCGATGAGCGGACGGTCGTAATAAGTCCACTCGGTTTCATCCGCGGATTTCGCCTGGAAACGCCACACCCCGCCAAACTTCGTTACCCGGACCTCGCGCTTTTTCCCTTCCGCGTCCTTCTCCTTCCATATGTGTTGACTCCGCATCCGGCCGGAATCTTACATTAGCCCCTTGAAAGACGCAGCCAGATTGCTCGGCTATTTTGCCGCCACGATTCTTTTCGGTGCCGTGGCCGCCCCCATTTTGTTCTGGACCGCGCAATGGCTGGCGGCCCACGGAATCTTTCCCGTGCTGGCGACGTTTGATTTCGAGGCCTTCTTTCATCGCGCGCTCATGCTCGGAGCGCTTTTGTTTCTCTGGCCTTTCCTGCGCTGGCTCGGAATCAAAAGTCCGCGCGACCTGGGCCTCGCCCGCAATCCTCGCTGGGGTCGCGACCTGATTATCGGATTTCTGATCTCGGTCCTGCCGGTTATCTGCTGCGAGATTTTTCTTGTCTGGCGGGACGTCTACACGTTGCGCGCGGAATGGGAGTGGTCCGCCGTCGGACAAGTCGCGCTGACGGCGTCAATCGTCCCCTTGATCGAAGAAGCGCTTTTCCGCGGATTGTTTCTCGGCGTCTTACTTCGCATTAACCGGCCCTGGATCGCGACAGGATTGAGCGCGGGAATTTTTTCGATCGTGCATTTTCTCAAAGCGCCGGATGAAACGACAACTGCGGCCGGTTGGACGTCGGGATTCATCTCGCTCGCCCATTCCCTCGATCAGTTTGCCGAGCCGAAGCTTTTGCTCGCCGGTTTCACAACGTTGTTCGTCATCGGCGTTGTCCTGGCGCATGCGCGGCTTCGCACCCGATCGCTCTGGATGCCGATCGGCCTGCACGCCGGCTGGATTCTGGGCAGCGGCGTTTTCAACAAGATCGCGCGCCGGGAAATTCTGGCGATGCCGTGGCTGGGGAAAAGTTTGCTCATTGGAATCATTCCACTGTGCGTTTGTCTCGCCAGTTGGGTCCTGCTCAGAGTTTGGTTGAAATATGCTGGCGCTCGCGACGTTTAATCCCCTCCCCGCGCTCAGTTCGCTCTTCTATCCCGCGACCTGCGTTGTTTGCTCGGGAGAAGTCGGGCGCGCGGAATACCTCTGCGAGAAGTGCCGCAGCCGGGCGCCGCGGATCACCGCGCCGTTCTGCGCGAAATGTTCGGAGCCTTTTTCCGGCGCGATCACGCAGACGTTCAGTTGCGCCAATTGCGAGCATCGCACTCTGCACTTCGATGCCGCGGTCGCGGCCTATCGCAGCCGCGGAATTGTTCGCAAGCTCGTGCACGATTTCAAGTATGGACGTCAACGCCATCTCTGTTACCCGCTTGCCGCCTGGCTCTGCGAAAACCTGAGCGATGCGCGGCTCCGCGGCCGGCACTTCGACCTTATCGTTCCCGTCCCCTTGCATCCCGCGCGTGAACGCCAGCGCGGTTTCAACCAGGCTGCGGTGCTGGCGGAATTGCTCAGCCGCCAGATCGCGGCGCCGCTTCGCCCGGTGCTCGAACGAATCCGCTACACCACCACCCAAACCGCCTACGATCGGGCCGAACGCATGGAAAATTTGCATAACGCCTTTCGTTTACGAAAAAAGGCGAACGTGCGAGAGTTGCGGGTGCTCCTGATCGACGATGTATTAACCACGGGCTCGACGTTGAGCGAATGCGCGCGTGTCTTGAAAGGCGCCGGCGCGATCTCCGTGCACGCCGCCACCGCCGCCCGCGCCTGACGACATGGCTATT
>JBBWZL010000027.1:0-48220 GCA_039649045.1 Verrucomicrobiota bacterium | reverse complement strand
GAGAGCGCCCGGGAAAAACTGGAAGCCGGCGCGGAGCTGCTCCAAGTCTACACCGGCTACGTTTATCGCGGACCGGGTCTATTGCGGGAGATCGCCGCTACCGGGTGACCCACTTGGCGTTCTGCCCCGTGATAACGGGCAGCTCGTCCATCATGTATTGGGTCTTGCCGATCACGCCCCACATGGGGACGCCGGTGGCCGCGTAAAACTTCTTCGACATGCTCTCGCCGGTGTGACAGCCCCAGCTTTTCGCGAACGCCCCCCGGGCGAAGCTCCGGCCCGCGATCCTGCGCAGCTCGTCTTCGTGGAGCCATGATTTACAAGCGCTCTCGATGTTGCTGCTGTAATCGAACATGAAGCACTTGTGGTTCGAATGCCCGAAGTACTCGAAGTCCACGATCTTGAAACTGGCGCGCGGCTGGCCGTTGTTCAGGTAATTGACGACTTCGTCGCCGTTCTGGAAATAAACCAGCTTGAGATCGAACTTGTCCCGCACCGTCCCGATGAGCGCGATCAAATCCTGTTTGTCTTGTTCCGCGCGATCGATGTAACCCTGTTTGTAAACCAGCCAGGTGATTTTGGCGTCGGGGGCCTGGGCGCGAATCTGCTCGGTGCGGACGCGAGCGGCGTGGACAAAATTAGCCCACCAATGATCGTGCGCCTGAGGGCCTTTGTATTTCTCCCACTTCATCAGGGAAGGTCCGCCCACGAGCAGGATATATTCGCCGGTGATGGGAGGAGCGGCCGGCGCGGGCTGCGCAAGCAACAGGCTGAAAAGGAAGAGAATCGGAAGCAGTCGTTTCATCGGGATTTGCTGGGAGCAGTATTTATGCTCATAGGGTAAGCCGCGCAAGTCCGCATCGATTCCCGGGTCTGGTATTGTGCGCCGCAATTTCGACCGGCATACTGGCGCCTTGACTGAGCGCGCGGCGACCAACCCCATCAGCGGTTCAGCCAATTCCAAACGAGCGCGGATCGCGACGCAACTGTTCGCGCTTTTCGTGGGCTGTTTCATCGTGACGGCGGTCGCCTATCACCGGACGAACATCACGTTTTTCCGGGCCGAGAGCGGCTGGTATCAATTTCTCTCGCACGAGCAACCGCAGGTGCAGCGAAATTATGTCGCGTTCTTTTTCACGCATAGCTATCACGGCCATTTCACGCCTTTGGCGTTCGCGAGCGAGTTCGGGTTGACGCGGCTCGTCGGGCCGTATGAGAATTTCTGGAAGTGGCGGCAACTGGTCGCGCTCTCTTTCGTGGCCGGCGCCATCTTTCTCCTCGTTTGCGCCGCAGCCCGAGCGCATCGGCTTTCGAAACCAGTCACGCTAGCCGCCGCTTCCGCCGTGGCCGCGATCTTCGTCCTGCAACCCCTCATGCGCGAACTGGTCGCGTGGCCTTTTATGGTGATGCAAATGGGCTGGATGATCTGCGGAACGATCGCGTTGCTGGCGCTGGTTCGATTCGCGACCGATCCTGCGGAAGGGCATTGGATTTGGATCGCCGCCGGGTCTGCCTACGCCTCGATGCATTGCCTGGGCCTTGGCTCAGTCACGGTCGGCGCCACGATTCTAATTTTCGTTTTTTTTCTTGGCGGCATTTATCGCGACCGTTTCGCGGGCATGGCCAGAAATCGGCGGACACTGCAGATCGTGCTGGCGACGCTCGTTGGTCTGGCCACGCTCCATGGCCTGGCCATGCTTCATTCATTCGGCGCATCGAAAGAACCGGCCAGCAGTCCGAGAATCGCGGGCAGCCTCGGCAGCACCTGGGGTTATGGGCTCATCGCCATTCTCATTCTCGGAGCGGTTTTGTATTTCCTCGCGCGTTCAGCTCTGCGCGAAGCGACTCCGGCCACGCTAACGCGTTTTGTTCTCCACACATTTTCCATCGCTTCCTTTGGCTGTTTCGTTGTTGTCATGCTCGCGCGTCACGGCCTCGAGCCGGCCTGGGAATTTCGCTCGGTTTTAATCGGCTCGCGTTACCTGGTACCGATCACTTTCACGCTTCTCGGCAGTGCGGTGGCGCTCGCGCTCGTCCTGGCGCGGCGAGGAGGAGTGCTGGCAGCGGTGTTCTTCGTGGGCCTTTCCTGCGCCGCGCTCGCAATGAATCGCCACCACGCCACGCAGGTTTACCCAGCCATCTATCCCGTGAACATGGTGAGCCACGAAAAGGCGTGGCAGTCGATCATGGCTGTCGCGCGGGAATGCCAGGCCGCCGGCATTCCGATCCCGAACGTTCCCATGGGCAGATTAACCCAGGAGTTTTATGATTGGGATCTGCGCTTGTTCGAACCGTTGTTGCGCGACGAATTGAAATTGAAGGAGCAATGTCGCTTCGCCGATTGGGCAAAATGCCGCGGCGTGAATCGCGCCCAATACGATGCCGCGGCGCCATCGCTTCGGCGGCTCATCGAACTTCTCAGTCTCAACGACGCGCTCTAAACTTCCCCATGCATCAGCTCCGCCAGAGTCTGTCGCTTCCGGACCAGATTGAACTCCTGACCGTGAACGAGAACCTCCGCAGGGAGCGGCCGCGAGTTGTAGTTCGAAGCCATCACGAAACCATACGCGCCGGCACTCATGATCGCGGCCACGTCACCTTCTTTCATCGCGGGCATCTCCCGATCCTGCGCAAAGAAATCACCGCTTTCGCACACCGGCCCGACTACGTCCACAATCTCGCGCGCTGAATCCGCGGGCTCCCGAACCGGCACGATCTCGTGGTAACTTTGGTAAAGCGCCGGCCGGATCAGGTCGTTCATCCCTGCATCGACGATGACGAATTTCTTGTGCTCGGTTTGCTTTAGGTAGCGCACCGTCGTCAGAAGAACGCCGGCATTGCCGACGAGAAACCGACCGGGTTCGAGCAAGACGCGCAGGTTGAGTTCGCGCAAGGACGGAACAATTGCGGCCGCGTAATCGGCTACGCTAAACGCGGACGCTTCGCCGTCGCGCTCATGCCACCATTCGCCGGAGCCACTTTCGAGCGCACGCTTGTAAATAATTCCCATGCCGCCCCCGACACTGAAGAACTCGAGTGGGTATTTCTTCTTCAAATCCGAAATCAGCGGCGCGACTTTTTCGATCGCCTTCGCGAAGGGGGTCGCGTCGGTGATCTGCGAGCCGATGTGCATTTGCACACCACGGATCAGGATGTTCGGCATGCGCGCCGCCTGTTCGTAGACCGCCGCGACCCGATCCAGGGCGATGCCGAATTTGTTTTCGCTGCGCCCGGTCGAGACATAACGGTGCGTTCCCGCATCGACATCGGGATTCACCCGCAGCGCGATCGGAGCGCGCAGATTTTTGCCGCGGGCGATGCGGTCGATGTAGGCGAGTTCCGTTTCGCTCTCGACATTGAAACTGAGGACGCCCTGATCCAGCGCGTATTCGATTTCGTCCTGCGATTTGCCGACACCGGCGAAGGTGCAGCGTTGGGCATCGCCGCCCGCGGCGAGGACGCGAAAGAGTTCGCCGCCGGAAACGATATCGAAACCGGAGCCTTGTTCGGAAAGCAGCTTCAGGATCGCGCCGTTCGAGTTTGCTTTGACGGCGTAGCAGATGAGGTGATCGAGCGATGTCAGCGCGGCATCAAGCCGGTGATAATGATCGAGGATCGTGCCCGCGCTATAGACGTAGAGCGGTGTCCCGTATTTCTCCGCGACGCGCTCAAGATCCACTTCTTCGCAGTGGAGTTTTTGCTCGTGATAGCGAAATGAATGCATTGTGGAAAATGTAGCGGCGCTTCCAGGACAAGGAAGGGCGATTTCCAAATCGCCCCGGCCGTTTGTAAACCGCCGCTCCTTGAAGGCGTGTGTTCGGGCGACGTTTTTAAGCGGGCGACACTCGCCGTCGAAGGAGCGCGCCTAACGACACCAGAATGAGCAGAGCGCCAAAGGTGCAAACGATCGCTGCGCCGGAAGGAAGGTCCCACCAGAAGGAAAAGAAGAGGCCGCCGACTCCGCCGATCAAGGCAATGAGCCAGCCGATCAGCAGCCGCCGGCTCAGCGAACCGGCGAGATTGATCCCGCAGACCGCGGGCACGATGAGATAGCTGAAGACCAAAAGCACGCCCGCGATCCGCACGAAGCTGGTCACGACCAGGCCGAACGCCGCGTAGAAAAGAAAATCCCACCAGCGCACCCGCAGGCCTTTCTCGTAAGCCGCGTCGCGATCGTAGGAGACCAGAAGGAAATTTCGCCGCAGGACGAAATGCAGAACGCCGACGAGGGCAAAAAGCCCAAAGCATTTCCAAACTTCCATCGGAGTCACGAGCAGGATGTTTCCGACGAGCATCTGTTTGATTTGCTCATCGCCTTCGGCTGCGCGGCTGAGCAGCAAAACCGCGGCGGCAGCAGCCACGACATAGGCAATGCCGATGACCGCTTCCTGCGGAATCTGACTGGTGCGTTTCCCGGTGATGGAAAAGACAGCCGCGCCGACAAAAGTCAGACCGAGAGCGATCGCGAACGTCCACCAGCTTTGCAGATCCAAATGGAACAAAACCGCGACGCAGATGCCGAGCGACGCCATCTGCGCCATGGCGATGTCGATGAAAATGATGCCGCGCTGGACGACGTGGAGACCGAGATACACGAGCAGCCACGGCAAAAGCACGCAGGCCACGATGGGCCAGAACATTACGTCCCACATATCATTTCATCGCGGCGCTCAGCCGCGCGACTAGCGCATCGATCAGCTTCACGTAGTTGTCGGTATTCGGGAGCGCCCCGGGATATTGCGCGAAATCGACCACCTTCGCGCCGGTCGAGCTCGCCACTTTCTCGGCGATCTTTCGATCGTGAAACGGCTCAACGATGATCGCCTTGATCTTCTGCGCTTTCATTTTCTCGATCACGTCCGCGAGGTGCGACGGCGACGGCGGAATGCCCGGTTTCGGCTCGAGAAAAATATCGATGTTCAGTCCGAATCGGTGCGCGAAGTAGACCCATGAATCGTGATAAGCGACGACGCTTTGTCCCTTGAACGGCAGCATTGCCGCGCCCCATTCCTGGAGCTTCGCGTTGATGGTCGCCTCGAACTTCTTGTAGTTCGCATCGTAAGCGGCGGCATTCGGCGGATCGACCGCGCTGAAAGATTGCGCGATATGAAGCGCGACCGTTTTTGCGATGATCGGGTCGGTCATGAAATGCGGGTTGCCCAGCGCGTGGACGTCGCCCGCGGCGCGGGTCACGTTCGCCGGCACGTTCATGAGACGCACGCCTTGGGACGCCTGAACGCGTCCCGGTTTGCCAACTTCGATCTTCGGATTGCGGGCGTTTTGCAAGAGCGGCGGCAACCAGCCTAGCTCGAGTTCCGCGCCGCCATCGATCAGGACATCCGCACTCCGCAGTTGCACGACAAAGCTCGGGCGCGCATCGACGAAGTGGGAATCCTCGGTCGGTTTCGCCATCGAGCTGACTTCGACATTATCGCCGCCGATGTCGCGGGCGAGCGAAGCGAGATCAGGCAGGGTAGCGACGACTTTGAGTTTGGCTTCGCTCGCGAATACGCAGCTGAAAATGGTGGACAGGATTAACAGGATCTTTTTCATGGAGTTTTAGAATTTGTGGGCGCCGTGCGCACCGAGAATGAATTCGAACTGGAGAAAAATGGAATCGACGTCGCGACTGGCGAGGAACGCGTTCTCCTCCAGGAAATCGTGATTGTATTGCAGACGGATCTTGGAGAATTCCGTCGGGTACCAGGTGAGATTCGCGGAGATGCGGGACCGCGATTGCCGCATTTCGTCATCCGTGACGAGCGATTTTTGCATGTGCAAATAATCCCCGCGGATGCCGGCGACCCATCCTTTTTTGAAACCCCAGAGCACCTGCGAATACATGCCCCAGTCGCGAAAAGTTTCGTTCGCGGGGAACAAATCATCCAGGCCGCGTCCCGCTTCGAAGCGGCGATACATCGCTTCGGTCTGCCATTTCACAAACGGGAAACCCCCTTCTGCTCGCGCGCTCTTCCATTTGTAGAGAAGATCGGCGCCGTATATCTGAGTGTGCGCATTCGGGCCGGTGTCATTGGCGCCGAATGCTCCTGAAGCGCCGAAGAGAACAGTCTGCGTCTCGCTCGGGTTAAAGGAATTTTCGAAGCGCGGGACGAAAACGAGATCGTGGAGCGCGCTGGCGTCCCGATCGATCGTCATGCGCCCGTAAAACACGCCATCTTCACCGGGATTGCGAAAGGAATAGGCGGTGCCGCCGCGTCCGTTTTGGACCGCGAAGATGAACTGCGAATACCACGGCACCGGCACGGTCCACGCGATCTGGGCGCCAACGCCGCGGAGCCCATCGGGGCCGAGGAGCCGCCCATTGACCAGCGGCGAATCGGCAAACTCCCAGGTGTGGGGATGGGTTGGATTGATTCGGCCAAAGGCGTCGAAGAACTGTCCCGCCTTGATCTGCAAGTTGTAAGGCAGGTTCGTCGTCTGGAGAAAGACCTCTTCGAGCTCGATCTCCGTCTCGTTATTGTTGTCGAGTTTGAGGACGATGTTCGCGAAGCCCTCGAAGTACGGATCGACTGCGCCATCCAGCGCGATCTCGGCGTTGCGCGCGTTGAAGCCACGCTGTTGCGGATCGTGATCGCCGACTTCGATGCGATCCAGGTGCCGCTCCGTTGAACCGGCCAGGGAAAACAAGCCATCGAACGAGATGTTCATGTAATTCCTGCTGCCGCCGCCGGTGATCGGGATCGGTTGGGTCAACGAAGAACCGGTGCCCGAACTTGAAACCGTTGCCGGTGTTGTCGTGACCGAGTCGTCTGTCGTCGCGAACAAGGTGCCGTTTGCATTCACTGGCGGAGCGGAAGGCACGACCGCGGTGTCTGTCGTCGGAAACAGCGGCGGTGCGCTGGCAGTGGGCGCGGGTGAACTGGAAGTTTCGGCGGTTTGCGACTCGGGGTTCTGCGGAAGAGTGGGCGCGGCGGACTCATTTTTTTCCTTAGCCGCCTGTTGATCTTTCACCTGCTGTTGCAGCGTTTTCACCAGCTCGGTGAGCGACTGGACTTGTTGACGCAATGCCTCGACGTCGGCGGCCGAGGCAGGCGTTGCGCCAGGCGGCACTTCGGTTGCGGGGTCAGCGGCACGCGCTGCCATTGCGCAACAGGCGAGCGCCACAAAAATAAGTTTTCTCATTAATCTCCTGATTTGGTCCCGCTTTACGGGACACGATTCTGAACGTCTATCTGCGTTCGGCGCGCATTGGATCAGTGGCCGGCGGAACGCGCGATGAGCCACTGTCCGCAAAAGCGGAACACCAATGGTCAGGAGAGCGCCGGCGGCGCGTGCTCAAGCAAAGAAAATTCGAGACGCGCGCTGACTAACTGAAGACGGGCCGAGATGTGAACGAACGCTTTGGGCGGCGTCGGCGGCGCCAGCGCGATCGTGTCGCTGACCGTGTGCTGGTAATTGCCCGAGGTCAGGAGGGTGACGGCGCATTCGTGGTTGGTAGCGCCACTGGAAGGGTGGATCCGCTCGTGCAGTTGCGGAACGGCCGAGAGAACGAGCGTGAAAAGAAACAGGCTGACGAATCCAGCGGCCATGATCGCGATCGACCCGCCATCGCTGAAATGCCGCTTCATTGCGGGCGAGTTTCCGTCCTGCAACCGAGATTGCAAGCAGGAACTCAGATTAGCTCGCTTCTGTAGCCGCTTCGCTGTGCGAAGCGTGGGTGCGAACGCCGCTGCCCTCACGCCGCCCACCCGCCTTCGCGATGCTTCGGCGTGGCAAGCAGGGCGGCGGCTACAGAGGAGCTGCGCCGATGAGCCATCAGCGGATGATAAGTTGGTAAACCAATCCCGCCGCGGCGCTGCCGAGGACGACCGGAATGACATTCCATTTGAGCTTGAGCATTCCAAGGAATGCGACCAAGCCAACGACGAGCGCAAACCAATCGATCCCTCGGCCTTCGGGGAAAAGAACATGAAGGCCAAACCAGACCGCGAGATTCAAGACCACGCCGACGACTGCCGCGGTCACCGTGGAAAGGGTGGAGGTGATCGAAGTGTTGCCGCGCAATTGTTCGATGTGCGGGCCGCCGAGAAAAATCCAGAGGAAACAAGGTACGAACGTCGCCCAAGTGGTGATGAAGGCGCCGAGGGTCGCGGCGAGCAGCGGCGACAAACCCATCGGCCGGCTCCAGCCCCCGATGAATCCGACGAATTGCAGGACCATGATCAGCGGGCCGGGAGTCGTTTCCGCCAGGCCTAGTCCCTCCATCATCTGGCCGGGCGCGAGCCAGTGATAATGTTCGACCGCTTGCTGCGCGACGTACGGGAGCACGGCATACGCGCCTCCGAAGGTGACCATGGCCGCCTTGCTGAAGAAGAGGCCCTCTTGAAACAGCGTGTGGTCCCAGCCGCGCCAGAATCCCAGCGCGAGAATTGGGCCCCACCAGACCGATCCCCAGATGAGGCAAACCCGGAGCGCGCGGCCCAACGATGGTTTCGCGTGCTCCGGCGGTTCACCCTCATCGTCCAGCACGCTCGCTCTCTCGCCTTCAGTCGCGCCATGTTCGGCGGCGCCCGAGAACATCGCCGGCGAAAGTTTGCCGCCGATAAATCCGACGATTCCGGCGGCGAGAATGATGATCGGAAACGGCACGTGAAAATAAAAGATGCCGGCGAACGCCGCGGCCGCGATGCCCCACATGATTGGATTGCGCAACGCCTTGCGACCGATCCGAAGCACGGCGAACGCGACGATGGCGAAGACCGCGGGTTTGAGCCCATAGAAGACCGCCGCGATCCACGGGACGTTGCCATAGGCCGCATAGACAAAGCTCAATCCCCACAAAACGAACATCGAAGGAATGACAAAGAGCGCGCCGGCCACGATGCCGCCCCACGTTTTGTGAAGGAGCCAGCCGATGTAGATCGCGAGCTGCTGCGCTTCCGGGCCGGGGAGGAGCATGCAAAAATTGAGTGCATGCAAAAAGCGGGCCTGACTGATCCAGCGCCGCCGCTCGACCAGCTCCGTCTGCATAATCGCGATCTGGCCCGCCGGTCCGCCGAAGGAGATGAACCCGAGCTTCAGCCAGAACCGAAAGGCTTCGGCAAAACTTGGCGGTTGAATGGGTGTTGCCGTCAAACTCATCGTCGTTGGAGAAACTCGTAGAGACCTTCAAAGCATTTGAAGCCATGCGCCAGAATCTCTTCGTCGCTCATTCCGCCTTTGCCCCAACCTTTCAAGACGCGATCGATGCCGATGCATTCTGTGCGCTGGAATTTCGTGTCTTCCAGATCGGCGTCGTGAATCATCTCCCCGATTTTTTGGACGGCTTTGTCATCAATGGCGAAACGGCGGATTAATGTTTCAAACGTGCAGCAGTCGCCATGATGGGAGAACTCCACGTCCACCATGTCGAAGGGAATTGTTTCGGGTGGCGCGGCAGGGGCAAACACGAACTTCGCTTGCCGGTCGATGAATTTACGGATCAACCAGGCTGAGCCAACGCGGTCGATCTCCGGCCGTGGCCGTGTGGACCAAGTCTTGCCTCGATAGTTTTTGGGATCGAGGCGGGATAGTTTCTTCAGCGAACTCCCTTCGGCACGTCGCAGAAGCATGTGCACCTCCTGCCCGCGGGGACTTTGAAAAAAATCGACGTCGCTAATTTCACGAAACTGCCGGGTCAGCCGCTCCAGCTCGGCGGCATTACTTTCGGCTGCATTCTTCTTCCGGCGGGCCAGAAAAACCTGGAGCGCCTTTTTCAGCACGCCAAATTCTTCATCGCGTGCGCGATTAAAAAGCGCGACCAGCTTTTCGTCGGGCATGCCTTCGATCTCTTGCGCGCGAACCAGAGTCGCATCGCCCCCGGCGTCTCCAATCTCTTTGGAGAGCCATTGAAAATATTCATACCGCGCGGGCTCGTCCGGCAATAGATAGGTCGACGTCTGGATTTGGATTGCGCCGCATTTCTTGAGTTTTCGCCAGATCGCCACCCGCTGGGCCTTATGCGTCGCCGGGAGTCGAAAAAGAAGGAGGAGCCACGAGGCCGGCTTTATTTTTTCAGAAGCGCGCATTTAATCCTTGTAATATACGTATACTATTAATTTATACATATAACAATCATGCCACCAACCCTACGAATTTTGTTGATTAGCAACTCGACCGTTCACGGTCGGGGCTATCTCGATCACGTCGAAGACGAGATCAGAAATTTCCTCGGGAAGGCGAGGACGATTTTGTTTTTTCCATTCGCTTTACATGATCGGGATGGTTACACCGCCCAAGCCCGAACGCGATTCGCGGCTATGGATTGTCCGTTGAAATCCGCGCATGCCGCCGCCAATCCCCAAAAGGCAGTTGAAGAAGCGGAAGCCATCTTTATCGGCGGCGGTAACACCTTCCGCCTCTTAAAGGCACTGCAGGATCTTGATCTCCTTGAGCCAATTCGCCGCAAGGTGGGCAGCGGGACCCCATACATCGGCAGTAGCGCGGGTTCGAATGTTGCCGCGCCGACGATCAAAACGACAAAGGACATGCCCATTGTTCAACCGTCCTCATTCGACTCGCTTGGCCTGGTGCCGTTTCAGATCAGCCCCCATTATCTCGATCCCGATCCTGCTTCGAAACACATGGGTGAGACCCAGGAGGAACGCATCCTCCAATTCCTGGAGGAAAGCGATGTTCCTGTCGTCGGATTGCGCGAAGGAGCATGGCTCGTGGTCGAAGATAGGTGCGTAACGCTGAAAGGAGCGAGTGGGGCAAGAATTTTTCGTCGTAACCACGCGCCGCTTGAGGTCCTGGCCGGCTCCGAAATCTCGGAATTAGTCGGGTCGGCGAATGCAAACTGAAGGAACCTTGCTGCTGCGCCGAAGTGATGTCGCTGAGCTGCTCAGCCTAAAGGAATGCATTGATGCGGTGGAAGAAATCTTCCGCCGGCAAGGCAAAGGCGAAATCCCCGGATCGGGGATTCTCGGAGTAAAGGCCCCGCGCGGCGGCCTGCACGTAAAAGCCGGACTGCTCCCGGGCGACAGGAGTTATGTGGTTGCAAAGCTAAACACGAACTTCCCCGAAAACGGCCCGCGATTCGGCTTGCCTACCATCCAAGGCGTGATTGTTCTCTACGACGCCGAGAACGGCTCGCCGCTCGCGCTCCTCGATTCAATCGAGGTCACCATCAAGCGGACGGCCGCCGCTTCAGCGGTCGCGGCAAAGCACCTCGCCCGAACGAATTCCTCGGTCGCGACCCTTTGCGGCTGTGGTCAGCAGGGGCGCGCTCAGCTTCGTGCCATCCACGCCGTTCGTCCGCTCCAGAAAATCTACGTCTTCGATCGTGACGAACGCGCTGCGAGCAATTTCGCCGTGGAATTCGCCGACGAACTCGGGTTGGAGATCGAAGCTGTTCGCAATCTGCGGAGCGCAATTCAGCAAAGCGATATCTGCGTAACTTGCACGACCTCACGCGAGTTTTTTGTCCGAAAGGAAGATGTGCCGCCAGGTATTTTCATCGCAGCAGTCGGCGCGGACGACGAAAGCAAACAGGAGATTGAGCCCGCCCTGATGGCTTCCGCGAAAGTCATCACGGACAGCTCGGAACAGTGTTGCGCGATCGGCGATACGCACCACGCCATCGCGCAAGGTTTGATGCGCAGAGAAGATATTTACGCCGAGTTGTCCGAAATTGTAGCCGGCCAGAAACCCGGGCGCACCAGCGAACAGGAAATCATTATCTTCGATAGCACCGGTATCGCGATGGAAGATGCGATTGCGGCCGCGGTGGTCTACGAGAAAGCGAAGACAGCGAAGCGTGGCGGGTCCTTCAATTTCGCTGGCTGAATCAAGGTTATGAAATGGATCACCCGCGAGAAGATCAAAGTCGATCGCGTGGCCTGTCCATGGTTGATCCGAAATTTCATTGATGAACAAGCGCAGTTTGTTTTTCTGCCGCCGGAAACTGATTGGTCGAAGATCGACAGCGGCATCGTCTTTGATGTCGCGAACTGTGAACTTGGGCATCATGGCGAAGACGTTTCCTTCAACTCCATCCTAAAAAAATATCGCCTGGCCGATCCGGCGCTTCTTCTGCTAGGTGAAATTGTGCGCGCGGCCGATTCGCGGCCAGGCAATCCGCACCCGGCTGGAGAAGGATTGCGCTGGATCGCTCGCGGTTTCGGCGCGCTCGGATCGACTGATCAGGAAATTCTCGAGCGAGAATTCATCGTTTACGACGCGCTTTACGCCGAGTGCAAATACCGGGTCACAAAGAATAAGGACGCAGTGGTGCGAAAGTCTTGGCCTGAAACCAGGCCGCGCTCCATATTTGAAATCCTCAGCACAATCCGCTGAGCTCGCCAACACCTGCAAAGTGAAAAAATACTTATCCGCTGTGGCAATTATGGTCGTAGCAAACCTCGCAGCCCTCGCGGATCTCGATACGGCAAGAATTGATCGGCTCACCGGTCTGAAGGGGAAGATGAACGCCGAGGAAGGCGTCTACAAAGTCACCTTCCCGCGCGATGACGTGAAAGTCTCCGTCGCTGGCTGGCAGATGCCACCGTTCATGGGCCTCGGGACGTGGGCCGCGTTCCAGGGCACAAACGACAAAGCCATGATGATGGGCGACACCGTCCTTTTTGAAGATGAAGTCAATACGGTGATGTCCGCCGCGCTCGACAATGGATTGAGCGTCACGGCGCTGCACAACCATTTTTTCTTCGATGAGCCGAAAGTTTATTTCATGCACATCAGCGGCGACGGCAGCGTCGAGAAACTGGCCGGTGGGGTGAAGAAGGTTTACGACACCATCAAAGCGATCCGCGCGGCGAACGCGAAACCGGCAAACAAGTTTGGCCAGAGCGAGAACGAAAAGAAATCGATGCCCGAAAAGAGTTCGATTAGGCCCGGCCCGTTGAATGAAATCTTCGCGATCCCAGGCGACGTGAAAGACGGGATGGTGAAATTCACGATCGGCCGCAAATCGCAGATGAGCGGGATGGAGATCGGCAAAGAAATCGGCGTTAACACCTGGGCAGCTTTTGCCGGCACCGACGACAACGCCGTTGTCGATGGCGATTTCGCGGTGACGGAAGATGAGTTGCAACCGGTGCTGAAATCATTGCGCGCGGCTAACATCAACATCGTCGCGATCCATCAACACATGACGCACGAACAACCGCGCATGATGTTCTTGCATTATTGGGGTCGGGGGAAGGCCGTGGATCTGGCGTCGGCCGTCAAGGATGCGCTCGGCCTGACGAAGCCATGAGTGCGTGGTGACAGAGACGCTGTTGGATCTTCTCGGTAACTATCGATCGCGACTTGGAGTTAAAGCCACGGTTTTCGATTCCCCGCCGCCGAATTCAAGGGACACCGAGCAAAGCACAGCAACACGCGGCGAATCCGCCGTGCATCCGACCAACGGCGCGACGCTTATCACTGTATGAAGATTCGGCTTCCAGTTCACGCTCGGCCCGATGACAAACTCATTGGCTGATCCTCGTTTTTCCGCGCGCCGGGTCGCATTCGTGTAACGCATCTCGACGCCTGCCTCGAATTTATCGGCCACGGCGAGGTACGCGATATCCTGCGTGAGACCGATTTCCCGGTTTCGTGCACCGCCGAGCTCGTGTTGAAAAAAGAGGTTCGCCGCCCATTGCACGCGCGGAACGAACTCCTGCCCGAGTAACAGCCGAAGCTCATACGCATCCGGCGAGTTCCTATCAAAGCTTCGCTCAAAACGATTCGTCAGTTCTTTTCCGGTCCCGAACCGGTATTCGCCGGAGATCGTTGGGTTCAATGGAATCTTGCCCCACGCCGCAAAGGCATAGCGCGCGCCGATGTTAGCGCTCATTTCCGCTGCGTCACCGCCAACCAGGCCAACGTGATTCTCAAAGCCGATCTCAAAACGATGCGGCAATCCCATTTCTATTTCCTGCACGAGATCGTGTCGCGACGTGCCGTGCCGCAAAAAATCGCTCTCCGACAAGACGCCGACAAAAACTTCGTAGGGCGACAGAACATAAAGCTTCGTCGTCGCGGAAGCGCGACTTCTCTCGGCCCATTGTGGTTGTCCGTAGCCGCCCGGCTCTTCAAATTCTTCGCCCGATTTGCGAGCGGAGACGACCACGTTTTGTTCCGTAGCCTCCTGCGCGCCAGCCCCAGCGGAGACGAAGGCCGTTAGCAGACAAAGAAAAAATAGCCGAAATTGCACCCGCGCATTAACCACACTCCTTTTCTCGGATCAACCACCGCAGGGCCATCGTTTGTTGCCGCTTCGTCGGAGGATTGCTGAAGCCGTCGCTTGCGTTGCGCAGGCAAGCTTCCTAGACAGAACGAGCGGCACGGGTTAACAACAAACAATGCTCGGACCGGCTAGAATCTATTTCATCATTTTCGGCCTGCTCACG
The DNA here is from genome assembly GCA_039649045.1 of Verrucomicrobiota bacterium. Taxonomy (GTDB): domain Bacteria; phylum Verrucomicrobiota; class Verrucomicrobiia; order Chthoniobacterales; family UBA10450; genus AV80. Next base: position 33,863 of record JBBWZL010000027.1, on the reverse strand, counting down.
ATCGTGGGTGGCGTGATCGGTTTCGTGAAAGCCGGCAGTACGGCTTCGATCATCGCGGGTTCTGTTTCGGGAATTGCTCTGATTGTCGCCGCGTATCTGCTCCCCGGGAATATCGTGCTCGGACTGGCGATCGCGGGCCTTGTTTCCATTTTGCTCGCGGGCAGATTCATTCCCGCATTTCTGAAAACCGGGCAGGCGATGCCGGCCGGCTTGATGTCTCTCCTCAGCGTGATCGGCCTCATCCTGGCGATCCTCGCCTGGATCAAGAAGTAACCGCTGGTGCGAAGATTCCGTCTGAGGACGTTGCGTTTTTTCGCGCTCCTTTTGTTGTTGGCTGTGCTGACGGCCATCGTCCTCCGCTGGATCTCGCTCGAGCAATGGCATCGCACGCAAGTCGAGCCGACTACTCCGATCGATATCGAAATCCCGGAGAAAACGCCTACGCCCGGTCAATCGCCCAAGCCGCCGCTCATTACGGGCAAGATCGATACCTCGCGTCTCTTCAGCGGTATTACCGTTCACGCCGAGGTCGATCCGATTCCGGGCGGCGCGGCTTCGGACGAGCGCGCGGACCCGCAGAGCTACGTGCTTGAATTGAAATTGCACGCGCGCGTGCCGTCGCCGAACAAGAGCATCGAAGAACTGGCGAAGGTGAGCCCCGAATTGCCGAGACTGCTGCCCGGCCTCGGCGCGATGCTGACGCCGGAGTCTGTCTCGCCGTTTTTTAAAGAGCTCTACGACACGAAGCTGCGAAATCTCCGGGAAAATCTCGTCCGGCTCGACCAACTTCTCTCGCGCCACAACTTTTATGATTGCCAGACGGTGCTGCAATTGCGCCATCCCGAGAGCAAACGGCGCGCGGTCCTGCTGCAAGCCGACATGGATGTCGATGCCGATGGCTCGGACTCGGACCGGTTGCCGGCCGGCTCCGGTTTGTCGGCGAACTTCAAACCGGTGACGAGTTATCGGTGGCCGAAGAAAAGCGAGATCCCGAATTCATATCTGCCGCCGGCGGAAGAACGGCTGAAGCGCTACGAGGGGGAATTGGCCAACAAAGGCACGTCGCCCGAGCGCAAACGAGAATTGAAGAGCGGGATCGCGGCGGTGCGCGACGAGATTGAGACGCTAAAGAAGTACAGCTTCCTGATCGGCGCGACCGATCCTTATATCGTGTTGCCGTTGGGACTCGGCAAAGCGGATGGCGGCAAAGTGGGCGACTACGCGCTGGTCATTTTCGGAGATCGCATCTTTCCGGCGATCGTGGGTGATATCGGTCCATCGGATAAAGCGGGGGAAGCGTCGTTAAGGATTGCGAAAGAAATCAACACTGTTGCCACGCCGAATAACCGGCCGGTGAGCGATCTGAAAGTGACCTACCTGATTTTCCCCGACACTGGCGAAAAGCCGTGGGGTCCGCCCGATCTCGAGAAGATTCAAGCGCGTTGCGAAGCGCTCGTGAAGGAAATCGGCGGGGCCGGAGTTCCGTTGCACCATTGGGAGAACATCATTCCGCCGCTGCCGAGCCCGACGCCGACGCCGACCCCGAGCCCGACGCCATCCGCGTCGCCTTCGGCATCAGCAGCGCCCTCTTCGCCCGGAGCTTCACCGGCTTCCACATTTGCGTTTCCGCTGGCGACGCCAACACCATCGCCAGCGCGTTAACGCGTCCGATGGGCCAAACAACATCAAGGAGCGGCGGTCTCCAGTCCGCCGAAGAACGACGGCGGTTTGTAAACCGCCGCTCCTTGAGCCCTTTCCCGTTTGTCGGCGCGGTTTGAACACCATCAATGAGCAAAGCTTTCACGCGTGAAGACGACAGCGCTCCTGAGCTTCCTGATCTCCCGCCGCTGACTTCGGCGCTGGCGCCGGGCACGAAGAATTACATTACGCCCGCGGGCGCACAGAAATTGCGCGATGAACTCCAGCGCCTAATCGAAATCACCCGGCCGGCCTTGGCGGATGCGCAGGCTGATCCGGATGCGAAGCGACAACTGGCTCGGCTCGACCAGCGCGTAAGGCAGCTCGAGGAAAGTTTGCAGTCGGCCGAGATCATCTCAGCGCCGAGCGGCCCGGCGGACGTCGTCCGCTTCGGAGCGAGCGTGACCGTGCGCGAGAGCGACGGAACCGAAACAAGCTACCGCATCGTCGGCGTGGATGAGACGGACATCGAACGCAATTGGGTGAGCTGGGTGTCGCCAATTGCGAAAGCGCTTCTGAACGGAAAGCGGGGAGAACGCATCCGCTTCAAATTTCCTTCCGGTGAAGAGACGCTGGAGATAATAGACATCAGGTATGAATGATCGAATTCGTTCTTTTCGCGCCCTGGTTGCTCAGTTTCTCGTTGCGCTCGCATTTGCGCAGAGCGGCTTGGCAGCGGAACCGCCAGTCGCCGAAAAGTTCGACATCCTCATCAAAGGCGGAACGCTCTACGACGGCTCGGGCGAAACACCGCGCGTGATCGATGTCGGCATCCGCGGTGATCGCATTGCTGGCGTCGGCAATTTTCCGGCGGAGCAGGGGCGCACGGTGATTGACGCTAAGGGAATGGCGGTTGCGCCCGGGTTCATCAACATGCTCTCGTGGTCGACCGAATCGCTGATTGAGGATGGCCGTTCGCAAGGTGAAATCCGCGAGGGCGTCACGACTGAAATCATGGGAGAGGGCTGGTCAATGGGACCGCTCAATGATGGCATGAAAGAGCGGATGATCTCCGAGCAGAAAGATATCAAATTCGAAATCAGATGGACCACGCTCGCGGAATACCTCCGCTATCTGGAACAGCGCGGCGTTTCCTGTAACGTTGCTTCCTTCGTGGGCGCGACCACGATTCGCGATCACGTCATCGGCCTTGAGGACAAAGCGCCGACGCCCGAGCAGATGGAGCAAATGCGCCAGCTCGTCCGCCAGGAGATGGAAGCGGGCGCGCTCGGGATTGGCACGTCGCTCATTTATCCACCGGCGTTTTACGCGAAGACTGAGGAACTGATCGAGCTCTGCAAAGTCGCCGCGAAATATCAGGGCAAATACATTTCCCATATGCGCAGCGAAGGAAATCGGTTGCTCGAAGGGATCGATGAATTGTTGCGCATCAGCAAGGAGGCCAACATTCCCGCCGAGATTTATCACATCAAAGCCGCCGGCCAGCAGAACTGGAAGAAGGCCGACGCGATGCTGGCGAAAATCGAAGAGGCGCGAAAGGCCGGGCTCAAGATCACGGCGAATATGTATAGCTACACCGCTGCCGGCACCGGCCTCGACGCTTGCCTGCCGCCGTGGACGCAGGACGGCGGTTATCCGGCGTTGTTCAAACGATTGCGGGATCCGGCGACGCGCGAAAAAATCGCAGCCGAAGTCCGGACGCCGAGCGACAAATGGGAAAACCTTTATCTCGCCGCCGGCTCGCCCGACAAGATCCTGCTCTCCGGGTTCAAGTCGGATAAACTAAAGCCGCTTACCGGCAAATCGCTCGCGGAAGTCGCGAAGACGCGCGGCAAGGATCCGATTGAGACAATCATGGATCTGATCAGCGAGGACGAATCGAGGATCGACACGATTTACTTCCTCATGTCGGAAGAAAACGTGAAGAAGGAAATGGTGAAGCCCTGGGTTTCGTTTGGATCGGACGAAGCGTCGCAGGCGCCCGAAGGAAATTTCATCAAGTCGAACTGCCATCCGCGCGCTTATGGAACCTTCGCGCGCGTGCTCGGCAAATATGTGCGCGAGGAGAAAGTGCTCACGCTGGCGGATGCGATCCGGAAGCTCAGCAGCCTGCCTGCGACGAATCTCGGATTGGATCATCGCGGGTTCGTGAGGGAAGGAATGTTCGCGGACGTAGTGGTGTTCGATCCGGCGACGATTGGCGATCGCGCGACATTTGAGAAGCCGCATCAATATGCGGTGGGGATGAAGCATGTTTTTGTGAACGGCACCCAGGTGCTCAAAGATGGCGAGCATACGGGCGCGAAGCCGGGCAAGGCGTTGTGGGGGCCGGGCAAGTTGCGATAAGAAAGCTCCAAATTCCAAGCACCAAGCTCCAGAGAAACATCAAGCACCAAACATCAATGTAGCTGGACGGCCTTTGGAGCTTCGGTGTTTGGAGCTTCTCTGGAGCTTGGTGCTTTCGGCCGAAGACCGATTACCTTCCCTTCGCGTCCACGCGCGATTCGATCCGGTCCAAGCTCGGGTCGTTTTGCTTGATCCACTGTTGGATCGCTCCGACCTCATTTGGATCCAACATTGTGTTCCTCGGCGCCTGCGGATTGAGGACGTCTTGAGATGAATCCGGCAGCACCGGTTTCGCTTTCTTGGTCGAAAATTTCCAATGCCGCCCGAAACGAAGGAGGGAGTAATACATCGTCTTGGCCTCCAGCGCGCTTACGCCGCTGCAGCGCATTGCGTTGTAAAACATCCGGTCGACTTCCGCGGCCGGACGATTCTTTTGGTCGTAACCGACATCGTGCAGCACCGAGCCGTTGCGATATTTTCCCTCGAACGGGCCCCCCATGAACGACCACAAGGCGCGCGGAATGGAAGCGCCATCGATCCGCGAACCGGCCGGCGCGATCCAGACGATGCCTTTCGGATCGGTGTAACGAAGTTCGTTCAGGAGCGTCATGGTTCGTCCGTCCGCGTCCCAGCGGGTATCGATCGTTCCGTTGTAGTAGCCCCATGGTCCAGCGGGATTCAGGTTGTCGTGCGCGACCCGATGTCTTTTTCCGAAGACGCAACCTGAAAGCAAAACACAGATAAGACACGCTGTAGCCGCGGTCCCGCCTTGGCGGGATCGCCGCGCTCTTTCCCAACGCGCCGACAGAGCGGCGCGGCTATAGCGATGGATATGAAGTGTCATCAGCTGGCAGTGGGGACGAGCGCTTTCTCCGGTTTCACGCGCGGCGGCGCAGCCGCGGTAGAAGAGACGGGCGCGGAAGGGCGGCGGAATCCTTTGAGATAAAAGAGCATGAAGATGCCGGTGACGACGAGGAGCGAGCCGACCCATTTCAAAAGCCAACCCGGATCGCGCAAAATCTGGATCGTGCTTTGGCCGAGATTGTCCGGGTTCCAGGAGGCCTGCGACATTTTGTAGGTGAGCCCGGTCCAGGTGCGCCACGATTCGCCGGGATAACTAAACGGATTGTTCATCCAGCATTGGCCCGTCGCGGTATGACCTTCCGCGCTCGTCACGCGCACTGTGCTCTTGAATCCGGCGGGGCTGTCGCTGCCTTCGTTGCGCTGGACTTCGAACTCCATCAACTCCAGCGCGATCGGCAGCGGGATTTGCTGCCAGCCATAGGCAACCTGCACGTCTCCCGCCGAGACCGGCACGCTGATTTGCCAACCGGCGGGAATCCATTGCTCGGAAATCTTTTCTCCTTGTTGGAGGCGAACGCGGACTCCATCCGGCAATTCCGGGCCGGCTGGGGCCGCGGTCACTGGGCTGAAATCCATCCATTCCTGGGCGTGCGGCATGATGCGATCGAGCGTGAATTGCCAGTCGGCCCAGCCGGTCGTGATCGGTTTGTTGAGTTCCAATTTGCCGGTGGAATGGCCGAGCTTTCGTGAGGCGAGATCGTAGGTCACGCTGCCGTCATTTGCGATGAAGAGAGTAAGATGATTCAACGCGCTCGTCCCGTCGGCTGGCATATTCGGTGCGACGCCAGGTTTATCATCGCCGTGCGCATTCACCGCTGCCGTGATCGGGACTCCCTTGCCGCGTAGCGTCACGACGACCGCAGGATTGTTGGGCTGATCGCTCACCGAAGTCGGTTTACCATTATCGATTCGAAAATCGGCCCAGTAATTATCAATCCGCAACGTGAATGCGCTCCCGTCCATCGCCGCGTCCTTGCCCAAATTCTGAGCGACGTCGAACGTCCAGGTTTTCCCGGCGAGATTAACGACCACGCTTCCTTTGTTTCCATTTTCCGGCTGGGACAGTTGCACTTTCGCGCCGGTATTGCCGCCTTTGATCGCCCTCGCGATCTGCTCTTCGGGCGCTTTGGCAAAGGCAAAAATCGTTTCCTCGATTTCCACTTCACCGCCGGCCGCGCTCGATGAAGGAGCCGGCGCATCACCGGTGCTTGGTGCGACTCCGCGTTTCAATTCGATCGTGGCCAGGCCCATGTTAAATGAGCTGTGCTGGTGATCGTCGGCCATCAGCCAGTTTTCCAGACGCTGACCCATCAGCGCGGTCGCGATCGTGAAATGCAGAGCCGGCGCGCCGCCATCGTCGAGCGGCTTCGGGTTCAACTTGCCTTCGATCGACGGCGCGTAATCGACAATGCTCAACCGCGATCCTCCTGCGAGCAGGCCGAGGTCCCATGGTTTCTGCGGCGTCGGCGGGCGATGAATAAATTCGGCCGGATAACCTTTCACGATCCCATCGGTATCGCGGACGCGGAGCTGATGTTGATCGACCAGCAAGCGATTCGTGGGCGGCTCGCCTTTGAAGAGGGTAATCGTTCCTTCGACTCCCCAGATGCGCCCGATCAGCGAACCGGTCAGGAGTGTGATGATGCCCAGGTGCGTGACGAGAAACGCGACGTGATGTTTTTTCCACGGCCAGCGCGAGAGGGCGGAGACGGTGAGATTAGATGCGAGAAAAAGCAGCCAGATGTTGAACCAGGGCGCGCCGTAAACGTAGGCGCGCGCCACTTTTGCATCGAAGCTGGATTCGTAGAGCGTGCCGGCGATCGCGCCAATGATCAGGACGGATAAGAGAACGACGGCGAGCTTGAGCGACGCGAAGAAGCGGAACAACGGGTTGCGTTGCCAACTCGGGCGCGAAGTGGTGGAAGCCGTGGCCATGTTGATGGGCGGGTATTTTCCGCGAGAACTCCGCGACGTTCAACGCGAGAGTTCGGTCTTCACGTCGTGCTTCAAGGGGCGGCGGTCTCCAGTCCGCCGACAAAGCGACGGCGGTTTGTAAACCGCCGCTCCTTGGTTGCCGCCCGCGCCCGCTCGCCCGGGAGCGGTTCCGTTACCTGTTACCCTCCCTCGTTCCCAAGCTCCATCTTGGGAACGCAGTTGTCCGCGAAGCTTGGCTTCGATGGCGCGGATAACGAGGCAGCGTGTCTACCCGCTCTTGTCCAGTGCTTCGCGGAAGCTGCGCAGGTGCGCCGAGAACGCGCTGGCGTTGAACGCATCGAGCGATTTCACATCCTGGAAGAGTTGATTCAGTTCGGCCTCGATTTTCAGATTCGAGCCTGCGTTTTTCTTCAGCGCGTAGGTCAACCGGTCCAGCGCGAGCACAAGACGTTTCGCGCGCTGGCCGAGCAATTGGTTCGCCGTTCCTTTCGTGGTGAATACGGCATCGAGCGATGCCAGCGCGACCAGCAAAGATCGCGCGGAGCCGTTGGTCCAGTTGGAAATCGAAGCACGCCGGGCGAGGGCATCGGCTTGCGTTTGCATGCTCGTAAAATCCGAGCGGCCAGGTGTACTCGACGGCTGGCTCACCGGCGAAGGGATGCTCGCCGCGGAAGTGGCCGTGGCGCAAAGCCACGCGAGACCATTCCAGCGCGCATTGGAGGCTTCATCGTTTTGCGGATCGCTCGCGAGCGCCCAGCTCATCTCACGCAAAGCCACCGCCTGTCCGGTGAGCCATTCGCGCAAACCGCTCCACGGTCCGTCATCCTTCCAATGTTTCGGCTCGGCCACCGACTGGCCGTCGAGCTCGAAAAACAAATCGGGATGGCCGGCTTTCAACAGCTCGGGCGCGAGATTTTGATGGCAGGCAACGCAGGCGGCCGCGCGCACATATAGGCTGCGAAGATCGCGCATGCCGGCGGCGATGCGAGTGTTGTAAGTCCAATCGGTCCGGGTGTGCCCGCGCAACCAGCCACCGGCGGCGCCGTGGCAGTTCTCGCACGAAACGCCTTCATCGGGATGAGCGGTGGCGGTCAGCCGGCTCGGTGCGACCGATTGCAAAGGTGAATGGCAAACGGTGCACCGCGCGCTCGTGGGCGCCGCCGAAATGCCGAGACCTTCCGCGATCCGTTCCGAGCGCGAATTGAGCAGGACTGCATAAGCCTTGGTGTGAAAATCCTGCCGGCTCCAGGTAATGTATTGGCTGCGTTTCGGGCCCGCGCCTCCGTGGCAGCTGGATGATTTGCAGCCGATCGATCCGACAAAGGCGCCGCCGCTCTCGCGAATTTGACGCGGTTCTTTTGCGGAAACGCTAACCGCGCCGGCCGCGAGAATAAAACAGATGCGCGCAGCTTTCAGCAACACGCGAAAAGCTTAGCACCTGCATTTTGGAAAACGCGACTGCAAAGGTACGCGCACCTCTTCTGTAGCCGCTTCGCTATGCGAAGCGTCGGTATCCCGCGTCACTCCTCATCCGGACGCCGCCCACAGGGCGGCGGCTACAGAAGAATTGATTACGCGTTGCTCAGTTCGCCCAGGCTTTCCACTTCTTGCGGAGCGGCTTGACGTAACGATCCACGTCCACCTTCTTCAGGCGATCCACGCCGTCTTTAACCGCATCCGCGGAATCCTCATATTTTCGCCGCATCGATTTGAAGAGCGGCCAGAGGAACGGAAGCGAAAGGACGCCCAGGTCAATGTTTCCAAGCGGTGATTTGGCTTCGACTTCTTTGTCGGCCGAGCTCGAGGAGTAGCGGATCGCCAGCCCGATCGCGACGCCGAGCGCCAGCGCGCCGATCACGGTCGGGACGGGATTCTCGCGCAGGAAAAACTCCGTCCGTTCGCGGGCAGTGCCGGCCTTCTCCTTGGTTTGCTCCCACGCGTCGCCCGCCGCTATTGAAACCCTGTCCGCTGCCTGGCGGAACCGCCCTGGGCTTTCGCCGGAAATTGGTTCGTCGCTCGACCTGTGCGAGGCCGCCAGCGGATCGTCCTCCGTAAATTCGTCTCCGTTTGGATTGATCATATAAATACTTCGTAAATGGACTGGCGTTTGCGTCTCTCCGTTCATTCTTCATCCTCGTGCTCGAGTTCGGCGGTCAATTTTCGGCGCGATTGCTGGCGAACGGATTGAAATTCGTGTCCCGGTCATAGACATCCACGCCTTCAGCGCGCTTGAGTTTGTTCACGACGAGATAAGTGAGCGGCGTGGCCAGCGCTTCGTAAAGCACCTTGGCGAAATAGCCGGATAGAATCAGGTTCAACATGGTCGACCATGATGTTCGGCCGCCGAAGGCGATCAGGATGAGAACGGTCGTGTCGACCAGTTGTCCGGTCACGGTCGAGCCGACGGTGCGGGTCCAGAGCCATCTGCCGTTGGTCCAGAGTTTCATCTTCGCGAGCGTGTAGGAGTTCGTGAATTCGCCGAGCCAGAATGCGACGAGACTGGCGACGATGAAGCGCGGGACCGTATAGAAGACCGCTTCGAAAGCGGCCTGGTTCGGCCAGCCGGGCGCCGCCGGAATCCAGACCACAAAAAGCCCCATCAAGGAGAGGATGGCGCAGGCGAAAAATCCGAGCCAGATCGCGCGCCGGGACGCGCCATAGCCGTAAACCTCCGTGAAGATGTCGCCGAAAATGTAGGTGATCGGGAAAAGTAATTGCGCGCCGCTCACGTTCGCGACCCAGGGCTCGCCATGGAGGGTGAAAAGCGGAATGGCGCAGATCTTTTGGCCCACGAGATTCGAGATGAGGAGAACGACGACGAAGAAATGGACGAGCAGATCGTAGAAACGAAAGCTGCTCAACCGCGCGTCGCGCGCCGTCAATTTGCGGGTCATGGTTTCAGCCATCGCGATCTAGTTAACCGCGGTTTACGCGGATGACACGGATGTTTTGTTTTTCATCCGCGCCCATCCCCTCAGCGCTGTAGCCGCGCCGCTCTGTCGACGCGCGCTTAGAATGGCGATCCCGCGGCGGCGGCGGGACCGTCGCTACACCGAAATCGCGCTGACATTTCTTTTACAATCTTCGAACGGGGCTCTGACACAGTGTTTCGCGAGTCGTGTCTAACTGAGAGTATGAAAAAACTACTGTTAGCAAGTCTCGCGGCAGCGCTCGCGCAAGCAGCCTCCGCTTCACCCGCGCCGGATGTGACTCTGCGAGTCACGCCGGAACGCGATTACGTTTACCGGCTCGGCCCGCGCGAACTGATCGTGCAGGTCGAAGTCGAAGCGCGCAAAAGCGACGACACGCGGCGCGCGCCGATGAATCTCTCGATCGTCCTGGATCGCAGCGGTTCCATGGAAGGCGCAAAGCTCGAGAAAGCGCGGCAGGCCGCCGCGATGGCCGTCGATAAACTGGGTGACGACGATATTTTTTCGCTCGTCACCTACGACGGCGAAACCGATCTGCTCATTCCGCCTGAGCGCGTCGGCGGCAGGGATCATCGGGAAGAATTGAAGGCGAGGATCCATCGCATCCATGCGGGCGGCAGCACCGCGCTCCATGCGGGTGTAGTGCTCGGCGCGAAGCAGGTCCGCCGTTTCTTCGAAAAGGAGCGGGTCAATCGGGTCATCTTGCTTTCGGATGGACTCGCGAATTCCGGACCGAGCAGCACCTCAGACCTCGCGCGGCTTGGGCGCGAATTGCGCAATGACGGCATCTCGGTCAGCACCATTGGCCTGGGCGACGACTACAACGAAGACCTCATGACCGCGCTCGCCGAAGCGAGCAACGCCAACTATTATTATGTGAAGGACGCCGAGAAACTGCCGGGCATCTTCGCGCAGGAACTCGGAGCGGCGCGTTCGCTTCTCGCGCGTAGCATTGTCATTCGCATCGAAGCTCCGGACGGCGTCCGCCTGAAGGAGATCGTCGGCCGGCCGGACATCGAGTGCCATGGCCGCGTCGCGGAGATCAGGATGCCGGAGTTATTCGGCTCGGAAAAACGGCGCTTCCTCGTGCGTTGCCTTGCGGAAGGGAAAACGGCGGACGCGATTGAACCGGCCACGGTGGAATTGAGCTACGCCACGATCGCGGGGAACCAGGCGCCCGCCCAACGGCAGTCGGCGAAGATTGCGTTTACCGACGATGAGAAAAAGGCGGAGTCGAGTATCCGGTCCGAAGTCGCGCGCGAACATAGTGTCGTCCAGAACCGTGTCGCCAAAGAGGCGGCCGTGAAGTTGGCGGATGAAGGCAGAGCCAAGGACGCGGCTGAACTGCTTCGCAAACAAGCGGCTAAAAACGCCGCCGCGCCCGCCCAGATGCAGGTTCCGGGAGTCGCGGAGGAGAATCGGAAGCTCGAGGAAACCGCCAGGGAGATGGACGCCAGCGGGACCATTGCGAAGTCGCGCCGGAAGGCGATGCAATTCGAAAACTACGCGGACAAATATCAGAAGAGCCGCTGATTGATTTCTGTAGCCGCGGCCCTGTGGGCCGCGTGAGGGCCGGCTCTACCCTCACGTCGAGTCCACAGGCCGCGGTGTGCAGACTGCTGTTCAGCCGGAGACAAGGTTGATAACCTGCACTTCGCCTCGTGAAACGGAGCATTTGGATATTTTTCATCGCCATCGTCCTGCCGAGCATCGGTCTCGGCTGGCTGGCCCTCCGAAGCGCAAACGAGCAGCAGATCATTCTCGAGCGCCGGATTGCGGAGCTTTATCAGAAGGAGACGGATGCCGTCGCGAGCGCAGCGCGGAGCCTGATCGAGGAAGAACGGCGCGCATTCGCCGAGCGGGTGCGCCAGTTAATGGCAAGCGAATCGGCTCCGGAACTGGCGCGGGATTTCGCCGCGAAGCTCACTCGCGCCTGGCCACGCCCGGCGATCGGATTCGCGTTGAGTGCGGAAGGCAATCTCATCTCGCCTTCCGCGGAGGAAGCGCGAGGCGATTCGGAGCGACAGCGATTTCTCCAAAATAACGGCGCGTTTCTCTCCGGGACAACGCCGGCCACCGTTTACTCCGTTCCGGCGGAGGAATTGAATCGCCCGGAACAGCGGCGCAAACAAAAGAACGAATACGACGACAAGGCAGCCGCCGAGAAGTCGCTGCCGAAAACCAAGCAATCCGCGCAAGCTCCCGCGGCCCCGGCGCAGACCGAGACCCAAAAGGATGAGAGCAAGCAGTCATCACAAATGCGGAACGTCGCCCCGCAACGGGTGCTGAAAGAGAATGCCCCCGCGGTTTCACAGCTCGTGCCCGCGACAGCGGACTTCAGGGCCCTTACCTCCGATCACCCGGAAGGCGTGGTCACGCGCTTCATGCAGGATCGACTCGAGATTGTTTTCTGGCTTCGGCCGCCGGAAGCGCCCGGCATGATTTTCGGTTGTCTACTGAGTGTCGATGCCCTGAGCGATCTCTGGCGCAATGCGCTCCCCGACAGCGCCACGCCAGAGTACGTCGTCGCTCTTTTGAACGACAAGGCGCGGCCGGTCGCAACCCAACCCGCGGGCGAGACTGGACGCGATTGGAAACGGCCGTTTGTCGCTTCGGAAATCGGGGAAGCGTTGCCGCATTGGGAAGCGGCGCTCTATCTCATGCGGCCGGAACAATTGCAGGAAAATGCGCGTGACGTGCGTCGCACCCTTCTGCTGTTGATCGCGGCCGCGCTCGCCGCCATCGCCTTTGGCGGGTGGGCGGTCTTCGCGGACGCGCGCCGCCAGCTTGCGCTCGCGCAACAGAAAACCGATTTCGTTTCCAACGTGTCGCACGAACTCAAGACGCCGCTGACTTCGATCCGGATGTTCGCCGAGATGATGCAAAGCGGGAGCGCGGCCGAGGAAAAACGTCCCCAATATCTGAGGATCATCGTCGCCGAAGCGGAGCGTCTCAGTCGCCTGATCAATAACGTGCTCGATTTCGCGCGGCTCGAACGCAAGCAGAAGCGTTACGACTTCCGTCCGGTCGATTTGCATGCCGTGCTCGCGCGAACCTGGGAAGGTCACGAGCTGCATTTGCGCGAGCAGGGATTCGCCACCAACTGGCAGGCGGCGCCGCCGCCTTATCCGGTGCGCGGCGATGAGGACGCGCTCGCCCAGATCATCGTGAACCTCTTGTCGAACGCCGAGAAATACAGCGCCGACCGGAAAGAGATCGAGCTCCACAGTTACCTGACGGAAGATTCCGTTCACGTCAGTGTGCTCGACCGCGGCTCCGGCGTGCCCGCGGGCGAAGAAACGAAAATTTTCGAGGCGTTTTATCGCGCGCACGATTCGCTCGCGAGCGGGATCCAGGGTTCCGGCCTCGGGCTCACGCTTGCGCAACGCCTGGCTAAAGAACACGGCGGCGAAATTACCTATCAGGCGCGCGAAGGGGGCGGGAGTAACGTTACCCTGCGCTTGCCCTTGACGATGGAGAAGCTGAAATGAAGAAACGCCTGCTCGTGGTCGAAGATGATGCGCACATTCGGCTCGGCCTCTGCGACGCATTGCGCGCGGAAGGCTACGACGTCATCGACTGCCGCGACGGCGCGCAAGCCGGGCCGCTCGTCAAACAACAGAAGCCCGACCTCGTCATTCTCGACATCATGTTGCCCGGGAAAAGCGGGTTCGATTTATGCCGCGAGATTCGCGCCACGAAAAACGGGGTCCCAATCCTGATGCTTTCCGCGAAAGGCCAGGAGATCGACAAGGTCGTCGGCCTCGAGCTGGGCGCTGACGATTACGTGACCAAGCCATTCAGTTTGCGCGAGCTCCTCGCGCGGGTGCAGGCGCTCCTGCGCCGCTCCCAAGCCGGCGGCGCTGCGAGCGATCTGCCGATGGAGATCGCGTTCGGCAAAGTGCGAATCGATTGCAGAGCGTTGCGCGGAAAACGCGGCAACAAAGCGATCGAGCTGTCTCCCCGGGAGTTGAAAGTGTTGGCCGTCCTCTTTCGCGAACGCGGCAACGCCGTCTCGCGCGGAACCCTCCTGAACGAAGTCTGGGGTGTCGATTATTACGGCACCACCCGGACCCTCGATCAATTGATAGTAAAACTGCGTCAAAAGATCGAAGACGTTCCCGGCGAGCCGCGGCATCTGCTCACCGTGCACACACTTGGATATCGCCTCGAAGTCTAAGCCGACAAAGCGTGTTCGCGTTGTAGCGACGGCGTGGCGAAACGAGGCATTCCGCTTTATCCCTCGGCCTCACTCCGAACTGCAATCTCAAGCTGGTCGAGTTCTTCTTCGAGCTTGTGAAAGGCGTCGTCGCCAATCTCGTCGTTTGTCCGCATGGAGAGAATGGCCTGTCGCGCTGCGTCGACCGCTTCGCCATAAATTTGCCGGTGCGCGATCTGGCCAGCGCGCGGATCGGAAGGTTCAAATCCGAGACGTGCCGTGAACGCTTGGCGGGCGAACTCCGCGGCTGGTGACGAATCGCTGGCGAAAGTCGCGAGTCCTGCACTCAGTGCGCGTTCACGCGCGGCGCTGAGTTCGCGGCCGACAGGATCATCGTCGTGCAAAGCGAGCCAGCGTAGGAGCGGCTTGAGCGTCAGTCCCTGGATCACGAGCGTGCCGAGAACAACCGCGAAGGCAGTCAGCACAATCAGGTCGCGATACGGAAATGCCTCTGGAAGTGCTAGCGCCGCGGCGAGAGAAACGATGCCCCGCATGCCCGACCACGAAACGATCAGCCCGCTTCCCAAAGTCGGCCGCAGCATCGGGCGTGGCGGATTGAAACCAAACCGGCGATGTCGCCACCGACTGATAGTGTTGTAGGACATCTGCCAGGCGAACCGAACGACGATGACCGTCAACAGGACGACGCCTGCAATGGCGACGTATCGGAGGCTGTCGGTTGTTTCAAGCCGATCGAGGATCGGCCGGATCTGTAGACCAATGAAGATGAAGGCGAGGATGTTGAGCGCGAAGACGATCGTCTCCCAGACCGCATACGATGGTATGCGCATGCGCGCGGGCGTTCGCTCGGGCCCTGTCCGTGCCAAGGCAATGGCGTAGCAGACCGTGGTCAGCACGCCTGAGAGCCCGATGCGTTCGGCCAACAGCCACACGCCGAATGTGCTGACAAACTGCAGGATGATGGAGGTCGGTATGTGCTGGACGCGTTCCATCAACCGAATGACGAGCCACGCAAGCGCAAGGCCTGCGATCACGCTGCCGACGACGCCGAATAGAAAAGTCGGTGCGATTGTTCCTAACGAGAAGCCGCTTGCGCCGACGGCGCCAACGGCGACGCGGTAGATCAGCAGCGCACTGGCGTCATTTAAGAGGCTTTCGCCTTCAAGGATGGTGAAGATGCGATGCGGTGGCCGCAACGGTCGAAGCACGGCCGTTGCCGCGGCAGCGTCCGGGGGAGCGACGATCGCGCCCAGCGCAATCGCGGCTGCCCAAGGCATGCCGGGAACGAACGTATGCGCGACGAGGGCAACCGCCGCAGTAGTTAGTCCGACCGCAAAAATCACGAGCCCAGTCACCGGTGCCCAGTTATCTCTCAGGTCGCGCAGCGACGCGTCATACGCGGCATCCAGGAGGACCGGCGCGACGAAAAGCGCCAGCGCAAGTTCGGGCGGGATAGTGAATGGTCGCGTGCCGGGAACAAACGCGAGCAACGCACCGCCAATTGCGAGAAAGACCGGATACGGAGCTCCGACGCGCCGCGCCGCAGCGCTCAGCACGACCGCTGCGACGAAGAGGGCGAGGATCTGTTCAAGTCCTCTCATTTCGTCGTGCGATTTCTACGCGACGCCTTACTGAATCAACGCTCATCTTAGCTTTGGACTTCGAGGAGAGTTAAGGCAGAGGCTTGTATTCCTCGTCTGACATCGGCTCTAACCATTCGTTAGAGGCACCCTCTGCCGGAACCTCCACACCGACATGTGAGAACCAGCTATCCTTTGCCGCTCCATGCCAATGCTTCGTTTCCGGCGCGATATTAACTACGTCCCCAGCATGGAGTTCACGGGTAGGTTGTCCCCATTCCTGATACCAGCCACGGCCGGCAGTCACGAGAAGGATCTGTCCGCCCTTATGGTGGATGTGCCAGTTATTCCGGCAGCCGGGTTCAAAGGTCACGTTTGCGATCTGAACCCGTTCTGTCGAGAGCATCTTCAGGTAGCTCTTGCCTATAAAATAGCGAGCGTAGGCCTCATTCTCTTTTCCAAGACCGAAAATCCCGCCGTTCGTTGCATCACTGGTTTGTTCATTCATATGCTTCTCGTTCGATTTCAGAATTTCTGCCGACTCGGCCGCTACCTTGTCTCGGTCTCCTCCCGAATTCGCCTGCAACACCTGTTCTAAGACGCCCTGCACATTTTCAGCAACCTTGGGGGGGCACTTCGCCCGGAGCACGCTTACCAGTTCGCGAAGTTTTTCCTTCGTTAGGCCATTATGCATGCCGATCGCGATGTGCGCCCGCAACTGGGGCGTGACGCCTTCGATATTTGCCAGGGTGGCCAGGGTCGCCAGTTCTCGGTCGTGCCAGTTCAGCACGTCGCGCTGGAAAACATCGCCGAAGAGATGCGCTTTCAGGAACTGGTCGATCGCCGGTGCGAACTCAAAGAGCGGTCCCGTCACAGGCTGGCCTGTCAGCTTCGTCTGGTTTTTCGCTCCCACCTCAAGGCTGTTGTTGTCGACCAGAATCGGAGTTGCCTCCTTGCCCGTTTCGTCCTTGATCCCTTTCTTGCCACGCTCCTCGAGAACCGCCATCAAGGTACCGAGCCCATTCAGACTGCGAGGAAAACCCGCATACGCGTAAAGCTGAATGAGGACTTCCTTGATTTCGTTGACGGTCAGCCCCGCATCGAGCCCCTCGTTCAACGCCAGTTTTAACTCCGCCAGATTTCCGCCAGCGGCGAAAGCCGCGATTGGAACGATGCCTCGCTGTTTTGCGTTCAGATGATCTTCCATAATTTCCGCCTCCGATTCGGGTTGTAGGATCGGCATCGCAATACATGCGCATGCCAGAGCTAATATTCGTTTGATCGCCACGAGTGTTGGCAAGGCTGGTTCCCCGAGCGTCATACGACCGTCTGTCCGCCATCCGCGACCAGTGCGTGCCCGACAACGAAGCCGGCCCCTTCCGAACAGAGCCAGAGAACCGTGTTGGCGATTTCCTCCGGCTTACCCATTCTTCCGATCGGCTCTTCCGAGATTACTTGCGCCCGGCCTTCCGGCGTACCCCCGGTGAAGCGGCCCATCATCGGCGTATCGATATACCCTGGGCACACGGCGTTGATGCGAATGTTTTGCGCGGCATAGTCGAGCGCCGCCGCGCGCGTGAGGCCGATGACTCCATGCTTCGCCGCAGTGTAAGCCGGGCTGCCCTTGATCCCGATGACCCCTGCTCCCGATGACGTGTTCACGATCGCGCCACCGCCGCTTTTCAGGATCAACGGGATCTCGTGCTTCATGCACAAAAACACTCCGCGAAGATCAATGTCGATGATCCGGTTCCACTCCTCCTCGTCGTAATCCGCCGTCGGAGCCGGCTTCTTCGGCTCGAGGCCGGCATTGTTGAAGGCGAAATCGAGGCTCCCCAAAGTCTCACTCGTCTTCTCCACCGCGGCCTTCACCTCGTCGGCTTTGGTCACATCGCAGCGCACCGCGAGCGCGCAACCGCCTTCTTGCTCGATCAGGCGCGCGGTTTCTTGATTCGCGTGTTCGCCGATGTCGGCAACTGCCACGCTGGCGCCGGCGCGCGCAAATGCCAATGCGGCCGCCCGGCCAATCCCGCTGCCACCTCCGGTAACAAATGCCACCTTGCCTTCGAAGTTAAATGTATTGTTCATCGTGTTGTCCCTTTCAGTTTATTCGAATCGCACTTTCACATTTCCTGAGCCGACCGCGGCGGCGAGTCCGGACGCGTTATCTATTCGTCCAATCCGTGTGTAGCTATAGGATGTCCGGAAGCTCTTATAGAAGAGAACCAGGGTATTGGACTGCCAAAGCATGAGATCGCCGGCCTGGATGGTGCCGGGTTTTGCAGCGGCCACGGGAAGCTTCGTCGGTAAGTCGAAATACTTTTCGTTGCCGTTTAGCTCAGTCATTTCGACGGTGAGAGGAAGCATCGGTTTAAATGCATTGACCGTCGGGTTGTCATCGAGCGTGACAGTGAACGTGTTAGAACCAATTGTGATCTTCATTGTGTTGGTGGTCGCAGACCTGTCGCCATTGCCTTCGGTCGCACTGCTCGGGAGCGGCACGCCGAAGAGATAAGAGGCCACCGCGAGCAGCCTCACAAATTCCCGGGTAGTAGCCATACGTGTACGTGATGACTTTAGGGCTTCACCATCACTTTGATCGCTTCGCGATCGTCCATCGCGCGATAGCCGTCCGGCACTCCGTCGAGTCCGACCGTGCGATCGAAGACGCGGCCCGGCTGAATCTTTCCTGCAAGCACGTCTGGCAGCAGCTCATCGATGTAGGCACGAACCGGCGCAGGACCGCCGCCCACAATGACGTTCTTATAGAAGGTCGTCTCCGGCGCGATCCCGGCGTAATGAGGCACACCGACCCTGCCGATAGCACCGCCCGGGCGCACGATGTCCACAGCCGTGGCCATCGCCTGCTCGTTGCCGACACACTCAAGGACACAATGCACGCCGTGGCCGCCGGTCAGCGCTTTGACGCGCTCGGTCGCTTCGTCGCCGCGCTCGCTCACCACGTCAGTCGCGCCGAATTCTTTGGCCAAAGCGATCCGATCGTCGTGCCGGCCCATGATGATGATTTGCTCGGCGCCCATGCGCTTCGCCGCGATGACACCGCACAATCCGACCGCGCCGTCGCCGATCACCGCGACCCTCTTGCCGCGAGTAACCTTCGCGACGACGGCGGCATGATGCCCCGTCCCCATGACATCAGAGAGCGAGAGCAACGACGCGATCAGCCCGTTCGCATCCCGCGTCGGCAGGACGAAGAGCGTTCCGTCCGCCTGCGGAATGCGAACCGCTTCGGCTTGCGCGCCGGGGACTTCCTCGTTGCCGAAGAATCCACCGTGGACGCACGCCGTTTGCAGGCCCTCGTGGCAGAACTCGCAGGTGCCATCGGAGAACGCGAACGGCATGATGACGAAGTCGCCGCACTTCACCTTGCGCACCTCGCGGCCGACATCTTCGACAATGCCGATCGCCTCGTGCCCCATGCGGCGGCCGTTCTCGGACGGTTCCAGGTCGTGATACGGCCACAAATCGCTCCCGCAGATGCAGGCGCGGGTGACGCGGATGATGGCGTCGGTTGGCTCCGCGATTTGTGGATCAGGCACGTTCTCGACTCGAACGTCGCCAGCTTTGAACATTACAGTTGCGCGCATGATGATTCTCCTCCTGTGGTGTTAATCGCTTCCGGTTGTTACTTCAGATGCTGGGTGAAGAACGCAGTGAGCTCATCGAACGGGATAAGCTGGACGCGGTCGTAAAGGTCGACGTGTCCGGCGTTAGGGACGATGACAAGTTCCTTCGGCTCACCAGCAAGCTTGTAAGCGTCTTCACTGAACTCTCTCGAGTGAGCTTTGTCCCCCGTGATGAACAACATCGGACGAGGCGAGATCGTTTCGATGTCCACGAACGGATAGAAGTTCATGAACTTGACGTTGCTGCTGAGCGTCGGGTGCGTCGTCAGCTTTGGCGAGCTGCCCTCGGGCGTGAACTCACCTCTTGGCGTGCGGTAGAAGTCGTAGAACTCACGCTGAATCGGGTCGGTCTTTTCAGTAAGCTCATGGACCGTTCCGCCGGTGTATTTGGTATCACCGCCGGCGAACTCCACGTAGCGTTGTTCTGCCGCCTCTGCGATGATCTTCTTGCTCTGCTCGAGCGTCAGCGACCGCTTGAGCGCGTGGCGATTAACGCCGCCCATATCATACATGCTCACCGTCGCGATAGCTCGCATCCGCGGATCGATCTTGGCCGCACTGATGACAAAGCTTCCGCTGCCGCAAATTCCCAGAACACCAATCCGGCCGCGGTCGACGAACGGTCGGGTGCCCAGGAAATCCACCGCCGCGCTGAAAGCCTCCGCATAAACATCCGGCAACACCGCGTTGCGCGGCTGCCCCTCGCTCTCACCCCAGAACGGCGTGTCGATCGCTAACGTCACGAATCCCTGCTCAGCGAGCTTCTGCGCATACAGGTTTGAGCTCTGTTCCTTCACCGCGCCCATCGGGTGCCCGACGATGATCGCCGGATTCGTCGTGCGCTGATCGAGCTTCTTGGGGATGAAAAGATTCCCCGCCACCGTCATGTTGTATTGGTTCTTAAAGGTGACCTTCTGCGCAGTCACCTGATTGCTCTGGTAGCAGTTATCGGCGCGGTTGGACACGTCGGCCGCGATTGCAAACAAGGCGCTGGTCAGGATCGCTAGCATCATGATAGTTTTTTTCACGAAGCAGTATGCGGCGACGTTCGGCTTCGTTCTCGCGCGATCCTGCGCGCCCTGTTCCAATCTTGCGGGAAACTGAGACGCGCTTTACACGTAGCGCCGAAACTCCGTCGGCGTCACGCCCGCCACTTTTCGGAAGACTTTCGCAAAATGACTCGGGTTGGAGTAGCCGACCTCTAATGCGATCTCGATCAGACTGCGTTTGGTTTCGCGGATGAGTTGTTGGGCACGCGTGATCCGTTCGCGCGTGACGAACTGCAGCGGGGACATGCCGGTGGTTTGCTTGAAGACACGCGAGAAGTGAAAGGGGCTAAGCTCCGCCAGCTCAGCTAACGACTCGAGCGAGATCTCGTCGGCCAGTCGTTCGTGCACGTAGTCTTCCACCTTGCGCAACTGGCGCACGGGCAGACCACCGCGGAAATCGGCTTTCTCGGTCGCCGCGGTGGTGTATTTCTCGGCCAGGCAGCTCGCGATCAGCTTCGTCAGGTGCGTGACGCGCTCGGATTTTGCCGGCACCCGCTCGGCCAGCATTTCGGCACAGGCGAAACAAAGATGCGCGAGCGCTTCGTCGCGCCCGAAGAAGTCGATCACCTCGATGTTTTCGGGATCGGCGTCTGACACAGACGCCCTACACGCCGCGAGGAAGACATCGACGGAGACATGGATCTGCACGTTCTCCAGCTCTTCACCCACGGGCGAACTGAAGCTGACCTCATACGGAGTTCTCGATCGGGTGACAAAGAGAGTGCCGCGCTGTAGCTGGTGCGTGAGCCAGTTGCCGCCGATGTCGCGTTCTTTGAATACCGCCGAGCCTTTCATCTGACACGAGATCAAGGGCTCCGCCGTCGCTGGCACGAGGAACCGGTCGACGACGCGCGGGAACTTGTAGCGTCGCACGAACAATCCCGGCCAGCGTAGCGCGGCGCTGTCCACGACCACTTGGCCCTTCAGGTGCCGGGGATACGCGGCGGCGGTGGTACGTTCGGGCGTGGTCACAGCATGGATTGAACGGCCTGAATGCCGTCTGAGCCATTAATTTCCTCGGGTGTTCCGGCGCGACGCTCCCCGGCTCACGCGGTCGAAGGGCGGCGGCTCATTGAGGGGCGAGTTCGCCCGAACCAGTAGGCGGCGGTCACTCCGCCATCCATGAGGAAGTCGCTGCCGGTTATGAACCCGCCGTCCGGGCCCATGAGCAACGCGGCGACGGTTGCGCTGAAAGGGATAATTTTCCGACGTTTAATGTTTCGATGGTGGGGAGGAGAACGCCCGCCTTCGCTCACAAGCTCCGGCGTGGCGAAACGGAGCGGAGTGATCCGCCACGTTTCGAAAATGGGACGGTGAAATCCCGGGCACGGGAAGAATTTTAGATCGTCGATTTTTCCCGCTGCGCGTAACTCGTTGTCAGGCAAGCGACAAGAGAAGGTTCATGGCGGTGGCATAGGGCATGCAAAGGGGTCTCGGTTGGAGTCGTCCAATGTAGTCGCCTCAACCTCAACCAACCCACCACGCCCTATGATCATCCGCATTCTCTTTCTCCTCTTTCTCGCCGTCGCCTCCGCCTTTGCTCTCTCGGAAGAGAATTTTAATCAGACCCTCGAGGGCACACCGGGCGGCAAGCTCATCGTCGATGTTGATTTCGGAACGATCGATGTCTCAGCCGGGCCCGACGACAAAGTCTCCGTTGCTGCCCATCGCAAGATCGATTCGGACAACGACGCGCAGGAAAAGGAGTATCTGACTTCGGCGCCCGTGACCGTGAGCAAGGAAGGGAACACCGTCACCATTCGCGCCCGGCGGCAAAATAAGGATCGCAACCTGAATTGGTCGGGACGTTGCAGCATGGACGCACGCTACACGGTGCACGTGCCGAAAAGTTTCAGCTCGGAGCTGCGCACTGGCGGCGGCACGATCATGGTGGCCGAATTGGCCGGCACGATGAGCGCGGATACGAGCGGCGGGAAATTGAAGTTTACCCATCTCAAAGGCCCGACCGGCGCGACGACCAGCGGCGGCAGCATCGAACTGAATGCCTGCGACGGACCGTTAAAGGTGGACACGAGCGGAGGCAGGATCGAAGCGGTCGACGGCAGCGGTTCGCTCGAGGCGCGCACCTCCGGTGGATCGATCGTGGTGAAGAATTTCAGCGGCGACGCAAAAGTGGAAACGAGCGGCGGCCGGCTCTCGTTCGAGAACATCAATGGCAAAATTATCGGCCGCACCTCCGGCGGATCGATCAGCGCGAAATTAAGATCGCCGGTGCCGGGCGATGTGAATCTGGAAACTTCCGCCGGAAGCATCGAGGTGATGGTGCCGGCGGATGCGGGATTGGACGTCGAAGCCGAAGCGAGTTCCGGCCGGGTCACGAGCGATCTGCCGTTTATCGGCATCCGCACCGATCGCGAATCGATGAAAGGAAAAATAAACGGCGGAGGGAAATCGCTCCTGCTGCGCTCAGGCGCAGGCAGCATCTCGATCAAACCCATGTCGGCGGAAGTAGCGGCAAGATAAGCGGAGGGCGAACATGAACGACCTGCGCTTCGCCCTGCGTCAGCTCCGGAAATCTCCCGGTTTCACTCTCATCGCGGTCCTCACGCTCGCGCTCGGCATTGGCGCGAATACCGCAATCTTCAGTGTCATCTACGCGGTCCTGCTCCAGCCGCTGCCGTATCCCGAAGGCGACCGGCTAATGATTCTCACCGAGACGGACCAAAACCAGCCGCAGATCTCCATCGCGTTTCCCGATTACCTCGATTGGAAGCGCGACAACACGGGCTTCGAACACCTCGCCATTTCGCGGAGGGAATCTTTTAACGTGAGCGGCCTCCAAGGGCGCGCTCCCGAGCAAATACAAGGCGCGCTGGTTACGGCTAACTTTTTCCCGACGATCGGGCTAAACCCGCAGCTGGGCCGTGTCTTCACCCAAGAGGAAGATCGGGTCGGCGGCCCGTTCGTGGTTGTCATCAGCGACCGGCTCTGGCAGCGCAATTTTGCGCGCGACCCTGAGGTGCTCGGGAAGGCGGTGAACTTCGGCAACCAGCCGTACACGATCATCGGCGTCATGCCGCCGCAGATGTTTTCCCCGCGAGCGGTGGATGCCTGGTTTCCGTTGATCCGGCGCACCGACGACAAGGTGTGGCAAACGCGCGACAACCATCCGGGCCTGATCGGCTGGGGGCGTTTAAAAGCGGGCGTAACAGTCGAGAAAGCGCTCAACGAAATGAAGGAGATCGCGACGCGGCTCTCGAAACAGTATCCGGATTCGAATGCGAGCGTGAGCGCAACGGTCACGCCGTATCTGGAAAATCAGGTGGGCGATTATCGGACGAGTCTCAATCTGTTGCTCGGGGCGGTCGCGCTGGTGCTCCTCATTGCCTGCGCGAACCTGGCGAATCTTCTCGCCGCTCGCGGGGCGGCGCGCGCGCAGGAATTTGCGGTGCGGGCCGCGGTCGGCGCATCGCGCTGGCAAATCATTCGCCAGCTTTTGATCGAGAGCCTGGTCCTCGCGCTGGTTGGCGGTTTGCTCGGGCTGAGTCTGGCTGCGTGGGGTCGCGACTTGCTCGTCGCGCTGGCGCCACCTGGGGTTCCGCGTTTTCAACAACTCTCGCTCAACGGCTGGGTCCTGGTGTTCAGTCTCGGTCTTTCCTTTGTGACCAGCGTCCTGTTTGGTCTCTGGCCGGCGTGGCACACCTCGCGCGCCGATATTCAGCTCGCTTTGAAATCAGGCGGGCGCGGCAGTTCTGATTCCGTGGGTGCGCGGCGCTCGCGCGATCTGCTCGTGATCGTCGAGGTCGCGCTCACGCTGGTGCTCCTGAGCGCGGCCGGCCTGGTGTTGAAAAGTTTTGCGAACGCGCGCGGACTTGGGCTCGGGTTCGATCCGCATCTCTTGCTTTCCGCGCGCGTCGATCTGCCGTCACCGACCTATGCCGATGCGACGAAGCTCGGGAATTTTAACCGGGCGTTGCTGGAGAAATTGTCCGCGCTTCCCGGCGTGCAGAATGCAGCGATTGCTTCGAATCCGCCGCTCATGACGGGATGGCAGACTTCGTTTGTGCCGGAAGGCGCGCCGGAACCGCCGCCGGGCAAGTCGCCCTCGGTGGAGATGAATGTGGTGACGGCTAATTACTTCGAAACCATGCGGACGCCGCTGCTGCGCGGGCGCGCTTTCGAGGAGCGTGACACGAAGGACCAGCCGCCGGCGATCATCGTCGATCAACTCCTCGCCGAGCGATTCTTCCCCGGGGAAGACGCGGTCGGCAAGCGGCTCAAAATGCATACCGGCGGGGATGGCGCGATTGAATACCGGAACATCGTCGGCGTCGTGCCCCACCTGAAAGTTTATGGCTTCGAAGAAACGACAGTGCTGCCCCAGGCCTATATCCCGATCACGCAGATGCCGCAGACCGGGCTCGTCGTTCTTTTGCGCACGACCCTGTCGCCGAAATCGCTGGAGAAACCGGTGCGCGATATTGTTGCGTCGCTCGATCCGGCGCAACCGGCATTCGAGTTTAAGACAATGCAGGAACGCGTCGAGGAAACCTGGGCGACGCCGCGGCTGATGAGCTTCCTCCTGGTTTGTTTCGCGGTTCTCGCGCTGACGCTCGCCGTGGTCGGGCTCTACGGCGTGATGGCTTTCAACGGATTGCGCCGAATGCGCGAGATCGGAGTTCGCCTGGCTTTGGGTGCGATGCCGGCGCAAATCCGCACGATGATGCTGAAGCAGGGGATGCGACTGCTTGGGTGCGGTTTGGTCCTGGGATTCGCGGGGGCCTTCGCTCTTTCTCGCGTGATCCGGAGTTTGCTTTTCGGGGTGAGCGTAAACGATCCGCTGATTTACGCGTCGGTCTCGCTCGTTTTGGGGTGCGCTGCGCTGGTCGCGTGTTGGGTTCCGGCGCGGCGCGCCTCTCGAGTCAATCCGATGATCACATTGCGCGCCGAATAAACAAAAACAGTGACGTGTGACGAGTGACAAGTGACGAGATGAGCAATCGAAAATCGAAAACCGAGATTCGAAAATTCCAATGAACAACTTCCGCTACGCCCTTCGCCAACTCCGGAAATCTCCCGGGTTCACGTTCGTCGCCGTCCTAACGCTCGCGCTCGGCATCGGGGCGAACACCGCGATCTTCACGGTCGTCAACGCCGTCCTGCTCTCTCCGCTGCCGTATCCCGACGCCGATCGCATCGTCATGGTGCAATCGCGCAACCTCCAGGAGAACCTGAAAGGCCTCGGCTTCGCGCCCGCCGGTTTCCGTGACGTCGAGAAACAGGTCACCTCATTCGAAAGCATCGCGGCGGGCCGTTACAACTATGACAATCTCACTGGCATCGAGAAACCGACTTCGCTGACCGGCAGCCTGGTTACGCAGGATTATTTCAAGGTGCTCGGCGAAAAGCCTCTGCTGGGCCGAACCTTTATCCGCGATGACGCGGCCGCCGGCGCGAAAGCGAGCGTCATTCTCAGCTACGATCTTTGGCAGAAACAATTCGGCGGCCGGCGCGAGATCGTCGGCGAATCGGTCACGCTCAACGACGTGCCGCATGAAGTGATCGGTGTCATGCCGCGCACTTTTAAAGACCCGTTCAACGTCTCGTCGCTTTGGCGGATTTTCCCGAATGAGGGCGGCGAGAACGCCGTGGCCAATGCGCGTTTCTGGGCGGTCATCGGGCGTCTCAAACCCGCCGTGCCCGCGGCCACGGTCCAGGCGGAGCTCTCTACGATTGCCGCGCGGCTCGTCCAGAGCGACCCGAAGTTTTACAAAGGCTGGGACTTCAATGTGAGTCCGTTGCGCGATCAAGTTGTCGGCAATTACCGGGAAGGTTTGTTACTCGTGGTTGGCGCTTCGCTGCTCGTGCTTCTCATCACCTGCGCGAACGTGGCCGGCCTGCAATTCGTCCGCGCCTCCACGAGACAACGCGAAGTCGCGATCCGTCTCGCCCTGGGCGCGAGCCGCTCGGCGATCGTGCGCGATCATTTGATTGAATCATTTCTGCTCGTCGGCCTCGGCGGAATTGGCGGCGTGCTTGTCGGCAGCTGGGGTTTGGATCTTCTGCTGGCGAGTTTGGCGAAGGATTGGATTCCGCGCAGTGACGAGATCGCCCTGAGCATGCCGGTTCTTTTGGCCACCGGGCTGACGGCGTTGCTCACCGGGATCGTCTTCGGTCTTTTCCCCGCCTGGCATGCGACCCGGGTTGAGGCGATCGATTCGTTGCGCGACGGCAGCAAAGGCTCGGCTGGTTTGCAGTCAGTGCGGCTGCGCGGCGCGCTCGTCATCGCGCAGATCGCGCTCACGATGGTGCTGCTGGTTTGCGCGGGCCTCGTCTGGAAAAGCTTCGCTGCCATCACCGGCGTCAATCCCGGGATCCAGATCGAGAACACGCTCAGCATGGTGCTGACGCTCTCACCCACTCGTTACGACACGGGCCCGAAGCGCACCGAATATTATCGCCAGGTCCTCGAGCGGATGAGCGCGGTGCCCGGCGTGGAATCGGCGGGGTTAACGCAGACGATGCCGTTCACGTGGGGAATTCCGGCGACGTTCTCCATTTACGGGTTGCCGGACGACACCGCGAAGCTGCCGCCGGCGTTCTACGATTCCGTCAGCACCTCCTATTTTTCGACGATGCATATCCCGCTGATCGCGGGCCGCACCTTCGCCGAAACCGATAACGACCAGGCGCCAAAAGTGATCGTGCTGAGCCAGTCCGCCGCGAAGAAGTTTTTCCCCACGGAAGATCCGATCGGCAAACGGCTGACGCTGCCGCCCGGTCGCGGGCAAACGGCTCCGGCGGTGTTCGAAGTCGTCGGCATTGTCGGCGACGTGCCGCGCAATGGGCTCGACGCGCAGACGCCGTATCAGGTTTACGCGAGCCTGAACCAACGGGGCACACCCTTCGCCAGCTTGCTCGTCCGCTCGCCGCTGCCGGTGGAATCGCTTACGCAAACCATCCAACGCGCGATCTGGGAATTTAATCCCGAGCAGACGATCTCGAACGTCACGCCGGTGCGGACGCTCGTGAAACAAAGCCTTACCCAGCCGCAACTTTATCTCACGCTTTTCAGCATGTTCGCGCTGCTCGCACTGTTGCTCGCGGCGATCGGTCTCTACGGGCTCATCGCGTATAGCGTTGCGCAACGCACGCGAGAGTTCGGCATTCGTTACGCGCTCGGCGCGCAGGTGCGCGATGTTCTTCGTCTCGTAATGGGTCAGGGCGCGCGGCTCACGGCGTTCGGTCTCGTCCTCGGATTGCTCGGCGCTGCCGGCGTGGCGCGGCTCATGGAGACATTGCTCTTCCGCACCAAGGCTTACGATCCATTGGTTTTCGGCGGTGTTGTTTTTGTCCTCGCGGTCATCGGTCTACTCGCCGCGTTGTTACCGGCTCTCCGCGCGACCAAGGCAGATCCGGTTGCAGCTCTGCGTGCTGAGTGATCTCTAACTCATGAACAACCTTCGCCTCGCCTTTCGCCAACTCCGCACTGCTCCGGCGTTCACCGCGACCGCGCTCGCCACGATCGCGATCTGTCTCGGAGCGAACCTCGCCATCTTTGCGCTGATCAATTCCATCCTGCTCCGGCCGCTTCCGTTCCCGCAGTCCGATCGGCTGGTCACAATCTACAACACCTATCCGAAGGCCGGCGTCGAGAATGACGGTTCGTCGATCACTAACTATTACGAGCGGCGCGGTAACATCCCGGCGTTATCTAGCCTTTCCATCTTCCTCGATCGCGCCGAGCCGGTTGGCGAACCCGGCTCGACGGAGCAGGAAGAAATCATGCGCGTGTCGGCGGAATTTTTCACGACACTCGGCGTCCGGCCGGCCATCGGCCGTCTCTTCACCGAAGCGGACATGGCGGATGAGGCCAGAGTTGTCATCCTCAGCGACGGCTTCTGGCGCCAGCGCCTCAATTCCGATCCGAACGTCCTCGGCCGCGAACTCCGCGTGAACGGTATTCTGCGACAGATTATCGGCGTATTACCTCCTGATTTTCGATACCTCTCCTCAGAAGCCCGCCTTTATGTGGGATTCAAGACTGGTGGGGTGCAGCGCGGGCCGGCCGCACGCCATTCCGGCGGTGGCGGCACTCATATGATCGCGCGCCTGAAGCCAGGCGCCACCATCGCTGAAGCGCAAGCGCAGATCGACGCGCACAATGCCGCGGTCGAGCAGGACAACCCGCAGGCGAAAATGATGGCCGAAGCTGGCTTCCGCTCGCCGGTGGTTTCTCTCCACGCGCATCACGTACGCGCCATCCGGCCGACCCTTTGGTTGATGCAGGCCGGCGTCTTTTTTCTGCTGCTCATCGGCGCGGTCAATCTGATCAACCTCCTGCTGATCCGCGCGAGCAGCCGCACCAAAGAAATGGCGATCCGTCAATCAATGGGCGCAAGCCGCGCGCATATCGTGAGGCAAGTCCTGACTGAAACCGTCCTGCTCACGTCAGTGGGCGGGTTGCTCGGCGTGCTGGTGGGCGCGTGGGGAACGCAGTTGCTCCACGTTCTTGGTGCGAATCGCTTACCCCTCGGCACCCATATCGCGTTTGATGGCTGGCTCGCCACGATCGGCCTGATCAGCTCAGTCCTGCTGGGACTCTTGATCGCGGTACCCATCGCCTGGTTCAATCTTGGCAGCCACCTCGCGAATGCCCTGCAATCCGAATCGCGCTCGGGCACGGTGAGTCGGGCCGCTCAGCGTCTTCGCCAGGGCTTCATCGTTGCCCAGATCGCTCTCGCGTTTGTGTTGCTGGCAGGTGCCGCGTTGCTCGGGCTGAGCCTGAAAAAGGTGATGGCCGTGCCTCCCGGCTTCCGCGCCGATCATGTTCTCGCCGGCGAATGCAGGCTGACGTGGGAGCTCGGCCGGGATCGAGTCGGCATCATCGATCGCTTGCTGGAAGCAGTCCGGCAGCAACCCGGAATCGCGGCCGCCGGAACAATTACGGACATTCCCCTGAGCGGAGATAGCGGCAAAACGGCCATTACACCAAAGGGGTATGTGCCGCCGGCGGGTCAATCCCTGCAGGGTCATTATTCCGAGGGCGTCAGCGGTGATTACTTCGCGGCGCTGGGGATTCCGCTGCGTGAGGGGCGGTTTCTCACCTCCGCGGATTCGTCCCGGCCGGAACGGGTCTGCGTTGTTGACGAGGATTTTGCGCGACGTTACTGGCCCCAGGGCGGCGCGCTCGGCCAACGACTGGCGCGTGGCGATGAATCGGACGAGGCGAAACTCTTCACGGTCGTTGGCGTGGTTGGCACAGTAAAACAGACGGAGCTCACGGAAGCTCCGGGGCAGGGAACGGTTTACCTGCCCGCCGCCCATCACAGCTACGCCGCCGGTTTTTTCCTGGTCGTGCGCACGAGCCAGAGTCCGGAAGCGTTCGCCGAGACACTGCGAAAGGTGGTCCGCGCCACCCAGCCCGAGATCGCAATCGATAACATCCGCTCGATGGAGACGCGCATCGCCGAGAGCCTTCTGGCGCGGCGTTCGCCCGCACTGCTCGCTGGAATTTTCGCGGGCGTCGCGCTGCTCCTGGCGGCGATTGGAACTTACGGCGTTTTGAGTTACGCAGTCGCGCAACGCCGGCGCGAGATTGGAATTCGCATGGCCGTAGGCGCGCAAAGGTGGCAGATCGGCGCGCAATTTCTCTCGTTAGGCCTGCGTCTTCTTGCCGCCGGAACGATCCTCGGTTTGATCGGCGCCTGGTGGGCCGGACGGGCGATGCAGAGCGTTCTCTTCGATGTGCCGGCGTTGCCCGTCGGCGCTCTTCTCGGCACGGCGCTCGTCATGACGGCGGTGTCGTTGGTTGCCTGCCTCATCCCGGCGCGCCGCGCTGCCAAAGTCGATCCGATGGTTGCACTCCGAGCCGAATGACCGTCATGATGACATGTCGCGAATACCGCAGTTCTGGGGAGCGCACGCGCCTTCGCGTGCTGGTTTCGGCGCCTCGCCGAAACGATCTTTCGTTTCCAATCAATTCCGCGTTCGAAGAAAAGTTCGCGATGGCGGCGGCGCCATCGCCAGCACGCGAGGGCGCGTGCGCTCCCCAGCGAGAGGATCGTGCGCTCCGCGCCGACTGACCGCCATGATCACGCGCCGCGAATTCACAAAATCTCTGGGCGGTGTCGCGGCGCTCGCGACCTTCTCCCCGCTCCTCGGCTGGACCGCGGAGGAGCCGAAAGTCTCCGCCGACGCAGCAAAAATCTATCGCGACTCCTTTATTCTCGATGGCAACGCCCTGGCCGGGATTGGCGGCCTGCTTGGCCGGCCGAACCAGGACGAAATAACGAAACTGATTCGCGAGTCCGGTGTCACCGCGCTGAAAGCGACCCTCGCTGGAGCGACCGGGAACTTCGAAATGGCGGTGGAGGATATTTCCTACGCCCAGCAGTTGATGGAGAAACGCGCCGATCTTTTCCTCAACGTGCGCACGCATGCCGATTTCGAGCGCACCCGCAAAGAGCAAAAGCTCGGCGTCATCTACTCCTTCGAGTCAGCCAACATGCTCGAAGACAAGATCGATCGCATCGAGATGTTTCGCGGGCTCGGTGTCCGCGTCATGCAGCTCACTTACAATCGCCGCACGCCCTTCGGCGTTGGCTGTCTGGACGGCGACATCGACGGACTCACCGATCTCGGGCGCAAGGCGATTGCGAAAATGAACGAGATCGGGGTCGCGCTTGATCTCAGCCATTCCAATACGAAGACCACCGCCGAAGGCATCGCAGCCT
This sequence comes from Verrucomicrobiota bacterium, assembly GCA_039649045.1. GTDB lineage: Bacteria > Verrucomicrobiota > Verrucomicrobiia > Chthoniobacterales > UBA10450 > AV80. The sequence goes on along the minus strand of JBBWZL010000027.1, from coordinate 2,976 downwards.
CGACCAAGCCGCCGCTCATCACCCACGCCGGTTGCCGCGCCGTGTATATGCATCCGCGCAACAAGGAGGATGGCGAGTTGAAGGCGCTCGCCGACAAAGGCGGCGTCATCGGGATCTACATGCTGCCCTACATCACCGCCTCGCCGAAGCAGCCGATGCTCGACGATTTCATGAAACACCTCGAGCACGCCCTCAAGATTTGCGGCGAAGACCACGTTGGCGTCGGAAGCGACGTCCCCTTTTTCCAGGTCGACGCGGAGGACCTCGAGATGATGAAAAAGTCCGCCGAAAAACGCCAGGCAGATGGGATCGCCGCGCCCGGTGAAGATCGCCCGACTTATATCCCCGACCTGAACACCCCGCGGAAAATGGAACGCATCGCCGACGCGCTCTTGAAGCGCGGCCACAAGAGCGGCGGCGTCGAAAAAATCCTCGGGAACAATTTCAAACGGGTCTTTGGAGAAATTTGGACCGCGTGATCAATCGAAAATCGAGAATCGAGAATCGAAAATTGCCATGAACAACCTCCGCTACGCTCTTCGCCAACTCCGCAAATCGCCCGGCTTCACCATCATCGCCGTGCTCACGCTCGCACTCGGGATCGGCGCGAACTCGGCGATCTTCAGCGTGGTCAACCACGTTCTTCTCCGGCCGCTGCCTTATCCGCACCCGGAGCGGCTCGTCTATCTGAACGAAGTCATCAACGGGACCGACACTTCGATTGCGTTGCCCGATTACGTCGATTGGCGAAAGGACACCAAATCGTTCGAGCACCTCGCCATGAGCCGGCTGGAGTCGCGCAACCTGAGCGCCATTCCCGGCCGCGAACCGGAACGCATTTCCGTCGCGTACGTGACCGCGAATTTCTTCAACGTGATCGGTCTTCTGCCGCAGATCGGCCGGACCTTTACCGAAGACGAAGACAGACCGGGCGCCCCTTCGTTGGCCGTCATCAGCGATCGGCTCTGGGACCGCGCTTTTCATCGCGACCCGCAAGTGGTCGGGCGCCCCATGCAATTTCACGGCACCCCGATCACCGTCATCGGGGTGATGCCGCGGGAGATGGATTCGCCGCACGGGGTCGATGCCTGGTTCGCTGTCATGCGCCGGGCCACCCTCCCCGGATGGCAGAACCGGGCGAATCACCCGATGTTCTTCGGCTGGGGCCGGCTGAAGGAGGGCGTCACGGTTGAGCAAGCGCGCGGCGAGATAAAGGCAATCTCCGCGCGTCTCGAAAAACTTTATCCGGCGACCAATGCCGGGGTCGGCGCCAACGTCCGGCCCCTTCTCGACAGTCTTCTCGGCAATTATCGCACCAGCCTGGCGTTGCTGCTCGGCGCGGTTGCGCTCGTTTTGCTCATCGCCTGCGCGAACCTCGCGAATCTCCTGGCCGTGCGTGGGGCCGCACGCGCCCGGGAGTTCGCGATTCGCGCGGCGATGGGTGCCGGGCGCGGTCAAATCGTTCGCCAGCTGTTGCTTGAGAGCTTTGTCATTTCGATAATCGGCGGCGCCCTCGGGTTGGTCTTCGCCATCTGGGGACGCGATGCCCTCGTCGCTTTCGCTCCCGCCGGCGCGCCGCGTTTCGAAGGCATGGTGTTCGACTGGCGGGTGCTGGCCTTCACTTTTCTCCTGGCCACGCTCACCACGCTTTTGTTTGGGCTCTGGCCCGCGTGGCAGGCTGCGCGGACGGACATCAACGCCGCGCTTCAGGCCGGTTCCTTCGGAAGTTCGGAAACGAAAACCGCCCGCCGGAGCCGTGACTGGCTCGTGATCATCGAAGTCGCCCTAACGCTTTTGCTCCTGAGCGCGGCGGGCCTCGTTCTAAAGAGCTTCGCCAAAATGCAATCGGCCCAGCTCGGCTTTAATCCTCAGCAGTTGCTCACCGTCCGGGTCGAGCTCCCCTTCACAAAATACGATGAGCTGAACAAAATTCTGGGTTTCAGCACGCCCCTGCTCGAGGAAGTCCGCAAACTGCCGGGCGTGCAAAGTGCCGCGCTCTCTTCGAACCCTCCCATGCTGAGCGGGTGGCAGCTCAATTACCTGCCGGAAGGCGCGCCGCCCACCGATCCAAGCCAGCAACCCGCCGCCGACAACGAAGTGGTGCAGGGCGATTATTTCGCCGCCTTGGGCATCAACCTCATCCGGGGCCGGACCTTCAACGAACACGACACCGCCACTTCGCCGAAAGTGGTGATCATCGATCAAACGCTGGCCGACCTGACCTTCAAGGGACAGGATCCGATCGGCAAACGGATCATGGTCGACACCGAATCCGATTCCTCGGACGGTCCAAAGCTCCACGAGATCATCGGCATCGTCCCGCATATCAAAATGCGCGGCTACGACGACGCCGTTCCGACGCCCGTGTTCTTCTTCCCGCAGACCCAGGTCGGGCGCAGCAGTTTCGTTCTGCACCTCCGCGGCATGGGTAACTTGATGCGCCTCGAGAAGCCGATCCGTGAAATAGTCAGCCGGCTCGATCCGGCTCAACCGCTGCACGAATTCCGGATGATGGAAGAACGCGTCGCCGAAACGTGGGCGACGCATCGGTTGCTCACATTCCTGCTGACAATCTTTGCCGGGCTGGCGTTGCTGCTCGCGGCGGTCGGACTCTATGGAGTGCTGGCGTACAGCGCGTTTCGGCGGCTCCGCGAAATCGCCGTGCGCCTCGCGCTCGGGGCGCGTCCCGCGCACATCCGCGGGCTGGTCATGGGTCACGGTCTGCGGCTCTTCGGCATCGGAATCGTGATGGGGGTACTTGCGGTTGCGGCGTCCTCCAGTGTCATCCGCAGCTTCCTCTTCGGCGTCTCGCCGCTGGATGCGCAAACCTATCTGATCGTCGGTCTCATTCTTTCGATCGTCACCATTCTGGCCGCGTGGCTTCCCGCTCGTCGCGCCTGCCGGGTGAATCCGATCGTAGCCCTGCGCGCTGAATAACATGAACACGATTTCTCGAATCGATTGGGTAGCGCGAGC
>JBBWZL010000026.1:0-9691 GCA_039649045.1 Verrucomicrobiota bacterium | reverse complement strand
CGCGCGTTCGAAGTCGGCAAGAAAAACTAAAATCGCCAATCGATCCAGCCGCGCTCAGCCTTTGCGCAGCCTTTCCAGTTGGGCAATAAAGGCGTCGGCGCCTCCCGGAAAATAGCCATCGTAGCGCCAGACTTCTCGTCCGTCACCATTGAGCACGACGAGCGTTGGAAAACCTTGGACCTCGTATTGCTGCGCCAGTTTCTCGTTCTGCTCTTTCACGGCCGAGCTTTGTTCTTTGCGCCGGGGAAAGTCGATCTCCATCAAGACCAGGTTTTTAGTGGCGAAGTCCTTAAATTGCGGCTTCGACAAAATGTCTTTATCCAGCTTGATACAAAAGCCACACCAATCGGAACCGGTGAAATTGATAAAGAGAAGTTTATGGCCGGCCTTGGCCTGCTGTTGGGCTTTTTTGAAATCAGTTTCCCAACTGTTCTCCGCTCGTGCGCAATTGACCGCGACAAATGCGCCGACAATCGCCAGGGCCACGAACGCTCGCGTTATTTTCACAGGCATACTGTCCGACAAAGCGGTCGCCTGTGCAAGACCGCGCCGCCAGACGCGATAGACATGACACCGCCGAACGCGCTCGGTACAAAACCAGCCCGGCGCAAGCACGCCGGGCCAGAAGCAAAATTGGGTTCCTTAACGAATGTGTCCTGAGACGAGCTTGGTCATCTCGAACATACTGACCTGGCTCTTGCCATTAAAGACCGGTCGCAGCGCATCGTCCGCATTGATTTGCGTGCGTTTCTTTTTGTCCTGCAGACCGTTCTTCTTGATGTAGTCCCAGAGTTTTTTGGTGAGCTCGGAACGTGGGATCGGTTTGGAGCCAACGATCGCGGAAAGTTTCTCGTCGGGCTGCACCGGTCTCATGAAGGCGGCGTTCGGTTTACGTTTTGAAGTGGCTTTTTTGGCTGTGGGTTTCGGCATAGAGGCTGATTAATCCTTCGCTTGTAGGAGGGCAATACTAATTTTACCGAATCGAAAACTTTTCTCGGGTCTCAATTTGACCGCCGGACGGCCACCGCGGCCACGTCGTCCGGCGAGGGCTTGCCGCCATCATTGTTCGCGGCCGCCTCGACGACCCGGGTGAGCAGCGCCTGGGCGCTCGCCGCCATGGGCTGCAACATTTCCGAGAGGCGTGTGGAAGAAAGCCGCGGGTTCTCATCATGCCCCGCGCCGTAGAGGCCATCGGTGTAGAGAAAAAACGCATCGCCGGGCTCCAGCGCCATGTTTGTTTCCACAAATTCCGAGCGCTCCAGGAGACCCAGCGGCGGAGCGGATGAAGGAATCGCTTCCGTGCGGCCACCGCTCCGTGCGACCAGCAAGGGCGGATGTCCCGCGCCCACCACGCTGATCCGGCCTGTGGTCGCATCGAGCGCCACGCACATTGCCGTCATGAAGGAGCGCGCCCCGAAGATGCTGCGAAAGTCGTTGTTAACGGCCTCCATAATTTCGGCGGGCTCGTTGTGCTCGACAGTTCCGTGATGAAATAAAAGCTTGGCCAGAGTCGTGAGGAGCGCGGCGGATGCGCCGTGTCCGGTCGCGTCCGCGATCCAGAATAAAGTGCGGCCGTCGGGCATGCGCAGCCAGCCGTAAATATCTCCGCCCACCTGGATGACGGGCCGGTAAATAGCGGCGATGTCCCATCCCGGCAGCACTGGCGGTTTTTGCGGAATGAGAGATTGCTGCGTCAGCCGGGCCGCTTCCAGATCGCGTTCCAGGTTTCGGCGCCAGGCTTCGAGTTCGTCGTTTTGTTTCTGCAATTGGCTCCGCATGGAACGAAGCCGTAATTGGGTTTCGATCCGCGCCTGCAACACCGCCTGATTGATCGGTTTCGTCACGAAATCGTCCGCGCCTGCTTCCAGACACAAAACCTCGCTTTCTTCGCCGCCATGGCCGGTCAGCATGATCGTCGGAATTTGCGCGATCGCGGCATTCGCATCCTTGCGCAGCTCTCTCAGGACTTCCGCGCCGTCCATTCCCGGCATGTCGAAATCGAGCAGCAGCAGCGAGGGCGGATCGGCGCGCAGCGCTTTCAACGCTTCGAATCCGTCCGGCGCCTGGGTGCAGGAGAAACCCGCGCTCGCGAGTATTTTCACGAGCAGCTTCCGGCTGGTCGCGTCATCATCCGCTACCAGGATTCGGTCGTTAGTTTTCTTGCCCATCCTTCTTTCTGTGATTCGGAATGAATGGGCCGTGAAACTGTATTTTTTCTCCTTGTCGAAAAACTTCCGGATCGGCCAGAGTCACTGTGTCGCCGATAAATCGGGCGGGCGCCGGCGGCTAATTACCGATTGTCAGTTGGCCTACATTGAATTACAACGGATAGCATCTCGTCGAAATCTCTTATGAAACTTTCGCTCTCGCTCGCGCTTTTCGGTGCCCTGTGTTTTCTTTCGTCCTGCGAAGACGAACCGCCAGTGCGATCGACGCGAAATCGCCCGCCAGCCAAGTATCCGCCAACCGACGCGCAATACCCGCCGCCGCCGCAACCGTACGATCAAAATGCCGGTCCCCCGCCACCGGAGACCGTGCCACAGGAGCCCACTCCGCAGCCCGCGGCCACTGCCGCGGTCGTGAAGCCAACCAAAGGCGATATCCCGTACGGAATTCCCGTTCCGAACAAACCTGGTTTTGTCACGAGCCCCTACGCGCCTAATTCAGGTTACGTGGATGTCCGCGGCTTTCCTCCGGGCACGGAAGTGAAGGATCCGTACACGCAAAAAATCTTTCTCGTTCCCTGAGGCAGCTTCGGGTCTGAGTGATGGGCGGCACATTGCGCCCCGCAGTGCGTGATTACGTGCGCGTGGCGCTGGACAAGCGCCGCTATTCTCCCGATGCTGACCGTCGCGCGCCGCTACCTGCGTCATCGCCAGCGCGCGAGCCGAACCGATAAATAAAGCGTATGGAATTTCGCGTTAAACGGGCACCCCGCATCGAATCGGAGATCACCGTGCCCGGCGATAAAAGTATTTCCCACCGCGCCGTCATCATCGGCGGGCTCTCAAACGGGGTTTGCGTGTTGCGCGGTTTCCTGCCGAGCGACGATTGCCTTCGCACGGTGCAGGCGATGCGCGCGCTCGGCATTAAGATCGAACATCCCGAGCCCGAGATGCTCGTCGTTCACGGAAAGAAGCGTTTGCTGACCGCGCCCGCGGGCGAAATAGATTGCGGCAATTCCGCGACGACGATGCGCCTGCTCGCCGGGCTCCTGGCCGGCCAGAGTTTCGACAGCCGGCTCGTGGGCGGCGCGACGCTTTCCGGGCGGCCGATGGACCGGGTCATTGTTCCCCTGCGCAAAATGGGCGCGACCATCACGGCGGAGGGGCCTAACGAAACGGCACCGATCAAAATCCACGGCGTGAAGCTGCGCGGGGTCCGGCATGATTTGACGATCGCCAGCGCGCAACTCAAGAGCGCTCTGCTCCTGGCCGGTCTTTTTGCAAAAGGAAAAACCACGGTGCACGAGCCCTCTCTCAGCCGTAACCACACCGAGCTGATGTTGAACTATTATCTCGTCCGCACCGTGCGCGACGAGGACGACGAGAGCATCAGCATTTTCGGCGATCAAGTTCCCGAATCGCGCGACTTCGATATTCCGGGCGATATTTCGTCCGCGGCTTTCTGGCTGGTGGCGGCCGCGGCCCAGCCGGGTGGTCATTTGCTTGTCCGCCACACGGGGTTAAACGATACCCGCACGGCGTTGCTCGGCGTTCTCGTCCGCATGGGAGCGCAAGTCCGCGAAGCCATCGAAGAAGTGGATCAAATGGAGCCGCGCGGAACGGTCGAAGTGACCGGCGCGCCACTTAAGGGTACCGTCATTCAAGGCAAGGAGATCCCGCAGCTCATCGATGAGCTACCGATCCTCGCCGTGGCCGGAGCGCTCGCGAGCGGCACGACCATTATTCGGCAGGCGCAGGAGTTGCGCGTGAAGGAGACCGACCGCATCGCGGCGATCGCACACAATCTCCGCGCGATGGGCGCCCAGGTCATCGAGCTGAAAGATGGACTCGAGATTCATGGCCGCGCCTCGCTCCGGGGCGCGCGCGTCGCCAGTTTCGGGGATCATCGCATCGCGATGGCGTTCGCAATTGCGGGGATGTTTGCCGAAGGCGAGACGATCGTGCAGGACGTCGAGTGCGTTCGCGAATCTTATCCGGGCTTCGAGAAAGCTCTGGATGAGTTCGTCAGTCCAAAACGGGTGCGCCTGACGACACCCGTCATTAGCTCGCTCACGCCGGGAAAAGCGGACGAAGAATAAATTTTTATTGTGAGCGCGACGTCTCTTCACCGTGTCGTCGCGATCGATGGCCCTGCGGCCTCAGGCAAAAGCAGCGTGGCGCGCGAGCTCGCGCGACGGCTCGCCTTCGTTTATGTGAACTCGGGCGCGATGTATCGTGCGGTGACCTGGCACGTCTTGCAGCATGCCATTCCGGCGGACGATGGAGCTGCGATTGCGCGTCTCGTGGAAACGTCCCGCATCGATTGCACGCTCGATCGCGAGGGATCGCGGATTTCAATCGATGGGGTTGATCCATCCGCCCATCTTCGCGACCATGACGTGAACCGGGCCGTTTCTCCCGTAAGCAGTGTTCCGCGGGTGCGCGAAATCCTCGTCGAAAAGATGCGCGAGTACGCGAGACACCACGACGTAGTCATGGAAGGGCGCGATATCGGTTCTGTCGTTTTTCCCCAGACACCCTACAAGTTCTACATCGACGCGTCGCCCGAAGTCCGCCTCCGCCGCCGGAGCGCGGAAGGCCAGCGCGATCAGATCGCCGCGCGCGACCACGCCGATTCCTCCCGTCAGGCCTCCCCACTCGTCATCGCGGCCGACGCGCACGTGATTGATAGCTCCAACATCTCGATCGATGGGGTGGTCGGTGAAATCATTGGCCGATTGAAGACAAAGGGCCTGATCATTGAGTGAGCGGATGATCGGGCGATGAATCCTTACTATTGGTTTTGTTATCACCTGATTCGATTGGTCGGCCTGATTTGTTTCCGGCTGCGCTTCGTTCATCGCGAACGCATGATCAATCACGGACCGGTAATTCTCGCGGCGAACCACCAGAGCTTTCTCGACCCGCCTTTTGCGGGCAGCGCTTCGGATCGCGGGATTTATTTTTTGGCGCGAAAAAGCCTGCTGGACGGGCCTTTCTTCGGTTGGCTCCTACCCAAGCTGAACGTGATTCCGGTAGATTCGGACAGCGGAAAAGATCGCACCGCGCTGAAGGCATTGATTCGCATTCTCAGAGCGGGCCAGGGGACGCTGGTTTTCCCGGAAGGCGGGCGCACCCCCGACGGCAATTTGCAACCGGCCCTGCCGGGGGTTGGGCTGGTGATCGCGAAGACGCTGGCGCCAGTCGTGCCGATGCGAATTTTCGGCGCGTATGAGGCGTGGCCCATAGGGCAAAAGTGGCCGCGCTTTCGTCCGGTCACGGTCGTGGTCGGCGAACCAATCTATTTCTCGGAGAAAGATCTTCAGCCGCCCGGCAAGGATCTTTACCTGCGATTGAGTCAGCGAGTGATGGACGCGATCGCCGCACTGGCAATCGAGTGAGCGGCTTGCGCTAGTCTCGCCCGCGGCAGACGGTGCCCGAAGTGGAGAACGCAGACGAACAACGAAATCCGGACGAGCTCTCTCGCGCGCCGCGCGCCGGTGTGCGGTTGATGATCAGCATCGTCAGCGCAATTGCCCTGGTAGCGGTTTACGCGAATATCCAGAAAGCCCGGCGCGGCAAAATCGAAAGCGTCACCATTATTCCCGTTCCGACCGCGACGCCGGCGGCCCCGTCCCCGGCGCCTTAATTCGGCGGATCGCGCCGTGGGATGCGGCCATGATCGGTTTTACTTCGAATAACCCACAACCACCCGTGTCTAATCTCACCATGAAGAAATTTTGTATTTTCCCGCTTGTCGCTGCGCTCGCATTTTTTGTTTCCTGCCAGAAGCAGCAATCCGAGGAGGAGAAAAAAGCGGAAGTCGAACGCCAGGTGCAGGAACGTCTCGCGACGGAACGCCAAGCCGACGAGAAGCAGCGCCTCGCGCAACAACAGGCTGATTTGGAAGCGAGGGAGAAAGCGCTGGCGGATAAAGAAGCGGCGACCGCAGCGGTTACACCATCCGTGGCTCCGGCGCAACGAGTCACGCGCGAGCAAACGGAAACGCGATCCGAAACCCGGAACGAAACGACTGCAACCTACGGCACGTTTTACCAGAAGCTCGAGCCTTACGGTGCCTGGCGAGAAACGGCGGACTACGGTTACGTCTGGCAGCCGCGCGAGGCCGAAGAATCGGGCTGGAGACCGTACACGGATGGCCATTGGGCTTATACCGATGCCGGTTGGACCTGGGTTTCGGACGAGCCCTTTGGCTGGGCGACTTATCACTACGGACGCTGGCTGCGACTCCGCCGCGTCGGCTGGGTTTGGGTGCCGGGCGACGAATGGGCGCCGGCCTGGGTTTCCTGGCGCACGAGCAAAGACTATGTCGGCTGGGCGCCCTTGCCGCCGGAAGCGCGCTTCGATCGCCGCAGCGGCATCCACAATTGGGCGGATAGTTATTACGACATCGGCCCCGATCAATACTCGTTCGTTCCCGGCAATGAATTCGGGTCCCAACATCTGCGCCGCTCCGTGGTTCCGGCTGAGCGGAACGTCACCATCGTGAATGAAACGACGAACGTGACCAACATCACTTATTCGAACACGACAATCATTAATCAGGGACCGAACTACGAGGAGATGCGCTCCCGGAGCCGGCAGCCTATGGAGCGATATCGGTTGCGCCGGCATGCCGACAGCGACAGCACGGCCGCGACTGTGCGAGGCGATGAGATCGTCATCAGCATCCCGCTCTTCAACAATGTGCCCGGATTTCATCGGCCGCGCACCGTGAAGGAACGCGTCTCCGAAGTCGTGATCGATAATGGTTGGACCGCAATCTCCGATCGTTCTGCCGCCGAGCGCACCCGGACCAAGATGAAAGCGGAAGCTACCCCGCCGCCGAACGCGCCTCCGAAAACATTCGTGAAACCGCAGGAAACGACGACGGCCACGACGCCTGCGGCGAGCGCCAGCCCGACCACCGCGGCAAATACAGCGCCTACAACGGCGAGTCCGACCGTAGCGGCCACAAGCCCCACGCCGGCAGCCGCAAGTCCCACTCCAACCGTTCAAGTTACGGCCACGGCGTCTCCCGCAACTTCGCCATCGGCCTCCGTCAGAACGCGTCCGTCGCCTTCAGCTTCGGCGTCGCCCGCCCTCAGCGCGACCGTCGCGCCGAGCATCACGCCGGCGCCGGCTGCATCGCCTTCCGTCCGGATGCGCCCCTCTCCGCCTATGAGACCGTCACCGTCCATGGCGCCGTCGGCAGTTCCGTCCGCTTCGGCGTCCGCGCCTCCAACCGAATCTTCGCCACCGACAACGTCGGACGCAGAGAAAACCGAGAAGCAACGCAGGTTTGAGGAGGCGCGGAAAAACCGACGGGGGCCTAACGCACCCGCAGCTACCGCCACCACCAATCCCGCTTCAGCGCCGGCGACTTCCGCCAGCCCGGCTCCGGTACAAACGCCACGGCGCATCCCGCCTCCCCCTGTTAGCACCCCGGCGGTCGCCGCAACGCCAATAACAACCCCATCGGTAACAACTCCGCCGCTAGCATCCCCTCCTGTGAGAAAACCCACTGTGCCGCCCGCGGCGACTCAGCCGCCGGCTGCGACCCCACAGGCTCCGGAAACATCGGTGGCTCCGGCCAGTGACGACAAAGTGAAGAACAAAAAACCGAAACGTCCTGGCCCGGTCGAAAGCGAAACACCCACTCCGACTGCGTCCACTGTACCGAATTAAAGCGTCACCCAGCGGCGAGGTCGTTCGCAGCGAGCTGTTGCGCGAGCGAACGGGCGTAGGCCAGCGTGTCGATCGCATCCACGGTTTTGTCGCGCCGAATCGCTTTGATGCGTGGAAAGCGCAGAGCCAACCCGCTCTCGTGCCGGCTGCTCGGTTGGATGGAATCGAACGCGATCTCCAGAACGATGTCCGGTTTCACCTCGCGATAACGGCCGCGATTCAAAACCGTGCGCTTCTTGAAATGCTCGGTCAGTTCGGCGATCTCGACGTCGGTCAGACCGCTATACGCTTTTCCGATCGTCAGGAGCTGGCCGCTTGTTTCATCGCGCACCGCGAACGTGTAGTCGCTCAGGACGTGATTGCGTTTTCCATGCCCCAGCTCCGCCGCGACCACTACCACATCCAGGGTCGCCAGTTCTTTCTTTAGCTTGAACCAGAACATGCCGCGCCGGCCGGGCGAATAGATGCTCTCCGGATCTTTCACCATTAGCCCTTCGTTCAACCGCCGGCGCGCCCCTTGAAAAGCCGTCTCGATTTCCACCGCCGAATGGGCTGCGTAAACCTCGGCGATTTGAAACTGGTTCGGCAACTTCAAACTCCGCAACGATTCGCGGCGTTCTCGCAGCGGCTGCCGCAATAACGACTTCCCGTTCTTCCAAAGAATGTCGAAGGCGACGAACACCACCGGCACGTCGGCCGACGCGGTCGCGAACAGATCCGCACCCTCGCTTTTTCGTCCGAGCCGCTTTTGGAGATCGAAGAACGTCAATTTTTTGCCCTGCTCGAATGCCATGATTTCGCCATCGAGGATTACTTCGTCATCGAAAGAGCGCGCCTGCTCCGCCAACTCGGAGAATTGATCGGTCATGCGGCGGAGATCGCGCGAAAAAATTTCGACGCGATCCGTGCCGCGATGCAGTTGGGCGCGGATGCCGTCGAATTTGTCTTCGACGTAAACGACGGTCGGTGTAGTGGCGGGTGTCTCACCCGCAACCTCCTCTGCTTCGCGGCTGGAGACAGCCGCCGCTACATTGAAACGCGCCCAGATCGCTTCGGCGGTCGGCTCCGGACTGGCCAGCATGCTTTTAATCGGACGGAACAGCGAAAGCTCCGCGCGCTCCAACTCGCCTTCTTGGGCGAGGACCGCGGTTTCGCCGATATTCCCGAGAAGCATGTTTGCTTCTTTCACGTCATCCAGCGGCGCAGTAAACGCGGCGGCGATCGCTTCTTCCACCAACCCTTCGCGCAACCCGATCCGCAGATCGCCCGTCAGAATCTTCACGAGATATTGGCCTTCGCGCGCCGAGACCTTCGCCAGACGCTTTTGCAGAACTTCCGTCTTAGCCAGCGGACCGCGCGATTTGTGCAACGTCTCGAAGAACTTTCTCGATTCCTTCAAGCTAAACGGCTCGGGAATGGTCCGATTCTTCAACGATTCCAAAGCGGTCTTCCCCGCATCTCCATGGGAGCTTGCGATGCGTCGAAATTCCGCTTCTCCCAATTTCGTCGCGGCGAGAAGGGCGCGGTGGATCACGGCCCAGCCCGCCTGGATCGTGCGCAGATCGCTTTGAGGAAACGGTTTGCCCGTGAAATAAATCGCCGCGATCGAAAGCCGCGCCGGACCCAGCGTTCGCAAATATTCCGAGAGGAGGCGGACTTTTTCGAGTTTGGCTGGAGTGGCGGCAATCGCCTCTCCGACGCTCGCGAACGCGTGGAATTCTGACTGGGGAGCGCACGCGCCTCGCGTGCTGGCGAAGGCGCCTTCGCCTTCGCGAACTTCATCCCCGCTTTGCGGCGGGGGCGCCGCAAAGGGCACGCGAGGGCGCGTGCGCTCCCCA
>JBBWZL010000002.1:0-25950 GCA_039649045.1 Verrucomicrobiota bacterium | reverse complement strand
CCAGACTCCACTCCAGTCTTGCTTATCGCAGCCCGATCAAGTTTGAATCCCAACTAAACAACTAACCACAGGAAGTGGTCCCTCACTCACTGTCCGAAAAACCAGGGCAAGCCCAGATTGACCCCTTCTGCTGCCCTTAGTTCTTCGTCCCGGTTTTCACCTGCCCCTCAAAATCGTAGGTGTAATCCTGCTGGGAAATCAGGTTGTTTTTGTTTGCGCTGGTCAGGTTCTTGATCTGCTGCGAGTTGGTGGTTTTCGGATAACTGGCTGTCCACTCAGTCGACAAAGTAATCACCCTTCGCGTCCACCACCTGATCGTTTTTGAACAATACAATGCGAAACCAAAAGTTCCGATCCTGCGGAGCTCGCGTGTAACGCCGGATTTCATCGTGCGACTTCGCATCGCTACTTTGGCTTTGGAGCGGATCCCCCAACAGGTGACGAACATCGGCTTTGGACATTCCTTTTGTAACAGAATCAAAGGCGCGGTCGCTATAACCCCGCGCAAATTCCGGGGCATCATCTCGTAGAAAAAGCGTGAAGAGGATTCGGTCGGTTACACTCCTGCAGTGTCCACAGTACAAGGTGGAGCCTGCAAATGTAATTAAGGCGGCAAAAAAGATTAGCGCGCCTGCAAGAAGATATTTTTTCATTTCAAAAAGCTACGGACACGATTCGGGAACGAGCGGTCCGCCAAACACGTCTTTGAAATTCTCGTTTTGGATTACCGGGTTTAGACCCAAGAATCCGCCTCGAAGAAGAGTCCCAAGCAGACCTTAATTGCTGAGGCGATTCTTAATCTCCTTCCCGAGTCGGATTCTATCGAACGCCGCATCGGAAGCGTCGCCAATTCTTCGTTCCTCGACGACAGCTCCGTCTGTCGAGAGATACTTGAATAGCTTCGTGTCGCTCGCCAGGATTTTCATGTTCCATTGCTTCCCGATATACTTTTTCCAAAGCGGTGCAGAGACGTGGTCAAGGGTTGAGATATATTGTTCTCCATTGATTCTCCAACGGCCATCTGCCTGGTACGCAAGTGGTGAACGCGCATAGTCGTATAGTTGAATAACTTTCTGGCGGTATGTTCCATCCGCTTTACGGAGCGTGATAGCATGCACCGTAGGTCCCTTTTCTTCCCACAGCCCAATAATGTTGACGTTCCGGCTGTTCTGAGCTGCTTTAGTCGTGCATCCAATTAACACAAGGAGGCCAATGCTCGCGATCGCACTGCTCACTCCACCATATCGTGAACGCTTCATCTCGCCGGAACGGCGTAGGGAACTGCGCCAAAGTTGAAAACACGCAACGAAGTGGATTCCCCTTTTTTCTGATCAGCTTCCATCAGCGCTCTAATCCTATCCGCTGCCGAAACCGCAACAGTTGGACATCCCCGCGAATCGCCTCCAGGGAGATTGGCTTCGCGATGGATGTAAACATCATGATACCCATGACCGGCATCTCCTGGCGTAACTTGACCGGGCGCGATAACGCCAGGGGTTCCATTCGGAAAACGTGATTTTGGGTCTGCATTAGTTCGAGGTCTCACTGAATAATCACCCGGGTAAATTCCATGAGTACCGGCTTCGTAACCATATTGATTCACAGGAGTGGAGAACTGAAATCTGCCATTATGGAACACGCTCATTGTTCCACTTGCATCGCGCGCCTGCTGTCCGCGAGATGGCGCGTTCCTATGGATGAGAATCTCCGTCTCAAGACCGAGCAGATCGAGACCATTGACCGGATCATTTGCAACATAGCCATATAAATTGATCCCACCAGCCTCTCCAATCGGGTCACGATTCAGCCACCGGCCGAGGTCCGGATCGTAAGCGCGGTAAACGGCCAGATCGAGGTTGCTCTTCGAGTGGCGGTAGAGCCCTGTGAAGTTGAAGTCCGTTGGGGTGGTTCCTAGCACGGTGGTCGATCTGCCGTAGGGATCGTAGTCATAACGAGCAACAACGGTGCCGCTGCCGGTGAACATTTCACGAATCGATCCGAGGTGATCGCGAGTGTAAAAATAAGGGGTGGTCCCAGCGTATTGCCCTTGCGAATAAAGGCGCAATGTCACGGCATCCGCCGCGTCGCGGAATTCACACTTCTCCTGGCCAGACCAGACGCATTTGCGAGTGGAATTGATGGTACCGCCGGTCTTTTCCACGATCTTCGCGACGCGGTTCAAGCCGTCGTATGTAAACTCGCTCCGCGTGGTGAACCCGGTGTAGTTGATCGCCACGAGCCGATTGGCTCCGTCCCACTCGAACGTCCTGGTGCCGCCGTCGCTCGTGATACTGCCATTCAGGTCGTAGGTGAGTGTGCGGTTGACTCCGCCACTTTGGCTTGTGATCTCATTGACGTTATTCGACGTCGAGATCGTCGTGGTCGCCGCCACCAGTTCCGACGTTCGATTCGACGCGAGATCGTAGCCGTAGGTATACTGTTTGATCAGCGCGTTCGTCGAAGCGTTCTTCAACGGCGCGGTCAGCAGTTGATCTGCATTGTCATAGCCTAGATCGAAGCGCTGCGGCGCCGCCAGCCCGGCGTAGTTCTTCGTCCATGTTTTAACCTGCCCTTCGAAATCGTAGGTGTAATCCTGCTGGGAGATCAGGTTCTTGTTATTATTGTTGTTGCTCGTCGCATTCCTGATCTGCTGGAGCCGCTTGTCCTGCGCATTCGGGAAGTAGAAGTAATTCGCCGAAGCGCCGCCGGGATAAAGCATTTTCGTCAATCGGTTCGTCACCCCGGCATAGGTATTGGTAAATGTGCCGAGTTTGTTCACGTCCGAGCTCACCCGCCCCAAGCTGTCGAAGGTCCAGGTTTCGCTGTTCGTCGTCCCATTGATCGAACGATTGGTGACCCGGCCCAGTTGGTCGTAGCCGAGGGTCACGGTGTCGTTCAGGAGCGGGGCGTCGATGCTGGCGAGCTGACCGGCACCGAGCGCGGGAGGTATTGCGATTGGGTTATAAGCGTAGGTCGTAGTTCCCGTGCCATCAACCATTGTGAGAACGCGATTGTAATTCAGGTCGTAGGTGTAGGTGACGCTCGGGGTAGGCGGCGTAAGAGGCTGTCCCGCGACATTCGTGTAGCTGATCTGCTGAACGCTATCATCGGCAAAATAGAGATAGTTCGTCCGCTGGCTCTTGGCGTCGGTCGAAGACTTCAACCGGCTAGTCGCTCCGGCGGTATTGGGCGCCGTCTGGCCTTCATAGAGGTAATCGATCGTGGTCCCGTCCTGAAAAACCTTCTGATAAACGCGGCTCTGGATGTCGCGATAGAACGTGGTCGTCTGGTTGTTCGGGTCTGTGATGCTGGTCAGCGCGCCGCAGGTGCACCAGCCATATTGGGTGGTGCGATTGGCCGGGTCAGTGATGGAATCCATCTGCTGATTGGCGTTATAGTGCCGATAGGTCCACAGCCCGCGCCGGTCGCGACTGCCAGTCAAATCGAGCTTCATCGCCCCAGTCACGTTGTCGGTGTATTGGAATTGCTCGAACGTCGTATCGGGATAAGTGACTTTGGTTTTGCGATCGAGATTGTCATAATCGGTCGTGACGACGTAGTTGTCCGGATCGGTGGTCGTCCGGATTCGTTTGGCGCTATCGTACCCAAACCGCGTAATGGCCGAGACAGTGTTGAAGGGCGGGCTCTTAATTGTCTCCGGATAACCGGTTGGCACGGCCCCCCCGTAGGTGTAGGTAGTGATTTCGTTCTTCGCGTTGTTGCGGGTGAGAATCTGTCCCTCGGCGCTGTAGGTGTAAGTCGTGGTCTGACCGGCGGTATCAGTCTCGGTAAGGACACGGTGCTGGCTGTTGTAGGTAAAACGGCGCGAGAGGTCGTTACTGGTCCCGGTGGTTTGACGGACTTCCATGACGTCAATCCCATTGTCATTGTAAAGGTAGGTGGTCGCCCGGCCCAGGGGATCAACGCTCCTGGTCATGTTGCCGAACCCATTGTATTCAAATGTCCTCAGTTGGGTGGTACCGTCAGCGAGCAGGCGGGCAATCTGCGCTGGGTTGGCGCTTGGACCGGCATGCAAATAATCCGGCTGGCCCGCGTAGGTGGACCACACCCGACTCTCGAGTGGCTGCTTCTCGCTCGAAGCGATGCCGGAGAGCGACCCATCGGCATCGTAAAGCCAGTGGGTGATCTTGGCTTTCGTGTAGTCGCCTGGCGCTACCAGCATTGCCTTTTTGTCCCAATAAAAGCTGTTCGCCATGTCGAGACTGGCGTTGGTGATGCCGGTGGCATTTGGCGCCGCAGCCTCGGTTGCGCTGATCCCAGGTGCCTGGTCGCGATACTCGATGCGCTCTTTTCCGCCGAGCGGATCGGTCATTTCGATCCAGCGGTTGGTGCCGCTCTCACCGGAAACGAACGTCGTCGTCCCGTAGGGAGTTGTCAGCGAGTCAACCGAATCCGTCCCGCTCAAGTAGGTGACGCTCGACTGCATCCCGGCGACGTCGGTGATCGTGGCTAGTTGCCCATTGACATACTGAAAGGTGGCAAAACGGCCGAATGGATCGGTGACTTTGGTGATCTTGTAGGGATCGTTAGCGAGTTCATACGACAGCGTGGTTATTTGGCCGAGCGCATCAGTTAAAGTAGCGACACGAACGAGCGAGTCGTAGTCAATCGCGACGGCATTTCCCGTTGGATCGGTCATGCGCGTGAGAAAGACTCGACGCGGATACGTGGCACCATCCTGCACACCAAATGTCTGCTGTGAGCCATCGGGCAGGTAGCGGAAATAGTTTAGGCCGCTTGCGTAGAGAAAAGCGTGGCTTTGGGGATGACTGGTTGCATCCTGGCCGGGCACGAAAGCGTGCGATTCGGAGCCACCCCCTTGCAGATAGACAGTTCGCTGGGGGAGATAGCCGTTCGGGTCGTCGGAAACGTACGAGAGCCAGTTAAAAGTCCATTTCGGCCCCAGGTTAGAATAGCCAAACACGGCGGGCTGCTGGGATTCCCTTTGATTGTAGGTGACGGTGAAGTTCATGGCAGGACCTCGCGGCGGGGTGTAGCCGACGGGCGTATCCATGATGTTGAGGCTCACCAGCATGGAGTGCACGCTGTAACGCGCCATGCCGGCGCTGCCGCCGCACTCATTGCCACCATCTTTGTTATCGTTTTCGGTCGTGTGCTGTCCTGGCGTGGGGGTAGGAACAGGTGTGGGAGTCGGCGGGGGCGTAGGAGTAGGTGTGGGAGTAGGAGTAGGAGGAGGGTCGAAAGTGATGTAAGCATCCAGTGTTTGGTAGTAAGTGACGAAGTTCGAACATCCGTATGAACAACAGTCAAAATGCTCGCCATCCACCGCCACAAAGCCCTCAGTTGGAGGACCACCAGAAAAAGGCCCTCCCTCCGTTACCGAGAGCGGGCCAAACGTACCACCTACTCCGATATAAAAGCCATTCTCAGCAAAAATAACGGTATCCTGGCCATATACAACCTGACCACCCGCAACATCTACGAACGGTTCTCCACCTATACCGTTCACGTGAATACTATAGCGGCCATCAGGCACGGGTCCGATAAGGGTTGTATGGAGAATCACCTTACCCACATCGTCATCCACCGAATTCTGAAACCCGCCTATGCCGCCGTTCGCGCAGATATAATACAAGCGAATGGGCTGTGCACCATAAGCAGAGCCCGAGAGCGCCGCGAAAATGAAGAGACAGATCAGCCACAAGTTCCGCGCGAGTGCGGAGGATATTGACTCCCACCGGAAGCCAAAACGAGTGCTTCGGCGTTTGAACACGGCAGTATTTGATTTACGTATGGATTTCATAGGGAGTAAGCGCCCCCGCAGAGCGGGAACTCAGATTGGGGTGAGATGATCCTGGGGGTGGAGTTGGGATATTCTGGGCAAAGGGGGAGTCCGCGTGTTCTAACTGGTCCCCGCAGAGGTGCAAGATTTTTCTTTGCGAATCGCGAAAAAACTTAACGCCCGGGAATATTATCGCTAGCGGTCGCCATCCAGGAGGGCCTCACACAAAGGGCACAAAGGACACAAAGTGAAAATTCTTTGTGAACCTTTGTGACCTTCGTGTGAGTTTCTTCGCTCAGCGACTCCGTGCGATCTGCCGCATTGCTTCGGAAAAATCGAGCGGGAGGGGGGCTTCAAAAGCCATCAGCTCTTTCGTGCGCGGATGATTGAACGCCAGCTTCCATGCGTGCAACATTTGCCGGGCAAAAGTTCCGGCCCGCTTTCCTCCATATAATTTATCGCCGAGGATCGGATGACCGAGGTGATGCAGGTGCACGCGGATCTGATGCGTCCGGCCACTATGCAGCGTGCACTCCAATAGGCTCATGTCGTTTCCGGATTGCAGCACCGTGTACTCGGTGCGCGCCGAGCGGCCCTGCCGCGCCGCGATGCTCATCCGTTGCCGGTCTACTGGATGGCGGGCAATCGCTTTATTGATCGTGCCTGTATTCTTGCGCAAGATTCCGGCGACGAGCGCGAGATAAATCTTCGTCATGGTCCGGGCGGCAAATTGTTTCGATAGATCGCGATGGGTCGCATCGTTTTTGGCGACCACCAGGCAGCCGCTCGTTTCCTTGTCCAGGCGATGAACGATTCCAGGGCGCTCGCGACCGCCAATTCCCGACAGATTTTTGCAGTGAGCAAGCAGGGCATTGACCAGGGTGTGCTGCGCATGACCAGCGCCCGGGTGCATAACCAATCCTGCCGGCTTGTTCAAAACCAGCAAATCATCATCCTCAAACAGGATCTCCAAAGCCATCGCCTCCGGCTGCGCTTCGATTTTCTCGATGGCCGGCTCCTCGACTTCCACGCGATCGCCGCTGCGAACCAGATCGCGCGGGCGCGCCGCCTTTCCGTTTAGCCTGACCAAACCGGCGCGAATCAAATTCTGGAGACGAGCGCGAGAAAAGATCGGGAGCGCGGTGGCGAGAAAGCGATCCAATCGCATTCGCGAAGATTCGCGTCCGACCTCCAGTTTGATTAGAGATGGCATGGGAAGAGAAAGCGGCGCCCGTGATCAGTTTCTTTTCTGGCGCGCGCGTGGGTGCTACACTGACGGCCAATGCCGGAGATGGAATCCAATTCCCCGGGCCAGCCGTGCCCTGCCTGCGGCACCGTCGTGGACGTGGCGAACGAAGAACCGCTCGCCCGAATCGCCTGCCCGAGCTGCGGCGAATCATTTCGAGTCGAGCGTGCTTTCGATAACTTCGTTCTCCTCGAAACCTTGGGCGTCGGCGGCATGGGCTCAGTTTACAAAGCGCGCGACACGCGACTGGATCGCTTCGTCGCTCTCAAGATCCTGCGCCCGGAATTGAGCGCTGACCCCGCGGAGATCCTGCGCCTCGAACAGGAAGCACGCGCGACCGCGGCCGTGAATGATCCGCACGTCGTCCAGGTTTTTTCCTCGGGCACCGATCATGGCCAGTTTTATCTCGTGATGGAATTGGTCGATCACGGGAGTCTGGACGACCTGATGGCAGAGCAGGGGCGCGTGCCGGAACGCCGTGTTTTGGAGACGGGCCTCCAGGTGGCGCGGGGACTTCGGGCCGCGCACATGGGAGGCCTGATTCATCGGGACATCAAACCCGGCAATATTCTTTTCAGCAGCGAGCAAGTGGCGAAGATCGGCGATTTCGGATTGGCGGTGGCGGCGGAGCAAGATGCAGAAGCGCAGAATGAGATTTGGGGGACGCCCTATTATGTCGCGCCGGAGAGATTAAACAATGAGCCGGAAGATTTTCGGAGCGACATCTACAGTCTGGGCGCCACCCTGTTTCACGCCGTAGCGGGGCGGCCGCCAATCGAAGGCGAGACAAATTCCGCCAGTGCGCTCCGGGATTTGAAAAACAATCCGTTGAGTGTCGGCATGGCGGCCCCAGGGCTTCGGCGAGAGACCGTCCGGATCATAAACCGAATGGTGACACCCGATCCGCAGCAACGCTTCGCTTCCTACGATGAGCTGATCGAAGGATTGGAGCACGCCAGCGAGGCGCTCAATCCATCAGCCCGAAAATCAAAACGGTTGCGGCTGGTTTTGGTCGCGGCTGGGTTGCTCGTCGCGCTTTCCGCCGGCGCTCTCTATTTTTATAAACTCAAGCTCGATCGGCTGGCGAAAGCCGCAGCCAGCCAGCCCGCTAATGAGAGCGCGACGCTCTTGCATTTGTACGAACAGGCGCGGCTGGAAGTGGTTGCGGGCAAATACGATTCCGCACGAACGACCCTGGCGCGTCTCGCTAACGAAGCACAAACCAAGCAGCCGCTCTTGAGCTGGATCCGACTTCATCGCGGCCTGGCGAATTTATTGCGCGGATATACGACCCAGGCGCGCCAGTCGTTCCAGGAACTTGAGAGCGCCGGCCCCTTTTCATCGAAGCCCGAAGACGCGGCCCTCGCTAACTTTTTTATCCAGACCGCGCGCACCATGAATGGGCCCGCAAGCGTGCCGGCCGGCGTCTCGCCACCGACCGATCCAGACAGCCCTCAAGCCCTCGCCCTTTTTTTGTATGCAGTGAAGGACTGGCAACAAAGCGATTTCGCGACCGCCGCCGTTTTGTTCCAGCAATTTACGACGAGCGAGCCGGCCGGCGCTTTCCGGTGGATCAACGACTACAAACCGCTCGCCCAGAAATTCCTGTCGGATTACCGCATCTACGCGGAATGGAAAAAGAGTCCGCAGAACTTTAAGACCGCAGCGGAAATCGAAAGCGCCCTGGCGACATTGCGCGCTGCGCAGAGTCGGTTGCAACTGCGAGGTCGCCTGAGCGATGCCTTCAAAGAGGAGGAAACGAAGCTTACCAATCAGCTCGCTTCACGGCGGACCACGGAAGGAAAAACCCCCTAAGGCCGCCGTCTTTTTTGAGCCACAAAGCGCCTGATGACTCGTGGAGAACGAGTCTCAATCGCCTGCCTCTGCCGATTCTTAGCGGCCGCCGCTGATCTGCACGCCGGGATAATGCCGAAGCTGATCGGACATCTGCTGGTTCCCGTTTCGCCGCATCTCCTCTTGGTCGATCGTCAGGACATTGCCATTTCGGGTGTCCGTAATGATGTTCCGTTTCCTGATGCGTTGCTTGAGATGCGAGCCCGTCACGGTGACGTACTCGTAGTCGGCATTATCTTTCTGACTTTTCAGCTCGACTTCGGGCCGATCAGCCATGGCAGAGCCGAGAGCCAGCGCGCTAATAGTCACACTCAGTAATAACCGTTTCATGCGGACAAAATACAGCCGCTTCGAGCAAGTGGCAAATGCACAATGGCAACAGCCTCGTTACTCCGCAAATCCAAAGCCAACATTGAACGCTGCCCCCAGGTTTACACTCGAATCCACGATGCTAAGTTACCCGCTTCTGACCCGCCGCTTTGGCCGCGAGTGCTCATCATGACCCAAAATCCGCCATTTCCTTCACCGGAAGAATTGAAATCCAAGCTCGCCGAATTCATGAAAACGAACTTCGGCGACAAGGTCTCGTTTGCGACCTACACCGAGCCGGAACCCGCTGAAGCGGGCGGGGACGAGAAGCCACCGCGCGACCAGAACGAAAAGTTTGTCTTCGATTTTTTGCCGCGTGATATCAAGGGACATCTCGACCGTTTCGTGATTAAGCAGGACGAAGCGAAGAAGGTCCTCTCCATCGCGGTCTGCGATCATTACAACCACGTCAATTATTTGCGCCGCCTGGAAAAGGAAGATGCGGCGCGCGCGCAGGAGACGGAATACTCGAAGCAAAACGTCATCCTCGTGGGACCGACGGGCGTCGGGAAAACTTACCTGATCAAACACATCGCCGAACTGATCAAAGTGCCTTTCGTGAAGGCCGACGCGACAAAGTTTAGCGAGACCGGGTACGTGGGCGGTGACGTCGAAGATCTTGTGCGCGAGCTCGTCGACAAAGCCGATGGCGACGTGGAGCTGGCACAATTCGGCATCATTTACATCGACGAGATCGACAAGATCGCGGCGGCCGGGAATCTGGTCGGACGCGACGTGAGCGGCCGCGGCGTTCAGACGACGTTGCTCAAGTTAATGGAAGAGACTGATGTGCCTCTGCGGAGCGCAAACGATCTTCAGGCGCAGCTTCAGGCTGCCTTCGAATTCCAGAAACGCGGCGGCAAGGTGAAGCGGGAAACGATCAGCACCCGTCACATTCTTTTTGTAGTGAGCGGAGCGTTCGAGCGTTTGAAGCAGCAGGTTTCCCGGCGCCTCGCCCAAGGCCAGATCGGGTTCAACGCCGAGCCGCGCTTGGTGATGGACAACGAGCTGTTCCAATACGTTACGACCCAGGATTTCATTGAATATGGATTCGAGCCGGAGTTCATCGGGCGTTTGCCGGTGCGCGTCGTGTGCGAGGAACTGGTGGCGGACGATCTTTACCAGATCATGCGATTCTCCGAGGGCAGCATTCTCCGGCAATACGAACGCGCCTTCCGGGCCTACGGGATTGAAATCAGTTTCGAGGATGCCGCCCTGCGTTTGATGGCCGAGGCGGCGGCGAAGGAGAAAACCGGCGCGCGCGGCTTGCTCACTGTCTGGGAGAAATTGTTCCGGGATTACAAATATTTCCTGGCGGGTTCCGGGCTAAGCCAGCTGCGCATCTCGGCCGAAATGGTGCGTGAGCCGAAAAAAGTCCTCGATCGCTTGATGGCCGAAGGACACAGGCAGGAAGACGCCGCCCTCGAGCAGAATGCGCGGACGTTTGCGGAACAGTTTCACACCGAGCACGGCCTCGAAATCGTCTTCGACGAATCCGCGATCGCGCGCCTGATCGAACGCGCCCATGCCGAACGGATGACCATGAAAGAACTGTGCGCCCATCTTTTCAAGGACTACCAGTTCGGCCTCAGCCTCATCCAGAAAAACACTGGCCAGAAAACGTTTGTGCTTGATCGCGCGGCGATTGATGCGCCCGATAAGTTCTTGAGCGATCTCGTGGTTCAGTCTCACTATCCACTTGCGCCGGCGGAAAAAGTTGAGAGCAATCCTTAAATGAAACGCCAGCTCATCTCAGCCCTAATCATTGGCCTGATCGTTGGCGGCATCGTCATGGGTCTGCACGTGAGCGGCTGGCTCTTGCGGCCGGAACTGGCGCTCACCGATCTTCTCTCGCGCGATGGCAGCGCGACGAAGCTGATCGGCGACCGGTGGCAATACGTAATCGTTTTTGCGCTCGCCATCGGCGTGGCGTGGCTGACCCTCGCCACTTCGCGCCGATCGCGTCTGAGTTGGATCGTGGCGATTCTGCTCGTCGAAGTCGTGGGCGTGACATGGGTTTGTTCGCTCTATCACGTTTTCTTTCAGCCGCTCCCGGCCCTCGGCGCTGCGGCGCTCGGTTTTCTGGCGCCGCTCGGATTTCTCTGGTTCGTCGGTTACCTCGAGGAGCGACGCTCACGTCCGCCGAAGCCCAAGCCGATTGCCGACATCGCGGTCGCGGCAAGTGTGGCGACGGTTGCGCCAGTCGTGGTGGAAAAGCCGCGGGCCCGGGCGAGACGGAGCGATTCCTCAGGAGATTCCGCGGCGCGCGCTTGTGAAGTAACGGCGGTGGTTTGCGATCTCGCGAACAAGCACGACCTCGCGGAAGAATGCGAACCGGCGATGTTCGCCGAAATCACGGAACGATTTATCGCGCATGCCGTCGAGTCATTCCGGGCGAGCGGCGCTTACATTGAATCGGCGGGCGGCGAAGGCGTGGTGGCCATTTTCGGTTTTCCGGAAGCCGACAAACAGCACGCGGAAAAAGCGACGCGGAAAGCCATGGCGTTAACGGAATCATTTTCGGCTGCCAACAAGTCGAGCAAGATTGAGCCGCTGCGGATCGCGGGTGTTCACGCCGGCGTCAGCTCGGGGACGATGATCATGGCGCCGGTGAAGAACAATGGGCAGCGGAGCCTCCTTGCGACCGGGGAGCCGGTGGAACTGGCCCGGCGTTTCTGCATCGCGAACCGCTTTTACGGTTCGCGCGTCCTGCTCGGACCGCGCACCTTCGAGCTCGCCAGCAAAATACTGGTAGCCCGGCCAATTGATTTCCTGAGTGGAGTGGATGTGCGCGAGCGGCATGAAATTTACGAACCGGTGGCTCTGGCGCTGAATGCGTCGCGCGAAGTGATCAGCCGCCGCGATGCCTTCTGGAATGGCGTGGTGCTTTACCGCGAAAAGCGCTGGGCGGAGGCGTACTCGCAATTTCAAAATGCGCGCGGCCCCGAGGGGGAAGAGGACCGTCCGCTGCAATTGTATCTTCGCCGGCTCGAGCCGCTCGCCTTGCAATTGACCAACACGCCGCTGGACGAGTAAGGGGCAGCCGGCTTTGAGGAAAACGGAATATCCCTCCGCGATCGGGGATTTAATCGCGCAATTGCGGCAGATGCCGGGCGTGGGCCCGCGTTCCGCGGAACGCATCGCGCTCTGGATCGTGCAGGCCCGCGGCGACCAGCCCGAAAATATTTCGCGGGCGATCACGGCGACCCGGCAAACGGTGCGCCCGTGTCCACGCTGCGGATTTTTCACCATGAACGAGATCTGTGCAATCTGCTCGGACACCTCGCGGGCCGCCGATCTCCTGTGCGTGGTGGAACAGCCGACCGATATTCTTCCTCTGGAAAGAACGAGTGCGTTCCGCGGCAGGTACCACTCGTTAGGCGGCCGCATTTCACCGCTGGATCATGTTGGCCCGGATGATTTGCGAATCAAGGAACTGGTCGCCCGCGTTCAGGCGGAGAAGTTTTCCGAAATCATCCTCGCCCTCGCGGCCGACGTCGAAGGCGAAGCGACCACGAATTATCTCGTCGAACTGCTGAAGCCATTTTCGGTTCCGCTCACACGGATCGCGCACGGTCTGCCCGCTGGCGGCGGGCTGGAATCCGCGGACGAGTTAACGCTTTACCAAGCGCTGTCCGGTCGGACAGTGATCGGCCGTTGAAGCGATAAAGCGTTGCAGGGATGAAGCGACCCGCTGCAACGCTTCAACTTTTCAACGCTGTAACGTTGCGCTAGCATTCCCAACCATGTCCTGCGCGAAAATCGATCCGGCGCTGCACCAGGCGCAAAAGCCGCCCTGGATCAAAGTTCGATTGCCTTCGAACCCGGTTTTCTTTTCCACCAAAGCGCTCATCTCCGATCTGCGTTTGCACACGGTGTGCGAAAGCGCGCAATGCCCCAACCGCTGGGAATGCTGGAGCCAGGGGACCGCGACGATGATGATCGCGGGCGAACGTTGCACCCGCGCCTGCGGTTTCTGCGCTGTGACGACCGCCAAACCATTCGCGCTGGAGGAAGATGAACCGCAACGCGTTGCCGAAGCGGTTCGGCGCATGGGTTTGAAGCACGTCGTCGTTACTGCCGTCGCACGCGATGATCTGAAAGATGGCGGCGCGAATCACTTCGCCCTCACGATCGAAGCGATCCGCGCAATGGATCCCTCGGTTATCGTCGAAGTGCTGGTCCCCGATTTTCACGCGCAGGATTGGTGCATCCAGATCGTGCTCGATGCAGCGCCCGACATCTTTAATCACAACATGGAGACGGTGGAGCGGTTGACGCCCGTGGTGCGTTCGCGCGCGAAATATCGGACCTCCCTCGATGTCTTGCGCAAGGCGAAAGAGATCGCTCCCAAGATCGTGACCAAGAGCGGCGTGATGCTTGGCCTCGGCGAAACGGAGCCGGAACTTTTCCGGACGATGGACGATCTCCGCGAGATCGGCTGCCAGGTCCTCACGTTAGGCCAATACCTCCGGCCCACTCCACAGCATCTTCCGGTCGTCGAGTTCGTCACGCCAGAGCGCTTCGATGCTTACGGCGAGATCGCGCGCGCAAAAGGATTCGACCATGTGGCCTCCGGTCCGCTCGTGCGCAGTTCTTATCACGCGGCCGACTTTCATCCGGTCGTCCGCTGACAATGGCGGCGCTCCCGGACGCCGTTGCCATTGATCGCACCACGGTCGCGGCGATCATTCCGGCCTATCTCGAAGAAAAGCACATCGCCGACGTTGTCCGGCGAACGGCGCAACAGCTCGATCACATTGTGGTAATCGATGACGGTTCAGCGGATGCGACCGAACAGACCGCGCGCAATGCGGGCGCCGACGTCATTGTTCATCCACAAAATCGCGGTAAGGGCGAATCGATCAAGACTGGTCTGCGCCACTGGCTCGAGCGCGGCTTCGCTTACGCAGTGATTCTCGATGGCGACGGCCAGCATTTGCCGGAAGAGATCGCGCGTTTCTTGACGGCTGCTTCGTCCACGCGCGCCGAACTTCTGGTCGGCACCCGAATGAACGATGTGCGCGAGATGCCTCTCGTGCGCCGCCTGGTGAACCGTTACATGAGCGGGAAAATCAGCCGCCTTTGCGGCCAGCAGATTCCGGATACGCAATGCGGCTTTCGCATGGTGCACCGGAGTCTGATCCCGGATTTGCTCGGCGGCGCGGACCGCTTCGATTACGAGACCGAAATGCTCATCCTCGCGAGCCGCAAGCATTGCCGCATCGCGTCCGTTCCGATCAGCACAGTTTACTCCGACGAGGTGAGCAGCATCCATCCTATCCGCGACACCATCCGTTTTTTCAAACTGATGCGACGCTATCGGAAACGTTGAATCAAACCAAACCGCGCCGCCGGAAATCGCCCATGTTTCCGCCACTCGACCGTTCGATCAGGTCGATCGTGAATTTTAGAAGACAAACTTCCCAGGCATCGTCAACACCCTGAATGACGGCGCTGAGCGGCTCTTCGGAATGCTCGACCTGGCGCCGGGTTCGCTCGATCACGGCTTCCATCGTGTCGCGCACCGTGTTCTCGACCACGTCCGTTTTGCGGAACTGAAATCCGTAGCGAAGCACCGCGATGTCTCGCGTGCGTTCCCGGAGTTGTTCGACGTATTTCTCAGCCTTCTCGCCGAAGCCTTCCAGGAGCAAACGACAATAATGTTCGGGCGTCAGGATCTGCGGACGTTCGGCATGAATGCGCCCATCGCGCACCCGGATTTCATTCACCTGGTCCATTAGCTCCGAGATCAGATAAAACCGGAAGCTGGTGGTGCCGAAGCTCGCGATCTGACGTTCCGGCGCGAGGATGACGCGGGTGTTCTCGATGGCGTATTGGAAATCGTCTTCGGTCATTTGGCGGCGCCAGGATAAGCGATCTTAGTCGCAAAAGAAAACGCAGCAGCAGGGTCAGCGGGCCGGATCGGCGAGCGGGACAGCGGCAGGCGCGCGGTCGCGACCGGAATGCCAGCGGTGAACGGCCTCGGTGGTGACAATGGCGAGCGCGGCCCAAATAAGACTAAAGGTGATCAGATGGTTGTGCGTGAAAGGTTCGTGATAAAGGAAAACGCCGAGGAGAAAGCTTCCGCTCGGTGAAATATATTGAAGAAATCCCAGGGTCGTCAGGCGCAGATTCCGCGCGGCATGCCCGAACCAGACCAGAGGCAGACCGGTCACGACCCCGGTGCTGATCAGAAGCAACGCCAGCGACGAGTCACCTGGGCTGAAGGTCAGGGCGCCGGCGCGTTGCAGATACACAAGATAGAGGATGGCGAGGGGTGTGAGCAGTGTCGTCTCCAGAAAAAGGCCGGGGATGGGGCGCGTCCCGGATTTTTTGCGTAACAGACCGTAGATGCCGAACGACACGCAAAGGACGATCGCGATCCACGGGAATTTTCCGTAGCCAAGAGTGAGATTGAGCACGCCGGCCAGAGCGAGGAGCACCGAGATCAACTGCCAGCGCGTAAGGCGTTCGCGCAAAAATATCGCGCCGAAAAGAACGTTGATCAGCGGCGTCATGAAATATCCGAGGCTGGTTTCGACGACGCGACCGACATTGACGGCCCAGATGAAAACGAGCCAATTGATGGAGACGGCGAGACCGCTGGCGATGCAATAGAGCAGGGTGCGTCGCGTGCGAGCGGCGTCGCGCACTTCCGGCCATCGGCCTTGCCAGGTCAAGAGGAGCGCCAGGAAAAGGGTGGTCCACACGAGACGGTGCGCGATGATTTCGTTGGCCGGGACCGTCTTGAGCAGTTTCCAAAAAACCGGAATGAGTCCCCAGGTGATGAAGGCGGCGAAGCCGGCGATGAGCGCGGAGCGTTCCTCACGTTTCTCTGGAATTCCTGGAGCCGGCGGCCGCATCGGTGCTTTCCTATTTCACGCTTCGCCTGCTCGAGCAACACGCCTGTCACTTGCCCGGCAAGCGAAACTCCATCATAACAACTCCAGCGGAGTCCAACATTGAAGCCGACGAATTTCTTCGCCGAACTAAAGCGGCGCAAAGTTTACCGGGTCGCCATTGCCTACGCGGTGGCGAGCTGGTTGCTCATCCAAATCGCGACCCAGACTTTTCCATTTTTCGAAATCCCGAACTGGGCCGTGCGATTGGAAATCGGCCTGCTCGTATTGGGGTTTCCGATCGCGATGATCCTCGCGTGGGCATACGACCTCACCCCGACCGGGATCAAGCGTACCGAGGACATTGTTTCGCCTTCGCAATCCACACCTGTCCGCTCACGCTCGGTCGCGCCGGAGAAAAGCATCGCCGTGCTCCCATTCGAAAACCTGAGTGACGACAAAGAAAACGCGTACTTCGCCGAAGGCATTCACGACGACATCCTGTCGAACCTCGCGCGGGTGGCGGACTTGAAGGTGATCAGCCGGACCTCGGTGCAGCAATACAAGACCGGCGCGCGCAATTTGCGTGATATCGGCGAGGCGCTGGGCGTCGCCCATATTCTGGAGGGGACGGTGCGGCGATCCGGTAACCGGATGCGGGTGAACGCGCAGCTCATCAACGCGCAAACCGACATCCATATTTGGGCGGACACGTTCGACCGCGAGCTGACCGATCTCTTCGCGCTGCAAACCGAGCTCGCCGAAAAAATCACGGTCGCACTTCGCGCCAACCTTTCGCCGCGCGAGAAGGCGAGCATGCAAGTGCATCCCACCACCGACCTCGACGCCTACGACTGCTACTTGCGGGCGCGGGCGCTCTTCCGCTGGAGCGGCGTAGGCGATGCGCAGGAAAATGGGGAGCAGGCGCTTCCGCTTCTCGATCAGGCCATCAAGCGCGATCCCGGGTTCGCGCTCGCTTATTCGCTCGCGTCGCGCGTGCACGCGGAACTCTACTGGTTCGGCTACGACAAACGTCCCGAGCGCCTGGCCCTGGCGAAGACAACGGCGGAAACCGCTTTGCGTCTCCGTCCTGATCTGGGTGACGCTCACATTGCTCTGGCGTTCTATTACTATTACGCGTTCCGCGAATACGAGCTGGCCCGGAACGAACTCACGATCGCGCTTCGCGCCATACCTAACGAGCCCGATGTGCCGTCGGCTTTCGGCGTTCTCGACCGCCGCCAGGGACGTTGGGAGGATTCCATTTCGAACCTGAACCGCGCGCGTCAGCTTGATCCGCGCAACTCGGCCGCGATCTGGAATTTGCTCGAGACGCACACTTACCTCCACCACTATCGCGAAGCCGAACGCGCCATCGACGAAGGGCTCGCGATGTTTTCGGACGCGCACTTTTTTTCGATTGCGCGGGCGGCGCTTCCCTTGCGAGAGAAGGGCGATACAGCGCCGTTGCGGGCAGCCGTCCGCCTGATCCCGAAAGACTTTAACCCGGGCGGCGCCGTTACCACGATCGCGTTACGCGTCAGTCTGATGGAACGCGATTACGCCGAAGCCGCCCGGCTTCTCGCCGCGTCGTCTCGCGAAAGATTTAACGACAACGGCTTGAGTGGAATGGCGGGAGCGCTGGACGGCTACATCGTTCCACGAGTCTGGTACGAAGGCCTGATCGCCCGCGGGCAGGGGGACGCCGGCAAAGCGCGGCAGGCGTTCGAAGCGGCGCGGCAGGAAGTGGAAAAAGATCGTGCGCAATGGCCCGATGAAGCGAAGACCGTTGCGATGCTGGGTCTGGTCAACGCCGCCCTTGGCCGAAAAGAAGAGGCGATCCGCGAAGGCCGTCGCGCCGTCGAGCTGCTATCCATCGCGAAGGATGCAGTCGATGGCCCGCTCCTGGCGACGAATCTTGCGGTGATCTACGGCCAGGTCGGCGAAATGGACCTGGCGTTTGGCGAGCTGGAGCGGTTGCTCGCCCTGCCGGCCGGTCCGACCGCAGGCATGCTGCGCGTTGAACCGGAGTGGGATCCGCTGCGCCGCGATGCGCGCTTCGAGAAACTCATTAGTCCTTAGCAGCAGCTACAGGGCGCTATTTGCTCTTGGTTCGAACGAGGACGGCGGCCACATCAGCCATATCGATCGCGGCGTCGAAGAACTCCGCGCCGGTCAACTGGGAAAGATGAACGAGCTTGTCCCCGATCTTCTCGACTTTTCCACCGATCTTCTCGCCGGATTTCATTCGCAGTTCCACGATCTGGCCGGTGTTGCGTTGCAGAATGCTAATGATGGTATCGCTCGGCTGCAGATCGATTTTGTTTTGAGCCAGCCCCGAGCAAACCAAAGCGAAGGTGACGGCAATGATGAGTGACGCGCGTTTCATGATGGAAATGTTCTGCCCAAGAAGCGCGTGTTTTGCGAGTTAATACTTGAGCGAGGCGGTGGCGGGCGGTTTGTTGGCAACGTGACTTCGATTTGCGAGAACCTGGAGCGCGTCCGATCGCAGATCGTGGATGCGGCGAAAAAAAGCGGGCGCGTGCCCGACGACATCGAGCTGGTCGCCATCTCCAAAACGCACGAGGCCGAAAAGGTCCGCGCTGCTTTTGATGCGGGCCAGCAACTGTTCGGCGAGAGCCGCGTCCAGGAAGCGCGGGCAAAGATTCCGCTATTGCCCTCCGCCGCGCGCTGGCATTTCGTCGGCCGTCTTCAAAAAAACAAGGTCCGCCATGCGCTTGCGCTCTTCGAACTTTTCCACAGTGTCGATTCGCTCGAGCTCGCTCGCGATATGAACCGGATCGCGGATGAGGAAGGATTGCATCCACGGGTGTTACTGGAGGTGAACGTGGCGGGCGAGGGGAGCAAGATCGGGTTCGCGCCTGATTTGCTGCGCGCGCAAATGGAAGCACTTCTCGAGCTGCCGCGCTTAACGATCGAAGGCCTGATGACCATTCCGCCGCTTGCGCCCGAGGCGGAAGCCTCGCGGCAACATTTCGTAACCCTGCGCGACTTGCGTGATCAGGTCGCGGCAAGCTTCGATCTGAAATTGCCGCGTCTTTCGATGGGGATGAGCGACGATTACCTGATCGCGATTGAAGAAGGCGCGACGTTGGTGCGCGTCGGCACCGCGATATTTGGAAAGCGAACGCCGGCGCGGCTGCAAAATGCTGCCGAGCTTTAATTTCTCGCGATGCCTCTCGAGCTGAAGAACGTGCAATTGATCGGCAACGAACTTGCCATGCAATGGAACGACGGCGTGGAATCGTATTTGCCGCTGGAACGTTTCCGTCGTGCTTGCCCCTGCGCCACGTGTGGCGGCGAGCCGGACGTTCTTGGGAATCTGTCGCGGCCAGAGGTGAGCTACATGCCGTCGAGTTTTGAGTTGGTTGGCTGGCAAATGATTGGCGGCTACGCGCTCCAACCCCGCTGGGCCGATGGCCATAGCACTGGGCTCTACTCCTTTCAGTATCTGCGGCGTCTTACGGCCGCTTCATCGTAATCGTGGCCGCCATCGGACGGACTCGTCCTGTGGCGAGCTCGTGCTTCGTGATTGTCTGCTCGTTCGAGGGATCACGATCAAGGGCACGAGCACCAGTAGGAGAGGGAGCTTGACGCGTCTGATAAGGTTTACTTCCCCATGACGCGAACGATCAAAGCATCGCTTCTGTTCTTCTTTTTCTCGCTCTGTGCTGCGGCGATGATTGTAACCCACCGTGTGCGGTTGCAAGTCCCGGTGCCGGCGCCGCACCAGCTTTTTGCCGTGGTCGAACAGCAGCTCGCCGCTTTTCGCGTGGCTGATTACTCAGGCGCCTATCGCCACGCCGCCAGCGGCGTCCAACAGAAGTTCACCGCGCCACAATACGAAGCCATAATCCGGCGCGAATTCGCCGACATGTTTGGCGCGCAACACATCGAATTTGGTTTCGTGAAAGTAAATGGGCCAGCCGCGGTGGTGCAGGTCTTTTTTTGTGGCGCGAACGGCTCGATCCGCTCGTTTGTCTACAGCCTGATCGCGGAAGGCGGTTCGTGGAAGATTAATGGAATCCAGTCGATGCAGGGCGAGAGCCGTCCCGCTGGACTGCATATTTAGCAGTGGAGCCGGCACGCCCTCGTGCCGATCAACGTTTACCCCAACGGTCTGAGGTCAGGCCGCTCCAATAGCTCATTGCGGCATCATCACGCGCAGAAGCGAAACATCCTCGCCGAGCGGGCGGATTTGCCGATCGGCTAATTGCGCGGGCACGAGAAAGGAATCCCCCGGCTTAAATCGACGCCCGGCGCACTCCAGTTTTCCCGTCAGACAAACGACTATGGCAAACCGGCCGGCGCCGGCGATCTCACGCCCGTTGCTCAACAGCCATTTATCGATCTCGAAAAGCTTGTGCCTGACGAGCGATTCACCCTCCGGCTTTAGCAAGGGCGGCTCCCAATCGTTAAAATCGATGCAGCGTAATGCCTTGGCGACATGCATCGGTCGGCGGGCGCGGCCTTTCTTCAGGCGGCCCCAATCATAGACGCGATAAGTCGTGTCGCTGTTCTCCTGGATCTCGACGATTAAATTGCCGGCGCCGAGCGCGTGAAGCCTGCCACTCGGAAGAAAAATCGCATCGCCCGTGACGACATCGAGCGCATGAATGTGGTCTTCCACTTTTCCCTTCTCGAGGGCCTTTTGAAAAACCTCGCAGGTCGAGCCTTTCTTCACTCCAGCGAAGAGGCGCGCCTTGGGAGCGGCGTCGGCCACATACCAAAGTTCCGATTTCGATTCGCCGCCTAGTTCCGTCGCGAGCGCCGCGGGTGGATGCACTTGCAGCGACAGATTTTCCTGCGCGTCGAGCAATTTCAGCAGGATGGGAAAGCGCGGCGCATCCGGGACCTTTCCGAACACCATCTCGCGTTCCGCGGACCAAAGATGATGCAAAGTCTTCCCCCGAAAGGGACCTTTATGGACAACGCTTTGCGCTTCGGGCCGATCGACGATCTCCCACGATTCGCCAATGAGCGCGTCGGAGGGCAAGTGTTTCCCGTAAAGCGATTCCAGGCGACGCCCTCCCCAAACCCGCTCCATAAAAATCGGCTCGAAGACCAGGGGTTGAGTGAGTCGGGTTTCGGTCACACCGCGAAGATTAGCACAAGCGGCCCGCGTGTGGTTTTGTTTTTGGTGCGCCACCTTTTGAAATATTGGATTCCGGTTGTCGCCTGGATGCTTTTGATTTTTTTGGCTTCGGGCGACCTCATGTCCTCGGAACACACCTCGCGCTTCATCGGCCCCTTTCTGCATTGGATCGATCCAAACATTTCTGAAGCCACCGTTGCGTCGATTCAATTGCTCGTCCGCAAATGCGCGCATCTGGCGGGATATGCCATTCTCGCCGCGCTGCTTTTCCGCGCCTTTCGCGAGGGTCGTAATCTTTTCGCGCGCGCCGCCGCTTTCGCTTTTGTCGCCGCCGCCCTTTACGCAGCGCTCGATGAATTTCATCAGTCCTTCATTCCATCGCGCACCGGCACACCGCGGGACGTTATAATTGACTGCATCGGTGCCGCCATTGGCCTTGCGCTTTGCCTGGTTTTCCACCGCAGGCGTGCGCCCTCCGCCGCTTGACCAATCACTGATCACCGATCACTATTCCCATCCGCGGCGAGCAAGCCGCTCGCGGGCCTGTAGCTCAGTTGGTTAGAGCATGCGCTTGATAAGCGCAGGGTCGCTGGTTCGAGCCCAGCCAGGCCCATTTACTTCCGCAATTGCCCGCGCATTTTGTTCGCGCGCGCGCGGAACTTCGCTACGGTATCGGACTTTCGTGAAACTTTCCTTCGTTGCCGTTCCGCTCTTGCTTCTCTTCTCCGCCGCGCTCGCGCCCGCGGAACCCTCGCCAACGCCGCGCGCGCTCACCGTGCCCCCGATGGAGTTCAAGCATTTCACCCTTCCGAACGGCCTCGAGGTTTACTCGGTCGAAGATCACGCCACCCCCATCGTGGCGGTGCAAGTCTGGTATCACGTCGGCTCGAAGGACGATCCGGCGGGCCGGAGCGGGTTCGCGCATCTTTTCGAACACATGATGTTCAAGGGCAACGAGCACCTGACGCCGGATGCGTTCGACAATCTCACGGAAAATATCGGCGGCGAAAATAACGCCTATACCGCCGACGACGTGACCGTTTATCACGAGACCGTGCCATCGAATTATTTGAATCCGATCCTCTGGGCGGAAGCGGAGCGGATGTCGGCGCTCGCGCTCAACGACGGAAACTTCGCTTCGGAGCGCGATGTCGTGAAGGAAGAATACCGGCAGCGCATTCGGGCAAATCCTTACGGGGAATTCTATCTCGATATCGAAAAGAAATCGTTCGCGGTCCACCCCTACAAACGTCCTGGTATCGGAAGCATCGAGGAACTTGACGCATCAAAGCTGCCGGAAGTGAAAGCGTTTCACTCCACCTTTTACCGGCCGGACAACGCGACCCTGATCGTCGTCGGCGATTTCAAACAGGAGGAGCTCGATGCGTGGGTGAAGAAATATTTCGGCCCGGTCAGCAAACCAGCCGGAAAGATTCCGCGTGTCACCGTCAAGGAGCCGCCGCGAAAAGCTGACAAGCGCGAGACCTCCTATAGCCCGCGGGCTCCGCTTCCGGCGATCGCGCTCACTTATCTCGGGCCCTCCATCCGGAACAACGATTCATCCGCGCTCGCTCTCGTGTCGGAAATTCTTTCCGGCGGCGAATCGTCGCGGCTTTACGAAAAAATGGTCTACGAACAACAGGTCGCGCAGAGTGTTTCGTGCGACACCGACCTGCGCGAAGATCTCGGGCTGCTGGCTTTTCGGTTGGTGCTCGCGAGCGGCAAGCCGATCGCCGACGCGGAAAAATCGCTCAACACGGAAATCGAGAAAGTGCTGAAGGACGGAGTGACACAGGCCGAGCTCGATAAGGCGAAGACGCGATTCCTGACCGGCAAACTGCTCGAGCGCGAAACCTTTAACGGGAAGGCCAGCGCGCTCGGCCAGGCGGTGGTGGTTTATGGCGACGCCAAGCGCGTGAACACCGATCTGGCGAAACTTCAGGCGGTGACCACGACGGAAATCAAGGAAGTCCTGAATCGGTACATCACCGGCAAGAAGAAGGTCGTGATCGAGTACCTACCGGAATCGATGAAGGCCGCGGCTACCCCCGCGAAGGAGAAGAAATCGTGATGAAGACCCGCATTATTTTTGGCGCTGTCATAATTTTCCTGGCGCGAATTCACGCAGGGTGGGCGATCGGTGGCAGCGACACGCCTCCGCCGCCTTCAGCGCCACATGAAGTCGTCTTCACGCAGCCAAAAGAAACGAAGCTGGACAACGGCCTCCGGGTTGTCGTGGTGGAACGTCCAGGGCTGCCACTGCTCGCGGCTGAGTTGCTCGTGCGAAATGGCTCGGAAGCTGACCCTAACAATCTCGCAGGCACCGCCAGTATGACCGGTTCGCTTTTGACGAAAGGCACCGAGACGATGTCCGCGCCGCAGATCGCGAGCGCGATCGAATCGCTCGGGGGCACGATCGATTCCGGCGCGCATTGGGACGGCGCCCGCGCCACCATCGTCGTCATGTCCGATAAGGCCGAGCCGGCTTTGCGCATTCTCTCGGACATCGTTTTGCATCCGACATTCAAGCAGGAGGAAATCGATCGGCTGAAGAACCAGACCATGGATGGTTTGCGCGTCGCCTATCGGCAGCCGGGCTCGCTCTCGCAATTCGTCGCGTCCCGAGCGGTTTTCGGGGAAGGTCCGTATGGGCATTCACACAGCGGCACGATGGAGAGCGTACAGGCGATTAAGCGCGACGATATTGTAAAACTCTACCAGGCCTATTACGTGCCGGAAAACGCGGCGCTCATCCTCGCCGGCAATTTGACGCTGGAGGAGGGGAGGAAATATGCCGAGCAATTTTTCGGCGGCTGGAAGGGTACCAGGCCTCCAGGAAAAGAAGCGCCGTCATCAGCTCCGGCGGAATGGAAGGCTTCGAACATTGTCGTGGATATGCCGGAGGCCGGGCAAGCAGCTGTGACCGTGGCGCGGCCGGCGATCAAGAGAAATTCACCGGACTATTACGCCGGCCTGGTGGCGAACGCTGCGCTTGGCAACGGGTTCATCTCGCGATTGAACCGCGAGATTCGGATCAAGCGTGGCCTGAGTTACGGCGCCCGGAGTTCGCTCGAGGCGCGGCGCGAAACCGGACCGTTCTCCGCCTCGGCCCAAACGAAAAATCAATCCGCGGCTGAGGTCGCGGGCTTGATGCAAACCGAGCTGAAACGGATGCACACCGAACCCGTGCAGGGCGATGAATTGAAGTCGCGCAAGGCAGTTCTGACCGGTGGATACGCGCGAAACCTGGAGACCAACGGCGGTTTTGTCGGGAAGCTTTCTTCGATGATAACCTACGACCTGCCGCTGGATACGCTGAACAGATTCATCCCGGCGATCAACGCTGTGACCACGGAAAATGTCAGCGCGTTCGCGCAGAAATATTTCGATAGCCCGATGAGTCTGATCATCGTCGGCAAAGCGCCGGAATTCCTGGAGGCGCTCAAGAAAGATTTCCCGGACGTGAAAGTGATTCCACAGCCCGAGCTCGATCTGAATCGCGCCGATCTCACGAAGCCGAAGCAGTAATCTGAGAGCGAGACTCCGTCGAGCCGCTGCTTTGCAGTTGCATTCGACATTCGACATTCG
Source organism: Verrucomicrobiota bacterium (assembly GCA_039649045.1). Lineage (GTDB taxonomy): Bacteria > Verrucomicrobiota > Verrucomicrobiia > Chthoniobacterales > UBA10450 > AV80. The sequence continues at coordinate 1,171 of JBBWZL010000002.1, read as the reverse complement.
ACATTCGGAATTCCATCAGGGGGCATAGCTCAGTTGGTAGAGCGCCAGCTTTGCAAGCTGGATGTCAGGGGTTCGAATCCCCTTGCCTCCAAAGCCCGCGGGGCGTGAGGGCAAGAGTCTACAACGGCAGGGCCGCACTTCCTGGATGGGCGGGAGCCAATCCCCTTACCTCCATTTCCGTAGGCGGAGCACGGCCGTCCCGGCTGTGCGGCCAACATGCGTCTCGCATGTCGTTTACCCATGAGCAGGCGAGACGCCCGCCCGCCGCACAGCCGGGACGGCCGTGCTCCGAAACAAAAAATGCCGGACGGCTTGGGGCCATCCGGCATTTTGATTTGTCGATCTGCAGCAAAGACTGAATTGTGCGTTACCGTTTCAGAGTTCTTCAAGCCTCGGTTTCTTTCGATTCCAAGGGCTTAACGGCATTGCTCATGGATTTCTCCACGCGCTTTAGCCGTCGACCTATTCAATCCCGCCGAAGCGGGACGAATTCTCCTTAGAAAGGAGGTGATCCAGCCGCAGGTTCCCCTACGGCTACCTTGTTACGACTTCATCCCAGTTACCGCTCATAGCGTCGGGCGCTGCTTCCCATTGCTGGGTTGGCGCACGCACTTCGGCTACAAGTGACTTCCATGATGTGACGGGCGGTGTGTACAAGGCCCGGGAACGTATTCACGCCGTCGTAGCTGATACGGCATTACTAGCGATTCCGGCTTCATGGAGTCGAGTTGCAGACTCCAATCCGAACTGGGCCCAGTTTTACTAGATTTCCTCCACCTCGCGGTCTCGGATCGTTCTGTACTGGGCATTGTAGTACGTGTGCAGCCCAGGCCGTAAGGGCCATACTGACTTGACGTCGTCCCCACCTTCCTCCCCGTTTCACAGGGCAGTCTGAACAGAGTGCTCGGCTTGCGCCGGTGGCAACAGTTCACAGGGGTTGCGCTCGTTGCGGGACTTAACCCAACATCTCACGACACGAGCTGACGACAGCCATGCAGCACCTGTGCAAATTGTCCCTTTCGGGACTCGCTGGCTTTCACCAACTTAGAGATGCATGTCAAGGCCAGGTAAGGTTCTTCGCGTTGCATCGAATTAAGCCACATACTCCACCGCTTGTGCGGGCCCCCGTCAATTTCTTTGAGTTTTAATCTTGCGACCGTACTCCCCAGGC
>JBBWZL010000041.1:0-104702 GCA_039649045.1 Verrucomicrobiota bacterium | reverse complement strand
CCTTCTGCAGCTTCAGTCGAAAACCGTCCTTTTCCATCTCAAAGACCGACAAGTCGTTCTTCCTCATCAAATCGATGACGGCTTTAATGTCTTTGAGGTCCAAGGTAGTGGCTCCGTGGTCGAGGCTGGGCGTTTAGGTAACGCGGTTTTCGAGGGCAGGTCAAGTAAACGGTCGGCCCGTTTAAGTCCTTCTCGTGCTCGTGATCGAAATCCAAGGGCTCGGGAATCGATCACGATCACGAGCACGATTACGAGGTGACCGGCGGCTGCATTGACACGATCCTTAACCACCTTAACGTTTCCGTTCACTACTTAAAAATGCTCACTCTTGCCCAAGGGAAGATGGATGGAAAAGAGTTCGTCTCGCACGCGCCCGGCTATTGGCCCGGGATCCCGCCGGAACTCTGGAACGATTGGAAATGGCAGCTCAAAAACCGGGTCACTTCGCTCGCCCAACTCGAGCAATATCTCGAGTTATCGAATGAAGAACGGAGCGGCGTTCTGCTTTCCGGGACGAAGCTCGCTCTCGCCGTAACGCCGCACTTTTTTAACCTGATCGAGCGCGATAACCCGGGTTGCCCCATTCGCCGCCAGGTCATTCCGCGGATCGAAGAAACCTGGGCGTCGCCCTACGACATGGCGGACCCGTGCGGCGAAGATTCCCACATGCCCGTGCCGGGCCTTGTCCATCGTTATCCGGATCGCGTCCTCTTTCTGGTGACGGATCGTTGCGCCAGTTACTGCCGCTATTGCACCCGCAGCCGCGTGGTGAGCGGAGTCGGCGAACAGGAATTGCACACCGATTTCGAGGAAGCGTTTCGTTATCTCGAACAACACACCGAAGTCCGCGACGTGCTTCTTTCCGGCGGCGACGCCTTGATTTTCAGCGACGACAAACTCGAGCGCATCCTGAGCCGGTTGCGCGCGATCCCGCACATCGAGTTTCTCCGCATCGGCACCCGGGTCCCGATTTTTCTGCCGCAACGCATTACGCCCGAGCTTTGCGCGATGCTGCAAAAATATCATCCGCTCTGGATGAGCGTGCACGTCAATCATCCGCGCGAGCTGACCGTGGAAGTGAAGCAGGCGCTCGAACGCCTGGCCAACGCCGGCATCCCGCTCGGCAATCAAAGCGTCCTGCTTGCCGGTGTGAACGACAACATCGACACGATGAAAACGCTCGTGCAGAAACTCCTGATGTGCCGCGTCCGGCCCTACTATATATATCAGTGCGATTTGATTAACGGTTCGTCGCATCTGCGCGCCTCCGTTGCGAAAGGCATCGAGATCATCGAAGGCCTGCGCGGCCACACCACCGGTTACGGCGTCCCGCAATTCGTCATCGATGCCCCCGGCGGCGGCGGCAAAGTCCCGATCAATCCCGGTTACGTTTTGTATCACGACAATGAAAAGATCGTGATCCGCAACTACGAAGGAAAGATCTTCGAGTATCCCGAGACCGGCGGCGATCAGACGGTCCAGTTCGCACCGCAACGCGAATATCACGACGAGTATCTCTACTCGTAAGCGTTCCGATATTAACTTTGGCACGGTTTCACCATCGGAGTAGGATTTGGCGATGAGCACGGTGACGGAAATCCGAGAGGCGATCCGCAAGTTGCCGCCCAAAGACGCATGGCGGCTTGCGCAGGAGCTTCGTGAACATCTCGACGGGCTTTGGGATGAGCAGTTCGAAGACGACGTGAAAACCGGCCGGCTCGATCAAACGATCGCGCGAGCGCGCGAAGAACATGCGAGCAAGCGGACCCGATCGATGGATGAAATCATCGGGGACAAATGAGTTTTGGCAGCTCTACCGCGAGTTGCCGGACCAAGTCAGGGAAGCGACTCGCCGCACTTATCGGATTTGGAGAGTGAATCCACGCGCCTCCGGCGTGCGCTTCAAGAAAGTGCGCGATGTCTATTCCGTCCGGATCGGCCACACCGGCTACCGGGCAATTGCCATTGATGTGCCAGACGGGTTCTTGTGGATTTGGATTGGGCCGCACGATCAATACGAGCGGTTACTGAATTCCTAACTAGCGATTTTCGAAAACGACCTCGCCCCCAATCACCGTCATCACGCAGATCGTCGTGAGAATTTCGGGGACGGGGATTTTCATGATGTCCTTGGAGAGAACCGTCAAATCGGCCAGCTTTCCGATTTCGATGGAGCTTTGTCTTTTCTTCGAAAGGTGGCGACGCCGGGGCCCCAGTGAATATGCGAATATCACGACGAGTACCTCTATTCGTAATCCGCGGAGCTGCGCGCGCTACTGCAGATTGTAGATTTCCACCAAGCCGATGCCCGCATCGGCGTTCTTGCCGGCGACGATGGCGGTGTAGTTGCCGGGTGGAAGAGCGCTGACGATCGCGGATTCGAAAGTGTGCGATGGCGCCAGCCCGGTTGATTGAATGCCGGCTTGATCGGAATCTTTCCAATCGTCGTTGGAGGCAACCAGCGCGCCGTTACCGTTATGCAGTTGGAGCGTCGGGTCGGGGAGCGGATTGCTTATCCCAAACTGCGCCAGCGACGGCCCCAATGCGCGAACGACGACTTTGTCACTCCCGCTCCCTCCGGCCAGGATGAAACCGCCGATCATGACATCGCTCCCTGAGGCAACCAGGGCGCGACTGCTCAGATTTGCCAAAAGAGAATCGGCGGCAGGATTCAAATCGTAGACCTCGACGAGCGCGACGCCAGCATCGGTTCCGTTGCCGCGCACGATGGCCGTGTAAGTTTGGTTTGGAGCAAGGCTGATAACGAAGGCAGACTCGACCCGATTCGCCGGAGCGAGGCCGGCAGCCTGCACTTCCGCGGCGCTCGCGGCCTCCATCCAATTATCATTGGCCACCAGTTGCCCGCCTGCCGAGTCGCGCAGCTCCAAGGTCGGATCCGGGAGGAACCCAGCGACGTTGAAGTTCGCCAGCGTCGGACCGAGTGCGCGCACGGCGACTTTTTTGGGAACGGAACCAGTCACGATGAATCCGGCGATGAGCGCGCCATCCGAAGCCTGCACGCGACTGCGTGACGAGATGTTTTGCGATTGCGCGACCGCCGTCGGCTCGCCGACGCGGATCGTGCAATTCCCCGTATCCGCGACATACACGTAACCCGCGCTGTCGACGAACAAGCCATTAGGCTTATTGAAGCGCGCGGCGCTTCCAGTGCCGTCCGCCGTCGTCGGTGAGCCGGCCAACCCGGCGATCGTGGTAACGACCCCGGCCGGGGTCACCTTACGAATCGTGTGGTTCAGGGTGTCGCCGACAAGAACATTGCCCGCGCTGTCAACCGCGATACCTCCGGTAATCTCACTCGCCGGGACCGGTCGGGGACCTACGTCGCAGTATCCATAGCATCCGTTGGTGTTGCTGAGATAAAAATGAGCAGCGCTTCCGATTCCATCGGCGCTTCCGCGAATCATGGAACCGGCGAGCGTTGTCACTTCACCCGCAGGCGTAATCTGCCGGATCGCTTGGTTCCCGCTATCAGCGACGTAGAGCGTCCCGTCCGGCGTCGCGGCGACAGCGCCTGGCCCAAAGAAGGTAGCGAGAGTTCCGGTTCCATCCGTGAATCCCCGGGTGCCGCTGCCCGCCACTGTTGTCACCACGCCGTCCAGCGTAATCTTACGGATCTTGTTCGCGCCCGCCTCCGCTAGATAGATATTATCCGCTCCGTCGATGGCGATGCTGCCGGGCCAATTGAAACCGGTCGCAACCGTCGTCACCATCCCGGCGGGGGTGATTTTGCGTAGCGATTGGCCGGCGGAATAAGGGTAAAACCCGCTGTCCGAAACAAACAAGTTTCCATGACTATCGATAACGATTCCGGCTGGTCGGGCGAATTGCGCGGCGCTCCCAATTCCATCCGCGGTCCCAACCCGTTGCGGCCAGCCAGCGAAGGTGCTCACCGTACCGTCCGGAGTGATCTTGCGGATCGTGGAGTTTGCGCCATCGGCGACGTAAATATTTCCAGCGGCATCTTTGGCGACTGCCGTCGGCAAGGTGAATCGAACTGCGAAGCCGGTGCCGTCAGCGCTGCCCGGACTATCCGCGAGCCCCGCGAGGGTCGTGACATCGCCGCTCGACGTGAGCTTGCGGATGATGTGATTGAGACTGTCGGATGCGTAAATGTTCCCTGCGCTGTCCGTTGATACACCAGCCGGCCTACCGCCCATATGTGCTAACGTCGTTACAACGGCCGCTGGGGTAATCTTCCGGATGTTAGCGTAAAAACCGTCGCCGATGTATAGATTGCCGGCGCTATCGATCCCTACGCCATTCGGAGAATAAAACCGGGCGTTGTTGCCGGTGCCGTCCTCATTGCCAACGCTGCCCGGCGTCCCAGCAAACGTCGTCACGACGCCGGCCGGCGTTATTCTGCGGATGGTGTTGTTCAAAAGCCCATCCGCGACAAAAAGGTTGCCGCTGCTATCAATGGCTATCCCCGCAAGAACACTGAACCGTGCGGCGGTTCCTGTTCCATCGTTGGAGCCGTGTTCTCCGGGGGAACCCGCAATGGTAGTGACAACGCCGGTCGGATCGGTCTTGCGGATCGTTGCGTTCCAGTCAGTGGTGTAAAGATTCCCAGTCTTATCGATCGCCATTCCTACCAGGTACCCGAACTGAGCCGTGCCCGGCGGACCGTCGGCGCTGCCCGGCTGGCCCGGTAATCCGGTCAGCGTGCTCACATCCCGCGACGGAGTGATTTTGCGGATCGTGTAATTGTCGGTCACATACAAATTGCCGGCGCTATCAACCGCAATTCCCCCGAGACTGCTGAAACGCGCCGCACTGCCGTTGCCATTTGCGAAGCCGCTTACGCCGGCGAGACCGGCCACGGTCGTCACTACCCCGACGGGCGTTATCTTCCGGATCGTGTAGTTACTGGTATCGGCTATATAAATATTACCCGCACCATCAACGGCATTGCCCGTCGGAGATGAGAACCGCGCGGCGCTGCCGGTCCCGTCGGCGCTGCCTCTACTCGGTGGATTTCCGGCGAAGGTCGTGAAGCGGTAACGCTCATAAATGGATTGGGCCGGAGCGGCGGCAGCAAAGACGCAGCTCAGAAAAAACGCGAGGAAGCGCTGGGGAAAAATGTGCATGGGTTGAGAAGGCGGCTGGTAGATTACCGGCCTGGCGTAAAATGTCGAGTGGTTTCGGGTTCAAAGCCGTCCGTTGACTGCCGAGCTCAACGGCCTGCTTCGTAAGCAATCTCGCCGCCAATCACGGTCACGGCGCACGTCGTTGTGAGAATCTCGGGGGCGGGGATTTTCATGATGTCTTTCGTGAGAACCGTCAGGTCCGCCAGCTTGCCGATCTCGATCGATCCTTTGTCCTTCTCCTCGAACGCAGCGTAGGCGGGCGAGACGGTAAACATCTTCAACGCTTGTTCGCGCGAAACGGCCTGCTCGGGATGCCAGCCATCGGCGGATTCGCCTTTGATGCTCTCGCGCGCGACCGCGGCGTAGAATTCGCTCATCGGTTCGCCGCGTTCCACCGGCGCATCGGAACCGCCGGTCACGATCGCACCGGACTTGATCAGGCTCTGCCATGCGTAAGCTCCGGCGAGGCGCTCTTTCCCGAGACGGCTCGGCGCGAAAAACAAATCGCTGATGGCGTGCGACGGTTGCATTGACGCAATCACGCGGAGCTTCGAAAACCGCGGAATGTCGGACGCGCTGAGAATTTGAGCATGCTCAATCCGCCAGCGAACGTCGCGAGCGGCTTTTGATGGAGGGGCGAGCTCCCGCGAGCCCGGCGTCGCTGAGCTCCGCCCTCCATAGGGCGCAGCTTTGAACGCTGCTTCATATAAATCGAGGATCAGGCGGTTCGCGCGATCTCCGATGGCGTGGGTTTCAATCTGAATCCCGCGGCGCAGCGCCTCTTCGAAGATCGGCCGCAACTCGGATTCTTTTTGGGTGAGATAACCCGACGTCTCGGGCGCGTCCGCGTAGGGTTCGAGCAGCGCCGCGCCGCGTGAACCGAGCGCGCCGTCGAACACAACCTTGATGGTTCGTTGCGTGAAGCGGTGGTCGTACTGATTCAAGATGGGCCCATCCCGCAACAAAGCCGCCGACGCTGGGCCGGGCGCGTAAACCGCGTTGTAAACGCGCAGCTTTACCTGACCGGCTTCGAACGCCTGACGCATCGGCGGCAGATCGTCGAGATTGCTGCCGGCATTCTGAATCTCGCACCAGCCGAGAGAGATTTCGCGTTTGGCGCCGATGACGAACGCTTCGCGGCGTTGAGCTTCGGTCGGCTTGGGAATATTTTTCCGGACGAGCTCCTGCGCGTGATCGAGCAACATTCCGGTCGCCTCGCCGGTTTGTTTGTAGCGCAGAATTTCACCGCCAAACGGATTCGGCGTGTTCTTGTCGATCTTTGCGATCTGTAAAGCCGCGCTGTTCGCGATCGCGGCGTGGCCATCTGCGCGGGTCAGGAAAACAGGATTATCGGGCGCGATTTTATCGAGATCGGCGCGCGTGGGAAATTGCGGCGGCTGCCAGAAAGTTTCGATCCAACCCCGGCCCGTGATCCAGGCTCCGCGTTCGGCTTTGGTCGCGCGCTCTTTCACTTTCTCGATGAAATCCGGCAGCGTGTTCGTTCCTTCGAGATTCAGGTTCATCTCCCGTTCACCGATCCCGAAGATATGGCAGTGCGAATCGGTCAGGCCGGGAACAACGGTCTTGCCGGCGAGATCAATGACGCGTGTTTCCGCTCCCTGATATTTTTTCGCATCGGCGTTGGAACCAACGAAAACGATCCGGGATCCCTGAACGGCGATGGCTTCGGCGCGCGGCTGGCGCTCGTTCATCGTATAAATATTGCCGTTGATGAAAACGGTTTGCGCGGTTTCCGCGAACAAGGACGAGGCGGCGAAGAGGATGAAAAAGAAAACGGCTCTCGGGCTTTTCATTTGGCGATTGTGGCGGATCAACGCAGGAAGGTCGAGCCAGACGCCGGATGGCGGAAAAAAGACCGCAAATCGTGTGAATAGTTTTTCATTTATCCGTTTTGCTTGTTGAACGCTTTTCCGTATGGAAAGAATTGTTCGGCGGTTTTTTCGAGGGGGACAAAATGGGGAAACAAATTTCTTTTTGCCAATGGGATGTCGATTTATAGCTCGTTCCGGCCCAACCCGATTAAACCTTAACTTCATTGACCTCTGAGCGCCGCACATCCTAACCACCAGTTAGCGCCGTTTTTAAGTTGGCGGCTGCTTCTTCGCGGAAGCACAGTTCGCTAAGCAGGTATGGCGAATTTTTTTCCACGCTGGTCGAACTGGTTGCCGCTGAAAATCGCGCTCTGCGGCGCGGTCGCTGTGTCCGGGTTGAGCGCCGCGACATGGTATTACGTGACGCCGAAATATACGCGCGTCGGTTATCAACCGATCCAGCCGGTGCCGTTTCCGCACGATATTCACGTCAGCCAGCTCGGGATGGATTGCCGGTATTGCCACAGCTTTGTCGATGTGGCGGCGCACTCGAATTTGCCGAACACGCAAACCTGCATGGCCTGCCATCAGCAGGTGCAAAAGGACAATCCGAAGCTCGAGCCGGTGCGGGCGAGTTGGAAGACCGGCCAGCCGGTCGAATGGGTGCAACTTCATCGCACGCCTGATTACGTTTATTACAATCACGCCGCACACGTGAATCGCGGAATCAGCTGCGCGAGCTGTCACGGCCGGGTCGACGGAATGGCGGTGGTTTATCACGCAAAACCCCACAGCATGGCGTGGTGCCTCGAGTGCCACCGGCATCCGGAAAATTTCCTGCGCCCGGAGACCATGATCTACAAACTGGGGTGGCAGCCGGATTGGGAAGATCCCGCCGCGTTCGTGGCCAGCTATGGACAACCAAAAGACGCCACCGACGATTGGTCGAAGAAAAAGAAACTCACCCAACAAGAGATCGGCCAAACCTTGAAAGAGCGCTGGAACATTAAGCCGCCGCTCAATTGCCAGGGGTGCCACCGATGAAAACGCCGACTGGCCGCGGACAATTTCGGAGCACGGGCCTCTGGCCTGTGCGGCCAGCAGGCGTCTCGCCTGCGAAGTCATCGTTAATCTATCCGACAGGCGGGACGGCCGTGCTCCGATGAAACGCGTCTTGGAGCATCCGCCGGAAAAGCTGACCGGGAAACGCTACTGGCGAAGCCTGAGCGAGCTGAGCGACACGCCGGAATTTCGCGGCTGGCTCGAGCGCGAGTTTCCCGCGGGCGCGGCCCAACTCGAAGGCGACGAATGGTCGCGCCGCGGTTTTCTGAAATTGATGGGCGCCTCAATGGCGCTGGCCGGCTTCGGCCTAACGAGCTGTCGCAGGCCGGAAGCGCATCTTGTCCCGTTCACGAAAAGCGTGGAGTGGGCGATTCCCGGTAAAGCGCTCTATTACGCGACCGCGATGCCGCGACGGACCGGCGCGATCCCGCTCGTCATTACTACGCACGATGGCCGGCCGACCAAGGTCGACGGCAATCCGCTTCATCCCGCCAGCGGCGGCGCGACCGACGCCTTTGCCCAGGCCTCTATTCTCGATCTCTACGACCCGGCGCGCTCGAAACGTTTCGTCGAGAAAGGCGAGAAACTCGAGGAGGGCAAGAAGGTTGAAAACTTCGAAGGGCGCGATCGCGCGACCTTTGAGAAATATCTCGCCGATCTTCGGACGAAGATCGCAGCCGATAGCGGCGCCGGACTCGCCTTCCTCGTCGAGGAAGTGCATTCGCCCACGCGGGAACGTTTGCGGGCGGCGCTGCTCAAGGCTTATCCGAGAATGCGGTGGTGCGTTTACGATCCACTCCTGACCGAAGCGCAAAGTTTTGCGACGCAGCTCAGCTTCGGCGATAACGCGCGCCTCGTTCCGCGCTTCGAACGGGCCGACGTGGTCCTTGCGCTCGACAGTGATTTTCTCGATTGCGGCGAAGGCGACGTCGCCGGCGTCCGCGCGTTTTCGTCCCGTCGCCGGGTTGGCGCGGCGAAAGACGCGATGAACCGGCTCTATGTGGTCGAGAATCGCTTCACTCTCACCGGCGCGATGGCGGACCATCGGTTGCGTTGTCCGGCGAGCCAGATTCCGGCGTTCATTCGCGCGCTCGCGGGCAAGATCGCGGTGGAGACGAAGGATCCCGGGTTGGGTTCGACGATTGCCACTTTGGCGGAGCCGGCTGGGGCGATGAAGTTCGACGAGCAGTGGCTGACCGAATGCGCCAAAGACCTGATGGCGAAACCGGGCGCGAGTCTGGTCCTGGCCGGTCCGCATCAACCGGTGGTCGTCCAATTAATGGCCTACGCGATCAACTCGGCACTGAAGAATGTGGGGTCGACCCTGATCGTCCGCGAATTCGTCCGCGCGCCGAGGACCAACAGCATTATACAACTGGCCGGCGAAATAAATTCGGGGCGCATCAAGCAGCTTTTCATTCTCGGCGGCGATCCGGTTTATAATGCGCCGCGCGGGGTGACGATCCATGTGAATAAGCCTGAAGCGCCGGACCCGGCGGAGCGCGAAGCAGCGCCGATCGATTGGGCCGATCTCCAAAAAACTGTGCCGGATGTAGTGCGGCTCGGTTACTACGAAGATGCCACCTCGGAATTGAGCAGGTGGCACGTTCCGGCCGCGCATTATCTCGAGGCCTGGGGTGACGCGCTCACTTCCGAAGGCGCGTACCTCGCGATGCAGCCGATGATTCTTCCGCTTTTCGGCGGCGTTTCCGAAATCGAATTGCTGAACCTCGTGCTCGGCGGTCCGAAGGTCGAGGGACCCGAGTTGGTGCAGGAAACATTTCGCGCCACGGCGCCGCCGGGCGATTTCCCGACCGCGTGGTCGGGCCTGTTGCGGGACGGTTTCGCGGCGCACGTTGTCCTGAAAGACAAGCCGCCCACTTTCAATGCGAACAACGCCGGCGGCGTCGCGCACACTCTCTGGGCGCCGCCTCCGAATCCGACGCTCGATGCGCCGGAGATTGTCCTGACGCGCAGTTACGCGATGGACGATGGGCGTTACATCAACAACGGCTGGCTCCAGGAATTGCCCGATCCAATTACCAAGCTCACCTGGGATAACGCCGCGCTAATGAGTCCGGTTCTCGCGAAACACATGGGCGTCAACACCGGCGACTTGGTCAACATCGCCGTGACAGAGACAACGAAAGACGCTCGCCAGAATTCGATCAGGCGCGAGCTCGTCATCGCCGCGGTCGTCGCGCCTGGGCACGCGGATAATTCGATCAGCATTGCGCTTGGCTACGGCCGCAAGAAGACCGGGCCGGTGGGCGAAGAAGCGGGCTTCAATGCTTATCTGCTGCGGACCACCTCGAACCCGCACTACATCGCCGTCGACGGAAAGACAATCGAAGCGGTCACGGTCACGACGGCGCCCACACCGGCCGCGACGCCAACTCCGACGGCGGCGCAAAATTCGTCAGCAACCGCGAAGCCGGCGAACACGCCGATCGCGCCGCGGATGCACACGCTCGGCACTTACCCGCTCTCGATTACCCAGGATCATTGGAGCATTGAAGGCCGCGGTCTCGTCCGCGAGGCGACGATCGAGCGTTACCGCGAAGACAACGAGTTCGTGAAGAAGATCGCGGGCGATGACGAATTGCCTTCGAAGTTGCCTTCGATTTACAGCCATCCGCCGCTCGATGCCGAGCAGCAGTGGGGGATGGCGGTCGATCTCAATGTTTGCACCGGCTGCAGCGCCTGCATCGTCGCGTGCCAGAGCGAGAATAACATCCCGATCGTTGGCAAACTTCAAGTCAGTCACGGCCGCGCGATGCATTGGCTGCGGCTCGATCGTTATTACGCGAGCGAGAAACCGTTCAACCAGGACCGGGGCGAATATCCCGAGAATCCGGAGATCGTGCACGAGCCGATGATGTGCCAGCACTGCGAGAACGCGCCGTGCGAAACCGTTTGTCCCGTGAACGCGACCGTGCACAGCGAGGATGGCCTGAACGTCATGGCCTACAATCGCTGCATCGGCACCCGGTATTGCGCGAACAACTGCCCGTTCAAGGTGCGGCGCTTTAATTATTTCGATTACAACCAGCGGCCGATCGGCAAAAAGAAAATCGGGCCGCTCTCGGTCTATCAGGAATATCTCGGGCCGTTCACGGAAAAGGGCGCGCCCGACACGACGAAGCTCCAGAAGAATCCGAACGTCACCGTCCGGATGCGCGGCGTGATGGAGAAGTGCACCTATTGCGTGCAGCGGATCGAAGAGGCGAAGATCGCCGCGAAGATCCGCGCCGGCGCGTCCAACAAGACGCGGATCCCGACCGACTCGTTCACGAGCGCCTGCGCCCAGGCCTGCCCCACGGACGCGATCGTTTTCGGCGACGTGAAAGATCCGGAAAGTCGCGTTTCGAAAATGAAAATGCAGGACCGCAATTACCGGCTGCTCGATTACTTGAATGTGAGTGCGCGGACGAGCTATTTGGCGCGGATCAGAAATCCGAATCTGAAAATGCCCGATGCGCACCGGATCGCGGTGGCGAGTCTCGGCCACGAAAGCCACGAGAATGGCGCCAAGCCGGCGCCGGAGAAAGAACATTGATGGACGGCGCAACCACAGCTCCGGATGTGATTCAAAGCGAAGCTTCGGCTTCGGTGGAGAAGCCGCTGCAGCGCGTTCCGCTTGTCTTGAACAAACGGAACTTCAGCTGGATCACCGAGCGAATTTCCGGCGCCATCGAAGGTCCCGCGCCCCGGTGGTGGTGGGTCTCTTTCGCGATCACTTCCATGGTCGCGGCGTTCGGTCTCTTCTGTCTCGGCTACCAAATCTCGACCGGCGTCGGCACCTGGGGATTGAATCATCCGGTCGGCTGGGCCTGGGACATCACCAACTTCGTTTTCTGGATCGGTATCGGTCACGCCGGCACTCTCATTTCCGCCATTCTATTTTTGCTCCGGCAAAAATGGCGCACCTCGATTAACCGCGCCGCGGAAGCGATGACGCTGTTCGCGGTTATCTGCGCCGCGATTTTCCCCGGCGTGCACGTCGGCCGCGTCTGGATGGCGTGGTACCTCGCGCCGCTTCCGAACAATTACGGCATCTGGCCAAACTTCCGCAGTCCGCTGCTCTGGGACGTGTTCGCGGTCTCGACCTATTTCTCCGTCTCGGTCCTCTTTTGGTACACAGGCTTGATTCCCGATCTCGCGACCCTGCGTGATCGCGCCACGACGAAGATCAAAAAATTGCTCTACGGAATTTTCGCGGTGGGCTGGCGCGGATCGAACCGCAACTGGCGCCATTACGAAATGGCGTATCTCCTTCTGGCCGGCCTTTCGACGCCACTCGTCCTCTCGGTGCACAGCGTCGTGTCGTTCGACTTCGCGACCTCCATCGTTCCGACCTGGCACACGACGATTTTCCCGCCTTACTTTGTGGCCGGCGCGATCTTTGGCGGCTTCGCCATGGTGCTCACGCTCCTGATCCCGGCCCGCGCCATTTACAAGCTCCAGGACATCATCACGCCGCAGCACATCGACAAAATGGCGAAGATCATTTTGCTCACCGGTTCGATCGTTTCCTACGCGTATGCGATGGAATTTTTCGTCGCCTGGTACAGCGGAAATCAGTACGAAAAATTCGCGTTCTTCAATCGCATTTTCGGTCCCTACTGGTGGTACTGGTGGGTGGGCATGCTCTTTTGCAACGCGCTTTCACCCCAGCTTTTCTGGTTCAAGAAATGCCGGCAAAACATCTACGTCGTTTACTTCGTTTGCATGTGCGTGAACGCCGGAATGTGGTTTGAGCGCTTCATCATCATCGTCGGCGGATTGCACCGCGACTTCCTCCCGTCCTCCTGGGGAATGTTTTATCCGACGTGGGTCGATATCTGGACGTTCATCGGGACGTTCGGGATTTTCCTTTCGCTCTTCCTGCTTTTCATTCGTTACCTGCCGATGATCGCGATGTCGGAGGTGAAGATCGTGCTTCCCGAAGCCGACCCGCATCACGCTTCGCCAGACGAACATCATCCGGTGGCGGCCGGCGGAAAGGAGCGCAATTGAGAACGCGTTTCTTCTGTAGCCGCTTCTTCTGTAGCCGCTTCGCTGTGCGAAGCGCGGGCATTCGCATGGATTGTAGTTCGCTCTCACGCGGCCCACAGGGCCGCGGCTACAGAAGCGGCGGCAGCGGAAAGGAACGGGCATGAGGACACCTTCCGGAAATAAGGTTTACGGAATGGGCGCGGAGTTCGCGAGCGCTTCGGCGCTTTACGAAGCCGCGAAACGGGTGCGCGACGCCGGCTTCAAACGCTGGGATGTGCATTCGCCGTTTCCGATTCACGGAATGGACGACGCGATGGGGCTCGGCAAATCGTGGCTCAGCGCCGTCGTGCTCATCGGCGGGATCACCGGATTGCTCACGGCGGTGACGCTGGAATTCGGACCGTCGTGGTTCATTTACCCGCTCGTGGTCCACGGCAAACCGGTCGATTGGCGCACGGTGCCGGCATTTTTTCCGATCATGTTCGAGCTGACGGTGCTCTTCTCCGCGTTCTCTGCGTTTCTCGCGATGCTCGTCATGAACGGACTGCCGCGGTGGTATCATCCTGTTTTCAACTGGCAACGTTTCAGCCGCGCAACCAACGACGGATTTTTCCTGATCATTGAAGCCCGCGATCCGCGTTTCACCGAACTCGAAGCGCGCGAACTCTTGGAACAAAGCGGCGGCGAGCACGTCACCATCATCCACGAAGAATAATTATGCTCCGCGGATTCCTTTTTATTTTCCTGCTCACCGGCCTAGCGCTGGTCGCCTTTCTCGGCTTCCGCGGTCAGAAGAGCACAGGGTCGCCTATCGAAGTTTTTCCCGACATGGTGCGGCAGATGAAAGTCCGCGCGCAGGCGCCGCTCGGTTTTTTTGCGGATGGCCGCGGAGCGCGCGTGCCGGTCGCGGGTACGGTGCCGGTCGGCTACGAAATGCCGAAGGCCGGGAGCGAGCCGAGCCCGGGCGCAGTGGCGATCGATCCGAATGTCTATTCTCAACCGCATCTCCGGTTCAGCGGCGGCCCGGATTATTTCAACACGGGAAAAATGGGAACGAACTGGGGCACCGGGATCCCAATGCAGGTGGACGGCTATCTGATGGAGCGGGGAAAACAGCGTTTCAATATCAACTGCGCCGTGTGCCATGGAGCGACCGGCGCCGGCGATGGAATCACCAAGCAGTATGGCCTTACCACCGTCGTGAGCCTGCAGGACGAGAGCAAACGCAAGATGGCTGACGGCGAAATCTTCAACACGATCACCAACGGCAAAAACACGATGATGGCTTACGGGCCGAACCTCTCCGTGACGGACCGCTGGGCGATCATCGTCTATCTGCGCGCGTTGCAGCGGAGCCAGAACGCGACCGAAGCCGATGTGCCGCCGGAGCACCGCGCGGAACTCGACAAACCAGCGGAAACGAAACCGCAACCTTCACCGGAGGCGACCAAGAAATGAGCGAGCGTTCTGACGTAGTGCCCGTTCCGGAAGGCGAGTTCATCGAGCCAAACCGTTTCGCCGGTTTGTCGACGATCCTGGCTCTGCTCGGTCTGATCGGACTCGGGCTTAGCGTGGTTGGCGCGTTCGCGTCGCCACATCAGTTCAGTTTTTCGTGGCTCTTCGCCTTCGCCTTTTTCTTCACTCTTATCGCCGGCTCTTTTTTCTGGATCATCGTCCATCACGTGACTGACGCCGAATGGTCGGTCGTCGTCCGGCGGCAGTTGGAGAACCTCGCCATGCTCATGCCGCTAATGGCGGTCTTTTTCATCCCGATCATCCTGTTCCGCCATCATGTCTATGAATGGATGAACATTGCGCCCGGGCACGATCCGATTCTCGACAGCAAACGCGCGTATCTGAATTGGAATTTCTTTCTCATCCGCTCCATTTTCTATTTCGCCTTTTTCATCGCGGCGACGCTGCTTTTCCGGCGTTTCTCCATTCGCCAGGATCGCGATGGGAACCCCGGCTACACCTTGAACATGCGGAAGGTCGCCTTCATCTCCCTGCCGCTTTTCGGGTTCTCGCTCACCTTCGGCGCTTACGATTGGCTCCTCGGGATCGACTACCACTGGTTCTCCACCATGTGGGGTGTCTACATTTTCGCGGGCGCCGCCGGCAGTTCGATGTCGCTGCTCGTGCTGGTCGTCGCCGCGTTGCAGAAAGCCGGTTACTTGAGGGAGACAATCACGACCGAGCATTACCACATCATGGGGAAATGGCTGCTCTCCTTCACCGTTTTCTGGGCTTACATCGGCTTCAGCCAATACATGCTCATTTGGTACGCGAACATGCCGGAAGAAACCGAGTATTTCATCAGGCGGAACACCGAGTCGTGGAACGCGCTCAGTCTTTTCCTGGTGATCGGCCGGTTCTTCGTCCCGTTCGCGATCCTCCTTTTGCGCGCACCGAAAAAGAAACCGCAGCGGCTTTGCCTGATCGCGGGCTGGATTGTGTTCATGCAGATGGTCGATCTCTACATTGTGATCCTGCCCGCGCTCCACGAGGCCGGCGTTCTGGTAAGCGTGTGGGATTTCATGCCGCTGCTCGGGATGGGTGCGACGCTCGCCTTTTTCTATCTCCGCATCGCCGCCAAAACATCGCTCTTCCCGAATCGCGATCCGCGCCTGCTCGAATCGCTCCGCACTATTAACTAGCCATGCCACCAGAAGTCTCCATCCAGGATTCGCAACCCCGCTCCATGCTCTCGACATGGTTTGGCGTGGTGCTCCTATTTGCCTTCTTCGGCCTGCTCGTCTGGGTAATCGTGGCCGCTTCGCCGCGCGGTAACACCTACGAAAAGAAACGCGCGAAAGCGCGCGCCGAGAAATTGGATGCCGCGCAAAAGGAATCGCTGAACGCGCTGACGACCTATGGGTGGGTCGACAAGAGCAAAGGCGTCGCGCGCATCCCGATTAACAATGCGATGGAAATGACGATTGCGGAGCTGGCGCAAAAGAAACCCGCACCCGCGAATCCGATTGCCGCGGCGGAGCAAAGCCCGGCACCCGCAGCAAGTCCGGCCGCGAGCCCGAGTGCCTCGCCAGCAGCGAGCGTCAGCACGACGCCGAAACCGACCTCAGTTACCGGACCCGATTCAGAAAGCCGAAACCAACCGGCCGCCGCGATCGTCCCGCCGCCGGCGCCACCAAACACTCAACCCGGGCCCGGAACAACGCCGGCGGCATCGCCACCTTCCGCCGCGGTCAAGCCGCCGGTCAGTCCCGCCGCCTCGGCGTCGCCCACTGCACACGGAACGCCGCTCCCGATTCGCGGCAAGACACCATGAATCCCGCCGAGATCCCATTGAAGGCTCCGACAAGCGCGACCGTTGCGACGACTGACAGCGACGTGACGAATCGCGACGTCGAGCAAGTTGAGCGCGCGCTGATCGACGCTTCGACCCGGTTGCCTGTTCTTTTTTTCTACAGTTCGGCGATCGTCTGGCTCCTCCTCGGCACGCTTCTCGCCGGCTTCACCTCCTGGAAACTCCACGCGCCCGATCTGCTGGCGAACTGGAGTTTCTTCACTTGGGGCCGCATTCGTCCCGCCCACATGAACGTGATGGTTTACGGATGGGCGTCGATGGCCGGCATCGGCACCGCGATCTGGCTGATGGCGCGTTTGTGCCGCACGACTTTGCGGCATCCGCTTCTGTTAATTGGCGGCGCGGCGTTTTGGAATCTCGGTGTGCTGCTTGGCGTGGGTGGCATTCTGGCTGGAGGCAGCACGGGCTATGAGTGGCTCGAATTTCCGCCGTATGCCACGATCGTTCTCTTCGTCGCTTACACGCTCGTTGTTTCGTGGGCGATACTCATGTTCCGCTTCCGCCGCGGCGATGCCATCTACATCACGCAATGGTATCTGCTCGGCGCGTTTCTCTGGTTCCCGTGGGTCTATGGCGCGACCCAAATCATGCTGTTCGTGGTGCCGGTCCAGGGCGTGATGCAGGCAGCGGTGACCTGGTGGTTTGCGAATAATCTGCTCTTCCTTTGGTTCGGCGCGATCGGACTCGGGACAGCGTATTATATGATCCCGAAAGTAATTGGCCGTCCGGTCTACAGCTATCACCTGGCGGCGATCGGCTTCTGGACCTACGCGCTTTTTGCGAGCTGGACTGGAATGCAACGGCTGGTCGATGGGCCCTTTCCGGCGTGGATGATCACGGCCAGCATCGCCGCGACGATCCTCACCATTATTCCGGTCGCCACGGTCGGTTTGAATCATCACATGACCATGCGCGGATATTTTGGTCTCCTGCGCTACAGTCCGACGCTCCGCTTCACCGTATTCGGCGCGATCTCCTACACGGTTTTCAGTTTGCTCGGCGTCTTTCTCTCGCTGCGTTCGGTGGCGGGCTACGTCCATTTCACCGAAGCGAGCGTGGCCTATTCGCACCTCGGGTTGTACTCCTTTTTCACGATGATCATGTTCGGCTCGATGTATTACATCGTGCCGCGTTTGGTGGGGCGCGAATGGCGTTACGCGAGCTTGATCAAGCTCCACTTTTGGTCCTCCACTTACGGGGTCGGCCTGATGGTTTTGATGTTGCTCGTCGGCGGGCTCGCGCAGGGCAGCAGCATGCACGATCCCTCGCTCGCTTTCAGCGAAAGCACGGAATCCATCCTCCCTTATCTGCGTGGACGCAGCGTTTCCGGCATGCTGCTTACCGTCGCGCATTTCGTTTTCGCTTTTCATTTTGGCCTGATGCTTCTCGGTCTCGGCCGGACCACGGGTGTTCCGACGTTCTTGAATCCACAGGAAGAGGAGGCGGTTAAGAACCACATATGAAAGGGATAGTTCCGCTCTTTCTCGGGATCTTCGGCACCTTTGCCTTTTCATGGGCGGGGTTGACTCTCATTCCCAATTACCAAATTGGACATCTCGATCCGCAAATGGACGAGGAAGGAAACGACCCGTATCCGGCGCCGAAGTCCGGCATGGCCGAGCGCGGGCGGAAGATTTACTCGGCGAACGGCTGTATCTACTGCCACAGCCAGCAGGTCCGCGCCGATTATGCCGCGTCCGATATCGAGCGGAAATGGGGAGTGCGCCGAAGCGCTCCGCGCGATTATCTTTTCGATCGTCCGGTTTTGCTCGGCAAAATGAGAGTCGGTCCGGACTTGTCGAACATCGGCAAGCGCGCGCCCGCGGAAGAGGAAAGCGCCGCGTCGCCCGCCAGCACGAGCCCGGCGCCCTCCGCTTCGCCCGGCGCTAATCCGCCGGCGCCAACTTCCAGCGCTTCGCCGGTGGCCGCGCCGCCAACGTCGCCCACGGCCTCGCCGCCAACTTCACCCGCGGCAGCATCTCCGAATCCTGCTGCCTCGCCAGCCAAAACCGTCGCCGCAACTTCTCCCGCTCCTGCTGCCACGAATGCGCCGACTGCTTCCGTTTCGCCCGCGCCGGCCAACCCACCCGCAAGTCCCGCGACCACCGCCGATATCGCGGTCGGGCCGGGCGGCGCACCGCCGATGTACTCCGCGGCGTGGCATCACGTCCATCTCTACAGTCCGCGCAGCCTTGTCCTCGATTCAAACATGCCGGCTTATCATTTCCTTTATGAGAAGCGGCGCATCAGCGGCGAGCGCGCAAACGATGCCTTGAAATTGACCGGCCCCGACGCACCCGATGCCGAATGGGAAATTGTCCCGACCTACGACGCGAAATGTCTCGTCGCTTATTTGATGTCGCTCGATCAATCCCATGAATTGAAGGAAGCGAAGCTGACTTCAGCTCCCGCTTCCTCACCCGCCCCAGCTTCATCGCCGGCGCCGGCAAAGGAGGAGAAGAAATGAACGAGAGTTCTTCCACTCCGGAACGCCGGGTCCGGCAGGGAATGGATTACGGCGAAACCGAAGACGTGCAGCAAGTGCATGCCGCTATTCAACGCGAAAAGCGCGAGCCGCGCGTGGGCCTCGAGCCACTCTCGCTGTGGTTGATCGCGATTTACGGGCTGGCCATCTTTTTCGGCGGCGCGTACCTCGGACGTTTTTCCGGAAACTTCAGCGGCGATGGGCTCGACCCGCTCGGCGGCGCGCCGCGTCCCACGAAGTCCGGCGCAACCGGCCCGGGCGGCGCGCAAACTCAGGAGCTCTCGCAAGCCGATCGCGGCAAAAAGATTTTCTCAGCCAACTGCGCCGTCTGTCATCAACCCAATGGTTTGGGCTCAGCGGGTCAGGGTTATCCGCCGCTCGCGGGCTCCGAATATGTGAACGGCGGGACGAAGCGGTTGGGCATGATCGTGCTGAAAGGTCTGCAAGGTCCGCTCACCGTGAAAGGCCAGTCGTACGGCACCGCCGTGATGCAGCCGTGGGACAAAACGCTGAGCGACGCGAAGATCGCCGACGTTCTCACTTACATTCGACAGGAGTGGGGGAACAAAGGCGGCCCGGTCTCAACGGCGCAGATCGCTGGATTGCGTAAGGAGCTCGCCAGCCATCCTGATTCCTTTACCGAACCCGATCTGAAGGCGGTTCCAGAAGACGCGGAGCTTCCCGGCGGTGAACCGGCTGGAGCGAAACCGGGAGAGCCGCCGAACCCGGCCGCCAGTCCCGCGCCCTCGCCGAAAGCGTAACTGTAGCCGCGCCGCTCTGTCGGCGCGCATGCTTCGATTCGATTCACACGGCGACAGAGCGCCGTGGCTACAGCGCAGGCATCTTACGAGGGCCTCATGACCGATTCCTCTTCAACGCATGGTTCAGCACTCTGACTTCGACGACCCAAACACGCGCGAAGTGATTGTTGTCGGCGGCGGCATTGCTGGTTTGTCCGCCGCAATTTATCTCGGCCGCGCCCAACGCGACACGATCGTGATAGATTCCGGTCATTCGATGGCAAAATGGGAACCGGTCGTGGAAAACTATCTCGGATTCCCCAAGGGCGTCGGCGGCGAAGAACTTTTGCGGAATGGCCGGAAGCAGGCGAAACGCTACGACGTTCGATTCGTTCACGACGAAATCAAAACGGTCTCGGCCCGAAAGTCCGTCTTTGTTCTGAAAGGAAAAAGGAAGAGCTACCGGACAAAACGGTTGCTCCTGGCCACGGGGATTTTTCATCTCCCGCCAGAAATCCCCGGCGTGAAACAATGCCTGGGGCACAGCATGTTTTTTTGCAAAGACTGCGACGGATGCCGCGTCCGCGAAAAACGGATCGCGATCATCGGCGCGAACAATGAAGCGGTCGAGTACGCGCTCGGCATGTTGCATTATTCAGCCTGCGTCATCGTCGCGACGAATGGGGAGAAGCCGCGCTGGGACAAGCGGCACGCCCGGTGGCTGGCGGAGTACGAAATTCCCGTGGCACGCAAATGCATTCGCGACGTCGATCATCGCCAGCGTAAAATCCGCGCGCTTGATTTCGTCAGCGGGAAGAGTGTGAAAATCGATTACCTGTTCACGACCCGCGGCGACATTTTTTACAACGGCCTTGCAAAAAAGCTTGGCGCAAAACTCGACCCGGATGGGCAGATCAAGGTCGATCAATGCATGCGGACAAGCGTGCCGCGACTGTATGCGGCCGGTTGTGTGACGCCGGCGAATTGCCAGATGATCATCGCCGCCGGTCAGGGCGCGACAGCGGCCCAGGCGATTAACCGCGATCTGTTCGAGGAGAGCCTGGCGACGCATTCGCTCCGCCGCTTTCGCGACGCGCAGATCGATGAAGAAAAAACTGTCCCGGAAATTTCCGAGACAAATCGGAAAGGCAGGAAAAAATAACGGCGGCTACAGTTTCGCCGAGATGATTTTGCCGATGGCCCGCAGGCCTTCTTCATCCTCGGCGTCAAATCGATCCAGTTCCGGGCTATCCACGTCGAGCACGCCGAGCAGGTGAGAATCGGCGCTTACGAGCGGCACCACGATCTCCGATCTCGAAGCAGTGTCGCAGGCGATGTGGCCGGGAAATTGATTCACATCCGCCACGCGAATGGTGGTCCGCTTTTCCGCGGCGGTCCCCACGACGCCGCGCCCAAACGCAATTCGGACACAGGCCGGTTGGCCTTGAAACGGACCGAGAACCAGTTCGCCGCCTTTCAGGAGATAGAAGCCAGCCCAGTTCAAACGGGGAAGCGAATTGAAAATCAGCGCGGCGCAATTCGCCATGTTCGCCACCGGATCGGTTTCGCCTTCGATCAGAGCGCTGATCTGCGCCGTGAGCTCACGATAGAGCTCGGGTTTGCTTAGATTTCTGAGATCCGGCGCGGCAAACATCGTTCGCGAACCTACACGCCCGCGACGTTCCAACAATCGTTTCAGGCCACCATCTCATCGACCACCGCCAAAAACGGATCGATGTCGAACGGCTTCGTCAGATAATTTCGCGCCCCGGCGGTGAGCAGTCGCTCGATCTGGCTCGGCGTGGCGTCGGCGCTTAGCACGACCACCGGCACCTTCGCGGTCTCCGGCGCGTCTTGTAACCGGCGCAGGACTTCGGAGCCATGGATATCCGGCAGATTGAGATCGAGCAGAATCAACTTCGGCCGATGGGCCATCGCCAGCTCGACGCCGCTCTCCCCGGATCGCGCATGGAGCAGTTTTACGGCGGGACGAAATTCCAGGATGCGTTCCACCAAAGTGAAATTAACGGGATCGTCTTCGATGTAGAGCACGTCGCATTGCTTGGTGATCGGCGCTTCCATGACGGTCGGAGTGGCAGCCGGAGCGCCATCGCCCAGCTCCTGATTGATGATTCCAAGTAGGTCGCGCGCGGCTTTTAGGATGTGTTGCACGTCAGCGTCCTTGCCCGATGGGCCCGTCCTCATCGTGACGAGCTCAGCGAATCCGATGATGGCATTGAGCGGTGCGCGCAGTTTCTGATTTAGTTCCGCCCGAAACGCGCGGTCATTCGCGGAGTGTTCGATTGGGATTTCCGATTGGAGGAGTTGGTTCATAGGGTCAGGTTCTTGTTTGAATTTAAAAAATTTCGTTACGCCGCGGACCACACTTTGGGTTCCGTTTCCATATCCATCCGCAGCCCGGACGGCTCCTCGAAGCTGAGGTTTCGCAATTTTTTCACCATGTCGATGTCGCGCCGCATTTTGTTTTTGTGCGCGCAGAAAATGATGGCCGTTTCGTCGGTGATGAGATCCGACTTGTAGGCCTCGAGCAGCGATTGATCAAAACTATGCCAGCCCATCGTGCCGCCCGCCTCGATGATTTCCTGGAAGGTTCGGTTTTCACCCTCGCCGTAGAGCAATGTTTCGCGCGTCCGCAGGCTGCTCCCCATGATTTCCGAGACAAGGAGACGGCCTCCGCCGATTTTGCTTACGAGACGCTGGCTGACGACGTAGCGAATCGTGTCGGCGAGGCGTTGCCTGAGCTGCTGCTCTTCGTCTTTGCCGAACATGCCGAGGATGCGGTTGATCGTCTGGCCGGCGTTGATGGTGTGCATCGTGGTGAAAACGACGTGCCCGGTCTCCGAAGCGGTCATCGCAATTTCCATTGTCGCCCGGTCGCGGATTTCGCCCACTAAGATGGCCTTGGGGGCCTGCCGCAGCGCCGCGCGCAAGCCGCTCGCGAAATCTGGAAAATCTTTGCCGAGCTGGCGCTGATTAAAGAGCGCCTCTTTGTGCGGATGCAGAAACTCGATCGGATCCTCCAGGGTCAGAATGTGGATTTTTTGGGTCTGGTTCAATTCATGAAGCATCGCGGCCAGGGTGGTCGTTTTTCCGCTGCCGGTGGCGCCCGTGACAAAGATGATTCCGTTTTTCTCCTTGATCATTTCCCGGAAAATCGGAGGCAGGCCGAGTTGATCGAGCGTGGGAATTTCCGTTTGGAGTTTCCGCATCACGATGGCGTGCCGGCCGTTCTGTTTGAAAATGTTTACTCGCATTCTGGCGATATCGCCCAGGGAGTAGCTGCAATCGCACGAACCAAGGGTCGCGAGGTCGTTTTTGAGACGCTCGTCGCCGTTCAGGACGTGAGCGGCGATCTGTTGAATGTGCGTGTCCTCGAGCAGCCCGGTTGGGGTATCGACAGGAAATTCTTCCAGGACTCCGTGTTCTTCGACCACGGGAGGTTTGCCAACAGCGAAGAGCAAATCGGAAATGCCTTCGCTGCTGCTAATCATTGCCGAAAGCAGAGCATCAATAAGTTCTTTGTTCACAGGAAGCCGGGAGGCGGTAAGGAATTAGCCAGAAGTGTGCCTTTGATGGGAAAAGGAGCGGCTGAAATGCCCTCAGCGCGCGAAGCTTAAGGGTGACGGCGATGATTTTAGCGATCGCGCGCGGCGTTGAGGCGGGCCGGTCGATGGCTGGGGTGCGGATTTTCCTGGGAATTTGTTTCGTCGCCGTGGCGAGCATCGCGGTCTATTTCGTCAGGAACCGAAAGGTGATCTTCGGGGGACGCGGCGGCGATGTGGCCACGGACAGCCCGGCGGCGGGAAATCTCCGGATGTGGATGGTGATCCTGGTTCTATTTCACGTGGCTGCGATTCTTTTGATTACCATTATCGAATTATGACGATCGCTTTGGAGGGGGAGGGAGACCGCTCGTTTCTGAGCAAAAAGGCTCTTTTCACTTGAAAACTTTGCCCTGATATTCAGTTTCAGATTCCGCTTATGGACGCATCCTCTGGCCTCGCCACCGACACGCACGCCGAACATGATTCACACCACGCCGAGGGCGGGCACGATCACCACGAACTTCCATTTTGGCGGAAGTACATTATCTCGACCGACCACAAGGTAATCGGGATCCAGTACGGTATTACCGGACTCATTTTTCTCTTCTTCGGTTTCTCGCTCATGATGTTGATGCGCTGGCAGCTGGCGTATCCCGGCCAGCAAGTGCCCGTCATCGGTAATCTGCTTGGCTGGATGTTCGGCACCGGCGCCATGGAAGACGGCAAGATGACGGCGGAGTTTTACAACTCGTTGGGCGCGATGCACGGCACGATCATGATCTTCCTCGGCATCGTTCCGATCGCCTTCGCTGCCTTCGGCAATTTCGTGGTGCCGCTTCAAATCGGCGCCCCGGACATGACCTTCCCGAAGATCAACATGGCGAGCTACCAGGCATTTTTCTTCGGCGGCATCGTCATGCTGATCAGCTTTTTCGTTCCGGGGGGCGCGGCCAAAGGCGGCTGGACCTCTTACACGCCGCTGGCGGTTATCTCCGACAAAGGGCCCGGCTACGATCCTTTTTGGAACGGTCAGAACCTTTGGCTCATCGGATTTATTCTCCTAATCACGTCGTCGCTTCTCGGCGCGGTTAATTTCATCGCGACCATCATTCAACTGCGCGCCAAGGGAATGACCTGGATGCGGCTGCCGTTCTTCGTCTGGGCGCAATTCGTGACGGCGTTTCTGTTGCTGCTCGCGTTTCCGCCGCTGGAGTCTGCCGTGGTGATGCAACTAATGGACCGCATCGCCGGGACCAGCTTTTTCATGCCCAGCGGGCTCGTCATTACCGGCCAGCCGTTGCACGTTAGCGGCGGCGGCAGTCCGCTTCTTTGGCAGCATCTGTTCTGGTTCCTCGGCCACCCGGAAGTCTACGTGCTGATTCTTCCCGGCATGGGCATCGTCGCGGAGATCATCGCGAACAACACCCGCAAGCCGCTTTGGGGTTACAAATCGCTCGTCTTCGCCGCGCTTGTTCTCGGTTTTCTCTCCTTCATCGTCTGGGCCCATCATATGTGGCTTACCGGCATGGGCTCGGTGGTCAGCGCGTTTTTCCAGACGACCACGATGATCATTTCCATTCCGTCGGTCATCATCCTGAGCGCGTTCTTTATTTCGCTTTGGGGCGGGTCGATCCGGTTCAACGTGCCGATGTTATTCGCGACGGCGTTCCTGCCCATGTTCGGCATCGGAGGGTTAACGGGAATCCCGCTGGCGTTCAACTCCGCAGATCTCTACTTGCACGACACCTATTACGTCATCGCGCATTTCCATTACATCGTCGCGCCCGGCACGATCTTCGCGGTCTTCGCCGGAATCTATTTCTGGTTCCCGAAAGCGACAGGACGAAGGATGAACGAGTTCTGGGGGAAGGTGCACTTCTGGCCGTCGCTCATTTGCATGAACATCATTTTTCTGCCGATGTTTTTGCAGGGAATGCTCGGCATGCACCGGCGCTGGTACGACGGAGGGCAGGGCTGGACGCTGGCAGGCGAAAAAGTCTGGGGCCTAAGCGGATTCCAATGGAACGCGCCGATTTCGATCGCCGCCTGGATGATGGGTCTGGCGCAAATTCCGTTCATCATCAATTTCTTTTGGAGCATCAAACGCGGCGAAAAAGTGAACGACAATCCCTGGGAGGCGACGACGCTCGAATGGACCGCGCCCTCGCCCCCGCCGCACGGAAATTTCGCGGTCACGCCGACAGTCTATCGCGGACCGTACGAATACAGCCTGCCCGGACGCGAAGCAGATTTCACAATGCAAAGCGAGCCCATGACCGAGAGCGACCGCAAAGCCTACGAAGCCGCCGCGGCCGCGGGCGTTCACTAATCCGCTGCCATGGAAATTCCCTACACAGTTACGGCCCGGCCCGATACCGGGCTTTGGAACGCGAAAGTCGGCATCTGGCTTTTTCTCGCGTCGGAAGTGATGCTCTTCGGCGGTCTTTTCTCCGCCTATGTTTTCCTGCGGCTCGATGCGGAACCGGGCGCCTGGCCGCACGGTCTGCTGAATGTTCCCGTCGGCACGATGAACACGGCGATCCTGATCGCCTCATCCGTCACCGTCGTCATGGCGTGGGCGTCGCTCAAGATGAGAAAATTTCGCGCTTACTGGTGGTACATGCTCGTGACAATCCTGTGCGGCGTCATCTTTCTGGCGGTCAAGCTGGTTTACGAATGGCCGCAGAAGTTCGACCACTTCGGCGCCTTCATAAAGAAGGACAAGCTCGAGAAATATGAACTGTATCTCGGCAACCATCATCTGGCCGAGAAAGGACTTCCGCCCCGCACCGAAATCAGCGGGCATTTGCACAATCACGAAGCGCTCCATGACGCGAAGGTGAGAGAATATGAAATCGCCCTCGATCCGGTGAACGCGGACCCGACTAATCCCAACATGGATCGCCCGCATTTCCTTTACGTGCCGCCGACGGACAAGATTGCGACGATCGAGAAGGAAGACGTCGAATACGCGAACATGTTTTTGCCGAAGCACAGCGCCTATTTCGCCAGCTACTTCACCATCACCGGCCTGCATGGAGCGCACGTGCTCGGCGGCGTGATCGTTTTCACTTATCTATGGCTGCCGGTCGGGACGAAACTTTATAAACGCAACCCCGAGCATCTCGCCAACCGGGTCGAGGTCGCCGGCTTGTTCTGGCACTTCGTCGATCTCGTCTGGATTTTCGTTTTTCCGCTCTTTTATTTGCTTTGATCCATGGACGAAACCCAACAACCCACGATCGCTGAAACGTTGCCGGTTGGAACGCCACCCAGCGAGGCGCATGACGAGCATACCGCGCACGACGTTTCGAAACACATCCGCGCCTATCTGATGGTGGGCCTCACGCTCCTCGTCTTCACCGGCATCACGGTCCTTCTTTCCTACATGAATTTCGGAACGCAGAAGGCGAACGTCGCGGTCGCGATGCTGGTGGCCACGTTCAAGGCGGGCCTCGTCGCCGCGATCTTCATGCATCTTTCCAATGA
The DNA here is from genome assembly GCA_039649045.1 of Verrucomicrobiota bacterium. Lineage (GTDB taxonomy): Bacteria > Verrucomicrobiota > Verrucomicrobiia > Chthoniobacterales > UBA10450 > AV80. The sequence goes on along the minus strand of JBBWZL010000041.1, from coordinate 78,094 downwards.
GAAGCGGATGATTTACCGCATCCTCGTCTTCACTTTCTTTTTCGTGCTCGGCCTCTTTTGGCTGACGTACCTCGCGTGGTACGACCCGATCACTCGCTAAGATGTCGCTCAAGGGTTTCCATATTCTTTTTATCACCGTCTCGACGTTGCTCGCGCTGGGCGTTGGCGGGTGGTGTCTTTGGGTCGATTCCGCGCATGGCACGCCAGTTTTTCGCGTCGGTGCAATCTGTTCGTTCATTGCGGCGGCGGCGTTGATCAGCTACGGGATTTGGTTTTACCGGAAGATGAAACGGCTTCGCATCATCACATGAAGGCGCGGATGGTTCTTGGGATCATTTTGTTCCTCGGGTCGCAAACCGGGCAGGCGCTGGCCTGTTCGGTTTGTTACGGCGCGAAAGATGGCAAGACCACCGAGCACATGGCGGTCGCGATCTGGGTGCTGATGGGAGTGGTCATGTCCGTGATGGGCGGCGTCGGCGCCTTCGGTTTCCATATCTGGCGGCATGCGAATACCCCGCTCGAGCCGCACCAGGAGCTGACCGACGAAGACTTGAAGCCATATGAATAGCCTCGCCCTGATCAACGAGCTGATCGGCCTGCCGCCGAATGCTTCCGAGCATGGCTTCCAGATCGATCACATCATCGAGTTCAGCCATTGGTTCATGGCCGCGCTCTTTGTCGGCTGGTCGGCATTCTTTGTTTATGTGCTACTCCGCTTCCGCAAAGGCCGGCATCCGGTGGCGGACCACGAAGGGGTGAAGAGCGGAATCTCCACGCATCTCGAGTTCGCGGTGGTTTTGATTGAAGCGGTTTTGCTCGTCGGTTTCGCGATCCCGCTCTGGGCAAAACGCGTGAATCAATTTCCTCAAGACAAAGACGCGATCATTGTTCACGCCATCGGGCAGCAGTTTAATTGGAGTTTTCATATGCCCGGTCCGGATGGCGTGTTCGGCCGGCGCGATGTCGGATTGGTAACGGCCTCAAACGGCCTGGGTCTCGATGCATCGGATCCCGCGGCTAAAGACGACCTTATATTCCTGGGAGAATTGCATGTGCCGAAGGATCGCCCGGTCATCATCGAGCTCTCCTCGAAAGATGTGATCCACAATTTTGCGTTGCCTCATATGCGCATGGCGCAGGACGCGATTCCCGGTCAACTCATTCCGATGTGGTTCAAGCCGATCAAGACCGGCAGCTTTGAGGTGGTTTGCGGGCAGCTTTGCGGTTACGGGCATTACAGCATGAAGGGATCGCTGGTCGTGGATGAACCGGCCGAATATCAGGCCTGGCTTAAAGAGCGCGTCGAACTTTCGGGAACGCAGGCCGCTCCGCCGCCCTCAGAGCGTCCTCCGGGGGAACCGCCAGTCGGTCCCACGCCCGGGACAGTGGCGCCGCCTGGCGCTCCCAAGACCGCGAATCCCGGCGGCGCGCCTGACGGCCTCGCGTCCCCGTCTCCATCCGCGCCCAGTCCGCACGGCAGTCATTGAGCTGTAGCCGCGATCGTAGATCGCGGCCAAACTTGCTTCGATGTCGCCTCACGAATTAAATTCCGGGTCTCGTCCGGCCGCGATCACCGATCATGGCTCCAAATGGCTGCATCGCTTTTCGTGGTTTACCGTGATCGCGACGCTGCTGCTTATTTGCAGCGGCGGAATGGTCACGAGCAAAGGTGTTGGTCTCGCCGTTCCCGATTGGCCGACAACTTTCGGCTACAACATGTTTCTCTTTCCGGTCTCGAGATGGATCGGCGGCATTTTCTTCGAACACACCCATCGCCTCATTGCCTCCACGGTCGGATTCATGACTATCATTCTCGCCGTCTGGATTTGGTGGGCCGACAATCGCCGCTGGCTGCTCAATCTCGGTTTTGCCGCGCTCGGCGCCGTCATTCTCCAGGGTGTCCTCGGCGGATTGCGCGTCACATTACTGAAAGACGAGATCGGAATTTTCCACGCCTGCCTCGCGCAGGCATTTTTGGGAATGCTGGTCGTAATCACACTTGCGACCTCGCAATTGTGGCGGCGACTGGCGAACAATTCGCCTTCCACCGCCGTCCGGACCCTCGCGCGCTTCGTCATCTGCACCACGCTCGTGATCTACTTACAGCTCGGTCTAGGCGCCACGATGCGGCACCAACATCGCGATCTTTCCATCCTTGATTTCCCCGCCGCTTACGGCGCGATCATTCCCGACACTTCGCCGGCCAAACTCGCCGAGATCAATGCTTGGCGCGACGCCCGCGCGTTGTCGGACGTGGCGCCTTTTCACATCTGGCTCCAAATGACCCATCGCTTTGTCGCGCTCATCATTTCCGCCGGTGTGATCGCATCTTTGTTTCTCTCGCGCAGAACGGGACAAAACGCCGGCACGCTCTCGCGCTTCGCCGACGTTTGGTTCCTGCTTTTCGCCTGTCAGATCACTCTGGGCGCCTGGGTCATTTGGAGCAATAAAGCCGCTGATATTGCTACTGCCCATGTTGCGGTCGGCGCGACAATGCTCGCTCTCGGCATCGCCTTCTCCGCGATTTGTCTTCGGATTCTGCGCGGCGGAGAGCGATCAACATCGCCTCGCGAATTTCCCGTTCCCGTCGAAATTCCGGTGTCATGAAAAGCGCCGCTCTCGCCGAGATCGATCCCGCCACTGTCGTAGGATCACGACGCCGGATCGTTGCTGATTTCGCGGAGCTGGTAAAGGCGCGGCTCACTCTTCTGGTCTTGCTCACGACTGCGGTCGGTTATTATCTCGCCGCGGTCGGCCCGATCAATCCGGCCGGCCTTTTCCACGCGGTCTTCGGCACCGCGCTCGCCGCCGCCGGCGCGGCTGCTCTCAATCAGTGGTGGGAACGCCGGCTCGACGCGCTCATGGATCGCACAAAAAGCCGCCCCATTCCCGCGGGCCGAATGCTGCCCCGCGATGCCATGATCGTCGGCACAGTGCTCTCAGTCGCCGGCGTCATTTACCTCACGTTTGCCTGTAACGCGTTGAGTGCCGCGCTCGCGGGCGCCACCATCGTCATTTACATTTTTGCTTACACGCCGCTCAAACGCGTCAGCACCTTCAACACTTTGGTGGGCGCAATTCCCGGCGCCTTGCCGCCGATGATCGGCTGGGCCGCGGCGCGCGGCCGGCTCGATCCTGGCGCCTGGAGCCTTTTCGCGATTCTGTTCTGCTGGCAGTTGCCGCATTTTTTCGCGATCGCCTGGATGTATCGCGAGGATTATGCGCGGGCCGGATTCGAGATGATCTCAAAGGATGACAAGAGCGGCGCCCGCAGCGCGAGCCAAAGTGTGCTCTTCTGCATCCTCCTGCTTTTCATTTCCGGCGGCCCCGCTTTCCTGCACGTTGTCGGTTCTCATTACCTTGCGATCGAGCTCATCCTTAATGGATTATTCATTTTCGTCGCGCTGCGATTTCAGCGGACCCAACAGCATGCCGACGCACGCCGGCTGTTCCTGACCTCGATCCTCTACCTTCCGCTGCTCTTAGCCGCGCTCGTCTTCACCAAAATATGAAGACGGAAACCGCTTCCATCCCAGTGCGGACACCCGCGCCGAAAAGCGGCACCGCGTGGAAAGTCACACTGATTCTCATCCCGCTTGTCACGGCAGGGGTGCTCTTTCGGCTGTGGCAAGTCCAGGTAAATCATCTCTCGAACCGGCCCCTGCCTTCGTACGGAACGGTACCGAAATTCGAACTCGTGAATCAAGACGCGCAGGCCTTTGGCTCGGAACAATTGTCGGGCAAAATCTGGATCGCCGATTTCATTTTCACCACTTGCCCGGGTCCGTGCCCGATCATCAGCACGCGCATGAGCGAGCTGCAAAAACCGCTCGCGAAAAGCGATGTCCATCTCGTGTCTGTGAGTGTCGATCCGGAAAAGGATACGCCCGAAGTTTTGCGCGCCTATGCCGACAAGCTGCGCAAGCAACCGCAGCGCTGGGATTTTCTCACCGGTCCGCGGGCCGCGATCTATTCGCTCTCCAAAGACGGATTCAAGCTTGGCATTTCCGACGGCAGCGAGGAAGAGGGCATTCCGATCCACAGCACCCGATTCGTTTTGGTCGATCGCCGCGGCACCATCCGCGGCTACTACGACGCGCTCGCGCCGGACGCCGTCACGAAGTTGCTCGCGGACACAAATCATCTCCTGCGCGAGCAGCCGCAGTAGTTATCAGTTAGCGTCGGCCCTGCCTTAAAACCGTTCGTTCAAGGGCGCCACCCACCCGATACATTTTCTTTGATCGGTCATAAACCCAATTCTTGATATGTGTTTAGCAGTCGTCGCAGCGCCGGAAACAGGCCCTTTTTCTTGAGCAGGGTCTCAGGATCAGACAGATCAATCCAATAGATCGGGTGACCGTAAGGATCTTCAGCCACTTTCGCCATATCGAAGATAGTACAGAGCTTCTTTCCCTTTTCCGTCCAACCTACAGCGGCGAATTCCATAACTCGAATTTTGCGGTCAACGGCATACCAAATCAGCTTGTCGAAAAAGCCGTAAAGCAGTTTCTCAAGCGGCTCTTGAAATAAGCCTTGGATTCCCTGAAGGGCGCCCGGATCAATCCCGATGGACATGAGGTAAATCTTAACTTGCTGATGCGATCGAAAGGGAACTATGTCAGCTGGCTCGATCGAATTATCCTTTACTTCAGTTCCGGTCTTGATCCGATCAAACACCGGCTCCTCGAGTGGCATGGCGTTGATGTAGCCTTTGAGGCGGTCATCGGCGCGATCGAGAAGGAACGTGTAAATATCGGGATTAATTCCGATCCATTCCTTTGAAAGACCGCGCGGGAGATCTACCTCGTCGAAATACGGAAGGTCTGCGTAGTACTTCAAGTCGATAGCGCGACAGGCTCCCAACATCTCATCGAACTCCAGACCCTCAACATCCCTTCCGTTTGTTACTTGGAATCCGGTTGGTTGTTTTGCCAGAAAAGGAAACCACTCGGTTTCGATATGGCTACGATAAAAAGCGTCGCTGTGTTCGTGTAGTTCGAAGCGTTCTTGTTTAAGGCTATCACCAAAAAACGTAAAGCCGCTCCTTCCGCTCTTTCCTGTACCGGCCACAAAGTGCCCAACGACGCCGGCCCAAACATCCTTGTGTCCGCATTCGTTTCGGACGAGGCCGACCTGATCCCTCCCCAACAAACGTGACCAATCAAAATCTTCAGGCAGAATGGAACCACAGAGGATAATCTTATCGAACTTCACATCCCTGTGTTTGAGCATGCAATTCGCAACGATGTATGTGCCCAGACTATGGGCGACGATCGACGGTCGCTTTCTATAGTCCGTCAGATCTATATCGACTTTTTTTTCTGATATTACCGTCGAGTAATAGTTGTAAAACTGTCGGATCTTCTTCTTGCGCGACGGACCAAAAAGTAATCGAGCAATGCCGAAGTGTCCGTAGTCGAATTGGCGAACTTTGATGCCGTTGTCGCCAGCGACTTGCCCCAATAACTTCTGCCACTTGGCTTCCGTTCGGATGCCGTGGACAGACATGAGCAATGGTGGCGTATAACCCGACATTTTCTGATCGCTAAGGGGAGAGTGATGTGGTCATTCCGCGAGATCAGGGCAGAGATTCACGAGAAGAAGATCGCGGCCCCAAACAACAGGAGTGCCGCGACGATAAAGGGGCAGCGCTGACTGCAGAGGGTTGATGAGTACTCGCGTTCTTCTTTCCACCTGGGCTGAGTAGCCATTGCCCATGAGGGGAAACACGCGCATGAAGAGCGCATATCAGGTTGGGCCGAATCTCTCCAGTCTTTGTTTGAGCGCTCTTCGTTATGAAAATCTCATCAACTGCGAGATTAGCGATTTAAATTCCGGTTCTTTGGCGTGCCGCGGATTTTTGTCATACAAACTCTCGAAAACAACGTTGACGCTTTTCGCACGGCTCCCTACGATCGCCGACGTGATGAATCAGGCCCCCCCAAGGCGACGCGCGCTGCGCCTGCTTGAGGTCGATCGGCCCAACGATCCCGGTTCATCTCCCTTCGCCAGAAAAAACTAACCATATGAACATTTCCGCCCTCGATGAAAACGGCAAAGCGGTCGACTGGTGGTTCGCCTACAAAGTTCCGAAGCTCGCGAAGAGCGCGGGCAGTCCCACGGCCACCGGCTACGAGTACATCTATTACGACCGGAATGTTGGCAATGTTGTCAGGTCGCCGAACTTGCTGACGAGCGGCAATGGCGCTGTCGACCTGACGCTGAAATCCGTCTTCGTCAATCCCGACGCGACGACCGGCTGGATTCTCTACAACGACGAGATGCCCACGGATGCGAAACGCAAGGACAGCGCCAGCTTCGGCCACACCAAAGGAGTGATCGCGTTCGATACCGCTTCGAAAACCGCGTTCTGGCTGTTGCACTCCTGGCCCAAGTTCGCGGATCCCCCCGCTACCGACATGCCCACGCCGATCTACGGGCAAACTTACCTCTGCCTCTCGCTTGACCTGGCCACCGCGAGCAAGATCGCGGACCAGATGGCCAATCACCAGGAGCCGCAGGTTTACGTTCCGCGGATTCCTCCATCGCTCGACAAAAAAGATCCGCTCTATCTTCTCACGCAAACATTGGACCCCAATGTTGCCGGCGATGCCGATGTCATCCAGTGCAAATCGCGCGGCGGACTGGCGTTCCAGGTCATCGCGAAGAACCGCAAATGGAACAAGGATTTTTGGAACGAGCTCGTCGGCCCGACGCTCAAGGCCGACATGGACGTTGAGACCTGGATCCGGGGAAAGATTCCGCCCGTCCTGGATAGCGACGGCATTCACAAAACGTTTGATGTAAAATATATCGACCTGAGTCCACTCGGCGTGCCGTGGACCTGGCCGGAAACCCACGACCACGCCAAATGGGGCATCACGACTGACTCCGACTGGGTCTGTGTCGGCGACATCAACCGGATGGTGTCACAGGAGAAACGCGGCGGCGGCACGATCGCGTTTCAGGACGCGAAGCTCTGGGCTGCCCTGTCGAAAACCGATCTTCTGGTGGCGCCACCCGGACACACCCGCGTCGATGCGCGCGCGCTCATCAAAGCCACGCACAAGACGGTTCATGAGCGTCTTCCCAGCGCGGTGGCCAAATCCAAAGGCAAGTCAGCCGAGACCAAGACGAAAACAAAACGTCGTTAAGGTTCCCTTTTGAATATGAGCACAGGCGTTTCCTTTTTTCTAAACGGCAGGGCGGTATCGATCGAGAATCCAGCGCCCGATCTGCTCTTGATCGATTATCTGCGCTCTCCAGACGTGGCGCTGGCCGGTCCGAAGAAGCCGTGCGGCCAGGGAGGCTGCGGAGGTTGCACCGTGATTCTTTCCTGGTGGAACGCCGAGAAAAAGAAGCCCGAACACCGCGCGATCAACTCCTGCCTGCGGCCGGTCTGCGCGCTGGGCGGGCTCGTCGTCACGACGGTTGAAGGCACCGGCGCCGCGCGCAGACCTGATTCGCAGTACTTGCAGCACACCCACACTGCATCGCGTTCCGCCGCGCCGATCGGCATGCAGCACTCGCCCGTTTTCTCAGCCGCCACCGAGGAGGCCAAAGACAAACGCAAATCTGTGGTCGCGGCCGCGGCGGCAAACCGCGGGAAAAGCGGGCCCGCGACGATGAAGCTGGTCGAGCAGGTCGCCGACCATCCATCCGAGCATTCGCACGAGGGTATGAATCCCGTTGCGCACCGGCTCGCTTTGAATAACGGGAGCCAGTGCGGTTACTGCAGCGTCGGCTTCGTGATGAACATGTCGGAGTTCATCATCAACAATCCCAAGGCGACGAAAAAGGAGATTGAAGATGCGTTCGACGGCAATCTCTGCCGTTGTACCGGCTACCGCGCGATCCTGACAGGCATGAAGACGTTCGCATCGGACTGGAGCAAGGCGGATGAGAAAAACAGGATGCCGTGCCTCGAGGACCATGTGAGCGAAGCGCAACTTGCAGCCGCCGTCGCGATTCCTTTTCCGAAAGAGGCGCGAGGTCCAGCCGAACCGGTCTCGGCTCAGGGAACCGGCCAGGAATGGCGCACCCCCATTTCGCTCAACGAACTTGCCGAGATTCTACAGACCCACCGCGGGCAGAAAGTCAGACTCGTCCACGGCAACACTTCGTACGGCGTTTACAAGGATGAGTATCCCGGGACGAAACTCTTCGTCGATATCCGGCTGATACCCGAACTGCACGGCGCAGGCGGAGTGAAAGACAATGAGCTCATCGTGGCGGCGGGCATGACCTACAGCGACCTCATCGATCTAATCGCGCGCAAGAAGCCTGGCGAGACGACGGCGCTGGGTGCGTTGGATTTCATGGCCCGCCGCACGGCCGGTCGCATCGTCCGCAATGCTGCTTCCTTAGCCGGCAACACGATGATGGTCCTGAAGCATATTCTCAAAGGCACCGGCGAACCGTTCCCGTCGGACCTATTCACCACCTTGGTCGCGGTGGAGGCAAAGATTAGCTATCTGGTTTTGGAAGCGGGCGGCGTATTCGGGCAGCGGACGGGAACGGCCGCGGAGCTAGTTGCCGCGGTCTTGGACGATCCGTCGCTGGCTGAGCGGATCGTGCTTACGTCATATGCATTGCCGTTAGGCGGCGCGAAGGAACCCGTGCTCGCGCAGAAGGTCGCGCTCCGCGAAGTCAACGCGCACAGCATCGTTAACGCGACGACGCGCTTCACATTTAGCAAAAAGCTCACGGTTGATTCTGCTACTCTCGTGTTCGGAGGCATCGCGCCCTATCCGTGGCGCCCCGAAAAGACCGAGGCCGCGATGAGGAGGAGGGAACTGGCGCTCGCAAGCTTCGGACCCCTCTCGAAGATCCTGGCGGATGAAGTCGAGGCCGAATTGAATCGTTGGACAAAGCGGATGAAAGAAGTGCCTAACGAGGGCTTCACCGCGGAATACCGCCGGCAGCTCGCCGTTTCCTTCCTCTACAAGGCAATCGTCAACGCGCTGGTGGGCAAAGGCGTCAAGGTGCCGGAGAATGTGAAGTCCAGCGGTGAGATCACGTGGGGCAACTGGCCGGAGAGCAACGGCACGCAGCAGTACCAGAAGAAAGGGCAGGAGTTCAAGGCGCCGGTCGCACAGCCTTACATAAAGGTGACGGCGATGTACCAGACGTCAGGCCAGCTCCATTACACCCAGGAGCTGGCGGTGCCGCCCCTGACTGCAAACGGCGCGTTCGTGCAGAGCCGGCAGGCGCTCATGAACTACAGCTTCGTGATTCCCGACAGTGGTAAAAACGTAACAGCGGAAGTTCTGCGCAACCACCTGAAAGGCTACGCACCTTCCTTCATTGATCTGATCACCTGCGAGAACATCAAGAACGGCGGCATCAATCTCCAAGGCATGGGTCTGGATCAGCCGCTCTTCGCGGTGGACTTAGTCAGCTACGTCGGCCAATCGATCGCCATGGTGCTGGCCACGAGCGAAGAGGAGGCGATCCGCCTTGCCGCTTATGTCTCAGCGAACTGCGTCGCCTATTCGAAGCCGGGGAAACCATGGACCGGCGACTGGAGCGAGCCCATCCTCGATCTGTTCGATGCAATCGAGAAGGGCAGCATTTTTCCGGATGCGCCGAAAGCGGTTTCCTACGCTTCGCACATCTGGAAGATCGCGCGGCCCGGCAGCCAGTTTGACTGGGTGGTGGAGAAGAAGAAGCCGCTGGTCGATCGGAACATCCGCACGCGGAAAGCGACGGTAAGCAACGCGCCCTGCCTCGTCGTCGAAAACTCGCAGCTCTGCGGCGGGCAAGCGCATTTCTACATGGAGACCCAGGCGTGTATCGCCATTCCCACCGACGAAGGCCGGATCACGATGATGCCCTCTACGCAGAGCCCAATGGGAATGCACGCCACGACTGCGATGGCGCTCGGGCTGCAATATCATCAGGTGGAACTCGATGTCCCTCCGGTGGGTGGAGGTTTCGGGGGTAAGACCGAACAGACGCGCTTCGTCACCGGCCCGACCGCCGTCGCCGCGAAGGCCATCAAGCGTCCCGTGCGCGTCGCCGTTCCACGGGATGAAGACACGGCAATGATCGGCAAACGCCATCCCTACTACGGCCAATATCAAATCGCGGTCGATACCGGCGCCCTCCGAAGCGAAGACAAGGGGATCATCCACGGGTTCCAGTTAAAGATGTGGGGCGATGGCGGAGCGTTCTACGATTGCTCGTTCATTGTCTCGAACTGCATCCAGTTGCGAACGGACAACGCGTATCGAATCGCGAATTTTCAGAGCCAGATCGACGTCTGCCGGACCAACACGGCCCCGAACACGGCGATGCGTGCCTTCGGCGACGTCCAGGGCAAGAACATGGTGGAAAACGCCATCGACGACGCCGCCGTCGCGATCGGAATGCGGCCAGAGGATTTGCGCGAGAAGAATCTCTACGACCAGGGCGATGTTACGCCGTTCGGCCAGGCGCTCTCCTATTGTTATATGAAGGAGGTCTGGGAGTACGTGAAGAAGGTCTCCGAGTTCGAGGAGAAGTATAAGGAGGTCGAGAACTTCAACCGGGAAAATAAGTGGCGTAAGCGAGGCATCGCCATCATCCCGGTTAAGTATGGCTCCGGTTACAATCTGACCTTGCTTGAGCAATCGGCTGCAATAGTCGTCGTAAACCAGGCGGACGGCACAGTGGTTATCCACCAAGGTGGCGTCGAGATCGGGCAGGGCCTGGTTACGCAAGCACAACAGGTCGCCGCTTATGTCCTAGGCATACCGATGGAGATGATTTTCATCGACAACGCCAACACGAGCATCACGCCAAATCCGACGAGCACTGGTGGCTCCACCGGCACGCCCTACGCCTGCGAGGCGGTGAAGCAGACCTGCCAGCAGTTGCGCGCGCGGCTGATGGAGTTCGGTTATGAGCTGCTGAAAGACAATGGGGAAGATTGGTGCAAGGCCAGGGGCGTCGACTTCTGGAACTACGGCGCTCAGGGCGGCTGGGCTGCAACGGTCGAGGTCAACGGTCACAAAGCGATGATCTGGCAATTTCTCATGCCGATCGCCTACGCGAAACGCGTCAACCTCGTCGCCTCCTTCACCGCGAAGATCCATGGCGGCGAAGTGCCGGTGCCCGCGATGACGTTCAAGACCGAGGCGGAGGAACCCGATATTCCAGGCATTGAACGAATCAACATCACAAATGCGCCTCTCGGTGGCGGCGTGGATTCGTTCGTCGGCTTTACTTATTCGGCCGCCTGCTCAATGGCGGAGATCGATGTGCTCACAGGTGAGGTAAAGATCCTCAGCTCGGACATTGTGTACGACATGGGTTGGAGCATGAACCCGGCGCTCGACATCGGGCAGGTCGAGGGGGCATTCGTGCAGGGCATCGGCTATCTGCTGACTGAGAAGCTGGTCTTCGAACCGAGCGGCGACGAGAAGGGCAGGCTCAATACGACTAACACCTGGCGCTACAAGATCCCGGCGGTTACGACGATTCCGCTCCAGATGAACACCTATCTCTTTCCCAGGGACTCGGTGAAGAACATCCCCGAGGATCCAAACGATATCTTTTCCGCGAAGGAGGTCGGCGAACCGCCACTTGTGCTGGCTAACAGTGTGTTCTTCGCCATCAAGGCGGCGATCCGCGCCTCACGAATCGAGCGCGGACTCGACCCGCTCTTCCGCTTCGACGCGCCGGCCACCGTGCAGGAAGTGCGGCGCGCTTGTGAGGTGACCGGCAAAGATTTCGTGAACGACTTACCGGGAGCGAAAGCAAGAGAGCGATAGCTACAACCAAGAAACAACGCAAGCAACCAGAACAATTCCTATGAAACGAACCTTCTTCCTCCAAGCTCTCTTCAGTTGCCTCTGTTTAGGAAGTCTTGCCTCTGCGCAAACGGCCACCCCGGCATCCGCCCCCATGTCCACTCCCGTAGCCGCAGCAGTGACTACTCTGGCGGCCCACCAATTGAATCACGAGAAAAACGGCTTTCCCGATTTCGGATTCATGGTGAGTTCCTCCGACTACTTCAACAAGTATTCCGACCAGCCGATCTTTCGTTTGAAAGCAGACTTTCCCACCGAGCTACCGAAGGAAATGGCAAAGTTCTTCGAGATCGATTTCAAGAAGGACCCTCTGAAATACATCGAAGCGATCCGCGACTACGCTTTCGAAGGGAACTTGCCGGACTGGGATCCATTCAAGAACAAGCTCCGCCAGTGGTACCACATTCCGTGGTTGCATCCCACCGCGCCGGCTGGCGGCTATCCCCCTAACGGCGGAACGGAAGGTTTTCACGGTCTGATCAAAGAAGCGCCGCTTGGCCCGAAGCAGCTGGGGCCAAATCAACTCGGTGAAACGGGGAATTACTCGGTCTATGCCATTACCTTGGTGAATGACATGGCCGGTTATGCGATGGGACGGATGTGGAAAGATCCGCAGAATCCCGATCCGCGAGTTCTGGATAAGCGATATCCCAATGGTGGCTTTCCCCGTGGGACGGTTTTCGCGAAACTTTTGTTCACCGACGCCCCGCAAGGGACCGATAAAGTGGAGTACCTCGTCAACCCGCTGCAATGGAAGGCTTACATTACAAAAACCTTCGCTTCGCCAGATCGAGTTGTCGGCGCCGTGAACCTGTTACAAATGGACATTGCCGTCCGTGACCCGCGAGCAGATCGGAGCGCGGAAAACCCGCAGGGCTCGGGCTGGGTCTTTGGAACCTTTTGCTACAACGGGCAATTGAATAACCCAAACAAGTTCATGAATCTGGTCCCGGTAGGTCTGATGTGGGGCAACGATCCGGATAACAGGGTTAACAAGACCAATCCGTTTCCACCGACGAAAACCATGGTGAACAGCGACCTCAAGGAGACCCGCATCTTTGAGAACAAGATGCTCCCGCCCCAGCACCTCGGCTGGAATGGCCGGTTGAATGGACCGGCCGACTTGAACACGGTCTCGTGCCTGTCCTGTCACAACACGGCCCAGTATCCGCAGGCCACTTCTCTTATTCCTGACGGCGCCGCGCCTGATGGCGGTCCGACGCCGCCCAAGCAGGGCGGATCGGACGAATGGATGAAATGGTTCCAGAATGTCGAGTGCGCCACCTCGATGGAGCCCAAGACCTATTCCACGGATTTTTCCTTTCAGGTGGCGATCGCCTTACAGAACTTTTTCAATGTGAAAAACATTCAGCAACAGGGGAGTTGGGCGAGTGAGTACAAGGCTGCCCGGAAGCCAATCGCCCGGGGCAAACTGCTTCATGTTGGTCCGCCCGAAAAAAAATAGGACCTGGCCGGTCTGGGGGACTTAACTCATGCAAGAACTGCAGGCTAACACCGCCAAGCTGCAAACCACCATTAAGCACATCGTTGTGCTGATGCTGGAGAACCGGTCGTTCGATAACCTGCTCGGCTGGCTTTACACGGACCAGGCGCCACTGGACGGCCAGCATTTTGAAGGGCTGAGCTGGGACCTGTGGAACCCGCTGGATAATCTCGATGCGGATGGAATGCGGTTCATCGAGAAGGTGCCGATCGAGAAAAACGGCCAGCCGAAAAAGAAGTATGGCAAGGTGATTCCGAACCCGGTGGATTTCACTCTGCCGAAACCCGACCCGGGCGAAGGCTATAAGGACACTAACCATCAGTTGTTCCAAGAGTACAACGTAGCGCTCCAGTATCCGCCCCCGCCGACAAACATGGGCTTCGCGCAAAACTACCAGAACGCGATGCTGTACGGCGCCTACAGCTTTAGCGACGACCCGGGCAACCCGCGCTCGATCATGAAGTGTTACACGCCGGAACAGACGCCGGTGTTAAGCGAACTCGCGCGCAGCTTCGCGGTTTGCGATCACTATCACTGCTCCATCCCGAGCCAGACCATTCCGAATCGCGACTTCATCCACGCCGCCACTTCCACCGGCCATGTGAACAACGGACCGGAGGTCCAGTGCGACGCGAAAACCATCTTCAATCAAATCCAGGACGCCATCGATGGAGGCAGAACTGATTTAAGCTGGGGGATTTTCGGCAATAACGCGTTCGCCAGCGGAAAGGACGCAGCCGGGAAATTCGGCAAGGACCATTTCTCACTTACCCGGCTGATCATGACGCAGCTGCACGATCCGCGCTTCGATGCGAATTTCGGCACCCTGACCGATTTCGAGGCGAAGTGTAAGAGCGGCGCTCTCCCGAGCTATTCGTTCCTGGAACCAAACTACGGTGGCCCCACTCAGAACGACCAGCATCCGCCGTCCGACATCCGGATGGGCGAACAACTCATCGCCGACATCTATAACATGGTGAAAGCGTCGCCGGCGTTCGAGAACACGCTGCTTGTCATTACCTACGACGAGCATGGCGGTTGTTACGACCACGTCCCACCTCCAAGCGGTGCCAAGAACCCGGACCCAGCCAACCCCTCCGGTCAGGACGGTTTTCTGTTTAACCGTTTCGGCGTGCGCGTGCCCTGCGTGGTGATCAATCCATATATTAAGAGAGGGCTTATCGCGCGACCGGGCGGCTTTGTCCCTTTCGATCACACCTCCGTCATCAAGACCATCCAGAATTGCTTCAAGCTTCAGGGCAACCTGACCGAGAGGGACAAGGCGGCTCCGGATTTTTCCGGATTGCTCACCTTGGATGCGCCGCGCACGACCGATATTCCAACGGTCACACCCTTGAAGAGCGCCGCCCCCGCCGGACCTCCACACGTGAACGACCTGCACCGGCTGATCGCCTGCGTTCTCGAATGCGTTACCGGGAAAACCGCGCCAGGCGAATCGCGCGAGCTCATGAAATTTATCCGGGCAGCCTACAAAGAATTTATTAGCGACCCCTCGAAAAGGACAGCCCCCAAGTCCTGATCTTGGACGGAAGCGTGGCGCAAAACGCGATGCAACTTTTGTCCACCGGTTTGTTCTACATCGGGGGCAGCGTTTTACTTTCTTTGCTCAGCATGTGGCTGGTGCGCAGGTTTGCGCCCTTCCAGGTCATGGAAGGCCACAAGGAAATAGCCGGTTTCATCTACGGAGTTCTGGGGACGATTTACGCGGTCATTCTTGGTTTTTCGGTGGTTGTCTTGTGGGAGCAATTTCATGATGCCGAGATCATCGCTGACCGCGAAGCCTCCCAGCTCTCCGACCTTCATCGTCTGGCGCAAGGCCTTCCGGCGGATCAGCAGGATGCCTTTGCCTTGTCGTTGGAAAAATACTGCAAGCTGGTGATCAACGAAGAATGGCCTCTCATGGACAACGGAAAGCCAAGCCCGAAGGCGCATGATCAGCTTTTGGAGATCTGGCGCAAGGGCCAGGGGCTCGATCCCCAAACGGAGCGGGAGCAGATCATCTTTGGCAAAATCGTGGACGCTTTGGCGGAGCTCGACGATGCCCGGCGCGGGCGCCTTTTAGCTGCGCGCTCGTCCTTGCCCAAACCACTTTGGTTCGTCCTGATCGCAGGAGCCGTAGTGACCATCGGCTTCAGTTTTCTCTTTGGGCTCAAGAACGTGATCGCGCATACGGTGATTACGACGCTACTCGCGGCTTCAATCGGCCTGGGCCTCTTTATCATCGCCGCGTTGGAGGGACCGTTCTCCGGCAGCCTTAGACTTTCGCCCGACGCTTTCACGGCGGTGTTAGAAAGCTGGGACCGGACGCCGTTGTCAGCGACCGCACCGAAATAACAACGGCACGAGGGCGTGCCGCCTCCATTGGAGACGGCCTGCCCTCAGGCCGTTGGTTCGGGATGATGGGCGCTCGGGCCTTCCGCGCAAACCAGCCGCAGATATTCCCGGTATTCGCCTTTCGGCAAACCATCGACAATCTGTTCGAGCTGCGTGTGATCGATGAATCCCATCCGATACGCGACTTCTTCCAGGCACGCGATCTTCAATCCCTGGCGATGCTCGATCGTGGCGATGTAATTTCCCGCTTCGAGCAAACTGGTTTGCGTTCCAGTATCCAGCCACGCCATTCCCCGACCCAGCAGTTTCACGTGCAGCTCATTGCGCTCGAGATAAACGGAATTCAAATCCGTGATCTCCAGTTCTCCCCTCGCCGACGGTTTGAGTTGCCGGCAGAATTCCACCACGCGCTCGTCGTAAACGTAAAGGCCTGGAATGGCGAATTGGCTTTTCGGATGCTTTGGTTTCTCTTCGAGGCTAATCGCCCGGCCATCGGGACCGAACTCCACCACGCCATACCGCTCCGGATCGCGCACCTGATATCCGAAAATGCAGGCGCCATGTTCGATCGCGAGCGCGTCACGATAGAAGTCGAGCTTCCCGTAAAAGATGTTGTCGCCCAAAATCAGCGACGCGCCCGAGCCGCCGAGAAAATCCGCACCGATCAAAAACGCCTGCGCGATTCCTTCCGGCTTCGGCTGCGCCGCATATTTGATTCGGATTCCGAGCCGCGCGCCATCGCCCAGATAATCCTTCAGCATCGGCAGATCCTTCGGCGTGGAAATGATCAGGACGTCGCGCAATCCGCCCAGCATTAGAGCGGCGAGCGGGTAACAGATCATCGGTTTGTCGTACACCGGCAGCAGTTGCTTGCAGACGATCTTGGTGAGCGGATAGAGGCGGGTTCCGGCGCCGCCCGCGAGAAGAATAGCTTTTTTGTTCATGCCAAAAGAGAAGTCACGCGTTCGCGCGCCAGGCTTGGAGCTGATCGGCCCATTCCTGCCAAAAACCGGCGCCGCGCGTCAAATCGATCGGGCTGACAGGCTTCAGCCAGCGCAGGCTTCGCGCCCAGACCTGGTTCGAACCGGCGCGATCAAAAACAAAAGGACGTCCGATCTGTTCGCTCAACTTCCGGTCGGCGATTCGCCCCCCGACAGCATGGCGCAGCGCGTTTGCGATCGCGTCGCGGGAAAGCGCCGGCTTCGGTTCGATGGACGCGCTCAAGGTCACGCCCATGATTTTCTTGAGCAAAACGCCGCAGACCAAAGCGCGCGAGCTGGTGGCATGCACGTGCACAATATCTCGCTGGGCAAACATCCGCCGCAACGTGAGCGCAAAGCGGGCCTGGCGCAAAAAAAGATCGACCGGCGCGCGATGGGATTCGTTCGCGCGATCGTCTTCCAAGGCGAGGACGAGTTCGCGATTCGACTGCCATTCGGCTTCGATCGCCATGGCATCCGGAAGAAATTCCAACTGAAGGGCGAGGCCGGTCATCGCCTGTGTGAGGCGGCGGTCGTTTGAGAACTCGCAAACAAACCCCGTTACATCGCAACGCCGTTTTTCGAGCTCGATCAATTCGCTCTCCAGCGAAGGCAGGCAATTGTCCGGCCAGCGGTCGATCAGGTAGGCGATCCCAGGTGGCGGCAGATCGGAAGTTTTCTTCGCCGCCGACGCGGGACGCACATGTTTTTGCAGGAGCTCGATCAGCGGTTGCACGGTGGTGTCTACCTGGAAGTGCTCTTCGACCCGTTTCCGGCCGGCCGTGCCATACCGCGCTCTCAACTCGCCATTTCGGCAGAGTAATTCGAGCGCGTCCGCGAACAGTCCGCTTTCGCCGGCCGGAACGAGCAATCCGGTTTCCTTATCCACGACCGATTCAGGAATGCCGGCCAGAGTTGTCGAAACGACCGGACGCCCGGACGCCATCGCTTCGAGAATTACCGTCGGAAAGATATCGCTCGCTCCGTTTTCGTCCGTCGTCGCCGCCAGGGCAAAGATGTCGCTCCGCTGCATCTCCTCGATCACGCGGTCTTGCGGCAGCGCGCCTGTCAGGGTGACGAGCGATCCCAGCCGCAGCTCGTCGATCTGTTGTTGCAGGTTTTTCCGCAGCGGCCCGTCGCCGATGATTTCGCAATTGAAATCGACGTTTCGCTGCCGCAGTTGCTCGCAGGCTTCTATCAGGTATTCGAACCCCTTGAACGAGACCAGGCGGCCGACGCTCACGATTCGCACGCGTCCGGATCGCGGAGGGGTGACGCCGAGCGAGGGGAAATTATCGAGGTCCATTCCGTTGTAGACGCGATGAATTTTTCCGGCCGCGTTCGGGCATCGCTCCGAGAGCAAGGCGCGGCTGTATTCTGTTTCCACCGCGACAAATTCCGCGGCGTCGCAGATTTCCCGGAGCAGATCGTCATTGCCGAGATCAGCCATGAAGTCCTGTCCGTGCGCGGTCATGCTGAACGGAATGTTCGCGATCGCTTTCAGAAAAAGCGCGGTATGGGAGGCGCGATTCGCGAAATGGACATGAAGATGATCGACCTCATGGCGGGCGAAGAGCTCAGCGAAGTAGCTGGCGTTCCTGGCGCGGGTCGGCGCCTTCACGCCGGCGCCGTATTTCTGTTCGTGGGATTCGATCAGTGCCTGCGGCCATCGATCCTGCTCCCGGCATTGCTCTTCCCATAAACGCAGGACGCGTGGCGGCGGCGCGTAATGCACCGGCGCCTGAAGTTTGCCCGCATGGGGATGGCGAATGCTGGTAAGCGGCGGATGAATCGACCCGATCGTGAGGGAAAAACCTTTCCGTTCCAGCGCGAGCATCTCCATGTCGCAAAAAGTCTGCGAGAGAACCGGGTAACGGGAATAAAGATAGGCCAGTCGCACTTTAGAATTTCGGAAACTCGCCGCGGCGAGAAACCGGAAAGCAGAGCATCGACTGTTTCTCGTCGATAATCACGACGGAAATCTTTCCGAAATCCGGTATCCGCAATCCGAAATCAGGAGAACTGGACGTCTTTCCCGGGGTCCATCTCGAAGTCGAGTGAGAGAGAATCGGCCGTATTCGGCTTGATCACTTCCTCCATGAATTTCACGTGGACCGGGTCTTCGCGGAACATTTCATATTTGTCCATCGACTCGAAATCGATCGCGATAAAAAAGGGCCACGGCAATTCCGGTTTGATCCGTTTCCCGCACTTGATGCTCAGGACTTCCGGGATCTTGAGCAGTTGCATGCGGGTGTTCATCATCATCTCCTCAATGCGCGCCGGCGTGACTTCCGGCTTGAGTTTGAACAGGACGATGTGGTGAACCATGGGGGCTTAGGTTTAGGTGGGGAACGCTTGCCGCGCAAGCGGGAAGTCAGAGGTCAGAAGTCAGAAGTCAGCGTTTCCAATCGAGCGCCCCTTTTTTCAGGGCGTAGACGTATCCGACCATCAGGATGGTGACGAAACTCAGCATGCTCCACAGGACCAGCTTGCTTTCGACGATCATCTCCTTGTAAACGACCGCCCACGGATACATGAAGACAATCTCGAGATCGAAGAGGATGAACAACATCGCGACCAGGTAAAACTTTACGCTGAAACGCGGCTGGACTTCGCCTTGGGGAATCATGCCGCACTCATAGGCGGTGTCCTTTACCCGCGTGCGCCGTCCCGCTTTGCCGAGAAGCACGCTGACGAGCAGGGCCGAGACGGCAAAGCCGATTGCCACCCCGATGTGGAGGAGCAGGGGAAGATAGTCGCGCAGCATAATGCCTCGACCCGCCCGAACTGTCGCTACTTTGTGGCGGCAGCGGCCCGCGCGATGGCGGCGGTCCTTGCGCTCGCTGCGGCAGCAGCCGCGGCGGGGATATGTCCATTCTGCGGAGCAATCGCCTGCGCCAGCGCGGAAGGAAGCCCCTTATATTTCTTGCCGGTCTTTCTCACGGCGCCGCGAGCCACGAGGTTCTGAAGTTTTTCGTAAGCGCGAAGACGCAACATCTCTTCGCCGCCGCTGGCCGCATTCCGGGCCCGGAGATTTTCGTGCACGACATCGAAGAGCTGCTTGAATTCGAAGGAGGCACGTCTGGAGAGCACCGCCACCAATTCCTCGGTAACCAGATCGGGGACTCGACGGGAGAATGCATTTTTCTTGAGAATAGCCATAAGGCGCGAATCATATCACCGTTTTTTCCCTAACGCAGTAGTTTTCTCTTCTCCAGCGATTGATGCTTCGTGCCGAGGGGTTTGCGCTCCGAGGATGAGCCTCCTTGGCCCGATTTAACCTGCCCGTTTTCGGCCTGATCTAAGGCGAATCAGCGGGACTCGGAGAAGGCGATTCGGCCGGCGTAACTAAGGGTGCGGGCGGCGAGTTGGATGGAGTGGGCGGCATCTGATGCCGGTAGAACATCGTCGCCGCTCCGCTGATCGCTCCGACCCCCAGGACGGTTTGGTAAAGTGTGACCGGACCGATCGACTCCGCCACGTATCCGTCTGTGTCATAACGCTGCGACATCACGATCGGCCCAAGATGTCTCGCGATGACTTCCGCCGCCGGCAGCTTGTTCAAATCCACCGTGTCGGCGATCCCCGGCAAAAACGCCGCGCTCATGAAGAGCATCGGTCGAAGCGCGGCATCGAGCCGCGTGTAAATGAGTGCCAGGTCCAAGTAGGCGAATGCCTGCTGCGCGGCCGGGAGCGAGCGCTCGGCGGTTTGGAAATTCTTCGAACCAGCGAGTTCGGAACTTCCCGCCGCGCTCCGCTTCATAGCTGCTTCCACCGAGTCCGCGTCCATCCCGGCGATCAGGATGCGATCGGACAACGCGAGCGTGGGCGAAAAGGAAAACATCCTCCCGCTCGATGCTGTGGAAAAATAATGGACGCCGTTGCGTTCCTCGTGGGTCCAATCCGCGTCGTCCCCTTTGTCGGCCGCCAGCGCCATTAGGATCTTGTTCGCCTTCGCTGTATCCTTCACCGGGAGCGTCGCGAAAAGCGCCGGCATCCGCGAGGTCGCCGGCCAATCGCCAACCAGACTGAATTCGGCCCCGAACGCGCTTTTCCATTCTTCGAGCGTGACCCCCTTTTCGGAGAGCGCGCTCGTGATCGATTGCAAGCCGCCCATCCATCCCGCCGCTGCTCCCGGCGGGCCCGAAAGATCCATCTCTTTCGTCAGGTTCAGAAAACTCGCCGCGTAGAGAAATGTTTCCTTCGTCGCAATCGGCAGCGACATTCGAGTTAAGTTTCCTGTTTCGGCCAGCTTGGGCATCGCGACAAAAAACGTGTCGCGGATTTTGCCGCCATCGAACGAGGTCGCGCCGCAGAAACTGCGGATTTGGCGGACCATGACCATGCGATCGGACGCCCCGGGCTCCGTCGCCGGCATTAGCTTCTCCACGAGTTGATCCACGCGGGCAAAGGCAAGCGCCGCATAAGTCCCCGGCATCCGCTGCGACGCCGCCCGGAAGACGTCATCGGATGAGAGCGCCGTCGATTGATCCTTAACCCGCCCGTCCGCGCGATCGAGCAACGGTTTCAATTGCTCGACGCCGTTCGCGAAAAAATACCACTGGCCGGCGCGGACCGTGGACAGAATAACAATGCCGGCAGTGTCCGTCTGGATCTGGCGGCCCTGGTATTCGACGTTTTCGTGCTTCGCATCCGATCCGACCAGCTTCCCTCTCCAGCTCGTCACAAGCTTCTCCGCTTCCGCGCCGTCGCCTTTGAAACGGAAACCGCCCACTGTTCTCCACGCACTGTTTTCCACCGCTACCACCGCGATGAAAGCGTCTTTCATCTCGAGCGATGCAATCTCCTCCACGGTTGGCCCCACCGCGGCGTTCGAGGGCATTTTCGCGCGCGGCTTTTGCAGGAAATCCTTCACCGCCGGCTCCTGCCAGAGCTGATAAAGATCGGTCTCATGCAGTTCGGCACGCGACCGGTTGAAATCGGGCAAGTGAAGCAGGACCAGCGTTTCCTTTGGAAGAAGCGACGCGACAGCCGCGCTCGAGGTATGGCGGGACCGGAAAAAGCCATACCAAATCGCGCCGGCGGTGATGGCCGACACCAGGACGAGCAGCTGAAATCGTTTCATGAGTCAGCCACTGTACCGCCCCCGGCGGAAATCCCAAATCTCAAGTTCCAAATCCCAAATCAGAACCCAGAACCCAGAACTCGGAAGTCAGAAGTCGGAGGTCGGAATCGCTTTTTGGAGTTTGGTGCTTGGGATTTCTCTGGAGCTTGGAGCTTGGGATTTGGAGCTTCCGTTCGCCTGACGGCGAACGGTCACGCCCTCGGATGAAACTTCCGATGAACCGCCTTCAACCTTTGCTGGTCCACATGCGTGTAGACCTGCGTCGTGGAAATATCGGCGTGGCCGAGCATTTCCTGGATGATCCTCAGGTCGGCGCCGTTGCTGAGGAGATGCGTCGCGAAGCTGTGCCGCAACAGGTGCGGATAAATGTTCGTCTCCAGCCCCGAGTGCTTCGCGCGCTCTTTCACGATCTGCCAGATTCGCGTCGTGGTCAGTTTCGTCCCGCGGCTTGAGAGAAAAATCTCGCTGCCGGTTCGCCGCTTCACAAATTTTGGTCGCTCCGCCGAAACGTAGGCGGCGATCGCGTCACATGCCTTCCGCCCCACCGGCACGAGACGCATCTGGTTCCCTTTCCCGGTCACGCGCAGCATGCGCTCCTCGAAATTCAGATTCTCCAGGCGCGCATTCGCCAGCTCCGAAATCCGCAGCCCGCTCGCGTAAAGCAACTCCACCATCGCGCGATCGCGCAGCCCGAGCGGATGCTTCGTGTCGATGCTCTCAATCAACCGCTCCACCTGCAATTCGTTCAGCGTTTCCGGCAGGTAACGTTCGATCCGCGGCAGCGTCAGCGTCTCCGTCGGGTCGCGTCCGACCTTGTTTTTGCCGCTGAGGAACCGGAAAAAAATCTTCAGCGCCACCACGATCAGTTTGATCGACGACGCCGCCAGACCGCTTCGTTTTCGCGTGGCCAGATACTCGCTGATCAACGGTTGGGTCACGTCGCGCACCGCCGTGATTTTTTTGGCCGACGAACACCATTCCGCGAACTCCCTCAGCGAACGGCGGGTCGAGAGCTGGTAGTTATCCGAGAGCCCGCGCTCCGTGGCGAGGAAACGGATAAACGAATCGATCTCCTGTTCCACGGTAAAAGCAGTGACGAGTGACAAGTGACGAGTGACAAGCGAAATCTGCGATTAGCAAACGAGGATAGAGGATGGAGGATCGAGGATGGAGTGAAGAATCGAGGTCATCACGTTGCGCGTCCGCTCGCTGGCAATTCTCTATCCTCTATTCTCCATCCTCGCTTCGCCGGCCTGTCATTGACAACCCGGCGCTTCGTTCCGAACGTTATTCACATAATGAGTCTTGATCTTAATTCGCTCCTGAAAGATTGGCCGCATGAAAGCGGCGCCATAAAAGTGCGCAAGATTATTGGCCTGGACGGGCGCGAGAAATTGCAGCTCCGCATCGATCTCGGCATTCTCCAGATGGAGGTCGCCGGCCGCCCCGATGGCCAGCGCCCGCATAACTGCGAGTCGTTGCTCGTTTATCATCAGCGCCGGGCGGAGCGGGCCGAGGCGCGCGGCGAGACCTACGAGCTCAACCCCGATCAATGCAACGAGCTTCAGCAGGAAGGCATTCAATATTACCACCGCTATCTCAGCCTCTTTCAGATCAACGACTTCATCGGCGTCATCCGCGACACCCAGCGAAACCTCGACCTCTTCGCCTTCGTCGCCGAACACACCGACCGCGATGAGATGATCTGGAGTTTCCAGCAATTTCGTCCCTACGTCCTGATGATGAACACGCGGGCCAAAGCCTCGATCCTTCTTGGCGAAGGCAAATTTGGCGACGCCATGCGTGAGATCGAGCAGGGCCGCGACGCCATCCAGGAATTCTTTCAACAATCAAACTTCCCCGAGCTGGCGACCAAGAGTTCCGAGCTCGCGTTCCTGGAAGAATGGCTGGAAGAAGTCAGCTCGAAACGTCCGCTCTCGAAGCTGGAGATCATGCAGCGCGAAATGGAAGTCGCGATCGCGAGCGAGCTTTACGAGCGCGCCGCCGAGCTGCGCGACGCCATCAAGCTGATCCAAACGCAGAACAGTTGAGCGTTGCTGCAGCGATAATAGAGGATGGTGGATCGAGGATAGATCTCGCCGCTGACTTCTGACCCGCTCCCGCCATTCTCTATCTTCAATCCTCTATCCTCGCTGAGGCCCTCGGCGTAAAGCATCCATAAACGACGAGGCGCTTGAGGTGGATTCCGATTCGAGATACAATCCCGCCATGATCCCCCGTATTAAAGAGTTACTGCACAGCACCCCGTTCGTTCCTTTTACGGTTCGAACGAGCGATGGACGTGAATACACCGTTCCCACACCCGACCACCTAGCCGTCCATCCGAGGGGCAGCTATTTCTTCGTTTTTGGAGACGACGAGAGCAGTGCCAGAATCGCCGCGCTCCATGTCGCAGCCGTCGTGGAAAAGAACGGCGCCCAATAGCGTCCACATCACCAGTTAGACCACCGCGGATGACGCGGATTGCACGGATCTTTGCTGACCTCTGATTTCTGACCTCTGACTCTGCCTGCCACGCCGTAGCCTCGGCGTAGGCGGGACCTCCGGATGAGCCTTGCCGGGGATCGAGATTTTTGAGAACCTCATCGCCCTTATCACTCTTCGCCGATCTCTGACTTCCGACCTCTGACTTCCCTATTCCCCCGTGCGCCTCCTCCTCGAAATCATCGTCGCCGCCGCGCTGATTGCGCTGGCTTGGAAAAAGTCGTTCAAGGAGTGGGCCAGCGAAGCCCCAGTGGTGGGCCATCATTTAACCGCACCGGCTCAGGCTCCGCAGACCAAGACGACTGTCGCACCAGCGACATCTCCGGCGTCGCCAAAAGCGTTTACGGGGCACATCTACTACACCGACGAGCACGGAAAATCTTATTGGATCGACGCTCAGGGCAAGCGTCACTTCGAGCCCTAGAGCATGCGACTTCTCGTTGAAATTGTCCTGGTCGCCGCGCTGATCGCACTGGCTTGGGAAAAATCCCTTGAAGAACGAGCCCGTAATATTCCGTGGCTCGGCGACAAGATCGGTCCCGTAGTGAAATCACCCGACCAGCCTCGATCCTCCACTCTCCATCCTCGTCCCGTGAGCACTCCTGCCGCGTGGATGTGGGACCCGAACCGTCGTTCCGTGTTGGACACGCCGCCGCCAAAATCGACAACGGTGCATCCGGCGCCGACCTCGACCGCAGGCTCATGGATGTTTGATCCGAATCATCGATCACCTCTAGATCCACCGCCGAAGAAGCATCCGCAATCGACGCCGCACTGATTCCGCTATTCGTACACTGCTTCCAATTGTTGGTCGATCACTTCGCCGGTGAACCGATCAATAGCGACGTGCAGCCAGTATCGTTTTTCTCCCTCAACAACAAACTGGTCGAGACTGGTTGCGGTTGGTGGATAACGGCCGGATTGCGCGACAACGTCGATCATTAGATTCCACGTCCGCGTTTGCGTGACTGACGCTAAAGCTCTGGCCACGACTTCTCTCCGCGCTTTGACTCTTTGGTCATGCGTTGATCCGGAGGCAGGTACTGGCAAGATGCTGGTGGGTAAACCCGAACGGGTGATTAGGTCAGAACGATTTAGGAAAGGTGTTGCTGAAGATGCAGTTATAATGTTGGCCGAGATTACCGGAGCGGCTGTGGCACTCGATCCGGTTTTCGAGAGAGTGTCGTTTGCGTCTAGTTCGGCCTGAAGTGTCCCTGCGAGAATTGATTGCAGAACCGGAATTTGGCGCGTGTTAAGACTGACGTGGCCGGCCACCATTCGCGCTTCATCGCTTATAGAGAAGAGATCGAGTAGCCCGGCATCTCCACTTTTGTCGGTAAAAAAATCGAGCGTTTTCCACGGGAGGTCGCGGCATGCGTAACCCAACTCAGCAACGCTGCGAAAGGGCCGGTTCAATACCAGAGGCTTGTAATCATTGAAGTGCAAGACCGTGTTTGCCGGTGGCGTTGGGCTAGGCGCCGGAGTCGGAGAAGAGTAGTAAGCGGTAGAGAACGCAGGTGTCGAAGTAGGTGATGGCTCGGGATACGCAAAGTCACCGGGCCGTGCAACCCCATCATTATCTGTATAGGTAGTGCGGCCGGCCGTGCCATCATTTAGCGCTAGAGTAGCCGGATAATATGGACCACCGGCAAATCGCAACGGAGCGTGTTCAATGAGACCTCCCGGGTCGGCGATCGCTCCGCCATATCCGTTTGGCAGCGAGGTCGCCTTTGGCCAAAGTGGTTCATTAATTGTAGGAGTTGATGCTGGATTTGGCAGGGCGCTTGTTTGCGTAATTCCAAATCGTGTCGATCTCGGATCACTCTTTACAAACACGGGGGGTGGTGTCTGAGTCAACTGAGCCGCGCTGAATGCGCGCGTCGTACCGCTTCTGGCGTTCGCCGTTCGCAGTTGGATAGGATCGTCTGTTATCCAACTTGTCGTATCATCGATACCGATAAAGTGATTGTACGGAACGAAATTTCCGCTCCCAGTATCCACTTCGAGTCTCGCATTGAACCGATTCTTTGTCGGGAGGCCGGGTCCGCTCGAAGCGCCGACCTGCAACCAAATCGTCGGAGTAGCAGCAGGAGTTGGCGCCGGGGTCGGATAACTATAGTCTGGAAGCCGAAACCCAACGAGTGGTCCGGGCGGAATTGCGGCCGAAGCAGGTGGAACGGGAACTGGAACGAATGCTCCCGTCGTTGTGGACGCTGATGCACCTGTCGTGTTCGTTGTTTGGAGGGGGGCAGCGGATGGCGCAAAAGCGTTATTTAACGTTATCGTCTGTCCAGTGGCGTTGAAAAATTTGTCGGTTCCACTGTTTGTCCACACCTCTCCATTACCCCCTTTGTATACCCCCAAACCACCGTCCACTCGGAGGCGAACTGTCGGCGTGTTGGTAGCGACGTTTTGATGCGGGTTCCAAAGTTGAAACAGCAGATATATCGCCCACGGATTCGGATCCGTGGTGTTATCTGGGCTCTTGCCCGCAATCGCATACATCTGCGAAATGTAAGGAAGGCTTTCAACGCCATACGCCGTCCACATCGTCCCGGCGGGGTTAAATTGAATACGCGTCGGGATCGAATCAGGATCCGCCTGATCCATAATCGACGCGGCGATTGATAGAATATGATGGGAAGTATTACCCATGTGGACATCAGGAAATACCGTTGATCCGCTCGGCGTCACGCCACCTGCAGTATCTTGGCCGAGGGAGCCGACCAGAATTCCCGCTTGTAACAATTCAAAAAAATCAGGTTCGCGACCCACTGTCGCTACCTCCGCCAACGTTAAGATCTTACTCGGCGCACCGTGCGCGTAAGTCCATAAATCCGTAGCGACATAACTCAATCCAAAGCAGGCTTGAATATTTGCTGCTGTACCTGCTTGAATGACTTGTGGACTTACGCCGCCCGCAAGAAGCTGGACAATTATCGGGTCGGTGGACGCCAGAGAGGCGCTGGGACCTTTATAGGTGATCCAAGCCAATCGATTTAGCGGAAATCGAGCTTCAACGAGCGATTGACCAACAGTTGCAGCGGTGCCATCGAATCGAGTGAAAGGTGAAGTGACTCGAATCTGCGTAAACGCCGGATTCGTAGCTGTTGGCGTAGCAGGACTGAAAGTAGGGGAGTTGAGTTCGCGCGAGAATGTCCCGAGGAATTCAAGAGCGTCTTGACTAATACCGGTCAACCGTCGGTAGCGTAGTAGATCCTGTCGAGTTACAAAAGCCTGATCTGTCCGACTCGATAGTGTCGCCGGTGACGGAAAAGACCGGGGATTGACCTTAAGAAAACCATCGCTTCGCGCTCGTATGAAGCTGTAATAGTCATTGGCGGTAGCCAGGTTAAAACTATAGCCAAGGTTCACGGAACCAGAAGGGGTGTTGGCCGGGTTCGGGCTGGCTTGAAGGCCAACTGACGCGTAGTTGCGCCACGCAACAAGACTGTTGATTTGATTTTGTGGAATATTTATTCCAGTCGTCGGCGTCAAATCAGCGAAGGCAGGGGTACCTTTAAACACGTACGAGGGAGGAGGTGAAGCGGCGGGTGCAGGCGCCGGAGTCGGGTAGCCTGCGACATTTAGGTCGTGCAAACCTCCCTCATCGTAGATCGCAAATGCATAACGACCTATTACAAAATTGGAGTTTGTAGAAACCGAATTACTGAGGGCCGTTGCTCCCGATCCAACTCCGGTTTGCGCTGCAGGTCCCTGTCGCGTAACCAATGTCCAATCGGGTGCGGTGAAGGAAGGGACAGGGTCACTGCCAATGTTACTCGCATTTGCACCACCGTACATGGCTGGATCTCGAGGAATTAGATAATGAGTATTCCAACGAGCCCTGGACACCCCGCGTCCGTTGAGCGAGATCACAGTCGAATTGGCATTGGATGCGCGGCTGGAAATGCCGGGCGCTGGCATCGGATTTGTGCCGGTTGGTCCGTCGTCATGAACGCTGATGCGGATCAAATTCGGAATTGGGATACCGCCTGCTGCTGGTGTCCCCGCGCGTTGGGGGATTATATTTGCAGAGACCGACGGCACGTAGCTGGCTGGAGTGCTAGCCGTCGGAGCCGAGCCGTCCACTATTTCTTGCTTTAAATCACCAACAATGACGTTAAAAGCGCTGAGTGCCAGAATATCGGCGCTGCCGGACTTCGCGCTATTATTAGAAACCTGACGTTCCGTGGTCGCCCGGGAGAAAAAGGCGATCACTGCGACCGTCAGCAGTACCACAAACGCGAGCACGATAACGAGGGCGACTGCGTGCTCATGTACGGGTCGATGACTGTTGATGCGCTTTTGCATCAGTCAGTATTTCCAATAAGGGAAAAGCGTCGCTGATAAACGCGAACGGCTGAAGCGGCGGTCTTGGGAATCCTCGCGGTCGTTGCGAAAGCGGGTTGGTTGATTGCCGTCGTCCAAAATGCGGCGGTGTCCATCGCGGTAGCGTCTTGGAAGAGAGTCTGTGAGATGAGTTCCGAATAATCAGTCACGATGACGCGGCTCGATGGATCGAGAATTGCAAGGGACACAACGATTGCCGCTACGTCGGTGCAAAAGTCAGCCGTGGAATGCCCGGTTATGGCAGTGCTATAAGGAACAAAGGAAACGGTTGCCGCAGCGGTGCTAGTCGGCTGGAGTAAATAGCAGTATTCAAAACGCACAACCGAGTCGCTAATTACTTCAAAATCCGCATCGGTCATTCCATTGTAGGTCGCGGAACTGGTGGTGTTAAATTGGAACACGTTAGGCCAGCGAAAAATAATTTGAATCGGAAGATGGCTTATTCCTTGCCAGCCGTTGTTCGACTCCCAGGTCAATCCTTTTGCGAGGCGGACCAATTGCGGCCGCCCAGATGGATCGCTAGACACGGTGTATCCTATCAGCGAAATCGGATTTCGTTGGTTGCGAGTAGGCGTCGCGGTCGGCGACGGATTGGAGTCCGTGTAGTAGCCGCGAACATCGCTATAGAAAGCAATCTGATCATTGCCATTCATGGGTCTATTCGTGCCAGCAGTAGTGTCCTTGCCATAAAAATCAATGTCGTTGCGGCGAACCATTCTGGTGAAGTCGGTCGCCATTCGATCGAAAATAATTCGCGCTTCCGCATCAGCGTCGATTCCTTTTCGACCTCGAGTCATCGCCGCTGTGGCACTGTTCATAATCTGTGAAATCAACAGCGCGAGCAATGCAAGTACAGCAATTGACACAAGCATTTCAGTGAGAGTAAAGCCACGGAAGCGGCCCAGCCTCGGATCTCGCATGTCAGTTCCTATCAAGGGCGACAAAGGTTTCGAGCCCTCCGCTGTATTTGGTAGGCGCGGTGCCGGATACTGGATCGGCCATCGCGGGCCAGGTCACAAAAATTCGGCCGGTTGTGGCGCCTCTTGCGTTAGCGGTCGGCGGGGTCAGAAATATGGTCGCTCGATAA
The DNA here is from genome assembly GCA_039649045.1 of Verrucomicrobiota bacterium. GTDB lineage: Bacteria > Verrucomicrobiota > Verrucomicrobiia > Chthoniobacterales > UBA10450 > AV80. The sequence goes on along the minus strand of JBBWZL010000041.1, from coordinate 48,426 downwards.
CGCGGCACTGGATCGGTCCCCATGGCATCCGTATCGGCTGGGCCAATTGTCGCGCCGCCTTCTCTGAAAAACAGAGTATGGGTTGAACTTCCTGCTCCCGGTGCATCCACGGCAAGACCAAACCGCGGCGAATTTTGTGAAGATGCTGGTGTGCTTCGTTGTGTTGCCTTCAAATCAGAGATGATTTCGGAAGTGAGATGGCTCATTACGCTCTGTTCACTAGCGTTTTGATGACTGGTTTGGGCGATGGGAAGAAGTCCGAACACTGCGAGCAGGCAAAACGCTGTTACCCCGATTGCTAAAGTGACTTCAACCAAAGAAAAACCTGCTTCGTGTGGGCGGTTCATTTTCGATATGTTTTAAGTCTGCCCGTCGAGCCGGCTATCTGGATTACCACGGTGTTAGGCGTATTTGTATCCGCCGTATTGCCGTGTGTTGGCTGTAAACCGATCTCCATAAGCTGAGTCGGCAAATCGACGATTTTGACTGCTTCACCGCGAGGACTGAACTCGATGATTTTCGTGAATGTGTAGACGATATTTGGAGATACAGCGCCTAACGGATAATTGAAGGTGGCTGGATTCAACACCGGTGCACTCCCCGGTGCATTTTGCGGGTGATTTCCAAAATCCGTGGCAGCGACCTGAAATTCTGTATCAACAGTCGGACGGGCCAGAGCGGTAACCGAAAGCACCGCCAAATGCGTATTCTCAACCTGTATCAGCTTCCCAACTTGAGTGAGAATAACTGGATTGGAATCGTTGCCGGCAATCGGTGACGGTCCTGGCGGCGGATAGAACGCATGAGGTTGGGCGCTGTCGACCTGCGTGTCCTTGTATCGATTGCCTTCCTTAGATGCGACGATCGAGATAATAAGCCGGCCGGTCCCCGGTGGACGCGGATTCGTGCTCGAGGTGTTGGCGACGTCTTCCTCAAAGAAACCCACCCACGCATATGTGTTATTAGCCATCGCAAAGGTCCGCCCGTTCTCCAAGGCACCGCTAACCGAATAGGCTGCGCTCGTAATATCATCCGCACGCTTAAGACCGTTGAAGGCTGGGACAAGAAGCACCAGCAACAGTGAGATGATACCAATAACGACCAGGAGCTCGATCAGGGTAAATCCGCCTACGCGCGAGGCTACGGCGTGACAGGAGCCGGAGCGGGCGAGCATCGACCCGCCTTTGCCGAGGCTTCCGCCGACGCCAGGCTCTGGCGTGACATGCCGGGGTGGTAGGGGATTGAGGATAGCGGATCGGGCGGGAGGGGACTGGGCGCGGCAGCGGCTGCGCAGGCGAGTGACGAGTGACGAGTGACGAGTCGGAAACCCGAGAAAGGAGCGTTTTTGAGCGAATCGGGATTTCACGGTCGTCGCAGCGAAGCGCTGTCAGCGGAATTAATAGCGAATCGAGGAGGGCACGGAAAGTATGAATTAGGAATTAGAATGGAGCGAAGCGGGGCGAGCGACGTAGACGGTGCAGCCGCGAGGGGAGCCGAAAGGGAAGCGGGAGCTGAGCGAATCAAAGTAGGCAACGGGGGACCCGCCTTCGCCGAGGCTTACGGCGTGGCAGGGGATGGCTCGCCTACGCCGAGGCTACGGCGTGGCAGGTCGGAGGTCGGAGGTCAGCTATCAGAATTTGAAATTGTTGTACGCCTCGTGGGAGCCGATCCAGAACCAGTGGTAATCGCGATTGCGCTCGCGAGCGATGGCGCGGTAGCTGCGGCCGATTTCAACGCTGTAAATCCCACCTTTCTTTTTGAACCCTAACGACGGATGGCGGGGATTCGCCTTGAACAGAGCGAAATTTTTGTCGGCAAGCTTTTGAATCTGCTGGGGAAGCTGATGATAGCACTTCCAGAAGGAAGGAAGCGCGTGGGACTTCACGGCAATGATGTGAAATTGCCGGCGTCAATCTCCGCATCGATTTTCTGAAGCGCGGCAGCGTGCTTTCCTCCCGGAGAGAAATCGCGCTCGAGTTGTTCGTCCCAAACGAGATTGTCGTGTTGGCTGATATACGCCGCCAGCTTCGCCAATTCTTCCGGCGCCAAAGCGTCCACAGCCCTTTCGATTTCGGCGAGACTCACGGTGTTAGATTAGGCAATGCGAGGCTGAGTGACAAGCGGAAGTCGGAGGTCCCGCCTACGCCGAGGCTACGGCGTGGCAGGCAGAGGGCAGAGGTCGGAGATCGGAAGTCGGAGGTCGGAGATCAGAGGTCGGATTGCAGGCAACACGCCTGCCGCTACAAGGGCAAAACGGCAGAAGTGAGAAATTTGCAAATCTGAGGAAAGTTTGCGGGTCACCCCTCTAATGGGGGCATGCTTCTAGCTTTTATGGAGGCGTTGTGCTGGAACACACGTTATCGGAGGAGGAGCATAGTCAGATCGTTCAGACGATCGAGATGTTTGAAGTCATAATTCAAACACAGCCTGACGATTATCAGTCGCTCGAAATCCTCAAGGAAGCCTACCAAAAGGTCGGGCGCGCAGCCGATTCCCTCAAGACTTCACGCCGCCTGGCGGAAGCATATTTTAACGTCGGTTCCTACACGCTCGCGATGCAGGAATGCGAGGTGATCCTCCTCAAGGAACCCAATGCGCCTGAGATCCTGGCGATGCTGGGCGATATCGAGGCCCGTCTCCAGGCGGCCGGCCATCAAATCGCGGAGAGCGGCAACGGTTCCAAGAATGGTTTGATCGCGCCCTCGAATCTGACCGGGCTGACGCACGGCGGAGCGAAGGATGGTTCGCTCGTTGACGTTCAACAGGCGCGCAACGGCCAGCATTTGCACGATCGCGGGGACGACCATCTCGCCAAGTTTTTGGTGATGCAGCAGCTCTTCAGCGAAGACGAAGTGGCGAAGGCAGTCGAGACCGTGAAGACGTTGAATAAGGATTTGAGCGGTCAATCGCTGGCGGCCTCCTTGTTGGACAAAATCTGCCGGCAGGACACCGACAAACTCGACGCGGCCCTTTCCGGCCTGATCGACCGGACGAAGTTCGCTTACGTGCCGATCGAATATTACGACGTGGACCGGCAAATCCCCCGGATGTTGCCGGACAATCTGACGCTCGGCCGGCTCTTTCTGCCGTTCGATTTGATCAGCCGCACCATCATGGTGGCGTGCTGCAATCCGTTTGACGCGGCCGGCCGCGAGGCGGTGCAGCAATCGCTCGATTACACGGTGACGTGGTACCTCGCGCGCCCCGGTGCGATCATTAAATCTTTGCAGGATGTCTATCGGCTCGACGCCAAAGGCTAAGGCGGTGACAAGATGAGAAGCAAATCTTTCGCCGAACGCATCGCCGATGTCCTCATCGAGGACGGGCTCCTCTTGCCGAGCCAGCTCGAAGAAGCGGTCGGCCTGCAACAAAAAGAAGGCGGCCGGCTCCTCAAGATTTTGACGGACCGGCAGTTCGTGACCGACCAGGACATGACGGTCAGCATGGGCCGTTGCCTCAATACGCCGCTGATCAATCTGGCGAAGTTGCGCGTGCCCGAGGAAATCATGTCGCTGGTGCCACGCGACATGGCGAAGGCGAACCGGCTGGTGCCTATCGCGCGGGTGAACGGGAAGCTTTTTGTGGCGATGGCCGATCCGACCAACGTGCTCGCGGTCGACGACGTAAAGCGGCGCGTGCAGCTCGAAGTGATCCCGATGATCGCGACCGAGAAGGCGGTGAGCGACGCGCTCGCGGGCGTGCATCACGGCGGCGCGAAGATGGCCGAAGTCCTCAAGCAGGTGGCGGAAGACGCGGCGGCTGCGTCCGATCTTGAAGTCGAATCGAAGAAGCACGAAGAGATCGATCTCGACCGGTTGGCGACGGACAGCGAAGACGCGCCCGTCATCAAGATCGTCAATCTGATCCTGGTCCAGGCGGTAAAGGAAAAGGCGTCGGACATTCACATCGAGCCGTTCCAAAAAACTTTGAAGCTGCGTTACCGGATCGACGGCGAATTGATCATGGCGGAATCGCCGCCGAAAGCGCTCCAACTCGCGATTACTTCGCGCATCAAGATTTTGGCCGGCCTGAACATCGCGGAACGCCGCGTGCCGCAGGACGGCCGTTTCCGGATCAAGGTGCTGGCGAAGGACATCGATCTCCGTGTCTCAATTCTGCCGACGGCTTACGGCGAGAAGATCGTTATTCGTATTCTCGATAAATCGGCACTCACCGGCAGCATCGACCAGATGGGCATGGATGAGGGCACGCTCGAAAAATTCAAGAAGGCGATCGACGCGCCCCACGGAATGATCCTGGTAACGGGCCCGACCGGATCAGGAAAAACGACGACGCTTTACTCGGTGCTGCAGGAGTTGAACAACCCGCAGTACAATATCGTAACCGTCGAAGACCCGATCGAGTACGAGCTCTCGGGCATCAACCAGGTCTCGGTCCGCAACGATATCGGACTCGATTTCGCTTCGGCCCTGCGTTCGATCCTCCGGCAGGATCCGGACATCGTGATGGTCGGTGAAATTCGTGATAACGAAACGGCCGACATTGCTGTGAAAGCGGCGCTAACAGGTCACCAGGTGTTGAGCACTCTCCACACGAACGACGCGGCCGGCGCGATCACGCGTCTCGACGATATGGGGATCGAGCCGTTCCTGATTTCGAGCTCAGTCATCATGGCCTGCGCGCAACGGCTCGTCCGGCGGATTTGCACGAACTGTCGCGAGGAGTTCGTGCCGGAGCCGGAGATTTTCGAACGCCTCTCGATGGAAGCGCCCGAGGGCGCGGTCTTTTATCACGGGAGCGGCTGCGACCGGTGCAAACACCGCGGTTATCTGGGCCGGGTGGCGATCATTGAAGCGCTGCCGGTGAGTGAGGCTATTCGCCGGTTGATCATCAAGCGGGCCTCGTCGGCCGTGGTGAAGAATCAGGCGATCAGCGAAGGGATGAGAACTTTGCGGATGGTGGGAATCGACAAAGCGCTGGAAGGCGTAACGACGCTGGAGGAAATCTGGCGGGTCACCGCGGAAGATCATTAAACCGTGATGACGATTCCATTCCTCAGTTATTTCACGAAGGGCAAAGAGAAGGTTGCCGTGGCGAAAAAAGCCCCGATGAAACCGGCGGTGGCGCTGTTCGAAAAGCCGAGCAGCGAGCGTTTCAGCAAGACCGTGATGCCGAACGCGACCCGCACCATTTCGCCGCAGGATCCATTTCAACAAATGGCATCGCGCTCGTCGGCGATGGGAGGTCCCCCGGCCGCAGCGACCATGGTCGCTCCGCGCACGATCTCGTTTGCCGATTCGCCGGCGCCGGCCAGAACGCGCGGGGGTTTGCCTCCCGCTGTCGCGCTGGCGCTCGAACCGAAAGTGGAGCGCGTTATTTCACTCGAGCTGGCCGACGTCGTAGCCGGTATGCCGGCGGATCATTTAAAACCTCTGGGCGAGGACGCGAACCGGCGGATTCTGTTAAAGGCATCCGAGGTTGAAAAGGGGATGGCGAACGGGAAGCCGACCGTTTCGCTTGCCACCATTTATCAACAGGTGCCGGAAATCTTTTTGCGCACGGTCGCTCCTTCCGACACCAACCAGGTGCCGCTGCCTTTCGCCAAAGTCCTCGATCAATTCACCAGTCTGCATGTGCGCGGCGACCAGGAACGCCATCTTGCGGTCCCGCAGGTCGACACCCCATTTTTGAAAGCGGCGGTGGAAGATAGTTCGCGCTTCGGGACCACCATGGAACCGCTCGAGATGCAGCCGGGCGACCTGCCCTCGGTGCGGATCGAGCCGCCCACTGCCGAAGCTTTCGCCGCTGCCGAACCCGAGCCGGCCACAAACGGAAAATCGCCATACCTCGCCGCGCCGCAGGCCCGCGAGAAAACCAACGGCGCACCCACGCGCATTCCTTTCAAGCTTTCACCGAATGGAACGGACGCGCCCGCACCTGAGAGTGTTCCAGCCTCAAGCGGGCCGTCCGTTCCGAATCTTTTGCCCTCTCCCCCGGCTCCCGTGCGGATCCCGTTCAAGATGTCGCCGCCTTCGGACGACGTGCGACCGAAACCCGAGCCGTGGCTGACCGCGGAAAGTATCGCGGCTTCCGGCGAGCCCGCGGCCGCGCCGGTAAGCGCGCCCACCGTCGCGCGCAGTTCCGAAGTGATGATCGCGCTCCCGCTCAAACCGATCCTGCAAGCGCTGGCGCCAATTCAATTGAGCGGCGATCCCGGCAGCGTGCCGGAAGATGCGCGCATCGAACTACCGTTCGCGTTGATCGAGCCGCAACTTGCCGTGGGCCGCATCAGCGTGACCCCGAAGGTGTTCGAAGTGAGTCTGCCCGCGGAATATCGAGCAATTTTCAAATCCGGAGAAGGCGCGGCGGACGTGTCGCTTCCCTTGCAGGAAGTCCTGAAGAATCTGCCGACGGCGTCGTTGCGCATGCGCGACGATCAGGTGGAACAGGAAGCCGGATCAAATTTTGCGACGCCATTCTCCGCGAAAGCGGAAGAAGACGCGAAACGTTTCAACGTCCCCGCGACTCCAGTCGCGAAACCAGTTGTGGTAGAGGCGGCGCCTGCAGCCGAAAACGAAGCAGCCGACACGGCTGCTACTACGGCTGCTTCGGATCGTCCGCTACGCACGCCGCTCCAAGTCGCGCTCGATACCGATGAGAAGCTGGATGCGAAGGGTATCGTCGCTCAAATCAACAAGATCCCCGGCGTGAAAAGCTGCGCGATCCTGTTCGGCGACGGCCTCAGTCTCGCGGGTACTTTGCCCGCCGAACTCGAGACGGACGGCCTTTGCGCCATGGCGCCCGCGTTGATGCAACGGATCGAGAATCATCTCGTCGACACCAAGCTGGGCACGATCAAAGGCATGACGCTTTCGTGCACCAAAGGCGCGGTCACATTCTTCATGCACGAAAATCTTTGCCTTGCGGCATTGCACGCCAATCTCGATCTCCCCACCGAGGCGCGGGAGAAACTGGGGCGCGTCGTGCACGAGCTTTCCCGAAAGTATTCCCACCCAGTTTAAAGGTTTTCCATGTCGATCATCAATTACGCGAGCCGCGAGATTCAGTTTAAGATCGTCTATTACGGGCCGGCGCTTTGCGGCAAGACGACGAACCTGGGTTACATCCACAAGCGGATCAATCCGGAGAATCGCGGCGACCTCGTCTCGCTCGCGACCGCGGCGGATCGCACTTTGTTCTTCGACTTCCTGCCGTTGAACGCGGTGGTGATCAAAGGCTTCGTCACGAAGTTCCAGCTCTACACCGTGCCGGGCCAGGTCATTTACAACGCGACGCGGCAGCTCGTTTTGCGAAGCGTGGACGGCGTGATTTTCGTGGCCGATTCGCAATGGGAAAAAATGGAGGAGAATGTCGAGAGCTTTAAGAACCTCGAGGACAATCTCGCGAAGCAAAACATCTCGATCGACGAAATTCCTTACGTCATTCAATACAACAAGCGTGACCTCGAGAACGTCGCGCCGGTCAATTACCTCGAGTACGTGTTGAACAATCGAAAGAAGCGCGTCCAGAGTTTCGAAGTCGTCTCAAGCACGGGTCAGAACGTTTTCGCATCGCTCAACGCCGTGTCGCAGATCCTGCTGCACAAATTCAGCAAGCAAAGCGACACGCCGAAGACGGCACCGGCGCCCGTCGCGATCCCGATGGAGCCGCCGGTCGCACAGAAAGAGGGCGTCGCGCGATGAACGCGATCCCTTGCCTGACGATAGAAGACGTCGCGAATCTCGACGGCGTGCTCGGAGATTTTTTGAAGAAGGCCGAAGCGGAGCTGACGGTGGTGATCGACCGCGGCGGGAATGTGATCTCGCAGTTTGGCGACATGACGGTGATGGACGTAACCATCATTGCGGCGCTCGCGGCCGGATCGTTCGCGGCAACGAAAGAGCTGGCGCGGCGGATCGGCGAAATCGAATTCAACGCGCTTTATCACCAGGGAAACGGCAATCATATTTTCATGAACTCGGTCGATGACGACACGATCATGATCACGGTCTTTGGCCGGCGGACGACGGTTGGGCTGGTGCGATTTTACTCCGCCAGTGCTGCGCGAGACGTCAGCGGGCTTTTGAAAGCGCTCTCAAGCGGCGGCCACGGATTTTCGTTCGACGCGTCCGACATCACCGCGACGCCAGTTTTCGCGGACAGGTAGCACAGGCATCTTGCCTGTGGGCCACCGGGCGTCTCGTCCGGTGAATACAGATGAGCCGCAGGCGAGACGCCTACGGGCCGCACAGGCGAGACGCCTGTGCTCCTACCCCGTGAATTCCGCGGCGACGAGGGTCGCGTTGTGGCCGCCGAAGCCGAAGGAATTATTGACCACGATCCGGACCTTCTTTTCCTTTGCCACCTTGGGCGTGTAATCGAGATCGCATTCTTCATCAGGGTTATCGAGGTTGATCGTCGGGGGAATGACGGAATCGCGAATGGCCAGAGCACAGGCGGCCATTTCAACGGCGCCGGCGCCGCCTAACAAGTGGCCGGTCATCGATTTCGTCGAACTGATCGAAACGGTGTGGGCGGATTGGCCAAAGACCGTTTTGATGGCGCGGGTTTCGCAAATATCGCCCAGCCCGGTCGAGGTCGCGTGCGCATTCACATAATCCACCTGCTCGGGTCTCGTCTTCGCGTGGTTGAGTGCCATTTGCATGGCACGAACGGCGCCGTCCCCATCCGGTGGAGGCGCGGTCATGTGATGCGCGTCTGCGGAAAGTCCATAACCAGTCAGTTCGCAATAAATTTTCGCGCCGCGCGCCTTGGCGTGCTCAAGCTCTTCCACGACCACAACCCCCGCGCCCTCGCCCATGACGAATCCGTCGCGATCGCGATCCCATGGACGCGACGCGGCATGCGGGTCGTCGTTCCGGGTGCTGAGCGCCTTCATCGCCGCGAATGCGCCGACCCCGATCGAGACGATCGACGCTTCGGCGCCGCCGGCGAGAAAGATGTCCGCGTCGCCGAACTTGATCATCCGCCACGATTCCCCAATGGCGTTGTTCGATGTGGCGCACGCCGTGACGATGCACATGTTCGGACCTTTCAATCCGAATTCCATCGAGATCAGACCGCTCCCCATGTTGCTGATCAGCATCGGGATGGTGAAAGGCGAGACGCGCCCCGGCCCTTTGTTGACCAGGGTGCTGTGCTGGTCCTCGAGAGTTTTTAGTCCGCCGATGCCGCTGCTCACGATCGCGCCGAAGCGGTTGCGGTCGACCTTTTCCATATCGATGCCGCAATCGGCCATCGCCATTTTCGCGGCAGCCATGGCCAGTTGCGAGAAGCGGTCGGCGCGCCGGGAGTCCTTCGGGTTCTTGAAAAAATCCTTCGGCTCGAAGTTGCGCACTTCTCCGCCGATCTGGCAATCGTACTGCGAAACATCGAACGCCTGGATCCGTTCGATCCCGCTGACGCCGTTCAGCAGGCTGCGCCAAAAAGTTTCGAGATCGTTGCCGACAGGTGTGATGACACCCATTCCAGTGATGACAACTCTGCGATTCATGAAGAAGTGACGAGTGACGAGTGACGAGTGACGAGCAAGAAGAATAGACACATAATCGTAGTTTCTAAGAACTTGTCACACGTCACATGTCACCCGTCACTTTCTTCACCGCGTTCCCATCCCGACGCTTTGCACGGTCTGGAACAGCTTGCCTTCTGTTTTGATGGAAGGGGCGATGATGATTTCGGTTTGTTGAAACTCGGCGATCGTGCGCGCGCCCACATTGCCCATGCAGGTCGTAATCGCGCCGACCAAATTCTGGCTTCCGTCATCGACTTCGGCGGGGCCGAAGAGGATTTGTTTGAGCGAACCGGTCGCGCCGACTTTGATGCGGGTGCCGCGGGGCAGATTTGCGTGCGGCGTAGCCATGCCCCAGTGATAGCCGCCGCCCGGCGCTTCGTGCGCTTTCGCGAATGCGCTCCCGACCATGACGGCGTCCGCTCCACAAGCGAGGGCTTTGCAAACATCGCCGCCCTTGCTCATTCCGCCGTCGGTAATGATCGGAACGTAGCGCGAAGTTTTCTTGAAATAGGCGTCGCGCGCCGCGGCGCAATCGACCGTGGCGGTCACTTGCGGCACCCCGAGGCCGAGCACACCGCGCGAGGTGCAGGCCGCGCCGGGTCCGACGCCGATGAGCACCGCGGCCGGACCGCATTCCATGATCTCGCACGTGACATCGTAGCCGACCGTGTTGCCGACGATGACCGGGATCCGCATCTCGCGGCAGAATTTTTCGAGCTCGAGCGATTTATATTCCGACGAAAAATGTTGGACGGTGGAGACCGTGCTCTGGACGACGAAAACATCGGCGCCGGCGTCCTGGGCGATGCGGCCGAATTCTGCCGCGCGTTGCGGAATCGAACTGACCGCGGCGATCGCGCCGCTGTCCTTGATCTGGCGAATCCGCGCCGCGATCAAATCTTCCTGCACCGGTTCCTGGTAAATTTTTTGGAGCAGGTGCGTGATCTCGGCTTTATCGGCTTCGACGATTTTGTGAAGGACTTCCTGCGGGTTTTTGTAACGGGTCTGGACGCCTTCGAGATTGAGGACAGCCAGGCCACCGAGCTTGCTCATTTCGATCGCGAAACGCACGTCGACCACGCCATCCATCGCGCTGGCCAGGATCGGAATCTTGAACTCGAGTGCTTCGGCGTCGCGGCGCGGCAAACGCCAGGCGATATCGACCTCGTTCGGATTGATCGTGACCCGCCCGGGCACGAGCGCGATCTCGTCGAACCCGTAGGTGACGCGAGCCTTTCGATTACGGCCAATCCACATTCCCATGATTAAATCTGTTCCGGTCTAAATCGTTCGTTCAAGCTGCCGCAACGTGGACACCGCGGAAGCAAAGCGGGCGTTCGATCCTCAAATTCGAATGCGCAAATCACGCAACGCAACCGATAACGCAAAGCGCGACGCTCACGGCGGCGGCGATTCCACTCGCCTAATATCCAGAGGAGAAAAACCGCCGCAAGAAAAACCAGCAGATAGATCGTGACCAGGGCGGAGAGGCTGACCCGAATCACGGCGTGGTTTTGTTCGGGCCGGGCGACGGCGGCGGAGTGATGTCGTTGCCCCACTCGACGGTGGCAGTGCCCCAGGTGAGGGAAGCGAGGATGGAGGATGGACCCTCCTTCGCCAAGGCTACGGCGGGCAGGGGATGGAGGATGGAGAAACGCGAGAGTGCGAGATATTTTCTTGCCTGTTCGTCGAGGGCGGCGTCGCCGGAAGAGGTCTGGAGAAAGCAATGGCGCACTTCACCTTTTTCGTTAACGGCGATTCGGAATTGCGCGGGCTGCGGCGATTCGCGGCCGGAAGCGGCGAACTTCATTGCCACGCCTTGCACGGTTCCGAGCGCTTCGAGTTCGGGAGAGAACTGCAGAGTTGTCGGCGAAATCTTTGGCGTGGTCTGGGTTTGACCCGTGGACCGCTCGACGGGCGCCGGCGGACGTGCGCTGGGAACGCTCAAGCCTGGAGCAGCGGCCGGCATTTCTCGGAGGGCCGGCTGGCGACCCAAATAGGAAGGCGCGTGCTGGATTGTCGGCATAACGAGAGATTTTCCATCCGGAGGCGGCTGGGTAGTGGAGGCGAGTGCAGGATCTTCGGCCTCCAACCAACGAAGCAAAACGCGGCCTTCATCGGTGTTTGGCGAGATCAGGCTGACGCGTCCCGGCGGCGGCAAAAGAGCAACGGCGGGCGGATAGACGATTTGGAAAATGTAAAAACCGAAAGCGTGCAGCGCGAGGGAACCGAAAAGAAATCCCGCGATGGCGAGCTTGCGCCGGCGGGGCGAGTCCCACGCGAAAATCAGCTCATTTTCGGCGACGAGAGGCGCGCTCACTTCGGTGGGGTCGTGGCCAAAGCCACGGATGTAATTCCGTGTTCGAGCGACAGGTTGGTGACTTCCACGACGAGCGCGTACGGCGTCAGGCGATCGGCCTTGATGATGATCGGCCGTCCTTCCTTTTTCGCCGCGTCGAGCAATGGCCCCAACTGTTCGAGCACGATTTTCTGATCGCGAAAATAAATCGCGGGGGCCGGCCCGCCGGTGATGCTGATGATCTGCGGATTGATTTGCGGGCCGAGAGTGAAACGCGACAACGGCACCGAAACCGAAATCCCCGGCTGCAGGATGAAGTTCGAACTCAGGAGCAGAAAAAAGATCAGAAGGAAAACGACGTCCAGCATCGGGATCGCGGCGAGCCAGCCGAAATGATATTCCTTGGTTCGGGAAAGCTTCATGCAGCGAACGGCCGGCCGGCCGATGATAAATTAACGCGCTTCCCGTTCTCCGGCGGCAGGCGCCTGGAAGCTGATGATGTCGCTCATCGGCTCGCGGTCCGTCAACATGTGGACCACTTCGATCCCGGCGCGTTCCATTTCGTGCATCAGGGAATTTACCCGGGAAGAAAGGTAGCTGTAGGCGACGAAAGTCGGAGTGGCGACGACGAGTCCGGCCGCGGTGGTGAGCAGGCTTTTGTAAACGCCGGTCGAAAGTTCCGTCACGCTGGCATAGCCGCCGTTCGAGGAAAGGGTGCCGAATGCGTCGATCATTCCGGCGACCGTGCCAAGCAGACCCAGGAGCGGCGCCAGATAAGCGAGCGTGGCCAGGACGCCGAGAAAACGTTCGAGCTTCGGCACTTCGAGTTGCCCGGCTTCCTGCACGATCTCGCGCAGTTCAGCGCGCGGCGCATCATGCCGGATGATCGCGGCGTGGATGACGCGCGCTACCGGGCCCGGCGTGCCGGCCGACTCATGCAATGCCTCGGCGAAATTGCGGCGCCGCACCAGATTCGAGAGGCCCTGGAGGAATTCGCCCACGTGAATGGTGGCGCGATGCAAATAAAAGAGGCGCTCGGCAAAAACTGCGATCGCAACGACGCTGCAGAAAAGGATGGGCCACATGAGCAGGCCACCCTTCTGGATGTAGTCGATCATGTGGAAGCTGTCTTAGCCGCCTTTCGCTCTGGTGGCAAGCCGGGAAGCGACGCCCCCGGGGGCGGGGCTGCTACCGGGCGTAATTGCTCTTCCGAGCCGGAGTCGGAGACGGACTCGAAGAACTGCCCGCTGTGCGTACCATTTTGTCGGCCGCGTCGTAGACAGTGTAGCCCGTCTGTCTCCCGTTCTTGTCGTACGCGTAAACGATTTTGTTCCGGACCACGTCGTCCTGGCCAAGTTGAATTTCGCGGCTAAGTCTGCCGGCGGCGTCGTATTTATATAGAGTCTTGAATCGGAACTGATCGTCCGGTCCGTAAACTTCCCCGCTCGCGAAACGGCCGGCTTCATCCAGGACGTAACGGATCCGCCCCACCAATTTCCTGTCCTTACCGGTGGTAGTCGCCGTGGCCCTGTGGTGCGCGGAATCGAATTCGTAAACGGTCCGGGAACCGTCGGCGTTTATGGAAACCGTCACCCGCACCGAGTCAGCGGACGAATCCAATTGGCTGTGGGCCATCGTCGCGACGCCGATAATTCCGCCGACCAGAGCGACGGCAACCGAGCGGACAAACATGGGCCAGCTTAGCGCGAGGGAAAAAGGGCGCAAAGCGGCATTAATTTTTATTGACCCTTGGTACGGAAGGTGGTTAGAAGTGGGGGGTAGTGGATTAAAATGGAACACGTATCCGCTGGCGTATGGACGACGACTCTCAACCCCAAAAATTCTTTGCCGGCGAATTCCGTCATTCGATCGACGAGAAGAACCGTATCACGATCCCATCGTGGTGGCGCGGGGATGAGGCGCAAGAGTTCATTATTTTACCCGAACCTCTGGGACAATTTTTGCTGGTCATGTCGCCGGAGGAGTTTGCTCGGATGAGCGCGCAGGCCGAAGCGAATAGCACGCTTTCCGCGCGCGACCGCCGGGTTTTTTCGCGCCAACTTCATTCGCGGGCCGAACATGGGTCGTCCGACAAGCAAGGCCGTCTCGTCCTGCCGGAAGCGCATTGCCGCGAGTTGGGCTTGAAGGGCGAGGTCGCGCTCGTGGGCGGCCGTGGCCGTTTTGAGATTTGGAATCTGCAGAAGTGGAAGCGCGCTCACGAAGAAGAAACTGCGACCTATCAACATGTCGCGACCGTGATCGGACTGTAGAAGACATTGCCGAAAAATGATTAACGCGTTGCTGTTTGAACGGCCGGTTTGGTTCGCGACCGGTCCATTGGAGATCGAAGAGGAGGCGCAGGAAATGGAGGACTTTACCTATCATCGTCCCGTGCTCGTGACGGAGGCGGTCGAGCTGCTCGCGCCACGCGCGGGCGCTTTAGTCGTCGACGCTACCTGCGGCGGCGGCGGACATACCGCGGAAATCCTGCGCACCGGCGCCGATGTCTTGGCGCTCGATCAGGATCCCGATGCGATCGAACACGCGGGCGAGCGGCTCGGCCAATTCGGCGCGCGGGTCACGTTGCGCCAGGCAAATTTTCGCGATGCCGGCAAGCTTCTCGACGAATTGGGGATCGTCGGCATCGGCGGGGCGCTGCTCGACCTCGGTGTCTCCTCCCGCCAGCTCGAGAACGCGAGCCGCGGTTTCAGCGTCATGCGCAACGGCCCGCTTGATATGCGGATGGATCCGCGGTGCGAGTTGACGGCGGCGACGGTCGTCAATTCCTACAGCGAAGAAGATCTTACGCGGCTCTTCCGCGATTTGGGCGAAGAACCGGCCGCGCGGCGCATTGCGAGCCAGTTGGTAAAATTGCGCAAGGCATCTCCGTTTCAGGACACACTCCAATTGGCGAAAGCGATCGAAAAAATTGTCTGGCGCCACGGACGCCGCCATCCGGCGACGCAGGTCTTTCAGGCGTTGCGCATGGAAGTAAACGACGAACTCGGCGCGCTCGAAGAAGGTTTGCGCGTGCTGACCAAACGTCTCGAATCCGGCGCGCGTCTGGCCGTCATCACGTTTCATTCGCTCGAAGACCGAATCGTCAAAAATTTCTTCCGCGACCGGAGCCGCGAGTGGCTGGACCGGCCGGAATGGCCCGAGCCACAACGCAATCCTGATTTCACTTTCCGCCTGATCACAAACAAGCCGGTCGAGCCGGGCGAAAACGAGCAACGCCTCAACCCGCGTTCGCGCAGCGCGAAGTTGCGCGTCGCCGAAAAAATATAATGCACG
Source organism: Verrucomicrobiota bacterium (assembly GCA_039649045.1). GTDB lineage: Bacteria > Verrucomicrobiota > Verrucomicrobiia > Chthoniobacterales > UBA10450 > AV80. The sequence continues at coordinate 33,337 of JBBWZL010000041.1, read as the reverse complement.
CGCCGCGCCGAAAGAGTTTCAATTCAGTCAACGCCGCATCGCTCGCGCGCTGGATCCTGCTTACTTCGTTCCTCGCGGTCACCGGGCTGATCTACGTTTTCCTCACCCTTCAACTTTATCATCTCGGCGATCGAAAGAAGGCGCTTGAAAACGAGCTGACGACTCTGCGTTCGCAAAACGACGTCGCTAGCGTGCAGATCGCGGCGTTGACCTCGCGCTCGGCCATGCAGCGCCGGCTCAAGGAAGGTTATTTGAAAATGATCCCGATCGCCGAGCAAAACATCGTGCGGTTGAGCGCTCCCCCGCGTGCGCCCGGAGAAGACGCGGTCCAACCGGTCGCGAACAAACGTGCCGGCAGATGAAGTGGAACAGCCGGATTCGTTGCGCGCTGGTCTGCCTCGCGTTCACGGCTTTGTTCAGCGCCTTTTCTTTCCGGCTCGTTTATTTGCAGATGATCAAGCACGACGAGTATGCCGGGCTCGCCGCTGAGAAACACGTCTACAAACAATCGATCTTCGCCGAGCGCGGCACGATCCTCGACGCAAACAACGAAGTCCTCGCCCACAACACGCCGGTGGAAACGGTCGTGGCCGACGCCACCCACATAAACAATCGCGACGCGCTCGTCGCGCTGCTCCAGGAGGCGCTCGAAATTCCGAAGAGCGAACTGCTGGAGAAACTCCAGGGCGAACGCCGCTACATCGTCCTCCAGCGCGAGGTGCCGCTCGCCACCGCGACGGCGTTGAAAGAAAAACTGCGCGCGCAGAATTTGCGCGGCATTTATTTCGAGCGTGATACGACCCGCATCTATCCGAATGGCTCCATGCTCTGCCACGTCATCGGCTTCACCGATTTCGAGCATCGCGGGATCCAGGGCGTGGAATCTTCCATGGAAGAATATCTGCACGGGCAGGATGGCTACCGTTACATCGAGCACAATCGCGCCGGCCAGGAGATGGTCCTTTACCGCGGCCAGGAACGCACGCCGCGCGACGGCTACCAGGTGCATCTGACCGTCGATCTCAATCTCCAAAACATCGTCGAGAACGAAATCGACGCGGCCATGCGCGAATACCATCCGCAAAAAGCCACGATCATTCTGATGCGCCCGCAGACCGGCGAGATTCTCGCGATGGCGAACCGCCCGAACTTCGATCTCAATCTGCGCGCCGACGCGAAACCGGAACAGATGAAGAACCGCGCCATCATCGACATGATGGAACCGGGCTCGACTTTCAAGATCGTCACCGCCGCCGCGGCGCTGAACGAGCGCAAAGTCCGCCCCGATACCTTCATTTTTTGCGAGAACGGCATCTGGAATTATGGCGGACGTCCGCTCCACGACCACCGCGCCTACGCGGACCTCAGCGTCCAGGACATCCTGATCAAATCGAGCAATATCGGCGCGGCAAAACTCGCGTGCTCGATCGGCGAACAAAAATTCTACGAATACATTCGCCGCTTCGGCTTCGGGGATCGGACCGGAATAGAATTGCCGGGAGAAATCCCCGGCGTGATTCGGCCGCCGCAATCGTGGAGCAAAATTTCGATCACGCGCATCCCGATGGGCCATGAAGTCGGCGTGACGCCGTTGCAGATGACGGTGGCGATGGCGACGATTGCGAATGGCGGCAAACTCGTGACCCCGCGCATCGTCAAATCGGTCACGACCTCGGAGGGCAAGATCGTCAGCACCTTTTCGCCGGTCGTATTGCGCCAGGTTATTTCGCCGGAAACCGCCGCCCAGGTTGGTACCGCGCTGCGCGGTGTCGTAAGTGATCGCGGCACCGCGGCAGCTGCGGCGGTCCCCGGTTTCTCCATCTCGGGCAAGACCGGGACCGCCCAAAAAGTCGATCCGAAAGGTGGTTACGAGCAGGGGAAATATGTCGTTTCGTTCTCGGGTTACTTGCCATCCGAGCATCCGGAATTTGTCGGACTGGTCGTACTCGACGACGCCAAAACCAGCAGGCCGGAATTGAATTACGGCGGGCTGGTCGCCGGTCCCATCTTCGCGCGCATCGCCGAGAAAGCTGCGCGCTATCTCGATTTGACGCCGCGCGAAGAAGTCAGGAAAGCGACCGCCGTCGATCGAGTAGCCTTAACCAATGCGCCCCGCCGCTGAGCGTATTGCGCCCGCCTGACTACATCGCATGCAGCTCAAAACACTCGTCGCTGCCATTTCCGCCCGCCAAATCATCGGGTCGCTTGATCGCGTCGTGGAAGGCATCGCGTATGACTCGCGGCGTGTGCAAAGGAATGGTCTTTTCGTCGCATTGCGCGGGGAAAAAAGTGATGGCCATCAATTCATCGAGCAAGCCGTCGAAAAAGGCGCATCGGTCATCGTGACGGAGGAAGCGATCCAACACGCGCACGCCACTTGCATCGTGGTCGAGAACACGCGGCCGGCCCTCGCCGATCTCAGCGCCGCCTTTTATGAATACCCGACACGTCGTCTCAAACTCGCCGCCGTCACCGGCACGAACGGGAAAACGACGACGACGTTTTTGTTGAAACACATCTGCGAGAAAACCGGATGGCGCTGCGGTCTGCTCGGAACGGTTCGCTACGAAATCGCGGACCGGGTTTTGCCGGCGGTCCGGACCACGCCGGAAGCGCTCGATGTCCAGGAACTGCTCGCCCAGATGGTGAATGCCGGATGCAAAGCGGCGGCGATGGAGGTTTCATCCCACGCGCTCGCGCAGGACCGGACGCGCGGCCTGGAATGGGACGTCGCCGTGTTCACGAACCTCACCCAGGACCACCTCGATTTTCATGGAACGATGGAGAGCTATTTCGACGCGAAGACGAAACTCTTCACCGGCCTCGCGGAACAGAAAGCGAAGACGAACCCGTGCGCGGTGATCAATATCGACGATCGCTACGGCGAGCAATTGGTCGATCGGCTCGATAAGTTGGACAAGAAAATCCCGGTGATCACATACGGCGTGAGCGCGCGGGCGGATTTCCGGGCGTCCAATTATCACGCGGAATTTGCCGGGACCTCTTATCAACTCGACGCGCGCGGCAAGAGCTATCTGGTGCGGGTGCCGTTGATCGGGCGGTTCAACGTCGCGAACTCGATGGCGGCGCTGGCGGCGGCTTCGAGCCTCGGCGTCAATCTGCGGGAGGCGATCCTGAGTCTCTCGCGATCGCCGCAGGTTCCTGGACGACTCGAGGCTGTTCCGGCGAAACGGCAGTTCCAGGTTTTTGTCGATTACGCGCACACCGACGACGCCTTGCTCAACGTTCTCAAGACGCTGCGCGAGCTTTCGCCGAGAAAACTGATTGTGGTGTTCGGTTGCGGCGGCGACCGCGACAAGCAGAAGCGCCCGCTGATGGCGCGGGTTGCTGATCAAAACGCGGATTACAGCATTATTACCTCGGACAATCCGCGAAAGGAAGATCCCGAGGCGATCATCGCCGACGCCGAGAAAGGTTTTCGCTCCGATCGTTACGAAAAAATTCCTGACCGCGCGAAAGCGATCGCGCGGGCCATCGAACTGGCCCAGCCGCGCGACATCGTTCTGATCGCGGGCAAAGGACACGAGAGCTACCAGGAGTTCGCCGATCACACGGTGCCGTTCGACGACATCCAGGTCGCGCGCCAGGCGCTGGAAAATAGACCGCTCGAATTCGGAACATGACGCCCGCGCTTTCCCTTCGCCAAATCGCGGAATTCGCAGGTGGATCTTTATCGGCCGCCGACCCGAACGCCACGGTCTCGAAAATCAGCACCGATTCGCGAACGTTGCAGCCGGGCGATCTCTTCGTGCCGTTGCGGGGCGAGAACTTCGACGGCCACAAATTTGTCGAGCAGGCCGGCGAACGTGGCGCGATTGGCGCGATGGTGGAAGCGACCTGGAACGGCACGACGCCAAAGAATTTCGCGTTAATTCGCGTTCCCGACACGCTCGCCGGCTATCAAATCCTCGCGGCAAACTACCGCCGCTCACTCAAGCTGAAGGTAATCGCGATTACCGGCAGCAATGGGAAAACCAGCACGAAAGACTTTGTGGCCGCCACCCTCGCGAAGAAATTTCGCGTCACGAAAACAGAGGGCAACTTCAACAACCACGTCGGCCTTCCTCAAACGATGCTCACGGCGAACGCGGACGATGAGATCGCCGTTTGGGAAATCGGGATGAATCATCCGGGCGAGATCGCCGCGCTCGCGAAAATCGCGGCGCCCGAAGCCGGCATCATTACGAATATCGGTGTCGCGCATATCGAATTCATGGGTAGCCGCGAAGCGATCGCGACGGAAAAAGGCGCGCTGGCTGAAGCCGTCGGCGCGGAGGGCACGGTGATTCTGAATGCGGACGATCCGCTCAGCCAGAGCATCGCTCAACGCACGCGCGCGAAAATTATCCTCGCTGGAATCGAGAACGGTTCGGTCCGGGCCACCGATGTGCGGCAGAGCGCGACGGGATCGGAGTTCACGATCCTGGAAGGCGCGCACCGTTGCCGGGCTCAACTGCCGGTCCCCGGAATTCACATGGTGCAAAATGCGATGCTGGCGGTCGCGGCGGGCCGTGCCTTTGGTCTTTCGCTCGAAGAATGCGCCGCCGGGCTTGCTTCCACCCCGCTGACAAAAGCGCGTCTGCAAATTAGGGAGATCAACGGGCTTCAATTCATCGACGACAGCTACAACGCAAATCCGGATTCGATGAAAGCCGCGCTCCGCACCCTCATCGAACTCGACGCCGATGGCCGGCGGATCGCAGTGCTTGGCGAAATGGGTGAGCTCGGCGACGAATCGCAACGCGGGCATCGCGAAGTGGGAGAAACGGCCGCGGAGCTCGGCGTCGATGAATTGATCGCAGTCGGGACAACGGCCGCCGAGATCGCGCACGCAGCGCATGAGGCGGGCTTGGAAAATACGGTCGCCGTCAAAGCGCCGGAAGAAGCCGCGGAACTGCTCGCGCAGAGCGCACGCGGAGGCGATTTGATTCTCGTCAAAGGAAGCCGCTCGGCGCGGATGGAGCGCGTCCTGGAAGCATTTTCGAATCTGCAACTGGCCACGGGAGGTACATCGCCATGATGTATTATCTCCATCGGCTGAGCGAGGACCTGAAAGGGTTCAACGTCTTTAACTACGTGACGTTTCGCGCTGTTGCTGCGGCGGTGACCGCTTTCGTTCTCTCGCTCGCGTTCGGCAATTTCGTCATCCGAAAATTGATTTCTCTCAAAGCCGGTCAACCGATCCGGACCGCCGACGAAGTGCATCGCCTGGCCGAATTGCACAGCAGCAAACAAGGCATCCCGACCATGGGCGGCGTTCTCGTGATCGGCACGGTCGTGACTTCGAGCGTGCTCTGGGCGCGGCCAGATAATCGTTTCGTCTGGCTGGCGCTTTTCAGCATGGTCTATCTGGGTGTCCTCGGGTTCGTGGATGACTACCTGAAGGTCGTGAAGAAAAATTCCGACGGCATCAGCGGCCGTTTGAAATTGGTTTTTCAGATCGCCTTGGCCGCGATCGTCACCACCGTTTTCCTGACGAATCCTCTCATCGAGGTGCAGGCACGCTCGCTTTATCTTCCGTTTTTTAAGGCGCCAGTCATCGACAACATGGGGTGGTTTACCCTGGCATTTTTCGCGCTGGTCATTGTCGGTTCGTCGAACGCGGTCAATCTCACCGACGGCCTCGACGGCCTTGCTATTGGCTGCACGATCACAGTCGCGTTTGCCTACGCCTTGCTTTCCTACGCCGCGGGAAACTTCCGGATCGCGGAATATTTGCAGGTCCCGTTCTATCCTTACACCGGTGAGCTCGCCGTCGTCTGCTCGGCGCTGGTCGGCGCCGGGCTCGGTTTTCTTTGGTTCAACTGTCATCCGGCCAAAGTGATCATGGGCGACACGGGCGCGCTTGCGATCGGCGGGATGATTGGCGTGATCGCGATTTGCTGCAAACAAGAGCTGCTCCTTGCCGTTGTGGGCGGCGTCTTCGCGATCGAAGCGCTCTCGGTGATTCTTCAGGTGCTCAGCTTTCGGCTAACCGGCAAACGCATCTTCGCGATGTCGCCGCTCCATCATCATTTTGAATTGAGCGGCTGGAAGGAAAATACCGTTATCGTGCGGTTCTGGATTTTGTCGGCGGTCTTTGCGCTGCTCGGATTAGCGACCCTGAAGCTGAGATAAACCGTGAAATACCAGGGAAAAAAAGTCGCGGTGTTGGGAGCTGGACTGAGCGGGACTGCGGCCGCCCTTCTTCTGCGGGGCGAAGGCGCCGATGTCACCGTGCTCGACAGCGCGGAAGAAAAAACTCTTTTGAAATCGACGATTGAAAATTTGCGGGCGCGCGGCGTGACCGTTCGTTGCGGGCCTGGGGCTGAACGCGATTCGTCGCCGTATAATTTTGTGGTCCTGAGTCCCGGCATCGATCCGATCTCACCCCTCGCGACGAATTTTTCGTCGCGCAAGATCGAAACATTGGGTGAGCTCGAGTTGGGCTGGCGTTCCGTCGAGGTGCCCGTGATCGCGATCACCGGGACGAATGGGAAGACGACGACGACGGAGCTGCTCGCGCAAATGTTGAATGCGTGCGGTCAGCGCACGATCGCCTGCGGCAATATCGGCAAGCCGCTCTCCGAAGTTGCGCTGGAGGACCGCGATCTCGACGTGCTCACCGTGGAAGTCAGCTCGTTTCAGCTCGAGACGATCCGAACCTTCCGGCCTTCCATCAGCGTCTGGCTTAATTTCGCGCCGGACCATCTCGATCGTTACCGCTCCGTGGCCGAATATCGCGCCGCGAAGCTGCGCATTTTCGAAAACCAAACTTCGGATGACGTAGCCGTGCTCAATGCCGGCGAGTCGCTGCCGAAAATCTCCGCCCGGACCGTGACGTTCAGCGCCTACTCGAACCAGGCCGATTTTCGCCTCGAAGGCGGCTCGATCGTTTACCAAAACGCGCCCGTTCTGCGGATGGCCGACACAAAACTTCGCGGCTCGCACAACATTGAGAACCTGATGGCGACGCTCGCCGTTGGTTTGGCGCGCGGTTTGTCGTTCGAGGAAATGCTTCCGCCGCTTTGTGCCTACGAACCGCGTCCGCATCGCTGCGAGTTCGTCCGCGAAATCGGCGGCGTGACTTATGTGAACGATTCAAAGGCGACCAATCTCGCCGCGGTCGAAAAAGCCCTGCTTGCGCAAAACAAAAGCGTGATCCTGATCGCGGGCGGAAAAGACAAGGGATTCACCTTCGAAACTTTGCGGCCGCTCGTTTCAGAAAAAGCGCGGGCCGCGGTCCTGATGGGCGAGATGGCGGAGCGGATCGCGCAGGATTGGGAGGGTGTGCCCAGCCAGATCGCGAATTCGCTGGCCGATGCGGTCGAGCGTGCGCACGCGCTCGCGAAGCCGGGCGAAGTCGTCCTGTTCTCTCCCGGCACCTCCTCGTTCGACATGTTCAAGAGTTACGCCGATCGCGGCGATCAATTTCGTGCCCTCGTTAATGCGCTGCCCAAATGAAATCATGAAACTACCCAAACTTCTTACCCGCAAAAAACTACGTGCCGCGACGGCGCGCAGGTCTCTCGGCGTGCCCGACGAGATGGATTACGAAGAAATGTCGGAGCCGAACATGAAGCTCTCGCGCGCCCTCCTGATCGTGCTCGTGCTTCACGTCGTGGCCGTCGCCGGCATCATCGCGTTCAACACGATCAAGTCGCGGCAGGGTCCGCTTCCACCGATCTCCAGCACGAATGCGAGTCAGTCTGCGACCGTGAAGTCGAATCCACAGGCGGTCGCTTCTTCTGAGGTCGCATCCACGCGGAAGGATGAAACAGTAGCGGCGCGCACGACGACCAAGCCGGTAGTGAAGGAAGAAAAAAAGGCGGAACGGCCGAAAGCGGAAAGCAGCGCTCCGAAAGCGGAGGCGGCAAAGACCTACGTCGTCGCGAAAGGGGATAATCCGGTCACGATCGCGCGGAAATTCAAAATCCCTTACGATCAACTGCTCGCCGCGAACAATATCGAGGACCCTCACAAACTTCGTATCGGCCAGAAACTCATCATCCCGACCAAAACGGCAAAGCCCAAGAAGTCGGCCGAATAGCGAGGGCCATCTGTATGCTGCGCGAAGCCCAGGCTCTTCTCATTTTGTGCGAATGCGCGCGGGGAAAAAGCTTTCTCCCGCCGCCGCCGCCGCCGCCGTCCGATTAGATGCATCGCAAGAGTGCCCATTTTCTGTTCGTGGCCGTCTTGGGCATGCTGGTCATCGGCATCGTCATGCTTTTCAGCACGAGCGCTTTTGCGAAGGACAGTCACGGCGACGTGTATTTTTTTATTAAACGCCAGGCCGTCTGGCTGGCGGTGGGACTGGTGGTGTGCACGTTCGCCGCCATCGTGGATTATCATTTCTGGCAGCGCACCTGGTGGATCTGGTTCGGGCTCGCGCTGGTTACTCTGGCTTTCTGTTTCGTTCCACACTTCGGAATGCGAATTAACGGTTCGCGCCGCTGGGTTGGCGTGGGTCCGGCAACCTTTCAGCCGTCGGAGATCGCAAAAGTTGCCGTCGTCTTTTTCCTGGCTTCGTGGTTCGCCGCTCGTGAAAAAGAAAGCGGCCGCTTTCTGCAAGGGTTCGTCATTCCGTTTGCCGTTGTGTCGACGGTGCTGGCGCTGATCGTGATGGAAGTCGATCTCGGCACGACCGCGCTGATTGGCGGGACGATGTTCCTCATGATGTTCGTGGCCGGAACGCATCCGGCGCTGCTCGGCTTGCTCTCGTTAGGCGGCCTCGGTGGAATTCTTTTCGTTGCCACCCAAATGTCGGAACGGATGGGGCGGCTGGCCGCGTTCATGGATCCGGAGCGCTTCAAGGATGACGCCGGTCTGCAACAAATGCAGGCGCTGATCGCCTGGGGCAGCGGCGGCATGGAAGGGCTCGGCCTCGGCAATGGCCGGCAGAAAATGCTTTATCTCCCTTACGCGCACACCGACTTCATTTTTCCAATGATCGGCGAAGAGCTTGGTTTGCGCGTCAGTCTGCTCGTCGTGTTCCTGTTCGTCGTGATCATCGTGTCGGCGATGATGATCGCGCTGCATGCTAAGGACCGGTTCGGCTTGCTTCTCGGTTGCGGCATCGTCTCGCTTCTTGGACTGCAAGCCGCGGTCAACATCGGCGTGACGACCTCGCTCCTGCCGAACAAGGGATTGCCGCTGCCCTTTGTGAGCTACGGCGGATCGAATTTAGCGGCGTGCCTTTTTGGCATCGGGTTGCTCTTAAACATTTATCGCCAGGGCGTGCTGGAGCCGGGAAAGAAAAAGAACGCGGTTATCCGCGCGCGGACCACGCCGAGAATGTGATGCGACACATAGGTCATATAAGTCACATAGGTCCTATTCGATGAATACCGTGATCGCATGCGGCGGCACAGGCGGCCATCTGTTCCCTGGCCTCGCCGTCGCCGAAGTGCTGCGATCCCGCGGTCACGAAGTGCTGCTTTTCGTTTCGGAGAAGGAAATCGATTCGCTTGCGCTTTCGGGCCGCTCCGAATTCCGTTTTCACAAGCTGCCGACGATCGGTCTCCCTTCCCCGTTTTCGCCGGCGATTTTCGGGTTTGCCCGCCGTTTCGCGGAAAGCCTTCGCGTTTGCCGCGGCATTTATCGGAAGTTCAAACCGCACGCGATCATTGGAATGGGTGGGTTCACTTCCACCGCACCAGTGCTTGCTGGAAAAATGCGTGGCATTCCGACGTTCATTCACGAATCGAACGCGATCCCGGGAAAAGCCAACCGGCTCACCGCCCGCATGGTGCGCGCCGTTCTGCTCGGCTTCAAGGAATGCGCTCCTTATTTCTCGAAGGTCCGGACCGAAGTGACCGGCACCCCGATTCGCCGGGAACTTCAGCTCATCGATCGAAAGATCGCACGGCAACGTCTTGGTTTGCGCGAAGATCTTCTCACGCTGCTCGTCATGGGCGGAAGCCAAGGCGCGAGCGGAATTAATCAGGCCATGATCAAATCGCTCCCCTTGCTCCACGGAGCGTCCATTCAAGTGATCCATCTTTCCGGCGCGCGCGACGAACGCCTCGTGGCCGACAATTACCTGCGCGAAAAAATTCCGGCCCATGTGGCCGGGTTTCACCACGCGATGGAAGAAGTTTACAGCGCGGCGGACTTTGCGATCGCGCGTTCGGGCGCGGCGAGCCTGGCGGAGCTGGCGGCATTTTCTCTTCCGGCGATTCTCATTCCTTTTCCTTACGCAGCTGAAGATCACCAGACGAAGAACGCGGAGATTTTCGCTCGCGCCGATGCAGCTCTCATTCTAAAGGAATCCGATCTCGGGAGCGATTTGCTCGCCCAGAAAATTCGCGAGTTGATCGACGATCCGAACAAGCTGCGGCGGATGGCGGAAAATTCCGCGCGCCTTGCGCCGCAAAACGCAGCCGCGCTCGTGGTCGAAACGATGGAAAGATATACCCAGTCCAATCATGATGCTCGCCTCTGAAATCGATCTGCCCCAGATGCTCGCGCGCGAGCGTCACCGGATCCATTTGATCGGCGTCGCCGGGAGCGGCATGAGCGGGATCGCGGCCCTGCTGCTTGAGCTCGGGCACGACGTCAGTGGTTCCGATAAAGTCGGTTCTCTTGAAACAGATCGGCTTCAGCGGCTCGGCCTGCGCTTTCACGTCCAGCATCGCGCGGAAGATGCCGCCGACGCCGAGCTGGTGATTTATTCGTCCGCGATCAAGGAGACCAATCCGATTCTCGCGAGCGCGCGCAACGCAGGCAAACCGCTCGCGCGTCGCGCGCAAGCGCTCGCCGCTATCATGGCGGGCAAGCGCGGGATCGTCATCGCCGGCATGCATGGCAAGACGACGACTTCAGCGATGACGGCGCATCTTTTGCGCGAAGGCGGCCTGCATCCGTCACATTACGTAGGCGCCGAGATTCCGCTGCTCGGCTCGAACGCGCACTGGGACAAGCGCGGAGAGTATTTTGTCGCGGAAGGCGATGAAAGCGACGGCACGATCCGTTTTTTTAAGCCGGAACACGCGCTGATCCTGAACATCGAGGAAGAACATCTCGATTTTTATGCCGACCTCGCCGCGATCGAAGCTGTCTTTTCGCAGCTCCTCGATCAGACGAGCGGTTCGGTTTTTTACTGCGCGGATGACGAGCACGCCGCGAGGATTTGCCGCAAGCGGCCGCTTTCGATCTCCTTCGGCTTCGCGCAAGACGCCGATTACCGCGGGACCGACATTGATCTTCAGGATTTCACCTCCGTTTTCTGCATTTATCACAAGGAAGAAAAACTGGGTGAAGCCGTGCTGAACGTTCCCGGCCGCCACAACGTGAGCAACGCGCTCGGCGTGATCGCTCTGGCGACGGAACTCGGCATTCCCTTCGACAAGATCGCGGCTTCGCTTCGCCGGTTCGAACACGCGCGCCGGCGATTCGAAATCAAATACCAGAGCGAGCGCTTCCTCCTCGTGGACGATTACGCGCATCATCCCACCGAAATCCGGGCGACGCTGGCGACCGCGAAATCAGCGGGACGCAACCGAGTCCTGACAATGTTTCAACCGCACCGCTATTCGCGCACCAAGGCGTTGCGGCGCGAATTCGGGCGCGCCTTTGACAGCGCCGATCGGGTTATCGTTACCGATATTTACCCCGCGAGCGAAGCGCCGCTTCCCGGCATCACGGGGCAAACTATCGCGGATGAAATCACGGCGCAGGGTCATGGCGGCGCCAGTTACCAACCGCGCCTGGATCGGGTTCATCATGATGTCGGAAACATGCTTGCTGCGGGCGATCTGATTTTGAGCCTCGGCGCGGGTAACATTCATGAGCAGCTCTCGCTTCTCGCCGCCGATCTCGTGATCGCGGAAAGGCTGAAAGCCATCGTGGGAGAAGAGGGTGACGTGCGCCTTTATGAGCCGCTGGCGAAACACACCACGTTGCGGGTGGGCGGGCCGGCGCAGTTCTGGGTGGAGCCGAGGACAGAAGCCGCGTTCGCCGAATTAATCCGATATTGCCGCAGCGAAAACATCCCGTTCTTTGTCATCGGACGCGGGTCGAACCTGCTCGTGCGCGATGGAGGAATCCGCGGCGTGGTGGTGCATCCGAACGGCGGCGAATTCGAGAAGGTGGAAGCCGCGGGCAACACAATCACGGCGGGCGTGGGCGCGAAGCTCAAGCAAGTCGCTTATGCCGGGAAAGCCGCGGGCCTCGGCGGCCTCGAATGGATGGAAGGGATTCCGGGCGCCGTCGGCGGCGGGCTTCGGATGAACGCGGGAGCGATGGGCGCGCAGACTTTTGAAAACGTGTTGAGCGTTCGGTATCTCGACAGCGAAGGGAACGCGCACACAAAAACGCCATCGGAACTCGAGATTCATTATCGGCATGTTCCTTTGCTAGAACGGAACTATGCGGTCTCCGCGGTTTTCAAAGGGACGCCCTCGGCAGCTGAGGAAATCGCGCGGCGTTTGGAGGAATCGCAAGCGAAGCGGCGCACCACCCAACCGAGCGCGAAGAGCGCCGGCTGCATTTTCAAGAACCCGGCCAGTTGTCCCGCTGGCAAGTTGGTGGACGAGCTCGGATTGAAAAATACGAACGTGGGAAATGCGCGCGTCTCCGAGATTCACGGGAACTTTATCGTGAACGACGGCGGGGCGACTGCGACAGACGTGCTGGAGTTGATTGCGAAGATCCAAGAGACGGCCCGCAACAAACGCGGAATCGAATTGGAAACCGAAGTGCAAATCGTGGGAGAAGAAGCGTGAAAAAACTCGCCGCTCAACATATCGCCGTCCTGATGGGCGGACCGGGCTCGGAGCGGGACGTTTCGATGGCGACCGGAAAAGGCGTCGCGAAAGCTTTGCGCTCGTTAGGCGCGAAAGTCGATGAGGTCGATGTGAAGGGTCCAGAATTCGATCTGCCCGCCGGCGTCGAGCTCGCTTTCATCGCCCTTCACGGGACGTTTGGCGAAGACGGTCAGGTCCAACGAATCCTGGAAAAGCGCGGTGTTCCGTACACTGGAGAAGGCGTGGCCGAGAGCGAACTCGCGTTCGACAAAATCCGCTCCAAGGAAGCTTTTCAGCAGCACGGCGTCACGACACCCTACTGGCAGATCATCAGTCTCGCGCAGCGCCCGACGATTCCGATCCCGTTCGTGATCAAGGCCCCCCGACAAGGATCGACCGTTGGCGTTCATATCATCCGGAACGAACGCGAAGTCGATTCAGCCATTGCCGACGCCGGCAATTACGATCACGAACTTCTCGTGGAGAAATTCATTCCCGGTCGCGAACTGACGATCGGGATTCTCGGCGACCGGGCGTTGCCGATTTTAGAAATCATTCCGAAGGGCGGCTTCTACGATTTCACGAACAAGTATCCATTCCTGAATCCCGGCGCCGGCGGCGGAGCCGAGCATGTTTGCCCGGCGAAAATTCCCGAGGAACAGACGCGCGCGATTCAGGACCTGGCTCTGCGGGCGCATCGGGCGCTCGGGCTCCAGGTTTATTCGCGCGTGGACATCATGTTTCCGGAGGAAGGCGAGGCGAGCGTTCTGGAAGTGAACACGATCCCGGGGATGACGGAGGCCAGTTTGCTTCCGGAAGCGGCGGCGGCGGCCGGGATCGGTTATGTGGAACTGTGCACGCGGATCATCGAACTTTCCGCAAAGCGAGAGGCGGCGAAGTCATGAAGGTGAAGAATCAACGCCTGCGCCCGCGGAACGAACGGGTTTCCAACACGCGGCAACGCCGGCAACAGCATCTCCTCGATGTCCGGGTGCGTTCGCACAAGGCAACCCGGCATCGTAATCGCCGCGTCCTCGTGATCGTCTCAAAAATTGCGCTGACTGCCGCGGTTTGCACCGCGGTCGTTCTCGGAATCCGGCTGGGAGCAAAGCGTTTCTTTTTCGAGAACCCGGATTACCAACTGAGCCAGATAGAAGTGCAGACGGATGGGACTCTGCAACGCGATCAAATTCTCAAGACCTCCAATTTGCATGAGGGCGAAAATATTTTCCTGGTGAATCTCGCGCAGGTGCACGATCGCCTCCAGCAGTTGCCGCAGGTGGATGAAGTCCAGGTTGTGCGCAAAATGCCGGGTGAAATTGATATTCGGATCGTCGAGCGGAAACCGATCGCCTGGATCACTTCGGACAAGACGATTTCCGATCCATTTGCCTCCGACGTTGCTTTTCTGGTGGACGCGCGCGGGGTTCTGATGAAAGAAAAGAAGTTGTTGCCTGAATATCTCGGCCTGCCGCTGATCACGGGATGCACGAGCGAGTCGCTCGAGGCGGGAAAAACCGTCGAATCATTCGAAGGCAAAGCCGCGCTCGAACTCTTGCGGCTGAGCACGCGCAGCTTCATGCAAACGCGCTTTCAAATCCGCGAGATCGATCTCTCGAAAGGCTATTGCCTGCTCGTTTCCGACAAGAACCACACCCGCGTCACCTTCGGCTTCGATAACCTCGAGACGCAATTGCAGCGCCTCGAGCAGTTCCTCGTTTATTGCGACGATTCGAAACAGGAGCTCGGCACCGTCAATCTCCTGGTGCAGCGCAATATTCCGGTGACATTCGCGAAGAATTCGGTGGAAGTAATCAACGACACAATCGATCCGGAAGGCGCGGAGCCGAGAATTCTCAAGGCGATCCCGGTTCACCCATTGGCAAAAAACGAAGCGAACCCGGCGGTTCCGAAATCGCGCACGAGCGTGTCACCGCCGCCGGTGCGCAAAGCAATTCCGCTCCGAAAGAGCAGAAAGGATTAAGCGAAATGGCAAGCAGCGATCTGATGGTTGGTCTCGAAATTGGCACCTCGAAAATCTGTGTCGTCGTCGGCGAGGGGCGTCCGGACGGCACGATCAAGATTCTCGGCGTGGGCCAGGCGCCGTCGCGGGGGGTGCGCAAAGGCGAGATTGTCGATTTCGAAACCGCCATGAAATGCGTGCACGAAGCGGTGGTCGACGCGGAGACGAAAAGCGACGTGATGATCCGCAGCGTTTACGTCGGTGTCGCCGGCTCGCACATCCAGAGCTTCAATAATCGCGGTTCGGTTTCGCTTCCTGAAGAGCGCGACGAAATCGACGAGCAGGACATCGAGGACGTGAAGATCAACGCGCGCGAAGTGAGCATTCCCGCGCAAAACGCGTTCCTTCATTCCATCATCCAGCATTATCACGTCGATGGTCAGGACGGCGTGCTCAATCCTGTCGGCATGCTCGGGCAAAAACTGGAAGCTGATTTTCACATCATCCACGGCGTGCGCACGCGGATTCAAAACACGATTCGTTGCGTGAAGGAGTTGCCGCTCGAAGTTGAAGACGTGGTCTTCACCGCGCTCGCTTCCGCGCAGGTCGTGCTCACCCAGCACCAAAAAAATCTCGGCGCGCTCGTGATCGATATCGGCGGCGGGACGAGCGACTACATTTTATACGTGGACGGTGCGGTCAAACAAAGCGGCGTCCTCGGCGTCGGCGGCGATCACATTACGAACGATATCTCGATGGGTCTGCGGATTCCGATGACGCGGGCCGAGAAATTGAAAATCGAAGAAGGCAGCGTCACCCTCGGTAATTGTCTGCCCGGCGAGACAGTGTTGCTCAAGGACGATTCGGGTTTTGCCGGAAAGGAAATCGAGCGAGAAACGCTGAACACGATCATTCATTTGCGGTTGCGAGAGACGTTCGAGCTGCTGAAACGCAAACTCGAAGAAGAGCCGTTCATCAACTACATCAGCGAAGGCATTTTCATCACCGGCGGCTGCAGTCATCTGAACGGCATCGATCATCTGGCCGAGGAAGTTTTCGAATTGCCGGCGCGCGTCGCTCACGCCCAAACAATGTCGGGACTGACGAGCGCGTTCGAGAACCCGCAGTTCTCCGCAGCGATCGGATTGATCAAGTATGCGCAAGCGATGCAGATCGACCGGCGGCCGCGTGGCGGCATCGGACGAATTTTCGGCAAATTTTTCAGTGGAATGAGATCGTGAAAGCCGCGCTCCTCATGATTTGTCATCCCGAGCCGCGCAGACGGCGAGGGACCTCACAAGTGCTCAATTGCTTCCGCGAAACAACATGCGTGCGCGTGACAGGACGCCTGTTGTTTTGCGATAGCCTGAATTGCAATTGTGAGGTCCCTCGGCGCGCTTCGCCAGCCTCGGGATGACAGCTATGAACGCAAAACCAAAAGCATTGCGCCTATGATCCAACTCAGCCGTAACTACAGCCTGCCGGAAAAAGCGCAGGAAGAAATTCCGATCAAGGTCGTCGGCGTCGGTGGCGCCGGCTCCAATGTCCTCGATCGCATGATGCTCGACGGTCTCGACAAGGCCGACCTGATTGCGATCAACACCGACGTGCAATCGCTCGCGAGCTCGGTGGCCTCGCACAAGGTCCAGCTCGGGCGCACCGTTACGCGCGGTCTCGGCGCGGGCGGCGATCCCGAGGTCGGTTACAACGCCGCTTACGAATCCGCCGATGAACTCCGAGCGGCGCTCACGGACGCGCGAATGATTTTCGTTTGCGCCGGACTCGGCGGCGGCACGGGTTCCGGGGCCGCGCCCGCGGTTGCGCAGGTGGCGCGCGAAGCCGGTTCGCTGGTCGTGGTTTTTGCGACGCTGCCGTTCGCGTTCGAAGGAAAACGCCGCATGGCGCAGGCGCAGGAAGCGCTGGCGAAATTGCGCGAAAATTCCGACGCGGTCATTTGTTTCGAGAACGATCGGATGGGCGACATGGTGGCGCCGAAAGCCGGGATCCATCAGGCATTCGCGGCCGCAGATGTCACCATCAGCCAGAGTGTGCGTTCGATCGTGAATTTGATTCAGCGCCCAGGTCTGATCCGCATCGGCTTCGACGATTTGCTCGCGGCGCTGCGCAGTCCGAGCGGCCGCTGTCTGTTTGGCTTTGGCGAATCGGATTCCGATAACCGTGCGCATGACGCCTTGACGCAGGCGCTGAAAAATCCGCTGATGGATCGCGGGCGGATGCTGGCCGATGCGTCGCATGTTCTTGTCCAAATCGCCGGCGGCCCGGGGATGACGCTGACCGAAGTCGAGATCCTGATGCAGGAACTCGGACGTCACATTAACGATCACACCCAGATTCTGTTCGGGACCGCGGTCGATGGCCGGATGGGAAACCGGTTGAGCGTAACCCTGATCAGTTCGCTTTCGTCGGAAGAAGAAGCCACGCCCGCGCTGGTGAAGCCGGCTGCCAAGGTGAAACCAGCCGCTCGCCGGGTGCCAGAACCGGAACCGGTCGCGCCGCCGCCACTGCCGATTTGGGAAGAACCCGAAGAGGCGGCGCCTGCGGTTGTTGCGGAGGAGATTTTACCGATCGTCGAACCGCCTGAATTAATTCAGTCTGAGGAACCGGCAACTTACGAGCCCGAACCGGTTCCCAGCACCGAGACGCCCGAGGATCCGGTTCTCGAAGAACCGCCGCCACAGCCGCGCGTAATTTTTCCAAAGAAAAAGCCAGTGCCGTTCAAAGAGCCGAAACCAGTCGTGGAAAAGATGCCGCACGCGAAACAGGAAGTGATGCAGTTCGAGCCCATCACGCGCGGCCGTTTTGAGAAGAGCGAACCGACCATCGTCGAAGGCCAGGACTTGGATGTGCCGACGTTTCTGCGAAAAAACGTCCGGGTAAAGTAACGGCGATTGCTCTTCAGCCACCAAGGAGCGGCGGTTTACAAACCGCCGAAACGAAAATCAGTTAGCGCCTTCGGCCTAGGTGGTCGGCGGTTTGTAAACCGCCGCTCCTTGGCGGCTGAAGGACGTTACTTCTTCATCAAGTCCAACACGGCGCTTGTCATCCCGATCAAACCGGTGCGAATGGTCGGCTCGGGCACGGGCGCGAATTTACTCGAATGCAGACTCGGCAATGGCATGGCGCCGGGCTTTTTACTCTCAGCCGCTTTGGCCGGATCGACCGCGCCGACGTTGAACATGAACGCCGGGATCGAATGATCAGGCAGGCTGTATTCGCTGAAATCTTCGCCGCCCATCGTCGGATCTTTCGCGATCACGTTCTCGGCGCCGATAGCGGCCTTGAGCGCGGCTGAGACGCGTTTCGTCAGCTCTGGGTTATTGTAAGTCGCGGGGGTGAACTCTTCGGTCCGCACATGAACATCAGGCATTTTGTCCGGCGGAAGACCGGCCGCGGCCGCACAACCCTTGGCGATTCGATCGATCGCCGCGAGCACGACGTCGCGTACGTCCTTTTTGTAGGTGCGAACCGTCAGCTGCATTTTCACTTCGTCGGAGATGATGTTGTGCTTCGTCCCGCCGTGAATGGATCCGACGGTGACCACGATTTCGTCATGCGGATTCGTTTCGCGGCTGGCGATCGTTTGCCAGGCGTTAATGATTTCGGCCGAGAGCACGACGGGGTCTTTGGTCTTGTGCGGGTACGCGCCGTGCCCGCCCATTCCTTTTACGCTCACGTCCACCGAATCTACATTCGCGTAGCAATACCCTTCCGTGACGCCGATTGTGCCGGTAGCGAATTCCGCATCGTCGTGCAAACCGAGGACGTAATTCGGTTTCGGCCAGCGAGTGTAAAGTCCGTCTTTCAGCAATGCCCGCGCGCCGCCGACGGTTTCCTCCGCCGGTTGTCCGATGAAAATGATGGTGCCATGCCATTTGTCTTTCAGCTTCCCGAGCGCGCGAGCGGTGCCGATGAAGGTGGACATGTGAATGTCATGGCCGCATGCGTGCATCACGCCGACGTCCTGGCCCGCATCATTTTTGGTCGTGACCGTGCTCGCGTACGGAACGCCGGTTTCTTCGCGCACGGGCAACGCGTCCAGGTCGGTGCGAATGGCGACAACGGGACCGTCGCCATTTTTCATTACTCCGATTACGCCGAAGCAGGTCGTTCCGGCCTTTTCGTACTTACCGACTTTTTCGGTGACTTCGCAGCCGGCGGCCTTGAGTTCCTTCGCGACGATCGCGGCCGAACGCTCCTCATGCGTTGAGAGCTCGGGATGACTGTGCAGGTCCTTGTAGATCGTCAGCAGCGACGGCAATTCGGCGTCGGCGATCGTTTGTGGAGTTTGCTGGGCAAAGAGCGCAACCGAAACGAGGGCGAGAGCGAAAGTGAGAAAGCAAATCTTCATCCTGTCATGCTGAGCGAAGTCGAAGCATCTCTCAATGTTAATCCGGTAGAGCCGCGGCAAGAGATTCCTCGACTTCGCTCGGAATGACAGAAGGTTTATCGGCCCATGGCTTTCGAGGAAAACACGCTCCTTTTCGGCTCGGACCCGACGCCGCGCATCGTGGCAATCGAGCTCGGCGATACGGGGACTGTGAAGGTTTATCGCCGGGAAAAAGACGGCTCGACCACGACCGACATCGAGCCATTTCATCCTTTCGTCTGGTGCGATTCCGATGTGACCGATCTGAATATCGACGCCGAAAAGCTAGCGGGCGATTTGCGCTACGGATGGCGGATCACGGTCAACAGCTGGAAAGAACTGATCGCGCTCCGCAATGGGTTGAAAAGCGCCGGACGCAGCTTCTTCGCGCTGAGCGATCCCGTGCAGCATTACCTCACCCACACGGGGCGCACTCTCTTCAAAGGTTTGGCGTTCGCGGAACTGCGCCGGCTCCAGCTCGAAGTTCTTTCCTTTGTCGGCGGCGAAACCGAAATCCCCGACGCTTCCCAGCCGGCCGATCACGTCATGAGCATTGCGCTTTCCGATAACAGCGGCTGGGAAGAGTTGATCGTAGTCGATCCGGCGAAGGCCGAAGAATCCGAACGGGCCGCGCTCAAGCGCCTCACCGCCATCATCAGGGAGCGTGATCCCGATGTGATCGAAGGCCATAATCTTTTCCGCTTCGATCTTCCGTACCTCGTGACCCGGGCGCGGAAAGCAAAGGTGAAACTGGACTGGGGGCGGAGTGGCGGTTTCCTGCGTTCTCGTCCGTCACGACTCCAGATCGCGGAGAAGACGATTGATTATCCGAAATTCACCGTCGAAGGCCGGCATTTCGTCGATACTTTTCTTCTCGCGCAATTTTATGACGTGGGAATGCGCAGCCTCCCGGGCTTCGAACGGATCGATGTCGCGCAGCATTTCGGTTTAACCGACGAAGTGCAAATCTCCTCGCTTAGCGGGAAGGAACTTCAGCGCGCTTATCTCGAGGACGCCGATCGCTTTCGTCAACGCGCTCTCTGCGCCGTTCGGGAAACGCGCGCCGTCGCTGATCTCCTGAGCCCGAGCTATTTCATCCAGGCCCAGATTTTTCCCTACAACTATCAGGACGTGATCGTGCGGGGAAACGCCACGCGCATCAACGCGCTCTTCCTTCGCGAATATTACCGGCAGCGCCATTCCGTTCCCGAGATGCCGATGGCGCGCGGCTTCGAAGGCGGTTACACCGCGATTTTTTTCACCGGCGTCGCCCGCAACGTCTGGCATTGCGACATCGCATCGCTTTATCCCTCCGTCATGTTGCAGTTCGACTGTTTCCCAGTCACCGATCAGCTCCAGATCTTTCGATCGTTGCTCACCGATCTGCGCACGTTCCGGCTCGAAGCGAAGGCAAGCATGCGCTCCGCGAAAGACCGGGCGCAGCAGCAATATTTTCACGCGCTCCAGAATACCTTCAAGATTCTGATCAATAGCTTCTACGGCTACCTCGGTTTCGCGCAGGGGCACTTCGCCGATTTCGAAGCCGCCGCGCGCGTTACGCAGATTGGCCGGGAGCTGTTGCAAAAGATGATCGACTGGCTGACGGCGCGCGGCGCCCAAGTCATCGAGGTCGATACCGACGGCATCTATTTTGTCCCGCCCGCCGATGTAGGGGTGCCTGTCGCAGGCGCGGGAAAAAAGGCTGCGGCTGAGACAGCCGCCTCTACATCAGAAATTGCCGAGCTGCGCAAAGGTCTGTCCGCGATTCTGCCGCCCGGCATTGAGGTCGAATTCGACGAGCAGTTCGAAGCGATGTTCAGCTACAAGGCGAAGAACTACGCGCTTCTCACCCGCGACGGCGAAGTCATCATCAAGGGCGGAGCGCTCAAATCGCGCGGACTCGAGAAATTCCAGAGAAAATTTCTCGAGGAAATGATCAAACTCATCATGGAAGGAAAATCGGAATCGATCGGCGCGTTGCGCGAAGATTTCGGGAAAAAGATTCGCGGGCGCGAATGGAACATCGACATGCTGATGAAGACCGACACGCTCCAGGATTCGCTCGATAAATACCGGGCGAAGATCGGGGCCGGTGGTCGTAACCGTGCCGCCGCCTACGAACTAGCGCTGGCAAGCGGCCGCAACTACAAGCCGGGCGAGCAGGTGAGCTATTACATCACTGGCGCCACGAAAAAGGTTGCCGCCTACGAAAACGCGAAGCTCGCCTCCGTCTTCGATCCGCAGAATCGCGACGAAAACGTCGATTATTACGTCGCCAAGCTCGATGAGCTGGTGAAGAAGTTTGCGAACGTCGCGCCGGCCGAGGCGAAGCAAGAGACACTGCTGCTGTAACAAGGAGCGGCGATTTCCAAATCGCCGAAGCCTGACAATGGAAATGGTGTCTTGGCTGAAACAGTCGGCGATTTGGAAATCGCCGCTCCTTGATGGCGTTACCTACTTCCGCGCCTGGCAAAGGCAGGATGTTGTGATCTTGGTGTCGGCCTTGGCCCAGATTGTCGCGAATCTCGCGTTCATGGCGGCTGCTTCATTGTCGTTTTTCTTTTGCTCGCGCAAACTTTCGGCGAGGCCGAAGAGCGACCAACCGTTGCCGGGTAATCGCGCGAGATCATCGCGATAAACCTGCTCGGCTTCCGCGAATCTTCCGGCCTTCATCAATACGGCACCGAGCGAATGGCGCACGGGAATCATCCAGGCAGGAGGCTCGTCGTATTTCAGCGCGTCTTCTTCTTTCACCGCGGTCTGCAATTCCGCCACGCCTGCATCCACGTTGCCTTCTGCGACAAGAATCTCGCCTTCGATCATATGCGTGGCGAGTGAGATAACCGCAGCCGCCGTGTTGTTGCCTAACTGCGTTTCCTTGGGCACGAGCTTCGCGCCGTCTAAGAACAGCGCCTGCTCTTTCCGCGCCTTCGCGGTCTCACCCCTGGCCGCGTAGGCCGTCGCGCGCGCGGCGTGATGGAACGCGCGGACGAACGGCATCGCCGCCGGATACTTCGCCGGCTCGGCGAGAATTTCATCCCAGCGGCCGAAGCGCACCAGCACTTCGAGCGGCACCGCGAAGAACCCGTCGGCAAACGCCGCGCTTTCCTTCACGAATTTTGCCGGCATCTCCGCGACCATCGCGCGCGCGTGTTTCATCGCGACCTGGCGCTGGCCCGTCATCAACGCTCCGTAGGCGAGCATGTGGTGATTGTGCGCCGCGTAGACGGGCAGCAGACCTGTCGGCGGTCCGGCAATCTTGCGATAGCGCTTGTCCGCGTCGACCGCTCTCACGTTGGTGTCGATCGCCTGCTGCCAGCGGCCGCGCCGGATGTCGATGTGCGATGGCATGTGGACATTGTGCGCGAGGCCGGGCTGCAAAGTCCGCAAGCGATCAGCCGCCGCATCCGCGCGTTCGGGATTCCGCGAAGCCTCCACCGCGTGAATGTAGAGATGGTTCGCGAACGGATGGTTCTGGTTGAGCGCCAGTACTGCGTCGAGCGTCGCCAGAATTTCATCCGTTCCCGGGTTCGGCTGACCGTCCCGCGTCCATTGATCCCACGGCCGCAGATCCATCATCGCCTCCGCGAAGAGCGCGCCGGCATCCGGATCGTTTGGGTACTGCTTCCAAACTTCGCGCATCGCCGCGGCGTAAGCTTCATCGAGCGGTTTCCGATTTTCCGGCTGCGGGTTCGCATACCGGTGGCTCAGCGCCTCGATCAACGCCCTCTCGACTGGCGACGCCTTCTCCGCGTGTTGCTGCGCGAGCTGCAATTCCTTCCAAGCCGCACCCGCAGCCGGCGGCGGCACCATGGGAAAATTAATGTGCGGCCCATTCGCCAGCGCGATCCCCCAATGCGCCATCGCGCATGTCGGATCAATCCGCGCCGCCTCCTTAAAAGCGCGGATCGCCGCGCCATGATTGAACCCATGATAAAACCCGAGGCCCTGGTTGAAATACTGTTCCGCTTTCGGTGAACTCGTCGTGACCTTCCGGGAATAGGAACCTAGGCCCTCGAATATCGTTTCCCGGGCCGAAGCAGTTGTGATGGTAATCGCGACGCTGAAAACAAATATTCGACGAAGATGAAGTGGCCTCATCGGAGCACCCTATCTTGGATGCGACGTCGCGGGCAAGCTGTAGCCGCTTCGCTATGCGAAGGGTAATGCCGCGGCCCTACGGCTGCAGGGTCGAGACGCGGACGTAATCGAACTGGGCGGTGTAGCCGGCACCGCTCATGGCGACTAGGCCGATCCTGGCGTTCGCGCCTAACGAGTGGTTCCAGGTGCTGCCGCGGACCCAATTGACGGGCTGGCCGTTCACGTCGGTCTGCGTCGTGGTGTAGGCGGTATAGGTCTCTTCGCCGGTGGTGGGATTAGTCCGCTTGGCGATTCGAAGGTAAGTCCAGTCAGCGGGCGGACCGATGGTGGTGCTGCCGTACATTTGGCCGGTCGGAATCTCCTTCGCGTATTCAGTCTGCCGGGTGCCGTTGATGGCGACGTGGACGAGCTTGATGTAATTGTTGTCGTCGCCGTAGATGACGAGGCCGGCCTGGACGTAGTTGTGAATGGTGAAATCGCCAGCGACGGGAAGGTAGAGTCTGGTTTCCACCATGTAATCGCCGGCTGGTGTCGGTTCGATGAGAACGGAGGCGTCGTTGCGGCCTTCGTAGAGGTCGGCATTCTGGACGGTGAAGGAGAAGGTGCCGTTGGGGGTGAGGCCATAGGTGCCGGCGGCTGGCACGCGATTCACCGCCCAGATCCAGGTGAATTTGCTGCCGTCAAATTCATCGGACAACGCGGCGATGATTGTGCCGGGCATGTCCGGCGTAACGAAGACGGGTGTGTAAGTGTTCGGCTGGCCCGGTTGCGCGGCGGGTCGATTGGAAACGATTTCCGACGGACCAAAGCCGCCGCGGACCGTGGGCCAGACGTTTCCCCAATCGAGGGGGTCGAGCATCGGCGCGCGCTTCGTCAGGTTGCCGCCGGCAAAGAAAGCGTCGAAGCGATTCACGCCGGCGTAGACGAACCAATCCTGGCCCGCGAAATCAGTGAAAGCGGCGTTGTGTCCGGGGCCGATCCATTTGTTGCCGTACATGGTGAGCGCGGGCGTGCCGCCGACGCGGCTGCTCAGGAACGAAACGCCTTCGCGGTCGGTGTACGGCCCGAGCAAGGAGGCGGAGCGGCCGACGAAAACGGTGTAGCCAGTGAGGTTGTCGTTGCAGCAGTTCGCCGAGGACGCGAAGAGATAATACATGCCGTCGTGCTTGCGGATGTAAGTGGCCTCGAAACGATCCGACACCGCGATCATCACTTCGCTGGGCTTGTCGGTATGCAGACCATCCGCGGATAATTTGCGGGCGAAAATTCCGCCGCCGAAGCTGCCGTAGAAGAGGTAACGCTGTCCGGTCGGCGCCGGCCCGTAATCGTCCACGACCACGAACGGATCGTAGACCCAGCGATTGCTTTGCACTTCCACGACCGCGCCGCCGCTATCGGTCCACGGCCCGGCCGGGCTGGTGCTGGTGGCGACGCCGATCGCTCCGCCGCTCCCCTTGTTCCCGTGCGAGCCGGCATTCGCGGCGGTGTAGTAGAGATAATATTTGCCGTTGAAGAACTGGATATCGGGCGCCCAAAGATTCGAGCTGCCGACCCACTTCGGCCGCTTCGGGAAAACGTCGCTGACGTAATTCCATGTCACGAGATCGGTCGAATGATAGATCGACATCAGGTGCGTGACGTAAACGCCCGTTGTGCTTTTGTCGTTATCGTTAATCGGGCCGCTTGTGCAATACATGTACCAATGGGTCAGCCCGTCCGTCCCGTTCACCGCGATGATGGATGGGTCCGGCCCGTTCTGGATCGCCAGGTTTTTGTAAGTCCCGGCAACCGGGTAGGCGTAAGCGATCGTGACTGGCGCAATCGACAAGAAAGCGGCGAGGAGCGAGCCAACCGTGGATCGGAGGATCGAGCGAGGGAACGTCAAACGCGGGGGCACGCCAGCAAGGCTATCTGGAGCGTTGGCAGGAAAGCAATGTCAATCGGAGGTCGTCAATTGGAGCGAATTGAACATCGCCGGCAGCGTCGGCGTCACCGGCGCCCCCACGACATCGGTGGGGGTGTGCCGGGCGGTTGCGCTGAAAAACCGCGTAGCTGCTACTGCTCGCCTAACGCTGCGGGTTGATCAGCCAGACCTTGCTGCGGTTATTGAGCTGGGGACGACGAACTTGCGGTTCCACCGCATGAAGGTACTTGTTGGACTGATCAATGGACACCTTAATCTCGTTCCTGAGAACGTACCACCGTATCGGTGTCGCATTTAGCGGCATATCGGCTAAACTGGGCGTGGTCAACGAGCCGTGGTAGGAGAAGTAGGTCATGTCCTGGGGCAGCACATCGTTCAAGTCCTGTAACGCCGGCAAATCGACTCTGCCATCGGGCCTCGCGACGTTGTCAAAGTAAAAGTCCAACCCCCTTTTCCGCAGCTCCCCTTGCGGGACGATTAGAAGACCGAGGGCTGCTGTCGGTCGCGACGCAGTTCCGTTATTGTCTGACAGCACGCAATGCATCTCCAGCGGTTGGTATGCGGGACCGTCGATGGTGTGCTCAGCATGTCGATGCATGTGAATCTGAAGCACTCGATAGGTCGTCGGGACGGGATTGCCGGTCGTATTATCCGGTCTGCCAATCCGCAACCTCACCTGCTTGGAGGTGTCCCTCAGGTCCCACGGAATAAACATCCTTACCTCATAGACTTTTCCGTCACGAATCGTTTTCTCCACCCTTACGGACGAAAATTTGCCGGTAAAGGTCGGCTTTGCCGCTGGAAACCGCCCCCCGGCCGGAATCTGGGCCTGATTCGTGAAGAGCGGTTTCGGCGATTGCTCAAAAGGGTCGTTGTCGCCCCGACCCGGTAGGGGAGGCGCGACGAGGCCGACCAGTAGTGCTGCCAGGAGAAATGACATCGCGCGGAACCGGCGTGGTGATGTTTTGGGAATGGGAAGTTGAGTTTGCATGGTTTTTATGTGGGTGTTTGGTGGGTTGTGAGGGGAGAAGGAAGGAAGCGAACGCAAAAATCTGGGGCAACCCAAGGAAGCTATCTGGAGCCGTGACCCAAGAGCAATACCAACCGGAGGACAGAAGTCGAAACCGGAAGTGGAGGCAATTACGACGGGCGGCGGCTTTCAGCTCGCCGAGCATTTCATCAAACGCTCGGATTTCTTTTGGATTTCGTAATCGGGCGGCACGCCCGGGTCCGCCTCATCAAGCGGAAGACGTAGTCGCTGCGGATCATTTCAGTCTCTCCCATTCATCAGGATCAATGTTGGCCTGTTTGATCACTCGCTTCACCAGCGACCAAATCCAGATCGCCGCGATGCGGGTTGGGAATGGGCACCGTGTGAGTTCCGTGGCGCATCACACCGTGACGCTTGCCCGCTTCCGGACCTGTCCAACCAAGAAGGCGCATTCGCCGAATCAACTCCCGCCGGCTAATCGGCTTCGGCATATTCCGGTTTCGGATTGAGATCGATCCCGTTCAGGACCGGAAAATCCTTATCGCCGAAACGCACCTTGAGCATTATCCAATCTTCGAGCGTGCTCTGGAGTTCTTCTCGACACGCTTCCAGCGTCGCATCTTCCGCCCACAGCCCTTTGAGTCCTGGAATCGTTGCGAAAAAGCGGCCGTTCTCCGTCAGCTCATAATGCGCGAGCCGCATCGCTTCGCGAATGTAGTCCGTCAGCATTGCGTCGAATATACGGCAGCACCGTATGCGTTTCACGCAATATTCCACATTGTGGAATTCCAGACTCCATCCACCGATCTCCACGGCAAAACAACGCAAACAAAGAATCTGCCGCAACGAAACGATTTCATAGAACTAAGTGCTCTCTTGTCGACGTTGTCTCGGAGAGGCCAGAGTGAGCCACTTAGTTTTTCCCGCGAGGCTATCATCAAGACTTTGACTGCTACGCCGCTAAGCCCGATGGAATGCGAGGCTGGAGGAGTATTCGGATCGCCATTACAATATGAGCAAGAAAACCCTAGCGCGCAGACAACGATGAACAACGAAGATGACGCGGCTCACGAGTCGAATGACAATCATGTCTACAACTCGATCTTTGTATACAAAGAGACCTTCGACTTACTCCTCAAAAGCCTCCACTTTTATCGGGACCTGTTGAGGCGGGCGATTGACGCGGTCAACGTGGACGATGACCTCAAGGCGTTACTCGACCCCGACGCCTTGCAGTCTTCACCGGCACAGAAGGAACTGAAGAAAGTCGAAAATGCGATTAAGTGGTGGGAACAGCTTCGCGAACGCGAAGGAGCTGATGCGTTCGATTACAATATAGGGAGCTTCTCGCACGGGGCGATCCGTTTCTTGAAGAGCGTTGCGTGCCTTTACCTGAGGCACCTGCGTTACAAGCGGGACGTTTTTTCCAATCGACCCGGTGAATCAAAATATGTCCTCGAAAGCCTTGATAATGCGCTTTCGAGGTTTGAAGAGAAAATGAGGTCTTCCGGCGTATTTGGGAAAGCGAGTACGATTCCCTTACTCGTTGAAGATGTTATCAACGAGCACGCTGTTGCGACAAAGGCTGAGCCCGCGCCGCAGCAAATACCTGCGGTAGAGTTTAAGCAACCAGAGGGCAAACCGGTCCTTTTAGAAACCATTCAGATTCTTGATCCGATGCTGCGCGACCGGTGTTTAGACTTGTTTAATGATTTTGATCAAAAGAGCCAACACGATCGCTTTGATACAGTGATCGCCGAAGCCACCAGAGTCTTAGAAGACCGCCTCCGGTGCGCCCTTGGTGTGAACTCAGGAACGGGAGATGATTTGGCGAATAAGGCGTTCGGTTCGGTCTCCCCAAAGCTACGCGTCAGCACGGTCGCGTCCGAGCAGAATGCGGTGCTACTTTTTTTTAAGGCGATCTTCGGACACGTGCGGAACCCTTCGCACCACAAGCTTCTTGGGAATTTAAGTCCCGAGAGAACGATTCAAATTCTTGCGATGGTCGACTACGCAATTCATCTATTGGAAACCGCAGAAAGAATATCCGATTGAAGACCGCCGCGAGCTTTGTGTTGTTTGCACGAGTCTGACTCTTCCATGTTTTACGTCAGGAGTGGGTCGCTGTTCGCATGCGGCGCGCGTTTCAATGAGCGTGGCGCTGGATACTATCACTCGTAGCGCAACGAGGTAACCGGATCGACGCGGGTGGCGCGGCGGGCGGGGAGGTAGCCGGCGAGGAGGGCGATGACGATGAGGCAGAGAGGTACGCCGACGAAGGTGATGGCATCGTGGGTGGTGATCCCGAAGAGGATGGAGCTGAGGAAGCGGGAGAGGAAGAAGGCTGCACCCAATCCGGTGAGGATGCCGGCAACGGTGAGCTTGAGGGTGCGGGCGAGGATGAGCTGGAGGATGTTCGCGCGAGTGGCGCCGAGGGCCATGCGGATGCCGATCTCTTTGTAGCGTTGGGTGACGAGATAGGCGATGACGCCGTAAATGCCGAGGCAGGCTAACGTGAGCGCGAAAATGGAGAAAACGCCGATGAGCCAGGTGCGGAAGCGGGGTTGAGCGATGGAATCGTTGATGAGCGCCTCCATGGTGTTGACCTTCACGACGACGTTGGGATCGAGAGCGCTAACCGTGCCGCGAAGAAGGGGCGCGACGCTAGCGGTCGAGCGGACGACGAAATTAATCTGACGTCCAACGAAGGTAAGTGCGCCCGCGGGTGTTTGTGGATAGGGAACGTAGATCTCAGCATCGGGCGCGACGTCTAGACCGCTGTGTTTGATGCTGCCGCAAACGGCAACGATCGAAAGCCAGTCTTTTCCGAAGCGGATCCGTTTGCCGAGCGGGCTCTCGTTAGGCCAGAAGCGTTGGGCGAAGACCTCGTTCACGATGGTGACGAGTAGCGCGTTTTCATTGTCGTGCTCGGTGAAATCGCGGCCTTGCTTCAAGGGGATTTGAAGTGTGCTGAAATACCCGGGACTCACAGGCCGGATCTGGGCACTGTAGTGCACGCCGGCCGCGGCAGGCTGGCCTTCGACTTCGTAGCTGTTGCCCCAACTGTTTCCGCCGAAGGGCAGATGCGTGACGACCCCGGTTGACTCGACGCCGGGAAGGGCACGCACCTTAGCGAGGGCGTCCTGATAGAACCGGATCATCTGCGGTGCTTCAGGATAGCGGTCCCGCATAAGAGCGGTGTCGGCGACGACGAGATTTTGCGGACGGAATCCAGGGTCGGCATGCACAAGAGCGACGAAGCTGCGCAGCATCAGCGCGCAGCCGACAAGCAGCACACAAGCAAGAGCAACCTCGGCGAAAACGAGCGCGCGCCGCGTGCGTTCCGCGCCGGCACTGCTGCTGGAGCGGCTTGTGCCCTTCAGCGCGTCTTGCAGGTTCGTGCGCGACGCGGCGAACGCGGGACCAAGACCGAAGAGAATTCCGGACGCGGCGGAAACCAGGAGAACGAATCCGAGTGCCCAGCCGTCGAGCTGAGCATGTGCCAGCTGCGGTATTTTATCGGAAGCGAAATGCTTTAGGACGTCGAGGCCCCACGCCGCGATGCCGATCCCAAGCGCGCCGCCGATGCAGGCGAGGAGCGCCGCTTCGGTGAGCAATTGCGCGATCAAGCGTTGACGGCTGGCGCCCATTGCGCTGCGGATGGCCATTTCTGATTGACGCGAGCTGGCCCGCGCGAGCATGAGGTTGGCGACGTTCGCGCAGGCAATGAGCAGGAGGAACGTGACCGCGCCGAGAAGCACGAGCAGCGGCCGGCGCAGATCGCCGGAAATCAACTCCTTGAGACTCACCGCGTAAAAGCGGCGGACGGTGTCGTCCTCCGGCGCGTTCACGCGCGTGCCGAGCAGATCGGTTTCCGCCTTCAAACGCTCCGACGTGACGCCCGGTTTTAGCCGACCGAGCACGCGGAGAAGATGAGCGTCGGGATTCTCCTGATAGATGCCCCCATCCATCGCGGCCGGCACCCAGAGTTTTATTTCGCGTCTCGGAAAGTCGAAGCTCTCGCGCATGACGCCGACAACGGTGTACGGCTTGCCATTCATCGTTACGACCTGGCCGAGGACGTCAGAGCGCATGGCGAATTTTTCCCGCCAGAAAGCGTGACTGAGAATAACGACGCGCTCCTGGCCGGTTTTGCCTTCCGCTTCCAGAAACACGCGTCCGAGAGCGGGCGTCGCGCGCAATGTTTGGAAAAACGATGGGGTCACGAATTGCCCGATGGCCAGGTGGGGCTCACCGCGCCCGGTAATGGTGAACCCGGAACCGGTCATGGCCGCGAGATTCTCGAAGAGCTGGCTCTCTTGACTCCAAACCGTGAACTCGCGCGTGGAAAACGAGACGCGTTTTTCCTGCGGCAAATCCTGCCAGAGCATCACGAGACGATCGGCTTGCGGGAAGGGCGGGCCTTTGAGCAGGACCGAATTTACGATCGTGAACATGAGCGCGGTGCTCCCGATGCCGAGCGCGAGCACGAGGGCGACGGTCAGCGAAAAGACCGGCGCTTTTCGCAGCGTGCGAAAGGCGAAGCGCACATCCTGCAATCGCGTCTCAAGAAAATGTCCGAGGCGGACATCGCGCACTTGTTCCTTCACCTGCTCGGCGCCGCCGAGTTCGATAAGCGCGGCGCGGCGGGCGTCGGTTTCGTTGAGGCCCTCCTTCATCTTCCGCTGCGTCGACAAATCGACGTAGGAGCTGACTTCATCGGCGAGGTCCTGTTCCACCTGGCGCCGGCGCGTCAGGTTGCGAAAGAAAGCGGAGATGCGCATTATTCGTAGCGCAGCGCGATCACCGGATTAACTCGTGTAGCCCGGCGCGCGGGAATGTAGTTGGCGACGAGCGCGACCGCCGCCAGGACGATCGAGACGCCGAGGAATGTCGGGACATCGGTCGCGGTAACGCCGAACAAAAGGTTCGCCATGACACGGGTCAGCACCAACGACGCTGCGACCCCGATGCCAATGCCGATCAACGTCAGCAGCATCCCGTTGCCAACTACGAGCCGCATGATATCGGCGCGAGTGGCGCCCAGGGCCATGCGAATGCCGACTTCGTGGGTGCGTTGCGTAGCGGAATAATTCATCACGCCGTAGAGCCCGACGGATGCGAGGACGAGCGCGACGCCGGCGAAGATCGTGAGGAGCAGGGTGTTGAAGCGCGGCCGCGCAATGGATTTCGCGATGACTTCCTTCATCGTCCGGACGTCCGCGACTGGCTGGTCCGGGTCGAGCGCACGAATTTCCTTCTGCACGGCGGTCGCAAACCGTGCAGCATCACCCGAAGCGCGCACGACCAGCGCCATGCCGGAATACGGCTCTCGCGGGTGCGTCCAATAGATGGCGGGCTCCGGTTCCTTGTTCAAAGAGCCTTCGTGGATGTCGCCGACTACGCCGACGATCTCGTCGGGCCCGCTCCCATCCCAGAAAACTTCCATCTGTTTCCCAACCGGATCGACGCCGGGGAAATACCTTTTCGCCATCGTCTCATTGATCAACAGGACGCGCGATTCTTTGACGTCGCGTTCATCGAGAAGCCGGCCTTTCAGCAACGGAATGCCCATCGCTCGAAAATACGTCGGCGTGATCACGCGCACTTCCACTCCAGGTTCCTGCCCGGGCAGAGGTGCGGGCTGCCCAACGATCTTGAAAGCATCCCGCGACGCGAGGCCGCCGGTGAGCGGCAGATAACTAATGGCGCCCACCGCCTGCACACCCGGTAACGCGGCGACACGGTCCTGCGCCTGCTTGAAAAAATCGACGATCTGATGCGGGTCCGCGTATTTCTTGCGCGGCAACTGGAGGCGCATCGTCAGCACGTTCTCTGGATTGAAACCGGTCTCGACCGATTGCAGGCGCATGAAGCTGCGAATCATCAGGCCGGCGCCGATCAACAACACGAGGGCGAGGGAGACTTCGGCAATGACGAACACGTTGCGGAACATTCCGCTGCGGCCACCGGTCGAGCCGCGAGAGCCTTCCTTCAGGGCGTCGTTCAAATCCGGGCGCGACGCCTGTAGCGCCGGGATCAGCCCGAAGAGGACGCCGCAAAGGAGGGAGATGCCAAAGGTGAAACCGAGCACACGCAGATCGATCGAGATTTCGTTCAAGCGCGGGATGTTATCGGGGCCGAAGCCGATCAGGAATTGAATGCCCCAGAAGGCGAGGAGCACACCGAGCACACCGCCCATCAGCGAGAGCAACACGCTCTCAGTGAGCATTTGCCTAACGAGTCGCACCCGTCCCGCCCCCAGCGCGGCCCGCAAGACAAGTTCCTTCTGCCGCGAGGCCGCGCGCGCCAGTAGCAGATTGGCGACATTCGCACACGCGATCAGGAGCACGAAGGCGACGGCGGCGAACAGGACGACCAGGACCGGCCGGATCTCGCCGACGACCTGCTCGTGCATCGGCACCAGATTGACGCCCCAGCCGGTATTCTTCTCCGGGAACGCTTGTTCGAGCTGTTTGGCGATGCCGGCTAACTCGCCTTGGGCTTGCCGCGCCGCCACACCGGGTTTGAGCCGGGCCACGGCCCGCAGATATCGTCCGGTTTTGTTGCGGTAATCGAACGCCGGATCGAGCGCCAGCGGCGCCCAGGCTCTCACCTGGTTGTCGAGAAAGTGGAAGCCGGGCGCCATGACGCCGACGATCGTGCGCTGGCGGCCGTTGATCGTGGCCTGCTTGCCGAGGATCTGCGGGTCTGAGGCAAAACGGGTTTGCCACAGCTCATGGCTGAGAATGATCACGAGCTCATTCCCGGTTTTGTCTTCTTCCGGGAGGAATGGCCGGCCGATCAACGGCTGCACCCCCAGCGCGGCAAAGAATGGCTGGCTGACCAACTGAACCTTGATCTCTTCTGGCTCTCCGGTGCCGCCCGTGAGATTTACCCGTAGATCCGCGACGGCAGCCATGTGCTCGAACGACGTGCTCTGCTTCTGCCAGTCGAGGAAGTTCGCCGGCGAAATCACATTCTGAAGCCGGGTGGTTTCAGAGGTGAGACTGCGCTCCCAAAGCATGACGATCCGCTCAGGACTCGCGTAGGAGAGCGAGCGCAGGAGCACGCCGTTGATCACGCTGAAGATCGCAGTGTTCGCGCCGATGCCGAGTGCGAGTGCAATGACCGCGGTGAGGGTGAAGCCGGGTTTCTTCAACAACGACCGCATTCCATACCGGAGATCTTGAAAGAATGTCTCGATCGCAAAGCCGGTCCGTCC
>JBBWZL010000017.1:0-116197 GCA_039649045.1 Verrucomicrobiota bacterium | reverse complement strand
CCAGACTCCACTCCAGTCTTGCTTATCGCAGCCCGATCAAGTTTGAATCCCAACTAAACAACTAACCACAGGAAGTGGTCCCTCACTCACTGTCCGAAAAACCAGGGCAAGCCCAGATTGACCCCTTTTGCTGCGTTTCGATGACGCCCTTGCGAAGCATTCGCACTGTCTTTCGAGGTGACCTCATTTGATTGAGGGAAGAGGAGGAAAAAAGGGGGCAGTTTGTGATTCTTGATCACGAAAAAACTGATCGACCCACGCTAGTTCAAGATGCGGCGGTGAGCGCGCGAATCGTTGATGAGGCGCTCGAGACGTTTTCTCCGGGTCTCCGGCCGCTTCGCGCTGATCACCCACCACGCCGCGAGGCGGCGATAACCGGGCGGCTGGCGTCGGAAAAATTCCCAGGCGGCTGGATCGCGACGGAACTCGCGCTCGTCGTCAGCGATTAGCTTCGCGGTCTCGCGGTTCTCGAATGAATATACGGCGGACTTGTACTCTTCGCGGCGCGCGAAAGCGGCGACGCCGGACGGCTGCATCCGGCCTTCACGCGTCAGGAATGCGACGCGCCCGATATTGATTGCGCTCCAGATGCTCTTCGGTCGGCGTGGGGTGAAGCGGATTTTGTAGCTTTCGTCATCGACTTTTTTGCGGATGCCATCGATCCAGCCAAAGCAGAGTGCTTCATCCACCGATTCGGGCCAGGTGATGCTCGGCCGGCCGGAGTCTTTGCGGTAAAAACCGACCCACAATTCGCTCACGCGCTCGTGATTCTTCGCGAGCCATTGGCGAAACCCGGCCGGAGTCGAGAAGAAGGTCGGCGTGACTTTGTCGGTGACTGCCATGGCGCCAGATTACGGAGGATAGAGGATAGAGGATCGAGGATGGAGAATGGAAGCGAGAACGGAGGATTGAGGACGGCAAATCGCGAGCCCGGATAGGCCGACATTTGAGAGAAAGACAAATTGCGCGACCGCGCTATGATGCCAATTTCACGGTCATGAATCAGACTCTCGAACTTCGCCTCGCCAAGCGGATGGCGCGTCTCGGCACCGAGACGGCGTTCGAAGTTTTGGTGAAGGCGCGGGCGCTGGAGGCGAAGGGCCGCGATATTATTCATCTCGAGATCGGCGAACCCGATTTCGATACGCCAGGCAACATTATCGGGGCGGCGACCGACGCGTTGCACAAAGGCTTCACTCACTATGGGCCATCGGCGGGATTGCCGCAGTTGCGCGAGACGATCGCCCAGTACGTGAGTGAGACGCGCGGCGTAAACGCCACGCCGGAAGAAGTGGTCGTCGTCCCTGGAGGGAAGCCGATCATCTTTTTCACGATCCTCGCGCTCGCCGAAGAGGGAGATGAGGTCATCTACCCGAATCCCGGATTCCCGATCTACGAGTCGATGATTGATTATGTCGGCGCGAAAGCGGTGCCGATCCAGTTGCGCGAAGAGATGGATTTCCGGCTCGACGTGGACGAGCTCGGCGGGCTGATCAACGATCGCACGAAGCTGATCATCCTGAATTCGCCGCAGAATCCGACGGGCGGCGTGCTGACGAAAGACGACATTGACGGCATCGCGCGCGCGATCGGGGATCGCAACATCATGGTGCTGACGGACGAGATCTACAGCCGTCTCATTTTCGAGGGCGAGCATCATTCCATCATGTCAGTGGATGGAATGAAAGAGCGCTGCATTTTGCTCGACGGTTTCTCCAAAACTTATGCGATGACCGGTTGGCGGATGGGCTACGGCGTGATGCGCGCCGATTTGGCGACACATGTCGCCCGACTGATGACCAACTCGAACTCGTGCACCGCGAGCTTCACGCAAGTCGCCGGGATCGAAGCGCTCCGCGGGCCGCAGGGGTCGGTCGAGGCGATGTGCGCGGAGTTCAAGAAACGGCGCGATGTCATGGTCGCCGGGCTCAACAAGATCAAAGGCTTCTCCTGCCTCCTGCCCAAGGGCGCGTTCTACGTTTTCCCCAACATCAAAGAGACCGGATGGCCATCGAAGAAACTGGCCAACGCCCTGCTCGATGATGCCGGCGTCGCCGGGTTGTCCGGAACCGCTTTCGGCGATTTTGGCGAAGGCTATTTGCGCTTCAGCGTGGCCAATTCGATCGAGAACATCGAGAAGGCGTTGGAGCGCGTCGGGGCGTGGGTGAAGAAGAACCTGTAGGCGGCGACTTCTCGATGTGACTGCTAATCGAAGGCGATTACAGTGATCTGAATGACGGAGTTCCAGTTCACCGCGTACTTCGAGAAGGAGGTTTTATCGCGCCGACCTTACCTCACCAAGGAGATGTGCGTTTCCGTTGTTCAGAATCCAATTCGCAGCGAGCCGCAGGAACATAACCGTTTCCGGTTCTGGGCAGCCGTGCCCGAACTGAGTGGCCGTTTCTTGCGCGTCGTGACGCTGGCTGATAAGATCACCATTCACAATGCCTTTCCTGACAGGAGATTTCGTCCATGACACTTCATTATCACGCGGATACTGATTCGCTCTACATAGCGCTCTCTCCCAAGCCTAGCGCCGACAGCGACGAAGTTGCCGAAGGCGTGGTGTTAGATTTCGACGCCGACGGACGACTCGTGGGCATCGACATCGACAACGCAAGCCACAAGCTCGATCTGCACGAGCTGAAGGCGGAGCACATTCCAGTGCCTGCGAACGCCGCCTAAGGAGACGATGGCGGAGGCGAAGCCGGCATGAATGACAAGAAACGAGTTTTTGCCACGTCCCGCATCGGGGATCCGGCGGAGAACAGGCTGCGCGAGCGCGGATATGACCTCGAAGTTTTCCAAGGTCCCGACGCGCCGCCGAAAAAATTGATCATCGAGAAAGTGAAGAGCGGGATCGATGCGTTAATTACGACGCTGCGCGATCCGATCGACGCGGAGATTTTCGAAGCGGGTAAGGGCTCGCTCAAGGTCGTGGCGCAGATCGCGGTAGGGTTCGATAACATCAACCGCGCCGACGCCAACAAATATAAGATCCCATTCACGAACACGGCCGATGTGCTCACGGAAGCGACCGCCGAGTTTGCTTTTCTCATGCTCGGGATGCTGGCGAGGAAAATGTATGCGAGCGAGCGCCTGGTGCGCGAGCAGAAGTGGCCGTCGTGGCATCCGTTTCTGCCGTTCCTGGGCGACGAAGTCACGGGCAAGACCATCGCCATCATCGGCACCGGGCGCATCGGGCTGGCGATGATCAAGAAGTGCTCCGGTTTCGACATGAATATGCTGTGTTACGACCCGGCGTTTCACAACGATGAGTACGTCGCCGCCATCCAGGAGCTGATGGATTTGCGGCATGCGAAGGGAATCCAGAAGGAGAAGACCTGGATCAAATATGTGGAGTTCGAGGAGGCGCTGGGCGGCGCCGATTACGTGAGCATCCATGTGCCGTTGTTGCGCGAGGGCGAAACCGACAAGCCGACCTACCACCTCATCAACGAGAAAACACTCAAGCTGATGAAGCCGACCGCCTACCTCGTGAATAGCTCACGCGGTCCGGTCGTGGACGAGAACGCTCTCGCCCAGGCGTTGAAAGACAAAGTCATCGCCGGCGCGGCGCTAGATGTCTTTGCGAAAGAGCCGCTGCCGCCGGATTCGCCGCTTCTCGATCCCGAGATCACCGATCGCACCCGGTTGTTCCATCACTTCGCGAGCGGCGCGCAGATTACGCGGCTTTCAGTCGACCCCGACAAAGGCATGGCTGGGCGGACGGCCCAGGCGGTGATCGACGTGCTGGAAGGACACTATGGCGGCGACCCGACGAAGATGCCGTACGTGGTGAACAAGGAAGCATTTGGGGAAAGCTGACGCGCCCTTGCGGAGCGCGATTCAGGCGCTGCCAGTCTTATCGTCGAGCACTTCGCTCGCGTGCTGCAATTCCAGGATCAACGTGCGAGCAGATTGGCGCCCGGTGAACAAAGTCAGGCCGACAAAAAACGCGGACAGAAACACGAGCACGAGAAACAATCGCAGATTGAAACCGATTCGCGTGAAGAGGAAGAGCAGCGCGGAAAGCGAGATGAGCGCAAAATTAAACACGGTCGCACGCACCAGCTTGTGTTGATTGATGTGATTCTGGATGACCTGATACATCTCGGGATTCTTCGCCAGCACTTCGATTCGTTTCATTACCGGGCTCGGCGAATCAGCCGTCTCGGCGACCGCGCCATGCCCAACGATCCATCCGAAGGGAAGGGAGGAAACGGCCTTGTCGAAAATGAGGCCCAACATGTAGGCGAGTCCGAGGAGACCAAAGGAGAGTTGTGTCGCCCATTGGGTGACAAAGCCGAGTTGAATCCACGCGTCTCCGAAAATCGAGATCACGAGCAAGAACATCCAAGCCATGACTTCGAACCCGATGATGACTACTTCGAGAATGATCGGAACTTCTTTCACGCGGTTCCCGGATTGTGGGATCAGCAAATCCTGGCGTCTAGGCGATTCTGCCCGGGGGAAGTAGGAAATGCAGAAGCCAGAGGGCGGACAATGGGCGATCGCGGTCCACTTCAAGGACTCCAGTTACGTCGAGAAAATCACGATTGGTTGCCAGGAAAACGCATTGCTGCGCCTCCTGATGCAGGAGAGGGCCGGGGCGCCGATGAATCAAAGCCTCTGTGGATTTGAATATTCGCTGCCCGGAGGCGTCGAAAAAATAGCGACCAGTGAATGGCTGGCGCACGAAAAGGAGACGATGAATATGAAAAAGAAAATCATGATAGTGTTGGCGGTCATAGTCGCAGCGAGCGCTCCGCTCGCACCGGAAGCCAAGGCGATCGATTTCTCAATCAGTGTTGGCGACCGGCCTTATTACTATGGCCCGCGCTACTGGAACGAAGGATACGAATGGGTCTGGGTGCCCGGATATCGCTACCACGGACGCTGGATTCGCGGTCATTATGAGCGTCGCGGTGGGTACCATCGCGACCGTGCCACGATCCACTTTCGGCATCATCGCAATTGGGACCGCAATTGGGATCGGCGTTAGTAGCTCCAACAAGGAGATTATCCAGCGCGAGGCGGAGCATACGATCCGCCTCGCGTCCGGCCAGCTAACCCGGCTGCTTGCGGTCGTACGGAATGATATTATCCCACTCATCGGCCGATGAGCGGGCCACGAAGGCGACGACCGGTTCGGTGTCGCTCATGTTGAAGACTTCGTGAGGCACATCGGGTTTGATGTAAATAAAATCGCCGGCCTCGTTCTCCAATACTTGTTTGAGACCGGGGCCGAATTCGTGGCGCACTCTTCCTTCGAGAATGTAAAGGATCAGCTCGAAGCCGACGTGAATATGGGCATAGGCGACGCCGCCGGGCGGTATCGTCGCGATGTTCGCCGACAGTTTGGTGGTACCGACATTTTTCGCCGACATGCCCTGCTTGTAGTGAATGCCATTCCAATCCCGTCGCTCGCCGCCGCCACGGATTGTTAATATTCCATCGTGATCTTCCACGGCGCTGAGCTGGATGTCGTCCTTCATCGGAGGTCAGAGGTCAGAGGTCAGAGGTCAGATGTCAGAGGGAGACTAATCGACGTCGGGCTTGGGGAGGGGAGAGGTGATGGTGACGTGCGTGATTTTTTCCTTCGGCGCGCGCGTGGCTTCCAAACGCACTGAGCCCAGCGCGGTATCTTGCGGGTGCAGGTTAATGATTACGGTCTTTGTGTCGTTGATGCTGTTATTGCTCCGGCCGAAGCTCGTGTTTGCAGATTTCGCTGCTTCCCAGGCGTCGCCCAACTCCGCGGGGCTGAGCGGAGAAGTGCCGGTGACGATGATGTGCACCTGTTCGTCGATGATCTTCTTCGTCGCAGGTCCGGCCGGCGTGAATTGCGGAACGGCCGGCGTCCAGGCCGGCAGGGCGATCGCACCGGGCGCATTGAGCTGCTTTTGCAAGGCCGCCTTCTCTTTCGCCTCATCCTTTTCGAGCTCGGCAAGCTGCTCCTTCATACCGGGTACTTTGAGCTTCATTTTCTTGGCTTGCTCCTCGGCGTCCTTCAGGATCTTGGAGACGTCGGGGTCGGGCTCCTGAGCGTGCGCCAAAGGCAAGAGCGCGAACATCGCAACGAGGAAGAGCGTCGATTTCATGTACACAGATTAGTTCAGAGGGCGGATGTCAGAAGTCAGAGGTCTCTTCGCAGGGTGACGGCTCGGTCGCTTTCCTGGACGATTTTGAATCCGAACCGCTCGTAAAGCCGCACCGCTGGATTATTCGCCCCGGCGCTCATCGAAACGGCATTGAACTGCGGATTGGCCTTCACCAGTTGCGTGAGCAGCGCGGCGCCGATGCCCCGTTTGCGATGCCCGGATTTCACCGCGAAGGCCAGCTCCGGCGCGGCCGTCTCCTCGCCTTCGGCGGCCGACAATCGGAACCATGCCGCACCCAGCAGCTCATCCTTGTGCTCCGAATCATAGGCGACAAAGCCGGAGTCGCCCGAGCGACCCCATCCTTCGACGTGCCGCGCGTATTCGGGTTGCCGCACAATGTCTCGTGGCGGCGCATCCTGCGATGTCCGCAAAGCTTGATACAACATCTCCCACAAAATCGGCTCATCCGCGGACGTGAGTGGGCGAATCACATAATCCATCGCCGCCGATTATGCTGAATGCTGGGCGCAACAACAAGTCGCGTCTGCGGCGTTGTTGGCGGAAGATTCCCGATCATGACGGCGCGAATCAATCTGACGCATATTTTGATCGTCGCGGCGGCGTTCATCGGCGGGGCCATAGTTGGTCGCGGATTTCTCGCGAACAAGAGTGAGACGTCGGCGAAACAGTCGGAAATTGCGGATACGCGCCCGTCCGCTTCTGCTTCGGCGATGACCGAGGCGCCGCGTAATAATAGCGCGAGCTCTCAGCAGGTCTGGTCGTCGAACTCGCTCGCGACTTCGAAGAAATCTCTCGAGGCGATTCTGGCCGATCGCGACGCCAGACACCGCATGAGCAATCTCGAAGCATTCATCAATGGACTGCGACCAGCGGAATACGCCGACGCGCTGAAGCGGATTCGGAAGATCCCCGGCAATAACGACCGTGAACTCGCCTCGCGTCTGCTGGTATCGCGCTGGGTGCAGAGCGATCCCGATGCGGCGTTGCAGTTCGCGGCTTCGAATCGCGGGTATGAATATATCGCGGATGATGTTTTCCAACAGGCCGCTGCGACGGATCCGCAGGCCGCGCTGGATCGCGCGAAGTCGCTGCCGAATGCCGATCTTCGTTATATGGCTTTGCGTGGTGTGCTCGGCTTTATGGCGAACACCGACCCGGCAGGTGCGCTTCGGCTGGCGGCAACGCTGGGCGATACCCGCGGGAACGAGCCGCTGACTTCCGTGATTTACCGTCAATGGGCTGCGAACGATCCTCAGGCGGCGGCGCTGGAAGCGGCCCAGGATAAGACGGCGGACGGCTGGCGTTCGCCGGTCAACCAAGTGGTGCGGACATGGGCTGGACAGGACCCGGCGGCAGCGGCGAACTGGTCGCTCTCGATGACGGATCCGGAAGCACGCTCGCGTTCCATCTCGCAGGTCATGCGGCAGTGGACTCGAGAAGACGCGACCGCGGCTACGAACTGGGTCAACGCTCTGCCATCGGGCGACGCCCATGATGCTGCTGTCGCCGCGATGGCTTCTGCCATGGCAACGACCGATCCCCAAAACGCCGTGAGCTGGGCCCGAAACATCGCTGACGAAACCGCGCGCAATAGGCTGTTACAGCGAATCAGCCGTGAAGTGATGTGGCGCGATCCAACGAACGGCAACGCCATCCTTCAAGCTGCCGGTGTTCCGCCGAATCTCATTCCGTCGCCCCCGCCCATTCGCCGCGCCCCGCCGGGTCCTTGACCGGAGGTCGAAGTCCCGCCTTCGCTAAAGCTACGGCGTGGCGAGCAGAGGTCGGCCTGCCAAGCCGTAGCCTTGGCGTAGGCTGGAGGTCAGAACTAGGTTGCCGCGGTGCTTTCTTTCGCGCCCGGCGCGAGGAGATGGCCGAAGAGGCGGCCGGCGACGAGAAAGATGATGCCGGCTAAGCCAGCCAAGCCCGCATGCAGAAGCCAGAACTGGGTCGCTGCCATTTTTTCGAGATAGCCGCCGATCCAGCCGACGAGATTATTCGCCGCAAAGAAGGCCAGATAATAAATGCCGATGATGGTGGCGGACAAAGCAGGCGGCGCGACGCGCGCGTAGAGCGCGAGCGAGACGGGAAAGACGTTCGCGAACCCGATGCTGTTGAGCAGATGAAAGGTGATGAGCCACCAGATCGACACGCTCCCGCCGGAACTCGCCGCGATCGCGGCGCCGGCCGCGAGGGAAAGAAATCCGGTCACAGCGATGATGCTGCCGATGCCGAGCTTGGTAATCTCCGCCGGCTCGGGAAATTTCTTCGACCAAAGTCGCCAGAACACGACCGCGCCTGCGAGACAACTGACGGACAGGATCGAATCAAGCGTGATCAGCCATGTCGTTGGCATCTTTTTTCCGAAGAAGACAAGGTTCGCGGTTTTCTCGGCCCAGACCAGGTAGGCGTTGAAGATTTGCTGGTTGCCAATGACGGCGATCGTCAGCACCGGCAGGAGCGCGAGCAACGCGATGATCCCCATTTTGTCGCGATGGGTCATTGGCGGTTTGGCGGCGCGTTCGCTCTTGGTCACAATCGGCGAATCGGGCGGAAGCCATTTCCGGCCACGCAGATAAATCGTTAGGCCGATCAACATGCCGACGCCGGCCGCGCCGAATCCGTAGTGCCAGCCGTAAACTTCGCCGAGCGTTCCGGCGATGAGCGGGGCGGCGATCACACCGCCGTTGATAAACAAATAGTAAATCTGGAAGGCATCGGCGCGCCGGTTATCGGCGGTGGCATAGAGCGCGCCGACCTGACTGGCGAGGTTGCCTTTGAAACAACCGACGCCCAGGAGGAGGCAGAGCAGCGCGATGAGGAAAGTGAGATCGAAGGCCATCAGGAAATGTCCCGCGGACATAAGGAGCGCGCCGATCGTGATAGTGCGGGTACGCCCCAGCAAGCGATCGGCGAGCAAGCCGCCGAAGATCGGCGTGAGATAAACCAGACCGGTGTAGAGGCCGAAGATGGCTGAGGCGAGCGCCTGCACCGCGAGCGGACCGCGATAAAGGTTCTCGAGGAGGTGGCGAAATGGAACGAAGCCGGCGATGGCTTCGATGTGTCCCGGATGCAGAAGCCGGTTGACCATGTAGAGAACGAGAAGCGCCTGCATCCCATAGTAGGAAAAACGTTCGAAGGCTTCGGCGAAGGCGATGTAGAACAGACCGCGCGGATGTCCGATAAAACTGCGATCTTCCGGGTTATGCATGCGGTTAGAATTAGAAATTAGGAAGAGCGGAGGAAGGAGAAAATCTTACGATTGCAGGAAGGGCGGCACCGGGCAGTCGAGCGCGTCGGCGACAGCGCGGAGTAATTCGGCTTCGCGCGGTTGGATGACGCCGTCGGCGGCGACGGTTTGGGCGCAGGCGTTCAGGACATTTTTTTTGATCTGCGGCACTGCCTGACTGAAGCGGTTGAGGGCCGCATCCAAATGCGAGAGCTCGCATTCGGTCGGTGGCAGCCAGGGAATTTCGCAGCGAGCGATTCGGCCTAACGACTCCGCGCCTTGCGCAAAGGCGGCCCGCGCTTGCGTAGGATCGTCCTGTCCGGCATAGGCCGTTGCGGATAAAAGGACGCCGCAATCGCGGGCGAGGGGACGCAGGTCGTAGAATTGAGTGACGGTGCGGCCCTTCGGAGAGAAACGCGTTTCGAGATGACGCATCACGATTTTTTGCAGCATGTATTCGAACAGATCGGTTTCGTTGTCGCTCGCGACCAGGGAATTCACCGCGGCGCGAAACTGTTCGAACTGTTGCGGCGAAAGTCGGCGTAGGGCCGGCAGTGCCATGTCCACCAACGGAATTCTGGCCTGCGACGGGAGGCCCTGAATCTGCGGCCAGATCCGGATCGTTTCTTGGAGCATCGCTTCGGAAGTGCCGCGACCCAGCTCTTCGAGTTGCTTCTGCCGCGCCGCCGGTTCGTTACCAAGCAGGAACGCGCAAACCAGGGCGCTGGCTCCGAGCGGATCGTGGGCCGCGGCTTGCAATGATGGCGGAAGCGACTGCTGAAGATCGACGGCGAAACGGAGATGCTCGGTCGTCGGCTGGCCGATATCGGCAAGGATCGCTTGTTGCGCGACGACTGCCGGAACAGGCAACGGTGGCGGCCGAGCGCCGGGCGGAGGCGGCGGTTGCGCGCTGGGAAGCGGCGGCGGACGAACAGGCGCACGCGGCGGTGGTGACGGTTGCGAGAGCGCCGATACTCCGGGCAGCGGCGGCGGCGCCACTGCATCGTCCACTGGTGTCACCGCCTCCGGAAATTTTCCATCGAAGCTTGGGTCCAGAGCGCGAATGCGTTCTTCCAATGGCGGATGAGTTGCGAAACCAAAGAATGAGCTCTTCAAGCCGTTCGCGAAAAATAAGTGACTCGCTTCTTCAGCCCGCGGCGCCTCGAGTTCCGAACCTTCGGCAAGTCCGCCGATTTTTTTGAGCGCGCCCGCGAGGCCGCCGGGATTGCGGGTAAATTGAACCGCGGCGGCGTCCGCCAGAAATTCCCGCTGCCGGCTGACCGCCGCCTGGATCAAGCGCCCGAACAAAACGCCGATCCAACCGATGATGATCAACGCGAGGCCGAGCAGCGGAAGCG
Source organism: Verrucomicrobiota bacterium (assembly GCA_039649045.1). Classification (GTDB taxonomy): domain Bacteria; phylum Verrucomicrobiota; class Verrucomicrobiia; order Chthoniobacterales; family UBA10450; genus AV80. Next base: position 105,491 of record JBBWZL010000017.1, on the reverse strand, counting down.
GGTTCTTCTTGCCTCGGGTTCGGATCAGGACACGGCCGATCACCGTCAGGCAAAGGATGCCGAAAATAAGCCCCATCAAACGCAGGTTCAGCCGCATGTCGCCATTGAGCAGATGGCTGTACTCGTGCGCGATCACGCCTTGCAGTTCGTCACGCGAAAGCATCGTCATGCAACCGCGCGTCACGCTGATGGCGGCGTCACTGGCGGAATGGCCGGCCGCAAAAGCGTTGATGCCAGACTCATTTTCCATGACGTAGACCTGCGGAACGGGAACACCGGAAGCGATCGCCATTTCTTCGACCACGTTAAGCAGCTTGCGCTCGTGGACGTCGGTGGAATTCGGATTCACCAGGCGGCCATCGAGGAGCTCGGCGACAGCGCGGCCGCCGCGAGACAGCGCCATGGTTTTAAAGACGCTCCCCAGCGAAATCACCGACACGGTCCCGAGAGCGGTCCAGAGAAACAATTCCGGTTGGGCCCAGCTGAATGTAGTTTCTCCGCTGGAATTTTTGAGCTCCACGCCGGTAAAAATCAACGCGACCGCGACGTAGACCGCCACGATCAGCAGGAGGACCGCGACGGCAAAATAAAATACCAGGAACTTGGTATTGCGTCGGGCTTTGTCCTGGCGCTCGAAGAAGTCCACCCGATCCGGATCTTGTGCGGAGACTTAGAACGCGACTTTGGGAGCGGCCTTTTCTTCCGGCTTGTCGATGACGAAGAGCTCAGCCGGTCCGAAATTGAACGAGCCCGCAATGATGTTGGTAGGAAAAACTTCGCGGCGCGTGTTGTAGGTCATGACGGAATCATTGTAGGCCTGGCGGGCAAACGAGACTTTGTTCTCGGTCGAAGTTAGCTCTTCCATCAGAGTCATCATGGTCGTGTTCGCCTTGAGATCGGGATAAGCCTCGGCCAGGGCAAACAGCCGTCCCATTACGCCGCCGAGAGCGGACTCGGCGGATGAAAGCTCCTTCATCGCGGTTGCGTCCCCCGGATTTTGAGCGGCGCGGGTGTTGGCGGTGGCGGCGGCGTTGCGGGCGGCGATCACGGCTTCGAGCGTGCCTCGCTCGTGTTGGAGATAGCCCTTGGCGGTTTCGACAAGGTTCGGAATCAGATCGTAGCGCCGTTTGAGTTGCACATCGATTTGCGAGTAGGCGTTTTTGTAGCGGTTGCGCAAGGTGACGAGCGCGTTGTAAGCGCCGATCACGAAGAACAGCACGAAAATCGCAACCAGAACGATAATGGCGAGAAGAAGCAAGCCGATGCCCATGGAGTTTCCTTTGCTAAAGTTGACCCACTGCTAGGGCAAAGCCGCCGCGCCGGCAATCACAAATTCGCGGCTGCGTTCGCAACCCCCCGCCCTCACGCTGGCGCCACTTACTTCCTGAATACGTCGTAGTACGGAATAAAGGTCCGTTTGATTCTTTCGCTCCGCTCATCGCTCTCGCCGTTGCTTCGAGCGGCTGCACTGTTTGTCTTGCGCGTGGAGTTCTGGACGGTTTTCGGGCGCGTTTTCTTTAAGGATTCGGAGAGCGTAAGAGGCCGATCTGGCTGAACGATGCCCTGGACGGTAGCGTTATCATAACCCGCAAGCGTCAGCGTGTATTTCACTTCTCCGGGTGGAAGATTCTTGATCGGCAGCGGCGTCACGCCGAGCTGTTCTTTGTCGCGCAAGACGAAGGCGCCTGGTGGCGTACTCGTAATGGTTACGTCGCCACCGGCAAAATCAAAAAACGCATTGAGCAAGGCACCGCTGGCCACAACGCAGGTGCGAGTTTGCGGCGGCCAGCCGTTGCGCGTGATCTTGACCTCGTAGTTGCCGGTGTCGAGTTCTTTCACTTCCATCGGGGTGGTGCCGGAGATCGGTTGGAACGGGTTCGATTCGCTCTTCATCTCGTAAGTCAGGCCCTCGGGATTCGTCGTAATCTTGAGTGACCCTTTGCTGCGAGACAACGTGACCGTACCAAGATCCGTGGGCTGGTTTTCCCTCACTTCAATGGAAAGAGTTTTAGACTCGTAGCCGTTTTGCTGAATCTGGACCGAATGCGGGCCCAGTCTTAGCTCCGAAAAAACAACCGGCGCAATCTGCGGCGGCGCGTCGTCTACTTTCACGGTCGCCCCGCTGGGATCAGTCTTCACCACAATGCTGCCGCGGGCAGCGGCGAGATGTTCTGCCTGACGCGGCAGATATTGAGAATAATACCACACTACTCCACCGACCAGCAGAACGACTGCTGCTGCTCCCGTTGCGATAAGATGGCGACGCGAAAAGAGCCGGCGGTGGGGGGGCGCGGAGTCGGGCGGCAAAGCCGGGACGGGCAGTGGCAAACCGGTGGACGATTCGGCTGCGGCTGGCATCGGCTGATTTTTCGCCGGCATCGTGATGTCGGCGGCTGCGCAAAGCCCGAGTTGCACGGCCACTTCACCTGCGCTGTGCGGGCGTTCAGCCGGCTCCTTGGCAAGGCAGTTCGCGACTGTCTTCTCCCAATTCTCTGGAATTTCGCCCGCCGTAATGCCGAAGCTCTCGCGCCGATGACGCATTAGCGCAGGCGTTTTCCCTTGAATCTGCCCCGCGATGTCGCCGCTGAAGAAGGGCGACCGGCTGGTCATTAATTCGTAGAGGGTTGCGCCGAGAGCATAAACGTCATCAAACGGTGTGGGACGTTCGCCCCCGAGTTGCTGCGGGCTCATATAAACCAGTGTCCCGCTAATACCTCGCTGCAAACTAATCTGGCTCACGGAATCCACTAGGCTGCGGGAGATGCCGAAATCGGTCACCTTCAACTGATCGCGTGCGCTGATCATGAGATTCGCGGGCTTGAGATCGCGGTGCACGATGGCCGCCTCGGTATGCGCGTAATCGAGCGCGCTGCAAAGTTGACGCACCCATGGACCGAGTTCCGCCGCTTCGAAAACGCCGGTGGGCTGATCGAGTCGACGATTACGCAGAGTGTCGCACTCAACATATTCCATCGAGATGCCAGCGATCGTGTTGTCCTGCACGAAGTCGTAAGTGCGGACGATGTTGGGGTGGGTTAACTCGAGGCTGCGCTTGGTCTCCCGCTTCAATTCGATGAGGCCCGCACGGTCGTTCACAACAATCGCGGGAAGAAATTTCATCGCCACGGCACGATCAAGTTCTTCGTCACGCGCGAGCCATACTACACCCATGCCACCATGGCCGAGCACGCGGTCGAGTTTGTAGCGGTTCAATAATTTTTGACCGCCGGTGAAAGCTTCGACCTTCTCGCCCAAGTCGAGCCCGTCGTCGGGAGGATGAATGTTCATGGGGACAAATCTCTTTTTAACGATTTGCTTTATTTAAGCAACCTCGAAAAAGCGATGAGTGCCTGTGAAACCGGGGAGCTCAAAAATACCGGGCAGCTCTCGGCACGTCACCACCTCTTGCAGGCGTTCGGCGGCCGCCGCGCTGGCCAGCATATCCAGCTGGAGGCGCGCAGCGATCTTCTCCATGCGAAAAGCCTGGTGCAGCTCCGCGCTCAAAACATTGTCCTCGCCCGTGCGCACGGACCCAGCAATCGTCGCGCGCCCACGATGAATGAGAACACGGAACGCCGGCACCGCCGCGTGCTGCAGCTCGCGCAAGGATTCCAGCGTCGCCCCGACGGACCTGACCACGCCCGGGCCGTCGCTCCACAAGACGAGCCAACCATCGCCCGTCCGGTTCGTCATTACTCCGCCATGCCGCTCAACCAAATTCCGGCAACGGGCGGCCCAATCGCTGAACAGCCTCGCCATGGCGATGCCATCCAATGACAGTGAAAGGCGACTGGAATCTTTAATATCGCCAATGAGGAACCAGCAATCGCGTTCCTCATAATGGCGCATCGTTGACTCAACCAAGCCGGGCAGTTCATCTGGCACTCGTCCATGCTGCGGCCCGCGAAAGACATAAACGGCAGCCGAACCGAAACGCAGCCGGTCTCCATCGCAAAGCTCCTGACGCGTAATCTTGCGCTCGTTAACAAAGGTGCCGTTGGTGCTGTGCCGATCTTCCAGGAAGTAGCTGCCATCTTCGTGGCTGTAGATGCGCGCATGGTAGGATGAAACGCGCTGTTGGGAATCTTTCAGCGTCAGCGAATTGGCTGAGGCACGACCGATAGTGAAATGCCTCTTGAGGACGATCTGCTTGCCAGCTTCGTCTTCGAGCCATGCGGTTTTGGCGGGGAATACCGGGGGGTCGCTGCTCATGGGCCCAGTCAGATTGCATGGATGTCTGCTCAAAGAAAAGTCGAAAACTCCTTCGAGCTACCGCATTAGCCCGGCGGCCAGTTGCAAAAGCTCGCACCGTTGTGGTGAAGTCGCGGCACGAATTGTCACCGCTATCTTGCCGTTCTCGTCTGCTGCGTTTGGGTGATCGCTGTCGCGAAACTCCGCGGGATCGGGGGCCGGGAGTGGCGCGACGGAGGGAACTCTTGTTGGGATCGAGCAGGGTGACTACGCTCACTTCCTGATCACGATAAGAAGGGCAAAGACGATTTATTCATCGTTCTGCGACCGGACAAATCGGTGCAGCCTTATCTGGACAATGCTGCGAAGCTAAAGGGCAAACGGAGCAGGGTACCCTGGGAAGAGAAGATGATTCCCGAAGCCAGCGAGAAGATAAAGACGGTGACCAAGGTGGAATCGCGGACCGGTTAAGTGTGAAGCGGAATTTGATGTTTGGATTGACACTAAAACGATGTTTCGATAATACGGCTTCGTTCAGTTCCCCATCTACAGAAGGGTCCATTATGATCGATCTCTCGCGGGCCTGCAGGTCACGCTCAACTCTCGCCGCGAGACCGTCAGCTCGTGGAGAGTTAACCGGAGGATAAACAATGCAATTGCCGCCAGATAAAGACAAAGGTCCCGACCAACCGCCGCCAGGTGGCCGCGCTTTTCAACGAATTCAACAGGACCGAAAGGCGCGCGGGCTCGATGAGCTTCCGACTCCTGGGACCGAAGATGCGGAATCAAAAAAAGACGCGCCTAACGAGCAAACCCCGAAAAAAGAGAAGTAGCCCTCTTCTGTAACCACCCCCTGCAGGGCGTGCGCGCACGGCCTACAGGGTCGTAGCTGCAATCCGATCCATCCCCAGACACCCTCGATATGAATACTCTCGCTCGAAAACTTCCGGTCCGTCAAAAGAAGAGCAGGAGCGCCCGAGAAAAGGCCGCGCGGGCAAAACAGCGTTATACCGGCGGGAAAGCGCTGCAACGAATCAAGTATTTCGAAACCCAACGTGCCCTGGCGTGCACCACGTTGGTGCGCGGCTTCGTTACTACGGAATCAGCAAGCGCTCCGCGTATCTCCAAGAAGGCTCCGGCCAAATCCAGTTCGAAAGCGACAGCTGAATACGCGCAGGCGGAGAGAGCGAAGAGCCGTCTGGTTCCGACAAAGTTTGCCGCTAATGTGCAGCTCCCGGTTTGGCGGGCGCTGGGACCTAGCAGCATTCCGCATGGCCAAACCTATGGGAAAGGCGGTAACAACAAGCCGCCTGTGGCCGGCCGGTGCTCGGGTATTTTCATTTCGCCCTCCAACCCGAGCCACCTGGTTCTTTGTTCCGGTGGAGGCGGGCTGTGGGAGACGCTCGATCAGGGAAAAATCTGGCGCCCGCTCACGGACCAGCAGCCGACGCTTTCGATGGGCGCAATTTGTGGCGCGCCCAACTCGCCTAACATTGTCTACGCCGGAACCGGGGAAGGAGACAACGCCAGCCAGCTTGGGGTCGGCCTGCTCCGATCGGCCGATGGCGGCCAAACCTGGGAACATGTTCCTGCCCAGGAACTCTCCGGCACCGGGATCTATGACATTGCGGTGGATCCGACTGACCCGCTGAATATCTGGGTAGGTACATCCGAGAAGCTCCTCCAAAGCACGAATGGCGGTGTGAACTGGCGCACCGTTCAGCCCGCCGCCACATGGGACATTTCGATTAATCCCAACGATCCCCAGGAGATCTTTGCCGCTACCGTCCCCGGCCTCGTTCGTTCCACTAACGGCGGGGCGACCTGGACGCGAGTGGCTCTTGCGGGATCGGCCCTGAGCTCGCGCTTCACTCGCATGGAAGTTTGTCATGCTCCTTCAAATCCCGCAGTCGTCTATGTGGGCGCGGTTCTCGATGGAGAGGTGCTGCTCTGGCGGCGCGCTTCCAATGGCGGCGCATTCTCCGCCGAAAGGCCGCCGACGATGGACAAGGACTCTGATATCGACCAGTCCTGGTACGACTGGTGTATGGCGGTGTCTCCGGTTAATCCCAGCATTCTTTATTGGGGTGCGGTCACTCTGTATAAGGGCATACGCGGAGCGGGCGGGTGGACCTGGCGCAACATCTCCTCGCGCAACAGTGGCGATTCCATTCACCCGGATCAACACCATCTGGCCTTTGAGCCGTCCGATCCTAACGTGCTTTACGCTTGTAACGATGGCGGCCTCTTTCGTTCGCCCGACGGCGGCACGAGCTGGAATGCGCTAAATCGTGGGCTCAGCATCACGGAGTTTGAGTTTCTCATTCATCTCGAAAGTGACGACAACTGGCTCATTGGCGGCACCCAGGACAACGGAACTGTTGGCAATCCTGTCAACGGCACCTGGGACCAGATCGCGCTGGGAGACGGCGGGGATTGCGGGGCCGACGATACGAACAAGCTCTGTTATCATTCCTACTTTGGGATCTGGATCGAGCGGGCTCCAGTCGCTGGCGTGGGCGCGTTCAAGTGGAAGGAAGTTTCTCCGCCGGCGCCGGACGATTATGAAGCGCTTTTTTATCCGCCCATGGATGTAAGCGAGAGAATTGTCGCGAAAGCAGGTGTGACGCTTTTCGTTTCGGACGATAGCGGAGACACGTGGGCGGAGATTGATTACGGCAGCACCAGCGATGAGAAAGCTTCGGCCCTGAGCATCGTGAATTCGAAGACGATCTTTTTAGGAACCGAGAATGGGCGAGTAGTTCGGATCTCTCGCGCCGCTTCCGGCTGGGCCAAAGCCACCGTGACCCAATTAACGAGTCCCCGCGGCGATTTTATCAGCGATATCGTCGTTCTTGGTGCTTCGCAGCAAGTGATTTGGGCCAGTTGTTCCGCCTTTGGCGGAGGCCACGTCTTTCGCTCCAAGAATGCCGGCATGAACTGGAGCAATCAGACCGGGAACCTGCCCGATATCCCGGTCAACGCGATTGTGATCGATCCCAAAAACACCGAGCGCATTTTTGCCGCGACCGACCACGGTGTTTATCAGAGCCAGAATGCCGGCACGAAGTGGGCTGACTTTAGCAATGGCCTTCCGAATGCCGTGGTGGGGGACATGGTCCTTCACGAACGGCGAAGAGTAATCCGCGCTGGCACGCGCAACCGCGGCGCCTGGGAAGTCGATGTCTGAAGGTGATCTCAGAAATTCTTAAAAGCTTGTCATCCTGAGCGCCGGCGATCGTGATCGATTCGCCGATTTGACTTAGCAATTCGCAGGCAGAACAGGAACGGCGACTGCCATGAGCCGGGATTTCCAGGAGCTTGATTACCAGAAGACTGAGCTGGGCGATCTCATTCTGCGACGGCGGAGAATGTTGTCGTTAGGCGGCATCGACGTTTACGAGGTAAAACTCGGCGACGCATTCCTGATGTCGAGCTTGTTTCATGAAGTGGAAGTTGCACTCGCTCATCTGGGGTTGGCCGAATTGAAGAGTGGACCATGGGATGTTGTCGTTGGGGGGCTCGGCCTCGGATACACGGCGCGGGCGGTACTCGAGCACGCAGAGGTCGCGTCGCTCCTGGTCGTGGACGCTTTGGAACCGGTAATCGAATGGCATCAGCGCGGCCTCGTCCCGCTCGGCGAACAACTCACGCGTGATCCGCGCACGCGAATCTTGCAGGCTGATTTTTTCGCGCGCGCGAAATCCTCCAACGGTTTTGATCCCGACCAGGCGGGTCGCCGGTTTCATGCGGTCCTGTTGGATATCGATCATTCGCCCCGCGATCTGCTGCACCCGCGCAACGCGAGCTTCTACCAACCAGAAGGACTGCAAGCGCTCGCCGCGCATTTGCATCCTGGCGGTGTCTTCGCGCTTTGGTCGGATGAACCGCCGGAGGAAGAATTCCTCAGCATGCTCGACACGGCCTTCGCAACTTCGCGCGCGCACGAAATCACGTTTCCAAACCCAGTGCTCGAAGCGGAATCAGCGAGCACTGTCTACGTCGCGTGTAAAGCAGGCCTGGTGTAGAGTGACCAATGTCAGATCCTCGAAATGTTGCGCACGGGAAAAAGGTGGCTCAGGAAAAGCAGCACGAACAAGCGAAGCCCGCAGGCGGCGGCAAACGGAAATCCAGGAACGCAAAGCAATCAGCTCCCACTGCAACGGACGTCCCAACAACCGAAGCGGTGAAGACCGAACAGGCGCCAGGTGAATTGGAGAAATCACTCGCAGTCCTTTCCAAACTCAAAGACATGGAATTTCATTCCCGGGCGAATATCGAAGCGCTCGCGGAACTGACGTTAACCATCGAAGACGAGCTAAAGCAGAAAGAGTTTTTCGAACCGATCGGCGCCCTCTATTCGGCCCAGGATAATTTTCACACCCAGATTGCGGTCCTCATCGCGAGTTACGAAACAAAATGCGAAAGCCTCAAAACTCCAGCGTGAGTGCGGCTAGTTCACTAACTCTACCACGTCTCCTTTTCGCATCATCCCTTCCACCAGGACGGCGCCGTAGATACCGGCCGTGCCTTCGTGGGCTTGCGCGACTGCTTTCAAGACGGCTGGCGTTTTTTCCGCAGTGTCGGGATCAAGCGTGATCATCATGCAACGTGCATCGCGCTGAAGAACGGCGACGGTCACTTTTGAGCCGATGCGCAGAGAGCGACCGACGAATTCGTCCTCGGCGAAACCGTCGGACGATGTCAGATCGAGATAAACATTTGCGCGGAAGCGACGCTTATCGACAACGCCGCCGGTTTCCTCGCCCAGTTTTTTCGCCGTTTGCACGGCGAAGATCGACAATGGACGGCAATCGGTGATCGCCTTCTCCGAGCGAAGCAAGGTGAGTTCGTGATTTCCGTGGACATCTAAGCGAAGATTGTCGATCAAAGCCGGATCATCGATCGCGAAAGTTTTCCCATCCGGCGTTTCGACATCGATCGTTAACTCGGATGCGTCAGCCGAGATCGGATTCAGGTTCGGCGACAATTTCTCCGCTTCCCCCAAGTTGACCGGCCGCGCTGCTTTCTCGGGATTGCGGAAGCGCGCGCGGTAACGAATCATCTGGCGTTGGTCGCGGCCCGTGAAATAAGGAAAGCCTCTGGCATTCGCAGAGCTTTCGAAGGCGAAGAGGCGATCGCCATAAACTCCTGCGTAGCCGGCGAACATTTCCTCCATCTCTTCCCCGCGCATGCTCTTGACGGGATAACGCCACAGGCTTTCGACTGTTCCGATGATCATGAATTAATGCGGTCAGGAGACCAGTAGACCCCGAAGAGGCGAGCACCAATAAGATTTAGTTGGCGCGATCGAAAAGGCTTGCTCGAACTTCTCCGAAACAAGAACGTTTGGCGCAATTATGAAACTTCTGCTTGCAGCGACCGTGGTGTTCCTACTCGCGATTAATCCGGTAGTCAGGGCTGAGACGAAGCCAGACCCAGGATCTTTTGCGGCGTTCTGGGTTCGGTTCAAAGAGGCGGTCGCGAAAGAAAATAAGGAGGCCATCGCGGGGATGACGAAATTTCCCTTCGACGACGGCAGCGGCAAACAATTGTCGAGAGCCGACTTTATCAAACAGTCTGGTGCGATCTTTGACCAGAAAACGAGAAAATGCTTTCGCAGTGCAAAGCCGGTTAAGGAGGACAACCGGGATAGCTATAGCGTCTTCTGCGGTGAAGTAATTTTCGTGTTTGCGAAAGGGAATGGGGGATACCAATTCACCGCCCTTGGAGTGAATGATTAAAGGGCAGCGAGACGTCATAACACGACGTTTTTCGAAACTAGATTGAGCAGATGCGAATGGGTGGCTCACAGGCGATAGTGAGCGTCTTATGCCGTTTCGCGCCCTGCAACTTTCGCCCCAAATTCTCAAAGCCATCCAGGAAGCTGGCTATACCGAGCCGACCCCGATCCAGCTCGCCGCCATTCCGGAGGTGCTCGCGGGTCGCGATGTAATTGGAATTGCGCAGACGGGGACGGGAAAAACCGCCGCCTTCGTCTTGCCGATTCTGACGAAACTTAATGCGGGCCCAACCGAGAACAGACGGCGCGGCACGCGCGCGCTCATCGTTGCGCCGACGCGAGAGCTGGTCGTCCAGATCGAAGAGAATGTTCGCGCGTATGCGAAACACCTTCCTTTGCGGATGGCGACCGTCTTCGGCGGCGTGAGCGAACGTCCGCAGCTCGAAGCGCTCCGCTCCGGAGTCGATCTCGTCGTCGCAACCCCCGGCCGCTTGATCGACCTGATGGGTCAGCGCGCCGCAAATTTCGCCAACATCGAGTTCCTCGTGCTCGATGAAGCCGATCGGATGCTCGATATGGGTTTCCTCCCGCCGATTCGACAAATCGTGAGAGCGCTCCCGCGGCAACGCCAGACGCTGATGTTTTCGGCTTCACTCTCGCGCGAAATCGAGGCGCTCACCCACGAGTTCCAACGTTCGCCCAAAATCATCGAGATCGGCCGCCGCGCCAATCCGGCTGAGACCGTGACCCAATTCGTTTACGAAGTGCGCTCGCACCTGAAGCCGTCCCTTCTTCTCCATCTTCTGGCCGATCCGCAGTTCGATACCGTGCTCGTTTTCACTCGCACCAAGCATGGCGCCGATCGCATCGCGGGCCGGCTCGAGAGAAGCGGGATCAAGACCGGCACGATCCATTCGAACCGTTCCCAGAACCAGCGGCTGCGCGCGTTGAAGGATTTCAAATCGGGCGTGGTGCGGGTGCTGGTAGCGACGGACATCGCGGCGCGCGGCATCGACGTCGATGGGATCTCGCACGTGGTGAACTACGATTTCCCCATGCATTCGGAGGATTACGTCCATCGGATCGGACGCACGGGCCGCGCCCATGCGGTGGGCGATGCGATCAGTTTCGTTACCCCCGAAGATCACGGGCCTTTGCGTTCGCTCGAGCGTTTCATCGGCCGCGGGATCGTGCGAAAAAAAGCGGAAGGTTTTGACTACAATGCCGCCGCTCCGCCGCGCGAAGACCGGGGCAGGGGAGAGCAACGCCGAGCCCGGCCGGAAAAAATCGAGCCGCGCCTGCCGGGAAATTCACCACATGGACGCCGCGGCGCTTCTCAGCGCGATGACGGCCGCGGACCTTCTTCTTCCCCCCGCCGGCGCACATTCGGAAGATCGCGCTCGCGGTAACAGACTCAAGATCAGCGACTCTGAATTGAGCGCGCGGGGACGCCGCGACATAGACGCAAGGCCGAAGGTTGACTGAATAGGAATGAAGGCATCAATGCTTTCGGAGTTCGCTGTAGCGCCTGGTTAGGCGTTTTCATCTCTGTTCCGGCGAAAAGCAGGCCGAGTCGGATCGAGCTTTACCCACGGGAGTTTGTCCTCGGTCCATATCGCGGCCTCCGGGGGAAAGGTCTTGGGATCATCGAGCGACGCTACTGTCACATCAATCCATTCAGAACTGACCTCGTCCTGGATAAACAGAGGCGTGCCACAACAAGAAGCGAACGAGCGTAATCGGTCTGCATACGAGACTCTACGCAGTTCACCGCTCAGAACTTCTATCGCCGTGCTGGGAACGCTACACCAAGTCACATACGGAGCAGCACTAGCCCGCCGGCAATCTTCGCAATGGCAGTCACTCCCCTGCTTTGGCCTAACGTGCAGGCGATAGCGGACGCCTTCGCATAAACATCCGCCCTCGATTGTGCTTGCCATCGCCTAACGAGACACAAGATCACGACCGCCCGCCACGGCGAGCCTTGCTTTCGCTTCATCCTTCATAATTCATCCTTGCCGCGGAGCGGCCAGCGGTTCGCTGCATCGCCTGGTTAGGCGTCGTGGGTCACGAACATGGTCGCGGAATTACTTTGTGAGGTCGGCAGCCGTGGGCGGGCCTTCCACCCAATTAATATCCCACGCGCTATCCACCGTAATGAAGACCAGGGATCCCGCGGACATCTATGCTTCATGCACCGTCTTGGCAGGCATGTAGTTGAATGAGCCGGGACCCTGCTCGATACGTTTGCCCTCGCACGCGAACACAAAGGTGCCGAGGATCACGGTATGAGTTTCGTTGGCACTGTGCCAGTGCTTGCGCACATGAATTCCTGTCGGGCCGCGGATCAGCAAACTCGTCGCTTGCGTCTTTGGATCAATGCGCAGGATGCAAACCTCCGGCGAGTTCGCGCCGAGCTCGGGATGCATCTTGTTCCACTTTAAATCCTGATAGTTGCTGAAGATCATCGGGGGCGCGTCCGTCGCCGCTGCCTCCTTGGCAGCACCGTCTGCCCCTGCGGCCATGGTGGAAGTTCCCCCAGCCAGAAACACAATTGCGGTTGTGAGAATTAAGAGTGTGGTTTTCATGATTTTATTTTCGGTTCTTGTGATCTGCGAGAATGGTGAACGACGCCTAACGAGACCTAAAATCGGCGATTGCTGAATGCTTCCGCGGTGTCGCTGCATCGCCTGGTTAGGCAGTGACGGTGATGTTACAAACGACATGGAATTAGACTCTGGTCCTCTTCGGCGGTTTTCAGGTCGATCTCCGGTGGCCAAATTGATTCTTACTTCTCGAAGACGCCTAATTGACGCAGGCCGCTCATCCAATCCTCCGTGTGCCAGGTTCGAACAATCCTCCCGTCTTTAAACTCGTGGATATCCACGACCTGAATGTCCATCTTCCGGTTCTTAGATGGGAAACCCATGAACGCCTCTTTTTGAGTGCCAGCCATTCTGGCGCGAACGACCACCTTGTCTCCCTCCTGAAGAATATCCTCAATAGTCAGCTTCAAATCTGGAAAAGTCGTGGTGAGCCCGGCGAGAAGAGCTTTTACACCTTCTGGGCCAGCGGGTGTGCCTGGAGGTGACGGAATGTCCACCCAAGTCTCGTGCAGGATTCTGTCGAGCAGCGCCGGGTCCTTGTTGGTGAACGCCTCATACCAAAGAGCCGCGTCTTTCTTGTAATTGTTCATATTTGTCGTCCTTTCCGTGCGGGTGCACGAACACAGAATTAGGCCCGCCAACGTTAACAAACACTTTTTCATAGTTCTCGTTACCGACTTGCGTAATCGTGAGCTTATTCGTTTCATGGCCCGCCGCGGCGGGTAAACTCGCGCGACTCGTTCAACTTGCGGTCATAAAGTCTATGTCACGGCGCGTGGCAGGAGCAATCCCAAGCGGCCGGCAATGGCTCGCTCGATGTCACGTATGCTCGCCTCGGGATTGGCGACTTCGACGATCAGCGCGGAGAAATACTCATCATTTAGATCGATCGCAATAGCCTTCTCTTGATTATGGACATCCCAGAAGACTGTTCTCCCGACCTCATGAAATGTGCCTGCGGCGATCACACCGGGGATGTGCGTGCCCGGAGCACGAATCCCTGTGACGCATTCGTCCGCTGCTGTGTGCACTCCGCTGATGTGCTCGAGCGGAATCTCCAACCGGCTCGTCAGGGACCAAAGCTTATCCCAACCCTGAACTTCGACGATCAACTTTCCGTCTAATGTGCTTATTTTCGTCATTCCGTGTCGTTCCAGTGTGCGCTCTCAGCATCTAACGAGACAAAAAGATCAGGACCGCTTTACGATGGCGAGCTTTGCTTTCACTGCATCCTTCAGCCTTGCCGCAGAGCGGCCAGCGGTAAGCTGCATCGTTTGGTTAGATGCCGATTCGCGGCGATCAGAAAGTTAGATCAATAAGCGGTGATCCGTCTGCGCGCTTATAACCTCTGCTGGTCAAGAACCGTGAAAGGTTGAGCACCGTTGAAAGCGGACTTTCATTCAGCGTCTTGAGCTCGACTTCCCTCTGGATCTTCTCGTGTAAGTCAATCCGCTTGATAAGCTCGCTGACCACACGTTCCTGGTGCGAGCGAGTGAACTCGAATGAAGCAGTCACCTGCGGATGCTGATCTTTCGCTTGTGGCGTAGCAGCATGGGCGCGCCCTGCAAGTTGTAGCGGGTCAGCGTCCGCCTGCGGTTGCTGCGAGAGCGCCACAGCAACCGTGCAACAGAGCGAAGCGGCGCAAACAGCGGCAGCGACTAAACGCATAAACGACTTACGGTCCGTAGCGCTGGATTGTCAACGCTCGAGGGGTGCGCCTTCTGCATCTAACGAGAACAAGATCAGCGACGGCTGGCGGCCTGCGCGCAACGCTTCGCGTAGCGATGCGGGCGTGGAGAGCACGTGGCTGCAGTTTCATCTTCCATAAATCCTAATTCTTCCTTTCCACAACTGCCAGCGGTTCGCTGCAGCGCATGGTTAGGCCTCATTGGGTGGACGCTAGCGTAGATAGAAGCCTCCAGCCTTGCCATTCTTGACGCTCAATGTAGCTAGAACGTCATCTCCTGAATCTTTGAAGCTCAGACGCCACAAATGCACTTTGTATCCGTGCTGATTCAGATCGCCGAGATACAGTGCATCATAGCCTTGCTTGGCGCGCGGTGCGATCTGCTTGCTCACGCCCTCCAACATAGGCTTCGTCACTGCCGCTTTCATGACAGCGTCACACTCGGCGATAAAGCCGTCGTAGTTGTTCGACACTGTTGCTGCCATCAAGTTCTTGAAAATGGCCTGTGTCGCTTGATCGGGTTCGGCATACGCGGAAGCAGTCGTAAGCACGGCTGCTGCTGCGATAATCGCGGATTTGATGAGTTTGTTCATACCGGTTGGTTTTCTTTGTTGTGTGGATTCATGTGGTCGCGTGCTTTGAAACCTAACGAAAACAAGATGAGCGACGGCCACCGAGAGCGAGCGTCGCCTGTTTCATAATTCTTAATTTTTCCTTCAGCCTTGTCATGCAGCGGTCCGCCGTTCGCTCCATCGCATGGTTAGACTGTTAGGGGCGTCTGCCAAGCGCAACTCCGGCTCCTTTCAGCGCAGCATCGAACGCAGGCTGCGCGGTCGCATCTGTATTCGCGAGCGAACTGCCAGGTGGGAATACCTTAATCATCTGACACTCAAAGCAGATCACGAGATCGACCGTCCGAGTGCCGACAGATGCCCGAATCGCGTGTCTGGGGTCGAAGCAGTAAACGAAAACGCCGCTCGAATTTGCGATGGACTGCTGGAGCGCTTGCAGCAATTGGTCACGTTGCGGGCCCTTCTGGATTTTGACCCTGCCCAGAACTCTATATCCGTGAAAGAGCTTCGTCCGGAGGCGGCGACGCTGCTTGTCGGTGAGAAGCGTCGGATCGAGCGAGAGAAGCTCAAACTTCCCCTCAGCTAAGATTTGCTCCACCTCGGGAGGAAGGAAATTGAGCGCAGAACGGAGCGGACTCTCCTGCTCGGTCGCGGACACAGCCATCACGGTCGCGACCATTAGCGAAATGATGCACAAAGCGGTATTTGAGACGCGATGCATGCGGTCTAACGAGAATAAGATCAGCGACGGCTGGCGGCCCGCGCGCAACGCTTCGCGTAGCGATGCGGTCGTGGATGGCGCATCGCCGCGGGTTGAGGGTGGAATTTCATCGAGAGTGAGGAACCGAGCCTGCCAGACCTTCGCTGCATCGCATGGTTAGACGGAAATCGTGTTTCTTCGGGAGAGCTACGAAATACGGAAATCAGGAGAAGAACGATTCCGGCAGCAAAGGCTGCTATACAGAGCCAGCCCAATGCGCCTACCCAAGTGAGATGGAACTCAACAGGAGGTGAGTGGATATGATCTCGCTAGATGTGGTCCCGTCTGAATTGCGATGCAAAATCAATTTCGAACTCGTGTAGTACTGTGGCGATCCAAAGTACGCGTGCAGCGCCGCTGCAAGGACGAGGAGTGGCAGCCACGGAACCAGCCACAGTCCCAACTTTGTCGTGCGCGACATCGTCTAACGAGACACAAGATCAGTGACCGCGAGACCTGTAAAGCGGTCAACGCAGGACACAGGTGGATGGCGAACACTCAAAGCACACATATCGCGCTATCTCGCGGTTCACTGCATCGCTTGGTTAGATGTTGGCTGTGCATGTTTCGCCGCTACGCATAGCACATCGCACAGTCGAGCTCAGGGTAGCTTGTCGAAAAAGAGATAAACGGCGGCGATCCGGCCGTCACGCGCGATGATGAAATCAGTCCCGGCGTAAGCCGGCGCCTCACCAGGTCGGCCCGATACCCATCGGACCAGCCCGCCATTGCCCGATTCCTCGGGCTCGGTAATTGGCTGATATAGAAAGTCAGGGTGAGTAGCCTTGATCGCGCCTGCGACGCGATCGATCTCGTCACGGCCACGGTAAACTCCCTTGCTGGGGTCGTAGAACACACAGTCTTCGGTGTAGATCTCGTCGATGGCCGCGCGCCGACGCGCGGGGTCATTTTCACCGAAGACGTCGCGGAGATTACGGATCAGCAAAATCGATATGCTGTAGGACATAATGGGGTGTTCTTACTATTGTAAACGTTTTCGGGCTATTCCATCTAACGAGAATTAGACGTAAAAGTTTCGTCTAACTCGCAAATGGGGTAACGCTTTGTTGCAGTGCTCATTTGATCAAGAGGACTGCGGACGGCGAGACCGGGTTTGTTCAAAACATGGGTGTAAATCATCCTCGTGGAGACGTCGCGATTACCGAGCAAGTTCCCCAAGGTACGGATGTCCTGGCCGCTTTCAACGTCCGGGCATCCTCCGCGCCCCCGGCAGCGCGCTCTGAGAGAACGCGCGGCCGCGCGCCGCCGTTCGGTTGGGAGATCGGGTTCGCGGTAATGCGAAGGAGAGCGCATTACTTACCGAACTGGTCCGCCGTGTGATAGGCCTTTTGAAATTTTACCAGCTTTACCTTTTTCTCCAGGTCTTTCAGGGAGCGAGAATGGATGACCCATTCGGGCGTTAGCTGGAATTCCTCTTCCATTGGAATCCCTGTCAGATCCTGCTCGAGCAAGAAGGCCCAGACCTGAAGCTTCTTATTCTTAACGGCGCAGACGACTTTCCAAAAATCGCGCGGAATCCGGACGTTGACCTTGCCGGTGTTATCTTTGCCGGCAAAGATTGGATCGTCATCCGCCAGGACCGGACCGGCGAAGAGGCAGTAGTTTTCCAATTTCGCTTGTTTAAGAACGAAGTTCTCCAGATTTCCCCAAATACCCTTCAGTTTACTCTGGTTGAAGTTGGCCCGCTGCGGTGAGCAGTTAGTCGTGTGATAAGTATCGCCATTGGCCCGTTGCACCTCCGCAAAACTGGCGCCCCAGCAGACATCGTCGCGACGCGCGATATGCCCTTTATCGAAGGCTTTGTTGTCCTCGGAGTAAAACTTGTCGGGCAACGAGAAGGCTTCATCCAGCCGGGAATCAGTGACCCATTTCTCGATATCGTTCTTGCCTAAACCAGTCAGTCCTTTGCGCGAATAATCGCGGTCTTTCTCCGGCATTCGGGCTTTGTCGCTGCCATCCACGTTGGAGGCGGTAAAGATGGCGAGCCGGCGATCTTTATGGATGACGACGCTGAAATGCTCGTAAGGAATGTTGCTGCCGCCATTCTTCATTTTCGCGACAACTTTTTTGACGGTCACGGTTGGAAGTGGCGTCGCGACCCCAAGGAATTTCGGGTTGAACCCTTTTCGCTTGCTATAGTCCTTGTCCACAATCGGCTCCCGCATCGTCTCGAATTCCGCGGAGCCGTCGGTGGCGATGGCGGTGATAGCGGCGGGAACGGGCTGTGACGCAACTCCAAGCGTGAGCGGCTGGCCTTGAAAACTGAATTGCAAATCGACGATTAACGGAACGCGCTGGCCGCCGCTCGAGGGAAGGGAAGAAGATGAAAAAGGGATGGACATGATTTCTTTCGGGTTCGGATTTTGGAAGGCCAAAGAGAGCACGTCGCCACCTTTCATCGCCTCCTGAAGTTCGGCAAGGTGACCGCCGTTATCTGGCGCCTCGGCGAAAATGGCTGCGCAAATCCTGCTGATGCGGACGCCGGCGTTCGCGATCCAGTCCACCTCCGATTCATCGATTCCCTCGAGGCTGGCAACTTTTCGGCCATCCTTCAGGACATAGAGCGCGCCATCGCGATTCGCTTTGCCTTGATGGTGAAGTGCGGCGATTTGGAATGAATCGTTAAAGACTGGCGCGCCGGAGGAGCCCTGGGCGGTGTCACTCATGTAAGCGAGGTACTTCGGGTCGGTGTCATCTGCCAACTGGTTCTCGCGGATCGCGAACTGGCGGCGTTGCCCGCCGGGATGCTGGATGATTGTCAGCCACTCGGGGACGGCGACTTTACCGGATTCGGCGATTAGTCGCAGATAACCAAACCGGGCCCGCGGTCCCCCGCCGTTGGTCGACGCCGGTTCCACAGAGACGAGGGCGAAGTCAAGATCAGCGTGGTTAAAAAAGTAAAGGTCCGGCCGCAGGCGATAGCTGAAGGAGGGGATATGGTTACCGGCTATGTCGTCGCAAAAATTGAATTCCACCGTGGAGGAGGTCGCCTCTTCCGCGGTGCGAAAGACATGCTGGTTCGTCATGAGCAGGCGCGGAGAGACCATGAACCCCGTGGCGCAACCGCGCTCATGTCCGGCGAGACTTCGAATGCTGATCCGCGCCACCGGCTGCGCCGCTACCAAGGCGCGTTCGAGATAGAATTGATCGACCAGATCATTTGTTCCAATCAGCCGCTCGAGCTCGGTTTCTGATGGTGTTGAGCCTCCCTCACTTAGAAAGGCGCGACGTTTTCTTGGGTCGGTCTTAGTCCGCGTTCGCTTTGGTTTTGCGACAAAGCTGAGCGGGTGGCGGCGTTTGATCGGGGCAAGAACGCGCTGGGCGCCTTCGCTGAGAGCGGAGGCTGCGTCTTCGATCTTCATGGCGTGAGTCGAACAGGCAAACTCTTCAGGACGTCATCCATCGATTCGCCGTTGTGAACGACGTTGTCGTTCAAGTACAACTGCTCCTGCATCGTCTTCGCCGCTTCGCGCGATAGCATCCAGCCCAAAGGCAGCGGCACCTTGGTGTCGCGAAGGGCGAAGTAGACGATGTCCTTGGTATCGGGTGTCGTGTCGGGAATCTCGCCGGCCTTGAAGCGCCTTTGTTCCCGGCCAATCGCCTTTTGCGCATAGACGCCTCTCGCGTTGCGGGTGTTAAGCAACGCGTAGGGCGGCGACATCAGGTCGCCGAGAAAATCGCCCTGGCTCGTGACCGGTTTTGAGCGCTTTGGCCCCGGCGGTTCGGGGGCCGGTTTCGCCGGTGCGATCATGAGCGATCCTTTGCGAGGATCGTTGCTGATCATGATCACTTTCACATCAACGTTGGTGATGTTGCTGAAACGGCACCACTCCTTGATCCGCAGGACGATCTCCAACGCGGTCGTCGCCCCGGAGTTTTCGAAGTAACCGCCATCCACTACATGGGAGCCGCCCGGGAAACGGCCCGCCGGGCTGACGTAGCTAAAGCGCGCACTCATATCCGCGGCGGTGCTGAGCGGGATGAAGCAACCGGCCTTTGTCGCCGGCAATCCATGCTCAGCCAGCTTGTCCGCCGCGTCCTCGGCATCGAGGAAGACATTCGTTAGCCTTAGGTTCGTGGTAATGATGCGATTGCCTTTCTCGACCGAGGTCCCGTTCAGGAAAAGCGCAGGCATCCATTCGCGGGGCGGCGCGTTCCAAAGATCGACGAAGGAACCGGCGAGGCGGTTGTTTCCCATCGTATCACGCCAGCCTCGCTCCCATCCCAGCTCCAGGGCGCGGCCGCGATCGAAATAATCAACCGGGAAGGGGAGGAAGCGCTGGATGAAATCCGGGTAAAGCATCGATCCCAGCGCAGGCGAAAGAAAATCCTGGCCGAGAATGTCGTCCGCTTTCTCTTTGAACTTGAAGGAAGGGTTCGGCTCCGCGAGCAGCGCATCGAAGACGACCGCGCCCAGGCTTCCTCCCGAGACGCCGCTGATGGCAAACAGATGCGGAGCAAAATCGGCATTCGCATCCTGAAGACCACCAAGGACTGTCGCCGTCCAGTAAGCCGCGCGGATCCCTCCGCCTTCGGTGGCCACGATAAACAACGGATGCATGATGCCGGCTCCATCATTTTTCTCGGCGAGCGCATACCACCCTTTGAAGGACTGAAGCACGTCCGGCCGATTTACTTCCTGCGCTGGGACGGTCCGGATAACGTGGTTGTCGTTCCACAAACTGAAAAGCGCCGCCGCAGCGATGAAGGTCGTGATGAGCGGAAACTGCCAGCGGCCGCCCAGATAAACGAGAAGACTCCCAGCGCTGATCCATGAGGTGGCAGCAAGGAACAGGATCGTGCCCATCCCGAACCATTGCGGCAGCGAAACCGGGTCGATCGTGAAGACGATGAAAAGCAGCAGCGACCCGATCAACATGGCGCCGACTGCGAACAGGGCTAGCCCGCCGAGTTCTTTGAGGTGTTCGACTTCTCGAGGCGGGCCTTTGATGATCCATTTGCGGCGAAGAATGAGCACGAGATAGAAAACGATCGCCAGCACCAGGCAGAAACCGGCGAAGAAATGAAGCCAACCCTTTGCCTGCGACGACGCGTCATAAGGCTGCGCCGCGGTCAGGAATCCCGCGCCGACAATCAAGATGGGGGCGACCCCGAGCAGTCGCGGCGCATGCGTCTTGGCAAAGGTTGAGACCGGTGGCGCAGGAGCGGTGCCAGGAAATTTGATGTAAAGGAGGACGCGCGCGGCGTACCAGCTACAAACGGCCCACAAAAGAAGGGCCGCGAAAAAGCCGCAGACGCGGGGCCAATACCATTGGTCGCCCGCCATGCCTTCGCCGACGGTGCGCAAGATTTCCGTGCCTTGGGCAACGCAAACAAAGACCGGCCAGGCCACGAGCGCGACGATAAAGCTGAACCGGGTTGGTTTAAGTTGATGGTAAAGGCGGCGAAAGGCCCACCAGATGCGCTGAAGCAAATTGCCGCGTTGATTGGGTTCGTTATTCATAGCTAGCTAAGAGAGAGCTGCTCTTCGTTAGGCCATCTAAGTTCTATCCGGTGGATCAAGGGATTTTGTAGATGCCCTCGGCCGTCATCTCCTCAGAATTCTTGATGATGAGCTTATGCTCTCCGGCGTCAGTCCAGGCTGAACTCGGATTGGATATGGTTAGCTCAAGTGAGGTGGCAAACTCGAGGGGCGCCTCCTCATCGGCCGTAACGACTTTGATCCCGGCTGGCGGCAACTGCTTTTTCGTGACCGTGTCACCGCCAATGTTGAACGTGGCAATCCGTGCGAGATTTTTGCCAGTTAAGGTTAGCTTGAGTAACTGTGGGCTGGGAGGCGTCGTAGTGGCCGGAACCAGCTCCGCCTTGATTTCGCCTGTGATTTTCGGCAGCCGCGGCATTGCCCAGCTCGCTGTTTGGCCGTCGGGATTACTGATGAGCAGCTTGGCCGCTCCATTGAGCCACTCCAAGTTGGGCTGATCGATTGTAACCTCGAGCTTCTTTGCTGTTCTTTCCTGCTTTGAAGTCTGGTCGTCCGTCTCGACCACCTTTATTTCGACCGGAGCAAAATGATCGGTCAACGAGACCTCTTTTGGCGCCGTTTTTTTATCCTTGGTTTCGGAAGTGATCTTGAAGTCGGCATCAGGGGAAAGGATCCGGCCGCGGATGGCGATGATCGTCGCGTCTCGCGGAGGCGGGGCAACCGTAACGCCCTCCTTCTTTGGAGGGGTAAATTTTCCAAGCTTCACGGAAACATCGTTAATGATCGGTCCGGCTTTGCGGGCAAATTTGCCTCCCAAATAGCCGAGCGAACTGATCCCCATCAGTTGCAGAAAACTGTCCGGGACCTTCGGCAATTCCAGAATATCAACCGGAGTTTGAACCAGAGAGAGCCAGAGAAACATGAGGGCGCCGATGATCGTCCAGATGAGAAACTGGACCCGCTCGACGGCGACTACTCCACCCGAGCAAACAAAATCTGCCAGCGATGGATGCACATCCCCGGCCCCTTTCGGGCCGCGACTGTTGGTCGCCACCACGGCCATCACGCCTGTAGCGCCACTGATAAACACGATACCGGGAAGGTTGTCCGGGATGGCGATGAAGCTCCACACGCCTTGCACGTAGGCGCGCGATGCAGCCAAATAGAGATAACCGATCACCGATACCGCCGTCCAAATGTAAAACTGAAATTTCGACAGGCTGTAAGTGGCCGTTTCGCGATCGAGGAACAGCGCGGTCAGATATTGTTCCAGTCGGTTCCTGCGGCTGTAGGCAGCGGCCTCTCCGCTGTTCTCGGCCGCGATTTGCTTCTTGATCATCTTCCTGATGAGAAAGATCGGTATAAGCAGGATAAACAGCGCGACAATAAAAACGACCAGGCGGAAGAATCTTCGATCCGTTGTGGTGTTTCCATTTTTTGCAAGGGTCAGCGATTTCCCATTCGACTTAATGACCGGAGGCGGGACTGACGCAGCCGGCGTAGCGGAGGCGGTAGGCGGTGGCGAGGAAGGAGGAGTGGGTGAGGCCACCGCGGTTGGAGATGGCGCTGTGTCCGTCATCCCGACTTTTAGTTCCACGACACCAGAGCAGACGAGCCCGTTGATCCACAACTCGAATTGCGAGCCGTCTCCTGGATTCTTGATGTAGGCCTCCGGCGCCGTTCCGCCGGCGTTTTTCAGCGGCGGCTTATCCTCCCTCAGCGGAGGAGCGAGTTTAAGCTGCCGGTCGTTAACGAAGACTTTTAGTGCGTCACCAACCGGGAGATTCTCACCCACGATGGTGACGTGATAGAGGGGGCAGAGGAAGTCCGTTTCATTCGCGTACACTGCGTCGGGAATCACCTTTATGAGTTTCGGCTTTGGTTCGTCCTCCTTCTTCGTTTGCGCGAACAAACCTGCCGGCAGCGAGATCAGCGCGATCGCGATCGAGCACCGGAGCCAATGGGTCCTTTTGTTGCGACCGTTCATGACTCAGGTTTAGGCGCGATCGCCTTCACGGCCGTCGTGACAATCACATTAAAAACGGAGTCGCGGAATTTCTCGATGCGGAGCGCGCCAGCATTCGCCTCGCGGAGCGCGCGCATGGCCGCGACCGCTTTTTGCGAATCGACCAGCAATTGAAACTCGTCCTGATCGATCTGCCCCGAGGCGAGCAGCTCCATCCATTTCGTCAGTTTTTGTTTCGACTCTGCCAGGAAGGCTTCGGCGTCTTGTTTGGCCTGGGCCGCGAATTCCTTGACGTTTTGCTCGGCCAACGGCCCCAGCTGACCTTTGATGTCGTTTAGAATTTGGTTGATGTCTGCCATATGAGTTCTCCTTGGGGTTAAGACTTCTTTTTGTCTTCTTCGGTTTTGATCAAGGTGTCGAAGAGCTCGGTCACTTGTGTTTTGTACTGATCGACAAAGGCAGGCGCGAATGAGCCTTTTGTTTTCCATTGGCCAAAGAGTTTGGTCAGTTGGGCTTTGATTGCTTTCCATTGCTCAACCGTCGGCACATTTTTTGTCCGCGCCTGCTCGCTCGTGATTGCCTTGTCGATCTTCTGCATGAGGTGATCGACATCCGCCGAAACGCCGGAGTAAGGCGCACGGTCCTTTGCTCGATCAAGCAGCGCGAGTGAGTCTGCCTTGATCTTCTTGTCCGTGTTCAATGCGCTCTGGTCGAATTGGATTGAAGACGTCAGTTCTTTGGTCGTCGAACAGCCGAGCTGCCCGAAGAGGAGCGCGGCGAAGGCGAGAACGACGCAGGTGTTCTTGAGGAGTCTCATGGTATTGCTTTCTGCTTTGGGTTTGGGTTGTGGAGGAGAGATGGATCAGGTGCGCGGAGTTGGCAGCAATCGATAGAAACTCCCACTCGAATCTTTTTCCAGGGTGTGGCCTTCGCGCTCCGCGGCGTTTTTCCCACGGATCAGCGCTCTTAGATCTTCGAACAGGACAGGCTGATCATAAGCATGGCCGAAGATATCGGAGCGCACGGCGGAGGCGTCGATGACATCGATCTTTTTGGCAGTTCTCTCCGAGGCCCGGGGGCCCAAAACGCTGTCTTCGTGACCGGGAACTTTTTGACCAAGGCGGTCGTAACCGCCGTGAACGAAGGTCGATGCCCCGAGAGCGCGGTCGCGCTTGGAAACATACAGGGTGATGTGACCGCATAATGCGGAAGCTCGCAGCAGATTCTCCCCAAAGTAGAGACGATTTACATCCGCCTCGAGCAGGACCAGGTGCGAAAACATCGGCTGCTTTGGAACGCCATGAATGCCTCCTCCCGCGCGGAACAGAAAGATATCGCGTAACCCGTAGGTGAGGGCCCGGGCGCCCAGGCTATGTCCGATAAGAACCGCCGGTGTCGTTACATCGCCCTCGTGTAGTTTATTGAGGAAGTGGAAGATCCTATCCTGATTCAGCAGCGCACTCTCTTCATCTCTGGAGTACGCGAGAACCTTGCTCGCGGAAGGCCAGCTATAAATTGCCGGCCGCGAGGCCGCATCAGGCTGAAGTTGATGGGTAAAGAGGGCCGCCCGATGCGCGGCGGTGGCAAATGTATTGTTGAACCCGTGGACATAAACGATCAAAGGCCGCTCACTGCTGATTTGACTCCGCACTTCGGGGTAGAATTTTCCCACCGGCAAATACGCGCCACCCGCCAGCGGCGGGTCGTAGGAAACGATCCGAGCCTTTGGCCCGAGTTCAACCAGGGCGCGCCCATAATTGACCTTGCGGCGTTCTTCCGCCGCGGTACCAAAAGCCTTTTCCGGCGTCGCCTCCACCGCGACTTTGCGCGTGGTGGCGTAATAAACCGGGACCGTCGCGACCGGACCAGTGTTGACCGGCGACGAACATCCGACACACCAAAAAAGCGCCAGGAGTACCGCAGGACGCAGACTAGCCCAAAATAGTCGACTCATCTGAGGGGAAGGTTCTTGCCATGATGGCCAAACGCATGATTTCGGGGCCAAGCCTGCGCAGGAGGTCCTTAGCTTGTAAAGACGATTTTGCGTTTCGCGTTTAGCCAGAGCTGCCGCCGGTAATCGGTGCGATTACCTCTTACCAATCCCAGCGGCTTATATCGAGAATTTGACTCCGCAGGCTTTCACGAGCACGGAGATTCTCGTGGCGGAATTCAACCTGGAAGCAGTCGCCTTTCCAAAGCTCGACGACGAGCAGATGGCAAAGCTCGGTCGCTACGCGGCCGTTTCCCCAAAAACGTTGCGTGCGGGCGAGGCCTTATTCAACTGGGGCGATCGCGATTCCAGTTTTTTCGTCATCAAGTCGGGTGAAGTCGAGTTGATCGATGATACGGGCGACAAGTCCAAGATCGTTAGGGTGCTGGGCCCAGGGGAATTCACGGGCGACGTCGGCCATTTGACGGGCAACCCGAAGGTGGTCAGCGCGATCGCCAGGGCCGACTGCGAAGTATTGGAAATCTCCGACAAAGCGTTGCGCAAGATTTTGAATCAAGATCCGCAGCTAAGCGATCTCATCCTCCAGGCGTTCATCGCCCGCCGGCAAATGATGCGAGAGCTAGGCGATTTCGTTGGCTTGCGCGTGATTGGTTCGCGTTACTCGCGCGATACATTTCGGATCCGTGATTTCCTGACGAAGAACCGAGTGCTCTTCACCTGGCTCGATCTCGAAGGCGATCCAGCCGTGGCTCAGGTCCTCCAGCAGTTTGGAGTGAATGAATCCGAGACCCCAGTCGTGGCGTGTGCGCAACGGGTGCTGCTGCGCAATCCATCGAACCGCGAGCTGGCGGAGACGATCGGTATTCGCCGGCCGGTCGAGCACACTGTTTATGATCTCGCCATTGTCGGCTCCGGACCGGCTGGTTTGGCCGCGGCCGTTTACGGCGCATCCGAGGGACTAAATACGATCGTGCTCGAACACACGGCGCCGGGCGGCCAGGCCGGCAGCAGCATGCGCATCGAAAATTATCTGGGATTTCCCACCGGCATTACCGGAGGCGAACTCGCCGATCGCGCCGTCCTCCAGGCGGAAAAATTTGGCGCGCGCATTTCCATTCCCACTCCGGTGACAAAATTGACTTTCGATAAGGCGCTTTCCGTTCTGGAATTGGAAGGCGGAGAAAATGTGGTCGCGAAATGCCTCCTCATCGCCACCGGCGCGGAGTATCGCCGGCTCGATGTGGAGCATTGCAGTCGCTTCGAAGGCACCGGGGTCTATTATGCGGCGACGGTTAACGAGGCCCAGATGTGCCGTGGCTTCGATGTGGTGCTCGTCGGGGGCGGCAACTCCGCAGGCCAGGCGGCGGTTTTTCTTTCACAGAACGCGCGCAAGGTGTTTCTGCTGATTCGCGGCGACGATCTGTGCAAAAGCATGTCGAGCTATCTGGCGCATCGCATCCTGAACACGCCGAATATCGAGCTGCTCCGCTGCACCGAGATCATCAGGATGAATGGCGACAGCTATCTCAGTTCGATCGAGATCCGGGACAAGGCAAGCGGTGAGACGCGGACGATCGAAACGGCCGCGGTCTTTAGTTTCATCGGGGCAACGCCGAGGACCGATTGGCTGCCGAATGAAATCGAGAAGGATGAGAAATGTTTTGTGCGCACGGGAATCGAATTGGCGGACTCACCGCAATGGACCTTGAAGCGGCAACCGTTCTTGTTGGAAACGAGCCGGCCTGGTGTTTTCGCCGCCGGGGACGTGCGCTCGGGCTCAGTGAAACGGGTCGCTTCCGCCGTAGGTGAAGGATCGATGGCAGTCCAGTTCGTCCACGAGTATTTGAAAGGGATGTGAAATGACTGAAGGAACCTGCGCGCACCTGGGCGCCATTACCACGATCAAACAACCGGCGCGCCAGGTCTGTGAGGAATGCGTGAAGATTGATTCACCATGGGTTCATCTTCGGACGTGTCAGGAGTGCGGCGCGACGCTTTGCTGCGACGATTCCCCAAACCGCCACGCGACCAAGCATGCGCACGCCACCGGCCATCCCGTGATTGCGTCGGCCCAGCCCGGCGAACGCTGGCTCTATTGCTATCCGGACGACGCAATCGCAGGTTACTGAGGACAGAATGATATCGGAACTGCCAGCGATCTCGGAACGACGGCGGTTTCCCGCGCCTGCGGTAACACCTCAGGCGCTCGCCTGGCATGGCGACACGTTGTGGATTGGCTCACGCGATCTGCGCCGAATTTATGAGATGGACCCTAAGTCCTGGACTGTTCGCAAAGAGATGGAAGCACCGGGAATTCCGTGGGCGGCAGTCTCTACCGGGAAAGACCTTTGGTTCACGCTGGGTGAAGGCGCTGACGACGATCGTTACCTATGGCGTTTCGATCCTGGAAAAGGATTTTCGGAAAGCGACCGGATTTCCTGTCCGGAACTAACTGGCTCCTATCTCAGTTACGATGGCGAAAACCTTTACCTGAGTCAGTGGTATAAGTATAGGATACTGAAGCTCGACGGGCGCGGAAATATTCTTCGGGTGATCGACGTCGGCGCCGAGATCTGCGGCCACGTTTTTGTCGATGGCCTGATCTACGTCTTGCGCGGGACCGAGCAAGGCGAAGGCGATTGGCGGATCGCGCGCCTCGATCCGCGGGAAGCAACGTCGCCGATCAAAGAGTTGGCGCGAGTCCCATTCCAATGCCGGTCACTCGCCTTTGACGGCGAAAATTTCTGGACGAACCATCGTGAGGCCGACCAGATCGTCTCCTTTGCCATGCGGGAAAGGAAAGAGCCATGAAGCAATGGCCGGGACCAGGTTAAAAGTCAGCAGGGAGTTTACCACCGTTCTTTTCCAACAGTTCCAAAATCTTGGCGTGAAGCCACTGATTCCGAGCGGTCGAATCGGACAGCACTTCCGGCGGAGACCCCAAGTCCTGGGCAAGCTTCCTGCGCGCCGCCGCGCTCGGGTCTCGGCCAAGTAGTTTGAGCAGGTCGACCACCGAATGCCGCCAATCCAGGTCCACGTTCGCGTCTTTTCCCATCTGATCGAGCTTCTCCGCTACGCTAGCTTTACCGTTTCCGCCAAAGCCGCCGCCGGCGTCGGGAGTATTCTCGAAGTTCGGTAGCACGGAATCCTGCTGGAGATAAACGAGCGTGGTCGGCAGTTTGAGCTCCCACTCGTCGACATAGCAGGGCGTAGCAGAATCGGCGGAGCACAAATGCAGATCGTCGGCGTCGTCATTGACCTGGGCATCACTGCGGAGCTCTTCCACAATGGAAATGTAGAGCGGCTTGTCGAGGAGGGGTGGCTCCCCGCCATTCCAGATTACGCCGGTATGCATAAAATGAAGCACAGCCTCAGGGTAGGCCGGATGGACTGGAACAATGACGCGCGCGGCTCCGGCCCGTAAGAAATCCGTGAAGACCGGGTCGGTGTCCGTTAAGGGATAACGGTCGCCCCAGTGAGCCTTTCGACCCCAGAAGTACGGATAAAAGCGATAGGTCATATTGTTCCACTCGAAGGCCTGCTCAAAAAATTGAATGGCTTTTCCCTCGAACATGGCCCGGTTCGGTCCAAATTCAGGGTAGCCGTATTCTCCGTTGTCGTGCATGGCATGAAAGTCGAAGTTGGCCTGAGTACTTTCACCGACAGTGAGTCTAGCGAAGTCGTCTGTCAGCATGCGCAACGAGGCTTTGCGAAGCTCATCGCGCTCGAGCTTGCGATTGATATCGGGATTTCTTCCCTGAATTGAGACCCCTTCTTGAATCCGCGCCGCAGCGACCTGCTCGTTACAGCTTGCCAAAGCGCGATTATATCCGGTCATGATGGCGCCGTAGGCCTCCATTTGCCATTTTCGAATGGCAGCTTCCGTAAGAGAGCAGATCGCGCCGGCGTTGACATGGTAACACGATGCCCAACCGATTACCGATATCGGAACGACGCCTTCAAAATCGACACGACCAGCCAATACTCCACCGGCAATCGAAATGTCCATCCACGTACCGGCCTCTCCACCCATCGCCATAACGTAGAAGATGTTATCAACTTCGTAGCCCGCCGGACAGACCAGCGCCGCGGAGGATGCAGCGATACGGCCGTTTTTGCCGTTTTCATTAGCGGTGCCTGTCAGAGCAGCGCCGACTTTAACTGATTCCTCGGGATAGGCGGGGCAGTCCTGCACGTTGTAGGCCGCGATGAAGTCGAGATAGTTGCTTTTGCCAAGATCTCCGGGGGCCAGCCGGCGTCCGTAGATTTTCGGTTCGGGGGGCATGGACAGGGTAACTCCCTGTCCAGGTCGGTTGGCCGTGATCCACAGATAGAAAGCTGCTGGCTCCGGAATAATGAACTCGAGCATCAAGCGGCGGCCGTAATTAACGACGCGCGCGCGGTAGTACTTATCTACCCATCGGTAGATGCCGGTAACATTGCCGGATCCGTTGGTGTTATCGAAGCTGTGCTCGTTACTCTCCTCAAAGCGCTCCAGCGTTCGACGTGTTCGTTCTTCGCGGGCCCGCCGCTGGATGCGTGAAAGCGAGCGCTCCGTAACCTCGCGGGCAAAAGTGCTCGCGGTCTTGTTCGACTCGGACACCGAGGTGTTCAAGGCGAAGTCCGCGTGGGCCGTCACTTTAATCGGTCCATATCCCGCGGTCAGAGAAATGCCGGCCTCGAACTTGGTGGAGGACTCGATCGTTTTCTGCGCTTCTTTGTGCAGTTCGAATCGTTCGGTAGTCTGAAGATCTTTTTGGGTTTCCTCTAATTCTTCGATCTCGGTGACGATGGTTTCTTCCGTTTCCCGGAGGCGCGAGTGCGTGCGCTTCTTCGTTTCAGATTCCAGAATGTTCTCGATGTGAGCGACCTCTCCCGCGACGTAGCGCAGCAGCTTTTGCTTCACCACGAGGAGATCCCCGATTCCGAGCGGACGGATGCCTCTCGCTTCAGGCGTGTCCGGGATACTTCCGCCGTTCGTTTCAAAGGCCGGCGTAAATGGGATAGCCGCGAGGTTTGCGAGCCGCAGAAAGGCGGGGTTCCCGGCCAGCGCGCCCCAGTCCCGCCGGGGCGTGGAACGAAGGAACGCCGCCGCCTTGGCTCGGGCTTCATCTTCAAACAAGCCGGCGACTTCCGCCGCCGTTCGTTCGCCGAGTGACGTTTTGCGCTCGGAAAGAAGTCGGCGAGTCGGCTCCGAAAGTGAAGCTGCGCCGGCGGCTTCGTACATCCAGGGTTTGGCCGGTGGAATAGTCGCAGTTTTGCGCAAGATTGGGCTGCCAGCCTCCGGCCGCACCTCGAATTCTTGCGGCCGGGCTGCGGCTGCACCGGCCTCTTTCGTCTGTGACCGTGTTAATCCATCATCGACGACTTCAACAACTTCAATCGGAACTGGGCGCAGTTGTTGCGATCGGGCGATCTTTGCTCCTTCTCTTAACTCGCGCGCAGCTTGTTCCAGAATCGCCGTGCTGGCCGCAGCTTCCGTGGCAGACCTTTTCACAAGGTTGAGCGCTTCTTCCTGGTCTTTGCTCGGCTGCCTCGATGTCGCTTGCGGCACGTACTCCGGAGAAAGGACGATTCTCAGGGCCGATACTTGGGCCGGGCTCAGGGGTGCCGCGGTGCCAGTCTGCTTTGCCATGTACTCGACGGCATAAAATGCACGCGCATTCGCGAAGGCGGCCTCACGCTCATCCGGCCTGGCTGCGGGCTGGAGGGTGTGGGCCAGAACGCTATCCCAGATACGGTTTTTTAGCGCGATCGAGTCTCGCTCACCCAACCATGCCGAAAGTGATTTTCCCAGGGAGGTCTCGGCGCTCCGCCGCGCGTTTGCCGCGCTCGATTCGGCCCTCACCAATTCATGTAGTTTGGGATCCGGGATACCCAGGTAGCGATCCGTCGCGAAAAAGGCGGAGGCCTTCTCGACGGCCGCCTTCCTTCCGCCGCTTTTCGCTATTGCGGCGATCTCTTGTTGTAATGGCGATTGCCCTTGTCCATAGGTGGCGAATCGGTCGGGCCGGGCGGCGCTGCGTTGGACAGGTCGGACGTTAACGAACTTGAGGATGGTATCAGTTTTCATGTTCCGGGAGTGTGCGTGGGTTTTGTTCTGCGGGTGAGCGTTGTTGAAGGGGCAATCACTGGCTGGACGGCGGCCGATAGGTTTGCCGTGCCTTGAGTCGTTTGGTTCGCGCGGTTGTGATCAGCAGTTCGGTTTCGTCTTTGGTGATCCGGACTGGGCGATACGGGTCGAGAGGTTGCCTCTTCGGTTGACCTGCGGCGTCTTCGCCTTTGAAAACCTTCCAGCCGTTGTCCATGACCGTCACGAACCAGGGTTCCGCTCCGTTTTTCTTCATCACCGGGACAACAACACGGAGCTTTTGGTCTGGGATCACTATCTTTACTCCTGGCTTGAACGCGTAATTCGGTGGAGTAACCGGGACACCCTTTTTCGTTGTTTTAAGGGTAAGATTGATGATTCGTTGTGCTTCGGCCTCGGGAAGTCCGCCGGTAAGGAAATTGGCATCGGCAATGGTGCGCCAATTGAACTTGGCCGGATCGATGGCAGTGGGTCGATACTGTTTTGTCAGCGAATATCGCGGCTTGGCGTGATCCAACTGTTCGCTGGGGCGAACTTCATGGATCACGCTAACTGAGATGTCGACCTGCTTTTCCTCAAAGGTGAGTCCCAGGGCGGCAGCCGGGTTTTGAAGAAAAAATTCGAGTAATGCCAGCCAGTCGATGGCCGGCTTTTTTCCATCTGCCCAAGGTTGGAGCAAAGTATGGACTACGTAGTAATGAACTCCGGTTGCGCATGCCTTGTTTGGAAGGTAAAGAGGTTCTCCTCCGTGGTCCTTTGCCAGTAGCGAGTGGCAACCGATTCGATTCATTCCGATATAGTCGTAGATAACTTCGCGCGACCAATGTAAGAAAAAATCGGGAAGGTTAAGAGGCTGTTCCTCCAGCAGCCAATGCACCGGACCAGTTAGGAATTTCGTTAGGGTCTTGATCGCCTCATAGAGGGAAAGGCTGCTCCGGGCTTTGCTGCCGAGAACCAATGCGGACTCGGCCGCGGCCTGTATCGCTGGCGGAGCCCTTCTGAGCAAAGGAGATTGGAGCACGATCTCTACAGCTGTTTTTGAGAGGTCTCCCCCGTGGATCGAAGCCACCGCCTTCCCGATCTTGAACTTCCAAGCTTGGGCTACTGAATTGTCCAGATCCGCCATGGCCCGCTTAGGATTTGTCAGCAAATCGAAACTGTCTTGCAGCCATCCCCGAACTTGATCCAGGATTTCAGAAGACTTCCTGAGGGCCTCTTTTGCATCTTGCGCGCTTTGGGTGAGGCTCTCCCATGGATCCGGCACGTGGTCTCCCCAGAGTTCTTCCGTGAGGTGGGCGAGCGAGATGAGCGTGTCCCGGAAATCGAACGAGCCGGTAACGATCCATGTTTCTCGCGGATGGTCCTTCCAATTTGGTTTCGCCTTGGTGAGATGGCGTTTGAGGCGTCTGGAGAAGGTCGTGTAGCTTCGCTCCAGTAATTCACGCGCGACCGGCGGAGGAATGGATTTCGTCGGTTTCGGCGCCAATGCCTTGTTGAGGTACTCCGGCCCGCGAAGTTGCGTCGCGATTTCGATCCAGTCCGAGTGTGCAAAAAAGTCTTCCACCTGGTGCACGGCATGTCCGAGTTTCGCCAATGTGCGGTGCCACGCTGGAGATCGCTCGAGGCTGCGAAGCAGTTTGGCCGTTGCTTCGTTTGGCTTGTCTCCGTTGGTCATCGCCTCCCACAGGCTCGACCAAGTCTTGGAATCGATTGCCGAGCGCAGCTCCTGGTCTACTTCCGCAAGCAATCCCGCGGTCATTTCGATGTCATCGCGGAGAAAATAATAAAGGTCCGGTCTCGGCTCTGCCTGCCGGGAACGCGGAGATCGAGGACCGAGGCGGATTCCTACGGGGCCGTGACATTCGACTCCGTCGAGTTGCGGACCCGGCTCATAAATCGGCGGCTCGCCCGGCTTGCCTGGAGGCTTTAGGCGCTCGGGCCGATCCAGATGTTCATGCGGATAGTATTGAGTGAAGGAACCGGCTTGGTCTGGTGTAGGCTGGTTATTTTGCGCCCCGGGCGCATCTCCGATGTTGCCAAAAACAGCCAGAAAACTTTTGAAATCCATCCGCGAATTGCCGCCGGCTTTTTCAGGATGGACAAACTTGAAATAGCCCACCACCAGAAAGATGGAACGAAAGAAAAGGCCCAGGTCCGATGTCCGCTCATTTTTACCCCCACTCCCGAGAAGAACGTCGATGCCCGAATGAATTCTTGATTTCAGGTCCTCTATCGGTGTTTCGATAAGGTCGCCTAGCTTTTCAAGCTCTTGTATCGCGCTTCCTTGAACAATAGCTGGCAATCTACCTATTACTGCTGAAGTCAGATTCTCGAGTAACGCGGCGGTTGCTTTATGAACTTCCGCAGCCACCGCATCGGCCTTCTTTTTGCTAGCGTTGCCAGCTCCCTGATAAGCCACCGGGTCTATGGTTTGACTGACGTCGGTAAGCCAATTCCCCAGTTTCATCGCCTTCAGACTCTTCATGGTTTGGCCGCCGAAAAACTTCCGCAAGAGCGGCAAGCCTGCGTCTTCCGCCACTTCGGCGTGACCATGTGTGTTCATCCTTTCAGTTCGAGGTCATCGGGATGCTTCCCAGGCGGAAAACGCCGCCCGGCATTAAGAGGGACAAAGAAAAGTTCGGGGAGGCAACGCATGCGTTCCGGTTTTCGGGGTAGACAGCAAGAGGGGAACAAAAAAATAAACTCTAATCAATATCCGAATCAACAATCGCATGTGCGCGGCGGCAGATCATCCCAGAATTGGCGGCAGCAGAGGTGAGGATGATCTTGCGCGGCAGTCGTGACTTGCACGGGCTGGTTACTCGAACTGTACCAGCTAAGAGCAGGCGAGCTGGCCGGGACAGCGCCTCTTCCGGCTGGGATTGACACTGTTCCATTCGTGTTTGAAGCCAACCTTCCTTTGGAGATCAGAAACGTAGCGGAGATTTTGAAAGCCGGGCGAAAGCGCCAGGCTATCGACCCGAACCAAAAGTTTCATCGCTCTCGATCAGAGCGAAGAAGCGCACCCGGGCGCTTGATATGACGCTGCGGAAAGAGGGCGCAGCCGGTAAGACGCTCACGAAGCTGGCCAGGTCAGTGCTCAATCTGCGCGCGAAGCAAGTGCCGAAAAAGGCTGAAGAAAGCGGCCTGACGGGCGCCATCAAGAGGATCGTTAAGAAAGTAACGGGATAGGTAACCGCCTCAGCGTTTTTCCGCTTCGCTTTGCACGAGCTGAATCGCATCACGGAATTGGAGCGGAGCGGCAATCGTCGCGAACGATTCGGATGACCCCCCGGTGCCTCGAATTTCAACCGTGCCGTAATCAAAAATTCTTCCGATCATACCTTGAGCTACGGCTACAGATTCGATCTTTGAAATAAACATCTCGAAGGTCTGCCGCTGGATGAATCCGACCTTGATGAGGACCCGCCGATCCGTAATGACGAGCTCGCTTGTCTTGACCGCGATCGCGGCGGAAAGGAGGAGACCTATGGGAATGAGAAGCAAGACCCAACCCCAGTAGTAACCCTTCCAGGAAATGAACATCGCGATGGGCAAAATGATAATGAGTGAGAGAGCGGCCCAAACGATCGGACTTACCAGCACCATCCAGTGGATGGTTGTCTTATAAAGCGGCCGTTCGTTCGCCTGCAACGTAGCGGCCGTGTAGGAGCCGAGCGATTTGATATCGAGCTCCGGCAAACTCGATTTCACCGAACTCGTTTGAGCAGCGCTGGGAAGAGGCGGTGGCGGCGCCGGTAACGGCTCCCGGTAACTCGGAGCGAATTGTTGAAATGTGGAGAGCGGCGCCCACTCGGTGGCGCCCTCGTGCCAGCCGACATCGGAAGGCGAGAGCGTGCCGGCGATCAAACGACTTCTGACCTCGGGTTCCGAGTACGGGCCGAGGTCCCGCCCTTCGTGGTGGATCATAAAATCCATGGCGAAGCAAATAATCGCACTGGGGCCGATGTAAAGGAAAGGGCTTGTCGTTCCCGCAACGACACGGTAGGAAACGCGCTTCCGATGCTGTTCAATTCACTGACTTTCGTTGTTTTCTTCGCGATCGTCGTCACGGCGTACTGGAACATGCGGTCGTGGGAAGCGCGGAAAAACCTGCTGCTGGTCGCGAGCTATCTTTTTTACGGCGCCTGGAATCCGCCGTTCGCCGCGCTCCTCTTCGCCACGACCGCGCTCGATTTTTATCTCGGCCGCAAAATGGGAAAACTGAGCGAGCCGGCAGAGCGGCGGTTGTGGCTGATCATTAGTGTGGCGGTGAACCTGAGCATGCTCGGCTTTTTCAAGTACGGAAATTTCCTGCTCGAAAATTTCCAGTGGGTGCTGGCGCGGGGCGGCATTCAATACAAACCGCCCCATCTCGACGTCTTTCTGCCGATTGGCATCTCATTCTACACCTTTCACTCGCTTTCCTACACGCTCGACATTTATCGCGGCGTGATGCGGCCGACGCGCTCTCTGCGCGATTTCACTCTGGCGGTTTCTTTCTTCCCGCAGCTAGTGGCCGGGCCGATCGTGCGCGCCGGCGATTTCCTGCCGCAGCTCGATGCACCGCCAAAACCACAGAGCGGCCGTTTCCTTTGGGGATTGCTGCTGATGACGCTCGGTCTGTTTGAAAAAGTGGTCCTGGCCGACACGATGCTCGCCGGGTCTGCCGATCGCGTGTTCGGTTACGGAGGTCCGCTCGTGGCGCTCGATTCGTGGATGGGCGTCATGGCGTTCGCCGGTCAGATCTTTTTCGATTTCGCCGGCTACTCCACCTGTGCCATCGGCGCTGCTCTTTGCCTCGGCTTTCATCTCAAAGATAATTTCCGATTCCCTTATGCTGCTATTGGTTTCTCGGATTTCTGGCGACGCTGGCATATCTCGCTCTCGACGTTCTTGCGCGACTACCTTTACATTCCGCTTGGGGGCAATCGGCTCGGCGCCGCCCGCGCCATGATCAATCTGATTATTGTGATGTTCATCGGCGGGCTCTGGCACGGTGCGGCGTGGACATTTGTGCTCTGGGGTTTGTTGCACGGCTCCTACCTGGCGATCGAGCGCCTGGTGAAAGCGTTCGTGAAAAAAGATGCCGCGTGGGCTGACAATCTAACCGTGAAGCTACTTATCGGGCTGACAACCTACGTCGCGGTCCTGATCGCCTGGGTTTACTTTCGCGCCTCGGATTTCAACGTAGCCAGTCGTCTGATCGGCGGAATGTTCGGCCGGCATCCGACTGGCGACGCCGTTCTGAGCACGCGGGAGTTATTACAGGTGGGGATAGTCACCTTCTTCCTTCTGATCGCGCACTGGTCGTTGCGCGATATCTCGATCGAAACCGCCGTGCAACGCCTTCCGCGATGGGTCGTCACTACCGCCTGGTTCCTCATGGCTTGCGCGATTATTCTTACCCAAGGCAGCAGCAATGCATTCATCTACTTCCAATTTTGAACGGGTAATTCCCGCTTTGCCGTGGCGCGGCATCACCGTCACGGTTTGCGTCTCCGTGCTCATCGCGGTGGCGGCGTGGGAAGTTCATTGCCGCGCGGTTGGTTATGAGCCAACCCTGAATAATACAGAAGACCTCTGGGCAGAAGCGCGGGGCCGGGTGGAGCCGGAATCGATCGTCATCATCGGTGACTCGCGGGCCTGGTTCGATTCGGATCTGGACGAACTCGAGCGCGGGCTGGGCCGGCGGCCGGTTCAACTCGCACTCCCTGGCAGTTGCGCCTATCCGGTGTTGGCCGACCTCGCGGATGATCCTCAGTTCCACGGCACAATTATTTGCAGTGTCGTGCCCAGGATGTTTTTCGCGCCGGGTGGGCCGCTGGTAGAGCATTCGGAAAAAGCGGTTCGCCGCTATCACGGCCAGACTTGGGCGCAGCGCGTGAGCCATCAGATTTCGGTACCTCTAGAGCAGAGCTTCGCTTTTTTGAAACAGGACGATCTTGCTCTCGAGGAACTGCTCAAGGACTTGCCGATCCCTAACCGGCCCTACGCCCAAGTGCCGCCCCGCACTCCGCCCTACTTCTGCTCGATCGATCGGGAACGGCGCGCGCGGATGGTCGAGCAATGCGCCAGGCCCGGGCCGCTCCAGGAAAAGGTGAAGAGCCGTTGGGCGCGGCTGTTCACGCCGCCGCCGCCGCCGCGATTCGTTCCGAAAGAAATCTTCGAAGCGAAAATCGCTAAAGCAATCGGAGCCCGCTATCGCAATACGAAAATTGCGGTGGAGAAACTCCGGGCGCGAGGCGGCAAAATCGTGTTCGTGCGTTTTCCGCTCAGCGGCGAACTAAAGGTATACGAAGACCGCGCGACCCCGCGCGCGCAAACGTGGGACCCGTTACTCCAGCAGACTGGCGCGCTTGGAATTTACTTCGAAGATTTTCCTGAGCTTTCCAGCTTTGAATGTCCGGAATGGTCGCATCTTTCCGCGGGAGATTCCGTGGAGTTCAGCAAACGCCTTGTTCCTCATCTCCGCACTGCTCTTGGGATGTAGGTGCCCGAAGAATTAGGGAGTCAGAAAGATTTTGCCTGTGTAAGGGTCTTTGACTTCGGTCCCGCTCGGAAACCCGCGCACATCCACGAGCCCTTGCTTCGGCGCGTAGGGGCTGGTGACGAAGCCGGGCTTGCCTGGGACCGGGATCCCATACGGGATGTCGCGCTTCTTGTTCTTGATATCCGAAGGAACCGAGGCCGGACGCACGACCGGTTGCGGCGCGGTCGGTGTTGGTGTCGGCGGCGCCGGCGAATTTGGAGTCGGCGGCAGATCTGCGTTCACCGGTGCATCCTTCTTCGGCCGCTTACTCACATTCTGAGAATCACGCGGCTTCGGCTTGGGATGCTGACCGGGATGAGCGATCGAATTACCAAGCGCCTTAAAAAAATCGCCGACCGACCCGGCCATCGCTGTCTGGCCAAGCGTCGTTAGTCCGACGAACAAGAAGGTCGTTACGAGTTTTCTTTTCACTTTGTTTGTCCCACAACCAATCAATTCGCCGCGGAGGCGAATCTGCGCAACGAAAGAAAATCGATCAGATGACGCGAGCCGCCTTGCAAGGCGAGGTCGGCTCCGATTTCACCGATCACGGGCGCGAACTTAAAGCCATGGCCGGAGAAACCCCCGCACAAAATGAGATTCGGATGGTCGGGATGACGGTCAACTACGAAATTTGCATCAGGCGTGAGCGTATACATGCAGGGCTTCGCTGCCCGGAAAGTCTTGGTTGCGCCCGGCATCCATTGTTCCATCGCTTTGACGATCGGCTCGATGTCGCGCGAAAAGTTTACCTCGCGGTCGATCTGGTTCGCTTCCGTAAGATCCCCCAAGCCGTGAAACGCAGCTTTGACGCCGTCACCGAAATCGGGAAAGCCGTAGAGCGGCGCGGGCAGACCGGGGCGATCTACCAGAAATGCGGGGAAGCCAGGGGCATCATAGACTTTGGTCGCCGGTGAGAACCAGGCCTGGACATTGCGTTGCACCCGGATGGGAATGCCGAGCGATTGTAACATCTCCCGGAACCACGGTCCTAAAGCGAGAACGAGTTTGGAAGCAGAAACATGCCGGCCGTCGGCAAGGTGAAGATCGAAGCCGTTACTAGTCGCTTCCCACCGTTCCATAGTCGCCCCGAAACAAGTCTTCGCTCCGGCCTGCTCCGCCATTTTCAGATGCGCCAGCACAGCGCGCTCAGGGTCGAGGACGCCGGCATCCGGTTCGAGTAGGGCTACTTCATCATGCCCTAGCTTAACAGTTGGATACCGCGTTTTGGTGTTATTACGGCTGAGAGGCTCAAGCAACAGGTCGTGTTCCTTGGCGGCCCGCAATGTTCCTTTGATTATTTGACTACTTTCCCGACCCACGGAAAGCACGCCGCTAATGCGCAAGAGTTCTTCGCCTGTTATTCGTTCCAGATCGCGCCATAACTCATACGCGCGGAGAACCAGCGGGACGTAAGCAGGATCTTCGAAGTAGGCCTTGCGAATCATTCGCGTTTTCCCATGAGACGAACCCAAATCGTGAGCCGGTTTGAATTGTTCCAGCCCGATGCAAGTAGCACCGCGTGACGCGCAATGGGCGAGGATCGCGCTCCCGATTCCGCCCAGACCTACCACCGCAACATCGTAGCCGCTCTTCAAGCTCAAGTGTTGCTATTCGATGTCAACGCTCCAGATCGAGCCGGTATACTTGCCCTGTTTATAGGTAACCTTGACGCGGTCACCCACCTTCAGCTTCTCCCAACGTGCCTTGTCGGTAAACGCTGTCAGGCTTCGCAGATCGGAAATCATCTGGAGCTTTACCATCCACTGTTCGCCTTCGTGCGCTCGCGGATCCCGGCTCGTCCCGCGTACATCCTTCTTCATCACGGTGCCATCCACAACAATTTGGTCCGGCGCGAGCTTTGGTTCCCAATCAGTGTTACTCTCAGTTAACTCAGTCGGGCTGGCGTCCGGATTGTCCGCTGCCGGACTTGGTTGCGCCGGTGCGGGAGAGGTCGGGGTTGGACTAGGTTCGCGGGCAGCGATGTGCTCCTTTTCCAAGACCTCAGCCATTCCACTCTTTTTCCGACACCCCGCCGATCCCACGATCATCAGAACCGCCACGATGCCATGAGCTGACAGCTTCAAGAAGCGAGCGCGCATGATTCGAGCAGACCCCTCGGCGCGCTTTTCGTCAAGCCCGGCGCGATCACGTTGCCTGATTTAGACTCGCCTTATGCCGATGCGTGTGATTCTTCTAGTCACCATGGGCTCGATACCAAGTGTAATGATCGCATCGCGGCGTTATGGCGTGGCCTTCACGCTCGCCTTTACAATCATGGTTGGGATTAGTCGAGGCGAGCTTCCGCCGTGGGTTTACAAAGAGCGTCAGGATAAGGCGCCGGAAGCGCTGGTCATCAAGGTCCGTTCTGCCACCCGAACTGAGAAGGTCGAGAAGGAGGGCAAAACGATCGACTGGAAGATCGAAGCGGAAGTAGAAAAGGTGGAACGCTCCGCCACCAGGTTAAAACCGGGCGCGGTGATCGAGATCCGTTACGTCCAGCACACCTACTTTCAACCGATGGTCGGCCCGAGTGAAATCCCGGCATTACGCGAAGGCGAACGCTGTCCGGCGTACCTCGATGGCGGCAAGGACGGGAAATTGTACGTGCCGGCGGCGGGTGGCTATTCATTCAGGACGCTGAATTGAGCCGCGGTTAGGGCGTGCCAAGCCACTTCGGCATCTGTCATTCAGCTGTCCGCAACCCCAGGCGACGACTCCCTTTTCCGGTCTGAAGAGCACCGAATCCCTCGGGAAACTGGAATGGGGCCTGCTTAAGACGAATGAGCTGTCCGCTCGACCTCTGTGCAATCCCGAAGCAAAAATATCCTGATCACCGCTTTGTTAGGCGCCGCGTGGATCGCGGCGATCGCCTTTGGATCGCGGGTCATGCTGCAGTACGAGAGCACGCCGGGCCCTGTAGGTGTGGTTGCGCCGAGCTGGCCCTCAGCTTCCAAGATTCACAGAGCCGCCGGTCAACCGACGCTGGTGATGCTGGCCCACCCCCGTTGTCCCTGCACGCGAGCCAGCGTAGGCGAACTGGCGCAAATCATGGCCGAAAGCCAGGGGAAGCTGAGCGCTTACGTGCTGTTCATGAAACCGAGTGGCTCCGATGCCGATTGGGACCAGAGCGATCTCTGCCGGAATGCCGCCCAAATCCCCGGGGTGACCGTGGTCTCGGACGCGGACGGGAACGAGGCGCGGCGGTTTGGCGCGGAGACATCGGGACACACTTTTCTTTTCGGTGCAGACGGGCGGCTACTTTTTAGTGGGGGAATTACAGCATCCCGCGGACACGCAGGCGGCAACGCCGGAGAAAGCGCGATCCTGGCGGCAATCAGCGACGCCTCTCTTAAACCGGCGCGCACCGTGGTATTCGGCTGTGCCTTGAGCAGGCAGCCGGCGAAGGGAGACCCTGCGGTATGTCTGAACTAGGCGGCAACCAAGTGGGCGAGGGGATTTCGGCGGGGCGGGCGGATGAGCTGTTCCAGCAGCATCGGCAACAGATTTATCGCGATACGGACAAACTCTTTGCGCGCTTGATGCTGTTTCAATGGGTGGCCTGCATCGTCATCGCCTTGCTCGTCTCTCCGCGCACCTGGAATGGGGATGCTAGCGCGATTCACGTCCACGTATGGGCCGCGATTATCATCGGGGGCGCGATCACCGTTTTTCCTGTTTGGATGACACGGGTCTGGCCGGGGGCGGTGCTGACGCGTCATGTGATCGCAGTGGCGCAAATGCTAATGTCAGCTTTGCTGATCAGCCTGACAGGCGGGCGGATCGAGACGCATTTTCATGTCTTCGGATCGCTCGTTATCCTTTCCTTTTATCGCGATTGGCGGGTCCTGATCCCTGCCACGCTCGTGGTGGCGCTCGACCATTTTCTGAG
Organism: Verrucomicrobiota bacterium; assembly: GCA_039649045.1. GTDB lineage: Bacteria > Verrucomicrobiota > Verrucomicrobiia > Chthoniobacterales > UBA10450 > AV80. The sequence goes on along the minus strand of JBBWZL010000017.1, from coordinate 64,036 downwards.
AGGGATTTATTGGCCTTATTCGGTCTACGGCGTTCTGACCGCCAGCCCGTGGCGATCCATTGAACACGCTGGCTGGGTGATCTTTGAAGACGTTTTTCTTGTGATCTCGTGTCTGCGCAGCATCAGTGAAATGCGCTTTATCGCGAATAGGACTGCCGCCTTGGAAGCGAGCGACCAGGCTTCTCGCCAGCTTTTTGAAGAAGCACCCATCGGAATGGCCGTGGTCGGCTTGGACGAACGCTTCAAGCAGGTCAACGCCCGGTTTTCGCAAATGGTGGATTACTCCGAGGCGGAGCTCAAGACCCGGGCCCCGCTGGACATTACGCATCCTGAGGATTGGGACCAGACGAAGCAGTTTGCCGAAGCGATGTTGGGCGGGACCGCTCGCGCCTCGATGGAAAAACGTTACATCCGCAAAAACGGCGAGATGATTTGGGCCACGCGCACGGCCTGCATTATTCGCGACGAGACCGGCCAACCCCACCATTTCTTGATCATGGTGGAGGACATTTCAGAACGGAAACGGGCCGAAGAAGCGCTCAGCGAAAGCAAACGGCGCTTGGAAACCGCCTTGGAAACGAACCAGCTGATCATGGACAACTCTCAGGACGTCATCTGCACGATCGATGAGAGCGGCCGGTTCGTCACCGTGAACAAGGCGAGTGAAGCGCTCTGGGGTTATACCTCGGCCGAACTGGAAGGTCATGCCTACATCGAATGGGTTCATCCCGAAGACCGGCCGAAAACCATTGAGGCCGCCGGCAAGATCCGGGTCAACGGCAAGGTCGTGGATTTCGTAAACCGTTACGTCCGGAAAGACGGAAGCATTGTCGACGTCCTATGGTCGGCGTCATGGTCGGACAGCAAGAAGATGATGTTTTGTGTCGCGCATGACGTGACGGAGCGCTCACGCATCGAGAAGGCGCTGCGCGAAGCGAAAGAAGACGCGGACCGGGCGAACCGGGCGAAGAGCGAATTCCTCTCGCGGATGAGTCACGAATTGCGCACGCCGCTCAATGCGATCCTGGGGTTTGGGCAATTGCTCGAGCGCCAGAATCCGACCGAAAAGCAACTCGCCCGTGTTCATCATATCACCAGCGCGGGCCGCCACCTTTTGAATTTGATCAACGAAGTGCTCGATATCAGCCGTATCGAAGCGGGTAACTTGCAGTTGTCGGTAGAGCCGGTGTCGCTGTCGGAAGTGCTCGAGGAAACTCTTGATCTCATGCGCCCGCTCGCTTCCGATCGCTCGATGGAGTTATCGGTCGGGGCGGAGTTGGATGGGGAACAATATGTTTTGGCTGACCGCCAGCGCTTGAAACAGGTCCTGCTAAATCTGCTGACAAACGCTGTGAAATACACGCCTGTGGGCGGCAAGATAACGATCTCGGCGGATGCATCCAAACCGGAGACAATGCGTGTTATTGTTACCGATAGCGGCAGCGGGATTCCGGCTCAAAAGCTAACGCGGTTATTTACCCCCTTCGATCGGCTTGGCGCGGAACAATCTGGCGTGGAAGGGACAGGCCTCGGACTTGCGCTCTGTCAGCGACTCATGCAGGCGATGGACGGCGCCGTAGGCGTCAGCAGCGAAGTCGGCAAAGGCAGCGCGTTCTGGATCGAACTTCCCGGCGCAAAATCTCCGTTGGAAGGTTTGCCCAAAAACAGAAGCGTATTGGAGGTCCAGCCTCATTCTCTCACGGGACAGAAACGCAAGGTCCTCTACATTGAAGATAACTTTTCCAACCTGACACTGGTGGAGCAAATGCTGGCCGAGCGCTCGGATCTCCAGATTATTACCGCCATGCAGGGACAGCTCGGCCTCGACCTGGCGCGCAAGCATTTGCCCGATATTATTTTGCTCGATCTCCACCTGCCCGATCTCCCTGGTTGGGAGGTTCTGGCCCGGTTGCGCCGGAGCAAGCTCACCCAGGATATCCCAGTCATTATTATTAGCGCCGACGCTACCGCGCGGCAGATCGACCGGCTCATGGCAGCCGGCGCTCGCGCTTATCTCACGAAACCACTCGACATCACTGAGCTCTTTCGGGCCATAGATGAAACCATCAGCGGCGCGAATAAACTAGCAGAGTGCGCGGCGGCCTGACTATGACGACAGCATAACTTTCCAACATGACGGCACCCGAGACAAATAAGACTAACGACTGGCTTCCGGATACTTCGCTTTATGCGAAGATGAAAATCCTGATCATCGATGACGAGCCGGCCAATGTCGCTTTGCTGGAAGACATGGTCTCGAGTAATGGCTATACTCGGGTAAAGTCGATCACCGATTCGCGCCTGGCGCGGGAGACCTGCGACTCCTTTGCTCCCGACTTGATCCTGCTCGATTTGATGATGCCGCATGTCGATGGCTTTGCCATCCTCGAATCAGTGCGCGCCACGGCCGGTGATACTTTTCTGCCGGTTATCGTCCTGACCGCGGATGCGAACGAAGGAACAAAGCTTCGCGCCTTGCGCGCGGGGGCGACCGATTTTTTGCTCAAGCCGTTCGATGAGATCGAGGTTCTTCTTCGAATGGCAAATCTGCTCGAAACTCGCCGGCTCTATCTTCAACTCGACACTCAGCGCGCCGCCTACGAAGACGCTGTGCGAGACCGCACCTCCGAACTGCGCGAAGCGCAATCGCAGCTTCAGGAAGTGCAGCGCTAGAATGCTCCGGTCCTAATAGGACGCGCCGGTCAGCGTGAAAGTAACGGGACAGTTGACCGCGGAAACCGTTCCCGGTTTGAACCGCCACTTTCGGAAGCCGGTGAGCGCGGCATTATCCAGGTAGGGGCTCCCGGTGCTTTTCGACATCGACACATCTGTGACTCGGCCCGTGAACGGATCTACTGTCATCGCCACTACCCCATCGCCGGTAGTCTTCTGCCTTCTCGCTTCGTAAGGATATTCCGGTCGTGGTGCGTTGATGGCCAGCACCTTGGCCGACGACCAACTGAGTGATCCGCGAGGCCCGTTGTTCGTCGGCTTTATGAGTGGCGCAGTACGCCTGTTAATTTGCGGGCGAATTGGGGGCGGAGTCGAATTTTTCTCGGGGTAGAAATCGTCAAGTTTGGGAGGGGTCGGCAACGGATCGGGCGGTTCCGTTGTTGGGTCATCAAGGGTGGGGGAAGGCTCAAATGTTATTTCCGTGAATTTATCGGTAAACGATGGCCCGGTTGCGGGCTCGGCGCGATGAACATTAGCGAGCGCAATCGCCGCAAAATGAATGATAGCGGCCGCACCAAAAGCAACTCCCATCCGCCAACTTTTTGTCGGTCGATACAGTAAAGTTGTTGCTGTCATAACTGGTCCTTTCCTGCCACCAGTGAGACACGCGAGAGTTAAAAAACTTAACTACCAGATTCGGACTCGCTCCTTTGGATCTACAAAGAGCTTCTCCTCCGGCTTTACCTTGAACGCTTCATACCAGGCGTCGATGTTCCTCATTACACCATTCACTCGATATTGGCGCGGAGAATGCGGATCGCTTACCACTTGCCGGCGAATCGCATCATCGCGCAGCTTGCCGCGCCACGCTTGCGCCCAACCGAGGAAGACCCGTTGATCGCCCGTTAATCCGTCGATGACCGGCGCAGGTTTCCCCTTAAGAGAGGCGCGGTAAGCATCCAGCGCGATAACAACCCCTCCGAGATCGGCGATATTCTCGCCCATCGTCAGCTCGCCATTTACCTTCGCGCCCGCTAACGGCTCGAACTTTGAATACTGGTCGCCTAGCACCTTGGCGCGTGCTTCAAAAGTCTTTGCGTCCTCGGCCGTCCACCAGTCATTGAGCTTGCCGTCCGCATCGAACTTGCGGCCTTGATCATCGAATCCATGGGTCAACTCGTGACCTATCACTGCGCCAATGGCGCCATAGTTGATCGCGGGATCGGCGTTCGCATCAAACATGGGCGGCTGGAGGATCCCGGCCGGAAAAACGATGTCGCGCAGGGCGCCGTTATAGGCATCGTTCGTTTGTGGTGTCATCCCCCAATCCGCCATGTCCACGGGACCGGGCAAGCGTTGGACATTAAAGGCCCAGTCAGCGACTGCGGCGCGGCGCACGTTACCGACCAAGTCGTCATCGCGAATCTCGACTTTCGAATAATCACGCGGCTTGTCGGGGTAACCCACCTTGATGTTGTAGGTATCGAGTTTCTTCAGCGCCTGGACCTTGGTTGCTTCGCCCATCCAATCCAGACCTTTGATCCGCTCGTGCATCGCGATCTTTAGGTTGGCGACCAGCTCTTCGATCTTCGCTTTCGCGGCCGGCGGAAAGTATTTCGCGCTATAGAGCTGGCCAACCGCCCAGCCCAGATTGCCGAACCGGTCATAACGATCTCCGGCTCCATAATCCCCGCCGCTTACTGCCTGCACGCCGCGCTTCCAGCGGACCTTTTGTTCCGCCTGACCTGACAACGTCTTGTTCCGCATCTCGAAGAGCGCATCGACGAAAGCCTTGGAAAGATACGGAGCTGCGTGATCCGCAATATTAAACGCCTCCCAGGCTTGCAGCGTCTCCACCGGTGTCTTATCGAAAATATCCGCGATTTTCGGGAACGCCGACTTTTCGGCCACCACCACCCGGTCCACTTTTCCTAGCCCGGCTTCGGTAAGAAATGGTCGCCAGGCGAACTTCGGTGCGAGCGCCTCCAGCTCAGCCAGCGACATCGCGTTGTAGGTCGCGACCGGATCGCGCTGTTGGGTCTTGGTCCAACTCGCGTCCGCGATCTTCGTTTCTAACTCGACCACTTCGGCCGCGCGCTTGTCCGCGTCGGGCCACTCGAGCAAGCGAAGCAGTTGCGCCGCGTAAGCTTGATACTTCTCCTTTTTCGCCGCGAAATCCGGTTTCAGGTAATAGTCGCGATCCGGCAACCCAAGTCCCGCTTGTCCGAGATAAACCGCATAATGCTTGGGGTCCTTGATATCCACGTCGATCCCCACACCGAAAATTCCCCCATGGAAATCAGCGTTCTGCCGGCCCATTATTGCCGCCAGCGCCTCGCGTGTCTTCGCGGATTGAACCTCGGCGAGCTTCTCCTTAAGCGAGAAAGACCCGGTCTTCTCGACCCGCGCTTCGTCCATGAACGATTTGTAGAACGCGCCCACTTTGCCTTCGATCGTCGCCGGTTTTGCTTCTGCCTTCTTCGCGGTTTCTTCCATGAGATCATGGAGCCGCTGCTCAGTCAGGTCGGTCATGGCCAACCGCAGACTGTAGGCCGATTTGTCCGCAGGAATTTGGACCCGATCGACCCACGCACCGTTCGCATAGCGAAAGAAATCGTCGCCTGGTTTCGTGGCAGTGTCAGTGCCGGCACTGTCAAAGCCCCATGCGCCATATTGCGGCTTGGACGCGTCCGGGGTTGGTTTGGTCTCTTCGGCGCGGGCGACAGCGAGACCGAGAGAGAAGAAAAGGAATAACGGCGCGCCGATTAGGTTCATAGCTTTCATGATTGTTGTCTCCTTCAGGTAGCCGGCTGGGTAGCGGGAGATCACTCCGGCGTCGAGCCGAACCATTTCTTCTCCAGTTGCTGCATGAAACCGCGTTCGTTCAACGCGAGCAGCGCCCGGTTTATGGGAAGACGCAGCGGACTCTCCTGTTGCAGGCCAATCCCATAAAATTGTTTCTCGAATACCTGGCCGACGAGACGAAAGCGGCTCCCGGCTTTCTTTGTCAGGTAATAACGAAGGACCGGCGCATCATAGACGACCGCCTTCAAATCGCCTGCGTTAAGGGCCGCTGCAGCGCTCGCGACGTCAGGGTAAGTGGAGACTTTCGCCTTGTTGGTCCTAAGCCACGCTTCAGCCGTGCTTCCGGCAATGGTACCGACCTTAAGTCCCGGCAAATCCGCGGGACCAGAAATATCGCCGGCCAAACTTTTGACGGTCATTTCCGTCGTTACGACGGCGGTGAAGTAGGCGATGAGGACGATACTGGCCAGCATCCAGAGGATGGCAACGAGACGCGCCGGAACTCCCGCCGGCCCCTTGGCCTCACAACCGCCAGTGGCCATCATGCTGGTCGTCCACCAGAAGGACTCCCACACACCTGGAACATAAGCTTCGGGATACATCTCGGCGTTCTTCCGGCGCTCGAACCACCAGACAGCGTGCGAGATGATCAACATCACCAGGACCACGCCGCCAACCACTTTGAGTGAGCTCCAGCTAAAGAACATTCGCGCAAGGTTACCCGTGATATTCCCGGTGTGCGCGCCACTGGTGGCGACCAGGATCTGCAAACCGGAATCGTAATAAGGCTGCGAGAAGTCCATGAAGGCATGACGTTCCGCAGTGATACTTATGGCCGCGATGGCTACATCGGCCTGGCGGCCCTTAAGGGTGTCGAGCATCTGCGGCACCGTCTCCACATTGCGCATCTCGAATTGCAAGCCTGCTTCCCTGGCCACGGCCTCCCATAATTCGATGCTGAACCCGACCAGCTTTCCATTCTCTGTGAACGAAAAAGGTTCTACGGGTTTGGTCACGACGCGGATCTTCTGTTGGCCGAACGAGCTGGTCGCGGCCAGACAGCAACCCGCCATCGTAACGAGAATACTTCGTAGACTTGAGCTCATGCGGGAAGATAGCTACGGCGTTTTTAAAATCGCGACGATTTCGGTTTGGATAGGCTGCCCGGTGACTTCAATGTCCTTGTCTCCCACGTAGACATCGATCTCCGACCGGACGCCGAATTTGCCTTCGAGATAGATGCCGGGCTCGATGGAGAAACAAACACCGGGCGTGATGCGGCGCGAATCGCGGGTTTCGAAGTTGTCGATGTTCACGCCGTTGCCGTGGCCTTCTTCGCCGATGGAATGCCCGGTGCGATGGGTGAACTGCTCCGCGTACCCGGCGCGGTTGATCACTCCGCGCGAGACGTCATCCACTTCCGCGCCGCGAATGCTTTTGCCTTCGCGCACATTTTTGCGGACGAACTCTGTCGCCGCGTCGCGCGCTTCCCGAACGATATTGAAGATGCGGACAAATTCTTCCGGTACGCTTTCGCCCACGTAACCGGTCCAGGTCTGGTCGGTGCAGATCGCGCCCGGCTGCCGCATCTTGCTGACATAATCGAGCAGCACAAAGTCGCCGCGCTTGATGGGTAAGTTGGCCTCGCGTGTCGGGAAATAGTGTGGATTGGCTGTGTTCGCGTTGACGGCGACGATGCCGTTTTCGCGGGCCATTCCTTCCTCTTCCAGGCGTCGTGCGATGAACTGCTGGATGTCGTATTCGGTAATCGGTTTGTCCGCGCGAATGTTCCGCGCGATCTCGGCGAACGCTTCCAACAGGATGCGATGCATCTTGTTGGACGCTTCGACGTGCGATTGCTTCTGCGCCGGAGTCAGGACGGCTTCGAATTGCTGGACCAGTTCCGCGCTCGTGACAATCTCCACGCCGAAAGAGCGCACGAGCTCGATCGTCCCCGCATCGACCCGTGAGATATAGGGAATGTCGTTCATCGGCGAATACTGCATCGCGATGCGCAGCGGCTTTTTCGAGAAAGTTTCGCGGAGATGCGAGCGCTGTTCCTCCCAACCCCGATAGACCAAACGTTTTCCCGGCAACGCATCGAGCTTGGCGCGCTCGATCGAATGGACAATCTTGGTCGGTTCACCGGACGCCGGGATGTAGTAGAACCATCGGCGCGAGCCGGAGGCGTTCTCGCCCAGCATGAGAATGCGGGGCGCCAGCGGATCGCTCTTGCGGAAATCATAGAAGAGCCAGCCGTCGAGCTTCGCGGCTTGAAGCGCCTTCTGAATTTCCGCGACGCGTTCGGCGGGTGTCGGGTCGGCGCGCATGGATGGAGCAAGCATGAAGAAAATAAACAGCGCCGCCAGTGCGAAGAATCGTGTCGGATTCATGGAAGAATGAGATTACGCCAGTCGCGTCGATTTCGGCAAGCGGCGGCGGATTAGAGCGCCGTGGTTAGCGCTTGGATTTCGGTCCCGTCTTCCCGGCTGATGCCGATCGCGCCCGCGATTCCGCCTGCGTTGCCTCGGCCGCCCGCCCCAGAGCGCGATACTCGGCAGCCAAATGTCGCCAGGCCAGCCCGTAGCTCGGCATGATCTGGACCGCGTGCTCGAATGCTTTGACCGCTTCGAGGTGCATGCCTTTTTTCTGGTAAGCCAAACCGAGATGTTCCCATACGGCGCCGTAAGTCTTCGGCGCGAGATCAGCCCCCTTGCGCAGATGCTCGATGCCGGCGTCAAGCTGTCCGGTAGCCTGCAGGCAATAACCAAGCTGCGCCTGAACAAGAAAATCCCGGGGCGAAAGACGCGCCGCCCGTTGCAACGGTGGGATCGCCTGCGCGATCCGGTTCAGGTTGATGTAAGCAAAACCGACGGTGGCCAGAAGCACCGCGCTATCGGGCGACACCTCCGCTCCGCGGGTCAGAGCCTGCAAAGTCGCTTCCGCATGTCCGCTCGCGTTTTCCGCCCGCGCCAATTGCAGCCAGGCTGAGCCTGCTGAAGGCGCGACCTTCGTCGCCCGGAGCGCGTATTCAAGACTCTCCTGTTTGCGGCCGCAACGCAGGGCGCAATCACTCAGCGCGAGCCAGCCAAAACCATATTGCGGTTCGAGACGCGTCAGCGCTTTCAACGGCGGAATCGCCGCTGCGTAATGATTTTGGAAGACCTCGGTCGCGGCGAGGCCGAAATGGGCGAGCGAATAATTTGGATAGAGCGCGATCGCGTGATGAAACGCGGACGTTGCTTCGCCGTATTGACGGAACGTCAACGCGACGATCCCCCGCAGGCATTCCGAGGCGGCACTTTTCGGATATTTCGCGCTCAGTTTTCGGGAAAGGTCCAGCGCGCGCGCGGAGTTATTACTTTGCGCGGCCGAAAAGACTTGTCCCGCGATCGAGTCCCGCAGCGCCGGATCCGGCTGGCGGATGGCCCGTTCCACAGTGGGCTTCACCAATTTTTCCGGCGGCGGCAGTTTCTTCAGCAGCTTATCGATCGACGGATCCTGCGCGCGGACGGCAGAAATGCTCAGGGTGACAAGAGCGAAACTGGCGATGGCGATAGCGAAGCGTGAAGGAAGAACGTTCATGGGGTCAGCGTTGCAGTCCGCGCATAGTAGCAAATAACTGGCTTGTCGCATCCATTTCTCACTGGTAGAGGGCAGCATGCTCCCGCAATTACGTTCCCGCCTCGTGTTCCTCCTTCTGCCCCTCGCAATTTGTTTTCCCGGCCTTCGAAGTGAAGCCGCTTCCGGTTGCATTTGGAAAGTCACCGGGCCAGCCGGCGGCACCCTTTACCTCGGCGGCTCGATTCACGCCCTGCGCAGCACCGACTATCCGCTGCCCGCCGGCTACAACCGCGCCTTCGACGCCTCCTCGCGCATCGCTTTGGAAGTCGAACCGAACGCGCTCGAAGGATCCAGCTCGGGCTTGCTGAAAGCCGGCAAGTATCCGAAGGGCGACAGCCTCAAGAACCACGTCGATCCGCGGACTTACGATTATCTCAAGCGCCTCTTCGCGCTGATGAAAATTCCGGAAGAAAAATTCTCCCGCTATCGCCCCTGGCTCCTGGTGCTGCTCCTCGAATCGCCCGGCGCACACGGTTTTTCTCACGACTTGGGCGTGGACGAATTTATTACGAGTCGTGCCCGCGCCAACCGCAAAACCATTGTCGGCGTGGAATCGGCGGAGGAACACAGCGCGGTGTTCTCCGGCCTGAGCGAACGGCAAAGCGAAGCCTTGCTCCTCGTAACCTTCATTCCAACCGGCAACACCGCGGGCGATCGGGACCGGGTCCTTGCGACTTGGCGCAGCGGCGACGTGGAATCGCTCGCACGTTCCACCCACGCCGCTTACGCGGAGTTCCCCGCCTTTGGCGACCGGTTGCTTGGCGCGCGGAATCGGCGCTGGGTTCCCAAGCTTGAGAGTTACATGAAAAGCGGCCAGACTTATTTCGTCGTCGTAGGCGCGGCGCATCTCGGCGGGAGCGACGGGTTGCTCGCGCTGCTCCGAGCGAGAAACTGCAAGCTGGAACAGCTCTGAGTTACTGAAGGACACATGGCAAAATACCTCGTCGTTAGCACTAGCGGTAATCCCGAGAGCAACAGCCGTCGGATGGGCCGAATCGCATTTCGACATCTGGAAAAAGCAGGGGTGGAATGTGCGTGGCTCGACATCAGTGAATTGGGCCTGCCTTTGTGCGACGCCGACGCCTGTTACACTCAGCCCGGTTCGCAAAAAGTGAGCAAGGCAGTCGAAGCAGCGGACGGCATTCTGATTGCCACGCCCGTTTACAACTATGATGTAAGCGCGGCGGCCAAAAATCTCGTCGAGCTGACTGGGAGCGCGTGGGAAGACAAGGTGGTCGGTTTTCTTTGCGCGGCCGGCGGCATGAACAGCTACATGTCAGTCATGGCGTTCGCGAACAGCCTGATGCTCGATTTTCGCACCGTGATCATTCCGCGCTTTGTTTACGCGACAGGCAATGCTTTCGACGGCGGCGAATTGAAGGACAAAAAGGTCGGACAGCGGATCGAAGAACTAGCGGCCGAAGTGGTTCGGTTTACGCAAGCATTGCGCAGCCGGCAGTGAACGAACGCGTTCTTCCAGAGACGGCAGTGCGAGTCTGGAAAAAGATCGCGCTCTTCTACGCGCTGACCCTTGTCTTCAGCAATGCGTTTAATGCTTTCGTCCTCTTCGGCGGTCGAATGGACGCCGGCAATTTGCTTTACGTAACCGGCGCCATGTGGAGCCCCGGATTGGCCGCGCTCGCCACGAAAAGGATCTTTCGCGAACCGATCGGCGGCCTGCCGTGGGGATGGGGCGGCGCCCGTTATGCGTGGCTCGCCTACCTCATTCCGCTGGCTTACACCCTGCCGGTCTATGTCATCGTCTGGCTCACGCCGCTTGGTGGTTTCCTTGAAGCCGAGTTTTTGAAACGCACCGCCGATCAATTCGGCTGGTCGAATTTTCCTCCGCCCCTCGTTCTTGGCTTGTTCATCGTCTTCACCGCGACGCTGGGCCTCGTGGGCAAAACTTCGCGCGCACTTGGAGAAGAAATCGGCTGGCGCGGTTTTCTCGTGCCGGAATTATCAAAGGTAGTTGGCTTCGGCGGCGTGGGATTAATCAGCGGACTGATGTGGGCGGTCTATCATTTCCCGGTCGTGCTCTTCGCTGACTACAACAAAGGCGCGCCCGCCTGGTATAGCCTCACCTGCTTCACCCTCATGGTTGTCGCCGACAGCTTCATCCTGGCGTGGCTCACGCTGCGTTCGAAAAGTCTTTGGCCAGCCGCGATTTTTCACGGCAGCCACAATCTCTTTATCCAATCAATTTTCACGCCGCTTACCACCGATACCGGTCCCACGAAATACATCATCGACGAATTCGGCATCGGCCTTGTCGTTACGATCACGATTGCAGCTCTCCTGGCCTGGCGTTCCTTCGCGCGCCTTCGATAAGGATCAATGGCCGGCTGTGCCAGGTTTTTTGGTGAACACCGCTTTTATTTTTTCCGAGAGCCACGAAATACAATCCTTGGCTGGTGGAAAAAGCAGCGCGGCCGTAAGGAGCACGGCAAGGACGCTCAACCCGCCTGATTGCCCTGCCCAAATTCTCACGAGCTGATCCCAGCCCATGCAACCCAGCGCCGTCAGAAAGCCAAACGAAGTGATCAGCAAGAGCCCCATTTTGATCATCGTCGAGCTGAATGCGACGAAGACGGCGGGAGCGGAGGGAGGTTGGGGATACTTTTTGAGGTAGGAAAGATGCATCCCGTCTTCAAGATAATCCGCCAGCGCACAGGCAACCACCGCATACAAACTCCAAGCCGGCCAGTGTTGAACAACAATGCCCAAAAAGCCCTTTCCAAAGGTTACGTGTTGAGCCAAACACCAATACGCGAATCGATTTCCCAGGTAGAGCGTGATCGCGTAAGCAGGGATGTAGGCAAACATGTCGCGAAAAATGGTGTGCGCGACCGGCATCAATAATTGCCGCTGCTCCACGAGGTTTTGCGCTTTACTACCCCAATCGTTCAACCATTTGAACACGCCGGCGGCAGTGCGCTGGAACTGAAGCCCGACGATCGATCCAAAACCGGCTTCCAGCATCGGGCCAGCGCACCAGGCCGCCGTTGCGCCGCAATAGATGAGAAGGCCATCCAGCAGCAGCAGGTGCCAGAGATGTCCCGGTTCTTTGCGCAGGAGCAACCAGGGCAAGGCTCTTACAATCCAGTAACCGAACCCGAAGACGATGGCGCCAAAAATGATGAGGCGGAAGAAGAGCGCGAGCATGACGAGCGCTTTGCGCCGTTCCGCTCGCATTCCATCCGGTTCCAGCGCAACCGCGTGGTTCACGGCGCTTTCGCGCCAATCGATCAGAAAGGCGATGACCATGGCAATCGCCGGCCAGAAGAAAAAGGGCTTATCGCTGTGCGCGAGCCGCGCCACCGCTGCGGCCGCTGCACCCACGCCAATCCACCAACCAAAAAACCAGAACCACGATCGGGTGTTTTCGAGGTATCGATGTTTGGGTTTCTGATAACCAGGCGGAAGCGGAGCGGGAAATTTCTTTGTCCGCTCCCAATACTCCCAAAGATTTGGAGGGTTATAGCGGGCATACTTACCCGGGTTCCGGTACTCTGCGTCCAGGAGTTGCGGCACCGACCCGTCCACATTCTCGTTTGCGCTGCGGGCGGCAATGCCATTCTGAAATTCCATCAGCGGAGCGATTCGCCGGTAGTGGCGTTTGCTGCGGATAATTCCCTGCCAGATGCCCGCGGCGATATCGGCGAAAGAATCTCGCACTTGAGGTAGTTGATTGGCCATCTCTGACTTGCCTTTTATCTGCTGAAGGAGTGGCGGGTAAGCGGGGTATGAACCGGCGGGTATAAGAGGTGCCTTAGTGGAATCGGGAGCGCCCTCGAGCGGTTTGCGGAATTGAAGTCCAAGCGGGGCGCATTTTTCGATCATCCAGGCGAGGGGATACTGTGAGAGCATGCCGTCATCGTAGCCCCCCCCGACGTTGGAATGCGCGCCGATGAACCACCGCTGCTCGACTACGCCGCCTCCTGGAGTGTTGTTTGTGGGCAAGGCCGCCGGCTGATGCCACGGAATATGCGAGAAGTTCGCCCGATGTTCATCGATCGCCAGGGCGTGAAAGCCATTTACGATCAAGGATGTCAGGTAGGTGTCATGGAATTGCGCGATCTTGTCGCGCAACCAGGGGATGGCCAAAGCATCCAGGCCCATGGAGCCGACTGTGTCGAAAATGCCGACGCAGTTGATCTTCACCCGCCGTGACCAAAGGAGAAGAAGCTCTTCGGTCCTGTAAAGCGGGGCTTCGATGGGGGGCTCCGCCTTGGGATCTTCCCATTTATCTCGCTTCAACCCTCGGATCAGGTGAAACGGTTTCCGGGCACGGCCGACGATTTGTTCCCACCAATTCTCGGAAGGCTTGCTCTTGGTTTTCGGATTCTCGTGGCGTCCTAGAATTCGATACGCATTCCATAATTGCGCCGGTGGAATGGGTGCGCCGCGATGAAGCAAACCGCACTTGGCGATAAGCCCGATCAAAGAACGCGCGGTGAACGAGCCGCGGCTGAACCCGAAAACATAAATCTCGTCATCCGGGCGTGAACTGTCTCCTTCGCGGTACTTTTCTACCAGCCAGTCGTAGGCTTCGCGGATGTTCTCGGACAATCCAAGCCCAAAGGCTCCGCCGGTAATGCCGTCCAGAATCCCAGTGCCCACCCCCTGATCATAGTAAATGAGTTGGAACCACTCTTGTCCGGTTTTGTCATCTCTTACTCTGCCTTCCTGGACCAGGTTCGAGAGATGATAAACGCTCGTGCCGGAATCGCGTTTATTCCAGGTGCCATCCAGACAAACAACCAGACGTCGCGGAAGCTTGTAGTCGTAAGTCGCAGCGAGCTCGGGGTTCGGACGCTCTTCTTGGTTCCCGGGAAGGGGGGATTCTCCCATGACCCGAGCTTACTGAGGAAATTCTCGCGCTGGCAAGACACAAATATGGAAGCGAGCGCCGGACCGATCGCGAAAGCGCCCCCGAGCTTTCGAACTATTTCCCAATCAAAATCAAGATCCCGGCGACGAGAGCCAAAATACCGGTCACAATGGCGGGTATTCCGAGCGTGGGGATAAGCGAGATGATGCCGACGAGGATAAGGTAAATGGCCAGCACGAGCATGCCGATGTTCTTAGTGATCATCCGGCGATCCTGACTCATTGGGGAATCGATTGTCACGCGCCAATCTTTGCGATTTCGCTTTCCCCAATTCCGAAGAAAGTTGGAAGAAGAAAACGCGATGGGTAAAAGCGATTACGAATGGATTGAAGCTGGCGAAGAATGGTCGGAGCCGTGGGGTGGCTCGGCGGCGCAATGGTTTGGCAGCATCCTCCCGCGCATCCAGGCGGGTTTGCCCGCAAACACGGTCCTGGAGATTGCTTCCGGCTTCGGGCGCTGGAGTTACAACCTGAAGGAACATTGCAGCCATTTGCGCCTGGTGGACCCAGCGGTGGAATGCATCGAAGCCTGCCGGCGCCGCTTCGCTGCAGAGACGCATCTGACCTACCACGTCAACGACGGGCAGAGTATCGAGATGATTCCCAACGGCTCGATCGATTTTGTCTTCAGTTTCGATTCGCTGGTGCACGTCCATCGCGAAATCGTCGAAGCGTATCTGGCCCAGCTAGCGGACAAGCTACCGGAAGAAGGCACCGGATTCATTCATTACTCCAACCTGGGGCAGTATGCGTCGTCCATAGCGCGTCGAGTTCGCAAGCTCATGAGCAAGAGAGGCCTCGTGGGCGCAGACCATCAGCGCGATTCGGAGATGACGGCGGAACTTTTTCGCGCGCGGGCTGAGCATCATGGCTTGAAATGTCTCAGCCAGGAATTGGTGAACTGGCGGGGCCGGCGGTTGATCGATTGCTTTTCCACCGTTGCGCGCCAGGATTCGAAATGGAAAGCAGCGGTGCATCCCTTTCGCAATCCAAACTTCATGCTGGAGGCGCGATTGATCCGGCGCCGGTCGCAGCATTATCCGAAGACCACTTAGCTCGATGAACCACTGGATTGGCACGTCAGGTTTTCAATATCCGGAGTGGAAAGGCACCTTTTACCCGGAGGATTTATCCACGGCGAAAATGCTGCCATTTTACGCGGAGCGGTTTTCGACCACGGAAGTCAACTACAGCTTTCGGCGAATCCCGAGCGCGAAGACCATCCAGAACTGGTGGGATGCGACCCCCGAGCGGTTCAAATTCAGCCTGAAAGCGCCGCAGAAGGTCACGCACTTCTCGAAGTTGCGCGATTGCGGCGATACGATGCGTTACTTCTGCCAGGTCATCTCGGACCTGGAGGCGAAGCTGGGGCCGGTCCTGTTCCAACTGCCGCCCGCTTTCAAAAAAGACACTGCACTGCTCGCAGCATTTCTCGAGGAGGTTCCTGCGGGAATGCGGGCGGCTTTCGAATTTCGTCACGCCTCCTGGTTTGATGAGGAGGTATTCGCATTGCTCAACAGCAAAAACATTGCGCTTTGCATTGCCGAAAGCGCGGACCTGAGCACCCCGGTGGTGGCGACCGCCGATTATGGCTACCTGCGATTACGGCGCGAGGATTACACCGACGCCGACATGACGCGATGGGCAAAGGCGATCGAAGAAAAGACCAACGTTTGGCCAGACGTTTTCGTTTATCTCAAACACGAAGAAAGCGGAATGGGTCCGAAACTGGCGGCGCAGTTGATGGGACTGCTCTCGGGCTAGTGGTGGTCATCCCGAGGCTGGCGAAGCGCGCCGAGGGACCTTACAACTGCAATGCTGGCTGACGCCAAACATCGGGCGCCCGATGACCTCGGGAGCTGGATGCTTCGCGGAAGCGGTTCGAGCGCTTGAGAGGTCCCTCGCCGTCTGCGCGGCTCGGGATGACAACGCGCCCGCGATCAGCGATCGCGGCTACAGTCAGGCCGCGACCCGACGCTTCTGCTTCACCATAGAAGAGGTCGAGCGACTGCTGGCGCGCGAGCCATTTCGTTTGGGCTTGAGCGATTGGTTCCGGTTCAGGCTCTCTTGAAGTACCTTCACGAGATCGACCACATTGGTCGCACGCACCGCCGGCACCGGTTTCCCCGCTACCTCTTTGTGCTGCGCCTTCTGCTCTATCATTTCCATGACAGCGTTCCGGTATTCGTCGCGATACTTCTCCGGTTCCCATGCAACGGACATGCTCTCGATCAAGGTTTGCGCCATCTTTAATTCCTTCTCCGTGATAGCGGTCGCGGGCGCGTTCTTCAATTCTTCCGGAGAAAGAATCTCGGACGCGAAATGCATCAGCTCGAGGATGAGAAACAATCCATCCGGTTTAACCGAAGCGAGGTGCTCGCGATTACTGATCACGACCTTGGCGATCCCGATCTTGCCGGTGCCGCTGAGCGCCCGGTGCAGAAGCGCGTAGGCCTTTTCGCCGCCTTTTTGCGGTTCGAGGAAATAAGGTTTGTAGAAAAACTTCGGATCCACCTGGCCGAGGTCGACGAAGTCCGTGATATCGATCGAGTGAGTGGACTCGATGCGCACCTTCGCGAAGTCCTCATCTTTCATCACGATGAAATGCCCGCGCTCGTACTCGAAGCCTTTCACGATCTGATCGGCGGCGACCTCTTTGGAATCGGCTTCGGCGACCTTCTTGTACTTGATCGGGCTAAGATCGGTGGCCCGGAGTTGCCGGAAACTGAGCTTCTCTTCCTTGGTCGCCGGATAAACGGCGATCGGGATGTAAACCAAACCAAAGCTGATGCTACCCTTCCATATCGCACGCATAGTGGGCCATCTTATTCACAAGCGCCGGCTAATGTCAATCTGGTCAGGGTCTTGGAAGGTTCCGAGATATTTCGCCTCTGCCGTTTTAAGGTTTGCCGGAGAGCTCAACATCGTTCAGAATTTGCGCATGCTAAACCCTCGCCAGTTCCTTCGTGCTCTCGCAGCACTTTCGGCCGGAGTTCTCTCCGGACTTGTTTCCCTCACTAGTTTCGCGGCTCCCCCTGCGGGCGTCCTCGATGCCAGCCATGCCAATGTCAGGGCCGTCATCGCCGTGCAGCAAGAAGTCACCGCTGATTGGATGCGCCAGCCGGAAGTGCTCGGCACCGCCATCGGCCTCAATGACTCCGGCAAGACCTCGCTCCTTGTTTATATCGATCGAGATTCGAACTGCGCCGGCGACGTAATCCGTAGTCTCCCGCGGGAAATCCGCGGCGTTGGCGTGCAAGTGGAGCTCACGGACAAATTCCGCGCGATGGCCAAGCCCGGCAGCGGCGTAAACCACAAGGCGATCCAAACACCACCAATCCAGCTTGGGACCTCCGGCGGTTGGCGCTACGATCTCGCCAACGGCTTCTGCTGCGGCGGCACCCTCGGGTCGCTCGTCTCCATTGGCGGGGTCCAGCACATCCTCAGCAATTATCATGTCTTCGAGGCTGACATTGTTTTGGGTGGCAACACCAGGGTAGCCACAACCGGCGACCCGGTGATTCAGCCAGGTCTTATCGATGTCAATTGCAACGCCGCGAACGCGCAGGACGTGGCATTGCTGGTCAAGCGAAGCTCCCTCCCCGCCAGCAATGTCGATTGCGCTATCGCAGCGGTAATTCCCGGTCAGGTCCGGACGGACGGCGCCATTCTTGAGATCGGTACGATTTCGAGCACGACAGTCAACGCCTTTATTAACCAGGCGGTGAAAAAGAGCGGCCGCACCACTGGGCTGACTCGCGCCAAAGTCACGGGCTTGAACGCGACGGTCAGCATCACCTACGACAATGAATGCGCCGGGGGAACTGCTTTCACGAAAACATTCACCGGCCAGATTGTCACCTCCAATAGCGGAAGCCGATTCCTGAACAGCGGCGATTCCGGTTCGCTCATGGTGGAAGATGTCACCACGAATCCGCATGCAGTCGGACTGCTCTTCGCCGGCAGTAGCACAAGTGCGATCGCCAACCCGATCAATGAAGTTCTGACCTTTCTCGGCGCGACCATGGTCGGAAACTAAGCTTAATCTCAACCTGCGACTTTCGAAGCACCTGTTCGTTCGCGCGAACGGGTGCTTTCGTTTTCGCCGGCAGCGGTGAGAATGTCCGATGCGATGGATGAGCTGCGTGGTTAGCCTGGCCGTCTTCGCCCTGGCCGCCGGTTGCAAGGAAAATATGGCGCAAGATAAAACCACTCCGAAGCGCGACATCAACGCCGTCTTGCGCGATCACGACAAGGAACTCCTCGCCGTTCCCGGGGTCGTCGGTGTTTACGTCGGCGCGCTGGAAGATGGCCGCACTCCCTGTCTCAAAATCATGCTCGCCCGCAGAACGCCGGAGGCGGAGCGCCAGATTCCTCGGCTCATCGAAGGTTATCGCGTCGTGCAGGAGGTAACCGGGGAAATCCGGCCGCTGGGAACGCCGTAAATGTCCGACTACGAACCCACCTCGCGCCGTCCAATCTCCGATGTTTTTCGTTCGACCGCGCAAGGCGCCACTCGCCTCTGCGTTCGTTATCGGATTCATCCCGACGCGATCTCGTACCTATCGATCGTCGCCGCGGCCATCGCCGCGATTCTCTTTTGGAAATCTGGAAGGCACTCGGTGCTGCTTCTCTTCGCTCCGCTGTTCTGCTACCTGCGGCTCTGGTTCAATATGCTCGACGGAATGGTCGCGCTCGCCGCCGGCAAAGCGACCTGGCGTGGTGAAATCCTGAACGATCTGCCGGACCGGATTTCCGACGTCCTGATCTTTGTCGGCGCCGCGCATAGCGGTTGGATGAATCCGATCGTGGGCTATTGGGCTGCAATCTTTGCGCTCCTGACCGCCTATGTGGGAATGCTCGGACAAGCCATCGGCGTGCAACGTGAATTCAGCGGTGTCATGTCGAAACCATGGCGCATGGTGGTGCTACATCTTGGCGCCTGGATTACGCTCGGGTGCGTTTGGTGGAACGAAGGCGCGTTGCGCTTCGGAGACTTGACGATTCTCGACTGGGTCTGCCTTATTGTCGCGGCAGGCTGCCTGCAGACGATGGCTATTCGCTTAAAGCGAATCATGGCGGCATTGCGCGCAAAGTCTGCACCTCATTGATGTCTCCGCACCACGCGCTACACGATCCGATTTTCCTCGCGTATCTGCGCATCATCTTCGTCTCCCTTTTCGTGGGAGGAATTGTGCTCGGCATTCTGCATTGGGGATTGAAGAAAGAACTCGGATCGATCTGGAGCACGTATCGCTCATGGCTCGTGCTCGCGCCGATCGGCCTGGCCGCGATCTTTGCCGGCCGCGTTCCCACCATCATCGGCATTACGCTTCTCGCGATTTTCGCCTTCAAGGAATTCGCGCGCGCCTCGGGCTTGTATCGCGACTGGTGGATGACCGGCGCTGTTTATGTCGGGATCGTGACCGTCGGCGCCGCGTCGTTGATGCCGCATCCGCGCGGCGAAGAACCGGGTCCCGGCTGGTATGGCTTTTTTGTTGCCGTGCCTGTCTTCGCAATCGCCCTCATTCTCCTCGTCCCGATCTTGCGCAATCGCGCGCGCGGCGAACTGCAACGCATGTCGTTAGGCATCGTCGGCTTCGTTTACATCGGCTGGATGTTCGGGCATCTCGGTTTTCTCGCGAACGCCGTGAACGCCTACGGCTATCTCCTCTACGTGATTTTCGCGACCGAGCTGAATGACGTCGCGGCCTTCACCTTCGGCCGGCTCTTTGGCCGCCATCCGTTGCGCAGCGAAATAAGTCCAAAGAAAACCTGGGAGGGCGCTCTGGGCGCGCTCGCTATCTCCATGATTCTGCCGTGGCTGCTGCGATTTTCGTTTCCGGAATTCGGCCCATGGCAATTGATTCTCACGGGTTTGATCATTGGCATCGGCGGCCAGCTTGGCGACCTCTCCATCAGCGTGATCAAGCGTGACATCGGGACGAAGGATATGGGAGGTTTGATTCCCGGCCACGGCGGCATTCTCGATCGGATCGATAGTTTGATTTACGTCGCGCCGCTCTTCATGCACATGGCCGGCTACTACCACGAATTGCGATGAAGAAATGGCAATACGAACCGGCCCACGACCTCGATCAATCGCTGGTCGAGCGGCTCCGGAATTTTCCACGCGAGCCGGACATGCTCATCTACGGGCTGCGTTCGCTGGTCGCCCTGATCATTCGCGGCTTGCTGCGCGTTTATTGCCGGTTCGAGATCGTCGGCGAAGAGCATTTGCGGAGTAATCGTTCGTTCGTTCTCGTCGCCAATCATTCCAGTCACCTCGACACCGTTTGTCTTCTTTCGGCGCTGCCGCTTCGAAGATTGCATCGGGCGTTTCCCGCCGCGGCCGCGGATTACTTTTTCAAAAGCGTCCCGCGCACCTGGATTGCTACCGTGGTGGTAAATGCCCTGCCATTCGCGCGCCAGACGCACGTCCGGCACAGCCTGGCGATTTGCGGCGAGCTTCTCGCCAATGCCGGCAACGTTCTCATCATTTTCCCAGAAGGCACTCGCTCGACCACGGGGCGTCTTCAGGAATTTAAATCCGGCGTCGGCGCGCTCGTGGCGGGTCGGGACATTCCGGTGCTCCCGTGTTATCTCGAGGGCGCGTTTCGGGCGTGGCCCAAAGGCCGGCGTTTGCCGCGGCCGCGAAAGGTCCGCCTCATCATCGGCGCTCCGCGCAATTACGCGGCTGTGTTGCCGGAAAAAAGCGCAAGCAGCGCGATCGCCGCGGAACTTCATGACGCCGTTAACCAGTTGGCGCCAAAGTAATGCAAGCCACCGAAGAAATAATGGCGAGCTGGGACGGCGCGAAAATTTTCTATCGCGCCTGGATTCCTGAAGGCGCTACCGAAAAGGCGCTCCTGCTTTTTCATCGCGGCCACGAACATTCCGGCCGCTGGTCGGAAATGGTGGAGACACTTGGCCTGAGCGACGTAGCGGTTTTCGCCTGGGACGCGAGAGGCCACGGCCGCTCCGCCGGGGAGCGCGGTTCGGCGGAGAGTTTCGGCGCGATGGTGAAGGATGTGGACGCATTTGTGCGCCACATCGCCGAGCGCCACGGCTACAAACTGGAAAACATCATCGTGCTCGCGCACAGCGTCGGCGCGGTCTCGGTCGCGGCATGGGTCCACGATTACGCGCCGCCTATTCGCGCGATGATTCTGGCCACGCCCGCGTTTCGCGTCCGGCTTTACGTCCCGCTCGCCATTCCGTCGCTTCGTTTCAAACAAAAATTTCTCGGGCCGGGTTACGTGAAGAGCTACGTGAAAGCCAAGATGCTCACGCACGATCCGGTGCAGGCCGCGCAGTACAACGCCGATCCGCTCATCTTCCGCCAGATCGCCGTGAACGTTCTCATCGATCTGCACGACGCCGGCACCCGCCTGCTCGCCGACGCCGGCGCGATCAACGTGCCGACGCTCATGCTTTCCGCCGGCCGCGACTGGGTCGTGAGTCTCAAAGCGCAGCGCGAATTTTTCAATGGCCTCTCGTCGTCCGTGAAACGGATGTATGTTTTTCCGGCGGCCTATCACGCGATTTTTCACGAGAAAGAGCGGGCGCAGGTGATCGAGCGAGCGCGCGAATTCATCGTCGAACGTTTCGCTACGCCAGCCGCGCCACCTTCGCTGCTCAAGGCCGATGAGTTCGGTTATACCTGGGAGGAATACGAACGGTTGAAGCTGCGCGGCGGTCCGCAGTTCGCCCTTGTCCGCGCCGGCATGAAGACGGGCGGGCGCCTCAGCAAAGGAATCGATCTCGGCTGGCGCAGTGGCTTCGATTCCGGACTCACCCTCGACTACGTCTACGAAAACAAGGCGCAGGGATCGACGGCGCTGGGCCGCTTCATCGATCACAGTTACCTGAACAGCATTGGCTGGCGCGGCATTCGCCAGCGCAAAAAAAATCTCGAGAGACTGCTGCGAAACGTCATCGAGAAGACGCACGCGGAAGGCCGGCCAGTGCGGTTGGTCGATATCGCCGCGGGTGGGGGACGGTATGTTATCGAGACCATCCGGGCGCTGCCGGAGATTCCGATTACGGCGCTGTTGCGCGATTACAAACAGGAGAACGTCGACGCTGCGACGCGGCTCGCTCGCGACTTTGGTTTGCAGAATGTCACTGTCGTAACCGGCAACGCCTTTGATCGGGCGTCGCTTGCTTCAATCCAACCGCGTCCGACCATCGGCATCGTCTCGGGCTTGTTCGAATTGTTTCCTTCCAACGCCGCCGTCCTCACCTCGTTGCGCGGCTTGGCCGACGCGATCGAGCCGGATGGGTTTCTCGTTTACACGAACCAGCCGTGGCATCCGCAGGTTGAATTCATCGCGCGCGTTTTGCGCAATCGCGAAGGCGAACCGTGGATCATGCGCCGGCGCACCACCGCCGAGATGGATGAACTCGTGCGCACGGCCGGTTTCGAAAAAACCACGATGGAAGTGGACGAGTGGGGGATCTTCACCGTCTCGGTCGCGCGGCGAACTGGAGTAAGCGCCGTGTCTCTCGATGGAAATCATCATGCGGCCGCACCGCCCGTTTAGGCAGCGACCGATCTGATGCGCGCGAAAGCTTTCGCTGCATCCGCGGGCCTTTCGATCCTTTTTCTCGTCATCTACGGCGGGTGCAACTGGATCGCAGCGCAGCGTGCCCATGTCCCCACGCTCTTCTTCGAGTGGGAACGGCTGATCCCTTTCGTTCCGCTCATGATCGTTCCGTACATGTCGATCGATCTTTTTTTTGTCGGGGCGCCTTTCCTCTGCCGCAACGAAAAGGAGCTCGCGACGTTGACGAAACGCATTGTCGCCGCACTCCTCATCGCGGGAATTTGCTTTCTCCTTTTTCCGCTCCGCTTTGCCTTTGAACGGCCACACGCGCCCGGCTGGCTCGGCGCATTCTTCGATTGGTTTCGCGGGATGGATCAGCCCTATAACTTGCTTCCGTCGCTGCACATCGCTTTTCGGACCATCCTCGCGGAATTCTATGCGCGACATACCCGGGGCATCCTGCGTGCCGCGTCCAATATCTGGTTTATCTTGGTCGCACTTTCGGCGGTCCTGACCTATCAGCATCACGTCATGGATGTTGTCGCCGGCTTTGCGCTCGGCGCCTACTGCCTCTACTTCATTCAAGAATCACCCCGCCGTCTGCCGGTGATCGCGAACCGTCGAGTTGGCGCGTATTACGCGTTCACCGCGCTCATCGTGAGCGGGTTCGTTATCCTCTGGTGGCCTTGGGGCACGTTGCTCTTGTGGCTGGTGATCGCTCTCGGCATCACGGCTTCGGCCTATTTCGGATTGGGTCCGGGAATTTTTCGCAAGACCGATGGATACTTGCCTTGGACGGCCTGGTGGGCGCTCGGTCCTTGCTTGTTAGGCCAGCATCTTTCCCGTTTCTACTATCGCCTGCGCTGTCGCGCTTGGGACGCGGTCACACCACAAGTCTGGATTGGCAGCACGCTCAATTATCGCGAGGCCGCTGCGGCCGGGCGCCTTGGCGTCACCGCCGTCCTCGATCTGACCGCGGAGTTTTCCGAAGCGCGCCCCTTTCTGAAACTGCGTTATCGGAACATCCAGATTCTCGACCTCACCGCGCCGCGGCTGGATCAATTGCAGGAAATGGCGGAATTCATCGACCAGGAATCCGAGCGAGGGATCGTGTTCATTCATTGTAAAATCGGATATTCAAGGACCGGGGCGGCGGCCGGCGCTTACCTGCTGCACTCCGGGAAAGCCGGCACCGTCGCGGAAGCGCTCGACATTCTCCGCCGCGTTCGGCCGACGATAATTCTGCGACCCGAAGCCGTCGCTGCTTTGTCCGCGTTCGCCCGCGCTGTTTCTCCTCGCCTCAATGGAGCGGTTCCCCATAATCAAATTCGCTTATGAACTACACCGATCTGATTCAGCTTTACTTCGAACGCACCACCGCGCTGCAGAATTATTGGACGCTTTACGTTGTCATCGTCGGCGGTTTGCTTGCGTTCTCCTCATTGCGCAAACAGCCGGCCGCGCTCACCACCCTGATCGTCTCGATCCTGTTCGGGTTGTTTGCTTACGAGAACTTGGATGCAATCAAAGCCACGGCCACGCAGCGCCACGCCACCCTGGCGGCGATTAAGCAATTCGATGCGGGCTCGACTGCGGCGGAGATCAAACCCGTTCGCGATCTTCTTGAACCGACGCTCAATCCCGCGTCGCTCAGCTCCACCCAAATGACGCATCTCATCAGCGACGTCCTGACCATCATCGGCTTGTGGGTGATGGAATTGCGCCGCCGGAAAAACTTGGTGCTCGCTGCGGTGGCGGCCCAGCCGTTTCCCTGATTCATGTTCAGAACACGTAATCCAATTCCGGGCGAATCTCCGGGAACGTTGCGACCGCGCGAACAGAAGATTGCGCGCGCGCCGGTTGTCACCCTGATCGAATACGATCGCGGCCACATCGAGGAACGCGTCATCGCCGAGAAGGAGGAGTTGCTGCCGCATCTCGACAACCAGCGCGTGACCTGGATCAACATCGACGGCCTGGGCGACATCAATATTCTGCGCGCGCTCGGATCCCGCTTCAACTTGCATCCCCTCGCGCTCGAAGACGTTCTCGATACCGGCCAGCGCCCGAAGGTCGAGCAGTACGAGGGTTACTTATTCATCGTCGCGCACATGCTCTATCTGGATCGCGGAAAAGCGATGTGCGGCGAACAGGTCAGCATGTTTTTGGGAAAGAATTTTCTGATCACGCTCCAGGAAGAAGCGGAGTTCGATGTTTTTGAGCCGGTGCGCGCCCGCATTCGAGCGGCCAATGGCACCATCCGAAAAATGGGAGCCGACTATCTCGCTTATGCGCTCCTCGATTCGATCGTCGATCATTATTACCCCGTCCTCGAAAGCGTCGGAGCGAAGATCGACTTGATCGAAGACAATCTCGTTGAGCTTCCTTCGACGAGTCCGGTCGGCGATCTTCACGGGCATAAGCGGGCGCTAACCCATATCAGGCGCTTCATCTGGCCGGTCCGGGATTTGGTTAATTTTCTCATCCACGAAGAGAGCGGGCTGGTGACGAAGGGGACAAAAGTTTATCTGCGCGATTGCTACGATCACACCGTCCAGTTGATGGATCTGGTCGAGAGCTATCGCGATGTCTTGTCGGGGCTGATGGAATTGTATCTCTCCGCCGTGGGCATCCGGACGAACGAGATTATGCGAGTTCTGACAGTTGTTACTTCCATCTTCATACCCCTGACCTTTATCGCCGGAGTTTACGGGATGAATTTCCAGAGGGAAGTAGATGGCAAAAAACTTCCATGGAACATGCCCGAGCTCTTTCATCCCTACGGCTACATCGGCTGCTGGGTTCTGATGCTGGCCGTCGCCGTCTTCCAAATCGTCTATTTCAAGAAGAGACGCTGGCTCTAGCGGGCAATTCCCTTTTCAAGGAGCGGCGGTCTCCAGCCCGCCGGCCCCCGCCCTCGTTCCCAAGCTCCAGCTTGGGGACGCGTTTGTATCGGCGAAGCTTGGGCTTCGGTGGCGCGCAGCAACTGACTGCTGACGCCGAGAATGAAGCGCAGCTTCAGGGATCAGTGCGTTCCCAAGCTGGAGCTCGGGAACGAGGGCCGGCGGTTTGGAAAGCGCCGCTCCTTGACGCGGACCCAGCAAAATGCGGCTTAATTACTGCTGCCTTTTACAGCGATGAACTCGCGACGTTTCGTTCTCTTGCTTAGTTATTATTTTGCTCTCGCTGTAATCGCCAGCGCGGAACGCATCAATCAAGAAGGCCGCATCCTGGGACCGGCGCCGGTCGTCACGACCCCGACTTTGTTCAATACCGCGGCGGCCGATGCGATCGTTTCCGCGATGCAGATCATGCCGCGCGATAACGCGTGGAACGAAGATGTCTCGCGACGCCCACTTCTGGCAAACTCCGACGCGATGATCGCCCAGATCATCAGCGACCTGAGCGCGAGTCGGCGCACGCTTCGCCCGTTTTACGAAATGAATTACGTGTTCGTGCCGGACAATCAGCCGCGGGTCACGGTTCCGTTTTTCAATTATCCCGATGAATCCGATCTCGATGGCGGGACCTTTCCGAACGGCAGATATCCGTTCCCGACGAATCTCCCGGTCGAATTGTGGCCGCGCGGGACCGGCAACCTGACGTTGCAGCAATGGCAGCAGGACGTGAACAACACCGGCGGCGACCGCCACGCGATCGCGGTCGCGCCGGGCGCCGGCTCGATCTGGGAAACGTGGCTGACGAAATTGACGAGCACGGGCTGGCAGGCGTCGAACGGCGCGAAGTTCAATCTCAACTTAAATACGCTTCGTCCCGCCGGCTGGACTTCCGGGGACGCGGCGGGCCTGCCGATGTTTCCCGCGCTCGTTCGCTACGATGAATGTCAGCGCGGGATGGTCGAACACGCGCTGCGGATCGTCGTCGCGAAGTCGCGGCGCGAATATATTTATCCGGCCACGCACTACGCGTCTTCGATTCCGGCGACCTCGATCAACTATCCGGCGATGGGCCAGCGCGTGCGCCTCAAATCGAGCTTCGTCATTCCCGATAGCTGGACGATCGAGGAAAAAGCCGTTCTCCGTGCTTTGAAAAAATACGGAGCACTTGTGGCGGATAATGGCGGGTTCTTCTCGGTATCGGTTTGTCCCGATGACCGCTTCGCCGCGAACGCGTTCGATCATCTCTCGACCATTGCCATCAGCAATTTTGAAGTGATTCAAACAACCGGCCCGGCGGAAGGCCCGCGCTCGCCCGGCGCACCGGCGGTCGATGCAGGACCAGACCAATTTCTCGAAGCGCCCGCAACCATTTCGCTCACCGCCGCCGTCAATGATCCTTCTGGAAAAGCCGCGCTGCTTTGGAGGATTTATTCCGGCCCGGTTGGTGTCGCACTCGCGAATTCAAATCAAGCGAGCACGACCGCGACGATCAATACACTGGGCACTTACACTTTCGTTTTCAGCGCCGACGATGCCGTGCACGCGGTGGCCTATGACGCTGTGGTCGTCCGCGTGACGGGCCACGATGCGCTCGCGAATATCTCGACGCGTGTTCAGGTCGGAACAGCCAACAACGTTGCGATCGCCGGTTTCATCGTTGTCGGAAATGCGGCTAAGCAGGTGGTCGTGCGTGGACTCGGGCCCTCGCTCACGGGCGCCGGCGTCCAAGGCCCGCTGACGGATCCAGTTCTGGAACTCCATGGCGCAGATGGCGCCTTGTTGCTGCGGAATGACGACTGGCAGGAAACGCAGGCCCAGGCGTTGCTCGACGCTGGGTTTGCGCCGACGAACAATTTCGAGTCGGCGCTTTTGACAACGCTTGGGCCAGGCGCTTACACCGCAGTTTTGCAGAGCAAAGACGGTTCGCCCGGGATCGGTCTTTTGGAGGTTTACGATTTGCAGCAGTCGCCTTCATCGAAGCTCGCGAACATCAGCACGCGCGGTTTGGTCGGCGCGGGACAGAACGTCATGATCGGCGGCATGATCGTTACCGGACCGGATTCCGGACGAATCGTGTTTCGCGCTCTCGGGCCGTCGTTGGCCGCTAACGGCATCACGAATCCGATGAGCGATCCGCAGATCGACATCTTCAACGCAAATGGAAACAAGATCGGTGGGAACAACGATTGGAGGAAATCGCAGCAGGGCTTCATTGCCGCGACGGGTCTCGCGCCGAGCAATGATCTTGAATCCGCGATCCTGATCGATCTAACCCCGGGTTCCTACACCGCAGTTGTCAGCGGCGTCAGCGGCCCGCGCGGCGTCGGCCTCGTCGAAGCTTATCATTTGCAATAGCGCTCGTGCGGCCGACGCGCGATGATCAAGCGCGATGCAAACGGTCAGAGGACTTCATCATGTCACGGCCATTGCCGGGCCGGCGCAGGAGAATCTCGATTTCTACGCAGGCGTTCTCGGCATGCGGCTGGTGAAGAAGAGCGTGAACCAGGATGATCCCGGCACTTATCACCTGTTTTACGCGGACGCGGAAGGCCATCCCGGAACCGACCTGACATTTTTTCCGTGGGCGCAAATGGCGCCGAGCCGCGAAGGCTACGGCCTAAGTAGCGAAGTCTCGTTTGCCGTGCCGCCGGGCAGCATTGATTTTTGGCGCAGCCGATTAGACCAACGTGGAACCACGCCAGCGCCGCTGGAGTCGCGCTTCGGCCAGCCGACATTGCCCTTTCGCGATCCACACGGGCTGCGAGTAGCATTGGTCGAAAGCGAAGATTCGTTAGGCCGGCCCTTCACTCCCTGGGACCGAAGTCCTATTCCGGTCGAACATCAGATTCGAGGGCTGGAGAGTGCGCGACTCGTCGAGCGCGATCTTGTTCGCACCAGTTCATTCCTTGTCGATGCGATGGGTTTCACTCATCTCGCCACCGAAAACGGCTGGCATCGCTACGGGATTAATGGAGCTGGCCTGCCCTCAGGCCGGACGCAAAGTCGCTCTGGCGCATACATCGACCTCCGCGAAATGCCGACCGCCGGCCGCGGCGCGTGGGGCACCGGCAGCATTCATCATCTCGCCTGGCGGGTGGACGACGAAGCCCATCAGCTCGAAGTGCGCGAGCGCGTCGCGGAGAAAGGCGCGCGCCCGACACCGGTGATCGATCGCTTCTGGTTCAAGTCCGTTTATTTCCTCGAACCAGGCGGCGTTCTTTTTGAACTGGCCACCGATGGCCCAGGTTTCGCTGTCGATGAAGACCGCGCGCATCTTGGCGAAACGCTCGTGCTGCCGCCGTGGCTAGAACCGAATCGCGCGGCGATTGAGGCCGCCTTACCAAAATTCGTCGCACCGACCCAATTCAAGCCTAACAAAAAACACATGCCAGTTGGGTAAATGGTCGAACCGGCAAATGAGGGCTCTTTTGCGCCTTGTGAGGCCGATAAAGAATTTCTGGGATTCGAAGTTTATTGATTAGACAAATTGACAGCGGGCGAGGTGGCTTGATGGGCCCTGTTCCTCAAGTCATCCGCCTTTTCCAGGGCGTCCTTCTTTCTCAGCCAGCGACTGAACTTAACTGAGGCAAAAAGACCAACAACAAAGACCGCGACTCCTAGAAATCCGGCTGGGGCGCTACGACCCGGCTTGTACAAAGCCACAAAGGCCCACGCTCCGAGAACTGCGGGGTAGATGATGCCGGAGGCGAAAGGCTCACTGATATCGGGAGCAATACTCTTCGGTATTACGCCAACCCCCTCTATTCCAGTGGGCCGATTTTTGAACTGGCCTCCAATTCCCAGTTGCTCCTCAAGATATTCGCCGACGACAATAAGATGAGTGCATTTCCGAATTCCATAGATCTCAAAAATGTAGAGCCCTAGCGCGGTGAGGAATCCGAACGCACCAATCGGCCTGAGCAGTTCAGCGGCAGGTCCCCCGGGTTTCGCAATAAGCAAAAATATTCCAGCCCCGCTCGCCAGTGGAAGAAACGCCAGCAATTTCGTGCGAAAATCATCGATCGCTCGATAGCTCTCACAAAGTTGATTGTAGGTGGTCCTGATATTCTCGAGTCGAGAAGTGTCGTGTGTTTCATCAGACATGAGTTTCCTGTGCAGGTGAGAGGCCCTTATCTGTTTTGCGCGTGATACACAGACGCGAACCCCAAAAATTTAGCGCGATCCTCAAAGCCAAAACCTCAGTCTTACGAACTATCCGTTGTTCGCGATTTCCCCGCGGGAAAGAGGGTGAGGTGCCTTGCTGGAGACGCCCTAACGAACTTGACCCGACGGAATGCTGATGCGAGGCGGAGGCACGCGTCAAGACTAAATGTCGATGAAGACCGCGCGCATCCCGACGAAACGCTGGTGCTGCCGCCGTGGCTTGAACCAAAGCGCGCCGAAATCGAAGCAGCGCTTCCGCGGCTGACGCTGCCGCGGAAATCCCAAATCCCAAGGAAACTCCAAGTCACAATGACCAAAGGGGAGTGCCCGTCCGGTTCGCTTTGGAATTTAAGATTTTCGTCTTTTTAGGATTTGCTTGGGATTTGGGTTTTGGGATTTGGAGCTTCCGGTTAGCCGGTCTGACGAATCGCTCGTGCTTCCGCCGTGGCTCGAACCCGAACGCGCGAGCATCGAAGCAGCGCTTCCGCGGCTCACGCTGCCGCGGAAATCCCAAATCCCAGAACCCAAATCCCAAGGAAATTCCAAATAGCAATAATCAAAGCTGCGCCCGGCAAGGCATTCTTTGAAGTTTGGGATTTACTTGGAGCTTGGATTTTGGGATTTGGAGCTTTCTTCATCCCGCCATGTCGCCGCGCCCAACCATTTTCATCTCCGCCGTTAGCAAGGAATTGCGCAGCGCGCGGCAACTTGTCGCCAACACTCTGACCTTCCTCGGTTACGAGCCGGTCTGGCAGGACATTTTCGGAACCGAAACTGGCGATCTCCGACAGATGTTGCGCACGCAGATCGATCAATGCAAAGGCGTCGTCCAGCTCGTCGGCCAATGCTACGGCGCGGAGCCACCCACTCCTGATCCCGAGTTCGGCCGCGTAAGCTACACGCAATACGAAGCGCTCTACGCTCGGAAGAAGGGGATAAAGGTCTGGTACCTTTTCATGGACAAAAGCTTTCCGATCGATCCCCACGAACCGGAGCCGGAAGAAATCCAGCATCTCCAAGCTGCCTATCGAAACATCCTGAAAGTCGATACCCACCTGTTTCATCCGCTGGCCACGCGAGAGGCGTTGGAAGCGGGAGTCCTCAAGCTTCGCGATGACCTCACTCAGCTGCGTCGCGGCGCGAAACGATGGGCCTGGGGAGTAGCAGCGGCGCTGGCCTTCATTGCGATTCTGACCATCTGGCTGGTGGGAGGCCAGGGCAGAATGGCAACCAAGATGGACAAGAGCCAGGCAACGCTCGAGAAGATCGCGGATCGGTTCGAAGCGCTCTCTTCGAACGGCGGCGTCATCCAGAACGCGAAAACGCCGGAAGAGCATTATCACAATGCGCGGATCCACGAGCTGGGCGGCAACTTCTCGGCCGCGCGGAAGGAATACTCCGATTATCTTTTTTCCAATCTCGAGGCGATCGATCCGTGGCTGAGTTATCTGGCCATGTTGAAGTCGGCCGAGGGCAAGGCGGGCGCGATCGAGGCGATGCGCTATCTGGGCGACAAGCTCAAGCCGCCGACCGTTTCTTACCAGACCGCGATGGCCCTCCTCGAAGATGGCGACGCGCGGATTGCGAAACTGACGGCGCTTGCCGAAAAGAATCCCGGTTTCGGTCCACTGCCGTGGCTCATCAGCCAGGAGTTTTCCGAGGCGCGGAAAGGTGATCAAACCCTGGCGGACAAGCGCGCCGAAAAGGAATGGCTGGAAAAGTTCCGGGCCGCGCATGCCAAGGGAAAATTCGAGAAGTTCTTCATCGACAAAAAGGAAGCGCAGAGATGGATCGAGACGGGCGAAACTCGTTGGGCCAGCCTGACCAGCACACCCGACAAAGTTCTCGAGAATCCGATCACCCTCATGGCCCAATCCTCGAATAGCGGCTGGGCGATTGTTTTCACCCTGACGGATTTCAAGGCGAAAGAGCTTTTCTACAAGCTTGATGGCAAAGGGGATTTCGCATCGACCGGTCATCTGCCGATGAAGAACGCGCAGACCGGCCTGCCCATGATCCAAACCTATGTGCCGCTTCCGAATCTTCCACCGGGTGAGCACACGGTGGAGGCGAAGTACGTCGACAAGAATGACAAGACCAACGGGCCTTACACGTTGAAGTTTTCCACGCAGGGCGAGCAAATCGCCCAGACGAAGATGATCCTCAACATGACCGCGGGTTCATGGCTTTCGTTTCGCGACTACGACGGCAAGGTCCTGCTCTATTTCACGCATCTCACCTCCTACAAAGACGCGATAAAAGAGGTCCGCTATTCCTTGAACAGCGACAAGGTGGATCAGATCTACAAACCGATGTCCATTCAGGGACAGGAACTACCTTTTATCTACGTCCCGGAAGCAACTCAGTTCGCTTCTGTACAGGTCACCTTCACGGATGGGACCGTATCGGCTGTGCAGAAAATCATGCGGCAGAAGTAGCTGGCGCTACCCCGGCTCCAGCGACAGCTGCTACGCAGGCCAAGATCGTGACGCGCTTAAGCCTCTAACGAGAGACAAGATCAGCGAGGGCCACCGTCAGCGTGCGTCGCCGAAGTGGAAATGATTTAGCCGTGGAGAAAGTCAACGCGCGGCGGGTGGCCCTTTGCTCCATCGGCTGGTTAGACCTGAGCGTCGATTTCATGTACGCGGCGCTTGCCGACCACTCGGCTGCACGACTCGATTCGGGGAAGGTGATGCTTGCCTTCCGGCGTGATTGCGTTGACGGCTCGAACATAGGTGCACTGGTCGCGCTGAATCGCCTCTTCATAAGGAGTGACCCCCAACTCGTCGAGTGGGCGCTCCGTGCGTCGATGCGAGGCTACCAACCACAATAGGACCTGCCTTGTCTCGGCGAGAAAGCGAGCGAGAACCACGCGACTAAGCCAAATACGCTTGAAACGGTACCCAGCTTCCTCGTGTTGCTCTTGGCGAGCAACCGCATGGTTTGTCGCTGGATCGACATAAAAACGCTGGGAACCAAGCCAGCGCAGTTTGATGCCCTTCGCTCTGTTGCGTACAGCACGACCGAGGAAGTGCTTCGATCTGGGCGGAAATAGTCTTGCGCGGGAAGAGGCATAATCGTAGTCCCACAAAGTCTCTTGGAACGTGGTCTTGAGTTGAGCGTGTGGAACGGGCAAACAAAACGAATAGAACGACTCAATATAAGAGTCTTGCTTCTCGAAAATCGGAACGAGATCGGCGTCCCAATTTGGGAACTCGATAAATCGGCGTTCAATATCGTCTTGGAAAAACCACTCATCCCTCGATCTCATGGAAGGTGCGATAGAGGTCTAACGAGACCTAAGATCAGCGACCGCTGGCGAGAGCGAGTATCGCCGCCGGTTGAAGGTGGGAGTCATCAAAAAGTGAGAAACGCGAGGCGGCCAGCGGTTCGCTGCATCGCCTGATTAGGCCTTGACGTCACTTCAGGATGTAGAGTTCCCATTGTTGGTTTGAGAGCCGAGGGTTGCTTGGATCTCCGTAGACATTTGGCGTCGTAGGCGACATGGCCAAACCTTTGTCGGTGCCGCGAGCCTTCAAGGCTATTACTGCTCCATTCAATTCTTCTCGGGTGACGCCGCCGAGTACGCGAATGAGGCCGCCTTGGGTGACCGCGTTCCAGATGAGGGGTATGATAAAAAGCAAGAATGCGATCACGAGGGCTTTCCAAATATCTTTCATAGGATGTTTTTTCTGTTTGAGGTTGCTGTTGTCGAGTGTAAGGCCTAACGAGAATTAGATGGGAAAACTCCGCATTTAAAGGCAAGGTTCTTCCATCTATCAGGGTTGCGTTGCGGGGGAAGAGTTTCCAAACCGGGGGCCATCAGGCGCAAACTAACGCCCGGCATTTGCTGTCACAAGGCGAAACTCCCCGACGTGGATGGTGACACCATCCCGCCAGGGAATCGCAGCGGTTACTTCGTTCGCGGTTTCAATTCCGCGTCGAAGAATTCCATGATCCGGGTTTGCCGGCGCAAGCGCAGCACGGGTTCGCTGACCATGTGGGTTCCGAGCAACGGCAGAAAATTGAAGGTCTTGCCGGCGTTGAACAACGCATCGGCGAGCTGCATGGAATGCTGCGCGTAAACGTTATCGTCGGTCAATCCGTGGATAAGGAGAATGGGGCGCCGAAGGTCCTTCGCGTAGGTCAGGACATTGCTGTCGCGATATCCGTCCGGGTTTTCCGACGGCAAACCGAGGTAACGCTCGGTGTAAAAGGTATCGTAATTCTCCCAAGTGACGACCGGTGCTCCGACAACCGCGCAGCGAAAGATGTCCGGTTTCTGCATCGCGGCCATCGCCGAAAAGTATCCGCCAAAAGACCATCCCACGGCGCCGACACGCTTGAGATCCATGGCCGGCTCCCGCTTCGCCAGGGCTTCGAGACCGGCGATCTGATCTTCCAGCGCGACCTTGATGAGATTGCCGCGGATCGCGCGCTCCCAATCGCGGCCGTGCCCGGGCGTGCCGCGTCCGTCGATTGCCACCACGATGTAGCCGCGATCCGCCATCCATTGGTCGATCATGTAACGGGCGGGCCAGGCGGTGACCTGTTTGGAGTGCGGGCCGGCGTAAACATCGAGAATCACCGGGTAGCGGTTGCCCTTCTTGAAATCGCGGGGCCGAACAATCGCAGCATCCATCGGCCGCGCGCCTTCGGTTCGAAGCAGCTCCACTTTCGGTAGCGACGAAGGCCGCTCGGCGACCGAAGGAAGCGCGGCGATCTTGAGGGCGTCGGACATACGAGCGACTTCCCAACCGGCTCGCCCGTCCATCAGATCGAAGCGGTGAAGAAACTGGTCCTTCGTTTCGCCGAAGACGGCGTCGTGACGGCCAGGCTCGCGGGTGAGCTGGCGCGGCTCTTCGTCCTTCTCGAGAGCGAACCGAAACAGATGCCGCTCGCGCGGGTCCGGCCCACCGCTGACAACGATCGAGCGATCGGCGTCGTTGACATCGATGAGTTCGTCCAACTGAAACTTAACCGGCGTGATTGCGCGGACGAGCGGGCCATCGGCCGAATGTAATTCGACCTGCCACGTGCCGTTGCGCTCAGTCATCCAAAGAAAGTGGCGGCCGTCCTTCAACCAGAGCGGCATCGGTTTGGTGACAAGATTCAACCAGGCCGCGTCCTTTTCCTGCAGCACCTCGCGGGTGGCGCCAGTTTTCGGATCGACTGCGAGAAGCACTTCTTCCTGCTGGGCACGATTCTGGACCAGGATGCATAAGGGCGCGGCAGCTTTCTTCCAGACCACGCGCGTGAGGTAGGGGTATTTTTCGCGGTTCCATTCGACCCAGCGCGTTTCGCCGCCCGCTCGCGCGACAATGCCGAGCCGCACTTTGGCGTTCCGGGTCCCGGCGCGCGGATAAAAGTTTTTCGCGGGCGGGTTCTCCGGATGAAGCGGATCGCCGATGTATCTTGTCTCGACGCCGCTGTTGTCGGTTTCCTGGTAAGCGATGAACTGCGAATCGGGCGACCACCAGAAGCCTTCGTGCCGGTCCATTTCTTCCTGGGCGACGAACTCAGCGGTGCCGTGTTGGATCGTTTCGCTGGCGCCGGAGGTAATCGCGCTGTCCGCCTTTGTTTCCAGATTGATGAGGTGCAGTTCTCCCCCGCTCACCGCCGCGACGGCGCTTCCGTCCGGGGAAAAATGAGGATCGATCCAGTTCTGGCCCGGCAGTTCGGTGACGGCGCCATCCGCCCGCGCGACGACGTAAAGCTTGCTGGAAAGTGCGACGAGGATCTTGCTGCCATCCTTCGAGAGCTGAAAGCTCGTGAAGCCTTTCAGGCTTTGCCGTGCGCGCTCCCGGCGGCTCTTCTCTTCCGCGGTCAATTTCTCTTCGGCGCCCTGGAGCAATTTTTCTGGCGCGAGGATTTCGCGCAGCTTGCCGTCGGCGATCGTGAATTCGTAAAGGCGCAGAACTGGATCCCGCGCGCCGCCGCGGAGAAAGACGACTGCTTTCCCATCCGGCGTGAGCTCGGGTTTGACCGGCTGGCCTAACGAATAATTGCGGGTCTCGACCAGCTCACGAAAGTAACGCAGGTCGGCCGACTCCGGTTCGGCGGCGAAAACGCCGCTGGCGGCCGCCATGACGATCGGCGCGAAGCCGGCAGACCAGGCAAGGGAAGGAAGTCGCATACTCAAAGAAAAACGGCAGAGCGTGGTATCACTCTGCCGCATTTCGTGTAATCGCAAAGCGGGCGATTCCCGCTCAGGCCTAAAAAGCCAACGTCAAAATTCGAGTTGAAGGTCCTTCTCGCAAAAGTCGAATCTTACCGGTTTGCCCTCTTCGCCGCTTTCCCACACAGCCTTGAACCACTGGTGGCAGGAGCCGCTGTTGGTGGATTTATCCCAGACCAGCGTCATGGTTTCTCCGGGTTTGATACCCTTTCCGATATCGAAGAAGCCATATTCTTTTCCATCCTCGGAAACGAGGATTTTAGTGATCAACTCCTTCGTCGTGTTTTTGACTTTGAAGGAATATTCTTCGGCGCTCAGTGCGATGCGCGGAACGAAGGTGATGAGCAGGAGAGCGCATCCGAGGAGGAGTGCCTTAGTGATTCGAGTTTGAAGCGTCATAGTTGTTTTGAGTTTTGGTTTGATCAACCCACAGATTTTATCTTGCGAGCACCGCCCCGCAACCCGAAAGAGCGTCTCGCCCTGCCGCGAGCTAATTTGGAGGCGGAAGCGGTGGAGGACGTGAGGTCGGACCCGGCGGTGGGGGCGGTGGCAAGACCGTGTGCGAGAGTCGTGGAGTTTTCTCGTATGAAGAATTTGGGGTCGGGCGCACCCAGACATAAGGCAGTTGAGGTGTCTGCTCATTGAAGACAGTGATCAATTCGTCGAACGGGTGCATGAATTGGCCACTCTTGAAAGCGCGACCACCCGCCGTCTCGACCGAGAAGGCGAAGTGGATCGATCTGCTCTCGATATCGTCCCTGCCGCTCTCTTCATAACTGGTGCTAGTCACTTCGTCCCATCGATATGTTTCATGACGCCGGCCGCTGCGTTTGTTCTGGCTCGTCACAGAGAAACCGGCCGGCGTGCAGTTAATGAGCAGGCTTGTGTAAAACCGGCGCATGTAGATTGGCGCCCCGATTCCGATGCACAAAAACAAAGCACCCATTCCCAGCGGGGCTTGCACGAATTTAGGCTCCGCGCGCAAAAGAAGCGCAACAATTCCAATGGCGAGGATGGCGAGACCTGCTCCTCCGAATAGGCACCCGAACACATAGGTGACCCAGGTTGGGGCCTCTTTTTTGAATTCCCGTGGTAGTTGGACCATGCCTGGTTGGTTCCGCTTTCGGATTTTTGCCGCTGCCTCAGTAAACTCGATAATCCACCACCCGCCATTGCTTTGATTCGCAGCTCAGGATCACGCGCTCGGCCGCGAGCTTTTTGTTCTCGAACGAAGTTCGGAAAAGGATGCTCTCGTATTGGCCGTCGGGCGAGCCGGTGAGTTTGCGCGTGAACGCCGCCCCGATAAACGAACGGGAAAGGACTTTCCCGAAAGGAGCACGACGGCCTTCCATCGAGCGAACGAATTGTTCCTGCGTCGCAGCCGCGCGCAGTCGCGTCGGTTCCGATTCGTAGGCCTGTTGATAATCCGCCGCATCGATCAGCGCCAGCCATTCGAGGGCCGCCGCACGCGCCTCTTTTTCGCGGACGCGCTTTTCGGCGAGCGATTTGGAGACGGAATGATGGAAGGCGCAGCCTTGAACCAGAAAAAGAAACAGAACGAAACCGAGCCGCATTCCTCGACGGTTTAACGAGTGGAGCGCCGTACCTCAATTGAAAAACAGCGGTTGGGATTGTTAGGATGCCGCCGCCGGAACGGTTGTTTACCCGGCACCTGGACTTTCCAGGAGTGGAGCAATTGCGAAAAGCAAAAGCCACATGCTGTATTGTGGGGGCTGGGGGGAACAGCCGAGGCCAAGGGGACAGCCCGATTTCCGGTACAACAGGCCTTCGTCCACTAACTACGAGAAACCCGCACCGAAGTTCGAAAATATCTTTGGCGATCCCGAAATAGTCGGCCCGGGCAGCCCCGGACGAAGGGAGGCGGTCGCTACTTCTTCGCGTCGAAGAGCGGAAGATACTGAGCGAGGTTTTCCTCTTTCAGTTTCTCCACCGGCACGAACCGGAGGGCCGCGGAGTTCATGCAGTAACGCATTCCTGTTGGCGGCGGTCCGTCGTCGAAAACATGACCCAGATGCGCGTCGCTCGACTTCGAGCGAATTTCCGCGCGGACGCCCAGGGAGTGATCGACTTTCTCGACCACGGAGTCGGGCTGGATCGGCTTGGTAAAACTCGGCCAGCCCGTCCCGCTCTCAAATTTGTCGAGTGAACTAAAGAGCGGCGCACCGCTGATAACGTCGACATAAATCCCGGCGCGATGGTTGTTCCAATATTCGTTGCGGAACGCCGGCTCGGTCCCGCTTTCCCGCGTGACGTGGTATTGCAACGGCGTAAGCCGGGCGCGTAACTCGGCCTCCGCCACGGTTTTCGCGGCCTCGGTTTTCGGTTCCTGCGCACGAGTCAAAAACACGAAGCCGAGGCCCACGATCGCGATGCTGAAGAGCGCGAAAAAAAGAGTGGACCTTTCGGCGGGCTTCCTTGGAAGGTAAGAATCAGTCATAATCTTTTGTCTCTCGTTGAGACGGGCCGTTCATTTATTCTCGGGCGGGAAACGGGCTGCACCGGCGCCAGCCTATTTCGGCGGCTCGGTTTTCGGCCGGAAAAGAGTAATGAATTCGCCGTAGCCTTCTTCCTTGAGTTTTTCTGCCGGGATAAACCGCAGGGCCGCTGAATTAACCTGGTAACGCAAACCAGTCGGAGGGGGACCATCATTGAAAAGATGGCCGAGATGCGAATCGCTTTTTTTGGCGCGCAGTTCGGTGCGCTCCATGCCGAAACTGTGATCGATTCTTTCCACGATATGTTCCGGCGCGATCGGTTTCGTAAAACTGGGCCAGCCTATGCCGCCGTCGAATTTATCGGTCGACGAGAAGAGCGGTTCGTTCGTGATGATGTCCACATAGATGCCAGGGCGTCGATTGTCCCAATAGGAATTGCGAAAGGCCGTTTCCGTCCCGTTTTCGCGAGTGACGTGGTATTGCTCCTGGGTCAGTTGCCGCCGGAGTTGAGCGTCCGAAGGGACCGGCAGTTCGGTAGGATGCGTTCGCTCGAGCATTTTCTTTTCGTGACTTTGGCTCCAGAAAAATACACCGATGCCAAGGCCAATAGCGGCGAGGAGCCCAAGCCCGAGAGTCAGTCGTGAAGCGAGGGACGATGGATGTTCGATCCTGGTCATGAAGAAAGAAGAGTAGAACGATTAATGTCGATCGCTAGTCCCATCCTACCGGCCGGCCTCGGGGACGCGAATGTAACGGCGGAAGACGAGCAGACCGACCGGGACGCCACTGCACCGGCGCGCAGTTCGGGCTTGCTGCGCATGAGGCTGGTGCTTTAAGTGGTTCGGTCATGCGTTTCAATCTGCCAGCTAGCTAAAATGGCGTTAAGCAGATTTTGGGTCGTTCTCTTCCTCGCTTCGATCACCTATCTCCTCGTCCTGCTTTTTAGCGGCCGATTCTACGCCATCGAATTTGCCGTGAATGGCAAGAAGGACGAGCCGCTGCTGCAACGGGAGTTTTACCTCGACCAAGCGTCGCCGGAATTGCGGAGCGGCTTGCAGAGCGCGTCCGACCATTCGGTCACGATCGGCGGCGAACAATACAAGATCGACAACGGCGTAGTGAAGGTTTACTCCGGCAAACAAGCCGCGGACGGAATTTTGCCGACGTGCAAAAATACCATTCTCGATCTGCTCCTGCCGCTGATCGCTTACCTGGCGTTCTTCAGCGGCATCCTGCAATTGCTGATCGACAGCGGCGCTTCGGAACGCGTCGCGAAGCTTCTCAGTCCGATTTTCGTTCGTGTGTTTCCCGAAGTGCCGCGCGGCCACCCGTCGATTTCGTATATGACATTGAATTTCGCGGCGAATTTTCTCGGCCTCGACAGCGCGGCGACACCGTTCGGCTTAAAGGCGATGGAGAGTCTGCAAGAGCTGAACAAGGACAAGGACCGCGCGAGCAACCCGCAGATCATGTTTCTGTGTTTGCACGCGGCCGGGCTTACGCTTATCCCGACGTCGATCATCAGTTATCGCGCGGCGCAACACGCCGTCAACCCGGCGGACGTGATGCTGCCTTGCATCATTACCTCATTCATCGGCACGGTCGCAGCGCTCGTCCTCGTCGGCATTCGCCAGCGGATCAATTTGTTTAACGCCACCATTGTCGTTGCCATCGGCGGCATCGTTGGCGTTATCGCGGCATTGCTTATTTACATCACGCGGCTCGATCTCATCAGTAAAAGCCATTTCACCGGTAATCTCTCCAACAGCGTATTGCTCGGTCTTATCCTGGCGATTCTTGGTTATAGCTTGTGGCGTGAGAAAGAATTCGCCGCCAAAGGCACCACTATTTTCAATTCGTTCGTCGAAGGCGCCTACAACGGCCTCACGGTCGGGCGCATTATCTTCCCTTATATTCTCGGTATGCTGGTCGCGATCTCTCTTTTTCGAAATAGCGGATTGTTCGAAATGTTCGCGGCCGGGCTGGCGTGGATCTTTCGCGCCTTCCACGTGAACGAACAAATCGTGAATGCGCTGCCCATCGCGATTCTTCGGCCGTTTAGCTCAGCCGGCAGTCGCGGATTCCTCCTCGACGCCATGGGGACATACGGCGCGGACTCCTTTACTGGCCGGCTCGCCTGCGTCTTCCAATGCGCAGCCGAGACCACCTTCTATGTTATTGCCGTTTACTTCGGGAGCGTGAAGATCAAGCACACGCGATATGCCCTGAGCACCATGCTCATCGTTGACCTGATCTGCGTCGCTGCTGCCATCTTCGTCTGCCTCGCATTTTTTCAATTGTCGGCAGGCGCTCCAGTCGCGCCTTAACTGACTCGCTGAGAAGCGATTCTCAGATCATCTTCGCGATAAATTCCCGCGCGTCGAAGAGCGCGAGGTCTTCGAGCTTCTCGCCGGTGCCGATGAATCGCGTCGGGAGCCCGAGCTCATCCTGGATCGCGATCACGATCCCACCTTTGCCGCTGCCATCGAGCTTCGTCACGATCAATCCCGTCAGCCCGACGGATTGATGGAACTCGCGCGCCTGCGCCAGCGCGTTGCTGCCGGTCGTCGCGTCCACCACGAGCAAGGTTTCATGCGGCGCCTTCTCGTCCTGCTTCGCGAGGCTGCGTTTCACTTTGCTCAGTTCCGCCATCAAATTGCTCTTGGTGTGAAGGCGCCCGGCGGTGTCGCAAATCAGGAATTCGATATTCCGGCGATCGGCGGCGTCGTAGGCTTCGTAGCAAAGCGAGGCGGGATCGGCATTGTATTGCCCGCGGATCATCTCCACGCCGAGGCGTTCCGCCCAAATCCCGAGCTGCTCGATGGCCGCGGCGCGGAATGTGTCCGCGGCGACGAGCAGGACGCTATGCCGGTAGCGTTTGAAATAATGCGCGAGCTTGGCGGTCGAGGTGGTTTTGCCGGTGCCGTTGACACCGACGATGAGGAGGACTTTTGGTTTCGCCGGCAACGGCGTGATCGGCAGCGGCGCGATCGGCAGGACTCGAGCGATTTCCTCCCGCGCAACTTCCGCGATGTCCGCCGCGGTGATGCTGCTTCGTTGCGCGCGCTCCTGAAGCGCTGTGATGATTCGCAAAGTCATCGGCACCCCGAGATCGGCGCGGATGAGCAGTTCCTCGAGTTCATCCCAATCCACCGGTTTGCCGGCAAATTTTTGGACGAGTGATTTAAGGAAGTTCATTCAGCGTGAAAAATCAGACAGGATTTACAGGATTAGCAGGATTGGAAAGAGGAAGACGCGGCTGCGCAGTTCTTCAATCCCGTAAATCCTGTTAATCCTGTCTATTCTTCTGCGGGTTTGGGCGCGGCTTCGCGCAGAGGCCGCGTGAGATCGTCTTTCACCCGATCGAGAATCCCGTTCACGAACCGGCCGGAATCGGGACCGCCAAAGGTCTTCGCCAACTCGATCGCTTCGTTGATCGAAACAACCGGGGGGATGTCGTCACGGTAAAGCATTTCAAAAATCGCGAGCCGCAAAACGTTTCGATCCACCGCGGAAATGCGATGGAATTCGTAGTTGTCGCAGTACTTGCGGATGCGGTCGTCGATTTCCGGCAGGTGCGCGATCATGCCGTCGATGAGCGGCTGTGCGAACTCGCGGACGCGGGGAGTGGCCGGACAAAATTCCCAGAAGTCGTCCATCCTCTCGGGCGCGCCGTCGCCATGCAAATCGCGCCAGAAATGAAATTGCACTGCCGCCTGCCGGGCGATTCGCCTTTTCCCCATAAGATTATTTAGCCCGCAATTTTCCGATGACTTCGGAAACTTCCACAGCCGCGCGCGCGGCCTCGGTGCCGCGGTTGATCTCCGAGCCAAGGCAGCGCTCCCGCGCCTGCTCTTCCGTTTCCAAACTCAACACGGCGTTGATCACGGGCACGCCAAGCTCGAGCGCGATCTGCTGGAGCGCGTCGGTCACGGAACGCGCGAGGTTCTGCGCGTGAGTCGTCTTGCCCTGAAGGATCACTCCCAGCGCCAGGATCGCGTGCGCGTGTTTCTTCAAAGCGATTTCGCGCACCACCACCGGAATCTCAAACGCGCCGGGAACCTGATGAATGGAAAGATTCGCGGAAGGCGCCAAGGCTCGCAGTTCCTCGACCGCATGGTCCACGAGACCCTGGACATAAGGCCGGTTGAACAAACTCGCGACGATCGCGAAATGTTTTTTGCCTCCCGAACTTCGGGGACGAGGCGGAGCGAGCTTTGACATCGGGAATCTACCGGGTCACAGCGTGTGGCCCATCTTCGTTCGCTTGGTCTCGAGGTACTTCGCGTTATGAGGATTCGACGCGCTCCGAATCGGGACCTGTTCGACCATTTGGATTCCGTAACCCTCGAGGCCCACGACCTTCTTCGGATTGTTCGTGAGGAAACGAAATTTGCGCACGCCGAGATCGAAAAGAATTTGCGCGCCGAGCCCGTAATCGCGCAGATCAGTGGGGAACCCGAGGCGCGCATTCGCTTCCACTGTGTCGAGGCCTTCTTCCTGCAATTTGTAGGCATGAATTTTCGCCGCGAGCCCAATGCCGCGCCCTTCCTGGCGCATGTAAACCAGCACGCCGTTTCCCTCGTCGGCGATTTGCTGCAGCGCGGCGTGCAGTTGGTTCCCGCAATCGCACCGGCGCGATCCAAAAACGTCGCCGGTCAAACACTCGCTATGCACCCGCACCAGGGTCGGATGAGTTTTTGAGATCTCGCCTTTGACGAGCGCAAGATGATGGGCGCCATCAAGGGTCGAGCGATAAAGGTGAAGATCGAAGTCGCCGTAATCGGTCGGCAATTTCACGATCTGCTCGGCCTCCACCAATTTCTCTTTCAGCCGCCGGTGCGCGATCAGGCTCTGGATTGTGCAGATGCGTAGGCCGTGTTTCGC
This sequence comes from Verrucomicrobiota bacterium, assembly GCA_039649045.1. Taxonomy (GTDB): domain Bacteria; phylum Verrucomicrobiota; class Verrucomicrobiia; order Chthoniobacterales; family UBA10450; genus AV80. Next base: position 20,907 of record JBBWZL010000017.1, on the reverse strand, counting down.
GCGGAATTCCATCAGCTCCGGAAGCCGCGCCATCGTTCCGTCATCGTGCAGGATTTCGCAGAGCACGCCGGCGGGTTGGAGCCCGGCCATGCGCGCGAGATCCACGGCCGCTTCTGTATGGCCGGCGCGGCGCAGGACGCCGCCATCCTTTGCGCGCAGCGGAAAGACATGTCCCGGTTGCACGAGATCGTCCGGAGTGGATTTGGGATTCGCGATTGTTTTGATGGTCGCGGCGCGATCATGTGCGCTGATGCCGGTCGTCACACCGCGCGACGCGTCCACCGACACGGTGAAGTCCGTCCGGTACATTTCGCGGTTCTGGGCGACCATGCGTTGCAGTCCGAGTTGCTCGGCCCGGTCATTCGATATGGGCACGCAGATCAATCCGCGCCCATGCATCGCCATGAAGTTGATCGTTTTCGGCGTCGCTTTTTCGGCGGCCATGACGAGGTCGCCCTCGTTCTCGCGATCGGCGTCATCGGTCACGATCACGAGTTTGCCGTCGGCAATGTCGCGAACGACGTCGTCGATCGCATCGAACTCCAAAGTTACCGGCGCTTCCGCGATCATCCGCTTACCATCACTTTCGTGTCCCCCGTGGGCAAGCGCGTTGTCGATGTCGCTTACCTGGCGCTCGTGGCGACGATCGCCTCGGGGCGATACAAGTCGTGATTGCTGCCTTGAAACTCCGCTTTCAGCTTCACTTTGAAATGGGCGAGATCGACCAGGTCCCAGCGGGTAAAATTCCAACGTTCTCCGCTTTTGGCCTCATGTTCAAAACCGACGATGAAATGGACGGCATCGTCGCGCACCTTGTTCGTCGCGATTTTCGGCTCGAAGTAAAACGTTCGGAAGGTGCTGTCCCGGCTTCCGGCCGCGTAAAGTTTTGGATCGAGATAGAAGACTCGCTTGGTTTTCTGATCGACGAGTTTCAGATCGGGATAACCAGAACGCTGGGTGCGATTCTCCGCGGTGGGAGGGATCTCGCAGGTTAATCCCGGGACAGAATTAAGCAGTTCGCGCATGAGATCTTCGAAGTGGCTGCTGGCTTCATTGATGCGCGGAATCGCCGCGACGGCGCTCTCGGGCGCGTTCGCGCGTTTCAATACCTCATCGAGAACGCCACTGATCTGTTTGATCACGCGCTGATCGGTTTCATTCTTCGGATCGACCGCGAGGACGCGCTTGCCGGTTGTGTCGAAAATCACCTGGCTGAATGGAATGGCGCGCAGCTCGTGATCTTCGCGGAGCAGCCATGGAATGAGCTGATCGTTGGGCGTCTTTTCCCGCTCTTGGGCTCCGGCCAGGCTCGCGAAGAAACTGGCGGCAACGATGAAAGTGAGGGGGCGCCGCATCCAGCGCATTGAAGTTGCGCCGCGCCGATTGAGCAAGGGGAAAGCGGCGACCACAGAAAAGCGTAGTCGTTAGCGAAGATTTTATGTATCGATTGAAGTCGGAAATGGCTTCTGCCAGAAAACCCCCCAGAAATCGATGAGCACCGCCGATCCTCCACCACCAGCTCCGGTGCCGGAACCTGCGCCAGCGCACTTCGATATCAAAGCCTGGTTCGGCAACCTGAACAATGTCCTCACGACCGTCGGCGCGGTCCTCGCGACGGTGGCGGCAATTTATTCGGCTATCAACAAGGGCAAGATCGAGCGCATCGATTCTAAGGTGAAAGGCCTCGAGCTTCGCGCCAAAACGGAACAATCCAGCCGCGACTACGCCGATATTTTCATCAAGCAACTGCTCACGGAAGACTCCATCAAGAAGAGCGAGAAACGGGTCCAGGCGCTTCTATCGATTCTCAACATCGTCGCGCAGGCCAGCGGCAGTGATGAAGGAAGGTCGAGGGCCAGAACCCGCGCCATGACACCGGTCGTCCTGGCGTTGCTCCTGGGCGAACCCGGCGGCGTCGCGCAGATGGATGAAGATTATGAGTTTCTCGACGATTGGGTCGCGATCGCCTGCGCGGATAACAGTCACAAGACCCGGGTCACGGCGATCAAAGCGCTTGGCGGCATTTGCCAAAAGGCTCTGCGCGCCGGGCGGCTGGATGTGGTGGTGAAAGGGGTTCGCGCTGTCGATCAACTGGTCGCGCTAATCCCGAAGCCGGACGATCCGAAAGACGCGGACTACATCAGTGTCCTGGCCGCGCGCTCGCAACTCGCTTCCTTCATTAAGAAAGAAGACCGGCTGGTGGACCTCGCCAAAGATCCAGACAAAACAGCCGCGCTTGGCGATGCAGTCGCACTGCGGACCGAAGTCCGGGGCGCCTTTTCCGATGCCACCGTCGTTGTCCAGGATACAAAGGCGAAACTTGAAGCGCTCAAGGCAAACCTCGAATCGAAGACCGATGCCGCGCAAAATACTCCTGAAGCGAAGACCCAACTGGTCGAGGTGAAGGGCAGTCTCGCGCAACTCGACGCCACGCTGGTAAATGCTTCCCAGGTTGCCCAGGCGCAAATCGCCCAGAGTCCAGCGCCAAAGACTTCGCCCGGCGCTAGCGCTTCACCTACTTCGGTTGAGCCTCCGGCTGACGGTCCTGGTCCCCTAAAGGCATTAATTAACAATCTGATCGACCAAGATCCTCAAGTCCGGCGCCGGAGCCGGTCACAGCTCGGACTACTGGGACAAACTGCAGTAAAACCGCTGCTCGAGGAGGTCAAGGCCCGGTTCGGCGAGGACGGGGATGATGATAAGAAGATGCGTTTGGGCGTGGCGAACTCGCTCTACGACATGACGCAACCCATCACTCTCGATGAAAATGACGCCTACTGGGTAGTGACTCTCTTGCGTTCCAAAGATCCGGACGCGAGACGGCCGGCGGCGGAATTTCTGATGAATCTGGAGAGCCCCAAATCAGTCCAGAACTGCTTCGATCCACTGGAAGCACTGTTCAATGAATTGTGTACCTCGCCGAAGGAAGGGGGGAACGCAGTCATAAACGCCTGCGTAATTGTCGGCACTTGGGCGCGTAATCTCTCCCCTCGGATCACGAGCGGCGTCCCTGGGATTTCGATGCCGGAAATGGCGCTGCAAACGGCAAAGACCTGGCGGGAAACTCTCAAAACGAAAGCCGCCTCTCAGTGGGGCAGCTCGATCAAGGCGCTGGATGAACTAATCGCTCGTGCGGAAACCATTCAACAAAAGAACGCGTCCGTGAACGCGGTCAGCGCGAAGTAAACAAATTTTGGGCCCAAGCGGCTCGCAGAACAGCAGACCCCAACGAAACCCTCGGAGAAAAAATATGCGCAAGATTACCTGGCTGACCGGCGATTACGCCAACGTCACCACGCGACAGGAACAAGCGACCGAACGCGGCTGCGCCGCGACGGTTGACTTTCACTTTAATGGGAACGGACCCGACGCAAAAGGCGGCGAAGTCTGGTACAAGCCGGGCAGTGCGGAGGCGAGGGCCCTGGGCCAGACGATTGTCGATGGCTTTGCAGCTCTGGATTTGCCCTTTCACGGCGATCCGCTGAAGGAAGCCGTGCAGGGCAACCGAGCCAGTTTTATCCGGCACTACCAGTGCCCAGCGGTGCTCGTCGAACCGCTCTTTGTGAGCAATCCAAGCGCGAACCAGGCGGGTTGGATTCATGACGATGCCAACGTTCAGGCGCTCGCGGCGATGATCGCGGCCGCGTTAGAGGAGGCAACTGAGGATGAAGAAGCCCTTGTTGGACTCTCCATCGGCCATCTCTACAAGCTCTCTTCGCCTCGCGACACGGGAGTTGATTGCGTTCGAGGAGATACCGAAGCGAAGCACGCCAAAGCCGTGGCCGAAGCGGTCGCTACGGTCTTGACCGGCGAGCCCCAAACCGCTCCCCGCGCTGAGTGACCGCCCCGGTCCAAGAACAAAAACGATAGAAGCCGAGCGCGTTTTTCGCTACGGAACGATCTCGACTGCCTTCTCCAGCAGTGGCCACACAGACTGCAGCGTTTGATTATTTCGGGCATGAGCAAACAGAAGCGGCTCGTTTGCTTCCACGCGTTCGCCGATTTTCTTGATGCCGGAAAGGCCGACCGCAAAATCGACCGCATCTTCCGGCGTCCGCCGGCCTCCGCCGAGAAGGAGCGAGGCGCGGCCGATCGACGCGGCATCCATTTTCCTGATTGTCCCACCCGAAGGCGCGGGTAATGGACGGGCGATCGGGGCGCGGTGCAGTTCTCCGAGCTTTTCGAGTGATGTCGCATCGCCATCCTGCGCGTACACCATTGAGATAAATTTTTTCCAAGCCGTGCCGTCCGAAAGCCATTGGCGAAACTTCGCTCGCGGCACCTTCGAAACCTCGGTCGCCAAATCGAGCGTCAGATCGATCACATCCTGCGGCCCGCCGCCCTGAAGGATTTCGACGCATTCGGCGACCTCGAGCGCGTTGCCGACGGTGCGGCCGAGCGGTTCGTCCATCGGGGTGAGGCGATGTGAAACCGTTACGCCCATCAACGTGCCGACTTCGGTCATGGAAGTAGCGAGCTCTTTCGCTTCTTTCCGCGTCTTCATAAACGCGCCGCTCCCAAATTTCACATCGAGCACGAGCCGATCCAGATTTTCCGCGAGCTTCTTGCTCATGATGCTCGCCACGATCAAGGGCTGCGAAGGGACCGTCCCGGTCACGTCGCGCAACGCGTAAAGCTTCTTGTCCGCCGGACAAATGTCGGCGCTTTGTCCGATCATGAACACGCCGATGCTTTTCAGTTGGGCGAGCGCGCGCCGCTCATCGATGTGGATATTGAAGCCGGGGATGCTTTCGAGCTTGTCGAGCGTACCCCCGGTGATGCCGAGGCCGCGGCCGGAGATCATTGGCACCCAGACATCGTCGCACGCCAAAAGAGGAGCGAGCACGAGAGAAACTTTGTCGCCAATGCCGCCCGTCGAATGTTTGTCGACCTTGGGTGGCGAATCTTCGGGATACTCGAGGACGCTCCCGCTTTCCATCATGGCGGTCGTCAGATGCTGGGTCTCGGCGGTGGTCATCCCGCGAAAGAAAACTGCCATGGCCCACGCGCTCATTTGGTAATCGGGTATTTCACCGTGCGTGAACCCGGAGACGACATACGTGATTTCGTCCGCCGTCAGCTCTTTCCCTTCCCGCTTTTTTTCGATGAGGGTGGGGATGTGCATCTTAGGAAATTGGAGCGCGATATGTGCCAACCTTCGGTTTGTCTATGACTTCGAATGCGGTGCCGGCCGGCCACGACTCAGGTAACTCGAAGAACGCGGCGAGACTTGCCGCCACATCCGCAAACGTTTCGCGTGTCCCGAGATCGCGGCTTTCCGCGCGATGAAGGACGAAAAGCGGGACCTGCTCCCGCGTGTGATCGGTTCCAGCGTGCGTCGGGTCGTTTCCATGGTCGGCAGTAATGATCACCAGGTCTTCGGGATGGATTTTCGGAATAAATTCGCCGAGCCAGCGATCGAAACTCTCCAGCGCCATCGCGTACCCGGGCACGTCGCGGCGATGTCCGTACAGCATGTCGAAATCCACCAGGTTCGCGAAGAGCAGCCCGCTCTCCAGATCCCGCCAGGTGGCCTCAATGCGCTCCATTCCGTCCGCGTTCACCGCCGTCGGGAAAGACTCTGTAATGCCTTCGCCGGCGAAAATATCACTGATCTTGCCCACGCCGATCACCGGAAAGCCCGCGTCGCTGATCGCATTCAAAACCGTCCGCGGCGGCTTCATCGAAAAATCGTGCCGCCCCGAAGTTCGCGCGAAATGGCCTTCGCCACCGTTGAATGGGCGGGCGATCACGCGACCGATCCGGAACTGGTCGGCATGTTCACGCGCGACCTGGCAAATATCGTAGAGGCGATCGACTCTCACGACCTCTTCATGGGCGGCGATCTGGAGAACGGAATCGGCTGAAGTGTAAAGAATCGGCTTCCCGGTTCGAACATGCTCCGGGCCGAGTTCTTCCAGGATCGTGGTGCCGCTCCGGGCATAGTTACCGATGAATTGGACGCCAGCCTGACGTTCGATTGCGCGCACGAGCTCGTCTGGGAAACGTTCGAAGACGGCGAAAGGCTGCTCGAGGATCGCGCCGGCAATTTCCCAATGCCCGGTGGTCGTGTCCTTGCCGGCTGAGCGCTCGGTCATCCTGCCGTAGCTGCTCTTATATGTCGCATGGGACCCATCTGACCTATGGGCCGGGACTAATTCTGCCAGGCCTAACGACCCCAGATTCTGCAACTGCAAATTCGGGACCTGCTCGAAAATGTGACCAAGCGTATTCGCTCCGGCATCTCCATATTGCTCGGCATCGGGGGCCTCGCCGATGCCGACACTGTCGAGAACCAGGAGCAGCGCGCGCACAGGAATCAGTCGGGGACGCTAGAGCCCAATCGGATGCCACGCCGTTTTCATTTCCACGGTATCAAGGATCCAGTACGGGTTTTCAACCTCAGGGCTCCGCCAGTCGTTCGTGGCCAGATCGCGCCGGACGTATCGCTTCATGTTGAACGAACCGCCTCGCTGCAATTCCCGCCCGACCTTCTCGTCGCCTGACGCATCGACGATCGCATTTACATCCATATGACTGGCGAAATGCGGCGCGAGTTCGGACCGATCGCCGGCGAGAATATTGACCACGCCGCCCGGCAAATCGCTGGTCGCGATGATTTCCGAAAAGGTGAGGGCGGGCAGCGGACTCTTCATCGACGCAAGGACCACCGCGGTGTTCCCCGCCAGAATCACGGGCGCGAGCAATGAGACGAGCGCCAGGAGCGGAGGCTCATCCGGACAGACGATCACGACCACGCCGGTTGGCTCCGGCATGGTGAAATTAAAATGCGAGCTGGCGACCGGGTTCACGGCGCTGAAGATCGGACCGAACTTGTCCGTCCAGCCCGCGTAATGGACCAATCGATCGATGGTCTGCGCGATTTCGGCGCGCGCGGAGGCGGTCCGGCCGCTGTCGGCCCGAGCAACTTCCTCACGCAACTCGGATTCGCGTCTCTCGAGCATCTCAGCGGCGCGATAAAGAATCTGTCCGCGCAGATAAGCGCTGTTTTTGGCCCAGCCCGCGAAGGCGTTCCGCGCGGCCAGGACCGCGTCGCGAAAATCTTTGCGGGAGGCGCGACAGTAATTCGCGAGCAGAGTTTTATCGTTTCTGTGGGCCGGCAGGAGACGACCGCTCTCGCCGCGGACGAATTTTCCGCCGATATACAGCTTATAGGTTTTCTCGACTTGGAGCCGTGGACTCGTCTTTCGCACGAACTGAGGATTGCGCATCGGAGCAAAAAAGAAAATGGTAAACCGCAGTTATCCGATCGCTTGTGCAAAAATCTGACAAAATCTTCATCGCTGGCCATCGAGGCCTGGTCGGCAGCGCCCTTGTGCGAAGGCTCGAGCAGGACGGCTTCACCAACCTGGTCACGCGCGGCCGCGCCCAGCTCGATCTGACGAATGCCGGAGCGGTTGCTGATTTCTTCGGGCAAGAGAAGCCAGCGATCGTGATCCTTGCCGCGGCGCGGGTGGGGGGCATCAAGGCGAACAATGACGAGCCGGTGGAATTTTTGCTCGAGAACATGCAGATGCAGAACAATGTCGTGGGCGCAGCGCATGAGTCCGGCGTCCGCAAACTTTTATTCCTGGGCAGCTCGTGCATCTATCCCAAGCACGCGCCGCAACCGATCCCGGAAAGCGCGCTCCTGACCGGGCCGCTCGAACCGACGAATGAAGCCTACGCCATCGCGAAGATCGCCGGAATCAAGCTTTGCCAGGCCTTTACTCGAGAATACGGAGCGAACTTCATCTCGGCGATGCCGACCAATCTCTACGGGCCTAACGACAACTTCGATCTGACTTCGTCTCATGTTTTGCCTGCGCTGTTGCGCAAAGCGCATGAAGCGAAAAACAAAGGGGAACGCGAGCTCGTGGTCTGGGGCTCGGGCGAACCGCGCCGGGAATTCCTCCACGTCGACGATCTGGCCGCGGCTTGTGTCTTTCTCCTCGAGAAATACGACAGCCCCGAGATCATCAATGTCGGCTGTGGGCAGGACATCTCTATTCGCGAACTGGCCGGATTGATTTGTGAGGTGGTCGGGTTTGCCGGCGAACTGGCCTGGGACACCGCGAAGCCCGATGGCACACCGCGCAAACTTCTCGATGTCTCGAAGATTCACGCGCTCGGCTGGCGCCATACCATCGGGTTGCGGGAAGGGATCGCCCGGACCTACGAATGGTTTTTGAAGAACGTAAAATGAAACAGCTTCGCGTCGGCGTGGTGGGCGTCGGCCACATCGGAAAGAATCACGCGCGGCTTTATGCGGAACTGCCGGCCGCGGAGTTTACAGCGATCTATGACACCGACACGCCGCGGGCCATGGAAATCGCCGGTCAATTTAGTGTTCTATGCGCAAGGTCCCTGGACGAATTTTCCGAACGCGTTGACGCTGCGTCGATCGCGACGCCGACCAGCACGCATTTCGAAATTGCACAGGAACTGTTGAAGCGCGGCAAACACCTTTTGGTGGAAAAACCGATCGCGGAAAACACCGCGCACGCGACTGCGCTGGCCGAGCTGGCGGCGGCTCGCGGTCTTGTTCTTCAAGTGGGCCACGTCGAACGTTTCAATCCGGTTTTGAGCGCGTTGGAAAAACGCCTCACCAATCCGCGCTTCATCGAGGCCCATCGGCTCTCGCCTTATCCCAATCGCAGCACCGAAATCGGCGTCGTCCTCGACTTGATGATTCACGATCTCGAAATCATTCTGCACCTGGTGCGTTCGCCCGTGCAAACGATCGACGCGGTGGGCGTGCCGGTCCTGAGCCGCGGCGAGGACATCGCCAACGCGCGGGTGCGTTTCGAGAATGGCTGCGTGGCGAATATTACTTCGAGCCGGATCAGTCCCGAGCAAATGCGCAAGATTCGGGTCTTCCAGGAAAACGCCTACTTGTCGCTCGATTACCAAAACCAGAGTGGCGAAATGTATCGGCGCACCGCGGAAGGTCTGACGCGCGAAGAAGTCGAGATCGAGCGGGAGGAACCGCTCAAACGCCAGCTCGCTTCCTTTGTGGAATGCGCCCCGACCGGCCGCGCTCCCAAGGTCTCCGGGTTTCAAGCCGCTGCCGCGCTCGAATTGGCGGTGGAAATCACGAAACGCATCGCAGCCGCCGAGCGTGTCTAAGCGCCTTTATTTTGTCGCGGGGGAGGCGAGCGGCGATGAACATGGCGCGGCCTTGATGCGCGCGCTCCGCGAGATCGCTCCGGACTGGGAATTTCATGGGCGCGGGGGCCCGAAGATGAAACAGGTCGCCGGCGAGGCGTTCATGAATTGGAGCGATGCAGCCGCCGTCGTCGGCCTTTGGGAAGTGGTGAAGCGCTACGGATATTTTCGAGAAGAGTTTCAGAAAGCGCTGGATGAAATCACGACGCTCGCGCCCGACGCCGTGGTGCTGATCGATTATCCCGGTTTCAATCTGCGACTGGCGCGCGCGCTCCGGAAGAGGTCGCCCAGGCTGAAAATCATTTACTACATCAGCCCGCAAGTCTGGGCGTGGACCCGCGGAAGGATCAGCCAGATGGCGCGATTCCTCGATTTGATGCTCTGCATCTTTCCGTTCGAGGCCGATCTCTACAATCAATCGGGATTGCGCACCGTTTTCGTCGGCCATCCGATGATTGAGAACCTGGCGGCGCGGCGCACAAACGAAGCGCGGCAGGCCGATCTGATTGGACTTTTCCCAGGCAGTCGCCTTCGCGAGATCCGCAAGATTTTTCCCATCATGCTGGAAGCGGCGGCAACAATCGCAGGTGAGCACAACGACGTTCTTTTCGAGGTGGCCGCCGCCTCGGAGGCACTCGCTTTGGAGATCTGGAATCTGTTGGCCTCCTCCCCGATGCGCGATGGCGTTTGCATTGTAACAGGCGATGCCGCCGGCACCATGCAACGCGCCATCGCCGGCATCGTTGCCTCCGGAACAGCGACGCTCGAAGCGGCCTACTTCCGATTGCCGTTTGTCCTTGTTTACAAAGTCTCGCGGCCGACCTATTTCGCCGCCCGCCTCCTGATGACGACGAAGTATCTCGGCATGCCGAATGTTCTCGCCGGTCGCGAAATCGTGCCGGAATTCGTCCAGCAACAGGCGCGACCTGCCGCGATTTCACGCGCTGTGTTGCAATTGATCAATGATCCTGTCGCCCGCGAACAAATGATTTCCGGCTTCGACGCCATCATCGAAACGCTCGGTGAAACCGGCGCCAGTGCCAAAGCCGCCGAAGCGATTTTCCAAGAACTCAACTGACTTCCTATCTCTGCATTCGTGTTTCATCCGTGTTAATCTGTGGCTAAGAACCCTCTGACGATGGAGTCCACCAACACCTTTAAGATCCGCAACTTCATTGACGGCCAGTTCGTCGAGCCGGTTGGCGGGCAGTACCTCGACAATATCGAACCGGCGACGGGCAAGGTTTATTCGCAGGTGCCCGATAGCGACGCACGCGACGTCGAGCTTGCCGTGGCTGCGGCTGAGAAGGCATTCCCGGATTGGTCGCGGACGCCGGCAGCGGATCGGTCCCGCATTCTTCTCCGCATTGCGGACTTGATCGAACGCGATCTGGAGAAATTCGCGCGGGCGGAATCGATCGACACCGGCAAGCCGCTCTCGCTCGCGCGCGGACTCGACATTCCGCGGGCCGCCAGCAATTTTCGTTTCTTCGCCACCGCGATTCTCCACACCGAAAACGAAGCGCACGTCACCGATGGAGTCGCGTTCAACTACACCCTGCGCCAGCCGCGCGGCATCACCGGCCTGATCTCGCCTTGGAATCTTCCGCTCTACCTCTTGAGCTGGAAAATCGCGCCCGCGATTGCGTGCGGCAACACCGCCATTGCCAAGCCGAGCGAGCTGACCCCGATGACCGCCCATCTGCTCTGCGAGATCGCGAACGAAGCCGGTTTGCCAAAGGGGGTGCTCAACGTCGTCCACGGCACCGGACCCAATGTCGGCGCGCCGATCACCGCGCATCCGAAAATTGGCACGATCTCATTCACCGGCGGCACCGTGACCGGCCGCAAGGTGGCGGAGGCCGGTGCGTCGATGTTCAAGAAGGTTTCGCTCGAGCTCGGCGGCAAGAATCCGAACATCGTCTTTGCTGACGCCGATCTCGACGCCGCTATCGCCGGCAGTGTTCGCTCTTCCTTCGCGAATCAGGGCCAGGTTTGTTTGTGCGGGTCGCGTGTGTTTGTCGAACGCTCGGCGTATCAGGACTTTGTGGATCGTTTTATTCAAAAAACGTCCCAACTCAAAATCGGCGATCCGCTCGACGAAAAGACCGACCAAGGCGCGATCGTGAGCAAAACGCAGCTCGACAAAGTGAAATTCTACGTCGACCTCGCGAAGGAGGAAGGGGGAACGATCGCGCTGGGCGGCGCCGCGCCGAAGTCGATCAACGATCGCTGTCAGGCAGGTTACTTCTTTCCGCCCACCGTCGTCACCGGCCTGCCGGTCGCCTGCCGGGTCAATCGCGAAGAAATTTTCGGCCCGGTCGTTACGATCACGCCCTTCGACGACGAAGACGAGGTCATCGGCTACGCGAACGACAACGAGTACGGCCTGGCGGCCAGCGTCTGGACCCAGAACCTGAACCGCGCCCATCGCGTCGCGGAAAAGATCCACACCGGGACGGTGTGGGTGAACTGCTGGCTCGTGCGCGACCTGCGCGTCCCATTTGGCGGCATGAAACAAAGCGGTGTCGGCCGCGAAGGCGGCGAAGAAGCCCTCCGCTTCTTCACTGAACCGAAGAACGTCTGTATCGCAACCTGAGCACGTGAACACTCACTACGTGATCCGCGGCTTCGGCTGCAAAGTCATGGTCGATGCCTAAAATGCCAGGGTCAGGCGTTAAGATTGCCTGTCACGTCGTTAGCGTTGGCGCGGCAGCGATCCTTTCCTCGAGCGTTCTCGCTCAAACAGCAAACTCGGGTTCAGGGCCGATCGCGCAACAAACGCACACCTTTCGGCGCGAAGTCTCGCACAAGGTCGATATTCAATATCTCTTGTTCCTGCCGAGAGGATACGACAAGAGCACGGACAATTGGCCGCTCATCCTTTACGTGCACGGTGGATCGCTGCGTGGCGACGATATCAGTCAAATGAAGAAGTTCGGACTCACCGAGAAGGTGGAAGCCGATCCGAATTTCCCCTTCATCGTGGTCTCGCCTCAATGTCGCAAGGGAGAGATTTGGACGGATGTCGATGCCCTTGGCGCGGTGCTCGACGAAGTCGCACGGACTTGCCGGGTCGATCGCGATCGCGTTTACGTGACGGGACACAGCATGGGTGGACGAGGCGCGCTCTATGCCGCCTACAAAATGCCGGAGCGGTTCGCCGCGGTTGTATCGCTCGCTCCTGTGAGTCCGATCACAGCGTGGGCGGAGAAATTGGCGACCGTACCGCTCTGGTTATTTCACGGGCCTAACGATCAGTTCACACCGCTCAAGGAAGTGGAGGAGTTAGTCCACGGCATTGAAGCTGCCGGCGGGCATCCGCAGTGGACCGTGCTTCCCGGTCGCGATCATTACATTCTCGACGTTTACGACCGGCCGGATCTGTTTGAATGGCTCACGCAGCAGAAGCGAAAACATCCTCCAGGCAAATGACCGGAGTCCCTATTTGAAACTCGCGCCGGCTGCACCTTATTGTTTGAACCACGAAGGAAAACTCTATGTGCCGAAACATCAAAACCCTGCATAACTTCGCGCCGCCCGCCACCGAAGACGAGATCCGCGCCTCGTCTCTTCAGTTCGTTCGAAAATTGAGCGGCTTCACGAAGCCTTCGAAGGCGAACGAGGACGCTTTCAATCGCGCGGTCGAGAACGTGACGCGCGTCGCGCGCGAGCTGCTGGATTCGTTGCAGACGAATGCGCCGCCGCGCGATCGTGAAATCGAAGCCGTGAAAGCTCGCGCGCGATCGGCAAAGCGCTTTCACGTTCATGTTGATTCCACGGGAGCACAGTACAGCCACGCCCATTGAACAGCTCATTGCGATGAGTCAATCCTTCGAAAGTTCGCGTGCGCCTGAACCGGTAGGCGCATTTCCGCACGCGAAACGCGTCGGCGATCTGCTCTTTCTTTCAGGCATCGGCCCGCGTACCCGTGGCAGCAAGGAAATCCCCGGAGTGACGCTCGACGCCGGCGGCAACGTCGCCAGTTACGACATCGAAGTGCAATGCCGGGCAGTGTGCGAAAATGTGCGGCTTGTCTTGGAAGACGCCGGCGCGAAGTGGAACGACATCGTTGATGTCACGGTCTTTCTCACCAACATGAAAAAAGATTTTCCGATCTATAACAAACTTTACGCGGAGTATTTTGCCGGTCCCGATAAGCCGAATCCGACGCGCACGACCGTTGAAGTGACTGCCTTGCCCACTCCGATCGCCATCGAGCTCAAAGTCATTGCGAATCTGGAAGCCAGGAATCCAGGATAACAAAACTCTCTCGTCACTGCCGTCCTGGTTTCCTGGCTTCCAGATTTCTCCATGCCGTTCCAAATCATCGCCGCCGATCATACGGGAATCACGGTGTCGGATCTCGAGCGTTCTCTCGCGTTCTGGCGCGATGTTCTTGGCTTCGAGCTTTCGCATCGCGCGCACCAAACAGGCGAGCTGGCCGCAGAAATCACCGGTGTTCCCGGCGCAGAAATTCTAATCGCGGTGGTGAAAGCGCCGGGACACAAGATCGAGCTGCTCGAATATCGCGCCCCCGCGGATCGCAAACATGTCCAAGCAAGACCCTGTGATGTTGGATCGGTCCACATCGCGCTCACGGTGGATGACATCGACGCGGTGCTGAGCGCGATTGCCGCGTTCGGCTGGAAAGAGGCCGGTGAACCGCAAACACTTCAATCGGGCCCGAACGCCGGAAAGCGTGTGGTGTACGTCCGCGATCCGGACGGAACGACGATTGAGTTCATGAAGCCGCCGGTGACAAAGTAAGAAGGAAGAATTAAGAAGGAGGACAATGACTTTCTCTGCCGACGAAGGATTCGCGCTACGGCTCGATGCCGAAGATTCGCTGAAAGATTTCCGGGGGAAATTTCATCTGCCTCTCCGCAAAGATGGCAAGCCGCTGATTTATCTCGCCGGTAATTCGCTCGGCTTGATGCCGAAGACTGCGAGAGAACTCGTCGATCAGGAGTTGGACGATTGGGCCAGGCTCGCGGTCGACGCGCATCTCGGCGCGAAGACTCCGTGGTATTCGTACCATGAAACTTTGCGGGAGCCCACGGCGCGGCTCGTCGGCGCGCAGCCGAACGAAGTCATCTCCATGAACAGCCTCACGGTGAATCTGCATCTGATGATGGCGACGTTCTATCGGCCGACCAAATCGCGCTTCAAGATCGTGATGGAAGAGCCGGCCTTTCCTTCCGACACCTATGCGGTCAAAACCCAAATCGTTCATCATGGCCTCGACCCGAAGGACGCGCTCGTCCTTGCCCGTCCGCGCGCGGGAGAGTTCACCGTTCGACAGGACGACATCGAAGCTCTGCTGGAGAAAGAGGGCGACCAGATCGCGCTGGTCCTTTTCGCCGGAGTGAACTTTTTCACCGGTCAGCTGTTCGATATCGAAAAAATCACGGCGTCGGCGCAGAAGCGCGGTTGCATGGTCGGGATCGATCTCGCGCACGCGATCGGGAACGTCCCGCTGGCGCTGCACGAGTGGAACGTCGATTTCGCTGTGTGGTGCTCCTACAAATATCTCAATGCCGGCCCGGGCGCAGCGGCTGGCGCGTTCGTGCATGAACGGCATGCGACAAACCGCGAGTTGCCGCGTCTGGCCGGCTGGTTCGGCAACGATCCGAAGACCCGCTTCCGGTTGCATCTCGAACCGGAATTCATTCCCGTCGCTTCCGCCGATTCATGGCAGATCAGCAATCCGCCAATCTTTTCCATGGCGCCGCTGCGCGCGTCGCTCGCGATTTTCGACGAAGCCGGCGGAATGAAAGCGCTCCGATCAAAATCGATCAAGCTAACCGGCTATCTTCAGTTCCTGATCGAATCCGCGAAACATTCGAAGCTCAACGTGATCACGCCGCGCGAAACGGCGGCGCGGGGTTGCCAGCTCTCGATCCTCGCCCACGAACATCCCAAAGAACTTTTCGGCGAACTCGAAGCCGCCGGCGTAAAGTGCGACTTCCGCGAACCCAACGTGATTCGCGCCGCTCCCACGCCTTTCTACAACACCTTCCACGAGGTCTG
The DNA here is from genome assembly GCA_039649045.1 of Verrucomicrobiota bacterium. GTDB lineage: Bacteria > Verrucomicrobiota > Verrucomicrobiia > Chthoniobacterales > UBA10450 > AV80. Next base: position 5,706 of record JBBWZL010000017.1, on the reverse strand, counting down.
GCGCTTCGCCAGGATTCTGGCCGGACATCAGTGAGCAATCCGCGTTAACATTTCTTTCTCTCCAATCGCAACTGAGCTAATCACTAACCAATCATGAAATACGTCATCATCATCGCTCGGGTTTTGCTCGGGCTCGTCTTCGTTGTTTTCGGGTCCAACGCTTTCTTTCACTTTCTCGGTCCAGTTCCGGAAATGCAGGGCCAGGCCGGCGCTTTCATCACGGCGCTGATGAGCAGCGGTTATATGTACGTGATCGCGATGTTGCAGGTCGTGGGCGGCCTTTGTCTGCTCATCGGTTCTCGCTTTGCCGCACCAGGCCTCATGCTCCTCGGCCCCGTGATCGTGAACATCGTGCTCTATCATATTTTTCTCGATCACATGGTTAACCCGGTAGCCATCATTGTCGCCCTCCTCGCGCTCTTTCTCCTCTGGGTTTATCGCTTCAAGTTCCCGGCGATCTTTCAGCCTTAATCGCTGTAGCCGCGGCGCTCTGTCGCCGCGTCCCGAACGCCTCGTCAGAGCGAGGCGGCTACAGCGCTTCGCCGTGTCACTATTTGAAAATGAAATGGGCTACGTGCGTTTCGACGTCCCAGTAGATAAGGGCCAACGCGGCCAGATCGAACGCGACGTGTGCCACCATCAACGGAAAGATTTGGCGTTTGATCGCGAAGATCGTCCCGTAGAGAAGACCCACGACGGTGGCCTGCTGGGCGCCCGGCACGCCTTGAAAAGGATAATGGATTATTCCAAACCACGCGGAGGTAACCACCACGGTTAATATCGTCGCCCAAGCGCTTTGGCCTAAGAGTTTCCTGAAACGCTCGAAGAGGTAACTTCGGAAGACGGTCTCTTCTCCAAAACCCGCACCGACGATTATCAGCCACAACATTCCGGGGAGCGCGGCGGTATTTCCGGCGAGAAAATGGTACGCTTCATTGATCGGTGGCGCGCCGAGCAGCGGCATCACGATTGCCTTCGTCACCAATTTCAGCGCGACGCCGAACCCGATGCCAATCGCCACGGCGAGCACCCAGCTCTTTGGCCGTACGTAACCGAGCTCCCGCCATGGTGTGCGTGATAGCCGCGCCCAGACCAGCACCAGGACTGCGCTGAGCGGCAAAAACAAAAAATTGCCCGCGAGGACAGCGAGGATCGCTAGAATCCCAATGGGCCCGAAACCACGAAGCCGGGTCGCGATTGGATCGTCCGTGTCTACCGGTGGATCGCTTGCCATCCGCTACGGATTCTTGCGCTGAAGCGCCACGGCGAACGGATGCAGTTCCGCGGTCATCAATCCAGCGACGACCGCCGGATCGCTTTCCATGAACGCGCGCGCGGCCGCTTCATCCGCCGCCTCGAAAACTGCAATGCCAAACGTCTTGTCGCCGGGCTCCATGGTGCGGCCCGCCAGAATTAGCTCGCCCTTTTCGATCGCGAGTTTGAATCGAGTGAGATGTCGATCGAGCACCATCGTGTCTTCCTTCGTCCAGGCTGCGTCCGAGTGCAGCCGCGGCACGAGACGCAAGACGTAGATGAACTGCTTCGGCCTGGCGGCTCCAGAAGTTTGCGCAGGCAGTGATGAGGTAATGGCGGCACAAACGAGTGGAATGAGGAATCGGAGACAAAAGTTTTTCATTTGGACAGGATTAATCGGATTGAGTTAACGGACTCGATAGAATCCTGTTAATCCTGTCAGCTCCTTCTTTGCATGGCTACGAAGTTTGTTCTCATCGGCAGCGGACTCGCTGGCGGATTGCTGGCCGCGTATTTCGGGCGGCGGGGATACGAGGTCGAGTTTTACGAGCGGCGCGCGGATCCGCGTGCCGGGAATTTTGTCGGCGGACGATCGATCAACCTGGCGCTTTCCACCCGCGGGATCCACGCGCTACAGCAGCTCGGCATCGCCGATGAGGTCCTCAAGCACGCGATCCCGATGCGCGGGCGCATGATTCACAGCAGGGCAGGGGAACTCCATTTCGCTCCGTACGATCGGGACCCGAGCAAGCACATCAACTCAATCGGCCGGGCCGCGCTCAACACCACGGTGATCGGAGCTGCGCTGCGTTATCCGAATGTGCGTGTGCACTTCAATCATCGCTGCACCGACGTCGATGTGAATGAAGCGATCAGCCATTTCGAAACGGATCACGGGCCAGTTACTGCTTCCGGCGACGCCGTCATCGGTGTCGATGGCGCCTTTTCCGCCGTGCGCCAGGCGATGCAGAAGAAGCTGGATCGCTTCGAGTACGACGAGAGCTATCTGGCGCATGGCTACAAAGAGCTGACCATCCCGCCAGGACCGAGCGGCGAATGGCGCATGGAAAAAGAGGCGCTCCACATCTGGCCGCGCAAGAGTTTCATGATGATCGCGCTGCCGAACCCGGACGGCTCTTTCACCTGCACGCTCTTCTGGGAGTTCAAAGGCCCGCGCAGCTTTGAGACGACAAACACCGACCACGAAGTCCGCCGATTCTTCGATGAAGAATTCCCGGACGCAGTGCCCCTCATGCCAGCGCTTCTGGAAGATTACCGCGAAAATCCCACTGGCTCACTGGTCACGATTCGCTGCGCTCCCTGGTATTATAAAGACAAAGTCGCTCTCGTCGGCGACGCGGCCCACGCCGTCGTGCCGTTCTACGGCCAGGGGATGAACGCCGCCTTCGAAGATTGCGTCGTGCTCGATGAATGTCTCGCCGCCTTCCCGGGCAACCGAGCGCGCGCCTTCGCCGAATACTTTTCCCGTCGGAAAGAAAACGCGGACGCGCTGGCGAATCTCGCCGTCGAAAACTTTATCGAGATGCGCGACAAGACGGCGTCGAAAATATTTCGCGTTAAAAAGAAGCTGGATCACCTGCTCGAAGGTCTGCTGCCGGGTATTTACCTTCCGCTTTACGCGATGGTGACATTCACGCGAATGCCTTATGCGCGCGCCGCGCGACGAGCGCGCCGGCAAGACAAGATCGTTTACGGCGCCCTGTCGATTTTGATTTTTGCGGTTTCTCTCGCGCTTGCCTACGTCCTCGCCAAGCGTGCGCGATAGAGGAGTTGCGCAACCCCAATCGCCGCCACACTCATCACCGCATAGAGGACGATCGTCTCTGGAGTGAACCGGCCGTAAAAGCCGGCGAAATCCAACAGCGGATTCGCTCCCTTGTCGTTCACGACGACATACCAAAAGGTCAGAAATCCAACGATGAATGTCTTCGGATTCGATGTCGTGATACCGAGAGCCGTGGCGGGGCAGGCGACGAACACGATGCCGCAGGCGAGGGCGGTAAGCGCCAGCGGCCCGTGCGAGATGGTCCGCACGAGCGGGGCGATGCACAGCAAGAGACTGAGCAGGCACGTGGAACCGAGCTTCCACCAAACGTAGTTTTCGCGCAGCCGCGAGATCGATCGCACACTGGCAATCGTTCCAGCCCGCGCATCGCGCGTGGCGACGTCCGAGACGATGAGGGCGAGCGCCGCAAACATGAATGGCATAATCGCAGCGAGCGGCGCGATCGAGGTGGCGATGGTCAGTCCGACAAACGCAACGAACACCAGCGGAGATAGGGTGAGCGTGAACGCGGCATCTGTCCAGATCGCGCCGATGAACGAACCACTCCGGCCTGGAAACATTAGGAGCGAAACCGCCCGGCGGCTCAATGGCTTGAAAAGATTTTGAATTTTGCCGATCCAATTTCGGCGGCCTTTTCCCGAGACGCGCGCGGTTCGTACCGGATCGAAACGATGGAAAAAGAGTCCCGCGAGCGGCAGCAGCGCCAGCGGCGTTAGCAACGAGATCAACCGGGGCAGAACCCATTCGCGCGTCATGGTGAGGCCGGGAAAAAGAATGGTCGGCTTTGCCGGATTGAAGCTCGATGCGCCGATCGACACCGATTCCGTGTGGAGGGTCCGCTGCATCTGATCGATCATGAATCCGAAGCCGGTGAAATCGAAGCAGCGCGCCCAGTTTATTGCCCCGTGGGTGGTCTCGTTCGCGACCACGAGGCCGAGCACCGCGCTCCAGAGAAAAAAGTAGACGACATCGCCGAACTTTCCGGCGAGCCAGGGAATCGATTCGAACAGGACAGCCACCGCCGAGACGAAGACGATCGCCGCGGGAGTAAGAAGCAGATATTGCCCGATGAAGACGAATGGCTCGAGCCGCGCTTCGCCGCGGACCGTGAGCATGACCATCGAGCTCAGCATGAAACCGCAGACGAAGGTCGCGAGAAAGGCGAGGTTGCCGACAAACTTGCCGAGCAAATATTCGCCGGAGCGCATCGGGGTGGAAGCGGCGATGACTCCGCAGCGCGTGACCACGTCGCGCCGGATCGCGTTCGAGATCACGTAGTAACCAAAAAGGCCGACGAAGATCATGGCGAGTGACGCCGTCCCCATCCCGAGCGCGCCTGAATTATAGACAGCGCGCTGGCCATTGATCTGGATGAGCGTTCGGCCGGTCGAAGGCGCGGGAATCCAGACGTAGGCGAATGCGCTCAACAACAGAAATACGATCACCGTCGAGACGCGTCGAAACCGGATCCGGAAATCCGCGCTGACGATGGCGCCGATGCGGGAGAGGGAAGCCGTCATGCGGCCGGTGGCTTCTCGTTGCCGAAGTTCATCAAATAAAGAAACGCATCTTCCAGCTCGGGCTCGACTGGATTGGCCCCGATCGCGGGCGATGGACCGACGAAACGAATATGGACTCCATCGGGCTTGCGGACGGCGCTCGAGATCTTGAGCGTTGTCCGCAGTTGATCGAATTGCTCGGAAGAGACCACGCTTTGCCAGACATTGCCTTCACACGCCCGCAACAGCGTTTCCGGCGAAGCCATCGTGAGCAGCGCGCCATTTTTCATCACCGCAATTTCCGTGGCGATCGATTCCACATCCGAGACGATGTGCGTCGACAAAATCACGAGTTTTCCAAAGCCGATTTCCGAGAGGACATTTCGGAAGCGCACCCGTTCCTCCGGATCGAGGCCGGCCGTCGGCTCGTCCACGATCACCAGCTCGGGATCGTTGATCAGCGCCTGCGCGATTCCGAGCCGCTGCTTCATTCCGCCGGAGAATCCGCCCACCGTCCGGTTCGCCACGCCGTGCAGGTTCACGCTTTCGAGCATTTCCATCACCCGCTGCCGCGACCGCACACCTTTCAGCGCGGCGAAGTAGGTGAGGAACTCTGTGGCCGTCAGGTTGTCGTAAACGCCGAAATCCTGCGGCAGATAACCCAGCTTCCGGCGCAACGCATTCGGCCGCCTGACCACATCTTCGCCGTGAAACAGGATCCGGCCGCTGGTCGGCCGCGTGATCGTCGCGATCATCTGCATCAGAGTCGTTTTGCCGGCGCCATTCGGCCCAAGCAGTCCGATCACGCCCGATTTCACCTCCAGCGAAAGATCGCGCACTCCGAAATTTCCTGCGCGAAATCGCTTCGAAACTTTTTCGATGCTTAGCACATCCTATTATGTCAGGGCCTCACTTGTCCGGTCACGAGCGAACTTGCGGAGCAGCTTGCTCATTTCTCCTATCCCTCTTAAACCCTGTCTTGCCTCGCTTCTCGTCTGCCCGGACCACCCTCAGTTTCAGATGCGCGTTTGAAACTCGACCGGTTAAACCAGTCGAGTTTGCTGGCTGGGATCGAAAGATCAGAACTTCGCCCCATCTCGGGGGCTGTGTTTCCAAAACTCGCTGCGGAGATCGTCGGGACCGAGG
>JBBWZL010000031.1:0-56755 GCA_039649045.1 Verrucomicrobiota bacterium | reverse complement strand
GGCTCTGGGAGATTTCCCTGCGCGAGCCGGCAAGTTCTTGGCTGCAGCCGCGGTCTTTTTGGCCGCCGGTTTCCTGGCGGCGGTAGCTTTTTTGCCAGCGGCCTTGGACGCCTTCGGCGCCTTTGGCTTCGAAGGTTTTTTAGCCTGCCCTTTGGGCTTCGACGACTTTTTTGAACTCTTTTTTTTCCGGGAGCTGGCCATATTTTCAGTCACACCCTTGGTTAGCCGGGCGCGAGCGGAGGCTTACTTAAGGGCATTTTCCCGGTGGCGCAAGAAGAGATTTACCCGCGAAAAACGAGCAAATCGCAGGCGTATTCCGCCGCGATTTTACGAGCTCGCACTCGAATAATGCCGCAAGGCAAAACGCCAGAAGATCCGCGACAAGGTAAACGCGATCGATCCGGCGAGAACGAGGTGGATCATCAGCCAGGCCGGGTGGCCCAATGGCTTGATCAAGATCCGGGCCGGAATATTCGCCACGATCACGACTGGAATGATCCATCCAAAGATAAAGCGAAAAATTCTCGGGAAAATCACGTCCGGATAACGCGCGATATGAAGGAAATTGAAGTAGCCGTAGACGAGACCCTGCGCGCGAACGATCCAGAAGCTCACTGCCGCCAGGCTGAGCATGATGGAATAATGCACTGCCACGCCGAAACAGACGGCGACGAGATAAAGCACAACCGAGCCGGCGCTCGGCGTGACGTGAAGCTTGGAAAGCGCGACGATGACGACCACACCGCCGAGCATCGCGTTGAGGATGCTATCGAGGCCGAATTGTTTCGTGGAGACGGCAAACTGGCTGTCGATGGGCAGCACAAGGAGCGAATCGAGTTTTCCCATTCGGACCAGCTCCGGGATGTTTGAAACGTTGACGAAGAAAAAGGCCTGGAACAGTTGCGCGATCATCTGGTGGGTTCCGACCAAGAGGATCACTTCCCATTTCGACCAATCTCCGATTCGATCCACCTGGCCGAAGATAATATTGAAAAAGACGATCTGGCCGCAGAACCAGAGCACTTCCACGATCATCCAGAGGATAAAGTTGGTCTTGAAGCTCAGCTCGCGAATGAGCGAGTTCCGCAGCATGATTCCCCAAATCTCCAGATAACGCCGCATTTCGAGGATGTTTTCTGGCGCGGCGCGCCATTAGTCAAATCCCGGCGTGGAATGCGCGAACGCAACTTCGACGCGCCCCCACGGTTGTATTAGATTCAACTCCGATCATCATAGCGCCGTCATCACATGTTGAAACGTCCTATCCCGCTCGCCATCGCTGCCGGTGTCCTGATTCTGGCGGCGCTGCTCCTTCGCCGCTGCACCAGCAGCTCGAGCGTGACCTTCCAGACGGCGCCTGTGACGCGCGGGCCGATCACTCAGGCCGTCACCGCGACCGGCACGCTCAATCCGGTCCAAAACGTCCAGGTCGGCAGCCAGGTCTCGGGGAACATTCAAAAACTTTTCGCCGATTTCAATTCGCTCGTAAAAGCGGGACAGGTGATCGCGCAGATCGATCCAGTCGTCTTCCAAGCGAACGTCAATCAAGCCGAGGGCGATCTGGCCAATGCGCAAGCGGCGCTCGAGCTCGCGCGGTTAAATGCCGGGCGCACCCAGGCGCTCGTCGCGAAACAGAATTCCGCGCAGTCGGACCTCGATCAGGCGACGGCGTCGCTTCATCAGGCTGAGGCGAACGTGAAGATCAAGCAAGGCGCGCTCGAAAAAGCCAAGGCCGATCTCGATCATTGCACGATCACGTCTCCCATCGACGGCATCGTCATTTCGCGAAACGTGGATGTCGGGCAGACCGTGGCGGCGAGCCTGCAGGCGCCGGTGATTTTCACCATTGCGAACGATCTCTCGAAAATGCAGATCGACGCGAACGTTGCCGAAGCCGATGTCGGCGGGGTAGAGATCGACCAGAACGTAGAATTCACCGTGGACGCTTTCCCGGCGCGGACCTTCCAGGGCAAGGTGATGCAGGTGCGCAACGCGCCGATCACGGTGCAAAACGTGGTGACGTATGACACCGTCATCGGCGTAAGCAATCCGGATTCGAAATTAAAGCCGGGCATGACAGCGAATGTTTCGATCGTGGCCGCGCATCGCGACGACACACTGAAGATTCCGAACGGCGCGCTCCGTTTTCGGATGCCGGACCAGACTCCGAGCGCGAGCGCGGCGCCCAGGCGCGATCCGTCGGCTGGTGGCGGGCGCCAACCCGGCGGCAAGCCCGGCGGAAATCGATCGGAGCGCCGGATCGAGCGCACCGTTACTGTTTTGCCGGCGGGCGCTTCGAAGCCGGCCAGCGCAACGATCAAGACAGGAATCAGCGACGGCGTCGCGACCGAAGTTGTCGAGGGCCTGAAAGAAGGCGATCGCGTCGTGACCGGCATGACGGAAAGCGGCGTGGCGGCGACGCCAGCGGCGAATCCGTTTGGTGGCGGCCCGCGGCGATTCTAGCTCGACTCAAACTTCATGGCCGATCCTTCTGCAACCGTCGCGGTTCGCCTGGAAGATATACGTAAGACATATCGGACGGGTGAGGTGGACGTCCACGCGGTGCGCGGCGTTTCAATCGAGATTGCGCACGGGGAATTCGTGGCGCTCATGGGCTCGAGCGGCTCGGGCAAATCGACCTTGATGAACATTCTCGGTTGTCTCGATCGGCCGACCGCGGGCCGCTATTTTCTCGACGGCGAGAATGTTTCGTCCCTGAGCCGCGACGAGTTGGCCGATGTCCGCAACCGGAAGCTCGGCTTCGTGTTTCAAAACTTTAACCTGCTCTCCCGAACCTCGGCACTGGAGAATGTCGAACTGCCTCTGCTCTATTCGGAAGTGGCGTTGACCAATCTGGAGTTGCGGGAAAAAGCGGAACAGGTCCTCGCGGCTGTCGGCTTGCAGGGCCGCGGCGACCACACCCCGAGCCAGCTCTCCGGCGGCCAGCAACAGAGGGTCGCGATCGCGCGCGCTTTGATCAACGATCCGGAAGTGCTGCTGGCGGATGAGCCGACCGGCAATCTCGATAGCCGGACCAGCGTCGAAGTGATGGAGATTTTCCAAACCTTAAACGCGAAGGGCATCACAATCGTCATGGTCACGCACGAGCCGGACATTGCCGCGTATGCCCGGCGCAACATCGTGATGAAGGACGGTCTCGTCCTGAAGGATCGCATGGTCGTCCAGCGGCTCGACGCCTCGACGGAACTGCAAAAAATCACAACGATCGATGCGCTCGCTCAGCCGGCCGCGGAGGTGTAGAAATGAATTGGCAGGAAACATGAATCGGAAACCCGCAGGCGGCGTGAGTCGCGCTGGTCTCGCCCGGCGGATGCGATTGCTCTCAACCTTCAAGATCGCCATCCGCGCGTTGCGCCGGAATAAGATGCGTTCGGCGTTGACGGCGCTTGGCATCATCATCGGCGTGGGCGCGGTCATCGCGATGGTGAGCATCGGCAATGGAGCCAAGGCCCAGGTCGAAGCGCAAATCGCCGGTCTCGGCGAAAACATCATCCTGATATTTTCCGGCAGCACGACGACAGGCGGCGTTCGGACCGGCTTGGGCGGTGCGGGTACACTTAAGATCGAGGATGCGCTAGCCATCCGGCGCGAGGTCCCGGCGGTCACGTTAGTGAGCGAAGAAGTTGTTTCGAATGCGCAGATCGCGGCCGGAAATCAAAACTGGGCCACCCGCATTTATGGCGAGTCGGCCGACTATTTCGATCTCCGGCAATGGGCACTCGCCGATGGCGCGCCCTTCACCGAGCAGGATGTGCGCGGTGCAAACAAGGTCTGTGTGATTGGTCGAACGACAGCCACAAAAATTTTCGGAAGCGAAGATGTCGTCGGCCAGGTTTTGCGGATCAAGAACGTGCCCTTCCAAGTCACCGGCGTGCTGACACCGAAGGGGTTGAGTTCGCAGGGCACCGACCAGGACGACATCGTCATCATGCCTTACACCAGTGCGATGAAACGCGTGCTGGGTGGAGGAACGACGCTGCGCAATATCAACGCGCAGGTGGCCAGCCGGAACGACCTCGCGCCGGCGCAGCAGCAAATCATCGCCCTGCTTCGGCAGCGTCATAACATTCGGGAGGGGCGGGACGACGATTTCACGGTGCGGACCCAGGAAGAAATCGCGGCTGCGGCCACGGCGACGACCGAGACGATGACGGCGCTGCTTGCCGGCGTGGCCGTCATATCTCTGGTCGTCGGCGGAATTGGCATCATGAACATCATGCTGGTGAGCGTGACCGAGCGGACGCGCGAGATCGGAACGCGCATGGCCGTGGGCGCTCACGGCCGCGATATTCTTACTCAGTTTTTGATCGAAGCGATCTCGCTCAGCGCGGTCGGCGGAATCATTGGCATCATCACCGGCATCATTGCGGCGAAAACAATTGCCGCAATGAAGAATTGGCCGTCGCTGATCTCGCCCACTTCGATTGTTCTCGCGTTTCTCGTCAGCGCCGGCGTCGGCGTCTTTTTCGGATTTTATCCCGCGCGCAAAGCCGCGCAGCTCGATCCGATCGACGCGTTGCGCTACGAGTAGCTACGATTTCGAATTGCGGATGCGCTTGGACGGGACCCACTCGTCCCATTTCGAGTCGTAATCAGTGTAATGGATGAGATGCGCGCCATCCTTCGCTTTCAAGATCGTGGCCGGATACCAACGCTTCTTCCAACGCACTTCTACTTTCGCGCCCGCGGCGTAACGCACGAGTTTGATCGGCCTTAATTCTTCGGATGCGACCCAAACATCCTCGTCCTCTTCGTAACCGATGAAATGGATTTTCAGTTTTTCACCACGCGCCTCCACGATCCGGCACGCATACCAATCTCCGTTGCTGTCGCGCGCCTGCGCTCGTTCCCCGATCCTCGGGTTCGCCAGCGGCTCTGCCTTCGACAAAAGCATCTCGCGCTCGAATCCTTTCGTGGTGGCGAATGTCGAGAGCTGTTCCTCCGCGGCGCTCATGTCGGCTTGGATGTGGTCCGCAAACTCCGAGAGCGTGACCGTGCCGTCATGGTTCAAGTCGACGTAAGCGGCGCCGCGGATCGCGTCGAGGAGCGCTTCGGTAAAAGTCCAGTGCTCGGTGGACGATTCGCTCGCCGCCGAGCTCGTCACACAACCATATTCGGGACCGCCGTTCTGTTTCGTGATCGCCTGCGCGGCTTGCCCCGAGTAGCAGCAATCCAGAAACCAAAGCACGCGTTTGCATTTCGTATTGGACTTGATTTGGCCCGGGATGGAATTGACGGACCAGCCCTCCACCTCATCATCGCCCGCATCGTAAGAGGCCAGGTAAACGTCGTCGCCCTTCTCGGATTTGGAACCGTGGCCCGCGTAATAGACGATAAGCAAATCGTCCGCGTGCAGTTTCTTTAGTTGCGCGAGGAAAGCGCTGTCGATCCGCTCTTGCGTCGCCTGTTTGTCCTGGAGATAAACGATCTGCGTTTCGGGCACTCCGCTTTTCTGACAAAACTCGACGAGCGCGGCATCGCGCCGGTTCTTGACCGGGAACGAGCCAAATGTTTCCGCGTGTTTCCAACTCAAGACGCCAACGACGAAGAGCCAGGTCTTTTGCGGCTGCCAGCCGAGATCTTTGGCCGGGGCCGGCGTTGCCGGCAGAAGCAGAAGCGAGCCAAGAATGACGGACCAGATCGCGGCGGGTGTTTTCAATGGGCGAATTATTGATGGTGGTTGACCTCGAGTCCAGCAGCCGGAGGCTGGAAGATGGAAGAGCCTAATCGTTTTCAGAAACTGGTCGCGGAGGCGAAGAAACAGATTACCGAGATTTCGCCCGCCGACGCCCGGAAGGAGATCGAATCTGGTGAAGCGCTTCTGATCGACGTGCGCGAAGACGACGACTGGCGCGAGGGGCATGCGGAGAGAGCGACACATCTGAGCCGTGGGATGATCGAGCTCGAAATCGAGGAAGAGGTCCCCGACCTAACGAAACCAATCATCTGCTATTGCGGCGGAGGAAGCCGCTCCGCGCTCGTGGCGGAGAGCTTGCAGAAGATGGGCTACAAGAATGTGCGTTCGATGGCCGGCGGAATGCGCGCCTGGAAGGAAGAGGGTTTGCCGATTGCGACCACCTAACGGAAAGAAGAAAACGCCGAACGCCCAACGCCGAACGTCCAATCAGCAGAAATGCAGAACCTCTGCCTTCGACATTGGGCGTTGGACGTTGGACGTTGGGCGTTGGGCGTTCGGCGTTTCCCCTTTTCTCGATCTTACCCTCCCACGGCTTGATAATGCCCGAGACCGCGCTTCCACATGTAATGCGCGGCGGCCCAGGTTAACAGCAGCCAGCCGGCCTGGATCGCGAGGGCCTGGGCCATTTCGGGGCCGCGCAGGCGTTCCATGAAAATCGCGATGGGACAAAAGAGTTCGTAATAGAAGGGCAACCATTTCATCACCGCCTGAATTCCGTCCGGCATGATGTCGACCGGGAACATCTGGCCGCCCAGAAAGTATTCGAAGGAGTAAACGATGAAAACGATGGTCGAAATCTCGAGGATCCAGAAGGCGAGCAGCGCGATCGTGTAGGTGATGAAGAACTGCATGACCCCAGCCATCACGAGCGAAAGGAACGCGCAAAAGTAAGTCAGCGGATCCGACGGCAGCGAAAGGTAATCGCGAAAATAAAACAGAATGAGCGCGATCGGCGGAATGGTGACGGCGGTAAAAACGAGACGGCCGCTCAGGAAAATGCTGAAGCGGTAGGCGAGGTAGCTGAGCGGCTTGGTCAGGAAGGAATTGATCTGGCCTTCGCGAATGTCGGAGGCGATCTGCCATTCGTCTTCTGTCGGCGTGACGAGGTTCGAAACGACGATCGTGAGCAGGTAATAATAAATCATCGAGCCGTAGGTGTAGCCGTGCATGCCGCCGCCAGGCTCCCGAAAAACCGCGCGCCAGAGAAAGACCGTGCCGGCCAGTGGAATCAAGCCGAAGACGGCGCGCAGAAAATAATTCCAGCGGTAAACGAAAGTGTTCTGGAGCCCGAGATTGAAAACGGTGATGTATTTTTTCACGTCGCGGTTCCTTTATCGGCATCGATTCTGCGCAAGCCGCGATCGTGAAGGTGCGAAAGGAAGAGGAGCGCGCAAGTTGCGCCGATCAGCGCCATGAACATATCGCCCTGTGTGTCCCACACGTCGCCCTGGCTTCCGATGAAATCGATCGCGAGCGCTCCGCTGATGAGGGCCGACCACCATTCGATTAACTCGTAGAATGCGCTGATCGCGAGACAAACGCAGATGATCAGGAACGGCAGCCATTTTTTTCGCTGCAAAACATTCAGGCGGACAAAGAGCTCACGGGCGATGATGGCCGGCACCAGGCCCTGCATGAAATGGCCGAGCCGATCGTAATGGTTGCGTTGCCAGCCGAAGACGGGGCGAAGCCAATCGAACACCGGCACGCGCGCGTAAGTGTAATGTCCGCCCACACAGAGAACACAGATGTGGAGCGCGATGAGTGTGTAGCAGAGCGTTGTCAGCCGGAACCGCCGATAGGTCGCGACAAGGAGAAGAATACCTGCGATCCCGGGTGCGACTTCCAGCCACCACGTCAAGCGGTCGTAAGGCCGCCAACCGGACCAAGCCAGCACGGCCACTACGATCAGCAACAGAATCAGATGCGAGCGCCGCGCGTTTCTCATTGCGTCAGCTCAGCTGCGAGGGTGATCGCAGCGATCATGCTGTCGGGTCGCGCCACACCCTTGCCGGCAATCTCGAAAGCGGTTCCGTGATCCGGGCTCGTCCGCGGATACGGGAGACCGAGGGTTACGTTCACCCCTTCGTGAAAGGCATGCAGCTTCAAAGGAATCAGACCTTGATCGTGATACATGCACAGCACTCCGTCCCAATCGCCATTCGCCGCGTGATGAAAAAGCGTGTCGGGCGAAAATGGGCCGGCCACGATCGTAGGTCGTTGACAACTCTTTTGCAGTTCGCCGACGGCTGGCGCGATGATTTCGATCTCCTCGCGACCGAGCGCTCCGGACTCGCCGGCGTGCGGATTTAGTCCGGCGACGGCGATCCGCGGTTCGCGAATCTTTCGCCGCCGGAGAAAATCTTCGAGGAGCAAACCGACGCGTACGATCTCATCCTTGTTCAACGCTGGCGGGACGTCACGAATGGGAATATGCGTTGTGACCAGCGCGACGGTGAGTTTTCCGCCCGTCAGCAGCATCGCGAAATTCGTGATCCCGCACCGGTCGGCAAAGAACTCGGTCTGGCCGGGAAAAGGAAAACCGATCTCATACATGCGGGCTTTGTGGATTGGACCGGTGACGACGGCATGAATTTGTCCATTATGCGCGAGCGCGACTGCATCCTCGAGCGCGGCGAGCGCGGCGCGCGCTGTTTCCCTGGTGGGCTGGCCTAACGAGCAGTCAAGCTGCGGCCCGATGATCGAATATTCCGCGTTGCCGGGCAATTGGCCGGAGGCGAGCGCCTCCCGAACGATCTCGGGACCGATGCCGGCGGGATCGCCGAGAGTGATGCCGATCCGACAGCGCATTGCGCATTGTCACCAACGACACCGGCAGTCGCAAGGTGGATCGCTTACCTTCAGAGCCGCGGACTAAAACGTCCGGATGTAAGCCTTCTGCCGCAGGCCGGCGAGCCAAATCTCCTGTTGGCGCTGGCTTTCCTCTTGCATCAACTTCTTCTCGATTTCCGGCCGCAATTTAGCCAGCGATGGGGTGTCTCCGCCGCGTTTTTCTTCGACCTTCAAAATGTAATAGTTGGGTCCCAATTCGATCACGTGGCTAACCCGGCCGTTGGGCAGGTTGAAAGCCACCTTCTCCAGTGGGCCCGCCAGGGTCTTGCGCTCGACCCAGCCCCAGTCGCCCCCAAGATCGCGCGTGGTGTCTTCCGAATACATTTGCGCCATGCGATCGAACGGCGCTCCGTCCGCGAGCTTGCCGAGAATCTCCTCGGCGATCGCCTTTTGGGCGGCGGCATTTCCCTCCGCCGCATGGGTCGGGATCATGATCATGCGCAATTTGACCTCCTCCTTCGCGGTGAATTCGGCCTTATGCTTGTCGTAGTATTCCTTGATTTTCGTGGGCGAAACCATTGTGACCGGTTTCACGTTCTTCCCTCGCATCGCCTGGACGATGATCTTTTCCATTTCGAGCTTTTTGAACTCGCTCAGCGAATAATTCTGCGCCTGGAGGGTCTTGATAAAAGTGTTGCGGTCCCCGCCGAAATCTTCGCGGATAATGTCGTTCACTCGCTGTTCGACAAAATAAGCCGGGAGCTCGAATTTCTCTTTGCGAAAAGATTGGAGAATCAGCTGCCGGTCGATCAGATCCTTCAGCGCCAGGTCCCGCGCTTCCTTGATCTGTTTCACGAGTTCGTCGCCGGTAAACTGACTGCGGAGCAATCTCTCGCGCGGTGCGGACACGTTGCGAACCTGTGAGTAGGTGATGATGTCGCCATTCACGATCGCCGCGATGCCATCGATAACTCTGGCGTCTTCTTCGGCCGCGAGCGCGCCCCGGCAGAGAGGCGAAACCAGAAGGGTCGACGTTACGAGCAGGGCGGTAAAAAAAGGGCGAATCATGCGAGTTAAATCTTCCTGATCAGTTCCAAAACCTCCACGAGTTGGCGATCGATTCTATCAGTACTTATGCGAGGGAATTTGCCCCCGACAAGTAGAAAATCCCCGTGCCGCGTGAGCATTAATTTTCCCTCACGCACCTCGACCCGGGTGACGCCGGCCTTGGCCGCGGAGAGCTTGATTTCGGTGAGAACGAGCAAATTGTCAACCGCGGCGGGGAACTTCCCGAACCGGTCGCGCCAGTCTTTGCGCAGGCGGTCCCATTGTTCGCGCGTGGTGATTTCCGCGAGGTGCCGGTACGCCTGAATCCGCAACGCGGGATCGGCCACGTAACTCGTCGGAATGAAGGCGGGTACTCGCGCCTCCGGCCCGCGTTCCACGAACTCGGCTTCGTTGGTGGCGAGAAAATCAAAACGCACTTCGACCTCGAGGCGCGCTCGTGATTTCTCTCCCTTCAACTGGGCGACGGCCTGCTTGAGAAGCTGGCAGTAAAGGTCGAACCCGACCGTCATCATGTGGCCGCTTTGGGCGGTGCCGAGGATGCTGCCGGCGCCGCGGATCTCGAGATCGCGCATGGCGATGCGGAAACCGGCGCCTAACGAGCTGTATTGTTTAATGGCGTTGATTCGCTTGCGGGCCGCTCCCACCGTCATCATCTCGCGCGGGAGCAGCAGGTAGGCGTAGGCTTTGTGTTCGGCGCGGCCGACGCGTCCGCGCAACTGATAGAGATCCGCGAGTCCGAAGCGGTCCGCGCGATCGATGATGATCGTGTTGGCGTTGGGAATATCGAGACCGCTCTCGATGATAGTCGTGCAGACGAGCACGTCGATTTTACCGGCGACAAAGCGAGCCATGACCGATTCGAGTTCGTCGGCACTCATCTGGCCGTGGCCGAACTCGACCCGCGCCTGCGGACAAAGCTCAGCGATTCGATCGCGCATCTTTTCGATGGATTGGACACGGTTGTGCAGGAAATAAACCTGGCCCTGGCGTTCGAGCTCGCGATTGATCGCGTCCCGAATGATCCGCTCATCATAGCCGCAAACGACTGTCTCGACCGGAAGACGATTCAACGGCGGGGTCTCGATGGTGGACATGTCTTTCACGCCCACGAGCGATAGATAAAGGGTGCGGGGAATCGGCGTGGCCGAAAGCGTCAAAACATCGACGAGCTTGAAGAGCTCCTTGAATTTCTCTTTGTGCAGGACGCCGAACCGCTGTTCCTCGTCGATTACGACCAGGCCGAGATCCTTGAAGATGACGTCGCCCGAAATCAGGCGATGCGTGCCGATGACGATATCGACACCGCCTTCGCGTAAAAGCTGAAGCACTTTACGTTGCTCGGCGTGCGAACGGAAACGGCTGAGCATTTCGATGCGCACCGGATAATCGAGCATGCGCTGCCGGAAAGTTTCGAAATGCTGCTGCGCCAGAACGGTGGTCGGCGCCAGGATGACCACCTGTTTTCCTTCCATGACCGTCTTGAACGCGGCGCGAATCGCAACCTCCGTCTTGCCGAAACCGACGTCGCCGCAAATCAGGCGATCCATCGAGCGCGGTTGTTCCATGTCGCGCTTGGTCGCGGAAATCGCGGTGAGCTGGTCCGGGGTTTCGCGAAACGGAAACGAGTGCTCGAATTCGCTCTGCCATTTTGTGTCCGGCCCGAAGGCATGACCGAGTTGGGTCTCGCGTTCCGCCTGCACCGCCAACATTTTGCCGGCGTAATCGAAGATGGAGGCCGCGGCATTTTTTTTGGCGCGCGCCCATTTGGCGTCGGCGAGCGAACTAAGCGGCGGTGATTTTTTCCCGACACCGACGTAACGCGAGACGAGGTAGGCCTGCTCGAGCGGGACGTAGAGCCGCGATTCGTTGGCAAACTCCAGTGCGAGCACTTCCTGGAGCTCGCCGCTTGGTGTTGGCATCCGCGTGAGTTGAAGGAATCTCCCGACCCCGTGTTCGAGGTGAATCACGAGATCGCCTTCATTCAGCTCGCTGAAGTCGATCTGCGCGCGATTGCGGGTCAACTTTTCGGCGCGTTGGAGGCGCCTGCGCCCATGCGTCGTGTAGCGGCCGAATAATTCCGCAGCCGAGAGGACTACGAGGTTGCCATCCGGAAAAACGAAGCCGCGCGAGAGCGTTCCCTCGACGAGTTCGACGCCGGCGACCATGTCGCCCATGATTTCGCGGAAGCGCTCGATTTCACCTTCCGTCTGGAAATAAATCACGATGTGAAATCGCGCCGCGCGCCAATCGCGGAGTCGCGCGGAAAACTGCGCGCGTTTCGCTTCGACCAGCATGAAGTCGCCGACCGCGAAATCTCCAATGTCGCAATTCTCGAACGCCCCACGGAAATCTTCGAGTTCGTCGCCTCCGAGCCAGCCTTCGCCGATCTGGATCTCGGTATCGTCGTTTTCCTCGGACTCGATCGCGATGCGATGATGGCCCGGCGCGATGTAATCCCGAACGGTCCCGGTCTGGTCTTCGGCGGCGCCGAGCAGGATCTCGATGCTTTGCAGATTGCGAACCGAGGTCTGGGTGTCGACATCAAATTCGCGCAGCGACTCCACGTCGTCGCCGAAAAATTCCGCGCGCACCGGCCGTTGCGCCTGCCACGAAAAGACATCGAGAATTCCACCGCGGACCGCGAACTGGCCGCGCGTGGTGACTTGCGAGACCCGTTCGTACCCGGCGCCCGCGAGCACTTCGAGAGTGCGCTCCATAGGCTGGCGTTTTCCCCGCCGCAGCGCCAGGAGCGCGGAGTTCAAGGCAGCAGGATTTGGCGCTGCCTGGTCGAGCGCCGCGCGGGTCGCAATGATGACGTGCGGGCCTTTTTCGCGCTGGAGGCGGTTCAGCAGCGCGAGCCGTTCCGCGGCAATCTCCGGGTCGGGCAGGATATTTTCGACGGCCGCGAACTCCGCTTCCGGCAGAAAGAGCGGATCGGGCAGCCAGTTTAACAGACTCTCGTAAAGCAATTCCTGGGAGCGGACATTCGGACAGAGAACCCAGAATGTTTTTCGAACCTCGCTCGCGATCGCGGCAACGAGGAATGGCTGCGCCGCTTCCGTGATATGCGAGAAGGCAACCGGACGGGCGTCCTGTTCGATCTCACGCAACTTTTGCGCGATCGATTCCGCCTGGGTTACGATCGATGGCAGCGCCGTGCCCGAAGAATCTTCCACCGGCAATGTTTCGCCGGAACGCGGCGAAACTCAATTACATCCGCCGTCCGACGGCTTCCGCGACCGCGCGTAGTCGGGGCACAAGATGAGCGAACACTTCGGGCACGATCGCTTGCTCGCCGTCGCTCTTGGCGAACTGCGGCGAATCGTGCACCTCGAGCATGATCGCATCCGCCCCAGCCGCCACCGCGGCCAGCGCCATTTGCGGCACGAAATCGCGCAAGCCAATCCCATGCGTCGGATCCACCACGACGGGAAGATGCGTCCGCGCTTTCAAAATCGGGACCGCGTTCAGATCGAGCGTGTAGCGTGTGGCGGTTTCGAACGTGCGAATGCCACGCTCACACAGGAGCACGTTCATGTTTCCTTCGCTCAGGATGTATTCGGCGCTCATGATTACGTCGCTGATGGTGGCGCTGAATCCGCGCTTCAGGAGGACGGGCAGATGACTCCGGCCGACCTCCTTCAAAAGCGAAAAATTATGCATGTTGCGCGTCCCGATTTGCAGGCAATCGGCGTACTTTTCGACGGTCGCGAGATCGCGCGCGTCCATGATTTCGGTGATAACGGGCAGGCCGGTTTGGCGCCGGGCCTCGGCCAGGAAGCGGAGGCCATCCTCGCGCAAACCCTGAAAGCTGTAGGGCGAAGTGCGCGGTTTGAAGGCGCCGCCGCGAAGGATATTCGCGCCTAATTCTTTGACGATGCCCGCGATGGAAGAAATCTGTTCCTGGCTCTCCACCGCACAGGGTCCGCAGATCAAAGCCACATTTTCATCCCCGCCAATTTTGACTCCGCCGATGGAAACCGGAGAGGCCGTGCCGCGAAATTCGAAGGAAGCGAGCTTGTAAGGTTTCTCGAGCGGGACGATCGCTTCCACGCCGGGCATGGCGGCAAGCGCCTTTTCGCGGATCCGATCTTCCGCGCCGATCACACCGATGATGACGCGCGACGCGCCGCGGCTGATCTGGGCATCGAGCCCGAACTCACGCACCCGCGCCACGACGCGCTCGATCTGTTCTTCGGTCGCATTCGGTTGGGTGATAATGATCATGGCGCGGTCGGCGAAAGAACGATGATGTCGCCGCGCAAAGGGAAGTGCAAGTCGAGAGCGGCCAGCGTTCCCGCGACCAGGCTACCGGGTGATGGTTACCGGTGTGCCGGTGGAGACAGACCTGAAGAAGTTCTCGGCCATGAATTCCGGCATCCGGATGCATCCGTGGGAAGCCGGATAACCTGGCAGATAACCGGCATGCATGCCGACGCCGCCGACAATTCGCATGAAGTAGGGCATGGGTGCGCCCTTGAAATGAGTCCCTGGCGGTTTCGGATCTTTCCCGACATCTACATTGGGAACGACCACGTTATCGGCCGAGTCGACATAATCGCCGAATTGGCTGGAGACGTGGGCCACGTCTTTTTGAATGATGGAAAACTGACCGCTCGGCGTGCTCAGGCCTTCGCGCCCCGTAGAGAGCTGCGAGACGCCGACTAACTGCCCGCCCTTGTAAAAATAGGCGCGTTGTTCGCCGAGCTTGATTTTCACCGACGGTTTACCCGGCGCCCCATCCCCGTCCCAGTACGAAACGCTGTCCTGAGGCGCCGAAGTGGAGACGGGATTGTTTCCATAAACGCCGCCCAAGTATTGCGACTGGGCCGCGAGCCTCGGATCCTCGCCGTCGCAAGCGGCAAGAAGGAGTGCGACGGAGGCAGAAAGAGCGAGCAAAGAGCGGCGAAAAAATGAGCGCGACATAACGAAAATTGGAACGACGCCCTTAACGTTCCGAGAGTCGAAAGTCAAGGTGACCGCCGGGAAGAGACGAGATGCTTCGAGACTTTATTCACGTGCGCGGATGGCTTGTATTCTGCTTTTTCTGAGAGAGAATTGGCGACCGTTCGCCGCTGCCGTGCGCCATGCCCACCTACGAATACTCCTGCGAGAAATGCGGAAAGACCTTCGAGACTGTGCAATCCATGCGCGACCAACCTTTTCTCGAATGTCCGAAGGAACTCTGCCGCCAAAAGAAATGGGGCCACGGAAAAGTGAAGCGGCTCATCGGCACGGGCGCGGGCCTGCTTTTTAAGGGCTCAGGGTTTTATATTACGGATTACCGCAGTAACTCTTACAAGGAAGGCGCGAAGAAAGAAGCGCCCGCTGCCCCTGCCGCAACTGGGGAAAAAGCGGGGGCGGCCAAGGAAACCGCCGGCAGTCCAGCGCCTTCCGCGCCTGCCAAATCCGCTGAGGCGAAGCCGAAAAAACAATCAACCGAATGATAAAACTGGTTTGTCCGGAATGCCGGCGCGAAAACGAGCCCGAGCGGATTTATTGCCACGAATGCGGCGCGCGGCTGGACCGGTCCGCCCTGGCCAAGGTCGCTCCCAAAGGCGAGGACGCGAAGGAGACGCAACGCCGGCTGCGTTCGATGCTCGACCCGCAGCGCGCGAAGATGCGCCATATGTTTTTCAAAGTGAGCAAGCTCATCCTGGGCGCCCTCGCCCTGGCGGCACTCATCGTGATGGTCCTGCCGCCGCTGGACGTTCCGGCACGCGTGAAGAGCGATGAGTTTCCTCCGCAGATCAATCTCGATCTCGAAAACGCGACGAGTCGCGGCGCGGCGCCACTGCGCTATACCGAAACGCAAGTGAACGCGTACCTCGTCAACGCATTGAAAAGCAAGCAAGCGGCCCTGAGCAAGCTGCTGACATTCGAGCGGGCGCTGGTTAATTTCGATGAAGGCGTTTGCCGGGTCACGGCGGAGCGCTCATTATTCGGCTATTCCTTTTTCACCGCCACTTCTAGCAAGGTCGCACTTGAAAATGGGAAGTTGGTTGCTTCCAATATTGGTGGAAGCATCGGACGAATGCCGATCCATCCGATGGTGATGAAATACGGCGACATCATTTTTTCAGATTTGTGGACGGCCCTGGAACGCGAGAAGAAGGCGGTCGCGAAAATGGGGGCGATGGAGTTTCAGCCGCAAACCGTCGTCCTGACCGCGAAGCAGTAGGGAAAAGCTGTCGGGTTTGAGCTCGCCTTAGGCGAGCCTGTCTGGAACTCTGCTGAGCGTGTTCGGAACCTTCGGCGTCGCTCGCGCGTGCTTCCTCCTCTTAACAGCTCTGGTCGCTGTTTCCCCGGCGATGACAGCCGCGCCGCCGGAGCGCAGCATCAGCGCCTCGCGGCAGTTTATCGTTTATGGAGCCGACATTCGCGTCCGCGGCGCCATCTGCGATCTCGCCGAGCAAACCAAACGCGGCCTGCTCCGGGTGATGGATCAACGCGACGACTGGGCCACCCCCATCGTGATCAATGCGCAATATCCGCAGGCCAATCTGCCGGAGACGCCGCGGGCCGCTTTGAACTTCAGCCAGACCGGTTTTGGATTGAAGCTTCAGCTCGACCTGACCATCGCTTCCGATGTCAGCCGCCCGGAAGTGCGGCGCGAACTTCTTCGAGCGGTTGTTCTGGAAATGATGTATCGCGGGCGACCGAATGTCGCGGCGGGGACAGACTATTCTTCGCCGCCCGATTGGCTCCTGGAAGGAATCGTGGCGCAGCAATCCGAGTTCGAACCAGCCGCGACTGATCTGCTGGCCGCGCCGGTGGCTGCGCAGAAGATTCTTCCGCTCGCAGATTTTCTGACTCAGCGCCCCGAACTGCTGGATGCCCCCGGTCGCGCGCTTTACCGCGCCTATTCGTTTGCGCTCGTCGAGCTTCTTGCCCAATCGCCGGATGGGCCTCATCGCCTTGCGAAGTTCATTGCCGATTTGCCCACGGCTTCGAATGATCCTCTGGCCGAGCTCCGGAAGCATTTTCCGGAGTTGTCCGGCAGCGACGGCAATGTCGAGAAAGCCTGGACCACCCAGATCGCGCGTCTGTCGATTCCGCAAGCCTATCAATTGCTGGGCGCAGCCGAATCGGAACGCCTGCTGGATGAAACGCTGCATTTCAAAACGGCCGGTTCGGAGAAGACCTGGCAGTTGTCCGAGTTCGCAGGGTGGGAGAAAAGTTCGAACGCGAAGTCTGTTCTCAATGGCCTAACGCGCGAGCTCAGTGCGCAGACCATGCGTGTCAATCCGGTTTATCGGCCGATCGTTTCTGAATACGCGGTCATCACAGCGCTCCTTTCGGCCGGCAAGCGAAAGGGAATCTCGCAGCGCCTCGAACGGGTGAGCTCATCGCGAAAGAGGCTCGCGCGGCAGATGCGTGGGATCGATGATTACATGAATTGGTTCGAGGCGACAAAGGCCCGCGCGCTGAGCGGCGCATTTACAGATTACATGAAAGCAGCGGATGCATCAGCCCGTCCAGAACCGAGGCGCGATCCTATCTCAGTTTACCTCGACGTCCTGGAGGCACAGTTTCAGAATTAGGAGCCATGCATAATTCTCTCCCGCGCACGATCGATTACATCGAAATGCCGTCGAAGGACCTTGGACTCACCAAGGAGTTCTTCTCTCAACTCTTTGGATGGTCTTTTCAGGATTATGGACCGGAGTATGCCGCATTTGATGATGGCCGGATGACCGGCGGATTTTTTGCATCAAAGATCACGGCCAGCGTGGCGGCTGGTGCGCCGCTGATCGTTTTCTACGCAACCGAACTTGAGAAAGCTTCGGCGGAAGTCGCGCGTCTCGGTGGAAAAATCACGCGCGAGATTTTTGAATTTCCCGGCGGCCGCCGTTTCCATTTCGAGGCGCCGGGTGGCGGTGAATTTGCGGTTTGGTCGGACAAGTAAGCCATCACCACCCCCGGGAATCTTGTTTCCCGACACACTCAGAGGCGGTCGTTGTTACGAAATAATAGCTGAAGGGAAAAGGGGGAAGAGGGTATGAGACTCAAAGAGCGATTCGAGCAAATGGGGGCGACGGGATATATATTGCTGTGGCTCCTGGGGATTCCGATTCCGATTCTGTTTTTGTTTTTTCTGCTGCGCGGTTGCACATAGAGGTTAGGGGACGCGAGTAGAGGATCAGCCTGGCGGAGACCGGCGTGGGCCGACCCTTCCCGCCAGGCGATTTTTTTGTACCGGCTCCTGGAGCTTGATCGCGATTGCTCCGCGGCTTGAAGTCGCGTAGAAAAACGCGCGATGGCTGTAAAAGGGCGATTTGAATTCGCGAGCGACAATACCGCGGCGATTTGTCCGGCGGCGTGGGCCGCTTTGACGGAGGCAAATGCCGACGCGGAAGCTTCCTATGGCGAGGATAAATGGACACGCCGCGTGGCCGATCGGGTGCGCGAGATTTTCGAGACCGATTGCGAAGTGTTCTTCGTTTTTAACGGGACCGCGGCAAACTCGCTCGCGCTCGCGCAGCTCTGCCATTCCTTTCATGGCGTCATTTGCCACGAATACGCGCACATCCAGACGGACGAATGCGGCGCCCCAGAATTTTTCTCCGGCGGCGCGAAGCTTCTCCCGACCGCCGGCCCAAGCGGCAAGCTGGGCCTGGCCGGGATCGAGGCGACGCTGCTCCGGCATCGGGACTTCCATTCGTCGAAACCGCACGTCATCAGCCTCACGCAATCCACCGAGCTGGGCGCCGTCTATCAACGCCGCGAGATTGAAACGATCTCGGAGTTCGCCCGGCAGCGCTCGCTGCTGGTGCACATGGACGGCGCGCGGTTTGCGAATGCGATCGCGGCGCTGGATTGCGCGCCGAAATCGATCACGTGGGAAGCCGGGGTCGATGTGCTTTGCTTTGGTGGCACCAAGAATGGAATCGCCGCCGGCGAGCTCGTCGTCTTCTTCAAAAAAGAACTGGCGCATGAATTCGACTACAGGGTGAAACAAGCGGGCCAGCTCGCGTCGAAGATGCGGTTCTTGGCCGCGCCCTGGAGTGGATTGCTCAACGACAACGTCTGGCTAAAGAACGCGCGGCATTCGAACGAATGCGCCCGAATTTTGACGGAAAAATTAACCGCGGTGCTGGGCCGAGAGCCGATGTTCCCTTGCGAGTCGAGTGCAGTTTTTTTTAGCCTCGCGGACGGACTCGTCGACCAGCTTCAGGAGCGCGGCTGGCGTTTCTACAAATTTATCGAGCCGGATATCTATCGGTTGATGTGTTCATGGTCGGCCACGAAACAGGAAATCGATGATTTCGTGAACGACGTGAAGCTCTGCTGTGGCGGATGAAGGAATTTCTCTGGCGGCGGGCTTGATGCCAGATAAGTTCGAGACGTGAAAGCGGTTGTACGGATTTTTCTCCTCGGCGTAATCGTGCTCAGCGGTTGCAGGGCAGCGCATAATGTGGCGGTCACTTCTTTCCGCGTGATCGACGCCCCGGCCAATTACGTTCGCAACCGCATCGATCGGCGGTCTGAAACGCAAACGACCACCACCAACACCACGGTTTCGTCCGACGCGGTGACCACGCCAGGTCGCACCGTTACGCCGACGGATCGCGACGCGCAACGCCGCAAGGTCATGACCGAGAATCAACCGCGTCCGAATGCGACGCCCAGCGCGGGCCCTCGAGTCACGACAGAAAAGTCGAAGTCTTCTCCCAGTCCATCGCCGCGGACTCCCGCCACCCAAACGGCCCAGTATCCCACTGCGAAACCTGTGCCCGGTAAGCCGGGATATGTTTTCAGTCCATTCGATCCGAGCGGCGGATACGTCGACGTGAATGGCTATACGTCCGGACAGAAGGTGAAGGACCCCTATTCGGGCAAAATCTTCCTCGTGCCGTAGGTTTACACCGGCCCCCTGTCGGCCAGGTATTTTTACTGATCCGAGCGAAAAATCTCTCCCCTTCGGGCGATATGTGTACGGTATCTGCTTTATGGAGATTATGAGCCGATTCGGCCATCCTCTCCATTCCTCTGACAAAGCGCTGTCTTCTCGTGGGCATCTGCGATACACGTTGCCCGCAATGAGGTCCGCCCTAACGGTAATCATCGTTGCGCTCGTCGGTTTTTCGACCGTCGCGAAAGCCTACGTCCTCGAGGGAAAGAGCTGGTCAACCGGCACCGTGCTTGTCCTGCAACTAGGTCTCGGCAGCGCCGGGCGCACGCTTCAGGATGGGAATACCTCCTGGGATGACGCAATCTTTCCGGTGGCCGCCATGTGGAATCAGAGAATCGGGCGCGTGCAGGTCGCGAACGTCATGAACCCGCTCGCTCCGGTTTCATCCAGCGATCGGGTGAATTCGGTCGTGTTCACGACGACGATCTTCGGTCAATCCTTTGGCGCAAACACGCTCGCAGTCACCTACTACACGAGCAGCGGATCGACCATGATCGAATCCGACACGCTCTTCAATCGCGCCGCGACTTTCGATTCGTATCGCGGTCCGCTTCAGTTCGTGGCGCATGGACCCGCGATCGCGGATATTCGACGTGTTTTTCTTCATGAGCTCGGACACTGCCTCGGGCTCGGGCATCCGGACCAGGGCGGCCAGCAAGTGGTCGCGGTCATGAACTCAATCGTGAGTAACCAGGAGGTTTTATCTTCTGACGATATCGCGGGCGGGCAATTTTTGTACGGCGCACCGTTGGCCGTGCCCACTCCGACGCCAACCCCGGTGCCGACACCGACACCGACACCGACGCCGACACCAACGCCGAGCGCGTCAACCAGTCATCTCGCCAACATTTCCACGAGGATGAAAGTCGGTCTCGGCCAAAACGTCCTCATCGGCGGCTTCATCATCCAAGGCACCCAGGCCAAACAATTGATTATTCGCGCCATCGGACCTTCGCTTTCCGCCAACGGCATCACGGGGGCGATTAGCGACCCGATGCTGGAATTGCACAACTCCGCGGGCGGCGTCATCGCTTCCAACGACGATTGGCAGGACGGCCCGCAAGCGAGCCAGATTCAGAACCTCGGTTTCGCCCCAGGCAAAACAGTGGAATCGGCCATGATGGTCACGCTTTCGCCCGGAAGTTACACCGCCATCGTCAGCGGCTTCGACAGCGCGCAGGGCGTCGGTTTGATCGAAGCCTACGAAATGGATGGAACCAGCTCGCGCTTGGTAAATATTTCGACTCGCGGCCGTGTCGGATCCGATCAGGAAGCAATGATCGGCGGCTTAATTATTCAGGGCGCGTCCACGAAAAAAGTTATCGTCCGCGCTCTTGGACCCTCGATGGCCGGTTCGATTTCCGGCGTTCTGGCGGATCCGATTTTAGAGTTACGCGACGGCTCCGGCAATTTGCTGGCCGTGAACGACGACTGGAGCAATAGTCCACAGGCCACGGAAATCGCGAATACGATCCCGCCAGCGAACGCGCTGGAATCGGCGATCATTGCAACGCTTGGGCCGGGAAACTACACGGCCGTGGTGCGCGGCGTGGATAACCGCGCCGGCGTCGGCTTGGTCGAAGTATTCGATCTCGATTGATGATTTTCCATGGCCCAACCGACTAGATATTTCCCGAAACTGGTGCGAACATTCGAAGCTCGGTTCGAAACATTCCTTTTTATGAAATTGTTCCGCTCTTTCGCTTTGGTTTTGGGCGTCGGATTGGCCGTCGCCGGGTTACGCGCCACGACCGTGATTCCACCCACGTTCGACCAACTGGTCAGCCAGGCTGAGTTTATTTTTCAGGGAACTGTCACCGGGACGAATCCACAATGGGCCGGCGAAGGCGGCGAGCGGCACATCGTTACTTACGTCACCTTCAAGATCGAGGACCCAATCAAGGGCGCGCTCGGCGATACCTATACGGTCCGGATGTTCGGCGGCACCGTGGACGGACACACGATGGAAGCGACCGACACCCCGCGATTCAAGGTCGGCGACCGCGACATTCTTTTCGTCGAAAACAACGGAAAGCAATTCGTGCCGCTGGTGGGCATCATGCATGGCCGTTTTCGCGTTCAAGAGCAGGGCAATGGCCGGGAAACGATCGCGAAGGACAACGGCGCGCCGATGGCAAACGTGACGAAGCTCGGGCAGGACGAAAATGCTGCCACATCTGGCAAGGCGCTTTCGACGGCTGACTTCAAGGCCGCGATTCGGCAGAAGCTGGCTCAAACCGCGGCCGTCAAGTAACGCTGCAGGCGGGGAGCTTGCGCTACTTTGTTCCGTCCGCTTTTCGTTGCTGCGCAACCTGGCGAATGACTTTGTTCGTCGTATCGAGCGAGTGCTTGGCCCAATTATGCTCGCTCACCGGCCTCGGCGACGGCGTTTGGGCAGCGACCTTTTGAGTGACGGCCGCTTTCGGCTGTCCGTTCCGTTTTTGTGCGAGGAAAGCAAAACCGAGCACGGCCGTGATAACGACAACGACAAAAGTTCGCATGGCCGGAAGAAGAGCAAACCGCGAGCCATAGGGTGGTCACGTTGCCGTCGGTACACCTCGATGGTAAGTAGCGGGATGAATGCGGGGCGCCCGGCGCGCAGCGCTTTTTTTGCGGCGGTCTTGCTTCTGGGACTGCTTTGCACCGGCCGCGCTCAGGTCTACGAGGGCCGCGAACTGGTCCAGGCCAGCCTCCTTGCTGATGTGAACGCGGTCGTGCCCGGAAAGCCTTTCACCGTCGGGCTGCTTCTTCATATGGTCCCGCACTGGCACACTTACTGGAAATTTCCCGGCGACGCCGGCATCCCGACAGAAATAAAGTGGAATCTGCCGCCGGGATGGAAGGTGGGCGAAATCCAATGGCCGATTCCTCTCCGGCTCGATGAACCCGGCGACATCGAGATTTACGGTTATCACGATGAAGTTTTGCTGCTTCAGGAGGTAACGCCGCCTTCATCGCTGACGGAGTCGGCCGTAAAACTCTCGGCGGAAGCGAACTGGCTCGTTTGCGAAAAGATCTGCATCCCGGGCAGCGCGAAACTTCCGCTCGAGCTGCCCGTCGCCGGCCAAAACGGTGCTGCGAACGAAGAAATATTCTCCCGTTACCGGCGCTTCCTCCCGCAGAACTGGCCGGATCCGAAGGTGGCCGGCGCGAGCTGGAAACGAAACGGTTCGGAGCTGCTGCTTTCAGTAGAAAGTGCGGCCCTCGCCAATTATCCGGCCGCGGAATTTTTTCCGTTGCCGGAGGCAAACGTGGTCGTCGGCCATCCGAAATTCGAGAAAGGCGCGGATGGGAAAGTCACGTTTCGGGTGCCGATCGAAACTGCCGACGAGAAAGCAGCTTCGCTCAACGGCATCGTCGTCTTCGGTGAAAGTGCAAACGGAGTTGCCCGAAATGCCTGGGCGCTTTCGAAATCGAACGCTGCCGTCTCGACGATCGGCCCGATTGAGTCAGGGTTGGCCAAATTCCTTCTCTTCGGTTTCCTCGGCGGTTTCATTCTCAACCTGATGCCGTGCGTCTTGCCGGTGATCTCCCTCAAGATCTTCGGCTTCATTCAACACGCGGGTCAAAGCCGCCGGCGCATCTTGCGGAGCGGCGTCGCTTTTATCGCGGGCATCTTCGCATGGTTCATCGGACTCGCCCTGCTGCTGATTCTTCTGAAATCGATTGGGCGCGAGATCACGTGGGCGTTCCAATTCACCAATCCCTATTTCGTGGTCGGGATGAGTGCAGTCGTTCTGGTTTTTGCGTTGAACCTGTTTGGCGTTTTCGAAATCTCGCTGCCGCAAAGTGCAAACCGCGGATTGCTCGGCTGGACCGCGCAGGAAGGAGACGCCGGCTCGTTTTTCCAGGGCGTTTTTGCGACGGTGCTGGCGACTCCATGCACCGCGCCATTCCTTGGTACCGCGCTCGGATTCGCCTTTACCCAGTCGGGCTGGATGATCCTGCTCATGTTCGTCGCGATCGCCGCCGGGATGAGCTCGCCCTATCTGTTGCTCTCAGCGCAACCCGCGTGGCTTCGCCTGCTCCCGAAACCCGGCGCATGGATGGAACGCGTGAAACAACTGATGGGTTTCTTCCTTCTCGCGACTTTGCTCTTTTTGCTCTGGGTCGTTGGCGCGGAACGCGGCGTCGAAGCGATCATCTGGACCTCCTGCTTCCTCCTCGCGTTGAGCCTGGCCTGCTGGATGAAAGGCGCCTTTGTCGTGCCCACTGCTTCATTCACGGCCCGCATCGTCACCATCGTGCTCATGCTCGTGCTCGTGATCGGAAGCGCCTGGTATTTCATCGGCGATAAATTTGCCGCGACGAAGCTCGCCGCTTCCGGACCAGTAGCCGACGGCGACTGGCAGCCGTTCACCCCCCAGCGTTTGGCGAGCGAGCTCGAGCAAGGCCACGCCGTCTTCGTCGATTTCACCGCAGCCTGGTGCCTTACCTGCAAATTCAATGAGGCCACCGTGCTCGAGACCAGCGCGGTCCGCGATGCGTTTCGCCGGCATGGCGTCGTCAAAATCAAGGCCGATTGGACCAACGCCGATCCTGAGATCACAAAAATCTTAAGACAATTTGGGCGGCCCGGTGTCCCAATGTATGTGCTTTATCCGGCCGGCAAAAACGCGGAACCGTTTTTGTTTCCGGAGTTGCTCACCCAAAGCATGATCCTGGATAAACTGGAAACCATCCCGCCGAACCTTGCGCCAAAATAAACTATGAAGAAAAAACTCCTCATCACCCTTCTCATTCTCGCTGCTTTCACCGCCCTCTATTTTTTGCGGGAGGCGCGAAGGATGACACCCGGGAGGGGAGCGCCTGATTCACCCGCGGTCGGCACGAACGCCCCGGAGTTCTCCGTGACCGATTCGAAGGGCAAAACCCAATCCGTCTCTCAATACAAGGGCAAGTACGTGGTCTTGGAATGGTTCAACCCGGAGTGCCCGTTTGTAAAAAAGCACTACGGTAGCGGTAACATGCAGAAGTTGCAGGAAGAGTTCACCGGGAAAGACATCGTCTGGCTCACGATCGATTCTTCTGCGCCGGGCAAGCAAGGCCACCTCACGGCTGAGGAAGCGAACGAGAAAATAACCAAGCTGAAAATGAAGTCGACGGCGCTGGTCCTAGATCCGGACGGCAAGACTGGCCAAACCTATGGCGCAAAGAACACGCCCCACATGTTTGTTATCAATCCCGAGGGAAAGATTATTTACGAAGGGGCCATCGACAGCAGAAACTCGACTAGCGCTGCCGACATCCCTAGCTCGACCAACTACGTCAAGGTCGCGCTCGAAGAGTCGCTGGCGGGCAAGCCCGTTTCCAACCCAATCACGCGGCCGTACGGTTGCTCGGTGAAGTACAAATGAGGCCGGGCACTACGGGATCGCGGTCACAAAAATTTTAAACAATTTGGCCGGCCCGGTGTCCCAATGTATGTGCTTTATCCGGCCGGCAAAAACGCGGAACCGTTTTTGTCCCGGAGTTGCTCACGCAAAGCATGATCTTGGATAAACTGAATAAATTATGAAAACAAAACTGCTTCTTGGTCTTTTCGCCTCTCTCATTTCCACCGCGCTTTTTGCCGCCGATTCTCCGCCGGTCGGGAGCACCGCGCCGGATTTCTCCGTGACCGATTCGAAAAACCGGCCGCAATCGCTCTCGCAATACAAAGGCAAAACCGTCGTCCTGGAATGGTTCAATCCCGAATGTCCCTTCGTGAAGAAGCATTATGGCAGCGGCAACATGCAGAAATTACAGGAAGAATTCACCGGCAAAGGCGTCGTCTGGCTGACCATCGATTCCTCCGCGCCGGGACTGGAAGGCAATCTCACGGCCGAGCAGGCTGAGAAGAAAATCGCCGAATGGAAAACGAAGCAAACCGCCCTGTTGCTCGATCCGGACGGAAAAGCCGGCCGGACTTATGGCGCGAAAAACACGCCCCATATGTTTGTCATCAATCCCGAGGGCAAAATCATTTACGAAGGCGCCATCGACAGCAAACCGTCGGCAAACCCGGCCGACATCGCCGGCTCGACGAACTACGTGAAAGTCGCGCTCGACGAATCGCTCGGTGGCAAGCCCGTCAGCAATGCCACCACGAAGCCCTACGGCTGCTCGGTGAAGTACAAGTAATGTAAAAGGCGCCCGGAGCCTCTACTTCATCTTAGTCGAGAAGCGCGATGCCCAACGCAAGAACGGCATCGGCATCAACCTCACCAGCAACATCCCGATTTTCATCACGAACCCGGGAATGACGATTGCCCGATCGCGCTCGACCGCGCTCAATGCCGCGCCCACGCATTCCTCCACCGATACATGGGTGAACTCGGGACCGGCTATCTCGGAGCGCGAGCCGGCGCGTCGCGCCACTTTGTTAAATTCCGTGTGGACCGGACCGGGACAAAGAGCGGTCACGATCACTCCGGTCCCGCGCAACTCCGCGCGGATCGCTTCGGAGAAGCTCGTCACAAAAGCCTTTGTCGCGGCATAGACCGCGAATCCAGCCACCGGTAGAAAGCTGGCGGAAGAACTGACGTTTAGAATTGCGCCGTGCTTTTTCGCGATCATTGACGGGAGCAATCGTCGCGTAAGCGCAGTGAGTGCGGCGATGTTCACCATCAACATCTCATGGACCCGCACGGCATCGCTCGTCGCGAAGAAACCGTAATCGCCGAGCCCGGCATTGTTGATCAGGAAATCGATCGCGATCTTTTCGCGCTCGAGCCAGGCGCACAACTCTTCGACTTCGTTTGGTTGGGAGAGATCGATCGCGCGGAGGTGAATGTTCAAATTTGGATCGTGCCGGGTCAGCTCTTCGCGAAGTTCCTCCAGCCGCTCCTGCCGCCGAGCGACCAGGACGAGCGATCCGGTGCGACCTGCGAGTTGGCGGGCGAATTCGCGACCGATGCCGGCGGAAGCGCCGGTGATCAAAGCGCTCGTGCCGGTGAAGTCGAATCCGCTCATCCGGCGCGCAGAATCGGCTCGAGCGTTCGCCAGACGAGCTCGGCCACGACGCGATGTCCGGCCGGCGTGGGATGAATCAAGTCCGGTTGATTCAGATCGCGATGGCCCCCGACGCCTTCGAGCAGGAATGGAATCAGCGCCGCATTATTCTCTCGCGCGAGATCGGCGAAGGTCCGCTGGAACCCGGCGACGTAATCCGCGCCCAAGTTCGGCGGGACCTGCATTCCCGCGAGCACAATCTTCACCGCCGGATTTTTTTCTTTCGCTTTATCGATGATCGTTTGCAGGTTTGTCTTCAAAGAGGGCAGCGGCAAACCGCGTAAGCCGTCGTTCGCGCCGAGTTCAATGACAAGCACGTCGATGGGCCGCTGCAACAACCACTCGATTCGGCGCAAACCTCCGGCGCTCGTGTCGCCGCTCAGCCCGGCGTTCTCGACTACAAACGGCAAATGCGCCGCGCGGATCTTCTCCGCGATGAGCGTCGGGAAAGCCTCCGTTGGTTGAACGCCCAAACCGGCGGTAAGACTGTCGCCCAGAAAGACGACTGTCTTCGTCGACGCCGCGGGCGTGGCGGTTTGAGCGAAAACTACGGGCGAAAAAACGCAAAGGCCCAGCGCAATTCCCAAAATTGCTGGCATCGTTTTTCTCATGCGCGGCCCCTCATGTTCGCGTAAGCAAGACGAACCCGTATCCACCGTCAATGACCGCCTTGACCATTCTCGACGTCCAGCATCTCACCAAAACTTACGCCACCGGCGCCGGTAAACTGACCGTGCTCAAGGATATTTCCTTCGTCCTTCCAGCGGGCGCGACCTGCTCGATTCTCGGGCCATCCGGCAGCGGTAAGACGACGCTGCTCGGTCTTTGCGCCGGGCTCGATCGTCCCACCTCCGGTTCGGTGCTGCTCAATGGCATCACTTTGGGCGAGGCCGGCGAAGACGAACGGGCTCGCATCCGCAACGAACATGTCGGGTTCGTTTTCCAAAACTTCCAGCTCATCCCGACGCTGACCGCGCTCGAGAATGTGACCGTCCCGATGGAGCTGCGCGGCGACCGGACCGCGCGAACGCTCGGCCTGGATTTGCTGGGGCGGGTTGGACTCGGCGAGCGCGTCGATCATTTTCCAGCGCAACTTTCGGGCGGAGAACAGCAGCGCGTCGCGCTGGCCCGCGCGTTCATCAACCGGCCGAAGGTTCTTTTCGCCGACGAGCCGACTGGAAATCTCGATGCCGAAACCAGCGCTTCGATCATCGAAATCATGCTCGAGCTGAACCGCAGCGCGGGGACCGCGTTGGTGCTCGTTACGCACGATCCCGATGTCGCGCGGCTCACCGAACGCACCATTCGGCTTCGCAACGGAGAGATGGTCTGATGCACGTCGTCCAAATTGAAGGCGTCGCGATTTTTCCGGGGAGCGCACGCGCCCTCGCGTGCTGGTTGCGGCGCCTCGCCGCAACGAACTTCCGCGACGACGGTTCATCCCACCTCGTCCCCATTGGCTCACGGCTGAAAAAGTTCGCGCTGGCGAGGCGCCAGCGCCAGCACGCGAGGGCGCGTGCGCTCCCCGGATGAAGAACATGAGCTCCTCCTTCATCTGGAAAATGGCGTGGCGGGACAGCCGGTCGAGCCGGCGACGGCTGCTCCTTTTTTCAGTTTCGATTACGCTCGGCATCGCCGCGCTCGTTGGCATCGGATCGTTTCGCCACAGCCTTTCCCAGGCGATTGACGATCAGGCGCGCAGCCTGATCGGGGCCGATCTGGTGGTCGAATCTTCCCGGGCGTTCCGGCCGGAGGACGAAGCGCTGCTGCATTCGTTAGGCGAACCGCAGGCGCGCGAAGTCCGTTTCACCACCATGGCGGTTTTTCCCATGAGTGATGCGACTAGATTGGTTCATGTCCGCGCCCTCGGCGGCGACTTTCCATTTTACGGCGCGATGGAAACCGTCCCGCCGGAAGCGGCGCGAGACTTCCGCAAAGGCCGACGCGCCGTCGTGGATGAAAGCCTCCTATTTCAATTTCACGCGCAGGCGGGCGATCCGATTAAGATCGGCGATGCCGAGTTCACGATCGCGGGCGCGCTGAAGAAGATGCCCGGCGAAGCGTCGGCGGCCGGATCGTTTGCACCGCGCATTTACATTCCGCTGCAAGACCTGGCGGAAACCAATTTGTTGAAGACGGGGAGCATCGCGCATTACCGCGATTACGTGAAGTTCCCCGCAGGCACGGATGTCGAGAAGCGTATCGAGATCCTTGCGCCGCAAATTCAACGGCTCGGTCTCGAATACGACACGGTCGCTAAACGGAAACGCGATCTCGGCACCGCGCTTGAAAATCTTTCCCGATTTCTAAACCTGGTCGGGTTCGTGTCGCTTCTGCTGGGCGCAGTCGGCGTGGCGAGCGCGATCCAGGCCCACCTCCAGCAAAAGACCAGGACGGGGGCGATCTTGCGCTGTCTCGGCATGTCGGGCGCCGGGACCGTTTTTGTTTACCTGCTGCAAACCGCGGCGATGGGACTGGTCGGCGCGGGCGCGGGCGCTCTTCTCGGGGTCGCCCTGCAGCGAATCTTTCCCCGAATCCTGATGTCGTTTCTGCCGCTGGCGATTCCGACCACGATCGCCTGGGAACCGATCGTGCGAGGCGTGCTCATTGGTTTTCTCATCTGCATTTTGTTTGCGCTTCCCCCGCTCCTGCGGTTTCGACGGCTCTCACCGCTGCGCGTTTTCCGCGCCGCGGCGGAAGTCGAAACGTATTCGACCAAACGCGACCCGCTTCTCTGGTTGATCTATGGTTTGATCGTCGCGGGCGTAGTCAGCTTTTCGATTTCGCAGACCGAAACCTGGACGCGCGGATTGATTTTCGCAGCCGCTCTTGGGGTGGCCGTGGGCATATTTGCCGCCGTCGCGAAGCTGTTGATTGTCGGGATCAGGAAATTTTTCCCGCACGGCTGGAGTTTCGTTTTGCGGCAAGGTCTCGCGAATCTTTATCGGCCGAACAATCGCACCCTGCTTCTCACCCTGTCGTTAGGCCTCGGCACTTTTCTGATGTTGAATCTTTATCTGACGCGGGAGGTCTTGCTGGCGCAGTTCGAATCGGTCGGCACGCAGAATCAGCCGAACATTTTTCTCTTCAATATTCAGTCGGACCAGAAACCGGGCGTGGCGGAAATCGTTCGCGCGGCTGGATTGCCGGTGATCCAGGAAGCGCCGATCGTGACCATGCGGTTGGCCGAAATTAAAGGCCGCAAAACGACCGACATCCTGATGGATCCGCAGCGGAAGATTCCGGCGTGGGAGCTGCAGCGCGAATACCGCACGACTTACCGCGATCAGCTCTCGAACACCGAGAAGATCACGGCGGGCCGATGGATCGGCCGGATGGAATATCATCCCGGCGACACGGTGCCCATCTCGCTGGACGGCGATATCGCGAAGGATCTCGGGACGAAACTGGGCGACGAACTGATCTTCGACGTACAGGGCGTGCCGATTAAAACAACAATCGCCAGTTTACGTACCGTCGATTGGAAGCGGTTTCAGACGAATTTCTTCGTGCTCTTTCCGGCGGGCGTCCTGGAAAGCGCGCCGACGTTTCACGTTCTGGTCAGCCGAGTCGAAACGCCGTCGGATTCCGCGCGCTTGCAGAACGCGGTGGTCGCGAAGTATCCGAACGTCTCCGCCATCGATCTGACTTCGGTGATTCAAACGGTCGATTCGATTCTGAGCAAAGTCGCGCTCGTCATCCGCGTGATGTCGCTTTTCACCGTCGGCGCGGGGATCATTGTCCTGGCGAGCACGATCTGGAGCGGGCGTTACCAGCGGTTGCAGGAAAGCATTCTACTCCGCACCCTTGGCGCGTCGCGCATGCAAATCTGGAAGATCCTTTGCGCCGAATATTTTTTGCTCGGCGTGTTTGCGAGCGCGACGGGGATCGTGCTGGCGGTCGGCGCGAGCTGGGGCCTGGCGAAATTCGTTTTCAAATTGAGTTACGCGCCATCGCTCTGGCCGCTGCTGGTGGCTGCCGGATCGGTCAGCCTGTTTACGGTCGCGATCGGTCTCCTCGCGAGCCGGGGTGTCGGAAGCGCGCCGCCGCTGGAGATTCTGCGCGCCGAAGCGGAGTAGGGGTAATCTGTCGCTGCTGAAGAGATTTCAGTTCGCTGCTGGTCAACGGTCGCCAATGTCCTCGAGGCAGGTCGCCCAGACGCAAGTGGCCGACGCGAACGCGCACCAGCTTTTTGACCTCGTAGCCTAATTCGTAAAACATCCGGCGAATTTGCCGATTGATACCCTGGCGCAAAACGACGCGCACGCGCGTCATCCGGATCGGTTGCACTTTCTCCATCCGCGCCCGCTGATCATCGAGCATCATGCCGCCGATCAATTTCGGCGTGAGCGCTGCGTCCCAGGGCCGATCCAGCGTCACCTCATATTCCTTTTCCACTTTGTAGCGTGGATGAGTGAGCCGCTGTGCCAGATCGCCATCGTTCGTCAGGATAAGAAGGCCGTCGGTTTGGGCGTCGAGCCGGCCAATATTGAAGAGCCGCGGGAACTTTGGCGGCAACAGATCGAAGATCGTGTCGCGCGCATTGGGATCGGCGCGGGTGGAAACGAAACCGGCTGGTTTGTTCAGAATAATGTAAAGGCGGCGTTCACTGCGAACCAGCTTGCTTCCGACCTTGACGTGATCGCCTTCCTCGGGCTGGGCGCTGAAGTCCGTGCAGACGCGACCGTTAATGGTGACGCGGCCGGCGGCGATCAACTCATCGCAATGCCTGCGCGAACCGACGCCGGCGGCGGCGAGAAAGCGATTGAGGCGCATGGGGAAGAGGTTGAAGCGATGAAGGGTTAAAGCGTGAAGCGTCTTTCCGCTTCAACCTTCTAACGCTTCAACGCTTTAACGTCGCTAAGCGTCCGGCTTGGTCTTCGGAAGGCCGATGACTTTCGTGCCTTCCTTGAACTGACCGCGCTTTTTGAGCAGCTCGACGCGCTCGAAACGTTTCAAGACATTCCGTTTCGCTGTGATCGTGCTGGTGCCCTTTAAACTGCGATGTTGCGACATAAGATTCCTTTTCCGAAAGAGCGCCAACGTTACGACGACCCGTCGCTTTTTCAACTGGAGATCCTCTTCGGTAGCCGCTTCGCTGTGCGAAGCGCCAGAGCGACGTTGATAGCCAAAGAATGCGCCGCCGACAGGGCGGCGCTACAGGGTGCCGTGTTCGGGAAACAGCTCTAGAATGCTTTGCTCGTTCGCCTGACAGATCCCTCGCTCCGTAATCAGTCCCGTGACCAACTGCCGCGGCGTAACGTCGAATCCAAAATTGGCCGCGCGGCTGTTCTCCGGGCTGACGCGCACTTCGACGTGGCCGCCATTGTGCCAGCCATCCGCGAAGTTCACTTCTTCCGAGCCGCGTTCCTCGATCGGAATTTCCTTCAACCCATCCCGAATGTTCCAATCGAAGGAAGAGGAGGGGAGCGCGACGTAGAACGGGATCGCGTTGTCTTTCGCCGCCAGCGCCTTGAGATAAGTGCCGATCTTGTTCGCGACGTCGCCGGTGTAAGTCGTGCGATCGGTGCCGACCATGACCGCGTCCACCTGGCCGTGCTGCATCAAGTGACCGCCGGCATTATCCGCGATGACGGTGTGCGGCACACCATGCTCGCCGAGTTCCCAGGCCGTGAGCTTCGATCCCTGGCTGCGCGGCCGCGTTTCGTCGACCCAAACGTGAACTGGAATTCCGGCGTCATGCGCCGCGTAGATCGGCGACGTTGCCGACCCGTGGTCCACGAACGCGAGCCAGCCGGCGTTGCAATGGGTCAGCACGTTCACGGGCGCGCCACCTTTTCGTTCGCTGAGCTGCCGGATGAGTTTCAGCCCATGCTCGCCGATCCGCCGGCAATGCTCCGCGTCCTCATCCGCGATCTGGCGCGCGGTCTCGAATGCCACTCGCTGTTTCTCTTCAGGTGCTTCCGCCGCGCCGATACTTTTCAGCTGGCGCTCGATCGCCCACGAAAGATTGACCGCCGTCGGCCTGGTTGCCTTCAATTTCGCCGCCGCGGCTACTAGATCGCCCTCGAAAGTCGCCAAATACATCCCGTAGCCCGCCGCCGCGCCGATCAGCCCCGCGCCGCGCACGTGCATGTCGCGAATCGCCGTGGCCATTTCATCCACCGTCCGGACCTCTTCAATCACGAACCGATGCGGAAGAAGGCGCTGATCGATCAGCCGAATGACCCGGCTGTCGGTCTCGTTAGGCCAGATCGTCCGGTAATGTTGCCCCCCTACTTTCATGAGTGATGTGCGTTGATTATCAATCAACTCACGGCAAGAGCGAACCCATTCTGTTCCCGAAGTATTCCTAAGTGATCTCAAACTGTTTTCCTAGCGAGAAAACCTGGCACGGCGTAAAACCGGTGCCTTCATCTCAACCCCAAACCTCACCCCCAATTCTGCCAGACGCCCTTCCCATGACTAAAAAGCTTCTTTCCGGACTGTCCGCCCTGGCCTTCGGCCTGAGCTGCTTCGGCATCGCCAAAGTTTCCGCGCAGTCGCCCGCATTCGGTGGCTTTGGCGCGAAAAACGAAGAACCGCTCCAGATGGTCATCGACTACGGCGCGGGCAAGCAAAATCAGCGTGAGAGCCATCACGGCGTGGTCGAGCCGGTCGGATTGCCGGTTGGCCAGCAAGTCGCGATTACCTTGCGTTTCCTCAGGAAAAGAGCGGGCGATCAAGTAATGATTGGCCTGCTCGATGGCGGACAGATCAATGTCGCTGGGCCGGTCACCATAGCCCCGGATGGCACGGTCGCTTTCAGCTTTCAAACCGACGGCGCTCCAGGGTTGTATCGCCTTATGATCAGTGGTGCCCAGTCATATCAACTGATGCTCTACGCGTTCGATCCGAACCGCCCCCGCCCGAGCCCGGGCGCAAATCCGAGCCGGCCTTGAGCAGGAGATATCCTATGAAGAATTTCCAGCGCTCCCTTTTTCCGGCCGTTTTCGTTTGGCTGCTCTGCCTGGCCTCTTCCGATGCCGGAATTGGAGACGACAACCCCACTGGTCCCACCGGCGAATACAACGGCAGCATCACCACCTCCGGTTCGTACGATCCGTACACAGCAAATGCCAAGCGCTTCGTGGACGATCTCACCGTCACCGGAAGCATCGGCGCTTATCCGCTAAAATGGACGCGGGTACTGAATACCCGCGGCGGCGGTGGCTGGTGGCACAGCTATTGTTGGGGGCTCTGGGTGAAGCCCTACCAGTACTATCACTACTACGACACTCAATACGAAGGACCGGGCGCCATGGTCAATTATCCCGATGGCCGGACGGAGGCCTTTGACATCGCCCATCAGCCCTACACTTATTATCCGAGTATCTTTGCAGGGTACTCGCCGGATCGGATCGAGCACATGGGAGACGGCAATTTCGATCTCGTCATGCGCGATGGAGGACGGGTGAAGTTCGTGCATACCGGCCCGCTAACCGGAGCAGCCTATAGCCTCATCGCTACTCAGATCGTGGACCCTTACGGACAAATCACCAATCTCACCTACGATGGGTCCGGGCGCCTCTCCCAGATCACCGAACCGGGCGGGCGTTACCTGCAAGTCAATTACACGACCTTTTCTTACATTTGGACGCCCAGCGGCGAGACCCGTTATGTCGATGTCATTTCCAGCGTCCAGGCCTTTTCCGCTCCGGGCCAGCTTATGGAGACAGTGACCTACGGCTATACCCACGCGACCGTTTGGTATTATAACTACTACTACCTTACCCAGGCGAATTACGACGACAGCACGCACGCAACCTATACCTACACATCGAGCAACACCGGGAATATTTCCTCCGGGTTGGTTCAAACCTGTGACGACGTGCGTTTCGCGGGCCCGATGAAAAAGATCCAATACGAATATATGCCGACCGGTGGGCCCTACGACGTCTCCTACGGCCAGATCAAGACGGAGAGAAACGCCACCACCGGCCAGGTCGTATCACAACTGTCCCCTGTGCCGTACGAACCGTACGGCTATACCGCGGCCCACTTCCAGCGCACCGAGACCCGGGGAGACGGCTCGACCCGACTCTTCCAATACAGCAGTGACGGCCACGGCGAGCTGATCGGTTACACCGATTTCAAAGGTCAACCCACCAGCATCGCCTTTCCCATTACCGCCCCATTGGGCCAATTCCGCAAAAGCGTGACCGATGCGCGCGGAAATACGACTTCCGTCGACCGGGATAGGTTCTCTTGCGTGGTGCGGACCATAAGCCATCCCCCTTCCGACAATTCCACGCCGTCATCCACGCAGCAATTTACGTATACAAATACCTTCTACCTCTACTCGACGACGGATGAGCTTAACAATCCCACCTATTACGACCGCGATGCAAACAATCGTGTCAAGAAGATCACTTATGCGGATCAGAGCACGGAAGAGTTCACCTACAACAATTTCGGACAAATCCTTACCCACAAGCTGCGGAGCGACGGGTGGGAAACCTTCGAATACGACAATCAACCCCCGCCAGCGACGCGCGGGCTAAGAACGAAGTCCTATCCGCCCCCGACTCCAAG
This sequence comes from Verrucomicrobiota bacterium, assembly GCA_039649045.1. Classification (GTDB taxonomy): domain Bacteria; phylum Verrucomicrobiota; class Verrucomicrobiia; order Chthoniobacterales; family UBA10450; genus AV80. Next base: position 21,731 of record JBBWZL010000031.1, on the reverse strand, counting down.
CGATCCGAACCCGCAGGATCACCCCACCCAATATTTTTATTACACAAGTGGCCCGAGCACTGACCGGCTCTACATGGTGATTGATCCGCGCGGTAACGCTACCGCATACGAATACAACCTGCGCGGAGAGGTTACGAAGGTCCAGCATCAGGACGGGACCTACGCGCAAAGCGGTTACAACGACGACGGCACGCTCGCCTGGACCGCGGATGAAAATCACCCGGGCGCGGCGACCGATGTGAACCAGCGGACGCGCTATACCTACGATGAATACAAGCGCGTGCTCACGGTCAAGAATCTGCTGAACGAGACCACGACCAATTACTACGGTCTGGACTGGGCGAACCCGCTTGTCCATACTACGAACAGCGTCAAATACACGCTTTCCCCAATGAACAAGAACGTCGTCTTCGATTACGACGCGAACTTCCGTAAAATCGATCAGACCGCAGCGGCCGGGACTTCGGAGGCGGCCACGACTTGGTTCGAGTACGATGAGGTCGGCAATCTGACCAAGACAACCGACCCACGGGGAAACGTGACCACCTTTGGTTACGACAACCGGAACCGCAAAGTCTGGATGGACGACCCGATCGCTTCGGACCGCAATAGCAGCGGCCACACGATGAACTGGGAGTACGACGACGTCGGCAACAAAAAGAAAGAAACCCGCGCCGATAACGCTTTTCGAAGCTGGGATTATGACTCAGTGAACCGGCTGGCCCATGCCATCGACTGGCGGATGAACATGTCGGAGCCGGCGATCACGACCACCTACACGCGGGATGTTCAGGATCTCACCGAATGGATCACCGACGCCAAGGGCGCGGTCTATACCTTTACGTTCGACAAACTCCACCGCAAGACCAGCGAGACCTACCCGCCCGACGTTTACGGCGCGAGTCGCAGCGAAACGTTTAAGTACGATGCGGTCGGCAATTTGATCCTCTACAAGAATCCGGCTAATCAATACAAACATCTCGATTACGCTGATTCCTACGATTCGCGGAATCGTCTCCGGCGCTCTGCCTGGAACACCGCTTCTTCCGAGGCGACAGCAGCAGACCTGAGCGCAGGTCAAGAAATCCGGACGGAATACGACAACGCCAGCCGAATGACACAGATTATGACCAATGGCGGCGAGACTAGCGTCGCGTTCGGGTACGACGATGCCAACCGCAAAATCCAGGAAGACCAAACCCTTGCCGGTTATCCGATGCGTCGGGTGAGCACTCCACGTGATGCCGATGGGAACCGGTCCGATCTGGTGGCGCCGTATTTCTCTGTGCGTTACGAGTACAACCAGCGCAACCAGCTGTGGCATATCCGCGACGGCAACAGCGCGCCGTTTTACGATTTCAACTACGATGCGAGCGGGAACCTGACTGGGCGGCAGGCGCTCTGGTGGAATGGCAATGTGAGCAATTACCAGTATGACGCCCTGAATCGAGTGAGCATGGGAGAACACGGAACAAACGGGTGGATTTTTGCGCGGAGCTGGTATCTGTACGATAATGTGAGCCGTGAGGTGGCAACCTGGCGGGAAGAGGACAATGGGATGGGAGGCAGCCGGGGCGAGCGCTATTCCTATTTAACTGACAATCAGTTAACCAAGGTGCGTTACAACGCGGACCAAGTCTGGACAGGCGACCCGGTGAACTGGGAACGGTGGATGGATTACGACTACACCTCCGACCGGCTGAACCGGCAAAGCGTGACGGACAACGGGACCGTGACCAATTATAGTGCCAGCGCGGTGAACCAATACACGGTCAATGGTGCGACCTACAATTACGATGGCAACTTTAACTTCGCCGCGGCGCCGAATTGGAGTGGAGCCTTTGATGCGCAAAACCGGCTGATGTCGGCGGGTCACGACGGGAACGTCGCGTTTTTTACATACGACGGGCTAGGCCGGTGCGTGAGGCGGAGCGTCTATGCGCCCAGCGGCGCCTCCAACACCGTGTTGTATACCTACGACGATTGGAACCCGATCATCGAGTGGGATCAAGGGGGGAACTTTGCTGGGTGGAACATGTATGGAGCGCGTCCGGACGAGATTCTGATGCGATTTGACCCTGTCCGGGGCCCGATAGTTTACAAACAAGATCAACACGGGAACGTGGTAGCGTTGCTCGACCAATGGGGGAACATCGTGGAGAGGTACAGTTACGAGGCGTTCGGCGAACCGAAGGTGACCGGTTTCTGGGATAATAACAACCGCGGCGGGAGTTTGTATGGAAACCGTTTCATGTTCCAAGGCCGGGAGTGGATCGCCGAGCTGGGCATCTACGATTACCGGAATCGCATGTATCAGCCGCAATTAGGCCGCTTCCTCCAGACCGACCCGATGGGACTGCAAACCGAGGGAGAAAAGCTGAGCGCGGGCCAGAAAGCGCTCTTCTCGCCCGGCGGCTCCGCTCCGGAAGCCTTCACCAGCTCCGAGATGAATCTCTACCGCTATTGCGGCGATGACCCGATCGATGGTACAGATCCTACAGGACTAATTTTCACCGACGACATCGAGAGCAATACACACGAGACAGAGTTGATAGACGGGGGAAAAACCTTAGGAGCCACGCTTCCGGCGTTAGACGTAAGAGCCATCCGGCAGGATGATGGTGGCTATAGACTGCGTTTGGATGTACGTATAACCTACAGATTGGTTGCAACAAAGGCGTTGTTTCACGGTAAGATAACTCCTCGCACTCAAGATCAAATCAACGCAACGCACACGCATGAAGAGCAATATCATCACGACGATTGGAAGGGCTTTCACGATTCGAAGCAGAAAGAGGTGCCGGGGACACGATTTGGAACAAAGGGCGAGGCGGAGGCCGCTGCCAAGCCGCTGGAAGACAAACTGAAGAAAGATCTGAGAAAGTCTAACGAAGAATTCAACAAACACCTGCCAAACTCTAGATGGGACCAGTTGCGGCGTAAGGAGGGAATATGAAGACGTTACTCTGTATTGTCATCTTAATGTCGGCACTTGTTTCTTCCTTTGCCGGCGAGTTGCGTATCATCATCGCTCCTAGGTCAACGACTCTTGACGCCAAGGGATACATTAGTTTTGACCTTTATCTTTATAACGACACAGGACGACCTGTGTCTGTTCCATCACCCTCGCACGAGTTCACGACCGTTTGGACCGTGCGCGACGTCGATAATGTCCGACAGGCCGCGGAGGATTCTCACTTGGTGGTCGGCACAGATACCGTTGCGACCGTTACTATCGATCCAAGGCGCGCTGTTAGATGCGAGCTCGGTGAGAACTTTCTTACGCAGCCGGGCGACATAGTGGAGTTTTACGTTTCGATCGACGCAAAGTCGGTTTCCGGCAACAAGGGACATCTGCGAAGCAACACAGTTGCGCTCGTGCGACCTAAGGGTTGAGAAGAGGGGCAGAAGGAAGAGGGGCAGAAGCGATCAGCCGCTTTGAAAGTAGAAGGTAGAAAGTAGGAGGTAGAAAACAAACGCAGTCTCTGCTTTGCAATCGTTAATGGAAGTTGTTCGCACTGGGCGTGAATGGAGCGAGCTGGGAAGCCGCGACATAGACGGGAAGGCCGAGAGGCCGAGTGAGCGGGCGCAAATGAGTCAATGGATCCCGGAACTAGGCATCTACGATTACCGGCATCGCATGTATCATCCTCAACTTGGCCGCTTCCTCCAGACCGACCCGACCGGCTTCGACGCCGGCGACATGAACCTGTTCCGCTACTGCGGCGACGATCCGGTGGATCATACGGACCCGATGGGCCTGTACAAAATAATTGAGAAAGGCTTGACACCGGACCAGATAAAACAATTGGAAGAGGGGCAGAAGACTGCCGCCGATAAATTGGAGAAAGGTGCCTCTGCAGTCGAGAACGGTTTAAAAGCAGGGGAAGATTCAAACGAATTCAAGGCGGTGAAGAAAGATTTCGAAGGCGTGTTTCACAAGCCGATAACAACTGCTGATATGGCGAAGTACGCTAAAGACGCCCGCGACATGGTGACTAAACTGCGCGACGATGGCAAGAAAGGGTACTTTATTGTAGGCAAGAACCAGGATTATTTCGCCAAGCACAAACTGCCGCATCATCCAGCGGCAGGAGTTATTGGCGGAAAGCAGATATTTATTAATACCGATTTGGCATTCAAGCCCGAAACAGAACTTGGTTTTTCGCTTCCATGGATGCTTGGCCACGAAGCTGCCCACAACCAGGGGATTCCCCTCGATTATTACAGGAATGATCCGACGTATAAGACGCTGTCTTCGCAGCAGGCCTTACAAAATGCGGACAGCTACATGGATTTTACATTTAGACAATGACAAACGGAAGAGCTCGGACGATTTGTGGCGTGTATCTCACGCTATGCCTGGCATTCGGTTCCTGCGCATCGCCTCCTGGGGCGCATCTTTCTCGCGCTGACGCGATCCGCATTGCGCGAGAGAAGATTTTTCACGATCTCGCACGAAGCCTTGGCAGTTATGATCGGATCGGTGTCTCCTATCTGCCTGAAGAACGCACCTGGGTCGTAGCGTACCGAGAGAGGGGATCCGGTTCCCGATGCGTCGTCGAAGTAGAAGACCGTACGGGTCAAAGCCGGATATTGATGCCGTGACCCAAAAAGGGGCAGAAGGGGTCAGCAACTGTCTCAGATCGCAAGGATAATAGGGACAGAAAGTGGTCAGTCTTGGAATCTCGGCAATCTTGGCGAAGTAGGAATTAGGAAGGAGGAAGTAGAAGACCGGGCGAGGCGAGAGCCCTGCCGGAGATCGAATTGCACTCTGGAGATTGAGCGCACTGGCTAATCGGAGAATATTGTTCCCGATGGAAATTATTAGCCCAATTCCTTCTGGTGGTAACCGCATGCCGAATGCCCGGCTCGGCTTCCTCATGACTGGGTTGATCATTGCCGGGGTGGCCCTCCTGGGGATTCGGAGCATCGATTGGTTTCTTCTAAAAAAATCGCTGAAGCATCGCTTTCCGAAGGTGGAATGGATCTCGACGAACGAACTCGCGGATTGGCTTGGGAGCAAAGATCGCCCGCCGCCGTTGCTCCTCGATGTCCGGACGCCGGAAGAATGGAATGTGAGTCATCTTCCTGGCGCACGGCGGGTCGATCCGAGTGCTCCGGTCGAAACGGCTGCGGCAGAAATCGCGAAAGAGACGCCGATCGTGACTTATTGCGCGGTCGGTTATCGCTCGGGCGATTTGGCCACGCGGTTGCGCGCCGCCGGGTTCACCAATGTCCGCAATCTAGAGGGATCGATTTTCGAATGGGCCAACGAACATCGTCCGCTGGTGCGAGACGACCAGCCGGTGAAAACGGTCCATCCTTACAATGCTTTGTGGGGCCGCCTCCTGGCGGACGACGTGCGCGCGCCGCTGAAATGATGGAGCACAGGCATCTTGCCTGTGGGGATGTTGGGCGTCTCGCCTGACGAAATATCGAAGGCGATCAACAGGCGAGACGCCCGTTGGCCGCACAGGCAAGATGCCTGTGCTCCGGTGTGGCGGGCGCCCGGCAGACGAAGGAGTTGTTACAACTGATTACTCAGGATGACGTAGTGGCCGCAGCTCGTCACTTGATGGTAAATGTGGACGCGTTCCATGATCCGCTTCCGCCAATAGGAGACACGGCGCTCCTCGATGATGAAGTAAATCGGATCGGCCCGGCTCCACGCTTCCAGGACGAAATTTTCATCGAGATATTTGTTCCGGTCAGCCTCGCTTTGCTCAAAACGACCGGGCGCCTGGTTCACCAGGAAAAATTTCTTGTTCAGATAAAAGGTCAGGCTGCTCGCGCTCTGCAACGGTCCTTCATAGATGACCTGGCCATTCGCTCCGAGCCGTTGATTTAAAAACTGCGCCGGATCGGCGAGCGAGAAAAACGGAGCGACCCGCGAGGCGCTTTCCACCAGACAAAAACCAACCGGCAGCATCGGCGCGAGCGCGAGGAGCAACGCGACTTCGGCGCGCCGTCTCCGGACAAAATAAAGCGCCGGCAGCGAAAGAACGATAAGCGAAATAGCCGCGATCTGCATCATGGGGCGCAACTCGAGCCACGTCATATCGGGAAAAAATGCGATCGCATTGAACGCGTCAGGCGCGAAGGAAACCGTAGCGCTCAGCACAGCGCCAAGGAAAATAAGAAGCGCGATACCGGCGAGACGCAGCCCGCGTGACGCCCGTTCCCACGCGCAGGCCGCACCCAACGCCACTGCGGGCCACGCGCTCATCGAAGACCACGGGTGACGCTCGCCGATGAAAAGAAGCGGAACGAATCCTACGGCCGCCCAGCAGACCGGCAGAGCATCCGCAAAGGTAATTTCGTGCGGCCGGATGATTCGGCGAGTCGCGAAAAGCCATGCCGGCAGGACCAGGATGATCGCGGGCGACCACCACAATAGGTGCAGGAATAGAAACTGTGGTCTGGGCAACCCGGGATTATTTTTCCAGAACGAAGTTAGCAGAACCCCCGGGAATTGACGTTCCGCCCAAACAAACCACGGAGCGACAATCGCAAGGAAAAGCAGCAGGTAGCCCCAATGCAAAAGGAAGGAAAATCGCAGGCGCGCCTCCCGAAAAAAGATCGCGAGGAGGACACAAATTCCGGCGAGATAGAAAATGGTTTCAAGACCTTTGGCCAGACACGCGAAACTCCCACATATCCAAAAACCCGCGAACCAGGCGCGCCGGAACTGACGGCGTTGGTAGCCGGCGACCGCGCAGAAAATTGCGCCGCCAAGCAACGCCGTGAAAATGGCATCAGGAGTCACCATCCGGCCCAGAACAAAAGCGCCGCACGAGCAAAGGTGCAGCAACCCCGCCGCGAAACCGCGCCAATAACCGGCCAGCCGTTCGCCAATCAAAAAGGTGAACGCGATGGACGCGATCATCGCGAGCGCGATCGGCAGGCGCGCCGCGGTCGCGGTCACGCCGAAGATTTTGAACGAGGCGGCGATCAACCAGTAAACGAGCGGCGGCGTTTGCAGGAGCGGCGCGCCGTCGTTGGTCGGGACAAGCCATTGGTTGCTCTCAACCATTTCGCGCGCGCCGCCGGCGAACTGGCCTTCCACGCCGTCATAAAGGTCGCCCCAGCCGGCGGTCCCGATGTGCAGAACGGCAGCGAGCGTTAGCAGAACAACCAGAAGCGCGTGCCGGGTCGGCGGCGGATTCAGGATCTGTGGCTCGAGAAAAGTATCGTCGAGACTAAAAGTGCGGGCGCCGGCGACCATGGCGAAGATTCGTTAGGCCGGAGCCGCGCCGTCGCTTCGGTATCGATCCCAGTCATCCGGCAGACGCAATAATTTCGCTTCCGGCATCTGAATGATCGCTAGCATCTGGCGGCATTCGACAATGAGCGCGCCGTCAGCCGGACGCACGATTTGAAAGGCGCACCAGAATCTCACGCGCTCGAGCCGATCGAGCCAGCCTTCCACCACGAGGTTTTCGCCCAGCTTCGCGGCGCGGCGGTAATCGATCTCCGTCCGGACGACGACCGGATATTTTTGCGTTTCCGCCATTTGCGCGAGCGGCAGACCAAGCTTTTCGGCCAAGAGAGTGCGCGCGACTTCGATGAAACGCAGATACGCGATGTTATGGACGACGGCGGCGCAGTCGGTGTCGAAAAACATCACCTGAATCTCGGTGCGAATGCGGGGCGCGGATTCGTTGACCATCGGGAAAGCATCCTAACAAGCGAAGATGGAGGATGGAAGATAGAGAATGGCGACCATCAGTTCTCGAATTGGGCGTGGTCGCGGCGCAAGGGGCCTTCCCACTTTTCCAGCAGCGCAGAAACCGATGCGGCGACTTCGGCGGCGGTCACCGCTTTCATGCAGCGAAAATCGATCGGGCACTCACGCAGGAAACAGGGGCTGCATTCGACTTGATGACGAATGATGTGATGACCGGTGCCGAGCGGACCGGTCAGACGCGGCTCGGTCGAGCCAAAGACCGCGACGACGGGAACGCCGAGGATGGTGGCGAGATGCATCGTGCCAGTATCGTTCGTGAGGAGAAGAGCGCACTGGCCGAGCTCGGCGATCAGTTCAGGGAGCGTCGTCTTGCCCATGCGATTGATGCAGGCGGCGCCGATGGCTGTCTCGATCAACGCGCCAGTTTCCGCATCGCCCGAGGTGCCGAACAAAATCCATTGGACGGGCCGTTGCGCCGAAATGGCGACGGCAACCTCGGCGAATCGCTCCGGAAGCCAGCGTTTCGCGGGCCCGTAATCGGCACCCGGACATAAGCCGACCTTGACGGTCGCGCCATTCGTCTTGCCCCGCGGCAAAAACTTCCTTACGGGCGCGGCATCGGAGGGGCCGCCCAATTCCCGCGCGATCCGCAGATAGCGATTGACCTGATGCTCGATCGGGCCGCGTCGCGTCGGCTCCGTAATAATCTGGTTGAGGAGCCACCGGCGATGATGACCGCGATAACCAACCCGCCGCGGGATTCCACCCAGCCACACTTCCAAAGCCGCGCGCAGGGAACTAGGGAAAAGAATGGCGACATCGAAACGTGGCTGCCGCCGAATGGCCCCGACCACGCTGAAGAGCGAATGGCTCGTTAGGCTAATAACTTCATCGACCTCCGGCACGAGCTTCCAGACGGCGGCGATTTTCTCCGGCGCCGCGATCGTGATTTGCGCGTCGGGCCGCCCGGCCTTGATCGCGCGGATGGCGGGAATGCTAATGATGCTGTCGCCCAGCCAGTTTGCGCCGCGGATCAGGATTCGAAACGGCTTCAGCGCCGGCCTTTCCGGCGGCAGATACAATTCGCGTTTGTAGTGGGTGAGAAGAAAATTCGGCTTGGGCGTTTTCCAGCGGTTGTGCACCCAAAGCCAATCCTCTGGCGCCCGTCGGATTTGTTGCTCGATCTGCTGGTTCGCTTTCGCGGTGATGGAGTTCACGGAGTCGCCCGGCGAATCAAGGCGTGAAGTAAAAATCATCCGCCAGCGCGCCGGCCCCACGGTGTGGACCGCCGCGGCCATGACGGAGGCTCCCGTTCGCTTCGCGAGCAGTCCCGGGAGCGCCGAGGTGGAGGCGAGCCTGCCGAAAAAGGGTGTCCAAAGTCCCTGATCGCCGGCGTGTTGATCGGCAAAAATCCCAAGGACCCCGCCGGAACGAAGCAGTTCGATGGGCTTGTGAAATCCTTTGCTTCGGTCGAAAAGCTCCGAGCCGGTGCGGGCCCGTCTTCGGCTGACGTCCCGGTCAATGTAACGATTCCGCAGGCTCTGGTAAGGCGACCCAATCCGCGCGTAAGGCGCGTAATGCGGCACGAGCTGGGCCGCCAATTCCCAAGGGCCGATGTGGCTCAGAAGAAGAACTACGGGCCGGCCGGCGCGCAGTTCCGCGTGAAGGGCGTCGAGATTTTCCGCTTCGACATGGCGCGTCAGTTTTTCCAGCGGCATCGAGACCGTCTTGAGGCTGCAAATCAGATTGGCGCTGAGCGATTGAAAATTCCGGCGAACGATCCGGCGTAATTCCTGCGGCGATTTTTCCTCCGCGAAAGCGACCTCGAGATTGCGCCGCGCGAGACGGCGATAGTGGGGGACCAGGAGCCAGGCGACGAACCCCATGAAGTTGCCTATGGCGAAGAGGACGCGCACCGGAAGGAGGCCCGCGATCGCCGTGACCCCGCGATACAAAAGATAGATACTGAAATCGAGCATGCGGGAGCAGCGGGCCGGGGCGGGTCAAATCGCGCCGAAGCGTAAATTTGCCTGCGGCCTGCTTCAATCAATATAATGTGCCTGTGTTGCCGTCACCTTCCCATTCCGTGCGTTCGGATTTTGCGCAGATCATCGCGCAAAAATTTCCGCGCTCTTCCCTTCTGGTCGTCGGCGCGGAACACGAAGAATTGGAACGGCAGTTCGAAGTCGCCGGCCTGAAGGCGGCTGCGTTTGCTACGATCGCCGAGCTCGCCGCAGCTTACCCGCAAAATGGAGGATGTCCGCCAACCGGGATGGCGATCTGGTTTTATCCTCCGGAGAAAAGTCACGATGAACACGCGGCGGCGGAACTCGCGGCGCGCGCGGAAGAGGTCCTGCTTGTTTCCGGCCACGGAGTCGAAGTCGCAAAACGTCGTCCGCAGTTGGTCGAATACTTCGAACGCTTCCATTTGGTTCCCGATTACGATTGCGATCTCGGTGATCTCGAGCCGCGCGCCATTCGCCTGGTGCGGAAGGCACCGGGCTCGGGGGGCGTGCTCGTGCCAGCGGTCGAGTCGGCTTTCGCGCGGCTGAACCGGCATGTGCGCGGATTGGAGCGCAGCCTGCATACCCGCAGGGCGGAATTGGACGCGGCCGATCGGCATATCGCGAAGCTCGAAGAGAAACTCCTGAAACTGAAGGAAGCGAAGAAGCAGTTAAAGCAGTTGAAGGCGGAGAAGCAGGCGTTGCGCAAATCGCCCGAACGCAAAGTGGGCCAGGTGTTGCTCGCGCCTTATCGGCTCCCGCAGAAATTGCTGCGCGAAGTCCGCAAGCGCTTCCCCAAGCCTATCGAATCGTCCCGGAAATCAGCGCCGGCGAGCGAATACCAGGAGTGGTTCGAAGCCCGCCGGATGAAAGAAAGCGATCGGGCGAGGCTGGGGAGGCAAGCGCGCGAGCTGAGTTACCAGCCCCGCATCAGCATTATTACACCGGTCTTCAACACGCCGGTGAAATGGCTCGAGGAATGTGTGCAATCCGTCCTCGCGCAAATTTACGAAAAATGGGAACTGATTCTGATCGACGACGATTCGAGCGATCCGGAAACGCTCAAGCTTCTGCCCGAACTGGCGGCGCGCGATTCGCGGATCGTCCTGGCTAAAGACGACAAGCGCGGCGGTATTTCGGCGGCCTCGAATCGCGGGCTCGAAATGGCCAAGGGCGACTGGGTTGGTTTCCTCGATCACGATGATCTCCTCGAGCCCGATGCGCTCTTTGAACACGTGAAATGGCTCCAGGAACATCGCGACGCCGACCTGATTTATTCCGACGAAGATAAGCTCACCGAGGAAGGCCTTGATTCCCCGATCTTCAAACCCGATTGGTCGCCCGACTATTTTCTTTCCTGCAACTACCTCTGCCATTTCACGATCATCCGGTGCGCGGTCCTGCGGCAGGTCGGCGGATTTCGTTCCGAGTTTGATGGCGCGCAGGACTACGATCTCTTCCTTCGCGTCGTTGAGCGAACGACGCGAGTCGATCACATCCCGCGTGTTCTTTATCATTGGCGCCGCAGCGTTGCTTCCACGGCGGACAACATTCGGCGCAAGCCGGGGTCTCTCGAGACTGGCCGGCTGGCACTCGAAGCGCATCTCGAACGGGAAGGTCAGCCCGGGCACGTCTCGGTCGATTGGAGGACGCATGCCTACTGGTTGAAGCGCGATCTGACGGAAACCAAAAAAATCTCGATCATCATCCCGATCCGCGACGGAATCGATTTGCTGGCGCGCTGCCTGGACAGTCTCACGAGCAAGACCAGCTATGCGCCTTACGAAATCATCATCGTAGATAACGACAGCCAATCGGACGAAGCGCGCGCCTATCTCGCGCAGCTCAAACACCGGGTCCTGCGCTACGAGGGTCCGTTTAATTTTTCCGCGATCAATAATTTCGCAGTCGAGCAAACCGACAGTCCCTGGCTGCTTTTTTTGAATAACGACACGGAAGTGATCGAGGGCGACTGGTTATCCATCATGGCCGAACACGTGCAGCGTCCGGAAGTCGGAGCCGTCGGGCCGCGACTGATTTATCCGGACGAGACGGTGCAACACGGCGGCATCGTCGTCGGCGTCGGCGGAATCGCCGAGCACGCGTTTCGCGGTTTTCCCGCGGAGGCGCCGGGGGTTTGCCGGCAACTGCAGGTGACGCGCAACTACAGCGCGGTAACGGGCGCGTGTTTGCTGACCCGGCGTGACGTTTTCAAAAAAGTCCGCGGCTTCGATGAGGAGCGGCTGCCGGTGACTTTTAGTGATGTCGATCTTTGCCTGAAGATGCGCCGCGCCGGCTACCTCATCGTCTACACTCCTTTCGCCAAGCTCTATCACCACGAATCCGGCACGCGTCGCCGCACGGTGGAGCCGCTTGAGACCGAAGTGATGCGGGAACGCTGGGCCGCCGTCCTGGAACGCGATCCCTATTATAATCCAAATCTTTCTCGCGATCGGGCCGATTTCTCGTTAGGCAAATGATCGGCTAGGATTTTTCATGGCGACTCTCGACCGGAAATTATGGCATGGCCTGACGCCCAAAGCGCAGGCGGCGCTCGTTACGCGTGATTACCGGGCGCAAACATTTTCGGAGCAATTGGCTAGCGCGGGCGTTGATGGAGGTCAGCTCGCCTCAGCCGATCGGACGACTCCGGAGAACCGGGAAAACTGGATCCCCGGGGTGGAGATTTTCCCGCGCGTCATTCACCACCAGCGGCACCGCGGTTTGTTCGGCGAATTCGCGCGCCGTGAGGAAGGGGTGCTGGCGCGAATCGGCTTATGGCCAGCGCAATGGGCGAACGCCCGCATGTTTGCCCAGACGGCGAAGGGTTTCCACGTGCATCCCCCCAGCATCCCGAAAGGGAGCAAACCGGCCGACTGGATGCGGCGGCTCTTTGTCGAGGAGGCGGAAAACTATTCGCTGCGCCGTTACGAGCACGAGCAATGGGACGTAATGTTTTTCGTCCAAGGCGTGGCGGAAATGATTCTGCGCGATGTCCGCGTGGGCCTTCCGGCGAGAAAAATGCGTTTCTTCGTCGATGGGGATGATCACCCTGGCGCGAACAACGTCGGGATCGTTGTGCCCGCCGGGGTCGCGCACGCCATCCGCGTCGAGGGATCCGAAGATCTTCTGATGGTCTACGGCACGAGCACCCCTTTCAAACCGGAGTTCGAAGGCCGCATCGCGAGCGACGTGGAGACGGCGACGCTGCCGCAATCGTGGGAGCAATTCCTGAAGTGACGAGTGACGAGTGACGAGTTGGAAGTCGGACATTTCTTTCTCGTCCCTTGTCACAAGTCACTCGTCACTGTTCCAATGAAGCGCCAATTCGATCCGGCGGAGCCTGAATTGATGGACCGCCCGCAGCCGGTCAGCGCGGAACTGGCGAGCGATTTGCGGAATCTGCGCCAGCTCAATCGCTATTTTGGAAGCCATTCCCTGGTGGTGCATTTTTTGCGGCGCTGGATTGTGCCGGGCGCGAAATTGCGCATCCTCGATTTTGCAACCGGCTCCGGCGACATCCCGCGCCTCGTCGTCGATCATGCCCGAAAAGTCGGCGCTTTGGTTACTGTGGCCGCAATCGATCAGCAACGTTCCACCTTGGAAATCGCGCGCGGATTGAGCGCGAACTATCCGGAGATCGAGTTCATCGAAGGCGATGTTCTCTCGTTTCGCGATGGTGCGCCTTACGACCTCGTGCTCTGTTCGCTCGCGCTTCATCATTTTGATGAAACGGACGCGGTGCGCTTGCTGGCGCGTTGTCGCGAGCTTTCGAGCAAATTCGTTTTGGTTGCCGATCTTCAGCGCGGTCTTGTTGCCACCATTGGCGTGTACCTCTTAACCGCAATAATTTTTCGCGACCCGATGACGCGGACCGATGGCAGGCTCTCCGCCGCCCGTGCCTTCTCTTTTCCCGAATTCCGATCGCTGGCGGAACGCGCCGGGTGGAAGAATTTCGGGCATCGCAAATTCGCCTTCGCGCGGCAGGCCCTCTGGATTGAGCCGGAAAAGATTTGACGGTGAAAATCTTCCAAACCATTTCCAGCGCGATGGCTCATTCGGGGGCAAATTCGCAACGCAGGGTTCTCGTCCCGACGATGGGAGCGCTCCATCGCGGCCATGGCGAATTGATTCGCATCGCGCGCAAAGCCGCCGGCTCGAAGGGGGAAGTGGCGGTCAGCATTTTTGTGAACCCGCTTCAGTTTGCGCCCGGCGGCGATTACGAAAAATATCCGCGGCCGGAGACGGACGACGAAGAGTTCTGCCGAGCTGCTGGCGTGGATATTCTTTTTAGCCCGACGGTCGAGGAAATGTACGCGGCCGATTTCTCGATGTCGGTGGAGGAGAATTCGCTCTCGCAGACGCTTTGCGGCCGGTCGCGTCCCGGGCATTTTCGCGGAGTTTGCACTGTCGTGACGAAATTGTTCCATCTCCTTTCGCCAGACGCCGCGGTCTTTGGGGAGAAGGATTTTCAACAGCTCGCCATCATTCGTCGCATGGTGCGCGACTTGAATTTTCCAGTGGAGATCATCGGTGCGCCGACGGTGCGGGAAGAGGACGGGCTCGCGTGCAGCTCGCGCAATCAATATTTAAGCGCGTCCGAACGGCAGCAGGCACTCGTGTTGCAGCGCGCGTTGCGGGAAGCGCGACAGTTATCGGCGCAAGGTGAGCGGTCGGCGCAGGTAATTCTAGACGCGGCGCGCGCTGTGATAGCGACGGCGCCGCTGGCGCGGATCGACTATCTCGAGCTCGTCGATGCGGAAAGTCTTCAGTCTATCCCGGTGGTCGGTCCGAATTCGCTCGTCGCCCTCGCTGTTTTTTTTGGGAAGACCCGGCTCATCGATAACATCCGACTGCCATGAAGGGATACGATTTCGTTGTCATCGGGAGCGGCATCGATGGGCGATTCAAGCGGGGAAGCTCTCACTAGCCGCACCTGAGGCTGGCCCACTTGGTGCTAATAATAGAAGCCCGAAACATACGGGGTGGCTCCGAACGAAGGGAAAGCGCTTGCCGAACCCGAATTTTTCGGATAAAAGACCTGCGCCAACTGTCTCAATGAGAAGAATTTTCGTCCTGCTGCCTCTGCTCGGAATCTCCGCGGCCTTGGTACATGCCCAGTCGCCGTATGAAAGCAGCGCGGACTTTGCGAAGTACGCGATGAAATTGCGCGAACAGGCGCTCCTGAAAGTCGAGCCGCAGGTTTTCGTTCCGACAACTTCCCGCGCGAGCATGACGCGGTTCCCGTGGAAAACGAATATCGTGACCACGGTTTTCTGGATCGGCGAAGCAGCCGGCGGAAACAACCCAGTCCCGAATGTGAAAAGCTCCTGGGACGCGAATTGGACTTCGAATTACGGCGGGTTCGATACCCCGGACTCCGGATCGCGGCGCAACTTCATCCCGGTATCGTTCGTCCCGCGGCAGAACCCATTTTACATCGCGCTGCCTTACAACGACGTGACGCACGGGCAATTCAAACCGGAAGCGGCGCTGGTGATTCCGTGGTTCAAACAAGCCTACAGCGAGCCCGGCCGCTCGGTGTGCAAAGACCGCTGGCTCGCCATTCGCAAAGGCAACCGGACCGCATATGCGCAATGGGAAGATTGCGGGCCATTTCGCACCGATCATTTCCAATACATTTTCCAAAACGAACGGCCGAAACCGAATTTGAATCGCGGCGCCGGTCTCGATGTCTCTCCGGCGGTGCGCGACTATCTCGGCCTCCAGCCAACCGATGTGACCGACTGGCAGTTTGTCGAAGTGCGCGATGTGCCCCCGGGGCCGTGGCGCAATTATGGCGACAACAATCATTTCGTCATCGCCAAGCGCCAGGCTGAGCAGCGTCTCGTTCAGGAAGCGGCGACCGACAAGAAGAAGAAAGAGTAGCTCTTCGCGCTCTATTCAGTCGGCTACGCCCAGCCGCTGACTTATCCCGGCCAGCAAATCTTTTAGGCTATTCGCCTGCTGAAGAAGCGGCTCGTATCGCTTCCGTTCGGATGTACAAAAGGCGGTAAGCGGCTCGAATGCGACCGAAATCTCTTTGTAGAAAAGGTCGATCGCGTGCTTCATCTGTTCCTCGATCGCGTGAGTAAGCTCCTCTCGCTTCTTTTCCATTTCTTTTTCGTACGCGGCCAGAATTTTCCGGCGCTGAGTGAACGCCACGATAGTCCCGATGACCGCAGCGGAGGCGGCCAGCACTCCGGTTACGTCCGCGACGGCGGCGCTGCTCATTGCCACGATCACTGTGACGATTCCCCCGGCCGCGGCCACACCGACGGGCAATCTGAGCCACGCCGCGGTTTCGCGAAACATGCGGGCGAGTTGTTCTTCCACTCCCTTGCCCGCAACGCGCTCAACGAGCGTAAGCTGGATCGACTGCAAAAGTTCGCGGCGCTGTCGCGCGAAATCGGGCGCGGCTTTGCGCATCCGGCTTTTGCCTTCGGAAGCGAAGTGCGCCTCGATCGTGTCCTGCAACTGCGGCCAGAGACTGCGCATGTCCGTTTCCATTAATTGAATCGCGTTCTCGACCTGCGGGCCGACGGTCTGTTGTAATTTCGCTTCCACTTCTGTTTGGAATTCGTGTTGCCATTGTTCGCGGCTCCAGACCAGCCGCCAGGTGCGCCAGAAGGAAAGCTTCTCTTCCAGCAATCGTGTTCCCTGCCGGGCGCATTCGCGGCAGGCCTGTTCGACGCCGCGCAGAAACCCGGCCACCTGGCGCAACGTCTGGTCCTTTCGCACCTCAAGAACTTCGTTGACGCGCGCGAGATGTTTTTCGTCGCGCAGGATTGTCTCCACTGCGCCATCGATTTCGTCGGCGATTTCCCGGAGAATCACGCCCGCGGTCCGTGCGGTCGATTGCAGTTTCAAGATGCGCACGCCGGACTCGGCCACCATGCGGTTGATCTGATCTTCCAGAGGGCCGAATCCGCTCTCCTGCCAGAGCAATTCCTTATCGCGCCCGGTAGTGCGCGCGAGCAAAGCCTGGCGGGCCGACACGGCGAAAACCGGCAGCGCGAATCCGAGTTTTTGCATGGCGGTGTCCTGAAGATGGCGTTGAATAATTTCGATCTCGGAATTGTCCCGTAGATCGGCTTGTTGCAGCACGAAGACGACATTCTTCAGCCATTTCTTTTGGACGAAATTGAGGAGGTCCCACGCGGATTGCGACCACGGATTTACCACGGAGAAAACGAAAAGCACGATGTCGGCGCGGGGCACGAAGCGTTCCGTAATGGTCTGATGCTCGGCCACCATCGTGTTAGTGCCGGGCGTATCCACGACATTGAAGTCGCGCAGAAACGAGATTGGCAGGTAGCGCTCGGTCAGTTGCGGCGAAATTTCGACCGACTTCTCCTGTTCGCCGTGCCGGAAAATGTAAACCCGATCGGTTGCCGGAAGGACATCTACTTTCGCAAATTCCTGGCCGAAAAGCGCGTTGAGCAGCGAAGACTTCCCGGCTTTGACTTCGCCCACCACGACGAAGAGCAACGGCTCCCGGATGTCGGTCAACAAACCATGGAGCGTATCGAGCGTTGCCAGATCGCGGCGCATCTCGGAGCCGAGCTTGAGAAGTTTCGCGAGCGCAGTTTCGAGCTCTGTCCGAAACTGCAAATAATCATCGGCGATCATGCCGGCTGATTAATTAGCGGGAGGGCTCGCCACCGGCGTAGCGCGAGGAGGGGAAGGAGACGGTGTCGGTTTGGGCGGCAAGGGCGTGGCCATTGCGAGCAGTTCGGTGACCGTCACAGACTTGAAGCCCTTTTTTTCGAGTTGATCGAATGTGGCCGGCATCGCCTCGATCGTGGGCGGATGAATATCGTGGGCCAGCACGATCGAACCGGCGTGCGTTTCCTTTAGGATTCGAGAAGTGACGACGCTCGGTCCGGGCCGTTTCCAATCCAACGGATCGACGTCCCAGATGATGATGCGATAACCGAAATCCTCGTGAATCCACTTCTTTTGGTGCGCGGTGATCGAGCCATATGGCGGCCGCAGCAATGTCGGCCGCTTGCCGATCGCAGCCGCGATGGCATCATCCGTTTTTTGCAGTTCGCGCCGCACGGCTTCGTCCGACATTTTGCCGAGATTGGGGTGCGACCAGGAATGATTCGCGATCTCGTGCCCTTCGCGCACCGCCCGTTTCAAAATGTCCGGATGATCGGCCGCGTTTTGTCCGACAACGAAGAACGTCGCTTTCAAATGGTGGGCCGCGAGCAGATCGAGCAGTTTCGGCGTAAGCGTCGCGTGCGGACCATCGTCAAAGGTGAGCGCGATATAGGGGCCATCGACGTGAACGGAATTGAACGTGATCGGTGGGGCAGTCGGCGTGGCCGCGGGCTTCATTACGGCGTTGGAAATCGGCTTTTCCGTAAGAGAAGAAGGCTTGGATTCCTGCCCGAAAACGGCGGGCAAAAATAGAAAACCGAGTGAGATAAGAGCGAAAAACCGTCGGGCAAACATAGCAATGGCAAGGCGGGAGCGGAAACTTCGGTCTATCTAGCAGAGCGGACATGCAACGCAAGCAACCCGCCCGGGGATTGTTCATGGGGCCGGAGCCGGCGGCTCAAACGAATGGAAAAGAGTGCGTCTTTGCCGACATAACCCGCAAATTTGGCAGTTATCCTGCTCAAGAAAGGGCATGACTCACTGCGCTTGATGCGAAGTGGCGCCGTCCGCGCGAGGTGAGACCTCCCGGGCCCGCTTCGAGTTTAGCTTCTCCTTTTTTGATGAAAATTTTGCTTGTAGAAGATCATCCGGGCAGCCGCCGCAATTTGCAGCGGCTTATCGCCCGGCGCGGCCACGATGTGACCGCTGTCGCGAGCGCGGAAGAAGCCGAAGCGGCGCTTGCGACGGAAAAATTTCCGTTCCTGATCCTCGACTGGATGTTGCCGGGGAAAAGCGGGGTGGATCTTTGCCGCGAGCTGCGGGAGCAACCCCACGGCGATGAGATGTTCATCCTCCTGGTCACGGCGCGCGCGGACACAGCGGACCTCGAACAGGCGCTTGCCGCCGGCGCGAACGATTATTTAACCAAGCCGCTCGACATCGGTTTGCTGAACGTCCGGATTTCGGTGGCGGAACGCCAGATTCGCGAACTGGCCGAGCGCAATCAGGCTCGCGCCGCTTTGCAAGAGTCCGCGCGGACGATGACGAACATCCTCGAGAAAACGACCGATGGATTTTTCGCCGTCGATTCGGAATGGAAGCTGACCTACGTCAACGTCGCGGCCGAAAAGATGGTCGGCCGGAAGCGGGATGAATTGTTGGGCGGCCTGCTCTGGGAAAGATTTCCTGAGCTGATCGGTTCCGTCTCCCAAGCGAACTACGAGAAGGTCATGGCCGATAGAGTGGCCATTGAATTCGAGTCAAGCGACGCAGGCGGTAAGCTTTGGTACGAAATCCACGCCTACCCGAGCAATGGCGGCGTCTCCGTGTTCTTTCGCGACATCAGTGAGCGCAAAAAAATCGAATCGGAACGGTTCACGACGAGCAAGCTTGAATCGCTCGGTACCCTCGCGGGCGGGATCGCGCACGACTTGAACAACATTCTGACAGTAATCTCGGGTAACATCGGGCTCGCCCAGATTGACGCCCCGGCCGATTCCGGCAACCTTCTCGGCTTCCTCTCAAAAGCGGGCCAGGCCGCGCAACACGCCGCTCATCTTTCCAGCCAGCTCCTCACTTTTTCCAAGGGCGGCGCTCCGTTGAAGAAAATCGTCTCGATCGGAGAACTCCTGGAGCACTCCGCCGAATTCGCGCTTTACGGTTCCAACCTGCGTGCGGACTTCGACATCGCGGTCGATCTCTGGAAGGCGGAAGTCGATGCCGCCCAGATCGAACAGGTGGTGAATGCCCTTATGCTCAATGCACGCGAAGCGATGCCGCACGGCGGGACCGTTCGCGTCCGTTCTCGAAATGCTGTTTTGGGCGAGGAAACGAACACAAATTTACCGGCAGGCCGCTACGTCAAAGTCACGATCACCGACCGCGGCGCAGGGATTTCGGAAGAGCTGCAAACGAAAATCTTCGATCCCTATTTCACCACCAAAGCCACCAGCACCGGCCTCGGGCTGGCGATCAGTTATTCGATTGTGAAAAAGCATGGCGGACTCCTTCTCCTGGAAAGCACGTCGCCGGAAGGTTCCGTTTTTGCGTTCTACCTGCGGGCCAGCGAGCGCGGGGCCGGCGCACCCGAAGCGCGCGGCACCTCACGGCCTTTTCACTTCAATCACCAACGGGTGCTCGTGATGGACGATGAGGCGGCCATTCGTGAACTCACTTCCCAGCTTCTCGGCACCCTCGGCTACGAGGTGACGGCCGTCCCCGATGGACTCCAAGCGGTGCGGCTTTACGAACGCGCGCTGCGGCGCGGGGAACATTTTCAGGCGGTGATTCTCGATGCGACCGTGCGCGGCGGCATGGGCGGAGTGGCCACGATTGAGCGCTTGCGCAAGATGGATCCGAAAGTGAACGCGATTATTTGCAGCGGTTATTCCGACGAGGCGGCGCTCTCCGAATTTATCGCCTACGGATTTCGCGGCGCGTTGCCGAAGCCATTCACCCGGTCCGAGCTTGCCGATGCTCTCCAACGCACGTTCGAAACGGCGAACGAGAATTAGCTAGTTTTTCGGGATCTTCTCGAGCTCCGCGATGAAGGCGTCCGGTCCGCCCGGGACGTATCCGAGCTCGCCGACTTGTTTCCCACTGCCATTTAGAACGACGATCGTCGGGAATCCCTGGATGCGATACTGCCGGGCGAGGCGCTCATTCTGCGCCTGGGTTTCCGCGGCAATTGGTTTGGCGCGCGGGAAATCCAATTCCAGTAGTACCAGATTCTTGCTGGCGTATTCCTGGAACTTCGGTTTCGAAAAAACTTCCTTCTCCAGAACGATGCACCAGCCGCACCAATCGGAGCCGGTGAAATCCATCAGCATCAACTTGTGATTGGCTTTGGCTTCCGCCTGCGCCTGTTCGTAGCTCGTGAGCCAGCCGGACTTCGCCGCAGTGGAATCCTTCGCTGAGGGAGAATCCTTCGCTGAGGGAGAATCCTTCGCCGACGAGGAATCGCTCGCCGTCTCGCGTTTCGAACAAGAAACGGCGGACAGCGCCGCGACCGCGACGACGAGCAGAAGGTATTTCATCACGCGCCAACCCTTCCGTGGATCGCGCCGCTTCGCAAGCCGCCGCCATTACCGGCCGGCTCTCGACCCGCCAGTACAGAGCTAGCCCGGCGGGGTGCGCCGGGCTAAAACCAACCGAAAGATTATTTAATGTGTCCGGAGACCAGTTTGGTCATCTCGAACATGCTGACCTGGCTCTTGCCGTTGAAGACGGGCCGGAGCGCATC
Organism: Verrucomicrobiota bacterium; assembly: GCA_039649045.1. GTDB lineage: Bacteria > Verrucomicrobiota > Verrucomicrobiia > Chthoniobacterales > UBA10450 > AV80. Next base: position 688 of record JBBWZL010000031.1, on the reverse strand, counting down.
GTCCGCATTGATCATGGTCCGCTTTTTCTTATCCTGGCATCCGTTCTTCTTGATGTAGTCCCAGAGTTTTTTGGTGAGCTCGGAACGTGGGAGCGGTTTCGAACCGACGACTGCGGCGAGTTTATCGTCGGGCTGCACCGGTCTCATGAAGGCGGCATTCGGTTTACGTTTTGAAGCTGGCTTTTTGGCTGTGGTTTTCGGCATAGAGGTTGACTAATCCTTCGCCCGTAAGAGGGCAATAATAAATTTTCCGAAAATTCCTCTGGGTCAGAGCGACCGTCGGACTGCGATCGCGGCCACGTCATCCGGCAGCGCTTCTCCGTTCCCGCCCATTTCGGTCGCCGCGACCACGCGATCGAGTAATGCCTGGGCGCTTTCCGCGAGCGGTTGCAGCCTCTCCGCCAGCCGGGTCGCGGAGAGCCGCGGGTTCTGTTCGTGCGCCGATCCATAAATGCCGTCTGTGTAAAGGAGGAAGGCGTCGCCCGGCTCGAGGTCGACGCTCGTCTCGACAAATTCCGTGCGCTCCAGCAATCCCAACGGCGGCGCCGAAGAAGAAATCGATTCCGTTCGACCTCCCGCCCGGGCCACGAGCAACGGAGGATGACCCGCGCCGACGATCCCGGCCCGGCCGGTCGTTGCGTCGAGCGCCACGCACATTGCCGTCATGAACGAGCGCGCGCCGAAGATG
>JBBWZL010000009.1:0-71278 GCA_039649045.1 Verrucomicrobiota bacterium | reverse complement strand
GGGCGTCCGGTACTTAGGGTGGAGCTGCCGCAGCCGGTCGGGGAGCTGCCGGTACTGGCCCATCGAGTAGGTCAGCCGCGACACGCCGATCAGCCCGGCGTTCGTCGCGATGAACAGGATCGTCGCGGCGAGGATGCCGACGTAGATCTCGGCCGGGTGCTGGAGCGAGCCGAGCTCGAGGTTTTCGACCACACCCAGGACCGGGTCACCGGCGAACTTGTCGGCCAGGTCGGTGTGCCCGTTCACGACCGGCATCGCCGACAGGGCGACCGCCGGCAGGAACGCGTAGATCGTCGCCACGGCGATCACGACGCCGCCGACGGCGCGCGGGATCGTGCGACCGACGTCCTTCGCCTCCTCGGCCATGTTCGAGATCGTCTCGATGCCGGTATACGCCACCATCGCGACCGGGATCGCCACGAGGAAGTCGCCCCAGTCCGGGAAGCGGCCGAGGTCGACGTTGTCGACGAGCGTCTCCGGCGAGAAGACGAGCACGATGCCGACGATCACGAGCAGTACCTGGGTCAGGAAGTCCGCGAGCGCGAGGAAGATGTTCAGCCCGGCGGCCTCCTCGACGCCGACGATGTTCAGCAGCCCGAGCACGACGACGACGCCGATGCCGAACACGATGTCGAGCGGGTGCTCCGACAGGGGCTCCCAGAACACGCCCAGGTAGTGCGGCACGAAGTACGCCGAGATTGCGCACGTGATGATGTAGGTGAGCATCTGGCCCCACGCGGCGAAGAACGACCAGAACTCGTTGAAGGCGCGGCGCGCGAACGACGACGAGCCGCCCGCCTCCGGGTACATCGTCGTCGCCTCGGTGTAGGAGGCGGCCGTCGCCGCGAAGATGAAGCCGGAGATCAGGAAGACGACCGGCGTCAGCCCGAGCGCGAATGCCGCGACCAGCCCGAGCGCGTAGTAGATCGAGCTGCCGACGTTGCCGTACGCCGTGCTGGTCAGCGCGCCCGTGCCGAGGACGCGCTCGAGCGACGAGTGCTTTGGCCTGCGTTCAGCCACGACGCCTCACCCTACCCGCGCCACAGACGAACAACGACGAAGGGCGGCCCCGAAGAGCCGCCCTTGTCTAAAGGCCGAAGGCCGTTCTAAAGGCCGAAGGCCGTTCTTGCCTCTAAACCAAAAACGGAACGATCAGGATCGCGATGATATTGGCCACCTTGATCATCGGATTGATCGCCGGGCCGGCGGTGTCCTTGTAAGGATCGCCGACCGTGTCGCCGGTCACTGAAGCGGCGTGAGCGAAGGAGCCTTTGCCGCCGAGATTTCCTTCCTCGATGTACTTCTTGGCGTTGTCCCATGCGCCGCCGCTCGATGTCATCGCGATCGCGACAAAGAGGCCGGTAACGATCGTGCCGACAAGCAGGCCTCCGAGCACGACCGGCCCAAGTGGCTTGATCATCGCGACGGCGAGCACAAAGACAATCGGCAACAGGGCGGGCACGATCATTTCGCGGAGCGCGGCTTTCGTCACGATATCCACACAGGTCCCGTATTCCGGAACGTCTTCGCCGCGTAAAATTCCCGGCTTAGCCGTCAACTGCCGTCGCACTTCACGCACCACCGCGCCCGCCGCCTTACCGACGGCATCCATGCTAAACGCCGTGAAAACGAACGGCAGCAATCCGCCAATGAAGAGGCCGATGATCACTTTCGGTTCCGTCAGGGAAAATTGGAACGAATACGCTTTCCCCGCCGCGGAGAAATGCGCTTTCAATTCCTCCACGTAAGAACCGAAAAGAACCAGGGCGGCCAGACCGGCGGAGGCAATTGCATAACCTTTCGTGACTGCCTTCATCGTGTTGCCGACCGCGTCGAGCTCGTCGGTAATCCCGCGAATTTCTTTCGGCAGATTGCTCATGACCGCGATACCGCCCGCGTTGTCGGTGATCGGTCCGAAGGCATCGAGCGAGATAATGATTCCGGCCATCGAGAGCATGCTCATCACGGCGATGGCGATTCCGTAAAGACCGGCAAAGTGAAAGCTGAGCAGAATCGCGATGCCGATGAAGCCAACTGGCAAAGCGGTCGCGTGCTGACCGATGGCAAGTCCTGCGATGATGTTGGTGGCGTGCCCGGTTTCAGACGCTTTGGCAATTTTGCGGACGGGCGCGTATTTGGTCGAGGTGTAGTAGTTCGTGATCAGGACAACGACGCCAGTCATGAGCAGCCCGACGAGCGAGGCGAGATAGAGATCGTTCGCCGAGCGCGCGAGGCCGCCGATCATGACCGCGGTCGGGAATAGCATGTGCGTAGCCGGCCAAAACAAAACGGCCGAGACCAGCGCGCTCGCTCCGACTGCTCCCATCAAAACGGTCGCCGGTTTTCCGCCGCTGATGTTCACGAAGAGGATCCCGATGATCGCCCCCAGCACGGAAATGCCGCCGAGAACAAAGGGATAAATGATCGCCGCCGGATAGGTGCCGAGGGTGAGGGCGCCCACCAGGATGGCGCCGATCAAGCTCACCGCATACGTCTCGAAAACGTCTGCCGCCATGCCGGCGCAATCGCCCACGTTATCGCCCACGTTGTCTGCGATCGTGGCCGGATTTCGCGGATCATCTTCCTCGAGATTGCTCTCGATTTTCCCCACGAGATCGGCGCCAACGTCGGCGGCCTTGGTGTAAATGCCACCGCCGAGACGCGCGAATACACTGATCAAACTCGAGCCGAGCGCGAGACCGACCAGGCTTTTCACGGCCATGTCATGTCCGATCCAATACTTCGCCAGCGTGTAGAAAATTCCGACCGACAATAGCGCCAGTCCCACGACAAGAAGTCCGGTGACAGCGCCTCCATTAAAAGCGACGCGCATGGCCGCGGGCCGGGACTGGCTGGCGGCATGGGCCGTGCGTGTATTCGCCAACACAGCGATGCGCATGCCGATGTAGCCGGCAGCGAGCGAACAGAAAGCACCGATCACGAAACCGACGGCCGTAAATTTGTTGCCTTGAAAGAAAAAGAGAAGAACGAAAATGACGGCGGCGATTGTGCTGATGGTCACGACCTGCCGTTTTAGATACGCTTTTGCGCCTTCCTCGATTGCTCCCGCGATTTGGCGCATTCTTTCATTCCCGGGCGACAGGCGAATGACGGTCTTGATCAGAATAAAAGCGAAGAGCAGTCCAACACTCGCCAGGACCATCGAAATTGGGACACCGGAATTAAGAATGCTGAAGGCGAGAAAAGTCATTAAGGGCTCCGTTGAAAGTGGGGGACTTTAGTAAGTTTTCCCTCGCTGGCAACGGGTAAATCGGTCGTAGCGCGGCAAATGCGCTAGAGCTCGAAAACCGTCCGCAAACGGCCCAGAAACGAGGCCCGATAGGCGCGTTCCTTCTCGGCGGTATCTTCCGGATCCGCCGTATCTCGCAGGATGCCTTCGCCCTCCATTTTTCGCTTCGCCAGGATGTCGCTGAGCTGATTCAAGCACTGCGGGGATTCGCGCATGATCTCACCCATGACTTCCTTGCTGATCTCCAGCACTTCGCAATCGCTGTCCGCGCGGATCGTAGCCGAACGCGGTTCGCCGGTGAGCAGGGACATTTCGCCAAAGCAATCGCCCGAGCGCATGCTGCCAAGCCGGATGTGCGAGCCATTTCGCATAACGGAGACGTGCACGCTGCCGCGCAGGACGATGAACATCGAATCGCCTTCGGCTCCTTCCTCGATCACGCGCTCGCCGCGCCCGTAATGATTGATTTTCGCGGTGTGCAAGACGTTGTCGAGCTGCCCATCGTCCAGGCAATCGAAAAGCGGTTCGCCGCGCAAAATCGCCTGGGCTTCGGAAAAGCCTTCCGGGACGCTGGGGAGGCGGCGGCGCTCGAGGTGCAGCGTCCGGATCGGGAAGGGAATCCTGATGCGCTGCCGTTTCAATTCGTACCAGATATTGGTCCGGATCGCGTCGCACACGTCGTTATAGGAGGCATGGTTGCCCATGTAGAATTTGATTTCGTAGATCACGGCCGAATCCGCGAAATCCATTACGAAAACTTTCGGATGCGGTTCCGGCATGACGCCTTCCGCGGTGGATGTGGCGCGGAGCAGCGAATCTTTCACACGGTTCGGCGGCACATTGTAATCGACGCCGACGCGCAGCCGCATCGCATGCGTCTGGGTCGGATAATGCAGATTCACGATCACGCCGCGGGCGACGGTGTAGTTCGGGACGTCGAGATAAATCCCGTCGTTGGTCCGCAGCCTGGTGGAACGCCAGTTGATTTCCATCACCTCGGCGTAGCGCTCCTGAATGTTGAGCCAATCCCCGACCTTGTAGGGGCGCGCGATTTGCAACGCGATTCCAGCGATGATCCCGCCGAAAAGATCCTGGGTCGCGAATCCGAGAACGATCGCGAGAATGCCGGAGCCGGCGAGCAGGCCTTTGAGTTGAGTCTCGGCGTGATAGACGACGCTCAAGACCAGCAGGAGCGCGATCAGATAAATGAAAAGCGCGACGACCTGCCGGAGAAATTCCGGGATCGGGGTTTGGCGTTTTTTTTCGAAGTGACCGGCCCAAAGATAGCGATCGAGGAGGGCGACGATGAAAGCCGTGGTTAAGAGAATGGCGACGGCGTCGACGTGTTTGCGCCATTCGACGTGGACGCCGTAAAACAAAATTGCCGCGTAGAAGGCCAGAGTGAGGCAAAAAAGTTGGAAGGGAACGCCAAGCTGAACGCCCGCACGGCGCTTAAGTAATCGGCCGATCGTTAACGTCAGGAAAAACGTCGCGATGAAAATGATCGCGGTGACGGCGGTCTTCTGCGTTTGGAGCAAGGTAAACATGGGCAGCGGAACTAGATTAACAATGTAGAGGCGCTTGTGCCAAGCGCCTGTCTTTGGTGGTTAGGCGCTCGCCGCGGCGAGCGCCTCTACATCTTCGGCGAAAGGACTAGCCAGGCCCAGCCTGCCAGGAAGCAAAGGCCGCCAAGCGGGGTGATCGCGCCGAGCCAGTCCCGCAGGTGCGGGATCAGCGCCATGAGATAAAGGCTGCCGCTAAAAAAGAGAATGCCGACCGCGATGAGGAAGTAAGCGGCGCGGTTGCCTGCGCCGTGCAAAGCCAAAGCGACGAGCGCAACGCTGTGCCCCAAATGATAGAGCACGGCTTTGTTCCAGACTTCGAGCATCGCGTTGGCCTGCAATGTCGCTTTCAGGGCATGCGCGCCAAATGCCCCGAGCGCCACGGCCAGAAAACAAAGAGCGGCCGCGATCCGGAAAAGAGTGACGCGCGTCATGCGATGAAACGGTTGCCGATCACTTACCGCCGAAAAATTTCCGGAACGACTGGAAGAGACGGTTCGGCAGCGCGCCGGCTTTCTGCTGTAAGTCCTCCAACTTCTGCGCGAACTGAGTCTGAGTGCCGCCGTGAATTTCACAGGCGACCGCAGGAACCTTATCGTTAGGCAAAACGATTTCGTAAGCGGTGCCGGCGGAATTGCATCCGGTCGTGGCGAGATGGTTCGAAATCGAACAGACTGTCGCGCGCGCCATCGGCATCGTGGGCTCCAACGGTCGCGCCGGATAACGCTGCGCCGCTTTTGTCATCACCTGCGTCCAAACCGGCAGCGCCAGCGCCGCGCCATAGCCTCGAGGGATGATGGTCTGTGGTTGGTCGAAGCCGACCCACACGCCGCAGGTCAGCGCCGTGGTATAGCCGACGAACCACGCATCTTTGTAGTCGTTGGTCGTGCCGGTCTTGCCGGCGGCCGGCAATTTGAAGCCCGACGACCGGGCACTCGCGGCGGTCCCGCTGATGAGCACCTGTTCCATCAATTCCGACGTCATCCAGGTCGAGCTTGGGTCCAGCGCCGGAACGGTCACGTGCGCCGCCCGGTAAATCGGATTGTGGTCCGCGTCGTCGATTCGCTCGATGATGTAGGATTGTTTGCGCACTCCGGCGTTCGGAAAAACCGTGTAGGCCGAGGTCAGATCTTTCAGGTTGGTTTCGAACGACCCGATGTAGATCGCCGGCCCGTGCGGAATATTTTCGCCGAGCCCGAGCGTGGTCGCGATTTTCTGCACATCATCCAGACCGGCGAGCTCGCCCACTCGAACGCTCATCGTGTTTCGCGAATGAATGAGACCGTAGGAGATCGGTTGAATGCCGCCGTAGGTGCCATCCGAATTTCCCGGCGTCCAATTTCCCGCACCCTGGATTTCGCCCGGCTCGATCGGGCCGTCGCTGACCGCGGCGCCCGGCAGCAGACCGTGCATGAATGCGACGGTGTAAACGAAGGGCTTAAACGACGAGCCGATCTGCCGGTTGGCCGGCGAAAGGGCGCGGTTGAATTTGCTCTGCGCGTAATCGCGCCCGCCCACCAGCGCGCGGATCCCGCCGCTGGAATTGTCGATCGCCACCAGCGCGCCTTCGAGGTACGGCATCGACGAATCCTCGCCTTCCTCCGGCGGCCGGTAATTCGCCTTGGTCGGGTGGCGGAAGTTTGATTGCTTTTCGATCCTGGCGAGCTGGGTCTCGAGCGCTTGCGTCGCGGCCGCCTGCATCGTGGGATCAAGCGTGGTGTAAATGAAGAGGCCGCCGGTATCGATCTGGTCGGGCGTAAGCAACAGGTTCAGATCGCGCTGCACCGCGTCCATCGCGTAATTCTCCTGGATCTGCTGTAGGCGTTTCGGATGCGAAGTGACTTTCGCGAGCTTTGCTTCGTCGGCCTGGGCCGCGCTGATTTTCTTCAGGTCCAGCATCCGATCGAGCACGGCATTGCGCTGGAGCGTCGCCCCTTCGGGATTCTTCAGCGGCGAAAACCGATTCGGGCTGCGAATCAATCCGGCGAGCACCGCGGACTCGGACAGGTTCAGCTTTGCGGCGTCCTTGCCGAAATAAGCCAGCGAGGCGGTTTGCACTCCATAACAGCCGGAGCCGAAATAGATCCGGTTGATGTAGAGCTCGATGATCTGTTGTTTGGTGAAATCGCGCTCGATCCGCAATGCGACCATCGCTTCCAAGAGTTTGCGGCTAAGGGTGCGCCCGCCGAGCGGCAGGCTGTTGCGGGCGAGTTGCTGCGTGATGCTGCTCGCGCCTTCCTTGGCCGATCCGCTCATCACGTCGCGGTAAAGCGCCCGCGCGATGCCGCGCCAGTCGATGCCGCCGTGCTCGAAAAAGCGCGTGTCTTCGCGCGCGAGCAGGGCGTTGACAAAAAATGGAGAGACTTCGTTTAGCGCGACTTTGACGCGGTTCGCGCCAGCGAGACGACTGTAGATTTTGCCGTCGACGTCGAAGACGGTATTGCGTTCCGGCATGTCGCCGACCGTTTTCAGGTCGAACGTTTGGGCCCAAAGCGCGTAGAAAAAGAGGACGGCAAAGACCGCCACCACGGGCAGGCCGAGCAGGGCCAGCTTAAAACTGATACGGAATTTTCGACCGCGTTTTTTCGGCGAAGCGCGAGCGAGAAGCTTCATCGTTGAGAAAAGTTAATTCGTTGAAGCGTTGAAGAGTTGCAGCGTTAAAACAGTGTAACGCTTCAACCGTTTAACGCTCCAACGCTTCAACGTTCCTCAAAGCCGCATCCGCACCGCGCTGTCGTGCTGTTCGGTCGGGCAGGGCGCATCGATCGGAACACCGGTCTCGGCATTACTCGGCTGCACAAGGTTGTGATCGATCAGGTATTCTTCCACTTCCTCACCACTCACATCCGCGAGCATCTTCTCGTTGATCTCGATGCAGGGCGACAACGGCTGGCCGCTCTTAGTCTCCATTTCCCAGCGGAACGCCGGGTTCTGGATGATGTCTTTTTCGGTGTAAGGGAGATTGTATTTCGCGAGCACCGCGCGCACGCCGGCGCTCCAGCCGCAGGTTGTTTTCAGGTAGGCAGTAATCTTGGGCGTATCCATTGTGTGTGAAAGGTAGCATGGGCGTGCAGGTTTGCATTCAGTCTTCGCCGCGGTAAGAAACGAAATGAGTTTCACACTCCAAGTCCGCCAGCCTGCGCCCGCCTTTTCACTCCCGGCGACTGACGGGAAGACGTATGCGCTCGATGATTTCAAAGGCGATCCGGTTCTCGTCATATTCTTTACCTGCAATCATTGCCCGTATGTGACGGGCTCTGATGAAGCAACCCGCCGGACCGTCGAGAAATTTTCTCCGCGCGGCGTTCGTTTCGTGGGGATCAATTCCAACAGCGCCAATACCTACGCGGAAGATGATTTCCCGCACATGATGCAGCGAATGCGTGACCACAAATTTCCCTGGATCTATCTGCATGACAAAACCCAGGAAGTCGCGCGGGCCTACGGTGCGCTGCGAACTCCGCACTTCTATGTTTTCGATCAAACGCGGCAGCTGATTTACACCGGCCGGGCCGTCGATAATCCACGCCAGGCCGAGCGAGCGACCACGAACGATCTCGAGCGTGCGCTCGAAGAACATCTCGCCGGCAAACCGGTGACAATGCCAATGACCAACCCGATCGGTTGCAATGTGAAGTGGGAAGGCCGCGACGCGCACTGGATGCCGGCGGACGCGTGCGATCTGGTTTGACCGTCCACGTCAAACCTCTTGCTCCTGATCATGATCCTGCTCCTGATCTGATTTGGTCCCGCGGACAGAGAGATCAAGAGCAAGATCAGGATCAGGAGCAAGATTGGTAGGCGGCCCTTGCCGGAGTCCCCGCCCCATAGCCCTTCGGGAACTCCGGCCACCCATTTTCCACAAACGCTTTCGCGTTCGAAGAAGACCCCGCTAAATTTTATTCCGCAGCGGTCGCACGCACTGCGTCAATTTCCGCAATCCCAATTGCAGACGCGTTTTCACCGTGCCCAACGGCGTCCGCGTCGTCGCTGCGATCTCGCGCTGGCTCAGCCCGCTGAAATACGCGAGCTCGACGGCTTCACGCTGGACGCGCGGCAACGTTTGCATCTGTCGCCCGAGAAAACGGCGCAGATCGGTTTGCGTAACCTCGGAGGCCGTCGCGCTGGCGCCGCCGATGTTGGCCTGCGGAGTGAACTCGTCCTCAAAGCGCTGCTTCGCGCGGCGGTAACTGTCGCGCCGGCGCACCCGATCGATCGCGCGCCGTCGCGCGATGGTGATCACCCAGCCGAGCGGCTTGCCCGCTTTCGGCGAATAATTGTGCGCCTCGCGCCAGATTTGCAGAAAAGATTCCTGGAGGACGTCGTCCGCTTCCGATTCTTCGTGGACGACGCTGCCGATCAAGGCGCGGAGCGATCTGGCGTAACGCGAATGCAGCTCGCGCAAGGCGTGTTGCTGGCGCTGTGTAATTTTCTCCATCAAAGTTTCGTCGCAGATGAATGAAGCGTCCGGACCGTCGGTCTGTGGGATCTGAAGTTCGGGAAATAGCGCCATAGTGAAAATAGATTCGGACGAGGTGCGGCGGCCGGCTATCGGCAACGCGGAGCATTGAGCCGTAGGAAAAATCCTGACGGCTCTCACGTTCGAATCTTATCGCGCGGACTGCACTTCTGGAGAAAGAAAGCGAGAAACTCCGGTTCTACTTAAGAGTTTAACCTATGGCCGGGTCATCCGGCCGGCTTATGGCAAATTCCGCGCGGTTTGATTTTACTTCGTCGTTCCCATCATGAGTTCGTATCTCCTGCCCGAAGAAAAACTCGCGATCCTGCAAGCGGCCGATCCACGGCGGAAGTGGCACTCGCTCGATGACCAGCGCGTCTGCGTTTTGTGTGATCGGGCGATTACCGGCCGCCAGATCGAGATCACTCGCGATTCAAGGGGCGCGTATTCGTTGCGCTGCCCGACACCCGGTTGTGCTTCGGTGCCGAGCGACTGGTTCTACCACGGCAACGCCTACGCGAATCCGAAAAATCCCGGGCAACGCAGTGCCGAAGCAAGTTTTCTCGCGTCATGACCAGCGTTGGCGGTACGGAAACCGCCGCTCCTTGAAATCAGGGCGATAGCGGATCGGGCGCGGGCGGAAACGTGGTCAGCTTGAGAAGTGACGCGCGCTTTTTATTTTTGATCAAAAGGCGTTGTTTCCGGCGAAGCCGCGCGACGCGGCTTTTGGCGGCTTCCGGAGTCGGTTGCAAGGACCGGTGAGCGACGGGCGCGACCAAAACGCCTCCGGCCTGAGCCGGGCGTGGATCGGTTTGGTTCGGATCGATCATGCGGGGGATTGTTTGAACTGAAGATATCGCGCCACGGTTCCGGACTGGACGTTCGGTTCTTCATCGAAAAGTCGCGACCAATCGCGCCACGCCTTTTCGGAGGTAAGCGGATTGCCGGGAAAAACCCATTCGTGAGGGCCGGCCTTGCAGCCGGGCGTCGGACAACTCAAGTGCGGCTGGCTGTTTCCGTTTTTTGAAACATCGATTTGCCGTCCGGAAATTGTTCGGTCGCAGAGAACGCAAACGCGGCGGTCATCGAGCGAATTCCATTTCCGGAAAGAGTCGCCCGCGCGCAAGGCATCGAGTTTCTCATCGCTGGCCAGGTGATGGCGTTTCTTATTTTGTATGTCCACGAGCCAACTATCCCGCCGCGCCTACTCGCTTCAATCGGTCGCCGCACTGCTTTTTATGTCAGATTTTTTCCGATCCAGGAGACGCTGTCACGCGATGGGGCGAAACGCATGCAGCCCTGTCGCGACGGAGCGCAGGATAGGCAGCCGGGCCAGGATTGCCCGGAACGACAACGACCGTTCAGCGCGACCGCCGCCAGGCTCGCTCGCGGCGCCGGCGTTTTCGTTGTAACGGCGCCTCGGGCGGCGGACGCTGCAAACGCGGCCGTGATGGGTGAGCGATGGTTGCTCCGGCGCCGCCGGAGATTGCGGGCCAACCGAACGGAACTCGCGCCTCAATGCGGCCGCAAGAATCGGATCGGCATAAATCCACCGCGCCGGAGTGGAGAGGCAGCCGTCGGTCGGGCATTGGAGTCGCAGCGTGCCGCGAGCATCGTCTAATTTCATCACCCGGACCTGCCAGCCATTGATCGAATGCCGGCATTGTTGGCAAAACCGGCGGTCATCAAGCGAGTGCCAAAAATGAAATTCATCGAGGCGTCGCAGGAGATCGAGCTTTTCCTCGGGAGGTGGATTCACTGGGCGGGGATCGCGCATGCAAAGAGAATGGGGAGGCGCCGTGAGGGCGCAATCGGGCGGGAAACTGTCGCGGTTATCGGTGAAGTTCCGATCTTTCAGCGCGACGAAATAATATCCGTCTAGCGTCGCGCGCGGCGGCGTTTCGTTATCGGGGTCTCCGGAAAAGCTGCGCGGGAGATTTCGCTGGTATGATTCCAATGAATGTAACCAACGAATCGCCCGCGCAGCGATTCCATCGGCGTCCCGATCCCGAAAGGAACCGTTCTACCTTCGGGCCGCGAACAACGAACGATGGAATGTCTGGTTCTCGCCTGCGATTACGACGGGACCCTCGCCCATGATGGTGTGCTCGACGATCTCACGGCGGCGGCGCTCGATCGCTTCCGCGCTTCCGGCCGCCGGCTCGTCATGGTCACCGGACGGGAATTGCCGGACCTGCAAAAAGTCTGTCAGGTGCTCGCTAGGTTTGAATGGATCGTGGCCGAGAACGGCGCGCTCCTTTACCGGCCTTCCGATCACTACAGCCGGCTGCTCTGCGCGCCGGCTTCGGCCGCGCTGGCGCAAAAACTGGGTGAAGCGCGCGCGCAACCGCTCTCGATAGGCCGCGCCATTATTGCCACGCGCGAGCCGCACGAGACTCTCGTGATTGAATTAATCAAGGAACTTGGGCTGGAACTCCAGGTCATCTTTAACAAGGGCGCCGTTATGATTTTGCCGACGGGCGTGAACAAGGCGACCGGCCTCACCTGTGCGCTCAAGGAAATGACGATCGACGCGCAAAACGTCGTGGCCGTGGGCGACGCCGAGAACGATCACGCCTTTCTCGCCATGTGCGGCATCGGCGTTGCCGTCGGCAACGCCTTGCCCATGTTGAAAGAGCGCGCCGATCTGGTGGTGGATGGCAAGCGCGGCTTCGGTGTCACTGAATTAATCGACCGCATCCTCGCCACCGATCTCGCCGAAATCCCGCCTCGCCCAAAGGTCCAATAATTCTGCATCCCGCATCATGCAATGACCAGGGTGTGCTCGCGCACTTCCGCGGTGATGGGCGTCTTTCGCCAGAGCCGCACGCCGCCGCGAAACGCGAACCGGTTCGAGCCGCGCCGCGCGCCTTTCGGAAGCTTCGCCAGTTTCTTGGCGCTCCCGCCGCCGATGACTGTGTAATCCGCGACGAACGCGCGGTGCAGATTCTTCACGGCGGCGTGCACGGCCTCCTCCCATTTTTTGCGTCCCATTTTCTTCAGACTCTCTTTGCCGAGCACCTCTTCGAGAGTTTGATCCGTCGAGTAACGTAATTGTCCCAGCTCCAGGGGAACGACGACTTCGTCCAGAATCAGGGTCGATCCAAGACCGGTGCCGAGCCCGAGAAAAAGCATTCGGCCATCCTTGTAACAACCGAGTGCCTGCATGGCCGCGTCGTTGATCAATTTGACCGGCTTGCCCAAGGCCTTGCGAAAATCGAAATCTACCCAGCCCGGGCCGAGATTTTCCGGATCACAAGCCGGTTTTCCGTGGAGGACCGGTCCGGCAAAGCCAATGGAAATAACTTCGTATTTCCATTTTGCCGTCAGCGCCAGCGTCTGCACCACCATCTGGTCGGGCGTCATCTTGCGGCCCGACTTGAATTTCAGGGTGTGGGGACTGTCCGATTTGCGCAGTTTGATGTTCGACCCGCCCACGTCGATGACGAGGACGATCGGTCCTTCGGCGGCGCCGTTTTTCTTCCTTCTTCGGGGCACGGATTCAGCGCGCGTCGCCGCGTGTCCCGCCGAATCGCCGTACTGCCCGGGTCGTTTCCGATTTTTTCGCGCCACTTTGGACGCCCACCTTGTTCCCACCCGTCTGAATATTTTCCCCGGGACGTGATGGGACAGATTGCGAGCGCGGTTTTCGTTGCGGATGCATCGTTTTTCGTCCTGCCATACCAGTTAATCGCGCCTGGCCATTCGAAAGGGCGCACGCAATGAGTTGAGATATTGAGCGTCGAAGGCGATGGTGGGTGGGACGCCCGCCGCCGTTACCGGACTCTGCGGGTGGGGACACCCGCCGCTACACCGGCGTCATCAGGCGCGATCAATGGTGATAATCTCGCCCGCGTAGGGCCAATCGTCGGCAGCCTTCACCAAACCGGCACGCACAGGATTGTCCCGGACGTAATTCCATTTCTGCGCGTAGCTCTCGTCGTTGCGCAACAAGTGATCGAAGAATCCCGGCTGCCACGCGGGGCGGTTTGCGGTGGACGCAAACGCATTCGTCACGCCGCGCTTGAGACCTTTCACCCATTCCGGTAGCAGGAAGTCGTCGCCTCCGCGCACGAAGAAATGCAAATGGTCGGGCATGATCACGTAACGGCCCACGGCGATGTTGAACGATTCGGCGGGCGTGGCGTAGGTCACGAAGGCGCGTGATGCGACCGGCAAACTGGGAAAAGGAAGCCGGTGCAACGTGCATGCCGTCACGAAGAACAACGGCGCATCATACGAATCAAAGATTCGCTGAAGCCGTGGGGGGCGGCCCTTGATCACCCTTTTGATGTAGCGGCGGCTGTCTCCAGCCGCAATTCCGAAATTGAGTGAGTGCGGGTGAGTTCTGCGGGTGGGGACACCCGCCGCTACATCCTCCGTCCAGTTCTCTCCTGACGTGCGTTTAGTAGTGGGAAGTTTGGGGGACGGGCATAGACTGAGCCCTGCGTTCGTACCCCACGCTTGCCATCATGTCCGAAGAACAACCACCGGCAGCAATCCTGGATCCCGCCAGGAGCGACGATTCGAGCGAGAATGCACGCAACGGCGCGCAGAAGCGGCGCGATCCGGACGAACCCTGCGCGGTCGTTGGGCTCGGCGCATCCGCGGGCGGCATCGCGGTGCTTCAGCAATTCTTCAGCGATATGTCGCCGGAGAGCGGGCTGGCCTTCGTGGTGGTGATGCATCTTTCGCCGGAACACGAGAGCAACCTCGCGAACGTGATCAAACAGAAAACCTCCATGCCGGTCATGCAGGTCATGGAACCGGTGAAGGTTAAGCCGAATCACGTCTATGTGATTCCGCCCAATCACCAGCTCACTTTCGAAGACAGCACGCTGAATTTGGTCGCGCCGCAGCAGGCGCTCGGGCGGCGGGTAACGATCGATCTTTTCTTCCGCACTCTCGCGCAGGCCTACGGGCAACGCGCGGTCGCCGTGATCCTTTCCGGCAGCAATTCGGACGGCGTGATCGGGTTGAAGCACGTCCGCGCCCAGGGCGGCGTCACGATCGCGCAGGATCCGAACGAAGCGGAGCACGACAGCATGCCGGCGACGGCGATCAGCACCGGGATGGTCGATTGGGTCCTGCCGGTGGCGGAGATGGCGCCTAAGCTGATGGAATTCGTCCGGAACGAGAACCGGATGAAATTGCCGCCGGAAGATCCCGACGCAAAAGACCCCGACGCGAAAGACCCGGAGGCGCCGGGCGGCGAAACCATTTCGGAAGTCACGCAAGCGGATGATGACGAGTTCGCGCTTCGCGATGTGCTTGCGTATGTGCGCTCGCAAACGGGCCACGACTTTTCGCATTACAAACGCGCGACGGTTTTGCGCCGCGTCGCGCGGCGGATGCAGGTGAATTCCGTGGAAACGATTCCGCATTACCGGGATTTTCTTCGCACCCATCCAGTGGAAGCGCGCGCGCTCCTCCAGGATTTGCTCATCGGCGTCACGCATTTTTTTCGAGACCAGGATTCGTTCGCCGCGCTCGAGGCAAACATTCCGCAGCTTTTCGCCGGGCGGCGGGAGAAGGACCAAATTCGCGTCTGGGTGGGCGGATGCGCCACGGGTGAAGAGGCCTACTCGATCGCGATGCTGCTCTGCGAACACGCGGAGCGGCTGGAAAAGCCGCCATCGATCCAGGTTTTCGCCACCGATCTCGATGAGCACGCGATCCAGGACGCGCGGGCCGGTTTGTATCCGACGACGATCGAGGCCGATGTTTCCCTGGAGCGACTGCGCCGTTTTTTCGAGCGAGACCATGGCCGTTATCGCGTGAAGAAGGGGCTCCGCGAAAAGATTCTCTTCGCGGCGCACAATCTCCTGCGAGACCCGCCCTTCTCGCGCATCGATCTGGTTTCCTGCCGCAATCTCCTCATCTATCTCAACCGGGCCGCGCAGGAGCAGGTCTTCGATCTTTTCCACTTTGCCTTGAAACCCGGCGGCCTGCTTTTCATCGGCAGCTCGGAAACCGGCGGCAATGTGCAGCCGCTTTTCTCGGCGGTGGATGCGAAGCATCGGCTCTTCGTTCGCCGCTCGGTCCCGCGCCCGAGCTGGCGAGTTCCGGCGCTTCCTTCCGGCAGCGAAACTGAAGCTCTCGCTCGGGCTGGAGCGCGCACTTTGCCGCCGCTCATGCGCATTGAGGTCGATGAAGCCTGGGCCAACACCGAGCGATCGCAGCTTGCCGGAAAGGAGCGCCGTGCCGTCCTCTTCGGCGAATTGCATTTGAAATTACTCGAGGAATACGGGCCGCCTTCGGTTGTCGTCAACGAAGGGCACGACATCGTCCATCTCTCCGCCAAGGCCGGGCGCTATCTGCAATTCATCGCAGGCGAGCCGACCGCGAACCTCCTCAAGGTGGTTGACCCCGCCCTCCGATCCGAATTGCGCACCTCGCTTTTCCGCGCGTCTCAAAACCAGGAGACCGTCTTCTCCGCGCCGCAGCCGGTTGGCATCGATGGCAAAACGGAGAGCGTCGCCGTCGAGGTGAGGCCGATGCGATCGAGCGATCCCGCGAAAGGATTTTTCCTCGTCCTTTTCCACAGGCAGAACGAGAGCGCCCGCGCGCCCGCTGGGCCAGCCGCGCAGGAGAGCATTGCCCGAACCCTCGATGACGAGGTCGAATTCCTGAAAGAGCAGCTCAATACGACAGTCGAACAATACGAGGCGTCCAATGAAGAGCTGAAAGCCTCGAATGAAGAGTTGCAAGCCGTGAACGAGGAGATGCGTTCGGCGACGGAGGAACTCGAGACGAGCAAGGAGGAATTGCAGTCGGTCAACGAAGAGCTCACGACGGTTAATCATGAATTGAAGAGCAGCGTTGAGGATTTCAGTCGCGCCAACACCGACCTCACCAACCTCATGGCCTCGACCGATATCGGGACCATTTTCCTCGACCGGCAATTGCGCATCCAGCGGTTCACTCCCAGCGCGCAGAAAATTTTTAATCTTCTCCCGGCGGACCTGGGCCGCCCGCTTTCCGACATCACGAGCAAACTCGCTTATCCGGGATTCATTCAGGAAGCGCACGACGTCCTCGAGAATCTCGCGACGACCGAACGGGAAGTGCGGGTCGACGAAGAGGGCTGGTTCGTCGTGCGGATCGCGCCGTATCGCACGCAGGAGGATCGGATCGCTGGCGTCGTGGCGACTTTCATCGACATCACACGGCGCAAAAAGGCGGAAGAAGAAATGCGCACCGCCGAGCTGCGCTATCGGACCTTTTTCGAAATGGTGCCGGTGGCCGTTTACACGACCGACGCGGAAGGCACGATCCAGGAGTTCAATCAACGGGCGGCGGAGCTATGGGGCCGTGCTCCAGCGAAAAACACGATGAAGTTCTGCGGCTCGTTCAAAATTTTCCATTCGGATGGCACGTTCATGCCGCATGAAGAATGTCCGATGGCGCGGGTGTTGCGGGGCGAGGAACTGGGGCCGGCGGATTTGGAGCTCATCGTTGAGCACCAGGATGGCGGGCGTCGCAATGTGATGGTCGCCCCGCGCGCCTTCAAGGATGAGAGCGGGACCATCATCGGCGCGATCAATTGCCTCACCGACATCACTCACCGCAAACAGGCCGAAGAAGCTGTCCGCGAAAGCGAGGAGCGTTTTCGCACCGTGGCTGACAACATTCCGCAGTTGATCTGGACGAACGAAGCCGCCGGAAACGCCAATTACTTCAACAAGGGCTGGTATGACTACAGCGGCTTGACCTACGAACAATCGGCTGGCCCCGGGTGGCAGGCGATGGTGCATCCCGACGACGAGCCGGCCTCCGTGGAACGCTGGCAGCGAGCCCTGGCGAAGGGCGAAGTGTTCGACGCGGAATATCGGCTGCGCCGCCATGACGGCGCCTACCGCTGGTTCATCGGCCGCAACGTTCCGCTGCGCGCCGATGGCCAAATCCTGAGCTGGTTTGGAACCGCCACCGACATCGACGATTTGAAGCAGGCCGAAGCGGCATTGCACGAAACGCAGGAACGTTTTCGTCTCCTCGTCGAAGGCGCCCAGGATTACGCCATGTTTCTGCTTGGCGTGGATAATCGCATCACTTTTTGGAGCAAAGGCGCCGAACGCCTCTTCGGCTGGAGCGAAGGGGAGGTGATCGGCAAGACCGCGGACCTCATCTTCACGCCGGAGGACAAGGAGAAGGGCGCGGCGGAACATGAGTTGGCGACTGCGTTGGACGAAGGGCGCGCGCTCGATCGGCGCTGGCATCTGCGCAAAGACGGCTCCCGTTTTTGGACCGATGGCATCATGACGCGGCTCGACCACGAAAGCGGACAGCTCCGCGGCTTTGCCAAAATCGCGCGCGACGCGACCGACCAGCGCCGCGCTGAAGAAGAGCTGCGACACGCGCGCGATCAGATGGAGCAGCGCGTGGTGGAACGGACCCAGGAATTGCTCGCGACGAACAATGAGCTCGAGCAGACGATGGCGCAGCGCCAGCAACTCGAGCGCGAACTGCTCGAAATCAGCGAACGGGAGAAACGCCGTATCGGCGAAGATCTGCACGACATGGTTTGCCAGGAATTGAGCGCGACCGCGCTCTTCCTGAAATCGAACGCGAAGAAGCTGGCAAATGAAAATCCGGCAGTGTCGGGCACCCTGGACGAAGCGGCGCAAACCGTGAACCGAAACGTCGGGGTTGCGCGTGAGCTCGCGCGCGGGCTTCAGGCGGTCGAGTTAACCGCTTCCGGTTTGAAAAATGCCTTGCGCGATCTGGCGGCACAAGCCTCTGAACACCGCGGCATCAAGTGTCTCTTCAAATGCGCGCGCGGAGTCCGGGTGCCGGATGATACGGTTGCTTTGCATCTCTACCGCATTGCCCAGGAGGCGGTGGCCAACGCCGTCAAACATTCCGGCGCGAAGAATGTGCTGATCCACCTGGATCGCGATCCGACGCACACTTGCGTGAGCGTGCAGGATGACGGCAAAGGGTTCGTGGTGCGGAAAAACGGAAAAGGTCTTGGACTCCACATGATGCGCTACCGGGCTAACGCGCTCGGCGGCAAACTGAAGATCGAGCGCCGGCGCACCGGCGGGATGGATATTACCTGCGTGATTCCAACCAAAAGGTAGAGATCACGCCCTCTTAAACTGTCATGTTGAGCAGAGCGAAACATCTCTGACTATTTCTCGTCTCCACAGTGCGCAGAAACAGCCAGAGATCCTTCGCCGTCTTCGCGGTTCAGGATGACAATGTGAAGTCTATGTTCCGCTGCCAAATTTCATGCGAGCAGACAAATGCCCGCGCGCGATGACATTTGTGAGCACGGACGGAACCCGGTCGGTGCTGCATTAGCCTGAAATGCAGAACGCGCCGCTAAGGCGCACAGAAAGTCTGAATGCCCGCTAAGCTGAAATTGAAGCAGCCTACGCCGTCGCGTGCCGCGAAGAAGGCGACCTCGGGGCCGGATGCAAAGGAAGCCCGGCGGCAGGCCATCGAGCCGGATGTGAAATCCACCGGCGGACTCGGCAGCGGCCCGGTCGCGAACCCGAAATGCGCTCTGCCGGAATCAGTCCGGATCGTGGTGGTGGACGATCATCCGCTCTTTCGCCATGGGCTGATCCAGTTGCTCAATTCCGATGACGGTTTTTCCGTTTGCGGCGAAGCCAGCAGCGCAGGCGAAGCCATGGACGTGATCCGCAAAGTGAAACCGCATCTGGTGATCGCGGATCTGGGATTAAAAGGAACGAACGGGATCGAGCTGACGAAAATGATCGTCGCCGAGTTTCCGCGGTTGCCGGTTTTGATTCTCTCGATGCACGACGAATCGCTTTACGCGGTCCGCTCGCTTCGGGCCGGTGCGCGGGGCTACGTCACCAAGGAGGAAGCGCTCGGGAGCGTGCTCGAGGCGGTGCGCGAAGTGATGGATGGCCACACCTATTTGAGCCCGAAGATGGCGAGCCAGGTCATTTCAAAAGTAGTGGTGAACCGCGTCGCGCCTGATGAAGAACTCACCGATCGGCTGAGCGACCGCGAGTTGGAAGTGCTCGAGATGATCGGCGCGGGAAAAGAGATCAAGACGATCGCGAACGCGTTACATCTGAGCCCGAAAACGGTGGAGACCCACCGGACTCATATCAAAGAAAAACTGAATTTGCAGAACGCGCGGCAAGTCGCGCGCTTCGCCCAGCAATGGGTCGCCGAGCGCTCGATCTGATTCTGGGGAAGCGCACGCGCCTCGCGTGCTGGTTTCGGCGCCTCGCCGAAACGAACTTAGCGGCGAGGTCCTGAGCTAGCCGGAGCGAAGGGAAACGCCATTTCCGGCGCGGGGTGTGACAACAGACGCCCTACAAACTTCCCGCTCACGCGGGCACTTCCGCTTCGACCAGTTTCGCCAGGAGAACCAGCGATTCCTGCCAGCCCAGGTAGCAAGCCGACGCCGGAATGACATCAGGCACACCTTCCTGCACGATGTTCAGTTCGGTCCCGCACGAAACCTCCTTCAAGGTGATCGAAACCTGGATTTCGCCCGGCAGATTCGGATCGTCGAATTTGTCCGTGTAACGGATGCGCTTGTGCGGCACGAGCTCGACGTATGTCCCGCCGAAGGAGTGGCTCTGCCCGGTGGTAAAGTTAGTGAACGACATCCGGTGCCTGCCGCCGACTTTCGCCTCCATTTCGTGCACCTTGCCGGTAAATCCGTTCGGTGGCAGCCACTTCGCCATCGCATCTGGATCAAGAAACGCGCGGTAAACTTTCTCAGGTGCGGCTCGAAGGACGCGATGAAGTCGGATGCTGTTCGTCGGCATAACTTGGAGTCTTTCGACGCGCCTTTGTTCGGATGCAACCAAAGGCCGAGGATCACTTGTAAACGTCAGGCCGCCCTGCTCATGCTGTGCAAACAATCTTCCAGATCTTGCGACCCACCGGTTCCGGCGAGCGACGCACGTCACTCTCCCATACTCGTACCACCTTCCAGCCGTTGCGTCGTAACGCCGCTCGAACCTTCGTGTCGCGCGCTCGATTCGAAAGGATCTTGGCCGTCCAGTATGTCGCGTTGTGACCCGCAGCAAGCTTTGCCATCCGCTTCTTGAGGGCGCGACCGTGCCAAAAATCGCCGTCCACAAACACGACAACGCGCTTGCGAGCGAACACAATGTCGGGTCTCCCCAACAGATTGCTCGTAACGCGGAACCGTAATCCGAGCGCGTACAATTGCCGCCGCAGGAGCATTTCGGGTTTGTTTCCACTCTTGCGACTCGACCCACGAGCACGCGCGCCTGCTGCAGAGGACTTCGGAGTACAGTGTCGATATGATGGCGGCAGTGTCGTTTTGCTCGTGCTCATGTGGGCATTCTCTATGGAACTCGCAGTTTCGACTTTACCAGCGCGGCGCGCCTGAGGGAGCAGGGCACAAAGAGATTGGCATCGTTACTGAATTATGCGATTCCTCCGCTGAGAATGGCAACTCCGCGCATGACTGTAATCTCGGCTTTTACTGGTCTGGGCGGACTCGACTTGGGATTAGAAAGAGCCGGATTCGAAAACGTTGGATGTATCGAGCAGGATGCGATTGCGCGGCAGTCGTTACTCGCGAACAGGCCGGATTGGGAGTTAATAGAACCTCACGAAGTCTCGGCTGTGTCCCGGACTATCGTTCCGGTAAATATCGGTTTGTGGCGGCGGGAATTGTCGCTTTTGGCAGGCGCCCCAGTATGCCAGCCGTTCTCCAAGGCCGCGCAATGGACTGCTAACGGCCGTCGAGGATTAGCCGACCCTCGGAGTCGCTGTCTCACAGGGTTTTTTCGTCTAGTCGATCGGTTCTTGCCGCGAGTCGTCCTGATCGAAAATGTGCCTGGCTTCATTCGCGGCGACGAAAGCGCCTTGAAGCGTGTTACACGGAGCCTGCAGCGCATCAATCGAACCCATGGCACGCGATACAAAGCACGTTTCGAAGTAGTTGACGCCGCTGACTATGGGGTGCCACAGCACCGCAAGCGGGCGATAGTTGTTGCAGAACGCGGCGGTGGATGTTTCCGGCTGCCAAACGCAACTCACAAAAGCACACCGATAACAGCGTGGGATGCCCTATCACCGCTGCACGTAGCTCCTGCCCCGCAAGTCGAACTCGAACCCGGTTGGCTCGACTTGCTCCCAAGCATTCCCGAGGGACGAAACTATCTGTGGCACACTCCGAAAGGAGGCGGACTGCCGTTATTCGGCTATCGCACCCGGTATTGGTCGTTTCTTCTGAAGCTCGCGAAGAATCGGCCGGCTTGGACGCTCGTTGCCCAGTGTGGCCCGTATACTGGTCCGTTTCACTGGAATAACCGACGCTTGACGGAAACCGAGTGCCTTAGGCTACAAAGCTTCCCCGAGGTTTGGCGCGTCCATGGTAACGCCGCGCAACGCATGCGTCAGATCGGAAACGCAACGCCGCCACTCTTAGCCGAGGTTCTGGGCCGAGCGATTGCCGCACAGTTTTTCAACAGAGAATTCTGCGACGCTCCGAGCCTGGCAATTCGTAAAAAGGCTGAGCCTTGCAGTGTGTCTATCGTTGGTTCTGCACCGTCTAAATACAAATCTCGTATCAAAAACTGGCCCGATCATCCTGGTCCTGGGAAAGGGCCTCGACCGAGGCGCAATTCTGCTCGCGATGAAAAAGATCTCCAAGCGGCCTAAAGCTACGCCGCCTGCGGAAAGGATCGACGACGTCGATCCACTAACGATCGATTTAGATCCGGAAAATCCCCGGTTCGCACCTGAGGATCGCGGTAAATCGCAGCGCAAAGTGATAGAAATCCTTTTGGAGCAACACAATCTCGAAGAGATCGCTGAGTCTATCTGTGCCGGAGGATTCGTTCCATTAGACCCATTTATTGTCGTCCGCGAGAACCACAAGCTGAAGATGATTGAAGGCAATCGCCGGCTTGCGGTCATGCAGTTGTTCCTAAAGCCAGAACTTACGCCACCGCGCTATCAGCGAGAGTGGGATGACTTCCGAGCGAGAGTGCCATCCGAGACGTTGGATTCAATGCGGCGTATTCAAGTTTGGCGGTATTCTGATCGCAAGGCCCTTGAGCTTGTTTCGTACATTGGCTACCGACATGTCACCGGTATCAAGGAATGGGACACCGAACAACGAGCCGAGTACGCCGCGGCCCTGATCGAGGACAAGAGTGGTGAGTGGAGCTACGGCCGCGTCGCAGAAGTCATGGGAACAAAGGCGGCCTATGTAGAGAAACTGTATGTCGCGCATCGCATTTGTGAGCAGGCGAAATCCGAAGGAATTGATGGCGCGGATCGGATGCGAGATAAGTTCGGAATTTTGTTGCGACTTTTACAGGCTAGTAATGTGCGGAACTTTCTGGCGATAGAATTGCCCGGTGATCCAAAGCGCAGTCAGCATCCCGTGAGAAAAAGTGGGCGCGATTTCGAAGACTTCGTCCGCTGGGCATTCGGGACGGAGACACACAAGAAAGTTCTTGAAGATAGTCGGGACATCACGAGGTACGGCCAAATCCTCGCATCCGAAGAGTCGGTGCGGTACTTACGGGCGTCCGATGATCCGAGCTTTGAGCGTGCTTACGAGAAAAGCGGAGGCCGGCGCGAAGGACTCGTGGACAATTTGTACGGTGCCGAGGTCCGACTCGAAGAGGCTGTTCCGCTTGTCCGTGAGTATCGTAGTGACAGCGCAGTGATTAACGGTGTCCGGCGTTGCACGAGCTACATGGTTCAGATTTTGCGCTATTTCCCAAAGGTTCAACAATCCGAAGGTCTAGCCGTGGACGATGCTGCCGCTTCCGGAAAGTGATCCAACGGAGCCAGTAACGCTTGCCGGGTGGGTAGAACTCTCCCTGTTCGCGGTTGACGACTGCCAGATCAGCTTCGGTGAGGTTGCTGAGGAACTAAGAGATTCGAACTTGTTGCTCGAAGAGGGCGCGGACGAAGGTCCAGCAGGTGGGCGACGCGAACGACAGACCGCCGCCGAAGAGATCGTCGCGAATATTTGGTCAGTCCTCGAAGAGCGGGAACGCCTGTTAGGGCCTAGCTGTCCGTTTCTCGTCGAGCGCCGATTGATTCGCAGACGGAAGCGGCGTGAGTCCCTGCACGACGTAGCTGCCTACGTCACCATGCTTCTAATCGAAGCGGCCGGTAAGCGCTGGTATCCAAAGATCAAACTCAAAAAGAGCGATCAGATGCGGACTGACTTTGAACTCGTCGCTGCAGCGGCGCTAACTGGTTTAGGCAATACCCAAGTGGAACGATTAGGCGTTCCGTACCCTGGAATGGAAATCAAAAAGTTCCGTAGTCGTGTAAAGCAGCTTGTCGGCAAGTTCGATTTGAAGCCGAATATTGAGGAGTTGAAACGATTCACGCACCCGCGTGAAAAGGACCGTGGCCTCGATCTCGTCGTTCGCTTTTGGAACGACGACCCCAGCGGCGGAATGCCCTACTTGCTTGTGCAATGCGCTACAGGCATGACGTGGGTTCACGAAAAGGCAGCCCAACCGCCAATGGCTGCTTGGATTAAGTTTGCAACGTGGGATGGACCGGCGCTGAAAAGCATTGCGGTACCATACACCGTCGGGCGTCCCCGGGGATTGGGTGACGCTTGGCTGCGCACCAATAACTCTATTATTTTCGACCGATTGAGACTCGCTCGCGGCAGCCCTGATCGCTGGCTAGATTCTAAGATGCGACTGAAGCTCGCAACGTGGTGTCGAGCCCAGTTCGATCGACTGTAGCTAGGGCGAAAAAAGCGGCAAAAGGGGTCAGAGTTTACTATCGACGCTGCTATGCGCGCATTCGCAGAAGTGCGCAGCCGGCGATTGCGATCGCCCGGCCGTCAAGGGACCGTGGACGATGCAATTTTGAGTCTTGTTTTTTGTCACGTGCCGATCACGGCATATCCCGAAGCCGGCCCGCCCGGATATCCGCATCGACCTCTTTGACGACGCTGTGAAGGCGGCCTCCCTCGGCAAAGTCGGCGTCAATCTGGCGGTCCCACGCGGCTTGGTCCCGCTCGCGAATGAAGGCAGCGAGTTCGGCGAGCTCCTCGGGGGAAAGCGCATCCACAGCCGTTTTTATTTCCGCAAGACTCACGCTCGAATCCTAGCGACGAATGGCTTCCCAGACAATGTCGGATTGTCGCCAGGCGCGAAGGTCGCTAGAGAATGTTTACAGCGCGCAACAAGGAGCGCGGTTTATCCCGGCGTGTCCACACTTTGCAAAGTATGACCACCTGCGGCTGCGAGACCGTCTTAAGACCGGCGGTCTAGAGAGCGCCGCTCCTTGAATTATTGGCGGCAGTCGGGATGGGGCGTCCCGCCTACGCTGGGCTACGGCGCGGCAAGCGAGGTGACCCGAGGTTGGGCAGAAGCGCGGTGAGCAAGCCGATCAGGGGGAGATAGGAGCAGACATGGAAGACGAACGCAATGCCGTGGCGATCGGCGATGGCGCCGAGGACGGCGGAGCCGATGCCGCCCAGTCCGAAGGCCAACCCGAAGAAGAGTCCGGACATCGTGCCCACTTTGCCGGGGACCAGCTCCTGCGAGAAAACCAGGATGGCGGAGAAGGCTGAAGCAAGGATGAGTCCGATGATCGCGCTCAGGACGGCGCACCAGAAGAGATTTGCGTAGGGGAGCGCGAGCGCGAACGGCGCTACGCCGAGGATCGATACCCAAATGACCGCTTTGCGCCCTATCCGGTCACCGACTGGTCCGCCGAGAAATGTGCCGGCGGCAATGGCGGCGAGGAAGACAAAGAGATGCAGCTGCGCGTCATGCACCGAGAGGCTGAATTTCTCGATGAGGAAAAACGTGTAGTAGCTGCTCATGCTCGCGAGATAAAAATACTTCGAGAAAACAAGCATGATCAGGATGCCTAACGAGAAGATCACCCGGTTGCGGGTTAGTCCCGTCTGGTGATGCAAGGTGGCGTGCCGTTTCGCCGCGTGATGATGCGCAAGGTTGTGGCGATACCAGACGCCGATGCGCGAGACGACGATAATGCCAACGAGCGCGAGCAGTGAAAACCAGATGACCGATTTCTGCCCGCGATAGACGACGATCGCCGCGGCTAGGAGTGGCCCGAGTGAGCTGCCGGCGTTGCCGCCGACCTGGAAGACCGATTGGGCAAAGCCGAATCGCCCGCCGGAACTCAGGTGCGCGACGCGCGATGCTTCCGGGTGAAAAACGGAGGAGCCGATCCCAACAAATGCGACCGCGACCAGCACGAGCGTGAGATTTGGCGCAATCGAAAGCAGGACCAGGCCGACCAGCGTCGAAGCCATACCGAGCGCGAGCGAGAACGGCTGCGGATGTTTGTCGGTGAACGCGCCGACGAACGGTTGCAGCAACGACGCGGTGAGCTGGTTCGTCAGGGTGATCAGACCGATGTGACTATAGTCGAGCCGCAGCTCCGTTTTCAGGATCGGATAAATCGCGGGGATCAGCGACTGGAGCGTGTCGTTTACGAGATGCGCGAAACTGAGCGCGAAGAGAATGCCGAACACCGGCGCAGCCGGGGTCGCGCTCGGCTCGACTTCGTCCACGCAGGCCGGTGGGCTGTTCGCTGGCGCTTCGCTCGTCGGGCGCATGGCGACACTGTGAACGCACTCCAGGCCGCCGTCGCGCGGATTTCCGCGCGCCGATCAGTCGGCCGACGGGCGGTAACAACAGTCAATTATTGGGGCAGCTGCGTGCCGGCCTGCTCGGCGACCATGTACGCGGCGTACCAATCCGGCCAGTTCGCATCGCGTTGTCCCCTCATGCGTTTCTCGTGCTCGCCGTGAGCCGCCTCCGTTCGTCGAAACGCGCTGGCCAGGTCGCTCGCGGAACCGAACGTCGTCGCAGCGCGGTCGACTCGGCCGGGGAGCCGCGTCGTGATTTCCTGAAGCAACCAGCCGTTCCCGTCCGGATCCTCGAACGAGACAAATGAGTAGTAGGAACGACCTTGCGGGTCGCGCCCGGCGACGCGTGGGTTTTCTCCGGTGCTGTTGAAGGGACCGCTGGCATAGTGAAAGACTTCGCTCGCGTTCACGCCGCGGGCGATCAGGTCGGCGTGGGCGGCGTTGATATCGTCGACGGCGAGCACCAGGCTCGTCGCGGAGCCAGGCTTGGGCGAAGGGATTCCCTTGCCAAAGATGATGGAGGCGTCTGAGCCGTGCGGCGTCAGCTGGATGGCGCGGAAGTCGCCGTTCGCGAAGTCAGCGTCTACGCGCCAGCCGAGGCTCTCGTAGAACGCCTTCGCGCGGTCAATGTCGGAAACGCCGAGAAACACGACCTCCAATTTCATGTCGACCCTCGCAACGACGGCGGTCGTTTCAGCTAACTTTTCGTTGTTCATCTAGTTCCTTTCATTTCGGGGCATGTGATTCACCTAATGTTTCTGCGTCACGAAGTCAGGTCGGCCGTGCGAAGAAACTTCGGCGGGCGGCGAAATTTTGTCAGTTGCTCGAAGGCGTAGGCGAGCGAGATCAATTTTGGTTCTGAATACGCGATGCCGAAGAACGATATGCCGACAGGCAGCCCGTGCACGTAACCCATCGGCACCGTGATGTGGGGATAACCGGCGACCGCGGGCAAGGCCGAGCAACTGCCTGACGAGCGATCGCCGCTGACAAGATCGGTGAGCCAGGCCGGACTGCGAGTCGGAGCAATGAAAGCGTCCAGTTTCAATTTCTTCGCGACCGCATCAATGCCTTGTTGGCGCGCGAGCTTCTGATTTTTTGCCAGCGCATTCAGATAGACTTTTGTCGTCAAAGGTCCTTTTCCCTCCGCTTCGTGAAACCGATCCTGGCCGAAGTACGGCATCTCGGTCGCGCGATTTGCTTCATTGAACTTGATCACGTCAGCCAGCGTCCGCGGGCCATCCTTCATGGCGCGCTCGGCGAGATAACGATTCAATCCGGCTTTCAACTCGAACAAGAGGACAACGAGTTCTCCGGCGCCGAGCTGCGAGCTCGTCGCAATATTAGCGGGATCAATCACGATCGCGCCCGCCTGCTTGATCGCGTCGATCGCGTCGGCCATCAGTTTATCGACCGGTTCGCTGAAACCAAAGTAATTGCGGGCGACTCCAACCCGGGCGCCGCGCAACGCGTTCGCATTGAGAAAAGGCGTGTAATCAGAAACGGCCTTCCCCCGGCTACCATTTGTCGCGGAGTCGCGCGGATCGATTCCGGTGAGCGCGCCGAGGAGTGCGGCGGCGTCTGCCACGGTGCGCGCCATCGGTCCGGGGGTGTCCTGGCTGTGCGAGATCGGAATAATGCCCGAGCGACTGAGCAGACCCACAGTGGGCTTAATTCCAACGAGCCCGCAGGCCGACGCCGGTGAAATGAT
This sequence comes from Verrucomicrobiota bacterium, assembly GCA_039649045.1. Taxonomy (GTDB): domain Bacteria; phylum Verrucomicrobiota; class Verrucomicrobiia; order Chthoniobacterales; family UBA10450; genus AV80. The sequence continues at coordinate 43,711 of JBBWZL010000009.1, read as the reverse complement.
TGAGCCGTCGGTCTCCGTTCCAATTGCCGCGGCGCAGAGGTTGGCGGACACCGCTGTGCCCGAGCCGGAGCTGGAGCCCGAGGGATTGCGATCGAGCACGAAGGGATTGCGCGTCAAACCGCCGCGTCCGCTCCAGCCGCTCGTGGAATTCTTCGAGCGAATGTTCGCCCATTCGCTCAAGTTGGTCTTGCCCAGGATGACAGCGCCACTTTCCCGAAGCTTCTCTACGATGTAAGCGTCGCGGGGCGCAGGCTGGCCGACGAGCGCGAGCGACCCGGCGGTGGTCTGCATGCGATCGACCGTATCGATGTTGTCTTTGATCAGAATCGGAATGCCGTGAAGCGGACCGCGCGTGCGACCAGCCTTTCGCTCGTTGTCGAAGTTCTCGGCCATCGCGAGCGCGTCCGGGTTTAGCTCGATGATGGAGTTAAGCGACGCGCCTTGCTTGTCGATCTCTTGAATGCGTCCGAGATACGCCTCGGTAATGCTGCGTGCTGTGTGGCGGCCGGAACGCATCGCTTCTTGCAACTGAGCAATGGTTGTTTCCTCGAACTCGAACGGCTTCATCGGCGCCGCGGACGCGCCGGTGTTATCCTTGTCGTTCTGTTGCTCCTCACGCGCGCCCACTGGCGGTGAGAGGACCAGAGCCGTGCTCGCCAATCCTGCGCGCAAGAATGTTCTTCGTCTCATGGCCAGCCCGAAAAGGTTTCCCGGAGCCTACAGATTATAGAGACGAATGCCGCAAGTTTTGATTGCGAGGACGAGCACGATCCCATTATTCCAGGAGCCGACGGGGCTCGAACCCGCAACTTCCGCCGTCATACAGCGGCGCTTCGGCAGTGGTTGTCCGATGGGTGATGCTCGGGTATGATCCGAATATGACCTTGCGAGCGCTCATCCACTCTGCGGAAGAGGGCGGTTATTGGGCGGAGGTGCCGGCCTTGCCGGGTTGCGTTTCGCAGGGCGAAACCATCGATGAACTCCGGTCGAACATCCGCGAAGCGATCGAAGGTTGGTTGCTGGCTGCGGACGATGCCGGACAGTTGAAGGCCGCAGATCAAATCATCGAAGTTGCGGTGTGAAGCAGGTTTCTGGTCGCGAACTCGGGCGAATTGTTGAAGAGCACGGCTGGACGCTTGCTCGAGTTCACGGCAGTCACCACATTTTCACGATGCCCGGCCGGCGGGAAAGAATCGTCATTCCGATTTATGGAAATCGACCGCTGAAGGTCGGACTCCTGCGCTCGCTTATGAAAATCGCCGAGCTCACGGAAGAGGACTTCTAGCGGGCTAACGGCCTGCGCACATGGCGGCGTCGCCCACCGGCCTTCGTCCGACTTAGGCGTGGCCGGTCGGGCGATAACTGCAGAAGGCGGACTACAATTCAGCGCTTCGGCTTGAGCAGCGGAAAGAGGATCACGTCGCGGATCGATTCGGCGCCTGTCAGGAGCATGACGAGGCGATCGATGCCGAGACCGAATCCGCCGGCGGGCGGCATTCCGTGTTCGAGCGCGAGAAGAAATTCTTCGTCCAGCTTCTGCGTTTCCTCTCCGGCCTGCTCGAGCAGGCGTTGCCGTTGCACGATCGGATCGTTGAGTTCGGAATAACCGGGCGAGATTTCCTGGCCGTTGATGATGAGCTCGTAAACATCCACGAGCGAATCGTCCTCGGTGTTTTGCTTTGCGAGGGGTACCAACTCCTTCGGGCAATGCGTCACGAAAAGCGGATCGAACATTTTCTCTTCCACCAGCTTTTCGAAAATCTGCTGCGTCACTTCGTAATCGGCCATGCGCGGATTGATCTCGACGCCGAGCTCCGCGCAGCGTTCCCGCCGTTTCTCGCTGGTGTAGTTGAACCATTCGGGATCGACCTCGCGAATCAGATCGCGATAACGCGCCCGTCGCCACGGCCGCGTCAGATTGATCGTGCGCGTCACGTTCCCTGCCGCGTCGCGATGCTCAATTTGCAACGTGCCGCCGACCGCTTGGGCGAGATTGCAGATCATTTCCTCGACTAGATCCGCGATTTTCTCGAAATCGGCGTAGGCCCAATACCCTTCGAGCATGGTGAATTCGGGATTGTGTTTTCGGGAGATCCCTTCGTTGCGGAAATTCCGGTTCAACTCGAACACTTTGTTGTAGCCGCCCACGAGCAATCGCTTGAGGTAAAGCTCCGGCGCAATACGGAGATAGAGTTCGAGCCCGAGCGCTTTGTGATGGGTGCGAAACGGTTCCGCCGCCGCCCCGCCTGGGATTGCCTGCAACATAGGCGTCTCCACCTCTAGAAAGCCGCGTGCCTCCATGAAATGCCGGATCTCGCGCACGATCGCGATCCGCTTTTCAAAAACGGCGCGCGATTCTTCGTTCGTGATCAAATCGAGGTAGCGTTGCCGGTAACGCGCCTCGACGTCCTGCAAGCCATGCCATTTTTCCGGCAACGGCCGGAGCGATTTTCCGAGAAGCTCGAGCGAATGGACTTTGACGGTGGCCTCGCCGGTCTTGGTGAGGAAGCAGGTTCCTTCCACCCCGATGAAATCTCCCAGATCGACCAGCTTGAATGACTCGATCGTCTCCGGACCCACTTCTTTCGCGTGGATGTAAACCTGCATTCGCCCGGTGGAGTCGCGCAGATCGACGAAATGACTCTTGCCCATGTCGCGGTGGGCGGTGATGCGGCCCGCGAGACGCAGGGTGGCTCCTTCGCTGAATTTTTCGCGCACCTCGGCGATGGAGCCGGAAGTTTCGTAGGCCCGGCCGAAAGGGTTCGCACCGCGCGCCTGGAGCGCCTCCAGTTTTTCGCGGCGTTGCGCTATGAGGCTGTTTTCGTCTTCCATGTTCGTGGCGAGCGACTTTAAGAGCGGTGCGAGAAAATGAACAGCGTGAATCGGGTTCCCTGGCTCATGTGACCTATAGGTCGTATGGGACCTATCGAGCGGCTCGCGATTTCCCAATATTCATTTGCAAAAAAAACCCAGCCGATGACATACTCACGCGCGTCTCAGCCCGATGGATCGGGCTCGCAGCGCCCCTTTCCTCATGGAAGTCGCCTTGCCACAAACCACCTCCAAAATCGACGGGCCTCTCGTTAAACAATTTTCGATTTTTCTGCCCAATAAGGTCGGCGCGATGCTCGATGTGGTGAAGCTGCTCCACACGCACAACACCCATGTCGTCGCGCTCAGCATCGCTGAATCGACCGACTCCGCCATCGCGCGAATCATCGTGAGCGATCCCGAGCAGGTGGAGCAATTGTTCAAGCAACATAACGTCGCTTACGGGGTCTGCTCCATGGTCGTGGTGGAATTGCGCGAAGTGGCGACGCAGCTCGCCAAACTGCTGGCAGCCCTGCTCATGGCCGAAGTGAATGTTCATTTCACTTACCCCCTCCTGACTCACCCACGCGGGTTCGCCGCCCTCGCCCTGCATGTGGATGACACCGATTGCGCTTCGTCGGTTTTGCTTGGCGAAGGTTTCAAGCTGCTGAGCCAGGCGGATATCTCGCGGTAGCGCTCCTGCTCCTGATCTTGATCCTGCTCCTACCCCCGGGCTAGTAGAGGCGGATCGGGAGCATGATCAAGATCAGGAGCAGGAGAGATTGAACTTGCCCCCTTTGCGCGCTGTCGAATCCAAGGCATAATCCCCGGCAACGTTATGGAAGCAGAAGCCATTTCTCCGACTCCGCCTCCGGATAAGGTCCTCCGGATCGCGATCCTGTTGGTGATCGCCTTCGGCGCGGCGGAACTGGCCGGCCTCGGTGTTTTTTATATCGGCCGCTGGCGCGCTGAATACATCGCGGCGCATCCGAAAGTGACGGCCCCGGCGGAGACGCCCGCTCCGGCTGCGACAGCTCCGCCGGTGGCCGCAGTCACGGCTCCGGCCCCGGCCACAACTCAGGTGACTCCGAGCGCCGCTGCGCTTTCGGTGGCCGAGCGCCTTCTGAAAGAAGCAACCGAGTTGCGCGACAAGGGTGACACGACCAATGCGCTGGCCCGCCTTCAGGACGCCTCCCAGCGCGATCCCAAGAACGCCAGCGTGCTCGCCGAGATGGCGATGATTTACGAATCGATCCAGCTTTTCGATCGCTCGAATGAAACCTGGAAGAAGATCCAGGAGATCGGGCCTTCCGCCGGCGCGCTCTACGAACTCGCCGATATGAAACTCAAAACAGGCGTCACGCCCCCGGCGGCAACCACGACCGGGCCGGGTATGGCCGGCTCCTCGCCGCTCGATGCCGGCACCAACCGCAATGATGCGGACGGCATTCCTGACGGTTCGACCTTCGGTATTACGGAAGTGACGGCGGCCGATAGCCCGGACGCAGAATCGGAAACCAACATGAAGCTGAAGATCAGCGTCAAATCGCGACCGAACACGCCGATCGATCACACCAAGGTCAAGATTCAGGTCTTCTTTTACGACACGGTGGATAACAAGGAAGTGGTCCTGACCGACGCGGATGTCAGTTACGAATGGCTCACCCCGCATCACGATTGGAAGGAGACGAACCCGGAGATTCTCGCGGTGACTTACTTGCGGGCGAAGAAAACCGTTTCATCGGACGCCGAGCTTTCCGCGGCAGCGGCGGCCGTGACACCTTCCGCAAGCGGGAAGAAAAAAACACCTGGTAAGAAGGAGCCGGCCACGCAATTGCCGGGTGACGCCGGCCATCGAAAATATCTCGGATACATCGTGCGCATTTATTACAACGATCAGCTCCAAGCTGTGCGCGCCGATCCCACCAAACTTCTCAATCTCTTCCCGCCGCCGTTCACCGCCCCCTCGCAGTGATGCAATTGCTCATCGTCCACGACGACGCTGAGGTAGGGGAGCAGTTGGCAGGGATGGTGGCGGATTATTCCGAGCACCAATGCGACCGGGTGGAAAACGACGCCGCGGCGCTGGAGTGGGCGGAAAAGCATGCGCATTGCGAACTCTTGCTCGCGCAATTGGAAGGTCCTGGCGTCGATGGCCTCACCCTGGGCGGATCGCTCAGCGAAATTTTTCCCGGGTTGCAAACCATGTTTCTGCCGGCCTATCCGGCCGCGGAACAGCGCCTCGAGATCGCCAAGACGAAAGTTTTTCCGGAACCGATCGATGGCGACCGTTTGCTCGAGGCCATCGAAGCCGCTGCGGCGGCCAGTGCGGGCGCGCCGGATTTGTTTCACGTGCTGGATGTCCTCCAGATGTGTTGTCTGAGTAAACGCAGCGGCGCTGTGCAAATCGTAAACGAAAGGCAAAACGGCATCGTGTATTTGCGCGACGGCAAAATCGTCCACGCGGAAAGCGCGGTGCTGCGGGGAACGGAAGCGCTCCTCGAGATCGCCGGTTGGGATGAGATCGAGTTCGCTTACGATTTCTCCATTCGCGCGCCGGAGACCATCTCGATGCCGTGGGACGAAGCGCTGATCGAAGCGGTCGTTCGGCACAAGAAGGGCAAGCCGGCGGAAATACTCTCGCCGAAAGTCGAGCCGGCGCCCGAACCGGAAAGCGCGCCTCCGCCGAAGTCTGTCCGGCGCGGGTTCTTTGCCTCGCTCCGAAAAAGCTGAAGCATTCGCCGATTCTTTCTTCTCCGGGCGAGATGCGTTATTCTAGCCGCCAATGAAATTCGTCGTCCACCTCGCCGCGTTGCTTTTTCTGGCGACCACGACGCAGGCCCAGATCCAGGTGGAGTTAAAATTTCAGCGGCTCCAATACATCGCGCATGAGCCCATCATCGCCACGATCAAGATCGCGAACCTGGCTGGACGCGACATCGATCTTCGCGACGAAAGCGGACAGCACTGGTTCGGTTTCGAAGTCACTGCCGGCGAAGCGCACCTTCTCACGCCGTTCAAGCAGGTGGCGGCCGAGCCGCCGCTCCACGTGGAAGCCGGCAAAACCGTTACCCGCAAAATCAATCTGACGCCGGTTTTTCCGGTGCACGATTTCGGCGCCTATCACGTCCGGGCCAACGTTTACTTCGCGGACCTCAACAAATATTTTTATTCCGCCACCAAAGTTTTCCAGGTCACGGACGCGCGGCCGATCTGGCAAAAGACAGTCGGGGTTCCCAATGGGATGCCCGGCGCCGGTGAAGTCCGCACCTACTCGCTTCTCTCAAACCGCTTCACCGATCACACCGCGCTTTATGTGCGTGTGGAAAACAAAAACAGCGGCGCGGTTTATAGCACCTTCTCGTTAGGCCGGGTCATCGCGGCCGACGAGCCGCAGGCCGAGATCGATCGCGCCAATCAGCTCCATGTTCTTCATTGCGGCGCACCCCGCAGTTGGACTTATTCCCACATCGGTTTGAACGGCGAACTTTTGAGCCACTCTACTTTTATGGAAACAAAGTCGCGTCCGCGTTTGCGGCACGCGGCGGATGGCGCTATCGCGGTGAGTGGTGGAATGCTCAACGTCCCAGTGGCCGAGGCCGTGCGCAGCCCCGCCCCGAAATTGTCCGCGCGGCCGCCCGGCGCCGCCCGCGACGAATAATAAATTTCCTCATGATCGTCCGAACGTTTCGTCCGAAAATGTCGCGCTGTAGTCGGCCCGCTCAGTCGGGGCGTCCGTCCCGCGCGGCGACTGAGCGCCGCGCCTACAGGATCGCTTTTATTGTCGGTTTTATCGCGCTGGCTTCCGCGGCCTTCGGGCAATCGAGGACGATCGTGATCGATGCGGGCCACGGCGGGCACGATCGCGGCGGCGTTCCCGGCCAGCGCATCAGCGAGAAGGACAAGACGCTCGATGTCGCCCAACGCTTGCGCCGCATCCTGCAAGCCAGCGGCTATCGCGTGATCATGACCCGCGATAGCGACGTGTTCGTGCCATTGGGGACGAGAGTGGCGATCGCCAATTCCTATCGCGGCGCGAGTTTCATCTCGATCCATTTCAACTGCGCTCCCCGCGTCGGCGCCAACGGCATCGAGACCTATTATTATCGCGGCGACAGTGCGTCGCTCGCCGCCAGCATTCATCGCAACGTGGTCTCGAACGCCCCTTCGGAAAACCGCGGCATCCGCCGCCGCGGCTTCTACGTGTTGCGACGGACCGCCATTCCCTCGGTCCTGGTCGAATGCGGTTTCCTGACCAATCCAACCGAAGGCCGGCTCGCGCAGACGAGCAATTACCGGCAACAATTGGCTGAACAAATCGCGCGAGGTATTCGACGAGAGCCGGCGCCTTCCCGGCCGCTCACGGCGAGTTTGAGAAGCCTTTCGCTGGGCAACGATTTCGTGCGCGTGCCGGCGGAGAGGCGCTCAACCCATCGAAAGCGCTCGTCGAAATCTTCCCGCCACCAGGTGAGCCCGAAAAAGAAGAGCAGCAGCGAGAGTAGCAAGCCGAGGAAGAAGAGCCGTAAAAAGAAGTCGGAGGATTAATTGGATTCGCCGATCGTAAGCGCGGCGGCGATGCGGGCGGCCGAAGAGTCGGCATTCGCGCGCGGCGTGGAAGTGGAAGCTCTGATGGATGAGGCAGGCGCCGGTGTCGCCCGTTGCATCCGCGAATTTTTTCCGAACCCAGGGAGAGCGATTGTGTTCGCAGGCAAAGGCCACAACGGCGGCGACGCCCTGGTGGCCGCCGCCTGTCTGAAAGAATCGGGATGGGAGATCGACGTTCGCTTGATCTTTCCCGAGGAGGAATGCGCGGAATTGACCCGCAAGAAAATCGCGGCGCTGCGGGAGATTCCAGTCAGGGCCCTGAGGCCTCTCCCAAATTTGATCGTGCTCGATGGTTTGCTCGGCCTCGGTTCGAAGTATCTTTTGCGTGAGCCGGTCCGCACCGCGGCGCAGGAAATAAACCGGCTCCGTCGCGAACACCAGGCATCGATTTTCGCCGTAGATCTACCTACTGGCTTTGACGGCGATACGGGTGAAGCCGATCCGGATTGCGTCGTTGCGGATTTCACGATCACGATCGCATTCGCCAAGCATGGCCTGGTGGCCGATCGCGCGATCGATCGTGTCGGCCGCCTCGCAGTTGTTTCCCTGCCGGACCTCACGATTGCCCCGGTTCCACTCAACGATCTGCTGGCCACAGCGCCTTCGCTCAGTGCGCTTTTGCCGAGGCGGAAATTCGGCGCTTACAAAAACGAGTTCGGCCGCATCGGAGTCGTCGCGGGCTCCCAGGGATTTATTGGGGCCGCGCTCATGACGGCGCAGGGCGCTCTCCGCGGCGGCGCTGGGCTCGTGGAGGTTTTCGTCCCGAAAGAAATCTACCCGATCGTTGCCGCGGCCGCGCCCGCCGAGGCGATGATTAAACCGGTCCGTTCCTACCGCGACTTGCTCGAAGAGAAGATCGACGTTTGGGCGCTCGGTCCCGGGCTTGGGAGGGGCGAGGCAAAAGATATTTCGAAACTGATCGAGCGCGCGACCCAGCCGATGGTTGTCGATGCCGACGGGCTAAACATTATTTCCGACGAAGTCGATCTGCTGAAGCGCTGCGCCGGTCCGCGTCTCCTCACGCCGCACCCAGGCGAAATGAAACGATTGATGGATCCCGGAAAAATGTCGCGCGCAGGCCTGGCTAGGACTTTTTGCGACCTCTTTCCCGTCACGCTGTTGCTAAAGGGAGCGAGGACGATCGTCTGCCAAAAAGGGCTTGCGGTCAGTTACAATTCGACCGGCAATCCCGGAATGGCGACCGGCGGAATGGGCGATGTCTTGACCGGCGTTTGTGCAGGTTTGGTTGGACAAGGTCTGTCGCTGTATGACGCCGCCCGCGTCGGCGCGTGGGTTTGCGGGCGAGCCGCGGAGATCGCAATCGTCGAGAAAGACGAAAGCGAAGAGTCGCTCCTGCCGCGGGATGTTCTCGAGAATCTTGGCGAAGCGTTCAGTGAGCTCCATCAAGGAGCGGCGGCCTCCAGACCGCCGGCCTTTAAGAACGGCGGTTTGTAAACCGCCGCTCCTTGATAGTCGAATCACTACTTTAGTTCTTTTCCTACCTTCCTCGTTTCCTGATTATCGGTTGATGCTTCGGACGCTCCCTAGAGTTCTGGCACTGGCGTTTTTCATCGGCGCATCTCCCATTCACGCCGCGACGGTCGCACTTGTCGGCGGCCGGCTGATCGATGGATTCGGCGGGCCGCCGCTCGCCAACAGCGTCATCCTCATCGAGGGCGACCGGATCAAAGCAATTGGGCAGGTCGGGAAACTCGAGGTGCCGGCCGGCGCGGAAGTCATTTCCACCGAGGGCATGGATGTGTTGCCGGGACTTTGGGACGCGCACGTCCATACCATGTTGCTCGGTCACTCTAACTACGAGCATTGGGACAAGACTTACCCGAGCCGCCTCGGTTCCGAAATCATGCCGGCAGCGGCGAAGCAACTTTTGATGGCCGGAATCACGAGCGCGCGGGACCTCGGCGCGCCGTTGAAAGAAAGCATCGAACTGCGCGACCGGATCAATCGCGGCGAAATCCCCGGCCCGACTCTTTACGTTTCCGGCCCGTTCATTCAACACGAGCCCTATCCCGGCACCGAGGGATTTCGCTGGGGCGTGAAAGGTTCGGAGGATGGCCGGGCCAAGGTGAAAAAGCTGGCCGACGCCGGCGTGAACATTATCAAGCTGATCGACCAGGATCAGATGACGCCGGAGGAAGTGAAAGCGGTCGTGGACGAAGCGCACAAGCACAAGCTGCCGGTCGTCGCGCACGCGCATCGGCCCGAGGAAATCCGGCGCGGGCTCGCGGCGGGCGCCGATTGTTTCGAGCACACGGGCTTGGCGACGGCGCCGGGTTATCCCGACGACGTGCTAAAAATGATCGCGGAACGCACCGCGAAGATGAGTCTCGGCCCGCTCTTTTGGTGCCCGACCATCGAAGGCTTTCTGAATTACCAGCCGCTTCTGGAAAATCCCGAGCAGCTCGACGATCCGGCGTGGCAGGCCGGCGTGCCGGCTGACATTGTGGCCGACATCAAGGCGTCCATCGCGCATCCGGGCCAGCTTGGTTATTACCAGATCACGCCGTTGCGCGCGAAAACCGTGGCGAATAAATTCCGGCAGCTCCAGGAGAGCGGCGTCGTCATGCTCATCGGCACCGACAGCGGCATCCCGATGAAATTCCACAGCGGCTCCACCTGGAAAGAGCTCGACGCCTGGGTCGCGAAACTGGGCGTCGACTCGATGACAACAATCCGCGCCGCGACTTACTGGCCGGCGGTGCAGATGAAAGTGGACAAGGACTACGGTTCAGTGAGCGAAGGCAAATATGCCGACATCATCGCCGTGAAAGGCGATGTCCTCCGCTACATCGATCTCCTTCAGCACGTCGATCTCATCGTGAAACACGGTAAGCGGGTGAAATAGGTTCGCTTCGATGGTGCGGAATAGAATGGAGCCCGCCTGAATCAGCAGCCACGCGATGACCGCATAAGCGATCGCGACTTGTAAACATTGCGCCGCTTCAGCTTGGCGAAGAAATTGCGCGGGTTCATGGCGCGCCGCATTCGAAATCATCCGCGCCTTTGGCCCGGCAAAAATCGCCCCAGCCCGCCGCGCGCCAATACTCCGGCAGCTTCAGGGCGCGCACCAGCTCATGAAACCTTGGTTCATTCCAGAGCGGATGGAAGACCGGTGTCCAAACCAAAGGCGAATCAAGACCGGCGGGTGATCGGAAATCGAACCACAACGCATCGAGCGCGACTTCCTTTTGTTTCGCAAAAACTGCTACAGCCGCGAAGGCAAGGCCGATGTGACCACTTAGACCTCCGCTCGACCCGCTGGTTTCTGCGAGTGCGCTTTGCAATTGGGGCCGCGGATCTCGATCGCCGGCGGCCGAAGCCAGGGCATTGTCCATCGCTGCGAGCAGTTTCTTATCGCCGGGAAGCGGCCATTCGATGGGCGCTTCGGCGAGGACGCTCCGGGCGCGGTCAGCCTCGCCGCTCGAAAGCGCGTGAAGCAGTTCCACCCGGATCTGAAAGTTTTGAACGCTTCGGCTGATTTTTTTTGACTGCTCGATCCGATCCCGGCTTTGAGTCATGTCACCACGAGACAAATGATTAAGAGCTTCGAACAAAGGAGTAATCCAGGCGAGCGGTTCCAGCTCAGAAGCGCGCCTGGCGTGCGCGAGGGCTGCGTCCATGTGCCCGACCGTCTTTAGCATCGCGGCATAATGGGCGTGGATGTCGGCGTCGCCAGGGCTGAGTTCAAGGGCACGCCGGTTTTCCGCTTCCGCCGCCAGCCACTGGAACCGGCCGCGCATCACCTCTGCCAGGGCGGCATGTGCAGGCGCGATTGAATCGTCCAGCGCCAGAGCCTTTCGAGCTTCCTTCTCAGCTTCATCCAGCGATTCCTTCATTGCGCCCAGCCCATAAAACCGGTTGGATGCGTGAACATCGGCCAGGTATGCCCACGCCTTCGCGAAACCTGGATCGCGTTGCACGGCGTGCTGGAGCAATAAAGTCGCACGTCGAAGGCTGTCGGGTGTGCGCAATGCGATCAGAGTGCGGGCCTGGAGGTAATTATCGTAAGCCTCCATATCCTGGGTCGGCCGCTCGGCCTCTCCTTCGATGCCCAGTTTTAGTTGCACCGAAAGCGCTCCCGCAATTGCGCGCGCGATTTCTTCCTGAATCGCGAAGACATCGTCGAGCTTGCGATCGTAGGTTTGGGACCAAAGGTGATAGCCGTCGCCCGTGCGAACGACCTGAGCGGTAATGCGAAGTCGATCCCCCGATTTGCGCACACTCCCTTCGAGCACGTGTGCCACCCCGAGCGCGCTGCCGATCTGCCGCAGATCGCTGTTCTTTTCTTTGAAGGCAAACGAGGAGGTGCGGCCAGGCACTTTCAATTCGGTGATCTGGGCGAGCCGATTCAGAATTTCTTCAGTCAGCCCATCGACGAAATACTCGTTTTCCTTGTCGCTGCTCATGTTCACGAACGGCAGCACGGCGATGGATTTGTTGCTCGGCTGCGATAGCGCAGTCTCTGGGGCGCGCATGACACTCTCAGGCCTTGCGATTTTGCTTCGAAGAGTTTGAAATAAAAACAAGCCAAGCGCGGCCAGCGTGACCGCGATAATGATCCCGGTCAGTTTGCGCCCAGTTCTCCGCGTGACCGACTCGTTAGGTCTGACATCTTCCGAGCGCACGATGCCTTCTGGCGTGATCTCGAAAGCCCAGGCGAGAACGACTGCAATCGGCAGCCCAACCCCGACGGCCATGATCAAGACCTTCATCGTCCAGGCCGGCGCTTCAAAGGAAGGCAGGACGATCGACGCCGCTTGGACGAGCAGCCATGCCACCACCGCGTAGGTTATCGCCACCTTGTAAACGTTGCGCCGCTTCAGTTCGGCGAAGAAGCTGTCGATCTTCACGGTTTTGGCGCTGTTTCCGGCACGACCATTTTCCCGACCAGGACGGCAAAGCGCGGATCGTCGCGGATCGGATCCCACACCGGCTCGTCTTTGTAAAAGACACCAAGTGCGCCTGTGGCCAGGGCGCGTTCCAGCCAGGAAAATGCCATCTCCTTGTCGTTCAAGGTCGCGTAAATCTTGGCCATCCAGTGCGCCGTGCTCAGGTTCCCGCCGGCCATCGCCTCCAATTCTTTAATGATCTGGAGCGCCTCTGCTTGCTTGCACAACGCGGCATAAGCCATCCCAGTGCTGTAGACAAAGAGTGGGTCATTTTTCCTCGTCTCTTTGGCTTTCTCGATTTCTGCGAACGCTTCATTAAGTGCTCCGCTGCGAATGAAGAGACCTATTTCCCAGGTGGCGCTAAGCGGAGGGCCGAGTTCGTTAGCCTGCCGCAAGAGCCCTAACGCTCTCGCGTAATCTCGCTTGAAGTAATGAGGAATCACTACGGCTCGCGCGATGACGGATGACAACGGGTCGAGTGCCCGAGCTTTCACAAGCTCCGCCGACGCTTCATCCAAGCGCCCCTGGCGGATGAGGGAGAGCCCCAGATTATACCGTCCTACGGCGAGGTTCGGGTTCAGCTCGAGCGCATGCCGAAGTTCTCGGTCGCCCACTGAGAAATTCGAAGGGGCGAATGCAATGTAGACTTGCCCAAGTGCGGCATAAGCTTCGGCCAGCTTATCATCGAGCTCGAGGGCCTTGCGGGCAGCTACTTCCGCTTTGCGCCGGCCTTCGACCGGTGAGATCGAGCCCAAATATCCGAGATTGGTGTAGGCATCCGCCAGGCCCGCATAGGCGAGTGCATAATTACCATCTTCCTGGAGTGCTTTCTCGTAATAAGTAACCGACGCAAGCAGATCCGCGTTCGTGCGCCGTTGAGCGGCCGCGCGGCCTTGCATGTAATATTGAAAAGCTTTGAGGTTCTCGGTGGGACGCTTTGCCAGTTGCTCCTGTTCGGCGCCGGTTAGCTTAAGGCGCAGCTTCGCCGAGATTTCTTTCGCGATTTCTTCCTGCACCGCGAAGACGTCGGCCAGCTTCCGGTTATATTGCTGGCCCCATAGTTGGCTATTGTCCTGCGCGTTGATCAGCTCCACGCCGATCGTCAGGCTATCACCGCGTTGCCTCACTCGGCCCGTGAGCAACGTTTGAACCTTCAACTCTTTTCCCACTGTGGGCCCGTCCGTCGCCTTCCCCTTGTAATGAAAAACTGAGTTACGCGACATCACCTTGAGCTTCGGCAGTTCGGAAAGGCTGTTAATGATGCTTTCGGGAATGCCGTCGCAGAGATAATCGATATCGGGATCGCGGTTCTGGTTTTCAAAAGGCAGCACCGCGATGGATTTCTCCAGGAGGCCGGCCGGAGAACCGCTGGTGTTGCGCGCCGTGTAGCGCCCCATAAAAAACAATCCGATGGAAAACGCGGCTCCAATCACAGCGACATAGACCCAAGCGCGATTTTTCGAACCGCTCCCAGCCGGACGATCGACATCTTCCGTGCGTTTGATTCCTTCCGGCGTGAGCTCGAATGCCCAGGCCAAAATCACTGCGACGGGAAAGCCAAGCGCCACCGCCATGACGACGACCTTCATCACCCAGGCCGGCGCTTCAAATGTCGGCAGAAGAATCGACGCCGCCTGGATCAACAGCCAAGTGGTCACGGCGTAAACGACCGCGACTTTGTAGACGTTGCGCCGCTTCAGCTCGGCCAGGAAGTTTTTCGGATTCATGGATCGGTCACGGCCCGCCCTTTCTAGCGAGGCAGGCCGCCCTTAAACAGTGAAATCGCCCTCTCAGCGACGGGAGGCGTTCACGGTTGCTTCGCTTCGCAAAGTTTCTGAAAACGCGGATCGCCTCGGAGCGAATCGAACTCAGGATTGAGGCGCAACGTTGCCGGCGTTACGGGCGGGCGGCCACCGGGCAATTTCAGGAGACGTTCCAACGCGGGAATGGCGCGACCGTTATCGGCGAAGCGGGCGTAGATCAGGGCGCGCGTCGTTTCCGCAGCTCGTCCGGCCAGAGCGTCCTTTGATGTCGGCATCAAAGTCACAGCATCCTCGGCATATTTTAGCGCGGCTTCCTTTTCGCCGAGGCCGGCGCAGACCAGGGCGAGCGTGTTCATGACATCCAAGTTTTGCGGTTGCTCTTTGAGAAGTTCTTCGAGTTCGATGCGAGCTTGTGCATAGGTCGCCTTTGCGGCGGCTTGATCGCCCGAAAGCCGTTCCAAAGCGCCGAGCCAGAGACGATATTCATCCCGCTGCGGCAGCGAGGCGATTTGCGCGACCGCTGTTCGCAAAAACGTGATCGCTTCCGGATAATGGCGGCGGAAAAGGGCCTGATCATAAATTCTCGCCACGACCGCGACGTCATCCGGGCTCGGACGAAGCCCATTGAGCAAGGCGTCGGCGCGATCGAGTTCGCCCAAGGCCTGATAAACTCCCGCTTTCCGCGCCAGCAGCGTCATGTCATCCGGCCAGATCTTTAGCGCCTGATCATAAAGACGGAGGGCTTCGTTGTAGTTTCGATTGAACTCCCAGCCCGCTGCCACTTGGACCCGCAGAAAACGGTCGCGCGGATTCAAGGCCACGGCTTGATTCAGATAAGCGTCAGCCTCCGCCCAGAAGCCCTGGCGGCGTGTGATGTATCCGAGGGCTTCGAGCAGATCGGCATTGTTCGGCAGCTTCGCGCGCAAACCTTCGAAGGTATCCCGCGCTCCCTCGTAATCGCGCGAGACCCAATATTGGAAAAATGCCTGGGCCAATTGTGTTTCGGCCAGGTCTGGCCGGAGCCGCAATGCCGTTTGCAACGATTGCTCCGCCTTCTGCCGGCGCGCGCTGGTGGCATCGAGATTATTGAAAAAGACACGAGAATGAATCCGGGCCAGAAGCGCCCAGGCCGCCGCGAATTGTGGATCGAGCCGCACCGCGTCTTCGAGAGATTTCACCGCTTTCTCCGCGTTCGCCGCCGAATTGCCCTCGCGATTGAACCCGCTCCCGCGGAGGTAAGCATCATACGCCTCCGCGTTCTCCGTCAGCTTTTGCGCGATTACCTGTTTCTCGGCGCCGGTTAGTTTTGCGCGTAATGCATCCGCGATGGCGGCCGCGACTTCGCTCTGGATCGCAAAAACATCCGTCAACTTCCGGTCGTAGATTTCCGCCCAGACATGCGCGTCGGTTTCCGCCTGGATGAGCTGCACATTCACCCGCACCGATTGGCCGGATTTCTGGACGCTGCCCTCCAGGATGTGCGCGACACCGAGTTGCCGGCCGATCTCGCGCAAATTTTCCGGTGTGCTTTTATAATGCTGCGTCGAGGTGCGCGAGATGACTTTCAGATCGCCGATCCGCGCCAGCCGCGTCAGGATTTCGTCCTGAATACCGTCGGCGAAGTAGGCGTTCGCTTTGTCTTCGCTCCGGTTTTCAAAAGGCAGCACGGCGATCGATTTGTCATTCGCTGACGAGCCCTTCGAGCGGATGAGTTGGAAGAAAAATAATCCCGCGACGCCCAGGGCAAGGCCGGTGATCACCGCCAAGAATTTGCGCCTGGGCCGGCGTGCCGATCCTTCGGGCACGTCGGTGTCCGTCCGCTTGATGCCGGACGGTGTCACGTCAAATGCCCACGCCAAAATGATCGCGACCGGGAATCCGAGTAGCACCAGCACAATGACCAGTTTCGTCGCCCAGGCAGGGATTAGCAGAACTGGAAAAGTCGAGACCGCGGCCTGAATCAAAATCCACCCGACGATCGCGTAAGCAGCCGCGACCTTGTAAACGCGGCGCCGTTTCAGCTCGGCGAAAAAATTGTGCGGGTCCACGGGTCGATTCCCCCGCAGGTGTCGCAGATTGCCCGGGATTTTCACAGGGCAAAAGAACACGACTCATTATTCCGCGAGGGATGACAGCGGAGAACAAATGGCTAGATTTCCCCTTATGAACGAACCCGTTTACATCCTCGGCGGCGGCCGGACCGACTTTAAGCGCAACCTGAAGAAGGAAGGCAAAACCATCCGCGATTTGATCACCGAATCGGGCCGCAAAGCGATCGCCGATGCGAAGATCGACCCGGCGGAAATCGAGGCGGCCGCGGTGGGAAATTTCAACGCCGGTCAATTTACCAAGCAACTCCACCTCGGCGCGTTTGTTCCGGAGATCGACCCGAAATTGCACGGCATTCCCACCATGCACACCGAAGCGGCCTGCGCTTCCGGTTCGCTTTCGGTCCTCCTCGGTGCGCAATGGATCATGGGCGGCTTTCACGATGCCGTCCTCGTCGTCGGCGCCGAACAACAGAAAACGATGTCGTCCCTCGACGGTTCCGATGTCCTCGGCGCGGCCGCCGATTATCACATCGAGAAACCGGAATACGGCGACTTCATGTTTCCGAAATTGTTCGGGCGGATCGCACAGATCTACATCGAAAAGTATGGTGCATCGCCGGACGATCTGGCGTCGGTTGCCTACAAAAATTATGCGCACGCGCGCTTGAACCCGATGGCGCAGATGCGCGATGCGAACCTCACTTACAACGACGCCTCGCAGGTCTCCGACAAGAACCCCAGCGTGGCGCCGCCTTTGCGGGTTTCCGATTGCTCACAGATCACCGATGGCGGAGCAGCCCTCGTCCTCGTTTCCGGCAAATACCTCGATCGGATCGGCCGCGATAAATCGAAGCTGCCCCGGCTCCTCGGCTTCGGCAGCAGCACCGATTATCTCGCGCTCGAAAAGAAGGACGCGCCCACATTTTCAACCGCGCGGAAAGCGGCCGAGAAAGCCTTCGGCATGGCGAACCTGAAGCCGCGCGACATGCATGGCGTGGAGGTGCACGATTGTTTTTCCATCACCGAGATCGTGGCCTACGAGATTCTCGGTCTGGCCGAGCCGGGCAAGGGTGCCGAGCTGGCGAAGAGTGGCGCGACTGCTCTGCCGCAAGTGCGAGGCGAACACGTCAGCGGCAAGATTGGCTGGGAAATTCCGGTCAACACCGGTGGCGGTCTAATCGGTGACGGGCATCCCGTCGGCGCGACTGGCGTGCGTCAGGTTTTCGAAGCGTATCAACAACTTACCGAGCAGGCAGACGCCCATCAGATCAACGGCGCGAAAAAATTCCTGACCTTCAACATGGGCGGCAGCCTGACGACTTCCGTCGCCATGATCTGGGCCCGGGAATAGAAGCGAATTACGCGGCCCGGCTGTGCGCGCGAGAGGCCGCGTCCAGGTGCGCGCGCAGAAGCGCGATGCGGACCTTGGCGGCTTCACAACGCTGACGTTCGCGGGTCGCGTCGCCTTCGGGCAAATGCTGCGCTTCGTACGGAGCCCGGGCCGGCTTCAGGCAGTTCTCGACGAATTCATTCGCGATCCGGGCGCGTTCGAGATTCAGGGAAGTGGTGATCTTTTCCGCTTCGGCGAGCGCGATGTCGCGGATGGTCGAGTAAGCCTGGATTTCATCGCCCACGTAGGTGGACATGGTGTAGCGAGTCGGCTCTGCCAATTTCGGGTGCGGCGCGGGCACACGGAAAGCGGGTCTGACGATTGCATTTTGTCGTGGTTGAGTGAGTTGCATGAACCGAAAAAAAGCAGCTCCCGTACCGGCAGGAGGCTCTCGGCTTGATTTGGACCGGCGCAGGCCGGCGACCCTGCAGACTAATTACCAGCGGTCTTCGCTTGAGGAGTTTCCAGCAGCTTCTGAAATCGGGGATCGTTCCGGAGCGGGTCCCATTGCCACCGCTTCCGCAAGTCGCTGTAGGTAACGCAGACATTGGTGTTATCGACCGGGCCGGGGGAGGCGAGCAAACGCTCCAAAAGCGGCATAGCGGAATCGGCGTCGCCCGCCCGGGCATAAATCATCGCGAGAAACCCAACCATCCACGGCGCGTCGACCGCGTCCTTCGATTCAGGAAGGAGTTCCACCGCCCGGCGACCTTCGCGAATCGCTTCCTCCTTCCGGCCCATGAACGAGTAGAGCAGGCCGAGATTGGCGTGACGGAGGGCGTCGGCTGGAGCTTGCGTCACGGCTGCTTCGAACTCCGGCAGGGCGGTGGCGAACTGCGTCTGGGTGGCCGCCTGATCGCCGCGCGCGAGCGCGACGCACCCGCGAAAAAAGCTTTTCGGAGTCGGCAGGCCATTCGATTGGAAAACGTCGAGAGGGCATGAGGTCATGGCCAGGTCGGCAGCCGCGTAATCACGCTCGATCATGGCGAGATCCCAGCGCGCCCTGGTGACGAGCCCGGCCGGATCGTCTCCGAGGGGGATTCCGGCCAGGGTAGATTTCAGCGTGGCGGTGTCCCCAGTCGAATAGAAATCAACGTAAGCGCGGTTGATTTTGTAGTTCGCCGAATCCGGGGCGAGAGCGACCACGCGGTCGTATCGACGCGCGGCCTGCGGCCAATCGTGCAAAAAGCCGTGGGTGTAGGCGATCTCGAGCGCGACGTGCACATTCCCGGGATCTACTTCCTCGGTTTTTTTGAGCAGTTCGAGATTGTAATCGAATTTCCCCTGACGCCGGCGAATCGCGGCCCGGAAGTATCCCACATCGCTGTCGTTCGGCAGAGCGAGCGCGGCCAGGCGAAATTCCTCCAGGGCCTTTTCGTAATTCCGCTCGGTCCAATAGTAATACAGGCCGAGCGCGAGGTGGCCCTCGCCCAGATCCGGATTCAACTGCAACGCTTTCTCCGCCGCCCGCTTGATCAGCGCCTTACGGTCTTCTGTCGGATAGAACCAGCGATAAATCCGCGCCACCGTCGCGGAAAGCCGCGCGTGGGCCAGCGCAAACGAAGGGTCGTGCTGAATGGCTTCGCCGTAGAGCTGCTCCGCCACTTTGTAATCTTCGAACAATCGATCGATCTTTGTTTCGTACGTTCTCGCTTTCAAATAGACGACGTAGGCGTCCGCGTTCTCCGTCGGCTTGGTTTCGACGCGCCCTTTCTCCGCCGGGCTCAGCGTTGCGCGCAGTTCCCCGGCAATTTCGGACGCGAGCTCGCCCTGTAGCCCCAGCGAATCCGAGAGCGGCCGGTCGTAGCGCTTCGCCCAGAGATGCCGATCGTTACGCGCGTCGATGAGCTGCACGCTGACGACGACGCGGTTTCTGTCCCGACGCACGCTTCCTTCCAGGACGTTGACTACGCCCAGAGCCTGCGCGATTTGCGGCAGGTTGTTCTTCGTTGCGCCCCGATACGGCATGACGGAGGTGCGGCTGATGACCTTCAGTTCGTGAATTTTCGCCAGGCTCGTGAGGATATCGTCCTGTATGCCGTCGGCGAAAAAGGCGTTCTCCTTATCGTCGCTGAAATTTTCGAATGGGAGAACCGCGATGCTCTTTTCGGACATGGCCGAAGAGGATCCATCGGGGTGGAATCGTTGGTAGACGAGAACCGCGACGGCGCAGATCAAAACGCCGATGATCAGCGCGTTCAGCTTCTGTCCCGTATGACGGACAGTCGCCGGCGCTGAGGGCCCGTCATCGGCGCGCTTGATTCCCTCCGGCGTAAGCTCGTAGGCCCAGGCCAGGATCATCGCCACGGGAAACCCAAGGACGAGGAGGACAATGACCAGCCGCACGCACCAGGTGGGAATTTCGAGGAAGGGAAAAATTTGGGTCGCGACCTGGGTCAGCAACCAGGCGACGATGCCATAAGCCACCGCGACTTTATAGATATTGCGCCGGCGAAGCTCGGCGAAAAAGTTTCTCTCAGTCATGCGCTTTCGCGGAGAATTAGTAGCGCTTCTAACGCATAGCGAGGCAAAAGCGCGAGACGCAAACGGATCGGTGCTGGTATTGGAGTCGCGTCAGCGGATCGCCGATGGCGAAGCCGTGGTCATTTGCGAAGCGATCAGCTTCTGGAAACGGGGATCATTCCGAATCGGGTCCCACTGCCAGCGTTTTCGTAGATCATTGTAGGTAATGCAGCAGTTGGTGTTGTCGGTTGGAAACGGCGAAGCGAGCAAACGCTCGAGAATCGGCACGGCTGAATCGAAGTCGCCCGTGCGGACATAAATTATCGCCAGGAAACCTTTCATCCACGGCGAGGTAACCATGTCTTTCGATTCCGGCTCCAGTTCCACGGCGCGGCGGCCTTCGCGGATGGCATCCTCGCTCCGGCCCATGAAAGAATAGAGCAGGCCGAGATTGGCGTGACGCACACCGTCCGTAGGTGCATTGCGGACAGCTGCTTCAAATGTCGGGAGCACGTTTTCAAACTGCCTCTGGGCAGCGTTGCCATCACCTCGCGCGAGGGCCGTGCAACCCCGACAAAAACTCTTCGGCACCTGCATTGCATCAGACTGAAAGACATCGGGCGCGTAGGAGTCGATCGCCCGATCGGCCGCGGCGTAATCGCGGCGGAGCATAGCCAGGTCCCAGCGCGCTCGGGTCACCAGGCCAGACGGGTCAACGTCGGCCGGAATGTCGGCCAGGACTTTCTCCAAAGGGGTGGTATCTCCCCTTGCCCAGAAGTCGACATAGGCGCGGGTGATTCGCATGTTGGCCGAAGTGGGGACGAGCGCCACCACCCGGTCATACATTTGCGCCGCTCGCGGCCAGTCGTGGAGAAAACTATAAGTAAACGCAATCTCTCCAGTGATATTGGCGGCATCGCCTGGATTAATCGCCAGGGTTTTCTGAAGGAGTTCGAGATTATCATTCCACCGGCCCTGGCGCCGTCGAATCGCGGCGGTTATGTAAGAAATCTCGCTGTCGTTAGGCAAACCTTTCTCCGCCAGGGCAAATTCTGCGAGCGCCTTTTCATAATCTCTCTCTCCCCAGTAATGATAAAGGGCGAGCGCGACGTGGGCCTCGGCGAGATCCGGTTGGAGCTGAAGCGATTTTTCCGCCTCCATTTTCATCAACGCTTTGTTTGCTTCGGTCGGATCGAACCAGTGGAAAATCCGCGCGAGGGTGGCGGAAAGCCGCGCATGGGCGAGGGCGAACGATGGATCGAGCTGAATCGCTTCGCCGTAGAGTTGCGCTGCCAGTTTGAAATCTTCGAACAATCTGTCGCGACTCGCTTCATGCACGCGGGCCCGGAGATAGAACACGTAAGCGTCGGGGTTGTTGGTCGGCTTTGTTTCTACGCGCATTTTTTCTTCCGGGCTGAGCGTAGCGCGCAGCTCTTTGGCGATCTCGGTAGCGAGCTCGCCTTGCAAACCGAGCGAATCCGCCAGCGGCCGGTCGTAACGATTGGCCCAGATATGATGATTGTTCCGCGCATCGATAAGCTGGACGCTCACCACGATGCGATTCCCTCCACCACGCACGCTGCCTTCCAGGACATTGACTACGCCGAGCGCCTCCGCGATTTGCCGCAAATTGTTTTTGCTCGCGCCGCGATAGGGCATCACCGAGGCGCGACTTATCACCGTTAAACCGTGAATCTTTGCCAGGCTCGTAAGGATGTCGTCCTGGATTCCGTCCGCGAAAAATGCGTTCTCTTTGTCGTCGCTGAAGTTATCGAATGGAAGGACAGCGATCCCTTTGTCCATCCATCCGGAAGACGCATCGCTTCGATGGAATCGCTGGAAGAGCAGAACCCCGATCACGCAGAGTAAGACGATGATAATCACCGCATCGAGCTTTCGCCCGGTCTTGCGAACGACCGATTCTTGCAGAGGAACTTCATCGGTCCGTTTCAAGCCTTCCGGCGTCAATTCAAAAACCCAGGCGAATATGAGCACGACCGGGAAGCCCAGGAGAAGAAGCAGGATCACTGCGCGCACAATCCAATTCGGGATGTCGAAGAAGGGAAACGTTTGCGTCGCGATTTGAATCAGCAGCCAGGCAACGACACCGTAGGCGATCGCGACTTTGTAAACGTTACGGCGCTGAAGTTCGGAAAAGAAGTTCCGGGAGTTCATACGCCGTCGCCGGGAATTAGTACCGGGCTTCCCCCTTTTGGCGAGTCAAAAGCTTAGATCGCGCGCCGCCTTGATGTGCAGACCTGCACTCGATGCTACTTTGCCGGATGGCGTTTGAGCTGGAATCGAATTACAAGCCGCGCGGCGACCAGGCCCAGGCGATTGCGAAGCTCTTGAAGGCGATCGAAGCCGGGAACAAGCACCAGACCCTGCTCGGCGTGACCGGTTCCGGCAAGACCTTCACCATGGCCAATGTCATTCGCGAGCTCGACCGGCCGGCCCTCATCATTTCGCATAACAAAACCCTCGCGGCGCAGCTCTACTCCGAGTTCAAACAATTCTTCCCGCGCAACGCTGTCGAGTATTTCGTCAGCTATTTCGATTACTACCAGCCGGAGGCCTACATTCCGCGATCCGACACTTACATTGAGAAGGATTCGTCGATTAACGAAGAGATCGAGCGGCTCCGGCTTTCCGCGACGAGTTCCCTGCTTTCGCGCCGCGACGTGATCGTCGTCGCGAGCGTCTCATGCATTTACGGCGTCACCTCGCCGGAGGATTACCTGCGGATGCTGCTGACCGTAAAGCGCGGGCAACAAATCTCGCGCGAAGCCGTCCTCGGCCGCCTCGTGGACATGCTTTACGAGCGCAACGACATGAATTTTTCCCGCGGCAAGTTCCGAGTGCGCGGCGACGTGGTCGAAGTCTATCCGGCGACCGCCGATGAAGAGGCGATCCGGCTCGAATTCTTCGGCGACGAGATCGACGCGATCACGCGCTTCGATCCGTTGACCGGGCACGCGCATGAAGGCCTGAGCGTGATCACGTTTTATCCGGCGAAGCAGTTCGTCACACCAGCGGACAAGTTGAATCGCGCTCTCGCTTCGATCCGGAACGAGCTCGATCACCGGATCGTCGAGCTGGAATCGCAGAGCAGACTGCTCGAGGCGCAACGGCTCAAAATGCGGACCGAGTACGACCTCGAGATGTTGCAGGAGATGGGTTTCTGCAACGGGATCGAGAATTATTCGCGGCATCTCTCGGGCCGGATGCCGGGGTCGAAGCCATTCACGCTGCTCGATTTTTTTCCGAAGGATTACCTGATGGTGGTGGACGAATCGCACGCGACGATCCCGCAGATCGGCGGGATGTACGAGGGCGACAAGTCGCGGAAAACAGTGCTGGTCGAGTACGGCTTTCGGTTGCCGAGCGCGCTCGATAACCGGCCGCTGAATTTCAAGGAGTTCATGGGGATGACGAACCAAATCACCTACGTGAGTGCGACGCCGGCGGAATTCGAGATCAAGAACAGCGTCGTCGGCAACACCGGATACTTCCCGCACAAGCGGGAGCGGATCGGGGAGGACGAAGCGGTGCCGTTTGTCGTCGCCGGTGAGGCGGCGGATGGAAATCGTCCGACCCCAAACGTTAGCGGCAAGGCGATCGTCAGTCGCACGGACCAACCGGTTGATGAGTTCGATGTGCATACTCCCGGATCGCCGCTTGTAGTCGAACAGATCATCCGGCCCACGGGCTTGCTCGATCCGAAGATCACGCTCAAGCCGCTGAAGAACCAGATCGACGAAACGATCGAGCTTTGCCGGCAGCGGGTGGAGAAACAGGAGCGCGTTCTGGTCACGACCTTGACGAAACGCACGGCCGAGGATTTGTCGGATTATCTGCGCGATGTCGGATTGAAGGTGCGTTACCTCCATAGCGACATCGATACGATCGAGCGCGTGGAGATCCTGCGCGGGTTGCGCGCGGCCGATTTCGATATTCTCGTCGGCATCAATCTGCTTCGTGAAGGGCTCGATCTTCCGGAGGTGTCGCTCGTCTGTATCCTCGATGCGGATAAGGAAGGTTTCTTGCGGAGCCAGACGTCGTTGATTCAAACCGCCGGCCGGGCCGCACGCCATATCAACGGCGAAGTGGTTCTCTTTGCCGACACCGTGACGCAAAGCATGCAGGCGTTGATCTCGATTTCGGATTATCGCCGAACGAAGCAGATGGAATACAACGAGAAGCACGGTATCACGCCGCAGACGGTGCGGCGCGCGGTGCAGGAGAGTTTGCACACGATTTTGCGCGGCCGGGAAATCGCAGCCTCGGTGATCCAGGAGGGTGGCGGCGATTTCAATCTCACCGAGTTGTTGCGCGAGCTGGAGGAAGAGATGCAGAACGCTTCGGCGAACCTGGAATTCGAGCGGGCCGCGCTTCTCCGCGACCAGATCATGGAAGTGAAGAGCGGCACCGGCCTGACGAAGATCGAGCCGAAGCGGAGGCCGGTGAAGTATTCGCGCAACAGCGGACAAAGACGGCGATCCCGAATCTAGTCAATTTGCTTGTCGAACATTCGAGGCGCTTGGTAAACTCGCCTGTTTTCGAAACTAGGCCCCTCTCGTTTGGGAGATACTGAGAGATATGGCAATGCACCATCTCACATTAGTCCAGTGGTCGGTGATCGGAATCTCAGCGGTCACGAATTTGTTTTTTATAGAAGAGATAGCCAGCGGCCAAACCACGGCACCGTTGCTTGCTCGTAAGTACACGACGCAAGCCAAGGAAGTACAAAGTCTAATGGGCGCCCCCTACCGCGCGCTCTCGGACGGTCGGATCATTTTAGGAGGGACTGTGGGTATCGCTGGAAGCCACCAAGTTGCAGGCATAGACTGGCTCGCCTGTGTTAATCGAGATGGCCGCGTTCTTTGGTCCGTTCGGGCCGACGAACAACCTGACGCAGCCTCATTGTTCCCCCTGACAAGCGACGGCGATTCCATCTGGAGCGGCGGATTGCGGAAAGATGGAATTTTTCGTTTCGCCCGGTTCAATGCGGTTAGCTTGAAAAAGGAAGCATCCATTCAGCTAACCTTTCCAAGCCCATCGCATTCTGCCCCATGCCTTCAGCTACACTCCTTCGCTGAAAAGCGGGCCGATCTCCAGGTGTCGCTTGTGCAAGGGAGTGGCAATTCCATTCGTGTCGCACTCCTCTCGTCGGAAATGCGCGTTATTTTCGACAAAAGTTACACGTTTACGTTCCTCAAGGGCGACAAGTCTTTGGGGGAGCCGGGCAATGGTTATCTAATACGGTTGCCTGAGAAGACCGGCTACTACCTTTGCCTCCGACACTCTATACCGGTAGGCGGTCGCCATGGAGTAGGCATCTTGCGATTGACGAACGACGGTGCCATCAAGTGGGCAAATGGCTACCCGGTAAGCAACTCGGAGTTTGAGACCGAAACACACATCGGCGCGGATGGGGCGATTCTTCTTAACCTCTCCAATATCGCCGGCGTGAAAAACGGCCCGCTGGTTAAGGTCGCTCCAGATGGGATTATAAGCTGGGCCCAAAGCTACCCGGGACTGGAAGGTGTGAGCGTGGCGAATTCCAACTTCGCATGGACGCCCCATCGTTTTGTCGAACCCTACCTTTACGCTTGGGCGGGACAGCTCGTATCGGTGAAATTATTCACGCAGTTGCTCGGCCTCAATTACTCGACCGGCGAGATCGAAAAGCAGGTCAAGTTTACGACGCCCGGCGGCGGATTCTATATGGAGAAAAGCTCGGATTCCATCTACGTCGCCCTTTTGGATATGAATTTTCATAGCTCAAAGGGCTTTCTCGTTCGCCTCGGACACGATCTTAATATTCGCTCCGCGTGCGCCGTCCGTAATGTAGAGTTCCATTGGCCTGCAATATGCGCGCTCTCGCCAGGTAAGTTGCTAGCTTCGTATAGCTATCCCACCCAGAAAACCCTAGTTATTCAGGAAGTGGACGACAACCTGGAAAACGAAAATATCTGCGGGATCCTGCAAAAAGCGGATTTGGCGGTTACCAAAAGCAATTTCCAAGCGCGGCCTATTCCGATGACCGTATTGCCGCTGCGCGCTCGATACAATCCACTCGACCGACAACAGTGGCAATCTCGTCGACATGTTGTCCTGCTTCGGCTGCAGTGTAGATGGGAAGCTTGTCCGCGGGAGGAGGTCCTGGCGTGTTCGCAGCTGTTACGTGAACTGTCGCGGCGAAGCAAACGATTACAAAAAAACAAAATGTCCTCAGAGTTGATTTGCGATTCATATCGGTTCCCCGAACGTGACCGCGGCCGACGTGATCCGGTGTGTCAAGGCTAGCGTCGCTGAACTTATTGTCGATTTAACGACAAGCCATGGTTGAGTGTCTGGTCTTTCGATTCTGCCAGTGACCTCGGTCGTCACGCCGTTGAGGTGTGGGACATCTCGCTCGCTCATCGCCGATTCGGAGCCTGTTTACGCGACCGTTCCCGCTCTGCCTGCAGTCGTTGCGCTTCTTCCCTGGCTGCGCCAGTCAGTTTCACCCCATTGTCATGAAGATCTTTGATCGCATAAAACTCCCCCGTCGTCTTCGTTGATGATGACGTGACGACCGTCGGCGAGGACGAGAGTTCTAGTCCACAAATCTTTCGCTTCCTCGTCGAGCTTCTTGTTAAGGACTGCAAATTTTTCGTCCCTTTCTTGATTTCGCTTGATTACGTTGTTAAGGATCGCGACGGCGCGTTCGTTCCCTGCCGCAGCCGCTGCCCTGAGCAGATCCCGCGCTCTGATGACGTCCTGTTCCATGGCAGTGGCCTTTTTACTAGCCGCATCAACGATCTCCGGGTCATCCCCCCGAGAGATAGCGGCGACTTCATCATCGAGAGCTTGCATGTGTAGCAAGACGACACGACCCAGCGCCTCAATATTCGCCACCTGTGGCGGCGGACTCGGTCGAATATTCGAATTGTTGGATGTAGTTTGAGAGGCAACGCTACTATCTTTATCTCGACGTAGATATCCGATGGCAGCTTGGGAGAACGATAGCACGAGGAGGGCCAAAACCGCGACTGCCGTCCTATGACCGAAGCGACTGCGCTGACGTTCTGCGGAAGAAGCTGGCTCGGCCCATAAAAGTATTCCGATGTAGCCGCTAACAAGAAGTTGCCACGCAAAGATAAAGACTCTGTCTCCGGGATTCGCCAGAGTTCCTGCGTGATCACCGGTACTCGCACCTATTCCGGCCAAGGATAGCGCGCCGCCAGCAGCTATTCCGAGGAGAATTATGGTCTTCCAATCTTTGCGCCTGAAGTCGGCCGAAACTACGGCCAGACTAGTGGTGAGAAGGGTCATTCCTACAAGTCCCGCGATCATGCCTGCGTGGAACAGGGGTAGTCTGACCGTAGACAAAATCATCCCCCCGCCGCACAAGGCCATCGTGTAGACTGCGCTCCAGTAGGCGGCAAAGTACGCCACGGCGGATGCAATCACAAAGCCGATAGCTTTCCTGCGTCCAATCCATCCGCGATGGAGCAGCCACCCGGCGGTCACAAGACCAAAGCTAAGCCCGGGTAAAATGGCCGGCGCGGTAATCCATCCGAAATGCCAACGAATGCGGCTTGCTGTTACGCAGGATATGTAGCCAGCCAACGCGACCGAAAGCGCCATCAGACATATCATCAATTTTGCCTTGTTTGTCATCGTTTATCCCGTGGGTATCGCGATTTAACGAGCCGCTCTTAGAACGTGGTCAGCCAATTCCTTTATCCGCTCCACACAGTACTGGATATGCTTCTGCAATTCCCTCCTTCCAAGTGTGTAAGACTCTCAAAGGCCGGAAGCGAAATTAGTGCCTTCAGTTCTTTTTCGATCCTTTCTCGGCATTGCTGAGCTTCTCAATTTTATCGGCACAGTGATGAAATCCTGCACGGCCACTACCGCAGTGGTAGTAGTGCACCCTCACTTTCTCGCCCACCTTAGGTGTAGAAACGCGGCCTTCCAGCGTATCCCAAATGATCTCGAACCGCCCCTTGCCATCGTTAATTTCGATGGTGCCCTCACTTACGGAAACAATAGTGCCGGTTATTTCACCATCATCAGGCCTCGCGGCGAAAACCGCGCTGCTCAATGCCCAACCGGCCAACGCTATTAAGCTGCAAGCTAAGGTTTTCATAGTTGAACTTCCCGTTCGCCACCGCCGTCAGTTTTTCTTGGAACCTCCCTCGGCCGTGTCGATCTTGTCAACCTTGTCGGTTATCCACACTCCGTGCCGACCAAGATAGTAATGCACTCTCACCTTATCACCTACTTTCGGTTGATAACGCTGATCAAAATACCTGACATTAAACGTGAGTCGTTCTTTTTTGCTGTCTTGGATTATCAGAAGCATATCGCCATACTCCACAACCGTGCCGGTGATCGGCTTTTCGTGCTTGAGATGGTGCTCGAAGACATCGTGCTCGGCGGCGAAGACGGTGCTGCTCAGCGCAATAGCCAATATCGTTGCCAGACTGCAGATTGATGTTTTCATAGTTGAGTCAATAGTTTGTAAGTCACGATTTTCGAAGAGGTCGTGCATCCCCGAAAGTGGGTCGCGGACAGTTCCAGAAAAGGAATCGAGGACTTTGCTGCCTTGCACATGTGGGGAGGCATCGGCGGGTTAGGGGTTTGCTCTTCGCGAGGATTTTCCAGAACCCTATAAAATGTAAAGCCGAAATTTCGTCGTTTTTGGAGAATCAGCTGTTCAAATCAAGACGAGTGCAGACGGCGTCGGCGAACCTGGAGTTTGAGCGCGCCGCGCTCTTGCGCGATCAAATCATGGAAGTGAAGAGCGGCACAGGTCTCAGTAAGATCGAACCGAAGCGCAAGCCCGTGAAATATTCACGCGGCGGCGCACAGCGCCGGCGCGGTTCGCGGGTGTGACACCCCGCTCGCACACTACTAGCTTCACTCGCATTCGTGCGATCCTCCGCCAAATCTCTTTTCACGTCGTTCCTGCTCGCGATAGCGCCCTCTCCCGGCCTCAACGCCTTACCCGAGATCGACTTCTCCCGTCTTAGCCAGCGCGATCCAAACCCGCTTGGCCAAAAGGCGCTCGCCATCCATCCGGAACAATGGAAACACGGCGAAACCGAGCATTTCATTTTCCATTTTATCGACAGCTTTGTCGTGACCCCGCTTTCCGTGGAAGCGGAGTTTCATTATCGCGTGGTGGCAAAGGAACTCCGGCGTGAGCAGCCCGCCGGTGATACGAAGTCCCACATTTACATTTTCCAGCAGCCCGCCGATTGGCAGCAATTTCAGGCGTCCGGAAAACTGGAGCCGTGGACGGGTGGCATCCATTCCCAGGGAAGCCTCTTTATCCTGCGCAATCCCGCCTACAAGTTCAGCGGCCCCGTTCTTGGCCACGAAATTTCCCATCTGGTCCTGCATCGTTTTTATCCCGACGGAATCCCCTGCTGGCTGGATGAAGGCTTTGCGCAGTATGTCTCGAAAGGCGCGCGAGCGAGTTATCAGCGGGCGCGCAATTACACCGCGAAGGCACATTCGCAGGCGATCGCAGCCGAGGAGCTGATTCCGTTGGCGAAATTGATCGAGATGACTTATCCGCCGTCCGATCGCGTCGAGACATTTTACGACGAATCGGAAAGGCTGGTCCGTTTCCTCGCTTCAACCGACAAGGAGAAATTCCTCATCTTCCTCGACGCGCTGGCCCGCCATCAACCATTCGATGCTGCTCTGACCCAGAGCTACGGCGGAAAATTTCTGAACTCGACTGCGCTCGAAGAAAAGTTTCGCGAGTACGCGACGAAAGAGTTCGGAACTTCTTTGCAACAAGCGGGTGGCGGCTAAAATTGCCGTCACCGATGCCGAAAACCAAAGCCAGCCCCGCGACTTCGAACATCCACGCGGTCGTCGGTTCGGATGAAAGCGAAGTGAAACGTGTCGCCGCGGAATTGGCCGCGCAATTGACTCCGCCGGATGCCGGCGAATTCGGCATCGAAATCATCGACGCCTGCGCGGATAACGTGGATCAGGCTGTCTCGCGGATCAGGTCGGCCATCGAAGCTTTGCAAACGCTGCCGTTTTTCGGCGGAGGAAAACTGGTTTGGCTGAAGAATGCGAATTGTCTCGGAGACAGCGTCATTGGCCGTTCCGCCGCTGTTCAATCCGCGCTCGAGGACCTGGGGGAAATTCTGGAGTCCGGTTTGGGTGCGGAAGTCACCCTCCTCGTCAGCGCGACTGAAACGGACAAGCGCCGCTCGTTTTACAAAGCACTGGCGAAGCGCGCCGAAGTCCAGGTAATCGATCGGCTCGATTCGTCGCGGGCGGGCTGGGAAGAGGAAGCGACCGAGATCGTGCGAGGGCGCGCGAAAAAGCGCGGCCTGAGTTTCGACGAGGAAGCGCTCGATCTTTTCGTGTTGCTGACCGGCGGCGACACGCGCCAGATCGAAAACGAGCTGGAGAAAATCGATTTGTATCTCGGGAACGGAAAGTGGGAACGCGTTTCTACCGATCAGGTGCGCGAGTTGGTACCGCTTTCCCGGGCGGGCGTGATTTTCGAGCTGGGCAACGCGCTGGCCGCTTGCGATCTGGAGCGCGCGCTAATGCTGGTAAA
Organism: Verrucomicrobiota bacterium; assembly: GCA_039649045.1. Taxonomy (GTDB): domain Bacteria; phylum Verrucomicrobiota; class Verrucomicrobiia; order Chthoniobacterales; family UBA10450; genus AV80. The sequence goes on along the minus strand of JBBWZL010000009.1, from coordinate 13,133 downwards.
GCGATTGCTCGATCAGGGCGAAACCGCGATCGGCATCCTGCTCGTCGCGATCCTTCCGACGATTCGAAATCTTTTGCTCGCGAAGGATCTGATCGAGCGCAATCGGATGGCGCGTCCGCATGCGCCTTTCAGTTTCATCTCGGCCCTAAATCGTCTGCCGGCTGAAGCGACCGAACATCTGCCGCGCAAGAAGGATGGTTCGATCAACGGTTACGCGTTGGGAATTGCCGCGCAGCAAGCGCACCGATTCGAAACCAAGAAACTCATCGCCGGTTTGGAAGCCTGCCTGGAAGCAAATCTGCGTTTAGTCAGCAGCCAGCTCGATCACGAATTGGTCCTGACCGAAATCGTGGTGAAGCTGCTCGCCTGCTGAGCTGTAGCCGGGATCGGTGATCCCGGCGAGTTACCTGAACACGTTTACGCGAACCGGGATCATCGATCCCGGCTACAGGATTACGGCGCCTCGCCAGTTTGCTTCCGCGCCATCGGCCCAACCCAGGGGATGTCCCAACGCACCCCGCTGAACGCTTTTATCATCGCGATGATCATGACGACAAGGAGCCCGAGATGGACCAGAGCGGAAACGAAAACCCAGAGCGCGGCGAAGATCGGCCCGGCGACGGGGATCGACCAAAAAATCAGATGAAACACCCAGGAGATGACGTTGAAGAGAAACCAAATGCCGCCGAAGATGATCGATTGCATCGCGTAAAAGCGGACGAAGGCATCGTGCTTTTCCAGGATGTAAAAAATCAAACCGCCGATCAAAGGAATACAGGCCAGGGCGGCGGCGACATTGGATGGCAGTCCGGTTGAACCTGGAACTGCGCTCGGTCCGGGGGATGGATTCGCGGACGGAAGAGGCGTCGGATCGACTGGAGCTGGCATACCACAATGTAGAGGAACGCCAGGTCGGTTTGTCAAGGTAACTCGCGCCGGTGCTTTTCGCTTTCGCGCCTCTGAGACCGCCGGTACGCTCCGGGTCTTGTGAATCCAGTGACCATTCGAACAGGCACGCAGAGCTATGACGTGGTCGTCGGCTCGCAACTGCTCGAAAAATCCGGCGCACTCGTCTCTCAGAAGCTCAAAGGACCGGCGTGCGCCGTCGTCTCCGACGACAATGTTGCAACGCTTTTTGCGCAGACGGTCATCGCCAGCCTAACGATTGCTGGGTTCCAGCCGACGCTGATCACGGTTCGACCGGGCGAAAGCTCGAAAGCAATGGGCCCGGCGGAAGCGATCTGCGATTCGATGATCGAGGCGGGACTGGATCGTTCATCGTTCGTCGTGGCACTTGGCGGTGGAATGGTCGGCGATCTCGCAGGATTTGTGGCGGCGATTTATCATCGCGGAATCCCATGCGTCCAGGTGCCGACGACGCTCCTCGCGCAAGTCGACAGTTCGATCGGCGGAAAAACGGGCGTAAACACCGCAGCGGGCAAGAATCTTATCGGCGCCTGGCATCAACCCGCGCTGGTGATCTCGGATGGGGAGACGCTGACCACGTTGCCGGCGCGCGAATGGAGGCAGGGTTTTGCGGAGATCGTCAAGCATGCCGTGATCCGCGATGCGGAGATGTTTGAGATGCTGCAGCGTTTAGATCGCAAAGATTTGGCCGCGCTAATTCGCCGCAACGTCGAAATCAAGGCGGCGATCGTGGCCGCCGACGAATGCGAGACGACAGGGGAACGAGCGTTGCTCAATTTCGGCCACACCATCGGACACGCGATTGAACGGGCCGGGGATTACCACGATTTTCTCCATGGCGAAGCGGTCAGTCTCGGCATCGTCGCGGCGTGCGAGATATCCGTCCGGAAAGCAGGTTTGCCCGAAACGCACAGAGCCCGAATTATCCAAACCCTGGAGGCATTCGAACTGCCGACGCGATTGCCGTCAGATTTCCCGAGGGAAAAAATCATGGAAGCGATCCGGTTCGACAAGAAGTTTGCGCAAGGGCAAGTGCGTTTTGTCGTCGCACCTGCAATCGGCTCCGCCCGGCTCGCCGCGGATGTGACGTTGGACGATATCGAAGCGGCGGTGGATCACCTCCGCGCGGACCGATAATATTCGATCAAGCCTTCCACGACGCTGTCGACATACTCGCGATAGATGCTCGGGCGTTCGACACCATCGATCGGCCGCGTGCCTTCATAATCTCCCGCCTGAACTCGCGCGAAAACTTCGTGGCTGTTCATGACATACGGCTCGAAGTAAACCACGGGGCATCGATAAAGCCGCGTCGCCACCAGATTGCGCGCGTAAACATAACCGCTCGCTCCGATTTTGGTGACGTTTTCGGTTGTGTATTGATACGGCGGAAGCCCGGTCTTCTTCGCCATCGTTGCCGCCGCCGTGTCTGCGATCTTGATCTCTTCGTCGTAGGTGCGGCTCAGCAGTCGGTGCAACATTTCGAACCGCACATCATCGAACTCGAGCTCCGGCGCGAGGTACGAGCCGTTAACAAGAAGATGCAGATGATTCTTGTCACTGAGCGTCGGGTTACGCTCGTCGCCCCAGGCTTCGGCGTTGAAATGCAGGCAGAGGACAACGTCCGGCCGCAAAGTAATGTTAACTCGCCGGGCTCGCTGCCGAATTTCGCTCCCGCGGTAAAAGAGAATCTCGCTTTGCCAGCGGATCGTTTGGTCTTTTAGCGGATCATCCGGGCCATCGAATTCTTCGCGCGGATTTTCATTGCCGCCGGCTTTCAAGACTTCGCGCGCGGCTTCCCGGAAATCTTTGGGGCGAAACGGCGTGACCGGCTCGGACTTGTCGCGCACGAACGACACGCGGGCGCCGAGCGCGCGAAGTTTCACGGCCAGCATTTTGGCGACGCGCAGGGTCATCTCCCCTTCCTCGACGGGGGGCGCGTCACCCGATTTGAACCAGCGCTCTTCCATCTTCGCCCATTCGCCGCCGATGTGGCCGGGATCGAGTGCGATCTTCAGCCCGGAAAGGATCCCGGCTTTCTTCGACCGCGGCAGCGCCTGGGCGGGCCGCCAATTTCGCGGAATGGCTTTGCGTTTCCGTTCGTTGGTGGCGAAGCGCAGAGTGAGCCAGGTTTGGGTATCGCGGTCCGTGAGAATGCAGGCCGCTTCCGGATCGACGCGAATCAAGTCCTCGCTGATTCCATGCGTGCAATAAACGCCGCGGAGCAACTGTTCGAATTCGTCGTGAGTGATTGTTTTTTGAAACTTCGCCAGCGCTTTCCAGTTAGGCGGGTCTGCGATCGGATTGCTGAGGTGGTCGGCGGCGAAAGCGGGGGAGGAAAAGAAGGAGAGGAAGAGGAGAATTCGAAGATGGCGAGCGCGAAAGATCACGGTTTGGATTTCCGGCTGTTCAATACGATGCTCGGCGAATGCTGACGATTCTTTTTCTGGGCGACGTGGTCGGCGAGCCGGGCCGCAACGCTGTCATCGCGCAGCTGCCCCGCCTGAAGGAATCGCACGCCGTCGATTTCGTGATCGTCAATGGTGAGAATGCCGCTGGCGGCCGGGGGATTACACCGAAGATCACGATCGATCTCCTGCGGGCCGGCGTCTCCGTCATCACGACGGGCGACCATATTTGGGATCAAAAAGAAATAATCTCGTTCATCGATACCGAGCCGCGCCTGTTGCGTCCGATCAATTATCCCGCGGGCGCGCCGGGCAGCGGATCCATTGTCCTCGAAACCGCGAAAGGCAAAGTGGGCGTGATCAGCGTCCAGATGCGCACGTTTATGCAGCCGATTCTGGAGAACCCGTTTCCCGCGGCGGAAACGGCCATCGCGGCGATGCGTCAGCAAACCTCAGTGATTTTCGTGGACGCCCACGGCGAGACGACGAGCGAAAAGATTGCGGTCGGCCGTTTCCTGGACGGAAAGGTGTCGGCCGTGATCGGGACTCACACGCATGTCCAAACCGCCGACGAACAGATTTTCCCCGGCGGCACCGCGTTTCTCTGCGATGCCGGAATGTGCGGACCCGCCAGTTCGATCCTCGGTCGCGCGGTCGACCCGATCGTGCGGCGTTTTATTTCGAATCTGCCGGCGCCATTTCCAGTGGCGAAAGGCGATGTGCGCTTATGCGGCGTAGTCGTTTCGATTGATGAAACGACGGGGCGCGCTTTGAGCATTACGCGCGTAAATGAATTGATTCCGGAGACTCCGGCTCCGCCGACAGAAGCGTAGGGCGACCGATTGATTGCCGGTCCGGAAGGCCGGGACCGCGAGCAGGCCCGAAACCATTCGGGAGATGCAAGCGCCGCAACCGTCGCCGGAATCAAAATCGCCGTCCGGCTTTTTCGCTCTGTCCCTGCTTTGGCGTCGAATGGGCCCGGTGCGGTTCTACATCCTTGCAGCGACGACTTTGCTTTTGATTCTGGCCGTTTTCGGAGTGGTTCATCTGGTTTCGTCCCGCGCCGCGCCTGGTGCGAAACAATCAGATCTCACGGCTACGCTCTCGGCCCCGAAAGATGCGGTGATCGCGATAACGGAAATTGGTTCCACCGAGACGAAAGGTCGGAACGGCCAGATGAACGTCGCGGTAAAAATCGGTGTCGCACCACGTCCGCAGACCAGGAAAGGCGAAGTCGAGATTCGCGTTTCGTTTTTCGACGTGACGCCTAACGGCGAGATGCGGCCGACGGATGCGGATGTGAATTACGAGTGGCTGACGCCCGTTCGCGACTGGACGGACCCGACTCCGAAATATCTGGTCGCAACTTATCTCGGTGCGGGAACGGTGCGAAGATCAATGGAAAAACTTCGCTACGGCGGGTTTGTGGCGCGGGTTTATTTTGATGGCCGATTGCAAGCGGAGCGATCCGAGCCCAAGGGGCTTGTCACGGCGTTGCGGAATGCAGCCGCACCATCCGTGTCACCTGCTGCGGCGCTGCAGAGCCAGGCATCCATTACCGTCGCTTCTCCGTCGCCAGTGCACGCCAATCGGGAAGATTCGTCAGCGGTGCCGTATGCAAGTCCGGTTCCTGACAAACCCGGTTTTGTTTACAGCCCGCACAATCCGAAGTTTCTCATCGACGTTCGCGGATTCCCGCCGGGGACGGAGGTGAACGACCCAAATACCGGCAAGCCTTTTAAGGTGCCGTAGCAGCTACAACTATTCCTGCACCGCCGCGGCGCTCTTCTCGGCGGTTTCTTCGTCGGCGTCATCCGCTTGCACGGAGAAGCGGCGTTTCCTGCGCGCGGCGGGCAAAGGGGACAAAGTCATCGTGACATTGCGCCCGGCGATCTTCGGTTCCATTTCCACTTGCGACATTCCGGCGAGATCGTCGCGCACTTTTTCCATCAGTTGCATTCCGAATTCCTGGTGCGCCATTTCGCGGCCGCGGAATTGCAGTTGCACCCGCACCTTGTTTCCTTTGTCGAGAAATCCTTCACCGTGCCGGATTTTGGTCAGGTAATCGTGATCGTCGATGTTCACCCGGAACTTGATCTCCTTCAGCTTGGTCCCGGACGTTTTCTTGTCCTTCTCCTGCTTCGAGATGTCGTAACGAAACTTGCCGAAGTCGACGATCTTGCAGACTGGCGGGTTCGCCGTGGGCGCGACCTCGACCAGATCGAGACCGAGACTTTGAGCTTTGCGCAACGCGTCCGAAAGCTTCATGACGCCGAGTTGCTCGCTGGTGGATCCGAGAATGACCCGCACTTCGCGGGCGCGAATCCGACCGTTTACACGAATTTGTGGTTGCAGATTAAATCAAAGCTCCTGACCGGCGACCCGGGAAGTGAACCGCGACGCCGTATGTTATTTCCCCGCATTTCTCAGGCATCATGGCTGATGGCCGAAACACTTCTGCCTCACCGCGTCTGCGGGCGCGCGATGACGAGCCTGCTTTTCGCAAGCCGACTGGAAGTAGTAAGCAACAATCGGGCGGTAGCAAGGCTAATCTACGGTTACGCCGGCGGCGGCTCGCCAAAATGCGCGGCATGCGCAGCGTAAGCGGTGAGATCATCGAGCATCGCGTCGATCGTACAGGCGATTGGTTCGAGCTTGGCGAAGCCGGAGAAAATTGCGCGATCGCCAATCTCGCTATCGACGACGAAGGTGGGACGCTGCGTGACCTGGAGCGCGTGAAATTCCGCCGTGCTTGCCCGGGCGCGGGCTTCCACCTCGGGCGAACGCGCCCACTCTAGCAATTTCGCCTTGTCGAGACCGGCTGCCTTCGCGCCGATTTCCGCCGCGAGATCCCAGTTGTTGGTCTTCAACCCTTCGCGCTCGGTTGCGTTGGCGAGCGCCATTCGCACGCGATCGTCCGTTATGCCCAAATCTCGCGCGGCTTCGGCCACGAGATTGGGCGCCAGACATTCCTGAATATCTGGCTCGAACCAACCCGGCTTCAGCATGAAAGGCGAACGCATCATCATCCCGCTGCGCCGATAAAACCATTCCGCTTGCTCGATCGATTTTGGAAAACCGGACGCATCCATCAACGCGATCTTCCAAACGAAATCGACGCGATCCGCGTAGCGTCTCTTCAATTGCTCCCAGGCCGGTTGCGCCCAAAAACACCAGGAGGAAATCACGTCGAGGTAGATTGTTACTTTCAATTTCACCGCTTTGATTCCGGTTGGATCGCTAATCTGCTTGTCATGGTGAGTTGAACGTCCAACGTCCAACGTTCAACGTCCAACGCTCAATGGAAGAGCCGGGCGTGAGTTGACCGCATCAGATGCTCGATCTCAATCACATCCTTCTCTTCATCGCTTGCATTTCGCCACTGGTCCTGCTCGGGCAGAGCTGGCGCTGCGGTGGATTGGAGCGGCCCTGGCGGCTGGCGGCTTTCGCTGTGCTGATCGTTACCGGTGTGGCGTGGGTGATAACGCCGGAGATGGCGGGATTTGTCGGCGGTGGAGCGTGGTTGGCTTTGCTGGTCCTGCCCGCGGTTGGATTGCGGAAGGTGGCTGAACTCGCCTCCCAGCAACGTTTCGCATCGGCCCGGCGACTCACCCGCGCGCTTTGGTTTCTACATCCCGCTGACGCCTTGCGAGGCGAGGCCGAATTGCTGCGCGCTCTCGAAATGGCGAAGCGCGGCGACATTTCTTTGGCGCTCTCGATCCTTGGGCCGTTGCGGAACAATCAAACAAACGTCGGTCGCCAGGCGACTGCTCAATCTTTTCGGCTGCGCGGCGAATGGATCAACCTGGTGGGATGGGTTCGCAGCGAGATCCCCCCGGACGTGCGGCAGACCGATTTCGCTTTGCTGCCGCTTTATTTCCGCGCGCTTGGCGAGGCCGATTCGCGGAACGAACTCGTGATCGAGTTCGCGACCATGGCGAGCACGCTGACTCGCGCGCAACAACCGGCCTGGAGCTACCACTCTAGTCTGCTGCTGGTCCTGGCTTTTTGCGGTCGTCTCCCCGAATTTGCGAATCTGCTCGAGACCAAACTTCGGAAGCTTCCGCGCGATTTCGCCGAATTCTGGATGGCTACAGGTGAACTTGCAGCCGGTGAAATTTCAGCGGGTCGCGCGCACCTGGAAAAACTGTACGCCACAACGACAGACCAATTGTTGCGAGCGGAAGTGGCGCAACGTCTGGCAGGGGCAAACTCAGCCACGCCGCTGGCGCCCTCGGCCGCGAAGCTTCTTTCACACATCGAGCAAAGCGATCGCCCTGCCTCCGGCGTGTTCGGATCGGAGACCAGGCCGACCACCGCCGTGCTCATTTTCATCGGACTCAACCTAGGGATGTTCCTGCTCGAAGTGACGATGGGCGGTTCGACCAATCCGCAGACATTGCACCGGCTCGGCGCCTTAGAGCCATGGGCGGTGCGATTGGGAGGAGAATATTGGCGGCTACTGACGTCGCTTTTCCTCCACTACGGTCCGCTCCATCTCCTCTTTAACTTATATGCGCTCTTCATCATTGGCCCGGGATTGGAGCGGCTTCTCGGCTCGGTTCGGTTTGGGCTTTGTTATTTGCTCTCCGGCCTCGGGTCGTGTCTTGGCGTCCTGCTCTGGCGCGGCCTCGATGTCGTGGGAGCGTCAGGTTGTGTCATGGGCATCGTCGGAGTCTGGGCCGGCTTCCTTTTGCGGCATCGCCACCAACCAATGGCAGGCCGGCGCTTGAAAAACATCCTCCTGATCGTTGCGATCCAAACCGCATTCGATCTTTCCACACCGCAAGTCAGCATGGCATCGCATCTGAGCGGATTGCTGAGCGGCGTCGCGCTCGGATTGGTGGTCAGGCCGCGGCGCGTCTCTTAGGTCCGTTCCTGTTCCTGATCATGATCTTGCTCCTGATCTTTGGAGAAGGTGTCGGTTCCCCTAGAGACTAGGATTATGATCAGGATCACGAGCAAGAGTAGCTCTGCGAGCTTATGGAATGCTTGATGCTAAAGTTTTTCCTGTCAGATTCACGCTTCGTTTTTATCAGGCCGCCTCACACGCTCCATGCCGACCTATCACACGTATAACGTGATCCCGACCCTCCCGGCCGCGCTCGAGCCGTTGCGGGAAATGGTCTTTAATCTTTGGTGGACCTGGGAGCCCTCCGCCCGCCGTCTTTTCCGCCATCTCGATCCAGACCTTTGGAACCGCACGAACCATAATCCGTTGCGCATGCTCCAGCTTTCGCGGCAGGCCCGGCTCGTCGAGGTATCGCAAGACAAAAATTTTCTCCGCGAGCTGAAGGAAGTGCACGACGCCTTCCGCCATTATCTCGCGCGCAAGGATACTTACGGGAAAACCGGCAGCGGCAATGCGATCGAGAAACCGGTCGCCTATTTCTCCGCGGAATTCGGCTTCCACGAATCGATTCCGAATTACTCGGGCGGCCTTGGCATTCTCGCCGGAGACCATTGCAAGTCGGCCAGCGATCTCGACCTGAATTTCGTCGCGATCGGATTGCTTTACCGGCACGGCTATTTCAAACAGGAAATTGACAAGGACGGGCTCCAACACGCCGCCAGTCTGAACCAGAACTTCCATCATCTCCCGATCAGGGAAGTGCGAAAGGGCGATCAGAATCTGCTCGTCTCTGTGCGGCTCTTGGACCGCGAAGTTCGGGCGAAGATCTGGGAGCTGCACGTCGGGCGCATCAATCTTTATCTGCTCGACACCGATATCGCGGAGAACAGCGCGGAAGATCGCCGCATCACTGCGGAACTTTACGGGGGCGACCTGGAAATGCGGATCCGACAGGAGATTGTGCTCGGCATCGGCGGCGTGAAAGCGCTCACCGCGCTCGGGATCGACGCGGAAGTTTTCCACATGAACGAGGGACATTCGGCCTTCCTCGCGCTCGAGCGGATTCGGCTGAATGTGGCGGAGAATAAACTCGATTTCTATTCCGCGCTCCAGCTCGTCGCCTCGGCCAATGTTTTTACGACGCACACACCCGTCCCCGCGGGCAACGATGCGTTTCCACGCGAAATGATGAGGCGATACTTCCGTGAGTTCGCGGCACAGCTCCAAATTCCATTCGAAGAATTTTTCCGGCTCGGCCAGACGAGCGTGAATCCGCTCGATGCGTTCAGCATGACGGTGCTGGCGTTGCGCGTAAGCCGGCATTCGAACGGCGTAAGCAAATTGCACGGCGACGTCAGCCGGTCGCTTTGGAAAGATGTCTGGGCCGGCGTGCCGGGCCACGAAGTTCCTGTCACCAGCATCACCAACGGCGTTCACACCAAAACCTGGATGGCGCCGGAGTTCTCCGCGCTCTATCAAAAATATCTTGGCGACTGGGAAGAGCATCTCACCGATCCGGATTTCTGGCGGCGCGTGACCGACATCCCCGACGCGCAGCTTTGGGAGACGCATCAGAAATTGAAACTGCGCCTGGTGGAATTCGTGCGCGACCGGGTGCGGATGGCGCGCGAGCGCTCTGGCGAATCGCCCGAATCCATCCGAAGCGTCAATCGCATTCTCGATCCGGAAATCCTCACCATCGGTTTCGCACGCCGGTTCGCGACCTACAAGCGCGGCGCATTGCTCTTCAGCGATCAGGAACGGCTGAAGCGTTTGCTGAACGACGAGACGCGCCCGGTGCAATTCATCTTCGCCGGAAAATCGCATCCGCAGGATGAAGGCGGCAAGGCGCTGATCCAGCAGGTTTACAAATTCAGCCGGGAACGCGGTTTCGAAAATCGGATGGTGTTTGTCGAAGACTACGACACCTACATTGCGCGCCGGCTCGTCCAGGGTGTCGATTTATGGCTGAACAATCCGCTGCGTCCGCTGGAAGCGAGCGGCACGAGCGGAATGAAATTACCGCCGAACGGCGGATTGAATTTGAGCGTGCTCGATGGCTGGTGGTGCGAGAGCTACAACGGCAATAATGGCTGGGCCATAGGCGCGGAGATCAACGGCGGCTCCGTCGATTTCCAGAGCGAAGTGGATGCGGGCAGTCTCTATCAATTGCTCGAAAACCAGATCATCCCGCTTTATTACGCGAAGCCGGACGGGAAACTGCCGCTCGCCTGGCTGCAATTGATGCGCGAATCGATCCGGAGTATCACGCCGATCTTTAACACGCATCGGATGGTGAAGGAATATACGGAACGTCTCTACGTTCCGGCGGCGAAGGCGCACAAGGAATTCGCGCGTGACGAATGCGCGGCCGCCACGGGCCTGAGCAAATGGAAAGCGCAAATGCGCAAGGACTGGCCGCAGGTCAGCATCCTCGAAGTGCAGGTTGGCAACGCCGATCGGCAAAACATCCAGGTGGGAGAAGCGCTGCAAGTCTCTGCCAAAGTGCATCTCGGCGCCGTCGCGCCGGACCACGTGCGCGTCGAGGCTTACCACGGCGAAGCCGACAACGGCGGCATCAAAAATCCGACCGTTACCGTTCTCGACGGAAGCTCACCCGCGGAAGGCGAGGGGAACTACATTTATCAAGGCGCGGTGCCCGCTTCGGACAGCGGCACGTATGGTTTCAGCGTCCGCGTCGTCCCGATCCATCCGCATCTCATGCAAACGCATGAGCTGCGCTTGATTACCTGGTCGTAGCCGCGTTCTGCCGCCTGGTAGCGCGCGCGTCTCGCGCGCTGGTTTCGGCGTCTCGCCGAAACAACCTTCTCTGGCACGTCGCCAACTCTGGTCTGTTCGCAAAACGAAAGTTCGTGATGGCGAGACGCCATCGCCCACGCGCGAGACGCGCGCGCTACCCGAGCCCCTGAAAGAAATCGTTGAACTCATTGTCTTCTTTCACGAGATCATTTAGCGACTTGAGGCGCTCGCCATCGGCCGGCTCCGGGAGGCGGACGACGTGAACCCGCTTCCCATTTCGGAAGGCAATCTCATCCCACTGAATGGAGGTAATGGCGTCGTTGAAACGCGCCACCGAACGGCCGCGGAAATAGGCGCGCGTCGTTTCCGGCGGCGAAAAGATCGCGGACTTGATCTCCTCTTCGGTGACAATCGTGCGCATCGAACCCTGGCGTACCAGCTCATAAAACAACCCGTGGTCCGGTTGGATATTGTGATATTCCAGGTCAATCGCCTGGAGCCAGGGATCGCTCCACGAGAGTTTTTCTTCCTCGCGAAAAGCCGCGAGCAGGAATTTTTTCGCGACCCAATCGATCCGGTCGCGCGTCAGGGCGACGTCGCGTTCGAGATCATTCAGCGCCGTCTCCCATTCGCGCAGCAGCCAGATCGTCTCCTCGCCGTCGTGCCCGATCTTTTGCGCCGCCTTCAAATAGAGCCGCTGCACATCGATCGCGGAGATTTTCCGTCCGTCGCTCAACTCGATAATCCAATGGTAATCCGGATCGCGGCTGATCGATTTCGTCGCTCCGACCGGTTGCGCTATTTCGATCTGCGGCGCTTCGCCGCGCTCGATCAAGTCAAGGACCAGCGCCGTCGTCCCCACTTTCAGCGCCGTGGCCCACTCGCTCATGTTGGAGTCTCCCAGGATCACGTGAAACCGCCGGTAGCTTTTCGGCTCGGCATGCGGTTCGTCGCGGGTATTCACGAGCGGGCGTTTGTTCATCGTATCGATGCTGACCAGCGCGCTGAAGAAGTCCGCGCGTTGTGAAATCTGGAACACCCCCGGCTGGCCGGCCACGCTCTCGCCTTCGATGCCGATTTTTCCCGCGCCGGCGAAGATCTGCCGCGTGATCAGGAACGGCAGCACGTCAGCCACGAGGCGATCCCACGGCACGTCGCGGCGCATCAGGTAATTATCGTGGCAACCGTAGCTGTGCCCGGCGAAATCGGTGTTGTTCTTGTAGAGGCGCACCTCTTGGCCGGCGGGCAGCTTCAGATTCCGGCGCCGCGCGCATTCCGCCAGGATCCGCTCGCCGGCCTTCTCGTGCGCCACCAATTGCCGCAGCGTCGTGCATTCCGGAGTCGAGTATTCCGGATGCGCGTGATCGTTGTAAAAGCGGGCGCCATTGGAAAGAACGAGATCGCTTTTGATTTCCTCGAAACTCAGGGGCCGCTTCCGGTCGATCTCATAATAGGCCGATTCGTCCGTGTCCTGAAGCAACTCAGGGGCGCGAAAGCCGCGCGCATCACGATGCGGATCTTCGAGGCGATAATCCCACTTCATGTGAGCCCCGTGCTCGGTGTAAGAACGGACGAGCTCAATCGATTCGGCCACGACGTCCACAGATTCGGCCCCCTGAATCGTGATCCCGCATTCCGTCTCGAGTCCGAACACCCGTTTCATTCGCGCTCAACATAAAGCAGAGCGGCGACCTCGCGAATGGAGACGGCCTGCCCTCAGGCCGTTGCGAAGTAGACGGCTTCGCTCAAACGGCACGAGGGCGTGCTGTCTCCAAATGCCAGCTACATCGTCGCGACAATCAAGCGCCAGGCGATGCCGCCTTGAGTCAGGGAATGTTGATGATGACTCTGCGGCGGCAACGGATCACCGGCTGTCGAGATAATCTCGCAGCCACAGCCCTGACATTTGTAGATGCCTGACTGCTGTGTCACCGCTCCCGGCGGATGAGCGGGATCAAACATGGGGTGGGACAGATTCGTCAGGTAGTGGGAGTACTTGTATTGCGCCATTTAGCCCCTGCAATGATCCGTGGGATTCTTTCAGCAGGAACGGGAATTCGTAAAGTGGGAGAATTCCTACAGCTCCGCGATCCGGCCGTCCGCCGCGACGGGTGATGCTTCCGAAGAAAATTCGCGAACTTTGCGACGCGGACCTCGTAACTAGCAGCAGACCCATGGCCCTCTAC
>JBBWZL010000008.1:0-73553 GCA_039649045.1 Verrucomicrobiota bacterium | reverse complement strand
GATAATTTCTAGTTATCCTTTATCGTGTGCCGACACAAGCCGCTTCTCCTCCCGAGGGATGTATCCGCGGAGTCGAGGCGAATCGTTCGATCGGCGCCGCGTTTCTGCCGCTCTCGATGGATTGAGGCAATCCGACGTGCAGAGAAACGCGTGTCCGGCAGGAAAGGGGAGCCGACGGCCAAGCACAGACCCCGTCTTGTCGAGCAACTAAAGGATAACAGAAGATTATCCATGCTGTCGACTGATGTGATAGTTGCAGGTGGGGGTATCGCCGGCCTCTTGATTGCTACAGCATTAGCGCCCCGGTATTCGGTCATCTTGCTGGAGCAATCCGACTCGTTGCCACGCAACAAATACTGGCTAACCGACGCACAGGCTGCACATGACAATCCTCAAATCAGAGGGTGCGTTGACAGATCGTACGATTTTCTCGACTTTGTCGCGTTCGATGGGTTGACGGCCACTATTCATGGGAAATACTGCATTTGGGACACAGACGCCCTGATTGAGTCGCTCTCTGGGCAACTTCTGGCCAACGGAGCAAGGCTACTGACCGGGCACCGACTTTACACCTTCAATTGTGAGAAAGGACGTATTTCTGTTCGGGCTAATGCGAAGACCATTCAGGCAAAGCTGCTAATCGACTGTATGGGCTTCGGGTCGCCAATCGTGGGAGCCAAGGATGTCGCAACGATCTCCGGTTACTACATTGTTCAGGGGTGCGAGGTTGTCCTCACCGGGGAGGTTCGCCCGATAGCTTTGGATAATGTCGTCCTGGGTCGAAATCCAGCATTTTTCGAGCTCTTCCCGACCTCCAAGGGAACAGCCCACGCCGCGATTATTTTGCCGTCGCGCTCCTACAAAATAGACCGATCTCTTCAAAAGGAGTTTTCCTTTATCGTCACGCAATCTCACTACTCGGAGCACATTTGTTGGAAAACGGGACCAGATGAAAAGCCTTATTTTGGCATCGTGCCGGTGGGACGACTGCACAAGCCTGCGCTAGACAGAATTGTATTCTTCGGAGAAGCAGGACAGGCAAACCCCGCAGCTAGCGCAACTGGGTTTACGCGGTTTCTTCGTGAGTATCGTCGAGTTGCGGATGGACTCACGGAATGTCTCGATGCAGGTCAACTTGACAGAAAACACCTTTTAGGAGCACTCCCACCGTACATGACGCGGACGAATCGCGCCTTCCAAGAAAGTCTCTTCGACAGTATTTTGTCGTTCGACAGCGACCGATTTCGACTGCTTGTCGAAGAACTAAAGAAATACCCTGACCAGATAGTTAACGATTTTTTGTTTGCCGAGTACGACTTTCGAAGCTCAAAAACTCTGGGAATTGCGCTGGATGCCCTCCTGCGTAGAAAAAGCATCCTCGGCAAGAATATGTTGAAGACCATTGCGGTCCTCTGTCGTCAGCGACGTTTATTGTGACCCGGCATTGAACAAGTATTTCATGAAAGCATGCACTGCCGGATCATTGTTATACGCAACCGAGATCACAAACACCACGGCAATTAAGTACGAAGGGATACTCTTGTAATCGAGAAATGGCAGGATCTGTGAATTTACGAACGAGCATTCCTTGAGGTCGTGGAGAAGTGATTTCGCCTTTTGTTCGTCTGCGGCGCCTAGGCGTTCCATTGCTTCGAATATCTTGTGCTGAACGATCCTTCTAAGGACATACCGAGGATAATAGTTGTAAAACAGAGTGGCCGGCAAGAAGAGCATCAGGGGCGTGGAGAGGAAGGTGCGCCACACTTCGTGTTTGAACGCAAAACCCGCAGTAAGAGTGCCGCGAAAACCGGCGTAGATTGCTACCAGGCCGAGGGTTGTAGTCAGCGCCAAATAGGTCGTCAAATTCTCTAAGTGAAGAGGGTCGTAGACAGTCTTGAATGAGACGGCGTCCATTGATTCAAACAAATCGTGGAATGCAGCAGTGACCTCCACAAAATGGAAAAGTAGAAACGCGGCAACATAATAGATGGAACAAAACCCGACGAAAAATAAATAATACGAAATCCCTTTGTTAGGGATTCCATAAAAATACGTGAGCAAAACGCCGAGGAGTGTCGTCGGGACCGTGTACGCAAGGGCATTTCGGTGGTGTGTGGAGCGCTGAATTCTCGCCATCGCCGCCGCGATAACATTATTGGCCACGAGTACGCCACCTATTGCCGCTGGTAAGAAACGCCCGCGATACGCGACAAAAGAGGCAAGCCCCCAACCAAAGGTCCAGACCCAGGGTCCCTTCGTTTTCGCTATGACGGTGTCGAGAAACTCGATCGCCGATCCTCTGCCGTCTACGGCCCAAACGGCAAGCGAACAGGCGGCGAGAATGCCGCTAATTACGAGAAGTTGCTTCCAAAGCGACTTGAACGCCGAGACGAGCATAAATGATAATCTTCTGTTATCCTTTAATCCGGTTACTACGGTAAGGGCCACCTTGGTTCGGCCCGGGATTATCGACGTTAGTCGGGCTGGAAACAGGGAACCACTTGGCAAGATCGCTAGCGTGGGTGTTCAATCGGAGGTGGCTGTTAAATGGGGAACGCGACAAAGCGGTAATACATGAAGGATCCACTTTTACGCAATCGTAAAACTCATCACTTCCTCTGCGGGTGTCGATCCGTGCTCACGCGCGCCGGATGATCAGAGCTTTTCGCCTGCCGGTATTGACACCATCGCGGAAACGCGGTTCATCAGTTAACTGATGAGCAGGATCCTGATCGCGGACGACCAGAACGATGTGCTGGAGGCGTTGCGCATTTTGCTCAAGGGCGAAGGACACCAAACCGACGCGGTCACTTCGCTCGCCGGAGTATTTCAGGCGCTGGAGAAGAAGGATTACGCGCTCTTGATCATGGACCTCAACTACACGCGCGACACGACTTCAGGACAGGAAGGGCTCGAGGTGATTCCAAAGATCCAGGCGCTCGATAACACTCTCCCGATTGTGGTGATGACGGCGTGGGCGACGATCGATCTCGCCGTGGAGGCGATGAAACGCGGGGCGCGCGATTTTATTCCGAAGCCGTGGGACAACGAGCGCCTTCTCGCGATCGTGCGCACCCAGATCGAGCTTGCGGGCGCCCTGCGAAAGGGCCGGCGGTTGGAAGCGGCGAACCAACTCTTACGCGGCAACGCGCCGAACATCATCGCGGAATCGCCGCGGATGCGGCCGGTGCTCGAGCTGATCTCCCGCGTCGCGCCGTCAGACGCGAATGTTCTGATCACAGGCGAAAACGGAACCGGCAAAGGACTGGTGGCGCGCGCGCTGCACGCGCTCTCGCAGCGAGCGTCGCACAGCATGATCACGGTGAACATGGGAGGTCTCTCCGAAGGAATTTTCGAAAGCGAACTGTTCGGCCATGTGAAAGGCGCCTTCACCGATGCGAAGACCGATCGGGCGGGACGCTTCGAGCTCGCGGATGAGAGCACGC
Organism: Verrucomicrobiota bacterium; assembly: GCA_039649045.1. Classification (GTDB taxonomy): domain Bacteria; phylum Verrucomicrobiota; class Verrucomicrobiia; order Chthoniobacterales; family UBA10450; genus AV80. The sequence goes on along the minus strand of JBBWZL010000008.1, from coordinate 70,107 downwards.
TTTTCATGGATGAGATCGCGAACGTTCCCATGAACCAGCAGGCGAAACTGCTGCGCGTGATCGAGACCGGCGAGTTTGAGCGCGTGGGTTCGTCGAAAACGTTGCACGCGAACGTGCGCATCGTTTCCGCGACCAATGCCAACGCGCATGAAGAAGTGGCCGCGGGACGTTTCCGCCAGGATCTGCTCTTTCGTCTGAATACGATCGAGATCGCCTTGCCGCCCTTGCGGGAACGCCGCGAGGACATCATGCTGCTTGCGAATAGTTTTCTGCGCCAGCATGCGAAACGATATCGCAAAGCCATGAGCGGTTTCGAGGAACCGGCGCGCGATGTTCTGATGCAACATCAGTTCCCGGGGAACGTCCGCGAGTTGGATCACGTGATCGAACGCGCCGTCCTGATGGCGCAGGGCCAGCAGGTGAAAGTGACCGATCTCGGCCTAACGAGTGGAAGAGAAGATTCCCCGCGCCTGGAAGACATGAGCCTGGAAGAAGTGGAGTCTTTCCTGATTAAAAAGGCGCTTTCGCGTTTCGATGGCAATGCCCGCAAGGCCGCGGAAGCATTAGGGCTGAGCCGAAGCGCGTTCTATCGCCGGTTGCAGCAATATGGGCTTTGATGTTGTAGCTGCCGCCGTCACCGGCGGCAGAATCGTCTCCGGTCTGCCGCCAGTGACGGCGGCAGCTACACGGTGAAGCTGTTCAAAAAACTGCGGCACCGTCTCACCCACGAAGGCCGCCTGACCTGGCTTACGCTGGCCGCGGCCACCCCCGCCATCCTGATTGCGCTGATCCTTCTTTGGTTCGGCGATCACACCCCGAAAGTGCAATGGACCCTCACCTTGCTCATCGCCAGCTTTGGCCTGGGCTTCATTCTCAATGCGCGCGAACACATCGTCCGCCCTCTGCAAACGATGACCAACCTGCTCGCGGCCCTGCGCGAGGGCGATTACTCCATCCGCGCCCGCGGCGCCCGCGCCGATGACGCGCTCGGCGAAGCGTTGCTCGAGATAAACGCGCTGGGCGAGACCCTGCGCTTGCAACGCCTGGGCGCCTTCGAAGCAACGGCTTTGCTCAGGACCATCATGGCGGAAATCGACGTGGCGGTTTTCACCTTCGATCCGGACCGCCGGTTGCGGCTGGTCAATCGCGCCGGTGAAGACTTGTTAGGCCAACCGATGGACAAATTGCTCGGCCGGCGCTCCAAGGACCTCGGGCTCGATGTCTGCCTGGATGCGGACCAGGATGCGCCGCTCACCCTGAGTTTTCCAGGAGGATCCGGCCGCTGGGGCGTGCGCCGAAGTTCGTTCCGCGAGCGCGGTCTGCCGCATGAATTGCTCGTGCTGACCGATCTCAGCCGCACCCTGCGCGAGGAGGAACGCAACGCGTGGCAACGACTCGTGCGTGTGATCGGCCACGAAATGAACAATTCGCTCGCGCCCATCAAGTCGATCGCCGGAAGTCTGGAGACCTTGATCCGGCGCGATCCGCCGCCGGCGGATTGGCGCGATGATGCCCGGAGCGGTTTGAACATCATCGCGACGCGCGCGGAATCGCTCAGCCGATTCATGCAGGCTTATGCGCGGCTGGCGCGGCTCCCTCCTCCACAGAAAGAGAACGTCGATCTCGGTGAACTCGTTAGGCGGGTCGCGAGTCTCGAAACGCGCATCGCGGTTCGGGTCGTGGCCGGCGCGGATGTGACCATCGAAGCGGACGCCGCGCAGTTGGAGCAATTGCTCATCAACATTCTGCACAACGCGGCGGAAGCGTCGCTCGAGACTTCGGGGACGGTGACCACCGGATGGCGCGACATGCCGGAATGCGTGGAAGTGTTCGTCCGCGACAGCGGTCCCGGCATCATGAACCCGACGAATTTGTTCGTCCCGTTTTTCACCACGAAACCTGGCGGATCGGGCATCGGCCTGGCGTTGAGCCGGCAAATTGCCGAAGCGCACGGTGGATCTTTAACGCTCGCGAATCGTGCCGGTCCGGGCTGCGAAGCGCTCTTGCGTTTGCCGAAATAACCGTCCCACAAACGGGACAGTGAAATCCCACTACCGAAGCTTTTCCCGACGGCCCGATTTTTCCTGCCGCCCTTCAAATAACTAACCGCGAGCTGGTTAGGACTTTGTTGGAAGCCGTGGCACGGCCATTGCAATAGGGGGCGGGCAACAACAAAGATTTTGAATCCAACTCGGGTGCCACGCGCATCCTAATGAAGGAACCAGTATATGAAACCAACATTCCAATCCAACGCACGCCGAGGCCCAAGGCTGCCGAAAACCGATTACAGTTTTCAGAGCACCTCGATGGCGAACATCGGCGGCCGCTGCTTCGGTTCGCGCCGGCCGTCGTTTCGCGCGATCAGCCAGGACTATTTTAAGAACGAGGCCCGCCAAAGTTTCGCCAGTGAAGCGTTTTTCTTCGGCGTGATCGTGTTAACGGCCGCGGTGCCTTTGCTCAATAGCGCTTACGCGCTGGTTCATCTGGTCCGTTCCTTCGCGACAATCTAAAACCGCGATGAGACAAACCTCGGAAGTGAAAGCGGAAACTACTATCGTTCGCCCCAGCGGCTTTACTCAACCCACCAATTCCATGGATGTTCCGCGCCCGCACGTCGCCAAACAAAAACGCAAACGTCGGATCATCATCATCGGGCTTTCTGTTCTCGGCCTGATCGCTGTGACTTTCGCGCTCTCTAGGCTCAAGCCCGCGGTGCCGAGTGTGGATCGTTCGACGGTCTGGATCGATACCGTTAAGCGCGGCCCGATGGTTCGCCAAGTCCGGGGCTTGGGAACGCTGGTTCCGGTAGATATCCGTTGGGTGGCGGCGAACACCGAAGGCCGCGTGGAAAAAATCGTTGTTTGGCCCGGCACGGAGGTGAAGGCCGACACCGTTATTTTGGAGCTGACGAGTCCTGAGCTCGAGCAAACGGCCGGTGATGCGGAATCGAAAGCCAAAGGGGCGGAAGCCGAATTGACTACCTTACGCGCGACTTTGCAGCGCGAGCTGCTCGATCAGGAATCAATCACCGCGCGGGTCCATTCCGAGTACGAACAAGCCAAGATGGAACGCCAGACTAACGACCAATTGGCCAAAAACGGCTTGGTGTCGGAACTGGTTTACAAGACGTCGAAGGTCAAGGAAGCGGAGCTGGCCAACCGCGATTCGATCGAAAACAAGCGGCTGGAATTCTCCCGCAGTTCGATTGAGCCGCAGATCGCTTCCAAGCAGGCGGCTGTCGATCAGGCGAAGGAGTTCGCGAAATTAAAAATGAATCAAGTCGAAGCGCTGCATGTGAAAGCAAGCATGGACGGCGTGCTCCAGCAATTGCCGGTGCAAGTCGGGCAACGCATCAAACCGGGCGATAACCTGGCCCGCGTTGCCGATCCGACGAAGCTGAAAGCGCAGGTCAAGATCGCGGAAACGCAGGCGAAGGACATCCAGAACGCGCAGGTTGCATCGATCGATACGAGAAACGGCATCGTCGCCGGCCATGTGATTCGCGTCGATCCCGCGGTGGAGCAGGGGACGGTCTCGGTGGACGTTGCTCTCGATGGCGACCTGCCGAAAGGTGCGCGGCCCGATCTCAGTGTAGACGGAACGATCGAGCTGGAACGTTTAGATAATGTGATCTACGTCGGCCGCCCGGCCTTTGGCCAAGAGAACAACACCGTCGGTATTTTCAAATTGGTTGCCAACACTTCCGAAGCTGTCCGGACGCCGGTTAAACTCGGCCGCAGCTCCGTGAACACGATCGAGATCCTCAGCGGCCTCCAGCCGGGCGATCAGGTCATTCTTTCCGACACCAGCTCAATGGACGCCCACGAACGTATCCGCCTTAACTAAGACATAACTAACACACGACACGACAGCTAACCCAACATCATGGCCTCAACCGAAACCATCAACGAACAACCCACTCGCACCACCGGTGCGAACGGCAATAGCACCCTCATTCATCTCGACGGCGTCACGAAAGTGTTCCTGACCGACGAAGTGGAAACCCACGCCCTCTCCGGCATTCACCTCGATATCCGGACCGGCGAATACGTCTCGATCGCCGGACCTTCCGGCTGCGGGAAATCGACGCTCCTTTCCATTCTCGGTTTGCTCGACACTCCCTCGGGCGGCAGCTACTCGCTCAAGGGAACCGAAGTCGCGAACCTCTCGTTTCCTGATCGCGCCCGCATTCGCAACCGCGAGATCGGATTCATCTTCCAAAGTTTCAACCTCATCGGCGACCTGACCGTTTTTGAAAACGTCGAGTTGCCGCTGACGTATCGCGGCATGGGCGCGAGCGATCGCAAAGGCTTCGTGCTCGAAGCGCTCGAGCGCGTCGGCATGGGCCATCGCGCGAAGCATCTGCCCAGCCAGCTCTCCGGCGGCCAGCAACAACGTGTCGCCGTGGCGCGCGCTCTCGCGGGCAAGCCGGCCATCCTCCTGGCGGACGAACCGACCGGCAACCTCGACTCGCGCAATGGCGACGCCGTCATGGCGCTGTTGAAAGAATTGCACGCCGGCGGTGCGACGATTTGCATGGTCACGCACGACACCCGTTTTGCCGAGCATGCCGATCGCACCATTCATCTCTTCGACGGCCGGGTGGTCGAAGACCGGATGGCTGCTTAACCAAACGACCGTTAGTTATTTCTTAGACATGTAGACGTACGCGCCGGGGTCCTATGTTACGAGATCTTAGATATGCATGTCGGATGCTCGTAAAGACCCCGGGGTTTACGATCATCGCCGTTCTGGCTATCGCGCTCGGGATTGGCGCGTCGACGACGATGTTCTCGTCGATCAACGCCCTTCTCCTGCGGCCGATGCCTCTAATGCAGGACCAGGATCGGCTGGTCGCGATCTCGCAGTATTTCACGAAGCTGCCGGATCAAAATGCGGGGGTGGCGTTTCCCGACTACCTCGAGTGGAAGAAACAGGTTACGACTCTCGAAGGGATCGCGGCCATTCAGGAAGCGACCTTCATCATCTCCGGCGGAGATAAACCGGACCGTTATCTTGGCGGGCAGATCTCAGCCGAAGCGTTTTCTTTCCTGGGCGTACAGCCCATTCTCGGCCGCCAGTTTCGTCCTGAAGAGGATGACCTGAATGCCCCGCCGGTGGCTTTGCTCGGTTACGAAGTCTGGCAAAAACATTTCGCGGGCGATCGCGCCGTTGTCGGGAAGACCATTCCGATCAATGGCAAGCAGGTCACTGTTATTGGCGTGATGCCCAAGGGATGGCGCTTCCCGGAAATCTGCGACATCTGGATGCCGCTTCAAATGGATGTGAAGGATCACGGCCGCGGCAATTTCTTCCTCGACTGCATCGGCAAGGTGAAGAAAGGCGTCTCGATCGAGCAGGCTCGCGCGGAAATGGAGGCGATCAGTGCCCGTCTCACGGCCCAGTATCCGGAAACCAACAGTGGATGCAGCGTGCACGTGACACCGTTTCGCGAAGAGATGGTCAGGAATTTCAAAACGCTCACGCTTCTGGTGATGGGCGCGGTTCTTTTTGTGCATCTCATCGCCTGTGCCAATGTCGCGAATTTGCTCCTCGCCCGTGGGGCCACGCGGGCCAAGGAAATTGGAATCCGCCTCGCTCTCGGCGCGAGCCGGCGTCAGATCGTGCGGCAACTCTTAAGTGAAAGTCTGGTGATTGGTTTGGCGGGGAGCGCTATCGGTTTGCTCTTCGCGGTTTGGGGCGTGGACCTGATGCTGACGGCGCTGCCGAACGAAGTGCCCTACTGGATCCGTTTCGATTTTGACTGGCGCATTTTTTCTTTCGCCCTGGCGATAGGCGCGCTCTCGAGTGTTCTCTTCGGATTGTTGCCTGCGTTGCAAGCCTCGCACCCGCATCTGGTCGACGCGCTCAAAGAAGGCGGACGAACCGGTGCCGGCGGAGCGAAGGGTCAACGCATGCGCAACTCACTCGTCGTTGCGGAAGTGGCGCTCGCTTTGGTCTTGTTGATCGGTGCCGGACTCATGATGCGCAGTTTCATGAACCTTCAAAAAACAGACATCGGGATGGATCCTTCTCGGACTTTGACCTTCCGGGTTGGCTTGCCCGAAGCGCAATTCCCCGACAAGGAAACGCCGGCGCAATTCTTCGAGCAGCTCATGCCCAGATTGGCGAGCTTGCCCGGGGTTGAGACGGCGGGAGCGACGACTTCACTCCCTGCTTCCGGTAACATTGGGATCAGCGCCTTTATCCTCGAAGGCGAACCCGAACCAAAGCAACTCCAGGACGCACGGAACATGCGGCAGTTGACCATCACACCGGGTTATTTTCAGACGGCGCGTATCCCGTTGCTCCGCGGCCGCGATTTCACCGCCGCTGACACCAAAGACGCGCCGCGGGTGACGGTGATCGACGAAGATGGAGCGCGCTCCTGGTTCCCGAATCAGGATCCGATTGGACATCAGTTGCGGTTGCTCGACAAACCGGGCGAGCCGCCGAGATGGGCGACAATTGTCGGCGTGGTCAGGCCGGTGATTTACGAACGGCTGACCAATCGGCGCCCGATGCCCGCCGCCTATTTCGCGCAAAGCCAGGCCTCCGATCGTTTCCTTTCGGTCATGCTCCGCACGAAAACGGACCCGGCCAAATTTGCGAATCTCGCGCGCACAACCGTGCTGGCCGTGAACAAAGATCTGCCGATTTATCGCGTCCTGACCATGGACGAAGTGCTGGCGCAATCGTTCTGGGACCGGAAATTTTTCGGCACGCTCTTCACGGTCTTCGCCGGGCTTGCGCTTTTCCTGGCGTCGCTCGGGATCTACGGTGTCATGGCTTACTCCGTTCGGCAGCGAACGCAGGAAATCGGAGTGCGCATGGCGCTTGGCGCGCAAACGGGCGACGTCTTACGGCTTGTGACCGGCCAGGGTTTGCGGCTCGTCCTGATGGGACTCGCCATCGGATTCGTGAGCGCCTATTTCCTGGCGAAGCTCCTCGCCGGGAGCCTGCATGGAATCTCCGCGCACGACCCGCCGAGCTTCGCGCTGGTGCCGCTGATTTTATTCGTGGTGGGTCTGGCCGCCTGTTACCTGCCCGCGCGATCCGCCATGCGTTTGGATCCAATGGAAGCGCTCCGCTACGAATAACGCCCTATGTTCGCGCTGCGTTCCTGGCTCCGCACCCCGCGACTCGCCTTAACCCTGCTGGCGTGCATCGCCATTTCGATCGGCGGCACGGCAACCGTCTTCACCTTCGTTCACGCGATTTTGCTTCGTCCGCTGCCCTATCCCCATCCAGAGAGACTAGTCACGGTCACGCCAACGGGCCTCGGCGACACCGATCGCGCTTATCTCTCATATCCGAACTTGGTCGATTTGCGCGCGGCTGCGACCGCGTTCGAATTGCTGGAAGGGGCGACGGTTTCACGCCTCGTCGTCCAGACACGCGATGGTTCGGAGCGGCTCCGTGGCGAAACGGTCACGCCGCATTTTTTCGAATTGCTCGGAGTGCGTCCTGAGCTCGGCCGCACCTTCACGGCCGATGAATATGCGGGGACCGCAGAGCGCGCGATTATCTTGTCCAGCCGGATTTGGCAGACTCGGTTCGGCGCGGATCCCGGCGTGCTTGGCCAACCGATCTCAACGCGAGTCGGCCCGGCCGTTGTCGTTGGCATTCTCCCGGAGAGTTACCTTGGCATCAGCGAAGATGACGGGGTCGATTATTGGCTTGCCGAAAAACAGAATAACAGTCCAGATATGCTCACCGACCGGGCGACTATCACCACTCTCGTCGTAGGACGACTCAAGCCGGGCGTAGCGCGCGCGCAGGCCGAGGGCGAAGTGAAATCCATTCTGCGCGGCTTGGTCGCGGCTCATCCCGCGGCGAATGCAAAACTTTCCGCGGCGCTTCTTCCGTTGAGCGAACGCTGGCGGGAGCCGTTGCGCGGCGGCCTGCTCACGATGCTAGTCGGCTCTGGTTTTCTCCTGCTCATCGGATGTGCCAACGTCGCGCTTCTTCTTCTCGCGCGTCTGGTCGATCGCGAACGCGAGCTTGCGCTTCGTCTCGCCTTGGGCGCCAGCCGGGGTGCGCTCGTGCGCATGATGCTCGGCGAAAGCCTGCTCCTTGCCGTCACAGGGGGAGCGCTCGGCGTGCTCCTCGCCTCCTGGCTCATCGACGTTTTTGTGAAGATGGCCGGCGTCGTATTGCCATTTCAAATGCCGGTGGAACTAACGGCAGTGCCGTTGGCCGTCTGCGCCCTCACGGTTATTGCCACTGGAGTATTGTTCGGTGTCCTCCCGGCGTTTGCTGCGTCGCGCGTCAATACCACGGCGGCGTTGCATGCCGGAGGTCGCGGACTCGTCGCCGGTACTTTGCGCGGACGGACAGGCCGCGGTTTGGTCATCGCGCAAACAGCGCTGGCGGTTGCATTGCTCACGGGCGCGGCCTTGTTTCTCCGGAGCTACGGCAAACTTCGCCATACCGAATTTGGTTTTCGCACGGAGTCGCTCCTTCGTTATCAGGTCTCGCTCCAACGCGAGAACTACCGCACCCCGGAAACGCTGGAAACCTTTTATCGGGCGCTCGGCGGCGACCTCGTCTCGCTGCCCGGCGTGAAACGTTTCGGCTACATGTCGCCGACCGTAGTGCCGTATGACGGACTTGATAACATTATTCGCTTAAAGGGCGGTGATCTCGGCGCCGCCGATGGAACGCTGGCTGTCCAGACGCGTTACACGTCGAACGACGCGCTCGACATTCTCGGCATTCCCTTGCGCAGGGGACGACTCTTTGGCCCGCAAGATCGACGCGGCAGTCCACCTGTAGGCCTGATCAGCGAAACCCTCGCGCATCGTATCGCTCCTGATTCTTCAGTGCTCGGCCGCACGTTGCTCTTGCGCGATAACACCGAGGTCGAAATCGTCGGCGTGCTTGCGGATGTCTTGTGGCAGGGCCGCCGTCAACGCCACCCCACTCACCTAGAAGTCATCCTGTCATTAGACCAGTTCCCGCAACATTCGGTCGGCATCCTTTTCGACACGACGATCGATCCGAATTCGCTCGTCGAGCCGGTGCGCAAGACAGTCGTCGCGCGGGACGCTTCCGCCGCGTTGCATTGGATCACCACGATGGAACAGGCCCTGGACCAGCAGACGGTGAACGAACGTTTCTGGACCGTTCTCGCGACTGCCTACGCGGGCACCGCGTTTCTGCTCGCGGTCATCGGACTATATGGCGTGCTCAGCCATAGCGTGATCAGCCGCCGGCAGGAAATGGGCGTGCGATTGGCGGTCGGCGCGACGGCCGCGGCATTGGCGCGGCTCGTGATTGGGCAAGGCCTGCGCCTCGTTTTGTTTGGCGTCGTCGCGGGTCTCGGCGTTGCCCTCGGCCTAGGCCGCCTGCTTGAAGCCCGGCTCTATGGCATCACCGCGCACGATCCGATTGCGATGCTCTCCAGCGTTTTTCTTTTGATTATCGTGGCCCTGCTCGCTTGCTGGATTCCGGCGCGGCGGGCCGCGCGCACCGACCCAATGACCGCGCTTCGCTCCGAATAATTATGATTCAGGAAATCCGTCTCGCTTTTCGCAGTCTCCTTAAAACGCCCGGCTTCACGACTGTCGCCATCATCACGGTCGCGCTCGCGATCGGCGCGAACACCGCGATCTTCAGCCTGGTCAACGCGCTCCTCATCCGGCCGCTTCCTTACAAAGCGCCGCAGGATCTGGTTCTGATCTGGGAAAAATTCACCGGGCAGGGACTCGACCGCATCCCGGTTTCCGCGCCAGAGTATCAGGACTACGAAAAGCTTCTCCAAAGCTACGAACGCATCGCCGCGTTCGATTATGTCGACCTCAATTTGACCGCGGGCGACCTGCCCGAACGCATCCAGGGCGCGGTCGTCGCGCCGAGTTTGTTTCCGCTCCTCGGGATCGAACCGATCGCGGGCCGCGTCTTCAGCGAAAGCGAGCGCGGTGAAGGCAACGACAATGTCATCATGATCAGCGCGCGGCTCTGGCAGCGCCGGTTTAACTCCGATCCCTCATTTGTCGGCAAGCAGCTCTCGCTGAATGGCCGCACCTTTACCGTCGTCGGCATCATGCCGGCGAAGTTCGAATTTCCGTTGCCACTCTTTAACCTTCAGGGCGGGACGTTCGCGCAACGCGTCGATATCTGGAAGCCGATCGCGTTCACTAAAAACGAGTTGGAATCGCGAGGATCGCGCAGCTACGGCATCATCGGCCGGATGAAATCCGGCGTCTCGATGGCGCAGGCGCAAGCGGAGATGAACACGCTCCACGCGCAGTGGATCCGCGACTTTCCGGAGAATTACGAAAAGGCGACCGGCTTCGGCGGCACCATCTATCCTTTGCACGAGCAGGTCGTCGGCGAGATGCGCAGCACCCTGGCTATCCTGCTCGGCGCCGTCGCGCTCGTCCTTCTGATCGCTTGCGCGAATCTGACGACGATGCTTCTCGCGCGCGCCGGTGCGCGGGAACGCGAGTTCGCCATCCGCGTCGCCTTGGGTGCAAGTCGTTTGCAGCTCTTGCGGCAAATGCTCACCGAGAGCGTGTTGCTCGCGGTCATCGGCGGATTTGCGGGAATGCTCCTCGCGGTTTGGAGCCTCGATCTTCTAAAATCGATCGGCTCGAAGACCGTGCCGCGGATCGGAGAAGCGAATCTCGATCTGACGGTATTGCTGGTCACGCTTGGCGTTTCCGTCTTTACCGGCATCCTCTTTGGGCTCATCCCCGCCCTGGCCAGCGGCAAGCCGGAGCTCACCGAAGCGCTTAAGGAAGGCGGCCGCGGCTCGACGAGCGGCGTGCGCCGAAACCGCATTCGCAACGGCCTCGTCATCGGCGAAGTCGCCGTTGCGCTCGTGCTGCTCGTGAGCGCGGGCCTGCTCATGAAAAGTTTTGTTCGGATCCAAAAGGTGAATCCCGGATTCAACCCGCACGGTGTTTTGACGATGGAACTTTCCGTGCCGGTGGCGAAATACGCCCGCGGCAAACCGGTGGTCGATTTTTATGCGGAAGTGGAGCGGCGGGTGAGGGCGCTGCCCGGCGTGCAACATGTCGCCTCGACTTCGATCCTGCCCCTCAGCGGAAACAACAGCGACAGCTCCTTCCACATCGAAGGACGGGACGAAAAACAGACCGGCATTCATCCGGATGAAGAAATCCGCTCAGTGAGCAGCGATTACTTTCGCGTCCTGGAAACACCGCTCATCAAAGGCCGCTTCTTTACTGAGGCCGACACGACCGAGGCGCCCGGGGTCATTATTATCAATCAGGCCATGGCAAAAAAATATTGGCCGGGCGAAGAGGCCGTGGGCAAGCGCATCAACTTCAACGATTCCGATCCCGCGAAAATTAAGTGGATCACGGTGGTTGGCGTCGTTGCCGATATCCGCCACCGCGGTCTCGATGCGGAGGCGAAGCCCGAATACTATGTAGCGCATTCGCAGCTCGCCTATCGTGGAATGATTCTCGCGGTGAGAAGTCCCCTGGAGCCCAGCGCGCTGGTGCGCTCGATCCGCAATGAAGTGCGCGCGCTCGATCCGGAGCAGCCGGTGGCGAACGTGCGCACGCTCGACGAGGTCACTTCCGATTCCATCGCCCCGCGGCGCTTATCCGTTCTCCTCATTGGCGTTTTCGCCGGCGTGGCGCTAGTCCTGGCCGCTGTCGGCATTTACGGCGTCATGTCGTTTCTGGTCGTGCAACGCACGCATGAGATCGGCGTCCGCATGGCGCTCGGTGCGCAACGCGCGGATGTGCTGCGCCTCGTCCTCGGTCGCGCGGCGAAGCTCGTGCTCGCGGGGACCGCCGTCGGTTTGTTGCTCGGGCTTTTTAGCAGCCAGGCTCTTCGTTCCATGCTCTATAACGTCGGCGCGTTCGATCTGGCCACCTTTATCGGTGTCACAGTCGCGCTCGCTTTTGTCTCGCTCATGGCGAGCTACATCCCGGCGCGACGAGCGACCCAAGCCGATCCGATGATCGCGCTCGGCCACGGAGCATAATGAACAAACGCGCATCGCAGCGAAGTCTGGGGAGCGCACGCGCCTCGCGTGCTGGCGATGGCGCCCTCGCCATCGCGAACTTCCGTCTCCGCCATATCGAACCGGGCGAAGATTGTTTTGGCGAGGGCGCCAAAACCAGCACGCGAGGCGCGTGCGCTCCCCAGACATGAGCACGCTTGTCCACGATCTTCGATACGCAATCCGGATGCTGGCGAAATCGCCGGCCTTCAGCTTCGTCGCCATTCTCACGCTCGGTCTCGCGATCGGAGCCAACAGCGCGATTTTTAGTGTCGTTAATGCGGTGCTCCTCAGGCCGCTGCCCTATCCTCATTCCGAAGGGCTCGTCCGCGTCTTCGGCAAGCAGCCGCAGCTCGATCTCGCTCCGAGTTCGCCTGCCAATTTCCTCGAGTGGAGGGAAGAGAACCAGGTCTTCGAGCGGGTCGGTACCTATGTCGGCAAGGGTTTCAACTTGTTAGGTGGCGACAAACCGGAACGCGTGATCGGCGCGCGCGTTTCCGCTGATCTTCTTCCATTGTTAGGCGTGCAGCCGGCGATTGGCCGCCTCTTCACGAACGACGAAGACCAGGAAGGTCGCGCCCAAGTCGTGATTCTGGGTCACGATTTCTGGCGAAACCGTTTTGCCGGCGACCCGAACGCGGTCGGGCAAACCATCACGCTGAACGATAAGCCCTACACCATCGTTGGCGTTATGCCGGCGGGCTTCGCGTTTCCCGACACGCGGACCCAGGTCTGGGTACCGATGGCTTTTAGCGCGGCGGAACGCCAGACTCGCGACACGAATTACATCGCCGTCATCGCGCGCTTGAAGCCCGGCGTTTTGCTCGAGCAGGCGCGCGCGAATATGGACGCGGTCGCGCGCAGCCAGGCCGAACGTTATCCGAAAACGAACTTCGGGGTCGGGGTCACGGTCCGGTCGCTCCAGGAGCATATCGTCGGTGATGTTCGGCCGATGCTCGTCGTGCTGCTCGGCGCGGTTGGGTTCGTTCTTCTGATTGCGTGCGCAAACGTGGCAAATCTTCTCCTGGCGCGCGCGGCGACCCGGCAACGCGAAATGGCCATTCGCGGCGCGCTCGGTGCGAGCCGGTCGCGCGTTGTCCGGTTGTTGCTCACCGAAAGCCTGCTGCTCGCCGTCGTGGGCGGCGCGGTCGGATTGCTTCTCGCCATTTGGAGTCTCGATCTGCTGGTCTCGTTGAAACCGGCGAACCTTCCGCGCCTCGCTGAGATTGGGGTCAATCGGACGGTCTTTCTTTTCACCCTGGCAGTTTCCGTCCTCACCGGTCTGCTCTTTGGAGTGGCCCCGGCGTTGCAGGTCTCGAAGATGGACTTGAACGAAGGCCTAAAGGAAGGCAGCCGCGGAGGAACCGATTCACCGCGACGCCACCGAATTCGCGCCCTTCTGGTCGTTTCCGAGGTTGCGCTTTCGCTCGTCCTTCTCGTCGGCGCCGGGCTGATGATCCGGAGCTTCTCGCGCTTGCTCGCAGTCGATCCCGGTTTCAAGGCCGACCATGTCCTGACCGCGTTCGTCTCGTTGCCAACTTCCAAATATCCGAAGCGAGAAGAGCAGACGGCTTTCTTCGATCGCCTGCTCGAACGATTACGCAACGTTCCCGGCGTCTTGGCCGCGGGCCTCGTCACGGACATTCCGCTCTACGGCGGCAGCTCGACCGGGTTCGACGTCGAGGGACGCCCTCCAGCCGCGCCAGGGCAACGGGCGATGACCGATTACCGGCTGATCAATTCGGATTACTTCGCCGCGATGGGAATGAAACTCGTGAAAGGACGCGCCTTTTCGCGCTCCGACAACGAGACCGCACCGGGTGTCGTCATCATCAATGAAAAGCTGGCGGCGCGCTTTTTCCCAGACGAAGATCCGATTGGGAAACGCCTCGACTTGAGCGGCGAGCCGAGAGATTTGCGCGAAATCGTCGGGGTGGTCGGGGACGTGCGCAATTACGGCGTCGACGCCGAAGTAAAGCCGGAAGTTTATGTGCCGTTCCTGCAAAGCGCGCCGGAGTATCTTGCGGGCGTCGCTTCCGCCCTGACCATCGTGGTGCGCTCGGCCATTGAGCCGACGGCGTTCGCCGCCGCGTTGCGCGAACAGGTTCAGGCATTGGATAAAGACCAACCGGTGTCCGCAATCAGGACCATGGAATGGTATCTCGCCGATTCGATGGCGCAGCGGCGTTTCAACATGCTTCTGCTCGGCGCGTTCGCCGGGCTCGCGCTGGTCCTGGCGGCGGTCGGCATTTACGGCGTCATCGCCTACACCGTCACGCAACGTACCCACGAAATGGGAATCCGCATCGCGCTCGGCGCGAAGAGTGGCGATATCCTCCGGCTCGTTTTTGGCAACGCCATGGCGACAACGCTCATTGGCATCGCGCTGGGTCTGGGCGCCGCCTTCGCGCTGACCCGGTTGTTGCGGAGCCTTCTTTATCAGGTCAGTCCCACCGATCCGGTTGTCTTCGCCGCGATTCCTCTTTTGCTGCTGAGCGTCGCCGTTGTTGCGACTTACCTTCCCGCTCGTCGCGCGATGAAGGTCGATCCCATCAGCGCCTTGCGAGAACCATAAGATGGACACGCTGCTCCAGGATATTCGTTTCGGCGTGCGGATGCTTTTCAAGAGTCCCGGCTTCACGGCGGTTGCAATCATTTCGCTCGCGCTGGGCATCGGCGCGAACACGACGGTATTCAGCGTGATCAACGCGGTCCTGTTGAAAGCGCTTCCCTATCACGAACCGCAATCGATCGTTCTGGTCTGGGGCGAAGACAAAGCGGGCGACAGTTCGCGCGGGCAGATGTCCGCCACCGACGTGGCCGATTATCGCGTGCGCAATCACGTCTTCGAAGAGATCGCGACCTATTCCGATTACCGTCCCGTCTTTTCCGGCAACGGCGAACCGGAACGCATTCCCGGTGCGCAGGTCGGCGACGGATTTTTCACGGTCATGCACGCGCAACCGTTGCTCGGTCGCGTCTTCACCGCCGAAGAACAGGTCGAGGGAAAAGATCTGGTGGTCGTCCTGGGCTACGGCTTATGGCAGCGACGTTTCGGCGGCGACCCAAACATCGTTGGCCAGACCATCAAGCTGAGCGCGCGTACCTACACCGTCGTCGGCGTCATGCCGGCCGATTTCGAATCGCTGCCCGTTGGACTGCTGAACTGGCGCGCGGAATTTTACCGGCCCGTCGCGGAGCAGCCAGCCGAGAAGGACCGCGCCAGCCGCCATCTGCGCGCGATCGCTCGATTGAAGCCGGGCCTCACGCTCGAACAGGCGCAGACGGAAATGAATCTGATCGCGCGGCAGCTTACGCAGGAACATCCGAACGATAACGCGAACAGCGGCATTCATCTAGTCACGCTGCGCGAGGATTTGGTCGGCAAACTCCGACCCGCGCTTCTGATGCTCTTCGGGGCCGTCGCATTCGTGTTGCTCATCGCTTGCGCGAACGTTGGAAATTTGTTGCTGGCGCGTTCGATGGCGCGCCACAAGGAGATCGCGATCCGTGCCGCGCTTGGCGCAGGTCGCGACCGATTGGTCCGGCAGTTTCTCACCGAAAGTCTGATGCTGGCGCTGGCCGGAGGAGCGCTTGGAATTCTCGGCGCGGTTTGGGGCACGACCTTGATCGAAACGGCCGCGGCAAAATTGCTCCCGATGCTCGGACACATCGAGATCGATCGAACGGTCCTGATCTTCACCGCGACCATCTCGGTGTTGACCGGCGTCCTGTTCGGGATCGTGCCGGCCTGGCGAGCGGCCCGGCCGAACTTGAACGAAACTCTTTCCGACGGCGGACGCCAATCCGGCGCGGCTTCGACTCGCAGTCCGTTGCGGAGCGTGCTCGTGATCGCGGAGGTGGCGCTCGCGCTCGTTCTCCTGATTTGCGCGGGCCTGCTCATCAAGACCGTCGTCCGACTGCGCAGCGTCGATCCTGGTTTCAAACCGGACCGGCTCGTGACCATGAATGTCTGGCTGCCGAGCGCGAAATATCCGAAGAATGCCGACGGCATTCCCTTTTTCGACCGGATGCTGGAACGCATCCAGGCGATTCCCGGCGTGGAAACGGCCGCCGTGACGAGCGTGCTGCCGGTCAGTGCGAATTTCGATCGGCGCACGGTCGAGGTGGAAGGGCAACCAAAAGCGCCGGGGGAATACCCCGACGTCGATAACTATATGGTGTCGCCGGATTATCTGCGGGCGATGTCGATCCCGCTGCTCCGCGGCCGCGCTCTGACTGCGCAGGACAACGAGAACGCGCCGCTGGTCGTGCTCGTGAGCGAGACCATGGCGCGCAAGCTTTGGCCCGGCGACGACCCGATCGGCAAGCGCGTTCGCTTTTACAACTCGAGTGGCGAACAGCGGCCCTGGCGCACGGTGGTGGGCATTGTCCAGGATGTAAAACAATACGGACTGGATAAGGCGGCGCCGACGGCGATGTACGAAACGCTGGCGCAATTTCCCACCACGGCCGTGACGCTGGTGGTGCGGAGCGCGGTCGAGTCTTCGACGATGGTCGCCGCCGTCCGCCGCGAGATTCTTGCGCTCGATAAAGATCAGGCGGTTTTCAACATCGAAACCATGGAACAACTCGTCTCCGATTCGATGTCGTTGCGGCGTTTCTCGATGTTCCTCCTCGGCGTCTTCGCGGGGCTCGCGCTGATCCTGGCGGCGATCGGAATTTACGGCGTCCTCGCTCAATCGGTTTCGCAGCGCACTCATGAAATCGGTATTCGGATGGCTCTCGGCGCGCAAACCCGAGATGTCCTCAACCTGATCGTCAGGCAGGGCATGACGCTGACGGTTGTCGGCATCGTGATTGGATTGCTTGGCGCGTTCGCGCTTACGCGATTGCTCGCCAGTTTGCTCTTCGGCGTCGGCGCCACCGATCCCGTCACGTTCCTCTGGATTCCGATTCTGCTTGGCTCCGTGTCGTTCTTCGCCTGCTACATTCCGGCGCGCCGCGCCGCAAAGCTCGATCCCATCAAGGCTCTCGCGCGGACATGAACACACTCCTGCAAGACATTCGCTACGGATTCAGGATCCTGCTTAAGCACAAAGGCTTCACCGCTGTCGCCGTGCTCGCTCTTGGCCTCGGGATCGGCGCCAACACTGCGATCTTCAGCCTGGTGAACGGCGTCCTCCTGCGTCCGCTTCCCTTCCCGGACGCGGAACGCATCGTTTACCTCGAAGGAAAAAATCCTGCGGCGGCGGGCATTACCGAAAGCAACATCTCGTTTCTCGACTTTACTGATTGGTCGCAACAAACCGATCTCTTCGCGAGCACCGCCGCCTACTGGACCGGTACCGCCAACTTTGGCGCGGATGGGGCGGAGCCGGAACGCGTGCCGCGCGCCGGTGTGACGACCGGGTTCTTCTCCGTGCTCGGGGTGCAGCCTGTTCTCGGGCGAACGTTCGTTCCCGAAGACGACAAAGGGTGGCCGCAAAGCGTCGCGATCATCAGCCACGGCTTATGGAAGCGCCGCTTCGGATCTGATCCGGCCATCGTGGGGAAACAGGTCCAGATGAGCGCAAGACCTCTCACGATCATCGGCGTGATGCCCTCGGGGTTTGAATACCCGGAGCAAACCCAAGTTTGGGTGCCGACCGCGGTCAATCTCTCGGATGAACCGCGCGATAACCGTGTGTGGTCGGCGATCGGGCGGCTGAATACCGGTATCGATCTGAAGCAGGCGCAGACTCGTCTCAGCGCCATCAATGCGCAGCTCGCCAAGCAGTTTCCCGAGACGAATAAAGGTTGGGACGTGAACCTTTCGACGCTCCACGAACGGCTTGTTCGCGAGGTAAAACCATCCCTCCTTGCGCTCCTCGGCGCCGTCGGATTCGTGCTACTGATTGCCTGCGCGAATGTGGCCAATCTCCTCCTCGCCCGCAGCGCCGCGCGGCAAAAGGAAATTGCGATCCGAGCGGCGATGGGCGCGAGCCGCACGCGCGTTCTGCGGCAAATGCTGACGGAGAGCATTCTGCTCTCGGCGATCGGCGGAATCGCGGGACTCGTCCTCAGTATTTGGTTAACCGATCTGCTGATGTCGATGTTGCCCGAAGGCGCACCGCGGCTCGAACAGATCGGGATTGATTATCGCGTCCTGACGTTCGCTCTCGGCGTCTCGGCGCTTACCGGCATTCTCTCCGGCATCGTTCCCGCGCTCCAAGCCTCGAAGCTCGACCTCACCAGCGCATTGAAAGAAGGCGGACGCAGCGGCGAGGGACATCGCCGCACCAGCGCGCGCAGCCTCCTGTTGATTGGTGAGGTCGCCCTCTCGCTGATGCTGCTGGTCGGCGCTGGATTGCTCATCAAGAGCTTCCTCCGTCTTCAGGAGGTGCGGCCCGGCTTCAACGCGCACAATGTTCTCACCGCGAACCTGGCGTTGCAGGGTCCGAAATACAAAGACGATCAGCAGTGCGTGGAATTTTTCCGGCAACTGAAAGAACGGCTGGAAGCGGTGCCGGGCGTGCAAGCGGCGGGAGGCAGCGTCAATCTTCCGCTTAACCCGAGTGGTTATGGGATCGGACGCGGGTTTATTCCGGAAGGCCGGCCGCCCACAGTGGATGAAGCGAAAGACGCGATGTTCTCCACCATCACGGGCGATTATTTTCGCGCGCTCCAAATACCGTTCCTGTCCGGACGCACCTTCGAACCTCGCGACAATGCTGACGCGCCGAAGGTGGTAATCATCAACGAAACCACCGCGAAGCGTTCCTTCGGCTCGGCCGGAGCCGCGATCGGCAAACGCCTCAGCGTCTGGTCTGCTTTCCGAGGTCAGAGGCGCGATGAGAAATTCATGCGCGAAATCATCGGTGTCGTCGGGGACACGAAGACCGGTTCTCTAACCGGTGAGGGGGGCGCGCAAATCTACGTTCCACACGCCCAGGACTCGCACTGGAATTTCATGGGGCTCGTGATTCGGACGGCCGGCGACCCGGCCGCCTTCGCCACCACTTTGCGACGCGAAGTGCAGGCGCTCGACAAGGACCAGCCAATCTACAACGTCCGCACGATGGACGACGTCGTCGCGAACTCGTTAGGCACGCGGCGCGTGTCGATGCAGCTCTTTGCGGTTTTTGCCTGCGCCGCTTTGCTCCTCGCCGCGCTCGGCATTTACGGCGTGATGGCTTACTCGGTCACGCAACGCACTCAGGAAATTGGCATTCGCATGGCGCTCGGTGCCCAGAGATCGGACGTCCTCGCGCTCGTGATCCGCCAGGGCATGACGCTGACCGTAATCGGCGTCGTGGTCGGGCTCGTAGGCGCCTTCACTCTCACGCGGCTCCTCGCCAGTCTCTTATTCGGGGTTGGTGCGACTGATCCCACCACGTTTCTCTGGATTCCACTTCTGCTCGCCGCCGTTTCCTTCCTCGCCTGCTACATCCCGGCGCGCCGCGCCGCAAAACTCGATCCCATCAAAGCATTGGCCAGAACATGAAGGTCGAAGACAAAACCAAGGAGCGGCGGTTTACAAACCGCCGTCGAAAACAGGGCGGTTTCGAAAGCGCCCTTCCTTGGGTGGTAACCTTCGCCGCGCTTGTCCTCTCCATAGCCACGGCCTATGCCGATGAAACGCGCACCCTGACGGCTCGACGAGTTCTCGATGTCGAACGCGGCGCAATTATCGAGAACGGCCTGGTCATCGTGAAGGGCGACCGGATTACCGCGGTCGGTCGTAAGGGAGGGGTGAAGCCGGAGGGTGAGCAGACCGATCTCGGCGACGTCACTCTCATGCCCGGCATGATCGACGCCCACGTCCACCTGACGCTCGCGGGCAACGGGGAAGCGAACGCGCGCGCGACGCTCAAAGCCGGCTTCACAACTGTCCAGGATCTCGGCGCGGTTACGTACGACAACATCAAAATCCGAAACGCCATCCGCGAGGGAAAATTTCCCGGCCCGCATGTGGTCGCTTCCGGCCTGTGGCTCGGTGTGAGCGGAGGCACCTGCGATTTCCAGGGTATCGGTGTCAAAGGCGCGGATGCTTTTCGAGCTCGGGTGAAGAAAGACGCCGATGAAGGCGCCGACCTGATCAAGGTCTGCGCTTCCGGCTGGCTCCCCCAGGCTGCGGAAAAGCCCGACACCTGTGAGATTTCGGAAGAGGAATTGAGCGCCGCGATCGATGAAGCGCACAAACTCAAACGTCGCGTCGCCGTTCACGCCATCAGCGAACGCGCGATTGCGGCCTCGATCACACACGGTGCGGATCTCATTGTCCACGGCGGATTCACCTCGAAAGCAACTGTCGCCGAGATGGCGCAGCGCCATATCTTCCAGCTTCCGACGCTCTTTTCGCTGAAGAAAAATGCGGACGCGAACCTGTATGAAAAACTGCGCGCCCATCTGGCTGGCGCTGTTCGCGACGGGCTCCCCATCGCTTTCGGCACGGACGCCGGAGTCATTCGCCACGGTAACAACGCCAAAGAATTCCTCGAGCTCGCCGCCTTGGGACTGAAGCCGATCGATGCGATTCGCGCCGCGACCACTCAAGCCGCGGTCGCTGTCGGCCTCGCGAACCAGATCGGGACCCTCAAGAGCGGCGCCCGCGCCGACATCATCGCCGTCGAGGGCAATCCTTTAGACGACCTGAATGCATTGCAAAAAGTGACCTTCGTGATGAAGGCCGGCCAACCAATCAACCGCGACACCTTATGAGCACTCTCCTTCAAGACATTCGCTACGGATTCCGCATGCTTCTCAAGAATAAAGGCTTCACGGCCGTCGCCGTGATCGCGCTCGGTCTCGGGATCGGCGCCAACACCGCCATCTTCAGTCTGGTGAACGGCGTCCTTCTTCGGCCGCTCCCGTTCCCGGACGCGGAACGCATCATCTACTTTGAAGGCAGGAATCCGACGCAAGGAATCACCGACAGCAACATCTCGTTCCCGGATTTTACCGAGTGGTCGCAACAAACGGATCTGTTCGCGAGCACAGCTGCTTTCTGGACCGGGAACGCCAACCTTGGTGCCGATGGGGCCGAGCCTGAGCGTGTTCCTCGCGCAGGCGTGACCAGCGGGTTTTTCTCTGTGCTCGGTGTCCAGCCTGTTCTCGGGCGAACGTTCGTTCCCGAAGACGACAAACCTGGGACGATAAACGTCGCGATCATCAGCAACGGATTGTGGAAGCGCCGGTTTGGTTCCGACCCCGCCATCATCGGGAAACAGGTCCAGATCAGTTCACGACCCATCACTGTCATCGGTGTGATGCAGTCAGGATTTGAATTCCCGGAACAAACTCAAATTTGGGTGACGAGCGCGGTCGATCTCTCAAAAGAACCGCGCGACAACCGCTCGTGGTCAGCGATCGCCCGTCTGAATACCGGCGTCGATCTGCAGCAGGCGCAGACTCGCATTAGCGCCATCAACGCGCAGCTCACCAAGCAGTTTTTCGAGACGAACAAAGGCTGGGATGCGAATCTTGCGACTCTCCACGAGCGGCTTGTTCGCGAAGTGAAGCCGTCCCTCCTCGTGCTCCTCGGCGCCGTCGGGTTCGTGCTGGTTATTGCCTGCGCGAACGTGGCCAATCTGCTCCTCGCTCGAAGTGCCGCGAGGCAAAAGGAAATTGCGATCCGAGCGGCGATGGGCGCGAGCCGCGGTCGCGTCCTGCGGCAGATGCTCACGGAGAGCGTTCTGCTTTCGGCGATAGGCGGGATTACAGGACTCCTTCTCAGCATTTGGCTAACCGATCTGCTGATGTCGATGGTTCCCGAGGGCGCACCGCGGCTCGACCAGGTCGGAATCGATTATCGCGTCCTGACGTTCGCGCTCGGCGTCTCGGCCCTCACCGGAATTCTTTTCGGCATCGTCCCGGCGCTGCAAGCTTCGAAGCTCGACGTCACCAGCGCCCTGAAGGAGGGCGGGCGCAGCGCCGAAGGACATCGCCGGACGAGCGCGCGCAGCCTGTTGTTGATCGGCGAAGTCGCTCTCTCACTCGTGTTGCTGGTCGGCGCTGGATTGCTCATCAAGAGCTTCCTGCGTCTCCAGGAGGTGCGGCCCGGCTTCAATCAGCACAATGTCCTGATGGCTATGGTGGCGTTGCCCGGCGCGAAGTACAAAGATCAAGGGTTCGTGGAATTTTTCCGGCAGCTGAAAGAACGGGTCGAAGCCTCCCCGGGCGTGCAGGCCGTGGGCGGCGCGATCAACTTGCCGCTCGGTGCCAGTGGCTACGGCATTGGGCGCTCTTTTATCCCGGAAGGCCGGCCGCTGACCGTGGATGAAGCCTTCGACGCGAGCTACTCCCCAATCACCGGTGATTATTTTCGTGCGCTCCAAATCCCGCTCCTGGCCGGACGCACCTTCGAATTACGCGATAACGCCGAAGCGCCAAAAGTCGTCATCATCAACGAATCCGCGGCGAAACGTCACTTCGGTTCGCCCGTGGACGCGATCGGCAAGCGCCTCAGCATCTGGCGCGACGAAAAATTCCCGCGCGAAATCGTTGGGGTGGTCGGCGACACGAAGACGGGCTCTCTCACCGGAGAGAGCGGCGCGCAAAATTACGTCCCGCACGCCCAGGACTCTCAGTGGAATTTCATGGCGATGGTGATTCGAACCGCCGGCGATCCGGCCGCCTTCGCCACCACCTTTCGACGCGAAGTGCAGGCGCTCGACAAAGACCAGCCGGTCTACAGCGTCCGCACGATGGACGACGTCGTGATGAACTCGTTAGGCACGCGGCGCGTTTCGACGCAGCTTTTCGCCGTCTTTGCCTGCGCGGCCCTGCTTCTTGCCGCGATCGGCATTTACGGCGTGATGGCCTACTCGGTCACTCAGCGCACTCAGGAAATTGGCCTGCGGATGGCCTTGGGCGCGCAAAAATCTGACGTGCTCGCGCTGGTGATCCGGCAGGGCATGGCTCTGACCGTGATTGGCGTAATCGTCGGCCTGGCCGGTGCGTTCGCGCTTACCCGCGTCATCGGGAACCTGCTTTATGGCGTGACGGCGACCGACCCGGCAACGTTCGTTGCCATTCCGTTCCTACTCCTGTTCGTAGCCCTGCTCGCCTGTTATTTGCCGGCGCGGCGCGCGGCCCGACTTGATCCCACCCGCGCTCTGGCGCAGAGCTAACTCCTTATGTCTATGATCACGCTAAAACACCTCGAACGTTTTTACCCTCTCGCGAAGGGCAAATTCTTTTACGTCCTTCGCGATATCAACCTGGAGGTGAACGAAGGCGATTTCGTTTCCATCATGGGGCCCTCCGGCGCGGGAAAGTCCTCGCTCCTCCATGTCCTCGGCATGCACGACCACGCCTGGAGCGGCGAATATTTCTTCGAGGACGTTGCCGTCCACAATTTGAAACCGAAAGAGCGTGCCACCTTGCGCAACGAGAAGATCGGCTTCGTTTTCCAGGCGTATCATCTGCTCGACGACCTCACCGTTTACGAGAACCTCGACATCCCGCTCTCCTATCGGCACGTGAACAAGGCGGGGCGCGATTCCATCGTCTGCGACACGCTGGATAAGTTTCACATCGTCGGGAAGAAAGACCTTTATCCGCGCCAGCTCTCCGGCGGACAGCAGCAGCTTGTCAGCATCGCCCGCGCGATGATCGCGAACCCGAAGCTGATCCTGGCCGACGAGCCGACGGGCAACCTCCATTCCGATCAGGGCAAGGAGATCATGGAGATGTTCAAGACCTTGAACGCGGGTGGGACCACGATCATTCAAGTGACCCACTCCGATGTAAACGCGGCCTACGGGAATCGCATCATCCAGCTGCGCGATGGCTTCGTGGTTTGACGAAACGCAACCGGTGGACCTCATCTCATGCTAACCGACCTGAAATACGCCGTGCGAATGCTCTTCAAAGCGCCGGTGTTTTCCGTTGTCGCCATCCTCACACTTGCGCTCGGGATCGGCGCGAACACGGCGATCTTCAGTGCGGTAAAGCCCACTCTGTTTGAGTCCTTGCCCTATCCGCACGCCGATCGAGTCGTCACGTTGCTGGAGTTGCATGGCGACGGGTCGCGTGGCGCGGGCACGTTCGGCATCTATCAGGGACTCTTGGAACGGCAGCACTCACTCGCTGCCATGGCTGTGTTCAAGCCTTGGCGACCAACTCTGACCGGTCCCAATGAGCCCGAGCGCTTCGAGGGCCAGCGCGTGAGCGCGAGCTTTTTCAGTGTGCTGGGCGTGGCACCACTATTGGGTCGCGATTTCCAAACGGCCGACGATCAACTCCACGGGCCCAACGTAGCGATCATCAGCGACGGCTTGTGGCGGCGGCGTTTCGGCGCTGACCCTTCGATGATTGGCCGGCAAATCACGCTCGAGGACAAGCTTTACACCATTGTCGGCGTGATGCCGCCGGGGTTCGACAATGTGCTGGCTCCTTCGGCCGAACTGTGGACACCGCTCCAGTACGATATGTCCCTAGGCACAGCCTGGGGACACCATCTGCGCACGGTAGGACGACTCCAACCTGGCATCAGCTTAGAGCAAGCGACGCGAGAGATCGATGCGCTTGCCCATGCTGTCTTGCAAGAACGGCGACCGGAGACTTACGGCCCGAACGTTAAGTTCGTCATCGCTTCGCTCCAGGATGAGGTCACGCGCAGCATCAAGCCGGCCCTCGTTGCGGTCCTCGGCGCGGTTGCGTTGCTGCTCGTGATTGCGGGAGTGAACGTGACCAATCTGCTGTTAGCGCGTGGTGCGCAGCGTCGGAGCGAGTTCGCGGTCCGCGCGGCTTTGGGCGCAGGGCGCGGACAACTCATCCGGCAAGTCTTGATCGAGAGCTTGCTCCTGGCGTTCGCCGGTGGCGCAGTCGGATTAGTCCTGGCCGCGTTCGGAGTGGATGCGCTTAGGGCGCTCAGTCCGCCGGGCTTGCCGCGCGCGGAGGCTATTGGGCTGGATCGGACCATTTTCCTGTTTGCCCTCGGCAGTAGCGCACTCGTCGGCGTGTTGGTCGGCCTGATTCCGGCGCTGCACATATCGCGCGACAACCTGCAAATCGATCTACAACAAAGCTCATCCCGGATTTTCGGCGGACATCAATGGACGCGCCGCGCGCTGGTCGTCGCAGAGGTCGCGCTTGCGCTGGTGCTCTTGGTCAGCGCGGGCTTGTTGTGGCGCGGGCTCAATCACTTGTTTGCGATTAATCCAGGCTTTAACGCCAGCGGCCTGCTCACAATGCAAGTGCATGCCTCGGATCGCCGCTTCAACAAGGAGAGTAACGACCATTTCTTCGCGCAAGCCCTGGAGTCGGTCCGGCAAGTGCCCGGCGTCATGAGCGCAGCCTTTACCAGTCAGTTGCCGCTTAGCGGCGATGACGACGAGTACGGCATTTCTGAGGGCAACGATCCGAAAGCAGCCTATAACGTGTTTCGTTATGCGGTAAGCCCGGGCTACTTTGAAACAATCGACCTCCCACTGCGTCGCGGCCGCCTCCTCAACGCGCACGACACGGCGGGCGCACCGCTCGCGCTAGTAATCAGCGAATCGCTGGCCCAGCGTATGTTCCCCAATCAAGATCCAATCGGCCGGCGGGTTCACGTCGGTCCGACCGACATGCCGTGGTTCACCATTGTCGGCATCGTCGGCGACGTGAAGCAGGCCTCTTTGGCGCGGAGCGAAACGGATGCTGTTTATAGCACGCAAATGCAGTGGTACTTCCCGGACAACACGATGTCGCTTGTTGTCCGCGCTCAGGGCGATGCGGCAACGCTAGCTCCAGCCATCAGACGGGCGATCTGGGCAGTGGACAAGGATCAGCCGATCATCCGAGTCGCAACCATGGAGAGGTTGCTTGCTGCCACAGCCACCGAGCGCCGGTTCGCGTTGATTCTGTTCGAGGCATTCGGCCTCGTTGCGCTCGTGCTCGCGGTCATTGGCATTTACGGGGTGCTCTCTGGAAGTGTCACGGAGCGGACGCGCGAACTCGGCATTCGCCTTGCGCTCGGCGCACAGACGAGCGCGGTCGTTAAATTGGTTTTGTGGCAAGGGCTGAAATTAGGCGCGGCCGGCATTGCCCTGGGACTGCTTGGCGCCTTAGCAGTCACACGACTGCTGCAAAGTTTGCTCTTCGGCATCAGCGCTACTGATCCGCTGACGTTTGCGATGAGCGCCTTCTTGTTGCTGTCAGTGGCGCTGATCGCTTGCTGGTTGCCCGCGTCACGCGCGACGAAGATCGATCCAATGGTTGCACTTAGGCACGAGTAAGACCGTGATAAGCATTTTCCTCATCCATCGCGACAACCTCATCATCTGATACCTAGCGAAAGAATCTTATGCTAACCGACCTGAAATACGCCCTGCGAATGCTGATCAAAGCTCCAGTGTTCGCAGTCATTGCCATCCTCACCCTCGCGCTCGGCATCGGCGCCAACAGCGCCATCTTTAGCGTGATCGATACCGTGCTGCTCCGGCCGCTCCCGTTCAAGAACCCGGACGAGATTGTTCACGTCTGGGGGCGCTACGCAAACGACAGCGGGCGCGTGCGCGGGAACGTCCACTCCTTTCCCGACTACGTGGACTTGCGCGATCAAAGCCAGAGCTTTGCCGCAATGGCCTCCTACACCCGGACCGGTGGGACGTTATCGCTCACTGAAGATGCCAAGGCGCTCGAAGGGATCGCGATTACGCCGGAGGTGTTCGATGTCCTCGGGGTCCAGCCGTTGCTCGGTCGCGGATTCACCAAGGAAGACGCGAAGAACGAAGCGGACCGCGTCGTCGTTCTGACTTATCCGCTTTGGAAAAGTGCGTTCGGAGGCGATCCAAAGATTATTGGCCAGAAGGTCAGCCTTTCTGGGCGCCCGCATACCGTGATCGGCGTGATGCCGCCGAGCTGGAAATTTCCGGTCGAGGACGAACACATCGAGTACGCGCTGCCGCTCGAGTATCTCGGACAGCAGTACCTGAGTAACCGGGGCTCTCACTTTTTGACCGTGGTCGGCCGGCTCAAGCCGGGGGTTGGCCTCAAGACGGCAGAAGCGGAGTTGACTGCAATCGCGAGCCGGCTCTCGAAGCAATATCCGGATACGAACATGAACTTCGTCGGGACCTCCGTCGTGACCCTGCATTCGGACGTCGTAGGCGAAGTGAGGCCGGCGCTGATGGTCCTTCTCGGTGCGGTTGCCCTCGTCCTGCTCATCGCGTGCGCGAATGTGGCGAACCTTCTTCTGGCGCGGGCGGCCTCGCGCAGTCGCGAGATCGCTATTCGAACCGCGCTCGGCGCGAGTCGCGCGCTCGTTGTTCGTCAATTGCTTTGCGAAAGCTTGTTACTCGCAGTTCTGGGTGGAGGCGCCGGCTTGCTTCTGGCAGGGTGGGGCGTCGATCTGCTCGGCGCCGCGGGTGCCCAAGGGTTACCGCACCTGGGCCAGATCAAAGTGAACACGACCGTTTGCGCGTTTACGTTTGTGCTCGCGATTGGGAGTACGCTGCTTTTCGGTCTCATTCCCGCGCTCCAAGTCTCGCGACCCAACGTGAACGATTCTCTCCAGCAAGGTGCGAAAGGATCGACCGGCGGACTCCATACAAATCGGCTCCGGGCATTTCTCGTCGTCTCACAGGTCTCTCTCTCGTTGCTCCTTCTCGCCGGCGCCGGCCTGTTGATCAAAAGCTTCCTCAATCTCCGCGCCACCAATCCAGGCTTCGATCCAGTCCGGGTCATGACGTTGTCGATCAGTCTGCCGCGGATTCGTTACCCGGAGATTGACCAGCAAATCCGCACTTACGATCTGATCATGGAAAAGCTGGCGGCGATTCCCGGTGTGGAAACGGCGGGCGGCGTGAATCCGTTGCCGCTGGGTCAAAACCAGCGCAGCTCTTCCTTCATGCCAAGCGGCGCCGCGCCGTTGCCGCGAGGAAATCATCCCGGCGCGAGCTACCTGCTGGTTAAGCCGGATTATTTCAAGGCGATGAAGATCCCGATCCTGCAAGGACGCGACTTTAATCGCTCGGACACCAAAGATTCAACGCTTGTAGTCATCATCAACGAAGCCTTTGCGCAGAAACATTTCCCAGGGAAGAACCCGATCGGTCAGCAGGTGATGATCGATCAACCCCAAAATAAGTTCAACACTCACGAGGTGGTCGGTATCGTCGCCAATACGCGGCACGATTCGCTCGCCGAGCCTCAGGGCCCCGAAATGTACGTGCCGTTCGCGCAGGACGCGGGGCGCAGTCTCGATATCGTGCTGCGGGTCAGCTCCGCGAATCTCATCGGCCTGGGCGCCGATGTGAAACGCGCCATTCGCGAAATCGACAAGGACTTGTACGTCCCGACGCTCGAGCCGATGACAAATTTTCTCGCGACCCATCTGGCCCAGCCGCGTTTCAACATGATGCTCCTCGCGGTCTTCGCCGCTGTGGCGATGATCCTCGCCGCGATCGGCATTTATGGCGTGATCGCCTACAGCGTCACTCAACGCACGCGAGAGATCGGGATTCGGATGGCGCTTGGCGCGCAGAAAACCCAGATGCTCGGCATGGTCCTTCGCCAGAGTCTGAGTTTGGTGGCAATCGGCATAGCGATTGGCTTCCTGGTCGCGCTCGGTGCGACGCGAGTGATGGCGACGTTGCTCTATGGCGTCGGTGCCAACGACTTCTCGATCTATGCGGTCGTCATCACGCTGCTGGGAGCCGCGGCCTTGCTCGCCAGTTACGTCCCCGCCCGCCGCGCCATGAAGGTCGATCCGATGGTGGCGCTGCGTTATGAATGAGCTGCGTTACGCAGTTCGGATGCTGCTGAAGTCGCCGACCTTCAGTATCATCGCCATTGCCACGCTCACGCTCGGGATCGGCGCCAAGAGCGCGATCTTCAGCGTGGTCGAAACCGTCCTGCTGCGGCCGTTGCCGTTTCCCGCATCGGAGCAGCTCGTCATGATCTGGGGCGCGTCAGCGCGGGACGCGAATGCGCGCCAGAGCGAGTCGCTTCCGGACATGTTCGATTTCCGTGCACAAAACCGCAGCTTCAGCGCGATCGCGGCCTACAGCGGCGCGTGGACGGTGTTGACCGATGCGGGTGAAGCGCAGGAATTGGATGGCGTCGCGGTCGATGGCGATTTCTTCGAGACGCTCGGTGTCGCGCCGAGCCTTGGTCGCGGATTCACCGCGGAGGAAGCGAAACCCAGCGCGCCGAACGTCGTGGTGATTAGCTACAATCTATGGAGGCGCGCGTTTGCGAGCGATCCGGGGATCGTCGGGCGCCAGGTCACGATGCGCGCGGGGAAGTTCACCGTTCTCGGCGTGATGCCGGCTGGCTGGAAATTTCCAGCGCATTGGGAGGCGAGCGATTTTGTGATGCCGCTCAAGCTTCTCTATCCGAACGCCCCAGTGCAGCGCGGCGCGCACAATGCCCAGCTAATTGGGCGGCTGAAGCCAGGCGTGACGGTCTCGCAGGCGGACGCGGAGTTGAAAACGATCGCGCGTCAGCTTGAGCAACAATATCCGGATACAAACACCGATCGAAGCGCGGCGGTCGTGCCGTTGTTGCAGGATACCGTCCGCAATGTCCGGCCCGCACTTCTGGTTTTATCGGGCGCGGTTGCGCTCGTGCTGCTCATCGCGTACGCGAACGTGGCCAATCTGCTCCTCGCGCGTGCCGCCACGCGCGCGCGTGAGATCGGGATTCGCACGGCGCTTGGGGCGAGTCGCGGAGCAGTCGTTAGGCAATTGCTCGTCGAAAGTCTGTTGCTCGCGCTGCTCGGTGGTGCCGGCGGTTTGTTACTCGCGTGGGCCAGCATCCAGTTGTTAGGCGCATATGGTCCGCGCAACGTCCCGCGGCTTTCCGAGGTTCACATCAACCTCGGCGTCAGCGCATTCACCTTCGCGCTCGCGATTTTGAGCACGTTGCTCTTCGGCCTCGGGCCCGCCCTGCAAGTCTCGCGCGGCAACCTGACCAATGTGTTGCAACAAGGTGCGAAAGGTTCGACCGGCGGTCTGCACGGCACGCGGATGCGCGCGGGGCTCGTCGTCTCACAGATCTCGCTCTCGCTCTTGTTGCTGGCCGGCGCCGGCTTGCTCATCCGCAGTTTCTTCAATTTGCAGGCGACGGATGTCGGCTTCGATCCGACGCGGCTGCTCGTCATTAACGAAGCATTGCCTCGCGCGACGTATCCCGAAGCACAAAAGCAGCGAGCGTTTTATGAGCAGATCCTTCCGAAGCTCGCCGCGCTTCCCGGCCTTGAATCGGTCGTCGGTGTGAATCCCGCGCCGTTTAGCGGCGAGGATGACGCAACCTTCCGAATGCAGTTCGCGCCAGATTTGGGGCCCGGCAATCATCCCGCCGCGTCGCACGTGCTCACCACCCCGGGATACTTCCGCACCGTGCGCATTCCGCTGCGCGCGGGCCGCGATTTCGAACCACGCGACAACGAAAACGCGCCGCACGTCGCGATGGTGAATGAAACATTCGTCAGGCGCTTCATTCCCGATCGCGATCCAATTGGGCAACACATTTTGTTTGACGGCGAGAAGGGTGAGATCAATTCGCTCGAGATCATCGGCGTGGTCGGCGACACCAAACAAAGCCAGATTGGCGTTCCAACGCTACCCGGAATTTACCGACCATTCGCGCAATCGCCTTCGCGCCAACTCTGGCTCGTCTTTCGCACTGCGAATGAAAATCTCTCTGGCATTCACTCGGCTATACGCAGCGTCTTCCGCGAGCAGGATCCCGATGTGTTCCTGAGCCACATCGATCCAATGCAATCGCTCATCAGCGAAACGCTGGCCCGCCCGCGCTTCAACATGCTGTTATTAGGCGTTTTCGCCGGCACCGCACTACTCCTGGCCGCGATCGGCATTTATGGAGTCATCGCCTACTCGGTTACGCAGCGCACACGCGAGATCGGCATTCGCATGGCTCTCGGCGCGCAACGTCGTGACATGCTCGGGATGGTGTTGCGGCAGAGCCTCACTGTCGTCGGGATCGGCATCGCGATCGGATTGGTCGCATCGTTTGGCGTCACGCGGTTGCTCGCGAGTCTGCTCTACGGCGTCGGCGCGAACGATGTCCTCACATATGCGAGCGTCGTGCTCTTGTTAGGCGCGGCCGCATTGCTCGCTAGTTACATCCCCGCGCGCCGCGCTATGAAAGTCGATCCGATGGTCGCGCTTCGTTATGAATGATCTCAAATACGCCTTCCGCACCCTCGCCAAATCGCCCGCATTCACCGTCGTCGCGGTCCTCACCCTCGCCCTCGGCATCGGTGCTTCCACGACCATCTTCAGCGTGCTCGACGCCGTTCTTTTGCGGCCGTTGCCCTATCCGAATCAGGAGCGAATCGTCGAGCTGCGCGAGCTCGACGAGAAGGGCAAGGGAATGCCCGTGGCCGAGCCGAACTTCGAAGACGTTCAGACTCGCAGCCGGAGCTTCGCGGCGATAGCGAAATATACCGGCACTATCGACGCCGCCGTGGCCGGTGGACGTGAACCGGTTCGCACCAATACTTGCGCGGTCTCCGAGGATTTCTTTCGGGTGCTCGGCGTGGCACCGGCGATGGGGCGTCTTTTTTCCGCTGAGACAAACAATGAAGCTGTGGTGGTAAGTCACAGTTTTTGGAAACGCGTTCTCGCTGGCCGCACGAATCTCGAGGGCGCGACGCTGCGTTTTCAAAATCACAGCTTCGCCGTTATCGGCGTGCTGCCCCCGGATGTAGAATTTCCGCCGCGCATCGATATCTGGTTTCCAGCTAAAATTTTTCCGCCGAATCCTTCCCGCACTGGCCATAACTGGCGCGTCGCCGCCCGCCTGCGCGACGGGGTTTCCTTCGAGCAGGCGCGCGCCGAGATCGCATCGATCGGCCAACAGCTCAAGCGCGAGCATGGCAACGATACGGACGCGGCCAGCTTCGGGCTTACGCCGTTGCGAGAGCGAATGGTAAGAGACGTCCGGAGCGCGCTGTGGTTGCTCTGTGGAGCGGTCGCGTTGCTCCTCGTGATCGCTTGCTCGAACGTCGCGAATCTTTTGCTCGTGCGCGCGAATGCGCGGCGCAAGGAAGTGGCGTTGCGCGCAGCCCTGGGTGCTTCCCGCATGCGACTTGCGCGCCAGTTCATCATCGAGACACTGCTGCTCACGCTTCTCGCATGTGCCCTCGGAACGCTTTTCGCGCTCTGGGGCGTGGGCCTGATCGTCGGTTTTTACCACGGTAATCTTCCACGCGTCGGGCAGATCGGCGTCGACGGGTCGGTCCTCGCGTTTTCCGTGGCAATCTCGTTTATCCTCGGTCTCGTTCTTGGTCTCGTCCCGCTCGCGAGTGCTTCGCGATCGCGTTTGCAGGATGAGCTTGCGAGTCGGGGAGCATCGATCAGCCGGTCCGGCTCGCGGGTGCGAAATTTTCTTATTGTCGGGCAAATCGCACTGACGCTGATGCTGCTGATCGGCGCGGGACTTCTGGGGCGCAGCTTTCAGCGTTTGCTCGAAGTCGATCCCGGTTTCCAGCCGGAGAAAGTGATCGCGATGAATCTGGCCTTGCCGCAACCGGACGAGCCGGTGATGGACGGTTCGTCGACCGGCGTTCTCCATCTCGCGCAATTTTACCAGCAGGTCCTCGAACGAATCCAGGCGCTGCCCGGTGCCATTTCCGTGGGAGGAGTGAATGCGCTGCCGATGGAGGGCGGCGCCAGCGGAGGGTTCATTATGGAGAACGGCACCCAACCGGCGAAGAACATAGCCGAGCTGACGAAACAGTTCTCCGCCCTCGCCGGGAGCGACCGGCTGGGCTATGCCGAGTATCGGGTCGCGAGCGCGGGTTATTTTTCCACTGTCGGCATTCCGCTTTTGCACGGCCGCCTTTTCCAGGAATTCGATGGTCCGGATTCGCCGCACGCGGCGTTGATCAGCGAGTCACTCGCGCGCCGGTATTGGCCCAACGAAGACGCGATCGGCCGGCAGATTCAATTCGGGGGCATGGACGGCGACCTGCATTTGCTCCACATCGTGGGCGTCGTCGGCGATGTGCATGACGAGGGCCTGGACGCGGAAGTGCTTCCGACCGTTTACGTGAACTACCGGCAACGACCACGCCATGCGGCGCAGTTTTCCATCGTGCTGCGCGGCCAGGGCGATCCGGCAGGATTCATCGCGGCGATGCGGCGGGAAGCGCGCGCGTTAAATCCGGAAATGCCCGTCGAATTTCAAACCCTCACGCAGGTGGTCGCGGCTTCGCTCGATCACAGGCGTTTCACTATGGCGATGCTGGGCGTCTTTGCCGGCGCGGCCCTGCTGCTGGCGATGGTCGGGCTTTATGGTGTGATGGCTTACATCACGTCGCAGCGCACGCACGAGATCGGGATTCGGATGGCGCTCGGCGGGCAACGGCTCGATATGCTCCGAATGATATTGCGGCAGAGTTTTGCTTTGGTTTTGGCCGGCGTGGCTTTCGGAATTCTCGCTTCGGTCGGTCTGACGCGTTTGATTGGGTCGATGCTCTACGGTGTGCAGGCGACCGACGTGTTGACATACGCGAGCGTCGTCGGACTCGTCGCCATCGCGGCCGCTCTCGCCAGCTATATTCCGGCGCGCCGCGCGATGAAGGTCGATCCGATGGTGGCGCTCAGGTATGAATAAGCTGGCAGTAGGGATTTCACTCCTGTTCTGCGTGCACAGCGTTACTGCCGTCGAAGTTCTGGAAGAGATCGTCGAGCAAAAATACAGCGTCGAGCCCAACGCAACTCTCAGCATTTCCAACTCGGATGGATCGATCCGAGTTTACGGCAGCGAGGGCGCGGAGATTTCCATCCAGGCGATCAAGAAAGCGTACACGGCCGAGCGCTTGAAAGGAATCGTGGTCGACGTGAAGGCCACCGGCAACAGTGTCGCGATCAACACGACTTTCCCGCCGAGAAAGAACGCCGTGAGCGATCGCTCGGGGACGGTCGATTACATTTTGGTGGTGCCGCAAGCGACTAGGATTACCCAGCTCGATCTCACAAACGGCGAAGTGTTAGTCGAAGGATTGCGCGGAGGAAGCGCGACCGCCCATCTGGTCAATGGCTGGCTCGCCGGGCACAATTGTTTTGGCGACCTCGAATTGGCGATTGAGACCGGACGGCTGGACGTCGCCTATGATTGGTGGGAGAACCACAAGTTTTCCGTGAAGGCTTCAAGCACCCGCGGGAGTCTCCGTGCGTTTCTTCCGAGCGATTCCTCGGTCATGCTGAATGCGAGCACCACCACCGGCCGGATTGCCAACGCTTTCGCGGGAGAGAAAAGCAGCTCCAAAGATGTCATACGTTCCGTGAACACCGTGATCGGTCCGGACGCCCAGGCCGTCATCGACTTGAAAGCCGATGACGGAAACATCCGGATCGATAAGAGCTACTGAAGTGCCGCGTCACTTCGTCGTTCGCGCGAGTTCTTCCTGCGCCTTTCGATCCTGCTCCGCCTTCACCAGGAGACCGAGCCTGCGGTAACATTGCTCCCGCTTTTGCAGCGCCACGACGGTCTGGTTCGTCTCGAGCGCGCGCGTAAATGAATCGATCGCCGAGAGCGTTTCGCCCCGCTCCATTTCCAATTCGCCGCGGTACTGCCATGCCGTGGAGAAATTCGGATCCAACTCGGTCGCCTGCTTGATCTGTTGCAATGCCTCTTTCGCACGGCCGAGTTTGCTCAAGGCGTAGCTCGCTTCCGCGCAGGCATTGGCGGATTTCGCGTCAAGCTGGCTGGCGTGTTCGGCGTCCTGCAGCGCAAGCATGGGCTGGCCGATCTCATTCAATTGCCAGGCCCGCGAGACGTAGAGTTCGGCATTATTCCGCTCCGCCGAAACCTCGGAATCCAGCCGGCCCATCGTTTCGAGAAATTCAGGCGTCAGCGTCTCGAGACGAATCCGGCGGTCCACGCCCAACCTTTCACATTCATCGGAGCGCCCGAGAGCGATGAGTGCCATCGCTTGAAATAACTTTGGCCGCATCGCCCAGGGCCCCGCTTTCGCCGCCGCTTCGGCATCCTCGAGCGCAAGCTCAGAATCTTCGCAACGCAGGAACATCAGCGCCCGGTCGGCCAACAATCCCGGATCGTTTGGCGTAACGGCGAGCGCCGCGTCCAGCTCCCGAATCTCCCCAAGGAACTTTCCCATTTGCTCAAAGAGTTTGCGGGCCCTCTGCACTTCGGGGTCATTCGGTTCGAGCTCCTGGGCGCGCTCCAAATCTTCGAAAGCCTCATGCCAGCGATGAAGACGCCGGCGACAGAGCGCGCGGTTGACCCGCGGGATCGCGCTGTCTTGCGCGCTGATCAAGGCGGTCCAGGCCGCGTCTTCTTTCGTCCAAAACTGCTGCCGCTTTTCCAGGCGTGCAATCTTTTCCAGGACCCGAACGTTTTTTGGGTCGACAGCCGCCACCCTTTTCCAGGCGGCAACGGCCCAGGCATCATCCTTTTTCGCCGCGGCATAATCCCCAGCGTATTCGTCAAGATTCAGGGACGGCTCGGGCACCGCGTTCCGCCAATCATCCAGGCTCTGGCTCACCGCGGCGAGGTCGTTCAGCCCGAACTGCGCCCGAACGAGCCGGTCCCACGTACCGTTGTCCTGCGGTTTTAATTTCAAAATACGCCGCGCCAAATCGACGGCCCGCTCGTAGTTCTGTTCGTCCAAGGTCTTGCGCAATTCGGCCCGGAGCATTTTTTCCTCCTTCGACGCAGCGCGGTTGCAGGCGGGCAAAGCAAAAACCGCGGACAGAACCAGCAACGCCGCAAGGATGCGGGCTTGACGCAGAAATCGAAACGGCATTGGCTCAAGGTTCTTCAGCAATCGAAAATCGAAAATCCAAAATCGAAAATTCCCACCATGCCTTCATTCGACATCGTGTCCGAAGTAGACCCGCAGGAAATTGATAATGCGCTCAATCAAGCGCGCAAGGAACTGGCGACGCGCTTCGATTTCAAGGGAAGCACAGCCGAGATCGTGGCCGAGAAAGAGAAGATCACGCTCACGGCCGAGGACGCTTCGCGGCTGCGGGGTCTTCGTGAGATTGTTATCGGCAAGCTCGGCAAACGGGGAGTCGATTTGCGCAATGTGGAGCAGGTCGAGCCCGCCATTTCACCATTGGGCCATGCCCGGCAGGAATTGAAGATCCAGCAAGGCCTCGAGGGCGACAAAGCAAAGGAGATCATTCACGCCATCAAAGGTCAGAACTTCAAAGTGCAAAGCCAGCTCCAAGACCGCCAGATCCGGGTCACCGGAAAGAAGCGCGATGATTTGCAGGCCGTCATCGCTTTTGTCCGCAGCCGCGATTTCGGTGTCGCCACGAACTTCAAAAACTTCCGCGACTGAACTTTTATCCGCCTTGCACCGGCGGCATGATGGAAAGCTTGTCGCCTTGCTTTGGGATGTAATCGCGGCCGACGAACTCGACTCCGGCGGCGATGAGAATGCTCTTGTCCCAATCGCGCAGCGCCGGGGTTTCTGAATAAAGAAGCTCGAGCAGCTCGCTGATCTTCGCTCCTTCGCGGACTTCCAGTTCCATCTCCGAAACTCCCGCCAGCTCCCGGAGCCGCGAGAAAAACTGCACGTGCAGTTTCATCTCCGTTTATGCCGCGGGCGCGATTAGTTCTTTTCGCAGGACGCCGATGCACGGCAGATTCCGATAACGCTCCATGTAATCGAGCCCGTACCCGACCACGAATTCATCCGCGATCTCGAAGCCGACGTAATCGGCGTCGACCTTGCGCAGACGCGCCTTTTTTTTATCCAGCAGCACACAAATACGGACGCTGGCGGGCCCGACGCTTTCAATTTTTTCGCGAATGGTGGCCAGCGTGACGCCGCTGTCGAGAATGTCATCGAGGAGAAGGACGTGCCGTCCCGCGATATCGGGCAGCGACACCTGGCGAAAAATCAGCTCGCCGGTAGTCTTCGTTCCTCCGTGGTAACTCGCCACGCTGAGGCAATCCAATTTCAGTGGCAAAGGAATGCGCCGGAGCAAATCGGCCATCAGGATCACGCTGCCGTTCAGGATGGCGATGACCGTCAGTTCGCGGTCGCGATAATCTTGGGCAATCCTCGCGGCCAATTCATCGAGGCGGCGATGAATCGTCGATTCGTCAAAGAGAATGCGCTCGAGATCGGCGTACATCGTTCCCTCGACTATCAGCCATCATTTCATGGTGCGAAGCAAAAATTTCCGATCGATTGCGCACCGTCGCGCTGTCGCTAGCGTCGAAAGATGTCCATGCAGATGCAGACAGAACGGCTTGCGATTTCGACGAAAGGCAAAGGCACATATGAAATCACGGATCAAATCCAGGAGATCGTCGCTGGCAGCGGCATTGCCGCGGGGACTGTGACGGTTTTCGTTCAGCACACCAGTTGCAGCCTCATCATCATGGAAAACGCAGCGCCGGCCGCGCGCCGCGATCTGGAGAAATTTTTCGAGCGCCTCGTCCCGGAGAACGCGGACTACGAACACGATGACGAAGGACCGGACGATAGCACCTCACACATTCGCATGGCGCTCACACGGACGAGCGAAGTAATTCCGATCACGGATTCACGAATGCAGCTCGGAACGTGGCAGGGAATTTTTCTTTTCGAACATCGCCGGGCCGCGCACAAGCGGAACATTGTGGTCACGGTGATGGGTGAATGATCTTCGTCCCAAAACGAAAATAGAATGCTGCAGACCGTTACCGTAGCCTTGTGATCCTGACCTTAAGACGGCCGAAGTTATTCCAGTAAGCTGCAGGAGCATCATTAGCGAACAGTCCTATTTCGCCTCTTGCCGGGATGGGTACTTCGCTTTTCCCGCAGAGGACGAACGGCGTACCCGTGGGTTCGACCGAAGCGCATAGTGCGAACCAAGGCGCCGAAGCAACACGTCTGCATTTCTCGGCTCTCCGTTGGATCGAAGATTGCGATGGATATCCGCACGAATTGGTAACGATGATTAAGTCATACCATCGGTCAGGAGGCAGACCCTGAAAACGATATGTCTCACCCGGTCGAGCGTAGACTCCAGTAGATGTCCATTGCGAACGCGCTAGGACGACCACGAACGTTGCAGCACCGGGTGCCAGTCTCTTCGGAGCTTCGCGCAGACCGGAAAAACGCGGCGTGCCGCACGTCGAGCATCCGGACATCAAAACGACAATTACAAATGCAGTGAGGCACGGTGCGACACGCCTACTAATCATGGAGTGGCTTGGTTTGGATTCCGTCATAGGTGCGCCCTATCTGTAAATCTGATCCATCAATCTAAGCGACTTCCCGTTAGGCAAAAGCGATTGCTCCATCTGGTTCATGACGTAGGCAAACGAAATTCCGTTTTCCGGATCGGCTAATGCGTTGCTGCCGCCAGCTCCCGGATGCCCGAACGCAGAAGGTGACGGGCCAAAGATCCGACGCGCACTTTCCGGCGAATCTTTCATGAATCCGGCGGAAAACGCGGTTGGGATTTGCAGGATGCGATCGACGCCTGAGGCAAGAGTCGTGGTCATCTGGGCGATTGTCTCAGGCGCAAAGAAGCGCCGGCCTTCGATTTCACCGCCGTTGGCGAGCATCGCATAAAATTTCCCCAGAGAAGAGGCGCTCCCGATCCCACTGAACGAAACAATCTCCGTCGCGCGATTCTCTTTCGTGTTCATCGCGGCGATGGAGTGAAGACCGTGCGGGGAAGTGAAAGTCTTGCGGACCAGCGTGCCCGGGGTCAGGAGATCACGGTAAAATTCGACCGGCGTCTGTTCGCCACCAGCCTTGGCCGCGTAGATCGTTGCGGTGCGAGAATTCTCCGCTTCCGGAAGCCCGATCCAAATGTCCAGGCCGAGGGGCCCGGCAAATGTGTCGCGCCAATACTGGCTTACGCGTTGCCCGGCGATCCGCCGCACAGTCTCATCAACCAGGAATCCGAAGGTGCGCGCGTGATAGCCATGCGCGGTTCCCGGCGGCCAGAGCGGCGCCTGCTTTTCAAGCGCTGCGATAACCACCGCATAATCGAGAACGTCCGCCGGTTCATCCAAGGCGCTCAGTCCGGCCTGATGGGAAAGCAGCTGCGCGAGGATGATCTCACGTTTGCCGGCCTGTGCGAACTCCGGCCAGAACTCAGCTACCCGACGCTCGAGCCCGATGCCGCGCTTTTCCAGAACGTGGAGCAGACACGCGCTCCCCAGACCCTTCGTCGCCGACCAAAAGAGGACCAGGGTGTCGGGTGTCCAAGGCGTTTCTCGTTTCGAATCACGAAATCCACCGTGCAGTTCCAGGATCGATTTTCCATTCTGCCAAACCGAAACCGCAGCGCCGAGCTCGCCGAAACGAGTGAAGTTCTCATGGAAGAGATCCTCCGCACGTCTCCGACCGTCCTCTGCAATCAGGTGCGTCACAAACGATCGATCGTAGCAGCGCGGTAAAGCTTGTCACCCCGCCCGTGAGATTCTGCTTCTTTTTCGCAGATGGCGCGATTGGACTAATTGGCCACCGCAATCTTTTCTGCCTTACGCTGGGCGCGGCGCAGATACATCTTCACATGTTCCTTGCGCGGGATGTCTCCGCCGTGCCATTCGCGGAGCAGCATCATATTGTAATAGAGACGTTGCATCGCGGTTGTTCCTTCCTCGGGTCTTTGTTTGAGGCCTGCACGTTCTGTTGCATCAACGTGGTGGAGCGTGTGGAACCCTACCAAACTCAAGAAACTCCGCGCTCCATCAAAATAATCGTTTCCCGTTTTTTCAAACCAGAGACTCCCTGGCGGCATGTGATCGGCATCCATGTGGCCCGGGGGCCTTTTTGAACGTTTCATTTCACGATAACTGATGGCGAGAGCATCGTCCGCTCGAAGTAAACCCGCACCAAGATATCGATCAGGGGTGGCTTTGCCCTGGCGATTCGCGGATTTCAGCAACGCATAATAAACGGCCTCCGCTTTCTTCCATTGATGCCATTCTTCTTGAGAGAATTCGTTCCGATGTTTCTGCAGCCAGAGGGCCGCGGCGGCAGCGACCTGCGGGGTCGCGGCGGATGTCCCTGCTCCATCCAGATCTACTCCGTAGGTGACGTGACCCTTCTTGTCCTTCCCGAGGCTTAACCATGGAACATTGGGGGAATATGCAGCGATGGGGTAGGGGCGAAGTTGCCCTTGCCGCCACGTTTGGCTGTCGTCCGGCCTTCGACTCGGCCGGAAAAGAACGGTGCTGGTACCATCCGCCCCATAACTGCCGCGAGCCATCCATTTCAACAGGGAAGTCGGACTGCGGAGCAATCGAGACAATGTATTGCGTCCATAGCTGCGATAATCTGCCGTCGCGCCCGTCACACCTACCACGCGTCGGAAAGCGGCCGGATACACTGGGCTAGCCGGGATCAGGATACCGTTGGGAGGAAGAGGATCAGGCATGAACGAGAAGAAGTCACTTTCGGCGGCAAACATTGCGGTGCCTCGTTCGTAAGCAGCATTGATCGCGTCCACCCACGCTTGGGTGGGCGAGCCGCCGTGGCTCATCGTGATGACATCAGCCCCTTTAACTCTGCTGGCGTAATCAATGGCATAGGCCAGTTCCGCGGTGCCGATGGAAAAGACCCAGGGTGCTACGCGAACCGGAACTATTTTTGCGAGCGGCGCTCCGCCCAGCCAGCCTTCATAACCCTTTATGCGTCCGCCTTTGACCTTCACCTCGTCCATCGACACCTTACCGCCGGCCAGAATCCCCGACGTGCCCAGGCCGTGGGTGGCCCCGGTCCGTTCAGGCGCGGGCGGGCGCGTAGTTCTTTTGCCTTGCGCATATTCCAGCAACCCTACTGCGTTCGCGCGCCAGTCGCTGCGCGCCAGGCGCCGGGGTGCAGCGGGATGCCGATCATCAAGGCCGTTATCGATATGGCCGATCACGATGCCGTCCCCCGGACTGGGA
The DNA here is from genome assembly GCA_039649045.1 of Verrucomicrobiota bacterium. GTDB lineage: Bacteria > Verrucomicrobiota > Verrucomicrobiia > Chthoniobacterales > UBA10450 > AV80. The sequence continues at coordinate 29,342 of JBBWZL010000008.1, read as the reverse complement.
ACGTGTTCTCGGGCCGCGGCAAGCTGCGAATGCTGCTCGTCAAGATGCCACATCGGATCGATTACAAATTCTCCAGGATGTTTGGCATCCGGGACTCTATTATCCGACCAAACCTTCATGGGCAGCGCTTTGACGCTGAGGCGAACGCCACCGGCATTTTCCGCTGGAACTGGCTGGTCGGGATCTGGTTCCGGGGGCGCTTTCGAGGCGATGCGGACGAATGTCCTATTGGGCTCAATCAAAACCGGATAGCAGCGGAACGCGTTCTGCGTTGCCTGGGCAATTTCAGGCGTGCGTGCAAAAAGTCTCCCCCACGAGGGCAACAAGCCGCCGAATCGCAAAGGATTCTTGTTGTTCCAAGCCACATACCATTGTCCTCGACGTTCATCGTCGGTGGGCGCTTGGAGGACATGACGAAATTCCCAGCCATCATCGGAGGAACCTGCCGCAATCGGATCTTTGATCGGAACCTTTACCAAGACGGTCGACTCGACGCGCAACGATTGACCGATGCCGGCGCATCCGGCGGTGAACAAGATAAGGAGAGACGCTACGACGCTCGCCGCGCGCGAAAGCAGGGAAAGGGTTTTCATGAGGGGTCGCCTCATGTTCTACGGAATCGAACAAGCGAGGGCAAGCGCGAATTCTTGCCCTGATCCTTAGATCACCGCGTGGAGCGCTTTCAGGTCCGGATCTTTTTTCGCGAGATCGCGAAAGGAGCTGTCCATCCTGAAACTGATCTGAAGATTCGCTTCAGCGTCGTTCACATTGCCCAGAAGCGCTTCGTAACAACCCATGTTGTAATAATAGATCGGCTCCTTCAGCAAGGCCACCGGGCCGGTGATGAGCAGATGTTTTGCTTCAGCGGTTTTGCCGAGCTGATGCAGACAAAATCCGGCGTGAAGAAATCCAGCGCCGGCGTCGGGGGCGACGCGGCAGAGCTTCTGACTCACCCGCAGCGCGAGGGCCCACTTCTTTTTGCGCATGAGATGATGGAGGCGAAGCTGGAGGACCTCGGGGCGATTCTGGAAGCGGCAATCGATCGCGTCGAGCTCCGCGAGAGACTCGCGCGTCATGCCCAGCTCTGCGTAGCCGCAGGCGGCCTGCAACTGCCATTCAAACTGCACGCTTCCCTATTTAGCAAATCGCTTGCCACTGAGGTCGGGCGCAACCCGAAGCCTGGGGCCGGGATCAGCGATCCCGGCTACAGGAGCAGTTGTTCGAGTTCTGTCAGGCGACGCTCGAAAAGGCGGAGCGCACTCTCGATCGGCGCGGAAGTCATCATATTCACGCCGGCGGTCTGCAAAGTCTCGAGCGGGAACTTCGAGCCGCCAGATTTCAGGAAAGCGAGATAGGCGTCGACGCTGCCGGGTTCCCTCGCCAGGACCCGCTCCGAGAGGGCGACGGCGGCCGAAATGCCGGTCGCATATTTGTAGACGTAAAACGCGTTGTAGAAATGCGGGATGCGCAGGCATTCCAGGTCCAGCTGGGGATCGAGCACGACACCGTCGCCGAAGTACGACTCGAGAAGGGCGCGATACTCGGATTTGAAGACATCCAGCGTCAGGGCGTCGCCGCCTTCCTCGAGCGCGTGGATGATCTTCTCGAACTCGGCGAACATCGTCTGCCGAAAGAGCGTGCCGCGAAGATCGTCGATCTGGCGGTTGATGATGTAGGCGCGCATCTTTTTGTCCTCGGTTTTTTCCAGAAGATGATGAGTGAGAAGTTCCTCGTTGAAAGTCGAGGCGACTTCGGCCAGGAAAATCGGGTAATCGTAATCCTGGAAAGTTTGCGATCGTTGCGCGAACCAGGTGTGCATCGAATGCCCGGCTTCATGAGCGAGCGTGTAAACGTCGGAAAAAACGTCGCTTTTGTAATTCATCAGAATGTAGGGCGGCGCTCCGAAACTGCCGGAGGAGAAAGCGCCGCTGCGTTTCCCTTTGGTCTCGTAACGATCGCACCACCGGCCGCGCAAACCTTCACTCAAAGTGCTGATGTATTCCGGACCGAGCGGCGCGAAGGCGGCGAGGATTTGGTCGATCGCCTCGTCGAAAGTGACGTGCGATTCGATCTCGGCCACGAGCGGCACGTAGGTGTCGTAGGGATGCAATTCGTCCAACCCCAAAACGCGCCGGCGCAGTTCGTAGTAGCGGAAGAGCGGTGCCAGATTTTTCCGCACGGCGGAGATCAGCCCATTATAAACCGCGATCGGAACGTCGTCGCGGAAGAGAGAAGCTTCGAGCGCAGATGGATAATTTCTCGCGCGCGCGCGGAAGACATCGGCCTTCACGGAATAGGACAGCGACGCAGCGAGAGTGAACTGGTGATCCTGGAATTCCTCGTAGAATTGGTGGAACGCCCGCTTGCGCAAGCCGTGATCGCGCTTCACCAAAAATGAGCTGTAGGAACTTTGCGTGAGCGGTTTGTCCTGCCCGTTCTCGTCAGTCAGGACCCCGAATTTCATGTCGACGTCGGTCAGCTGCGAAAAGGTGTCGTCGTAGCCGTCGAGTGCGGAACTGCCGAGCGCGAGAAGCCGTTCTTCCGGCTCCGATAAGACGTGCGGTTTCATCCGCCGGATTTTTTTCAGGGCCGTTTTCCACGCTGTCAGCGCCGGCTCCTCGAGGAACGTGGAAAACTTCTCGTCCGGGATCGCCTGAATTTCCGGGCCGAGAAAAGAGGCCGCTTCGCTGATTTTCGTGAGCAGATTTTGCAGCTGCCCCATTCGCGCGAGGTATTCCGGGTTCGCGCCGTCTTCGGCCAGCTGAAGGGAAGCGTAGTGGTAAACGCGCTCGATTTTTTGGTCGAGCGCTTTGTCGAATTCCAGGCAGGCCGCGAGCGCCCCGGCTGATTCGCCGAGATGGCCTTTCCATTCCGTGAGTTTCGGATAGGTCTGTTGGATCCAGGCGAGATCGGCGGCCCACTGATCCGACCCGGTGAAAAGATGAGCGAGATCCCATTTATCGGAGTCGGGAAGATCGGCGCGAGTGAGAGTTTTGGCGGTAGTCATTCGTCGGAAGAAGGGGGAAAACCCTCCTCCGCTTCGCTACGGCGGGCAAGCGTCCAAAAGATTTTGGATTGCGGGATGCCGGGCGATTAATCTCATTGCCTTGCGGAGCAAGCCGATTCCAGGCGGAATCCGGTGCCAGGGTGACGCGCCGGATGGATGCGGCAGCGGGATTATTTCGAAGGCGCGACGATCGCGGCGGACCTCGAAACTGCGGCCGACAACTTCGTCCAGTTTCTCGAACGCAAGGAATTGCGCGATCGCAAGTTTGCCGACGGGGATGATGAGTCGCGGTTGGAGAAGAGCGATCTCGGCATTCATCCAGGTCGAACAATTCCCGATTTCGTCCGGCGCTGGGACGCGGTCGCCCCCCGCGGCCGTTTTGCCGGGGAAACATCGGCAGACCGCTGCGAAGTAAATTTGGGAACGCACTTCCATTTCATTCAAACGACAGAATTCCTCGAACCAACCGAAGAGCGTCCGGCCCGCGGTCCAGGCAAAAGGCCGGCCGAGCACCGGCTCTTTCACGCCCGGCGCCTGACCGACGAGCATGATATTGCTGAGGACCGGGCCGCCGGAAACCGGTGGCGGCAGCATGCGAGGACAACGCCGGCATTGGAGCAAGCGCGCGACATGTTGGTCGAGCAGTTTCTGCTTGCGCGAGGACGGACGCATTCGCCGCTGTTACTTCAAGGAGCGGCGGTTTACAAACCGCCGTTTTCTCTTGGTCGGCGGTCTGGAGGCCGCCGCTCCTTGGGCCTGCATTCGTGGGGCTTCGGTGACCGGTAACCTGCGGGGTTGCACTGCAGCTCTACCGCGCAGAACTTTGCCGCACACGATGGCTGTCCAATTTCGAGATTATTATGAGACGCTGGGCGTCTCGAAGACCGCGACCGACGACGAAATTAAGAAGGCGTTCCGAAAACTGGCGCGCAAATACCATCCCGACGTCAACAAGGACAAGGCGACGGCGGAGGAGAAATTCAAACAGCTCAATGAAGCGTACGAAGTCTTAGGCGATCCGGAGAAACGGAAAAAGTACGACGAGCTGGGCGCGAATTGGAACCAGCCGGGTGGATTTCATCCGCCCCCGGGATGGGGTGGGCAATCGCAGGGCGGCGGATTTCGGAGATATGGCGGTGGCGATGGCGGAGTGGAATTTGAATTCGGCGGCACGGGCTTTAGCGATTTCTTTGAAGCATTTTTTGGGGGCGGCGGTCGTCAGGCTGGCTTCGGCGGCGGTGGCAATAATTTTGGCCAACGTCCAAGAGGAGCGGAACGCGGCAGCGATGTGGAAGCCGACATCATGGTAACGCTGGAGGAAGCATTGCATGGATCGAAGCGGACCGTTTCGCTGCGCCGGAGCAATTCGAACAAGGTGGAAACCTATCAGGTAAAAATTCCGAAAGGCGTGCACGAAGGACAACGCATACGGCTTGCCGGTCAGGGAGAAGCCGGCGCGGGTGGCGGACAAAGCGGCGATCTGTTTTTGCGCGTGCGCCTGGCGCGGCATCCTGATTTTACGGTGGAAGGCAGCGATTTGATTCATGAAGTTAAGATTGAGCCGTGGCAGGCGGCGCTCGGAGGGGAACTGCAGGTTCCCACGCTGGAAGGGAACGCTCGATTGAAATTGCCGCCGGGAACCCAGGCCGGACAGCGTTTTCGGTTGCGCGGACACGGGCTTCCGACAGCCGCGATAACGCGCGGCGATCTGTTTGTGGTGCCCCAGATTCAGATCCCGAAAAAGCTGACTGAGCGCGAACACGAGATCTGGAAGCAGCTCGCGGAACTTCACGGCGCCTAGCCGCTTTCGCTCGACAGCCTTACGGGGCGCAGATTAGAAAAGCATTCGATGAAGATCTCGCTGGGCAGCGATCATGCTGGCTTCCATTACAAAGAAAAGGTGAAGGAATTGCTCGGGCAGCTTGGCCATGAAGTGAAAGACTTCGGCACCTTCAACGAAGAACCGGTCGATTATCCGGTCTTCATCCGCCCGGCTGCGGAAGCGGTGGTCAAAGGTGAATGCGACCGGGGCATCGTGTTCGGCGGCTCCGGAAACGGCGAGGCGATCGCGGCTAACAAAGTGCGCGGCGTGCGTTGCGCTCTGTGTTGGAACGAGGAAACGGCCCGGCTTTCGCGACAGCACAACGACGCTAACGTTCTCTCGATGGGGGAACGCGTGATCGCGGAAGAGACCGCGCTTGCCATTGTGCGGATTTGGTTGACGACCGACTTCGAAGGCGGCCGGCACGCGCAGCGAATCGCGCAGCTCGAGCAGTGATCAGTGCCAGCGATCGATCGCCACTGCGGCGACGAAAATCGCACTGACAAAAGCGTTGCTCTGAAAGAAAGCGCGGTTAATCGCCGCGAGATCAAGCCGCCGCGCGGCGCGATGCTCATAAACGAGCGCGGCTGCGATAAGCGGCATCGCGCCATAATAAATGATTCCCAGTTTAGCCGTGAATCCGAACGCGATGAGCGAAAGGAACATGAGAAAATGGAGCCATTGCGCCAGCCGCAAACTCTGGGCGACACCGAGTGAAACCACCAGCGAGTGCAACTTTTCCCGGCGATCGAAATCGACGTCCTGCGTTGCGTAAATGAGATCGAAGCCGGCTACCCAGCAGATGACGCCCGCGCCTAAAACCAAGGGAGGAAAATCGAGCCGGCCAGTTTGCGCGATCCAGGCGCCGGCAGGCGCCGCGGCCAGCGCGAGGCCGAGAAAAAAATGGGTCGTGTTCGTGAATCGTTTTGTCAGCGAATAGAAAAAGATGATGAGAAGGGCGACGGGAGCGAGCAGCAAAGTCGTGCGGTTGATCGCGGCGCTGGCCAGGAGAAACGCAATTGTGCTGACCGCGAGCCACATCCAGGCAACCGATTTATTGAGAAGTCGATGCCGGGTCGCGGTCCGGGGATTCCTTTGATCCAGCGACCAGTCGCTTAGCCGGTTGAATAGCATCGCAGCGGTGCGCGCCAGAATCATGCAAACGAGCACGAGCAATAATGTTCGGGGCGAAGGCCGGCCGTTGGCCGCCACCAAGAGCGCTCCCAAGGCAAAAGGAAGCGCGAAAATTGTGTGGGAAAAGCGAATTAGCCGGAGAAAGCGGGTGAATGCGCTGGAGGGGGTAGGAGTCTGGAGTTCAGCTGCGGTCATTTGAACAGGCTAGCTGGTCTTACCCAGAAGTTGCTCCACACGGCCGCGCGCGCCGGAGAGAATCGGCATCCCGTGAGCGAAAAACATCCGCTCAAATTTGTAATCGAGGAGCTTCTCCAACGACCGTCGCATTAGCCTGGCGTCACGACAGTATTTGGCCGGCAGAAGGCCGAACCCATGAGGTTCAAAATTTATCAGCGAATCGCCGAGAACGATTGCGCCTCCACCCTGATCAGAGTGTAGCGCCATTTCGCCTGAGGGTCCGCCCTCGATCCCGATTCCGGTAAGTCCGTCTGTTTTGCCGTTGGGCATAGCCATCGCATTCGGGAAATCAGCGGTACCAATAAGGTCCGCATGAACAAAGATCGGGACGCCGAACATCCTCGCAAATTGGTCGGCCGCCCGGGCGTGATTGGCATTGGTGATGACGATCGCCGATATCTTACCGTTGGTCCGAAGGGCCGCCTCGGCATCTGGTGCCAGGGGGATTGGATCAATCAAATAGGTGCCGGCCGGCGTTTTCAAGCCTGTGGAAAACAGGTCGGCCTTCACGCTCTTGTCGTAGGCGGACCAGAGAAACATCCCGGGCGCGACATGGTCAACCTCTTGGGCAATTGGCATTTGGCTGAAGGAGCATCGAGCTATCGGCGAGTTCCTCAAGTCTCTCCCTTGGAGCCCGGACGCAACCGGGCTGGCACCATAGATGCTATACGGAATATAATTACCATAACATGATCACCTTCTCCTACCAAGCACGGGACGCCTCCGGAAAGATCGTTTCCGGGATCCAAGACGCCCTCAATGAAGACAACGCGGTAACCAGCCTGATGAGCCGGGGCCTAATGGTCCTCTCTCTTCAGCAGAAGGCGGCCGCCAACAAAACGCGCAAGAAAACCTGGACGGTCAAGGAAACCGACCTCGTTCTTTTTACCCGGCAGCTTTCGACCATGATCGAAGCCGGTATTTCATTGGTCCAGGCCCTGACCGCCCTTTACGACCAATGCGACGCGAAGCGCCAGCGCAACCTGCGCAACATTATCAGCGACGTGACAACGCGGGTCCAGGGTGGTGAAACCTTCAACGAATCGATCGCGAAACATCCGCGCGTTTTCGATCGTCTTTTCGTGAGCATGGTAAAGGCCGGTGAGTGCGGTGGTTTACTGGCAGAGATTCTCGATCGGCTGGCGGGGTTTCTTGAAGCCAGCGCACGCCTTCGCAAAAAGGTGAAATCGGCCATGACCTACCCCGTCATCGTCATTTGCATTGCTTTCGCGATCACGACTTTTCTTATCGTGAAGGTCGTGCCCATCTTCGGTGAAATCTTCAAGGACTTCGGGTCCAAGTTACCGGCACCGACTCAGTTCCTGATCGACGTGAGCGATTTCCTGCGAGGTGAATGGTACTTCCTGATCCTGGGCGCTGGATGCATAATTTTTGGCCTTCGATTTTTCCTCCGTTCCGCCGGTGGCAAAAGGTTTTCCGATCGCTGGAAGCTCAAGCTTCCGATCTTCGGCCCGCTCCTGCACAAGATTTGCATGTCACGCTTTGCACGCACGTTCGCGCAACTCATTCGCAGCGGTGTGCCAATTCTCGAAGTGCTCGACATTGTTGGTGGCGCCTCGGGCAACCATGTGGTGGAAACGAGCATCAAAGGAGTGAGTGACGACGTTGAAAAAGGCGACAACCTTTCCGTCGCGATGTCCAAGAAAGCCATTTTCCCGCCGATGATGTTGCGAATGGTCGCGGCTGGCGAAGCGACCGGCAAAATCGACACCATGCTCGAAAAGATGGCCGACTTCTGGGATGAAGAAATCGAGGCCATGCTCGACGCCCTGACCTCATTGATCGAACCGCTCTTGATCGTCTTTCTCGGTGTGATCGTCGGCGGCATCGTGATCGCGATGTTCCTGCCGATCTTCAAACTCAACGAAGTCGTATCGCAGGCCAAATAATTTTGCAGAGCAAAAGCTAAGGAGAAGCCCAGCTCATGTATGGAAGGGAGTGGATCGCAAGGTCCACTCCTTTTCCGTTTCGGTCAGCTCGCTGAGGCCAGCGAGGCGGCAGTCTCGACCTTCGCGTACATCTCACGATAGATCCGCTCGATCGCGCTGGCCGGATCTTCCAGCATCATGTTCTCCTTGATCACGCTGGCGTAAATCGCGAACGAAAACGGCGAGACGGCCGGAAGTTCCCGCAGTTTCCAATCGAACGTCTGGACATCGTCGAGGAACCGATAGGCGCTCTCCGCGTCGAGAAAAGTATGGGTCGCCTGGCGATACGCTTCCACCAAAAGCGGATGGTCGGGCTCGTGTTGCTCGAGGACGCGAAAGAGGACTTCGGCGCTCCAGCTCAACTGTTTCTGCTTCCTCTGCCGGCCGGGAAGATTTCGCGGCACCATTAGACCAGTCTGCGCGACCCCGCGAAATTGCCATTTCACTAACTCGGATCCGCGTAAGGCAGTTGCGAGATCATTCTCCGCATTTGCGCGCCCAAAGCATTCCCGCAAATCAGCGACCGGAAGTTCCTGATAGCGGCGCAGCGTGAGCAGGAAACCGTAATCATCGATCGTCGCCAGCGCGTTGCCCCCGATTCGATTCTTCACCCGCAACGCCACGATGCGCGCCAGCGCGTCATTCGCGCTGCGCCCGATGAGCGAGTGAAAGAAGTAATGCGCGTGATCGCCTTCGCGGTAGAGCTCGATCAGCATTTTGCGTCCGATCGGAATCTCGGAGATGGAGAGCTGCGCGCGAAACAACCCTACAATCGCCTCCGCGTTCGCGGTCGAAATTTGATAATTCTCTACCAGCCAATCAGCGGTCGCCGCATCGTTCGTGTCTCTCCGCATCCGCTGCTCCACTTCCGTCCGGAGTCTTCGGACGGCGCGGGCGAGCCCGGAGGTAAGCGGCATCTTCGCCGCATTCCAGCGCGGCACCGTAGGCAGGAGACCGTCGGCCCGTTCGACGTAGGCCTCCTGCACGCCCGTATCGATCAGCCGGATAATCCGGCCGCCCAGGACAAACAGATCTCCGATCTGGAGTTGTTTAATGAAATTTTCTTCGACGGAGCCAAGACGCCGGCGGCGCAGCAGGACATCGATAAAGCCTGCGGAGTGAATCGTGCCGATGTTCACGAGAAACTCGCGGGCGATCCGCGGATGAGCGAGCGAGATGAGGCCTTCTTCAATCCGGATTTTGCCGAAAATTCCGACGTACTGTTTTTCGAGTGAAGCGCCGCCGCCCGCCAGGTAGCCGAGAATGCGATCGAATTCCGCGCGCGTTAGTTCACGAAAGGGATAAGCGCGGCGAACCAGCGCAAATGTTTCATCGGCCGTGATCGGCGCGAGGGCCGCCAATCCCACAATGTGTTGCGCGAGGACATCGTAGGGCTTCTCCTGAATTCGGATCGGATCCAGGGCGTATTCTCGGACGAGTCGCGCGGTCACCGTCGCTTCCACGAGATCGTTGATGTTCGTCGCCACCAGAACGCCGTGACTGCTCCGGTTGAGCGAATGGCCGGAGCGCCCAATCCGTTGGATCGCGCGCGAAACACCTTTCGGAGTCGCGACCATTACCACAAGATCGACGGCGCCGATATCGATCCCCATTTCCAAACTCGTCGAGCAAACGACCGCGCGAAGTTCGCCGTTCTTTAATCGATCTTCCACTTCGAGGCGCACGCTGCGATCGAGAGAGGCGTGATGAATTTCGATCTGCGAGGCGAGGTCGGGCAGCAATTCCTTTAAGCGCAAACCCACCTGTTCCGCCGCGGACCGGACATTGGTGAAAACGAGAACCGATTCGCGCCGGCGAATCAGTTCGGCCAGTTCCGCGTAAAGACGTACTCCGGTATAGCCAGCCGGCGGATACGGCTTTCGGCGGATTGGTGAAAAAACTTCCACGAGCGATTTCTTCTCCACCTGAGCCTCGGCGATCCGGCATTTCCGTCCTTCGCCGACAAGAAATTTTGCGAGGAGCTCGAGCGGCGCGGCCGTGGCGGAAAGTCCTATTCGGCACATTGGCGCGGCCTTGCCGTTTGCTTGGAGGCGCAAGCGCTCGAGCCGCTCCAGCGAGAGCGTCAGGTCGGCGCCGCGCTTGTTTCCAGCAAACGAATGCAATTCATCGATAATCACGAACTGGCAATCGGCCAGGTGCGCCACATAACTCTCCTGCGCCAGCATGACGGCCAAACTTTCGGGCGTAGTGACAAGAAAATGCGACGGTCGCTGCCGGAACTTTACGCGTTCGCTTGCCGGGGTGTCCCCGGTCCGCAAATGGAGACGCAACTGCTTTTCCAAACCCATCCCGGCGATCGGCGCGCGCAGATTTTTTCCGATGTCGTAAGCGAGCGCCCGCAACGGCGACACGTAGATGCATTGCACCGCTGGCTCCAAGGTCCCCGCATCCAGCTTGTGCAGGACGAAATCGAACACGCCGAGGAAACCGGCCAGGGTTTTGCCGCTGCCGGTCGGCGAAGTGAGCAGGATCGATTTCCGATTGAGGATCGCCGGCACGCAGAGAAGCTGCGCGTGAGTGAAAGCCGGATAGGTGTCCGTAAACCATCGGGCGAGCCGCGGGTGCAAACGTTTCTTGAGAGATGCCGGCTGGGCCGCGGCCTGTGATGCCATTCCAATCACGTTCCCGAAAAACCGGCTTGGGCGCTAACGGCAAATCGCTATTCTTCACCCGGCCCTGACAGGGAGCGCGCATGGATCCAAATTATTTCGATACGAGATTCACACCTCACCCCGCGAGAAAAGAGGTGTGGCGAGCGATCTGCGAATATCTCCAAAAATTCGTGGAGCCTTCCGGCGCCGTGATCGATGTCGGCGCCGGATACTGCGACTTCATCAATCAAATCCAGGCGCAGACCAAATACGCTGTCGATACAAATGACAAAACCGCCCGGCAGTGGGCGGCTCCCGATGTCCGCTTCCTCCAGGCCAACCCCATCGAGACGGTGGATCTTCCCCATCATTCCGTCGACGCGATAATGGTGAGCAACCTGCTCGAACACCTTTCGCCGCCGCAGTGTTTCACTCTCTTCGATCGATTTGATGACCTATTGAAGCCCGGCGGGAAGTTGATCGTTATTCAACCGAACTACTTCTATTGCTACCGCCGTTACTGGGACGACTTCACCCATATGAGGGCTTTCTCCCACGTGAGCCTGAGCGATCTCCTTCTCTCTCGCGGTTACCATATCCTCGCCTTGGAGAAGCGCTTCCTGCCCTTCAGCTTCAAGTCTCGCATTCCCAAATCCTACTGGATGACGAAGCTCTACCTTGCCTCCTTTTGGAGGCCATTCGCCGGGCAAATGCTCGTCGTGGCGCAGCGCTAATGTATAAGAAGAGCAAGGTCAGTCTTATCCTGCCGACCTATCGGGAGAAGGATTCCATCCGGCAGGTGATCGAGCATTTTGAAGCGCTCGGTCTGGTCGACGAGATCCTGGTCATTAATAACAACGCGATCGAAGGGACCTCCGAAGAGGTGCGCAAGACATCGGCGATCGAAATTCATGAACCGGTCCAAGGTTACGGAGCAGCGATCCGCCGCGGTTTTGCTGAAGCTACCGGCGATCTGGTTGTTGTCTGCGAACCTGACGCCACCTTTGTCGCGAGCGACCTACATAAGTTTCTCGCTTATGCAGACGACGTCGACATCGTCTACGGCTCGCGAACGATCCGAACCTTCATCTGGCAGCGCGCGAACATGGGTTTCCTTCTGAAGTGGGGAAACTGGTTTGTGGCTAAGCTATTGGAAGTGCTCTTCAACACGACTTATCTCTCCGATGTCGGCTGCACCTACCGGATGATTCGCCGGGAAGCGCTCGCGAAGTTGCTGCCCGCGTTCCGCGTCAACTCGAATTTTTTTGGCCCCGAGATGATGGTTCGCGGTTACCGGATGAAACTGAAGTGCGTTCAAATCCCGGTTAACTATAAAGAACGGACAGGCGTAAGCTCCGTGACCGGCAATCTTGGCAAAAGCATTATTCTTGGCGGCCAGATGACGCTGCTTATCATCGCCATGCGCTTTCGATTGGAAGGTTGGCTACTCCCATTGCTGCGCTAAGGCGATGACAACGCGAAAACTGACTGGTGTTTTACTCTCACTGGGGGTTCTTGCAGGGTTGGCGCTTAGGTGGCCAATGCTTTTCTACATGGGCGTCTTCGATATGGACGCTTACTACGAGTGGGGCAGGAAGGCGCTCGAAATAGGTGTGCCCCGATCCTATCACGGAATTTATTTTCCATTTCAATACCAGCTCTTCGAAGTCTGCGCGTGGGCTGTGCAGAAATCCGGCGCCTCGTTCTTTACCATCTACAAACTGCCGAACCTCGTTTGCGATATCGGTTCCTTTTCTCTTTTACTGCTTTTATTGAAGCGGCAAGGAGCGAACCTGCTTTACGCCCTGGTCTATTGGCTGCACCCCTGGTTCCTAGCCCTCTTTTCGCTGGGTTACATCGATTTCCAATTCACCTTTTGCGTTGTGCTTTGCGTCTGGTTGCTTCGCGGCGAGACGACGAAGGATTATCTGTTGGCCGGCCTGCCGCTGGCTCTGGCCTTTCTGATGAAGCCACAAGCGCTGGTCCTTATTGTTGCGACGTTCGCTTACGGACTCTTTCGCTACCTCAGGACGCGGGAGCGGCGTCCCCTGTTGATGCTAGTTCCGCCCACCCTATTGTTTCTGGCGTATGAGATCTGGTTTACGCGTTCCCTTCCGCGCCCGCGCTACATTGCGGCGCAGGTGCTGCCGTTATCTTATTTGAACGTCACAAACATCATGCCGGCTCTGACCGCGCAAATGACTAACGTCTGGTATCCCATTGCCTATTTCCTGCGGGAGCCCGGCCAGAGTCCGATTACGGTAAGCGATCGGATTCACTTCTTGCCTTATCTTCCCGCCAAATATGTCGCCGCTGCGGTAGTCTTGGGCTTGGTCGGTCTGCACGTGTTTCGAGTCGAACGAGAAACAGAAACGTCGCCCTCCGACAAGTTCGCAAAGATTTTTGGTTTCGCCGCCCTGGCGGTTCCCATGCTGATGACCTCTGCCCATGAGAACCATTTGTTCCTCGCCTCCGTCTTTCTCGTCCTCCTGATGGCGCAGCCGCTGCCATTGCTCGCCAAGATTTCCATTCAGGTTCTTCTGCTCGTCCAATTCCTGAACATCTATAGCCTTTACGGCGAGCATCCGTCGTGGTTAGCGGAACTGCTCAAACACGCGCAGTCGAATGAAACAATGCTCGTCTATTCGATCGTTTCCGTCGTTTGCTTCTGGTTCGTTGCAAAGGCGCTTTGGTCTCCGACCGTCGCGGCGACCGAAGGCGTTCGCACGAATTGAAGATTAATCGCTGGCGACAAACATCAGCTCTCGAATCACCACCAAATCATCTCCCCCCTTCTGCCTTCACAACTCTATCGACAAGGGAGGTTGCCCGCGGTATTTTTCCGGAATTATTAGGACATCTGTTTCTTCTCACCGAGGGCCGCGTCGAACAATGAAATTGTCGGGTTCCTTTGCCTCTAATCTTCTTTCGGCTGCGTCGATTCTGGCGCGGCGCGTTACTTTCTCATTGCTTTTCCTTGGCGTCGCGCTGGTGCTCGTGGAGGCGACCACCGGAACCCTCTTTGCTTTCGAAAGCACCGGCAGCCTCGTCACTGCACGCTCCGGTCACACGGCGACGTTACTGCCCAATGGCAAGGTGCTTGTTGTTGGAGGATATGGCTCCATCGGCGCTCCTCTCGCGAGCGCGGAAGTGTACGATCCGGCGACCGGGACCTGGGTGACGACCGGCAGCCTCGCCGCCGCACGCTTTCATCACACAGCGACGTTGCTGCCCAACGGCAAGGTGCTTGTTGCGGGAGGCTATGGCGGCAGCACCAGCGGCAATCTCGCGAACGCGGAACTGTACGATCCAGCGAGCGGGAGCTGGGCGGTGACTGGCAGCCTCGCCGCCGCGCGCGAATATCACACGGCGACATTACTGCCCAACGGCAAGGTGCTTGTTGTTGGAGGAAGTAGTTTCGATCGCGCGAGCGCGGAGCTGTACGATCTGGCGACTGGAAAATGGATAGCGACCGGTAGCCTTAAAACCGGCCGCGCTCTTCACACGGCGACGTTACTGCCCAACGGCAAGGTGCTTGTTGCTGGAGGCTATGGCGGCAGCCCCAGCGGCTATCTCGTGAGCGCGGAAGTTTACGATCCAGCGAGCGGGAACTGGACGGCGACCGGTGACGCCGCCACCCCACGCGACGGGCATACGGCGACGTTGCTATCTAACGGCAAGGTGCTTGTTGTTGGAGGAAATGGCCCCAACGGCGATCCCGCGACCGCGGAACTCTACGATCCGACGAATGGGAACTGGGCGGCGACCGATAACCCCGGTAGCACCCGTCTTGGTCACACGGCGACGGTACTGGCCAACGGCAAGGTGCTTGTTGCTGGAGGTAACGCCGCTAACTTACTGTACGATCCGGCAAGCGCGCGCTGGGCGACGACTGGCAGCCTCGCCGCCCCACGAGTTTATCACACAGGGACGTTGCTGGCCAACGGCAAGGTGCTTCTTGCTGGAGGTGATAACGGCGGCACCGCGGAGTTATACGATCCGTCGGCGCCAACACCAACACCTACGCCCGCGAGATCGTTAAACATCGCCACCCGGACCCGGGTGCAAACCGGCGACAACGTCATGATCGGCGGGTTCATCGTCACGGGTAATGTTTCCAAAAGAGTTATCGTTAGAGCTATAGGTCCTTCCCTGACCAAATCCGGCCTCACGGAAGTGCTGGCCGATCCTGTCTTGGAGCTGCGGGGACCAAACGGCTCTTTGATTCTGGCCAATGACAATTGGAGGGACAATCCCGACCAGGCCTTGCTGATCCAGGCCAGCGGACTTCCGCCCCAGGATGATCTCGAATCGGCGATCGTGGCGACATTGGCTCCCGCTGGTTACACCGCCATTGTCAGCGGCAAATCGGGTGGAACAGGCCTGGGCCTGGTTGAAGTTTACGATTTGGAACAGAGTACCGATTCCAAGCTCGCGAACCTCAGCACCCGCGCCGTCGTAGGGACTGGAGACAACGTCATGATTGGCGGCTTCATTTTGGGGGGCACGAGCGGAACTCCGCGAATTTTCGTTCGCGGGCTCGGCCCATCGCTTTCCCGTTTCGGGATCGCTAACCCGCTGGCCGACCCCACTCTCGAGCTGCGCGACCAGAACGGAGCGCTGATCGCGTTCGACGATAATTGGAACGACAACCCAGCCCAAGCTGCGCAAATCACAGCCGCCGGCATGCAGCCCCAGAACGATTTGGAAGCGGTCATTGCAATAACCCCGCCGCCGGGAACCTACACAGCAATCGTTGTCGGCAAGAGCGGCGGAACCGGCGTCGGGCTGGTGGAGATCTACAACTTGCAGTAATCACCGCCGCGGGGTGAGTTGTTCGCACTGACCGAACAGCTGGTTTGTCGCTACGCCTTTAGTTTTCTGGATTAACGGGAAAGTGTTTGTTCTTTAAGTTCTCGGGCACTCGCTGGGTTTGTTCGGACTCGATCTCTTCGGTGGCGGTGCCTAAGGCTTCGTAGGCTTCGCGGCTTTTTTTGGCGCGGCACATGTAGGCGGTGGCGTGGGCGAGAGGGATTCGCGCTTCGGGCAGACCGATGAATTCGACGGCTTGTTGGGTGGCGATGGCGAGCGGGAGCGCCTCGGGGTCGGCCAGGCCGACGTCTTCGCTGGCGAAGATGACGATGCGGCGCGCGATGAAACGGAAGTCTTCGCCGGCATGGAGCATTTTCGCGAGCCAGTAGATGGCGCCGTTCTCGTCGGACGCGCGCATGCTTTTGATGAAGGCGCTGATGGTATCGTAGTGGGCGTCGCCCTTTTTGTCGTAGACGATCGCTTTCTGCTGAATCGAGTCCTCGGCGACGGCGAGGGTGAAATGGATGACGTGTTTTTTATCGGGCGGCGTGGTAAGGACGCCGACTTCGAGTGCGTTCAGACATTTGCGGGCGTCGCCGTCGGCGAGCTTCGCCAGGTGGGTGCGAGCGTCGGCGTCGATCTGCACTTTGTGATTGCCGAGGCCGCGTTCCTTGTCGGCGAGGGCGCGATCGATCAGCTCTTCGAGTTGCTGGACCTTGAGGGGCTCGAGCTGGAAAACCTGCGAGCGCGAGACGAGGGCGCTGTTGACGTAGAAAAACGGGTTATAAGTCGTGGCGCCGATCAAGCGCAAGTTCCCGCTCTCGACGTCGGGCAGGAGGATGTCCTGCTGCGCTTTGTTGAAGTGGTGGATCTCGTCGACGAACAGGATTGTCTTCTTGCCGGAGTTGCGGAGACGGTTCGCGGCGGACGCAACCACCTTCCGCATTTCGGCGACGTTGCTCTCGACGCCGCTGAGCCGTTCAAACTTCGCCTGCGTCATGTCGGCGATGACATGAGCGAGAGTGGTTTTGCCGGTGCCAGGCGGACCGGACAGAATAAGGGAAGGCAAGCGGTCGGCTTCGATGGCGCGACGCAATAATTTTCCGGGACCGAGGATGTGTTCCTGGCCCACGAATTCGTCGAGCGTGCGCGGGCGCATCCGGGCGGCGAGGGGAGCGGAAGCACTGACCCGCGCTTCCTGCGGATCGTCACTGCTTTGAAAAAGGTCCTGCACGAATCAAAAAATACGGAGCGCGAATCGCGGTGCACCTTATATTCGCGCCCATGCGAAAAACCGTCCTGATCGTCTCAATCTTTTTCCTTACGCTTAGCTTCGCGCGCGCGGAATCGCGGCTGCCGTTTTCGGCGGTGTTCAAAGGGCGCGACCGGTTCGACAGCTTGGTGAGCAAGGCGAAGCAGGAGAACTGGAAGGTGCTACCGATCGGGGAACGGACGGCGACGGTCGGGCGCGCGCTGGTGGGGACGCGTTACAAATCGTTCACGCTCGAAATCGATAACCGGATCGAGGCGCCATCGGTGAATTTCAACGGGATGGATTGCTGGACGTTTTACGAGATCGCGCTCGCCTTCGCGCGGATGCTGAACGACGCGGAGGAGAATTGGACGCCGGAGCAGATGCTTCACTACATCGAATTGGATCGGTATCGCGGCGGACAATGCACGGGCGAATATCTTTCGCGGCTCCATTATCTGGAAGACTGGCTGGCGGATAATGATCGGCGCGGACTCGTGGACGATCTGACGCGCAGCTTGGGCGGCAGCAGCGTGGCGCATTCCGCGCGCGAAATGACGGTGGGCTGGCGGCATTACCGCTATCTCAAGGCGAACCGCTCGCTCCTCGGGCCGTTGCAGCAGATGGAAGCGCGCGTCTCGAGCCGCCCACTCTACCAGATACCGAAAAGCCGGGTGGCCGGGATCGAAGGAAGGCTACGGAGCGGAGACATCATTGGAATCATTTCGCGAGACGGGCCGGGTCGGTATTCGACTTCGCATGTCGGGTTGGCACTCCGAGCGGCGGATGGGTCGCTCCATTTCATGCACGCCTCTTCGCCCCGCAATTACGGCAAGGTGGTGATTGATTCGACCCTGTCGAGTTACCTCAATCGTTATCGGACCGATTCCGGGATTCTGGTCGCGCGGCCGTTGCGGTGAGCTGACCGGCACGGGGGGCGTGCCGGCTCCAAAGCGTCACGCGGCAGTCTCGAGGTCGATTACGAATTTCGCGCCTTTACCCCGGCCGGCGCTGAAGGCGTGGATGGAGCCGTGGTGCATTTCCACGATCGCCTTGCTAATCGCGAGCCCGAGCCCCAAACCTTCCCGGCGCGCCCCGACTTGTTCGAAGGCGTCGAAAACTTTCTCGAGATGTTCCGGCTCGATGCCGACGCCGGTGTCGCTGATCTCGATCTGCAAGGCGTCGGGTTTCGGGTTCAGCGTGCGGACGACGATGGCGCCGCGGTCTGGAGTAAATTTCGAAGCATTCTTTAACACGTTCCAAAATACCTGCTGCAAGCGGGAGGAATCCGCGAGGACGTGATACTCGGAAGCGAAGAGCTCGACCGACAAACTCAGGTCCCTGGAACTGATCTCGTCGCGCACGATTTCCATTGCGTGCCCGAGCAGCTCGTGCGCGTCGGATTTGCGCAGGTGCAATTGAAGTTTGCCGCGGCTGATGCGGGTCAAATCGAGCAGATCATCGATCAGGCGGGCCTCGAGCTCGACATTGCGGCAAACCATTTTCAAACCTTCCTCGATCTCCGCCGGAAGGTCCGGCTCGTTCGCCATGCCGCCGGCCCAAATCAGGATCGGCGTGAGAGGGGTGCGAAGTTCATGGCTGAGCGTGGCGAGAAAACGGTCCTTGGCGGCGTTGGCTGATTCGGCGACTTCCTTCTGCTGCTGCAATTCATCCTGAATCTGCTGGCGATGAATGAAGAGGCCGATCTGGTTGCCGAGCGCTTCGACCAACTGCAACAGGTCTTCGTCAGGTTGCGCGTTTTCTTTGCTGAATAATTCGAGGACGCCTTTGACCTCTCCGTGGGCCCGCAGCGGGAAAGCGAACGCGCCGCGCAGGTCCGCTGCCACCGCGGCCGCGGAGCGCGGAAAGTTATCATCGTGCGCGACATCTTCGATCCACGCCGGTTTGCGGGAGGTAACGACACGACCGGGCAGGCCGGCTGGACCCGTCAAGGAAGTGGCTCGGGTGATCTGCTCGAAATTTTCCAGATGCGCCCCACCAGTGTGCCACGTGGTAGCGCAATGCAGCGTCGCGCAGTCGTCTTCGCACAACCAAATGGAACCGGCGACCCAGCTGCCGCCGGACGCGACGGTTTGAATAATGAGCGGGCCGATCTCGGTGAGCGACAAGGAGCCCGCGAGCAGACTGGCGACCGTGTACTGCGCGGCGCGCCGTCTTTGGTCTCGCACGCGGCTCGTGATGTCGCGGCCAATCTTGGAAGCGCCGATGACGCGTCCATTCTCATCTTTTATCGGCGAAATCGTGAGCTCAATATGGAAAAGCGTTCCATCCTTGCGGCGGCGCACGGTTTCATAATGCTCGAGGCGTTCGCCGCGGCGGATCCGTTCGAGAATTCCCGGCTCCTCATTGTAACGGTCGGGCGCCATCAGCATCGTCACCGGCTGGCCGATTGCCTCCTCCGGCTTGTAGCCGAAGAGGCGCTCGGCCGCTTCGTTCCAACTTTGGATTCGTCCATCAAGGTCCTTGCTGATGATCACATCGTCCGAGGAGGCAACGATCGCGGCCAGGCGCCGGCTTGCCTCGTCGGCTTGCTTGCGCTCGGTGATGTCGCGCAGGTAGGCGGTGAAAAACGGCTCGTCGTCGATGCGGAAGGCGGTGATCGCAAGCTCGACGAGGATCGCTGCGCCATCAGCGCGGACTGCGCCAATCTCCAAGCGGCGTCCGAGCACCGGACCCTCGCCGGTTTCCAGATAACGCTTCAGGCCGGCGCGGTGCATTTCGCGTAATGAGGACGGAATGATGAGCTCCGCCAGTTCCTGCCCGACGGCGTCGGCGCGAGTGAATCCGAAAACGCGTTCCGCCGCCGGGTTGAATTCCACCACCCGCCCGCTCGAATCCATCGTGATGACGCAGTCGAGCGCGGAATCGAGGATCGCGCGGTTGAGTCCTGCGAGAAAGGCTTTCGAACCCGGTCCGGCGGGCTTGCGGTGTTCCTTCGGTTCCATCAAATGTCAGGCGTTAGAGTACCATCGAATTGAATCGCACGTTCGATTGCCTCAGGCGCAGGGTAAAAATCTGGGGAGCGCACGCGCCTCGCGTGCCGGCGATGACGCCCTCGTCATCGCATTGCTTTTGCCGGGGAGGAAAGATTGTTTCGGCGGGGGCGCCGAAACCAGCACGCGAGGGCGCGTGCGCTCCCCAGAACGCCGCGAAGCATCTAGTCGGTCGGGGCGTCGAGATCGATGACATGCTTGCGGGCGGCGGCGAGCGCGGCGGCCAGGCGAACCCGTCCAACGCCGCGCCGGAAACGGCGGCGCCACGGAACATCGCTGTGCGGAAGCCGGAAACGAGGACGGATTTCGAGGCCTTCTTTCTGGCAGAGCGCAATCGCTTCGGGCGTCCAAAGCGCCCGCGAAATCGCCGACATCAGATAAGGGATCGGGATCAGATCGCGCCGCATGTAGGAAAGCGAGAGAAGGTCGCGCGTCCGTTCGCTGGCGCGCGCTTCCATGTTCCAGGCCGATTCGCCCGGCCGGATCGCTGAGTCGAAGACATTTTTTTTCCACAGGGTGGCCTGCAAGCGCGTGCGTCCATCGGAATCGCGCGGCACAATTCCGTAGCGTTCGTTCAGCGGCTCGAAATCGCGTTCCAATTGGGAGCGCGGATAAAAACAGAAGGAGGCGGCGTCATGCTCGAAAGCGTAAGCGAAATCGCCGGCAAGCTGCGCACGATGAACATCGCCGTTCAGAAAGTAATCCTCCTGGAAGTAGAGAATATACGGCTGGGTGACGTGACTCAGCGCTGCCTTCATGTTTGAGGCCCACCCGCGATCGGGTCCCACCGCGATCGGCTGGAGCCAGTTCGAGCGGACGCGCAGACGGTTCACGATCAAATAGCAGGGGAACGGGCAATCCCTCCAATGCTTGCGGAAGAAGAAAGCGAACGGGCGCCAGGCATCGAAGAAAGCATCGCAACTCGAGACGACAATCGCGACGGAGCTGGCGTAATCTTTCAGCTCCGGCATGGAGAACTCAGTGCGGCAGCAGTTTTACCCGCGCAAGGCATTTCTTTTTCCGGCTTGGATCGACGCGTTGCAGATCCGCCGAAACGCGATACATTCTGCTCAGGGAAAAATAAGGGGGGCGCACTGGCTTCGACTCGTAGTTTGAAGCGCAGGCGGCATGTCGAGGATGGTTCGTTGGCCTCGTTAAAATCCGGACCAAAAAAAATAAACGCAGATCACCAAGATCTCGCTCTCGCGGCTTAATTGACCGTGATGTTTCCAGTTGGACGCCTGCTACGGCTGGAAACATGGACAGCAGGCTAATCGTTCGGCGGAGTGACCGCGCCGGGCGGTGAAGGAATTTCGTGGACGCTCGGGGGCCGGCAGTGTGCCGGTGCAAAGTTTGGCCCCTTAAACTTTATCACCGGATAAACATGTAGAAGCTTGCGTAGACAGCTTCGAGGACAGGGGTTCAACTCCCCTCGCCTCCACCAAAGCGAAGTTCGTTCGGAAACCGATGCCGTGGCCGCCACGGCCTTTGCTATACTAGGGACATGACGATCAAGAGATTGGACCACGTCAGCGTCGTGGTCGACGACCTTGCAGCCGCTAGCGCTTTTTTCACGGCGCTCGGCATGACGCTCGAAGGCGAGGCGCAGGTCGAGGGCCCGTGGGCGGACCGCGTCAACGGGCTCGAAAGTGTCCAAGTCGACATCGTTATGATGCGGACCCCAGATGGGCACGGGCGGCTTGAGCTGACGAAGTTTTGCAATCCAAAACTGGTCGAGATCGAACCGGCGATCGCACCGCCGAACACGCTGGGCCTCCGGAGCGTCATGTTTACAGTCGAAAGCGTCGACGACACTGTCGCTCGCCTGCGCGCCAACGGCGCCGAACTCGTCGGCGAGGTGGCCCAGTACGAGGACAAGTACAGACTCTGCTACATGCGAGGCCCTGCGGGCATCATCGTCGCGCTGGCCGAAGAACTCTTCTGAAGCGTTCACCGCCTTCGGAGAAACCGGTGGCGCCCTAGGCGCTCCTTACTCTGCTACTTCACCGATTGGAGCTTGATGTCGCGAACGCCGCGCCAGACGCCGTCGGCTTCTCGTTTCAGCGGCACAATGACAACAAACGGATGGCCGCTCGGGCCGGCAGCGTTCTTCAGCTCTTTCTCAGTGATGCGCGGATCGCCCTCGAACCAATAATCCTCGATCGATCGCTCGGAATAACCGGGCCCGTAAACATGCGCGTGGATGTGCGCCGGTGTGGCCCGGTGTGGATAAGCGCCCGGCTTGATCGTGCGAAATTCATATTTGCCATCCGCGCCGATTTTCATCCAGCCCTTCAGTCGCGGATGACTCGCATCATCCTTCTCGTTGTAATAACCGGTGACATCCGTGTGATAAACGAAAAGCACCATGCCTTCCGCCGGAGTGATTCCGTCCGGCTGGGAAATTTTTCCTGAAATGATCAGCGGTTCGCCGGGCTCCTTTTCGGGCGGAATCACGGTTTTCGATGAGAGGTTATCGGGCGCGATGCAGGAACCGCAGGGCGCGCCACCGCTCAAAGTTGGGGGATACGCTGGTCTTTTCTCCGGCTCGGAAGCCTTGAGCCCCAGCGCGCAAAACAGCAAAAGAAGAACAGCAGCTCCGCGAAGAGAAATCACGTTGCGAGGTTACCGCCGTCCCGCCTGCCCGCAAACGTGATTGTTTTTCGCGAGGGTTGCTCGCGTGCGCGTTGTTGCTTATCATAGGCGGCGCTCAGAAACCGGGCGTTTCATCATGCAAAAAATAGGATTCGCCGAAGCGCTCGATTCGATTGTGGCCACCGATCCGCGCTATCATCGCGATGCCTATGTTTTTCTGCGCGACGCGCTCGATTACACGACCAAACAACAAAAGAAAACCAAGGGCGCTTCGGTCCGCCACGTCGCCGGCCCGGAGTTGCTCGAAGGCGTGCGCTCCTACGCGCTGAAAGAATTCGGGCCGATGGTCGTGACGGTTTTGTCGTATTGGGGTGTGCGCTCGACGGAAGATGTCGGGCACATGGTTTTCAATCTGATCGGCGCGGGGATTTTCGGGAAAACCGAGGAAGATTCGATCGATGATTTCAAAAACGTCTTCGATTTCCACGAGGCCTTTGTGAAACCGTTCGAGCCGGAGAAACGCTCACACCCAGACGTTCCGCTTGGCTTGCCCGCGTCCCAGCCGAAGCTTTCCTAGATCCAGCCGCGGCTCGCGTGCTTCGGCCGATCGTTCGTATGTTTACCGCTCATCTTAAAGCCGCCCCATCGGACCCTGGGGCCGGGATTACGTTCCCGCCCAGTTCGGCGCAGAAACGCATTCTGCCGAATGGCCTGACGATCGTCGTCCAGGAAGATCGGAGCGCGCCCGTCGCGAGCGTCCAGGCGTGGTGCGGAACGGGGAGCATCGACGAGGACGAGCATCTCGGCGCGGGCCTCTCGCACATCCTCGAGCATATGCTCTTCAAGGGAACGAAAACTAATCCGGCCAACGCGATCGCGCAAAAAATCCAGGACGTGGGCGGCTACATCAACGCCTACACCTCTTTCGATCGCACGGTTTTCTGGATCGATGTGCCGAAGGATGGGACCGCGGTCGCGCTCGATGTCTTGTCCGATGCGATGATGAATTCAACTCTGCCGGTCGAGGAGTACGCAAAGGAACAGGAAGTGATCCGGCGCGAATTCGCCATGGGAATGGACGATCCCGATCGGATGGCGGGCCAACTTCTCTTTGCCACCGCGTTTCAGCGCCACCCATACCGGCTGCCTGTGATCGGGCAGCTCGATATTTTCAACCAGCTCACGCACGACGACGTGATGCGGTATTACAAGGCGCGTTACGTTCCGAACAATCTCACGTTCATCGTGGTGGGAGATGTCGAGGCCGAAGCGGTCTTTGAGAAGGTCGGCGCTTTGTTCAAGGATCATCCGGCGCGATCGCTCCAGCCGGTTTACATCCCGAGCGAGCCGCCGCAACTGGGCCGCCGCGTCGTTCACCAGGATTTTGTCACCGAGCTGACGCGGCTTTCGCTGGCCTGGCACATTCCGGAGATCACGCATCCGGACGTTCCGGCACTCGACCTTCTTTCGACGATTCTGGGCGATGGGCGCAGTTCGCGCCTCTATCGGCGGGTGCGCGAAGAGTCGGGTCTGGCCTACGGCATCTCCGCGTTTTCCTACACGCCGGGCGATCCGGGATTGCTTGGGATCGATGCGATGACGGAGCCGGCCAAACGCGACGCCGCGCAAGATCTCATCCTCAAGATCATCGACGGAATCAAAAATGCCGGTGTCACTTCGGAAGAATTGGCGAAAGCAAAAAAGATTTCGCTCAGCCATCACCTCGGCTCGCTCACCACCATGCGCGGGCAGGCGTCCGACCTCGGGTCGAACTGGTTCCTGACCCGGAACCTCAATTTCACCCGCGACTATCTCGCGGCCGTCCAGAATATCGCGCCAGACGACATCCGGCGCGTCACGGAAAAATATCTGACGGACGACAACCTCACCCTCATCTCTCTCAATCCAAAGGCAGCGTTCGCGGCTGCCATTGAAACCGTCCCACCAATCGTCGCGGGCGAGATCCAAAAAATGGTGCTCTCAAATGGATTGCGCCTGCTGGTCCGGGAAGACCCGCGGCTTCCGCTGGTGTCGATGGCCGCGGTCTTTCGCGGCGGAATGTTGGCGGAAACACCGAAGACCAATGGCATCACGCGACTGATGGCCAAAGTGCTTCTGAAGGGGACAACGACGCGCTCCGCCGAAGAAATTGCCGACACCATCGAGGCGGTCGGCGGCAGCATGGGAAGCGACGCCGGCAACAACAGCTTCAGCGTCGCCATCGACGTTACGCAGCCCGATTTGAAACTCGGCGCCGAATTGCTCTCCGATATCTTGCTCAATGCGACGATGCCTGAGAACGCGATCGCGCGCGAGAAAGAAGTCCAGCTCGCCGGGATCAAGGAAGATGAAGAGCAACTAACGACAGTCGCGCGCAATATTTTGCGCGAGGCGCTTTTTCGCGACCATCCTTATGCGTTGCGCGGCAAAGGCTCGGCCGAGTCGGTGGTCGCGCTTGGCCAGCAAGACCTGCTGGATTTTCGCGATCGTTACGTCGTCGGCAAGAACGGCGTCATCTCCGTTTTCGGGAACGTGAAGGCGGCCGAAGTGAAAGAGATTTTCGACAAAGCGCTCGCCGGCCTTAAACCGGGCCGCCTCGCGCTGACGGACGCGTCGCAGCCCGCGCCCCTCGTGAAAACCATCGCGGTCGAAAACTTGAAGGACAAGGCGCAAGGCGTCCTCATGGCCGGTTATCGTGGCGCGGACATGTTCAGTCCGGATCGGTACGCACTGGAATTGATCGATGAAGCGAGCAGCGATCTCGGCTCGCGTTTTTTCGTGCGGATTCGGGAGCAGATGGGCCTGGCGTATTACGTCGGCGCCAGCCAGATGCAGGGCCTGGTCCCGGGCGTGTTCCTTTTCTATCTCGGCACCGACCCGCAGAAAATCGAGCTGGTGAAAACGGCGCTGCTCGAGGAAATCAGCCGGCTCGCGTCCGAGGGCTTGACGGACCAGGAACTCGCACGGGCGAAAAAGAAAATGATCGGGCAGCAACAGATCGCGAATCAGAGCAACGATTCGTTCGGATACATGGCGGCGCTCGATGAGCTTTACGGATTAGGGTTCGATCATTACAAAATGCTCGAGCGCGAGGTGGAGGCGATCACGAGCGCGGACGTAAAACGCGTGGCGGCAAAATATTTTCAGAACCAACCATATGTCCTCGCGACCGTGCGGCCGCCGGGGCAGGGACGTTGAAGCGTTGAAGCGTTGAAGCGTTGAAGCGTTGAAGCGTTGAAGCGTTGAAGCGTTGAAGCGTTGAAGCGTTGAAGCGTTGAAGGGTGCCGCCGCTTCAACGCTTTAACTCTTCAACGCTTCATCTATCTTCACTCCATGGCCGAAGTCCAAACCAACACGCAGTCAGGCGAAATGTCGCAGCGCTTCATTGAATTCGTCATGATGCAGGCGCAAAACGCCGCACTCTTTCTCGGGCAGATTCCGAATCCGCAAAGCGGGCAGGGCGAGGTGAATTTGGAGCTGGCGAAAATGTTCATCGATCAGCTTGGGATGATCCAGGAAAAGACGCGCGGGAATTTGACGAACGAAGAGTCTGCCGTGCTGCGAAACACGCTGTCGAATTTGCAGATGGCGTTTGTGGAAGTGTCGCAACAGACGAAGGCCGGCGGCGCTGCCTCCACCTCTACGCCGGCTCCGGAGGGCGGGGCTCCGTCCCCGTCGCAACCCGCCGCTGCGGAAACGCCGGAGACGCCTGCTCCTTCTCCGGCGCCCGAGACCGAATCGCGGAAGAAATTCACGAAAAGCTACGGCGCATAATTGCGGCCTTCGCCCGTATCGCGCGCGTATTGGTTGAGTGCCTCCGACTTCCGCTCCCAAATCCCGCAAAGAAAAAGCGAAGATCGCGAAAATCGAAGTCGCGCCGGATCCGGTCGAGGTCGCGGAAGATGCCGGCCTTCGCTATGTGAGCGACGATCAGCCGGGATTTACTCGGAAACGGAAGGGCGGCGATTTCGAATACTTCGACACGGGAGGCAAACGGATTCGCGACGAAACGCGTCTGCTGCGAATCCGGCGTCTCGCCATCCCGCCAGCTTATGAGGACGTCTGGATTTGTGCCTCAGCCAACGGTCATATTCAGGCGACCGGCCGCGACGCGCGCGGGCGGAAACAGTACCGCTATCACGAGCGCTGGCGGGAAGCCCGCGATGAAAACAAATACGATCGCATGCTCGTTTTCGGCAAGGCGCTTCGGAAAATTCGCCGGCGCGTGAACAAGGATCTGGCCCGGCGCGGCCTTCCACGAAACAAAGTCCTCGCGACGGTTGTGCAACTTCTCGAACGGACGTTTATCCGGATCGGCAATGAAGAGTACGCGAAAGAGAACAAATCGTTTGGCCTGACGACCATGCGCAATCACCACGTCGACGTGACAGGTGAAAGACTCAAGTTCAGCTTCAAAGGCAAGGGCGGCGTAAAGCACGAAGTGGATGTGAGCGATCGCCGCCTGGCGAAAATTATTCGCCAGCTCCAGGACCTTCCGGGCCAGGATATTTTTCAATACGTGGACGACGAGGGTGAGCGGCGAAACATCACATCGGAGGATGTGAACGATTATCTGCGCGAAATCACCGGCGAGGAATTTACGGCGAAAGATTTCCGGACCTGGGCGGGAACTGTCCTGGCTGCGATGGCGTTGAATGCCCAAAAAGCGTTTAAGAACAAGACGCAGGCGAACAAGAACATCAAAGACGCGATCGCCGCCGTTTCAAAAATCCTCGGGAATACTCCGACGATTTGCCGCAAGTGCTACGTGCATCCAGCCGTGCTGGAAAACTATCTCAAGGGCGGAACGATAGAAGGTCTGAGGCAGAAAACCAAAGACGCGCTTTCGAAAAAGCTGCGGAACATGCGCTCGGAAGAAGCGGCCGTCATGAGTTTCCTTCAGGCAAGCTTGAAAGGGTAGCAACGCCAACCTAACAGCAGCCGCAACCGGAACCGTGCGATCCGACCGACCCCACTGAAGGACCGGTCGATCCGCCGGGAACGTGGACGCCGTATCCGCCGGAGATCACGCGCCGCACCGCCTCGCCAGTTTTCGGATCCACGCGCAACGGCTCATCCTTCATGCTCTGCTTCACTTCAAAGCGGCGGACCGGCTTGGAGGTATCCGTAGTTTCGTAAACGTAGATTGGCATCTGCAACCTTACTCCGCCGCGTGACGTCGGGCGGGCTCTTTCGGCGCGGCGGATTTCTCCGTCGATTTTTGGTCGGATTCCATCCACTCGGTGTGAAACACGCCGGGCTTGTCCACGCGCTCGTAGGTGTGCGCGCCAAAAAAATCGCGTTGCGCCTGGAGCAGATTGGAAGGCAAGCGCGCCGAGCGATAACTATCGAAGTAACCAAGTGACGCGCTGAAAGCCGGCACCGCGACGCCGTGTTTCACCGCCGCGGCGATGGCGACGCGCCAGTTATCCTGGGTACGGCCGATGATGTCGGTGAAGTATTGGTCGAGGAGCAAGTTGTGCAGTTTCGCATCGCGCTCGTACGCTTCCTTGATTCGATTCAGGAATTTTGCGCGGATGATGCAACCGCCGCGCCAGATCGTGGCGATATCGCCGAAATTCAGGTCCCAGTGCGAACCGGCGCTGGCCGCACCGAGAAGCTCCATGCCTTGCGCGTAGGAAACGATCTTCGACGCGTAAAGTGCGTCGCGCACCGCCGCGATCAATTCGTTCCGATCGCCGGTGAACTTCGGCACTCCCGGTTGGGGCAAAATTTTCGATGAAGCCACCCGCTCATCTTTTCGCGAGGAAATAACGCGCGCCTCGACCGCGGCGTTGATCGTGGAAATGACGACGGACTGGCTCAGCGCTGATTGCAACGTCCACAAACCAGTTCCTTTCTGGCCGGCTTTGTCGAGGATCACATCCACGAGCGGTTTTCCGGTGTCGGGATCGATCTTCCGGAAAATCTGCGATGTGATCTCGATGAGATAGCTGTCGAGATCGCCCTTGTTCCATTCGGTAAAAGTATCGGCGAGCTCACTGGCCTCCATGCCGGCGACGTGTTTCAGGATCGCGTAAGCTTCGCAGATGAGCTGCATGTCGCCGTACTCGATGCCGTTGTGGACCATCTTCACGTAATGGCCCGCGCCATCCGGACCCATGTATCGGCAGCACGGCTCGCCATCGACCTGCGCGGCGATTTTGCGGAAGATCGGCGCGATAATTTCAAACGACTCGCGCGAACCGCCCGGCATGAGCGAGGGACCTTTGAGCGCGCCTTCTTCTCCACCCGATACTCCGCAGCCGACGAAATGGAGGCCGCGCGCCTCGACATCTTTGCAGCGTCGTTGTGTGTCGGTGAAAAGGGAATTTCCGCCGTCGATGATGACATCGCCTTTTTCAAGAAGAGGCAGGAGCTGATTGATGACGGCGTCCACCGGCGCGCCGGCCTTGACCATGATCATGGCTTTTCGGGGACGCTTGAGGGCGCCGACGAACTCCTCCATGGTGCGTGCCGGCTGAATATTTTTCCCCTTCGCTTTCCCGCCGGCGAATTTTTCGGTCACCTCCCAGGTGCGATTGAACACGGCGACGGTGAACCCCTTCGACTCCATATTCAGGACGAGGTTTTCGCCCATGACAGCGAGACCGATCAGTCCGATATCACATTGATTCGTGCTCATTTTGAGTATCTCCTTGGTCACGCCGAGATCGGCGATGGCACACTCTATCCGTTTCCAATAGCGCATGGCAATTTCCGTTTGCGAAGTTTCGATCACCCAGGAGCCGCTTGTTTTGCCGGTGCGAGAGAAAGATCCGACGGCGGGCGCGATCGTCGATTTCTGGGGAATTGTGCGGACGCTCGAGGGAGGAAGGGAAATCACCGGCATCAAATACGAAGCGCACGGCCCAATGGCAGAACATCAAATGCGGGAGCTCGCGGAA
>JBBWZL010000040.1:0-196279 GCA_039649045.1 Verrucomicrobiota bacterium | reverse complement strand
GCCGCTGTCGCGCTTGGCGCGGTTCGCTGCCATCGTGGTGAGGCGCTCGTCCCACGTCACGACTTCGCAGGGAAGACCTTTCCTCAGTTTTTCAGCGAACGCGAGCGCGTCCCGAGCGGCTTCTCCGACGCTGCCATTCATATGTCGAGGCAGGCCGATCACGACCCTCTCCGCGTTTTTCTCGCGCACAATCTCGGCAATCCGCCTCGCCGCATCGCTGCGCGCCGGGATTGTTTCCACTGGATGAGCGAGCATTCCCAGCTCGTCGGAAACGGCGACGCCGATGCGCGCGTGGCCAAAATCGATCCCGAGAACGCGCCGTTGGATCGGCAAATGACTCACTGCAATTCCTCCGGAAGTTTGCCGAGCAGGTTCTTGATCCTTTCCGCCTGGTGGCGATGACAAATCAAAACCGCGTCCGCGGTTCGGACCACGATCAGATTGTGCACGCCGAGCAGCGCGATCCGGGTGCCGTCAGGATTGAAGACAATATTGTTGGTGGAATCGAGCGTCGTGATCTCGCAGTTGGCGGCGTTGCCCTCCTCATCGTTCTTGAAGTATTTCGCGACGGCTCGCCAGCTGCCCACGTCGTCCCAATCAAAGCCCGCCTCCACCACGAGAACGCGATCGGCTTTCTCCATGATCGCGTAGTCGAAGGAAATCCTCGGGAGCTCGCTAAAGCGATCGCGAATGGTCTTGTCGAACTTCCCTGGCGCGCGCAGTTGCGAAATAAAGCTCGCGAGCTCCGGTGTGTGCCGATTGAATTCGCTCAATACCGACGGCACCGACCAGACAAACATTCCGGCGTTCCAACGGAAATTTCCTTTGCGCAAAAATGCTTCAGCCAGATCCGGATTTGGTTTCTCGCGAAAACGAACGACGCGATGAACGCTGGCCTCGAGTCCGGGACTGCGGAGCGGCACCGCTTCGCCCTCCTCGATGTAGCCATACCCCGGGCACGCCCACGTCGGTTTGACGCCGATCGTGACCAGCGCGCCAGTTTCTTCGGCAGCCGCCGCCGCGTCGCTCAGAGTCTTTTGGAATGCAGCGATGTCGTTGATCACGTGATCGGCCGGAAGCACGATCATGGTGGCGGAATGATCGCGCACCGCGACCCAGCCCGCGCCGAGGGCGACCGCCGCCGCCGTGTCGCGTTTCGCGGGTTCGGCCAGGATGTTTTCCTTCGGCAACTTCGGAAGCAACTCACGAACGGCCGCTTCCTGGTCCACATTCGTCAGGATAAGAATTCGTTCGGGCGGCACGAGCCCATCGAGCCGGGCGACAGCTTGCTCGAGCAGCGTCTGCTGCCCGACTAAACGCAAGAGCTGCTTCGGACGAGCGCGGCGGCTCAGAGGCCAAAAACGTTCTCCGCTTCCCCCGGCGAGGATGAGTGCGTAGATCGAGTTCGACATGGTGATACGTGCAAAAACGGTGGCCGATACCCGGTCATGCGGGCGGCGAGATTTTCCCGTTTCCTTTTCTAAAACGAGACGTATAAGGGTAGGCGATGTCGTTCCCGATATCCATTCCTAAAACCGAGCAGATTCCGCTCGACGGATTGCTTGTGCTCGCGCGGACAGCGTTTGGCCTCGGGATTGGAATGCTCGTGGCCGACAAGGTCCGGCGGCCACTTCGTCAAGCCACTGCGATCGCGCTGGTTTCCATCGGCGCGCTCGCTGCTGTTCCGCTGCTGGTGAAGGTCGCGCTCGAGCGAATTAATCGGCCGGAATCAGACCGCGGTAGCCGAAACCGGTTGCGTTCGATTCGCGGCGACTCCGGATATCCCTCCGATTCCGACGCTTATTAAGCGTTCGCTGCTCCTGCTTGATTCCGCGCGTGGCGCAGCGTAAGCCTTTCGCGTTCATGTCACGATCACCTGTCCCGCCTCCGCTCGAAAGCTTGCGCGAGCGCTGCGCTGCTATCGGCAAGGAAGAAAATGTCCTGCGAGAAGGCGGCGGTAAAGCGGGCCAGGACCGCCAGCACAAGATGGGGCGTTTGCTCGCTCGCGAGCGCATCAGCCAATTGCTCGATAAGGATTCGCCCTTTTTCGAAGTCGAACTCTGGGCCGCCTACAAAATGTATGAGCAGTGGGGCAAAATCCCCGCGGCCGGCGCCGTCGCGTGCGTTGGCAACATCGCGGGTGTCCCCTGCATGATCATCGCGAACGATGCGACGGTGAAAGCCGGCGCGTTTTTTCCCGCCACGGCGAAGAAGCTCATTCGCGCCCAACGCATCGCGTTCGAATGCGCGCTGCCGATCGTTTACCTCGTCGATTCCGCCGGCGTTTTTCTTCCCATGCAGGACGAAATTTTTCCTGACGAAGACGACTTCGGCCGGATCTTTCGCAACAACTCCGTTATCTCGGCCGCCGGCCTTCCGCAATTCGCCGCGATCATGGGCAATTGCGTTGCGGGCGGCGCGTACCTGCCCGTGTTGTGCGACAAGATTTTGATGACGGAAGGAAGCGGCCTTTATCTCGCTGGACCGTCGCTAGTAAAGGCGGCGATCGGTCAGGTCGTTGAAGCGGAAGAACTCGGCGGCGCCAAAATGCACGCGGAGATCAGCGGCACGGTCGATTTCTACGAAAAGGATGACGCTTCGTGTTTGAAGCGTCTGCGTTCGCTCATCGCGTTGCTGCCTGAAGCAGAAGCGGCCAAGGAAGCGCCGAAACCGCGCAGCTACGGGCCCGCGAAAAAACCCGAAGCTGTCTACGATTTGATGAGCCTCGACGGAAACAAACCTTATGATGCGCGCGATCTTCTCGCTTCAGTGATCGATGCCGACTCGCTCGACGAATACAAAGCCGATTACGGCAAGACGCTCGTAACCGCCTATGCCCGGATCGCCGGCAGGCCGGTCGGCATCGTAGCCAGCCAGCGCCTCCAAGTTCGCACGAAAAAAGAGGGGATTCAGATGGGTGGCGTCATCTATGCCGACAGCGCGGATAAGGCCGCGCGCTTCATCATGGATTGCAATCAAACCGGGTTGCCGATCATTTTTTTCCAGGACGTGACCGGTTTCATGGTGGGCCGCGATGCGGAACAAAGTGGAATTATCCGGAGTGGCGCAAAACTGGTCAACGCAGTCAGCAATTCGACCGTTCCAAAAATTACCGTGGTGGTCGGCGGTTCGTTCGGCGCGGGCAACTACGCGCTCTGCGGCAAGGCCTACGATCCGCGTTTCATTCTGGCGTGGCCCAACGCGCGTTACGCCGTCATGGGGGCGGCACAGGCTTCCGACACGATCTTCAGCGTGCTGGCTCGCGCCCATGATCGCGGCGACAAGAAATCATCGCCGGAAGAGCTCGAGGAACTGCGCGCGACTGTGAAAGCGAATTACGAAGAACAAACCGACATTCGTTATGGCGCGGCTCGCGGCTGGGTGGATGCGATCATTCAACCGCACGAGACCCGCGATGTGCTGACGCGTCTGCTCCAATACGTTTCGCGTCCGATGCCGAAAGCGCGGTTTCACACCGGCGTCGTGCAGGTTTAGCGATTTGCGATCTAATCGACCGAGAACTCGGCGCTGATCGCGTTGTTCATCAGCATCACTTCGGAAATCGAATTCTGGATGGGCAGCATTATGTTGCGCTGCTCCAGCGCGCGCAGAACTTCTTCGGTCGGAATATTTCCAACGAGCTTGTCTTGCGCAAAGGGACATCCGCCGAGTCCGCCCATGGCGGCATCGAAGCGCCGGCAACCCGCGTCGAATGCCGCCAGGACCTTTTCGACAGCTTCGGCGCGCGTGCTGTGCATGTGAATTCCCACCTCGCACTGGCCCCGGTGGGGCAAGACCGCGGCCATCACCTGGCGAATCATTTCCGGCTCAGCAGCTCCGATCGTATCGGCCAGGGAAATTGCATTGATCCCAGTGCGCGCCATCGCCGCCGCGGCATCCACAACCTTTTCTTCGCTCCAGGGATCGTCATAAGGATTGCCGAATGCCATGGAAATGTACGCGATCATTTGCAGGCCAGCTTCCTTCGCCATTTCGTTGATCCTGTCCAACGCCGCTTGGTTTTCCTCGAGTGATTGATTTTGGTTCCGGCGCAAGAACGTCTCTGAGATAGAACAGGGATAGCCGAGCGTGCGTACGGCTCCGGTAGCGATCGCGCGGGCGGCTCCTTTCTCGTTGACGACGATGCCGATAATTTCCACGCCGTTGAGCGGACCGAGTTGAGCGAGGACTTCTTCGCTGTCAGTCATCTGCGGCACAGCGCGAGGAGATACAAAGCTCACCGCGTCTATGTGCCGGAACCCGGCCGCCACCAGCCCGCGCAAATACTCGACCTTCCGCTCCGTAGGAATTGGGCGCGGCAGACCTTGCCAGGCGTCGCGCGGACACTCGATGAGCTTGACGGATTCCATCGTGACGGATGTTACTGACAGAATAAGGTAAGTCATGCCAGTCGTTCTCGTCGAAAAGCAAACGCCGCAGATCACGCTCATCACGCTCAACCGCCCTGAGCGTCGCAATGCGCTCACGATAGAACTGATGACGGAACTGACTGCCGCGATCGAAAACGCCGCGGCCGATTTAAAGCAGCGCATCCTGATTTTGCGTGGCGCCGGCAAAGCGTTCTGTACTGGCTTGGATTTGGAGGAGGCCGCCAAAGCCGAACCACACGTGACGGCGGAAACTGTCGCGCGCACTTTGCTCGCGCTCGCTGAAACGCGCCTAGTCACGATCGCAACCGTCCACGGTGCCGCGGTCGCTGGTGGCGCGGGAATCATGTCGGCCTGCGATTTCGTCATCGCCGCCGAGAGAACAAAAATCGGCTATCCGGAAGTGAGACGCGGCCTGGTCGCCGGTCTTGTCATGACGTTCCTGCGTCGACAGCTACGCGAGCGCGATCTCCGCGAAGTACTCCTGGCGTCCGAACTCTTCGAAGCGGAGCGCGCTCGCGAAATCGGGCTCGTCAATCGCGTGGTTCCCGCCGGTGAGCTCGAAGCCGAAGCGCAAAAAATCGCCGCCTCCGTTTTGCAAGGCGCTCCCGGCGCGATCACGAATTCCAAGCGCCTGATGGAAGAACTCTGGTCGAGCTCAGTCCGCCGCGATATCGAGATCGCTCTTCGCCACCACCTTGAAGCTCGCGAATCTGAGGATGCCAAAGAAGGAATCGCCGCCTTCAACGAAAAGCGTCCGCCGAACTGGACGCAGTAAGAGTAATTCAATCAACCCGAAACCGGCCGTCGCGCGAAAATGTAGGCGCGCCGGCTTTGATGCTCGACGTCGGGATACGGTTCGCGTTCGACGATTTGCTCGATCTCGAAGCCGGCGCGGCGGAGGTACGTGGTCATTTCCTCAACGCGAAAGAAAAAGAAATCGACGTTCACTTTCTGTTCCCACCAGTCATCGAGATGAAGAGTTTCGTCTCCGATGTGAAAGGCTAGGAGCAGCAAACCACCCGGTTGGATTGTTCGATGAAACTCGCTTAGCGCCTGCACCACTTCATCGCGAGGAATATGGATTATGGAATAAAAGGCGACGATGCCGGCCCAGGCCTTATCCGGCAGGTCCAGCGCCGTCATATCGGCCTGGCGAAATTCCATCCCCGGATTCAGGCGCCGCGCCGCCTCCATCATTTTCGTCGATAAATCGTAGCCGCAGATCTGGAGTCCGCGATCGTGGAGATAGCGTGTAACATGACCGGGTCCGCATCCCATGTCACAGACCGGCCCGCCAGTGCGCACGCTCGCGGCAAAACGATCCAAAAGCCCTCGATCCAACGGCTTGTGCTCCAATTCGCCGGCGATCCGCCGCACATATTCCTCGGCGACGGCGTCATAACTGGCCTGGTATTCAGGGTGTTTGCGCGCTTTCACTACATGATAGGTTGGCCCCGGCGTATTGACAGGGGGTGACCTCTTGTTACTATCCTCGCTCCTATGAGATTTCCTCTGGCGCTCACCACGAAGATCGCCGCCTACATTATCACCCAGAAGCTGCGCCGCACCGACAAATTTGCCACGGTTCTGCAGCTCGAGCCGTTGCACACCTGCAATCTCACCTGCACGGGCTGCGGACGCATTCGCGAGTATTCCACTTCGCTCAAGGACATTCTGCCGCTGGAGGATTGTTTGAGCGCCGCCCAGGAATGCAACGCGCCGATGATCTCGATTTGCGGCGGCGAACCACTCATCTATCCGCAGATCGAAGCGCTCGTGAAAGGGCTGCTGGAGCAAAAGCGGATCGTTTACATCTGCACGAACGCGATGTTCATGCGCAAAAAAATGCGCGAATGGCTCGCGACACAGCTCGGGAGTCGCCCGGCTTTCGTCGAAGCCAAGCTTGCAGAGTTGCTCGCGAGCGGTTTGATCAATGAAAAGGATGCTGCCGCGGTCCGCCAGGGCCCCAAAGATCCGGCCAAACCGACGATCGGCCCCAGCCGCTGGATGTATTGGAATGTGCACCTCGACGGCTTGGAGCGGACGCACGATTTGATCGTCGAGCGCGAAGGCGTTTTCAAAGAATGCGTGCTCGCGATGAAAATGGCGAAGCTGCTCGGCTACCAGGTCGCGACGAACACCACGATCTACAAGGAGACCGACATGGCGGAGATCGAGCAGATGTTCGATTTCCTCTCCGATATGGGCGTCGATGGCCACACCATTTCGCCCGGGTACGAGTACGACGCCGCGAAGAAGGACATGATCAAGCGGCTGAATTTGCAGCCCGAAAACTTTTTCCTCACCCGCAAGATGACGATCGAGAAGTTCAAGAAGATCGAGGAATGGATGGGCAAATACACGCTCTTCGGGACGCCGATCTATTTCGAATTTCTCGCCGGCAAACGCGACCTGAGTTGTTCAGCCTGGGCGATTCCGACGCGTAACATTCGCGGCTGGAAAGGCCCCTGCTATTTGATGACCGACGCGCATTACTCCAGTTACGCCGAGCTGCTCGAAAAGGTGGAGTGGGACAAGTACGGCGTGGTTAAAGGGGTGGTGAAGGATAGCCGCTGCGAGAATTGTATGGTGCATTGCGGATATGAGCCGACCGCGAGCCTGGGCCGGAACGCGCAGCGCGGCGATACCTGGAAAAATGTCCGGTTCAATTTCGGCGCGAAACCAAAACCGACCGGCAAAGGCAACGAGATCACGGCCTTCAACGGCGTGACTTCCGGTAACGGCCATTTGACCGGCAAACGCGCCGAAGTCGCTGCGCAAGCTTCTTAAGACAGCAATGCCTCTCCCCGCGAATCTCATCGCGCTGCCGAGCGCCGTTCCTGAATCCGTCGGCGCTTATCCGGCGGACGACGCGCTGATCGCCAGCGCCGTTTCGCGCGCGCAGGAAAACTTGCTGCGGCAGCAACGGCCTGACGGCCATTGGTGTGGTGAGCTCCTGGTCGATAGCACGCTTTGCTCCGATTTCGTTCTCTTCCAGCATTGGCTCGGGGAAGTGGACGATGCGCTTCAAAACCGCTGCGTCCGTCACATCCTGAAACGCCAGCTTCCCGACGGCGGCTGGAATATTTATTACGATGGCCCAAGCGAGATCAACGCCTCGGTAAAAGCGTACTTCGCGCTGAAGCTCGCGGGACATTCAGCCGATCTTCCGTTCATGCAGGAAGCGCGGGCGAACATTCTGCGTCTCGGGGGCATCCCGAAGATGAACACCTTCAGCAAACTTTACCTCGCGCTCCTCGGACAATTTCCCTGGCAATATCTTCCCTCGATTCCAGTCGAGATGATCCTCCTGCCGAAGTGGTCGTTCTTTAACATCTACAAAATGTCGTCGTGGAGCCGGGCCATGCTGATCCCGCTCGCGATCATCAATCATTTCAAGCCGACCCGCGAATTGCCGGGG
The DNA here is from genome assembly GCA_039649045.1 of Verrucomicrobiota bacterium. GTDB lineage: Bacteria > Verrucomicrobiota > Verrucomicrobiia > Chthoniobacterales > UBA10450 > AV80. The sequence continues at coordinate 188,467 of JBBWZL010000040.1, read as the reverse complement.
ATGAAACAACTCCACGAGCTTTATCCGCTCGGCACCGAGCATAAGGATTTCACGCTCCCGCGGGATCCGCGATTTTTTGCCTGGCGCAATTTTTTCCTGCGAGGCGATCACGCGCTCAAAGTGATTTCGAAACTCGGTTGGCGGCCGATGCGGAAGCGGGCGCTCGAGGAAGCGGAGCGGTGGATGGTCGAACGCGTCGGCGAAGGCAGCGACGGCCTGGCGACCGTGTTCCCCGCGATGTTGAATTCGCTCATTGCCCTGCGCGCGCTTGGTTACTCGAAGGAACATCCGGTTTACGCAAAGGCCGAACGCGATTTCGCCGGTTTGTTCGTGGATGACAAAGAAGATTTTCGGATTCAACCCTGCCTCTCCCCGGTCTGGGACACGGCGATCAACATCATCTCGCTCGTGGAATCCGGGATTCCCTCGGATAGCCCGGCCTTGCAGAAGGCGGCGGACTGGCTGGTCAGCAAGGAAGTGCGGGTGCGTGGCGATTGGACGGTCAACAACCCGCATCCCGAAGCGAGCGGCTGGGCGTTCGAGTATAACAACGTCTATTATCCCGATACCGACGACACGGCGATGGTGCTGATGGCGCTGCGGCTGGTTCGGCCTAACGAGTCGAACAGGCTCGACAATTTATTCCGGCGGGCGCTCGCGTGGCAGATGAGTTTCCAGTGCCGCGACGGCGGCTGGGCGGCGTTCGATAAGGAAGTGACCAAACATTGGCTGGAAGACATGCCGTTTGCGGATCACAACGCGATCCTCGATCCGACCTGCAGCGATTTAACCGCGCGGACGCTCGAGCTGCTGGGCTATATCGATTTCGACGGCAAGCAACGCTCCGTACGCGAGGCGGTCCAATATCTCATCGACACGCAGGACGACGACGGTTCCTGGTACGGACGCTGGGGCGTTAACTACGTTTACGGCACGTGGCAGGTGCTACGCGGTCTGCGCGCCATCGGCGAAAACATGACTCAGGATTGGATTTTGCGCGGACGGGACTGGCTCGAGAGCTGCCAGAACGAAGACGGCGGCTGGGGCGAAACCTGCGCGTCGTACGAAAATCCCGTGCTGAAGGGCAAAGGGGAGAGCACGGCGTCGCAAACCGCGTGGGCCCTGATGGGTATTTGCGCATGCGGCCAATTGGATCGGCCGAGTGTGCAGCGCGGCCTTCGCTATCTGTTATCGACCCAACGGCCGGACGGCGCCTGGCATGAACCGCAGATAACGGGCACAGGTTTTCCGGGCGTTTTCTATTTGAAGTACGACATGTACCGGCAAAATTTCCCGCTGCTCGCGCTCGCCACCTACGTCAATTATCGGAACGGGCTCGGGCACTATCCCAGCTTTTATCGCTGCGCGGAATAAATCGCGCGAGCCGATGTGGCGGTGCCCGGCTTGCCAGCGGCAATTCGCCAATCGTAATCAGTCGCATGCATGCGGGCGTTACACGCTCGGGTCTCATTTCAAAGGGAAGCCGGCGAGCGTCCGCGCGATTTTCGAAAAGGTGCTTCGCCTCGCCAAACAAAACGGGCCAGTGACCGTGCTGCCCGAGAAAACCCGAATTGCGTTCCAAGTGCGAATGAGCTTCGCCGCTTTTGTAATTCGGCGAAATTGGATCGACGGCCATGTCGTGCTCGCTCGGCGCCTTGAGCATCCTCGCTTTCGCCGCATCGAAACTTTTTCGCCGCGAAATCATCTCCACGCCTTTCGTTTCACGAATCTGAGCGAGGTCGATGATGACGTGGTCGCGTGGTTCGCGGAAGCGTATCGAGTTGGCCAGCAGCGCCATCTCGTTGGATCGCCGCGGGCGGATTGACGCGCAGCGATAGCAGCCAGACAATAACGATTATGGCTTACGAACTACCGAAATTACCCTACGCCTACGACGCGCTCGAGCCGCACATCGACGCGCGGACCATGGAAATCCATCACACCAAGCATCATCAGACTTACATCACCAACGTTAACAACGCGCTCAAGGACAAGCCCGAGCTCGCCGCAAAATCCGTCGAAGATTTGATCAAGGATCTCAACGCGGTGCCGGAGGACATCCGCGCTATGGTCAGAAACAACGGGGGCGGCCACGCGAACCATTCCTTTTTCTGGCAGATCATGGGCCCGAGCGCGGGCGGCGAACCTTCTGGCAAACTCGGCGACGATATTAAATCGACCTTCGGAAGTTTCGATGGCTTCAAAGAAAAATTCGCGGCGGCCGGCGCGGGACGCTTCGGCAGCGGCTGGGCCTGGCTCATCAAAAACAAAAGCGGAAAACTCGAAGTGATCTCGACGCCGAACCAGGACAGCCCGCTCATGGATGGCAACACGCCGCTTCTCGGCGTGGACGTGTGGGAACACGCCTACTACCTGAACTACCAGAATCGGCGGCCCGATTACATCAAGGCCTGGTGGAACGTGGTGAACTGGGACGCGGTCGCGAAGAATTACTAACAAGGAGGGGCGGTTTGTAACCGCCCTTTGCTTTTAGTGTCGGCGGGTTGGAAACCGCCGCTCCCTGGGTGGCCTACCTAAACGACAACTACCTCAAGCTCCAGGCCGGCTATCTCTTTCCTGAGATAGCCCGGCGGGTGCGCGAGTTTTGCGAAGCGAATCCCGATGCGGCAAAGCGATTGATCCGCTGCGGAATCGGCGACGTAACCGAGCCTTTGCCTCCGGTCGTCATCGCCGCGATGCATCGCGCCGTCGATGAGCTCAGCGTCCGCGAAACATTTCGCGGTTACGGCCACGAGCAGGGTTTGGAATCGCTCCGCGAAAAGATCGCGCAACACGATTACCGCGCTCGCGGTCTCGATGTTGCCGCCGACGAGATCTTCATCTCGGAGGGATCGAAATCGGACTGCGGATACATTCTCGATGTTCTGGGAGCGCAAAACAGAATTGCGATTACCGATCCGGTTTATCCGGTCTACGTCGATACGAACGTCATGGCAGGGCATACCGGCGAGGCCGGCGAGGGCGGCCGTTATGAAGGAATCACTTATCTGCCGTGCGGCCCGGAGAATGGTTTCGTGCCTCAGCCGCCAGGCGAAGCGGTCGATATAATCTATCTCTGTTTTCCGAACAATCCGACGGGCGCCGTCGCTTCCCGAGCCCAGCTCACTCGATGGGTGGAGTATGCGCGCGAGCACGAAGCGATTTTGTTATTCGATGCGGCTTATGAGGCCTATGTGTCCGATCCGGAAATTCCGCATTCCATTTTCGAGATCAGAGGTGCCCGCGACTGCGCGATCGAGTTCCGGAGCTTCTCAAAGAATGGCGGGTTCACCGGGGTGCGTTGCGGATTCACGGTGATGTCAAAAAGTTTGGAGGCGCGGACCAGCGATGGGCGGAAGCTGCCGCTCCATCCTTTGTGGCATCGCCGATGGAGCACTAAAGCCAACAGCGTGAGCTATCCGGTCCAACGCGGCGCCGAAGCGATCTACACTCCCGAAGGCCAGCGAGAAACGAGCGCGTTGATCGATCATTACATGGGGAACGCGCGCGTCCTGCGCGAGGCGGCGTCGGGAGCCGGTCTTGAGGTGTACGGCGGCGTCAATGCTCCTTACATCTGGGTCCGAACGCCGGTCGGCCTAACGAGCTGGCAAATGTTCGACCGCATGTTGCAGGAGCTCAACGTCGTCATTACTCCCGGAAGCGGCTTCGGCTCGTGCGGCGAAGGGTTTTTTCGGATCTCGGCTTTCAACAGCCGTGAAAATGCGGAAGAGGTCGCACGCCGGCTCCAAACACTGTAGCCAGACCTGCGCTTGTCGGACAAGTGCGACGTGGGTAAATTTCGCGCCTAACAAAAATCCAACGTGCCGGTTACCACCAAAAATCTTCCGCAGCTCTATCGCTTTTGCTTTTTGATGACGGGCGATGCGGCCAAGGCGCAGGAGGCGTTTCAAAATACGGTTCGGGAAGCGGCTCTCCGCTCGGCCCGCGACGAGCCGCCGCCGGATCGGCTTTGGTTTTTTCGCGATGCGCGCTGGCGGTGCCTCGCGGCGACCGAGGCGGGAATTCAAGCCGAACCCGGCATGCTCGAAGAAGCGGAGATTTCGCATGTCGCTCCCAGGCAGATCGAACAACTCGAGCCGGAGCAACTGGCCGTCTGGATTTCGGCCGCGCCGGAACCGCAGCGCACCGCTCTCGCGCTTTTCTACCTGGATGAATTCAGTTTGCGCGAAATGCTTTCGCTCCTGGAGATCAAAGCCCCGGAGTTCGCCAATCTGATCGGGAGCGGCCGGCGCCAGTTTCAATCATGGCTGGACACCACCACTCCCTATTACGACGGAGACGAATTCGATGCCCAACAAGCCTGAGACGCTGCTCGATTGTGCGCCGATCACCGAAAAGCCGGGGATCGATCGCGCGATGCGTGTCGCGATTCAACGGGCGCGCCACGGAAAGAAGGCGGCCGCGTTCGCAAATCAACAGGCGTTCGATACTGCTGTGGCCAGGCTCGTTCATGGCATTCCCGTGGATGCACAAGTCGCGGAATGGTTCGCGAACGAAAAGCTGATCCCGGTAGTCAGGCAGCGTTGGAAAAAGATCCTCCTCAATCCGGCGGTGCTGGCCATCGCGCTCGCGCTCGCGGTCATCGGCGGCGTCTTTGCCTATCGCGTCCACGAACATTTGCGGGATTTCCCCGGGGCGGACAAGGCGCGCAGGCTCTTAACGGTGGCGACCTCAACGCGCTCCGTTTTGCTCGACCCGCTCAAGACGGATGCCGGCGCGTTAGGCGATCTGTTTTTCATGAAACACCGGCTCGAACATTACGATGTGCCGGCCGAATTCGCGGACTTCAAGACGTTAGGCACGCGTGTTTTTGATGACGAGGAAGTGCATCGCGTGGCCCAGATTTGGGTCGTTGAAAAACGGATTCAGTTTTTTCTTTTCCCGGCCGAGCCGGACAAGGAAGGCAAGGTCAATAATTTTTCGGATTGGCGTTTTGTCGAGCTGGAAGGCTGGACCGGCGCTGTGACGCAGCGCAACGGCGTTTGTTTCATGGCCGCGATCCGCGGGAGCGAAAAAGATCTCAAGCCATACTTGGAAAAGAAAAAACAGTGAAGTGGGAAATGGGAATGCCAGAGGGGAGAATCGAACTCCCGACCAACCCCGAAAGCTTTCGGGGCTGCTCTACTGCTGCAAGTGATAGATCGCGAGGCCGGGGTTCTTCTTTCGCTTTAGCCTTCGCTCTATTTCTCGCGCCTCCGAAAGAGTATTTACTTCCTTCTTGGCCACGATTTCGAGTTGACCACCGAGTCGTTTTGTAGTGGCGGTGTGACCACGCAAATGTTGCGCGAATCTCGCATCGATATCGGTGGTCGAGCCAATATAATGGCGACCGTTAGCTCCCCGAAGAATATAAACCCAAGCCATGTGAAGGGGTGCCAGAGGGGAGAATCGAACTCCCGACCAAGGGCTTATGAGTCCCCTGCTCTACCGCTGAGCTACCCTGGCTTGCGCGACAAATTCAATACCGCCATGGCCGATTGTGTCAACGGGCAGACAGGGAAGGGGATGCGATGAACGAAAAATACCTGGAGGATTTACACGTCGGCGATCGGTTCGAATCGGACACGTTCGAGGTGACCGCGGAAAACATCATTCAGTTCGCGCGCGACTTCGATCCGCAGGCATTTCATCTCGAACCAGAGGCTGCGGAGCAAAGTGTCTTCAAAGGTCTCGCGGCCAGCGGCTGGCACACCGCGGCGATGACGATGAAATTATTCGTAACCGGTGGGCTGCGCCTGGCTGGTGGGTCCGTCGGCCTGGGTGTCGACGAATTGCGCTGGCCGCGACCGGTGCGGCCGGGCGATACGCTCCGGCTCGAAACGGAAATCGTGGACCTTCGCGCGTCGCGATCAAAACCGGATCGCGGCATTATCCGCATCCGGAACGTGACGACGAATCAGCACGGCGAGGTGGTGCAAACGTTCCTCGCTTTCGTGATGGTCCGCCGGCGGCCGGCGGCGGGTTAAGCGCTCGTCGAGAGTTCCTGCTCCGCGAGTTTCTTGCAATTTGCCAGGTCGAGTTTGCCGGACGCGAGAAGTGGGATGGCGTCGACGCGGCGGATGATTCTCGGAATCCACAAGTTCGGGACGCCGGCGTCAGCGAGGGCGGCGCGAAGCTTCGGCAGATCTACTTCGATGCTACTCAACAGCACGAGGGCTTCTCCCTTCGCTGCGTCAGCCACGCCCACAATGGCGATGAAGCGTTCGGAATGCTCCTCCTTGGTCAGCGCCGTGACGATCTTTTGTTCGATGGTTTCGTGCGGCACCATCTCGCCGCCTATTTTAGAGAAGCGCGAAAGGCGCCCTTCGATGTAGAGAAATCCATCTTCATCGAAGCGGCCGATATCGCCGGTCTTGAACCAACCATCTTGGAGAACTTCCGCGGTCTGTTCCGGCGCATCGAGGTAGCCTTCGAAAATATTCGGCCCTCGCAGCCAGAGCATGCCGGTGTCGTGAAGCGACTTTTTTTGATCGGAATCCGGATCGCGGATCTCCGCCGCCATGCCGGGCAGAAGTTTCCCAGTAGAACCGAGCCGGTTGGTCGGTTGCACCGTTTCGCCTGGTGTGGTCGGTTTCAGGTCCGGCAAATTGACGCTCGCTACCGGCGACGTTTCGGTGAGCCCGTATCCTTGCAGGACCGCCTTGCTGAAGTGCGCTTCAAACGCTTTCGCTAATTCATCGGGTAACTTTTCCGCGCCCGTGATGAGCAGACGCAAATTGCGCAATTGCGGCGGCTCAGCCTTTCGCAGGTATGCGCGCAAAAATGTCGGAGTCGCGAGCATCACCGTCACGGCGTGCTTTTCGACGAGCGCCGCAATTTTTCCGGCCTCGAGGGGATTCGGATAACTGACGGTGCGGACGCCTTCGATGAGCGGATACCAGAGTGTGACGGTCGAGCCGAAGCTGTGAAAAAATGGGAGCGAAGCGAGCAGAACATCCTCCTTCTTCGCGTCGAGCATGACCCCGAATTGCGCGACGTTTCCCAGCAGGTTGCGATGACTCAGTACAACGCCTTTTGGTTTTCCCGAACTTCCGCTCGTAAACAGAAGCACCGCCTCCGCGTGGTCGCCCACGCGCGGCAGGCCCAGCATGCCGGCGAAGATGCTCGAAGGCAGCACGAGCGCCAGAATCCACCACCCCAGGATCGCCGGCTTCATTTTCGGCAGGATTTCGTCGAGGTGGATCACTTGCGGCGTCCATGGAAAATCCTCGAGCCGTTTTGCCAGCAACCGCGCCGTGATAACCGTGCTTATGCCCGCCTGTTCGATCGCTGATTGGATCGAGTCACGCGGGCTCGTGAAATTCAGATTCACCGGAATCTTGCCCGCGAAGACGACCGCCAGGTTCGCCACAACCCCTCCTTTTCCGGGCGGTAACACAATTCCGATGCGCTGCTCAGGACACACTTTTTTGATGTGCCGGCTCAGCGCCACAGCCGCGCCGATTAGTTTGCCGCATGTCAAAGTAGAGCCATCGAGGCCGTCCGTGATCGATGTCCGGAAGGGATGTCGCTTCAATCCGCGCAGGCAAGCTTGCGACAGGTGCCCGCGCAGGAAAGGGCGCGCGCTGTAACAGAATTCCCCGATCTTTAGCAACTCCTCGCGGACGGTCGCGATATCGGCGTCGTCGGGCGGCAGCGGCTGGCCGAACGCGACCATGACCCGATATGGCAGCGAGCTCGGCCATTTCGAAAAAAACCGCCCGCCCTTGAAGGAGAAAATCGAGCCCCAAAGCCGATCGAGCCAAACCGGAACCACCGGCGCTTCGGCTTGCCGCGCGATGATTTCGTAGCCGCGCCGTAATCGAAGCAACGAGCCGCTGCGCGAGAGTTCTCCTTCCGGGAAGAGGCAAACGATTTCTCCAGCGCGAATGCGCGCGGCTGCGTCCCGCATCGCGTCCTTCGCTTTCCGCGCCGTGATCGGAATGCATCCGACCGCTCGCAAGACCGGATGCAAAACGCGGTTTCGATAAACGCCTTCGTCGATGATGAACCGAATCGGACGCGGGCAGGCGAGCAGGAGGACGATCGCGTCCACCCATGTGATATGATTCGGCAGGAGGAGGAAGCCGCCCGGCGGAAGATTTTCGCGGCCGGTCGCAGAAACGCGATAAATGAGCCGGGCAAAGCCTAAACCAAAAAAACGCAGGCCGCGTTCGAAGCCGGAGAGTTTTGCCATTGATTATGGTTTACAAGGGGCACGATGTTCCGTGCAATCGGCAATTCCATGATGGCGAACGATTCCCCCCGCAATCCCGGCGCGCGGACCGCGCTCGGTTTGCTGCTCGGCATCAATTTGTTTAACTACATCGACCGTTGGGTCCTCGCTGCGGTCGAGCCGAATATTCGCGCGGCTTTCTTCCTTCCTGGCGATCCAAACGCGATGACAATGACGGGGCTGCTCGCGCCCGCTTTCCTCATCACATATATGTGCGCGGCGCCTGTATTGGGCTTTTTGGCCGACCGCTTCTCCCGCTGGCTCGTCGTAGGTACGTGCGTGATTCTCTGGAGCTTCGCGACCGCTGCATCTGCCCTGGCTGGCACATTTCTCCTTTTGTTTCTTACGCGCATCTTGGTCGGAATCGGAGAGGGTGGTTATGGGCCAGCGGCGCCTACGATCCTGGCGGATTATTTCCCGCTGCAAATGCGCGGCCGGATCATGGCAATTTTCTGCGCGGCGATTCCTGTAGGCAGCGCTCTCGGGTTTGTAATAGGGGGCCTAGTTGCGGGTCTGCCTCCCGAAAAATGGTTTGGCGGAAATGCAGACCTCGGTTGGCGTTGGGCGCTCGGTCTAGTCGCGATCCCCGGGATCATTCTAGGCCTGATCTGCTTTTTCAAAAAAGATCCGCGGCCACGAAAGACCGCTAATATGGAACGGAGACGTGCGCGCAAGGAGGATTACCTGGCATTGATCCATAATCGCTCCTTCGCCATTAATTGTTTCGCGCAAACGGCAATGACTTTCGCGTTGGGCGGTCTCGCATATTGGATGTCTGCATATCTGCTTTATCGCGGTCAGTCGGCGGCTGTCGGGCGTTCGCTTTTTGGAATTATCACTGCCGTGGCCGGACTGCTCTCAACCCTCGCAGGAGGTTTTCTAGCGGACCGGCTCCAAAAGCGATTCAGTGGTTCGTACTTTCTTGTATCTGGCTGGGGCATGTTGCTGGCATTCCCTTTTTCGATCGCGATGCTCTACACACCATTCCCGCTGGCTTGGGTGTTTGTTTTTGGCGCCGTTTTCTTCGTCTTCCTGAATACCGGACCTTCGAACGCCGCCCTAGCCAACGTCGTCAGCTCCAAGGTTCGGGCGACCGCTTTTGCGGTGAATATTTTCGTTATTCACGCATTGGGCGACGCTCTTTCGCCCCCGTTGCTAGGCGCGGTTGCCGGCCATTCCAATATGAACATCGCATTTCTGGTAATCTCGGGCGCGATGCTCGTTTCAGGAATTATCTGGCTCTCCGGAATGAAATACCTCGCGGCCGATACCGCGGCGGTAGAAATCGCCGCCGCGACTCGCCTCGAATCCTGACCCTAAACAAAAACAGCAGGAGCGCCGGGTGGCACTCCTGCTGTTTTTGTTGTGAACTAGCCCTGCCCTTACGGAGTGGGGGAAGCTTCCGGTTCGGTAGTTTTCTTGGTCGATTTCTTCTTGGAGCTGGGCGATTCGCTGGTGCTTTCCGTCGCGGACTCGCTCTTTGGCGACTTCTCAGTCTTAGCCTCGGTCTTCTTTGTCGTGCTCTTGGTGGAATCAGCACTGCTCTTCTTCTCGCTGCTGGTCGAGGTCTCGGTGGATGGGCTCTTGGTGGTTTTCTCAGCCGCCGGGCTCTTCGTGGTCGCGGGGACCGAAGCGCTCGTCGAAGGCTTCGCGGTCGAAGTCGGAGGCTGGACGGGCGCGGTGGCAGCAGGTGAAGCGACTGGCTTCGCCGTCGCGGTTACTCCCGGTGTCATGGTCGCTGCGGGTGTAGCACTGGCGGCGACGCTCGCGGTCGCTGCTGGTGTCGCGCTAGGCGCGGCGGTAGCATTCGTTGACGCGCTGGTGTTGGTCGTAGTCGTGGGCGCTGTAGTTGTCGTGCCGGTTGTGTTCGTTACACCAATGCTGAAGCTCGGAGTCACACCGTAGTAGCCGTAAACGCTATTGATGTAGTCTGGCCGGCTGTATTCTTCGATGCGGGTCGATTCCCAAACAGGCGCGCTGTAAATTTTTTCGCGCTCAATCCGAGTCGTGTAGACCCTTGGTTCGGAGCTCGCGGCGAAAACGCTCCACGGCGCGGCGACTGTTTTCGTCGTCGTGGTGGTAGTGCCGGCGCCGGTCCCGGTCGAGACCACGACGTAAGCAAGACAGCCCGTGCTGCGATCGAGGACGAAATCCTTGATCACTCCGACGTCCTGGCCGCGTGAATCCTTGATCTTGGAACCAACGACATTGCTGCTTTGAATATAGCCTGTCGTAGTTGTGGTAGTTGCGCTTTGGGTCTGAGCATTAGATGGAGCAATGGCGAGACCCACGATGGCCAGTGTTGCTCCCAATAGAATTAATTTTTTCATATGGTTGTAAGTAAGAGTGACGGAATGCGCTTCTGCATTATTCAGTCGCGCCATTTATGATTCGTTAGACCAGGCGTTCTTGGATGGAAAAGGTTCCGCGTGGTAAGCGAATTCCGCGATCGGACGGAACGATGGAGAATCGAGGCCGGCGACCTGGCTGCTTGGCTCCCCAGGTCTATTGCAGGTTATATACTTCCACCAACGCCACGCCGGTCATTCCTTTTCCCCCGACGATCGCGGTGTAGCTCCCCGGAGCGATGCTCATTTGGATTGCCGACTCACGCGGATCGAGTGGTTGGAGTGAAGGTGGAATCGATGAGCCGTTCACCGCCATTTGCCAGTCGTCATTGCTGGTGACGTCACCGTTGGCATTGTGCACCTCCAACGTCGGATCCTTGATCGTATTCGCAACGCCCAGCGGCCCCAACGACGGACCCAGCGCGCGAACGACCACGTTCGCCGAATTCACGCCGACCACGAATCCGGCGATCAACACGTCATCGCCCTCCCCAACGAACCCAAGCGTGCTGACGTTCGCCGGTTGCGACTTCGCGGCCAGATCGTCATCGTACACCTCGACGAGCGCCGTGCCCTCCGAGCCATCGTTTCCGCGGATGACCGCCGTGTATTGGCCGGGCTCAAGTGTCACCACCATCGCGGATTCATGCTCGTCCGCGGGCCTCATCCCCGTTGACTCTAACTCCGAGGCTGAGGCAGGGTCGTCCTCCCAGTTGTCATTCGTAGCAATCAAGTTGCCCTGCGCATTGCCGTGAAGTTCGAGGACCGGATCCGCCAGGACGTCGACTAATCCGGCAGTGCGCAGCGACGGACCGATTGCCCGAAGGATTACTTTCTTCGGCGCCGCGCCGGTAATAATAAAGCCAGCAATGCCCGGATGGCCGTTGCCCAGGCGCAGGCGCGTCGAGATGTTGAAGAGTTGGGGGTGTGAGCCGGGTCTTGCCGGCAGCCAGAGCAATTGCACTGCGGGATTCCATGGCTCGCCCTGAGTTTCGTAAGCTATGCTCGGGCCCAGCACTGCATTCCAAAAATCCACCGGCCCAAAGATATTTTCGAGAGTGTAGTTGGCGGCATGGCCCTCAGTTATCGAGTCCGCCCACGGCACGCGGCCATCGGGCGTGCCATCTTCGTTTGAATCGGGCAGCGGATCACCTGAGAGGTTCATGCTGCCCCACTCGGAGACTCGCGTGCGCGGACCGCGGTCGAGTGACGGATCGATGAGCCCATTCCAGGGATCCCAACCGGCCCGTGCGATGTGCGCCCCCATCCGCGTGCGAATGTAAATGACGCTTGGCGATTGTTCCGAGGGCAGCCAAAACCACGGACGGCCCAGAAATACCGAGTTGTCCGGCGCCGCAGTTCCGTCGTCCACGCCCGGATGGCGATCCGCGCCTTTCACCAGCTCGCAATCGAGGAAGATCAGCCCGTTTGCGGTTAGCCGGTCCGTGTCGGCCGCAGTAATAAAGCCGAAGTCGGTGCTCTCAATCGTGCACCGTTCGAATACCGCCGTCGCGTTCCCGAAAATAAAATCCGCGTCACCCGTAATGAAGCTATTGCGAAAATACTGACGCGCCCACCCATCGACGAGCAAGGTGTCCTGATAGCCGAGGCATCGCACGTTATCGCAGATCACGCGATCGGCGAAGCAGGTGAGCGCGATCCCCGCAGTGATATCGCGGTCGGCCGTGGAGTTTTCAAAAGTTAGATTGCGCGCCATGAACGCGGTGGCGTTGTAGCCGATCGAAACCGTCTCACCGTAGGAATGGAGCGGCCCGTTGGGAATGGCGTTAAAGGAAATGGTCACATCCGCCGGAGCCGCACCCCGGCCAATGAAGGCCACGAACGGTTTGTCCACGAGCACGCGCTCCACGTACGTTCCCGGTGCGATAAAAATATTAGCCCGTTTGGTTTCACTCTGGCCCTCCACGGCATCGACTGCGCTTTGCACAGTCGTGAAAGCACCGTAGGCCCCGCTCGGGTTCACGAAATAATCGCGAGCCCGCGCGCGTTCCGGCGCGCCGGCAACGATCGCGCAAAGGCAAACGACGGCCCAGCGAAGCCGCAGACCGCGGAATCCAAGACAGGGGAACTGGCGCACCTAACGAGAGAAGCGCAGGAAGCCGCCGAGGTCGAGTATTTTCAACCGGCGTTTGTCGTTCCGCCCGGCGTTTTACTGGCCTGCCAAGCCGTAGCCTTGGAGCGACCGCAAGGGATTTGAGGGATCGAAGTCCGCCTTCGTTCACTCCGGCGTGACAGCATTCGCGTTTCGCTTCGCTCCAAGCGAAGGCTGGAGGCGGGGGCGGGAATGGAGCCGGCGGGAGCCGAGCGACATAGACGAAGCCCGCAAGGGTGAGCTTTCGGGAGACAGCGAATCAATCGAACCGGCGTGGCGAACGAAATTCAGAATCCTCAACAAGCCCGCACGTGAACTGGCCTGCCAAGCCGTAGCCTTGGAGCGATCGAGGTCCGCCTTCGTTTCACTCCGGCGTGACAGCCTTTGCTTTTCGCTTCGCTCCAAGCGAAGGCTGGAGGCGGGGGCGGGAATCGAACCCGCGAATAGAGGTTTTGCAGACCCCGACCTTACCACTTGGCTACCCCGCCATCTAAGGCGTGAGGAGAGTAGGAGCGCGGAATCACCGTGTCAACGTAGCGGCCAGTCTCGCCAATTCGACGTTGGACGTTGGACGTTGGACGTTGGACGTTTGCTGCTCGCATGGCTTCTCGCTCGTCAGAATTATTCTCCAAAGCTCTGAAGCGCATTCCCGGTGGCGTGAATTCTCCCGTGCGCGCTTTCCGCGGTCTCGGGCGCGATCCCTTCTTCGTCGATCGCGCGGAAGGCGCAAAAATCTGGGACGTCGATGGCAACGAATACATCGATTACGTGGGATCGTGGGGCCCGGCGATTCTCGGCCACGCTCCTCCGGTTATTATTGAAGCAGTCCGCGCCACGGCCTCGCGCGGCGTCAGCTTCGGCATTCCCAATCCGCTCGAAGTGGAAATGGCTGAGCTGATCTGCGACTGGGTTCCTTCGATCGAAAAAGTGCGAATGGTGAATAGCGGGACGGAGGCCACCATGTCGTGTCTCCGTCTTGCGCGAGGATTCACCGGGCGCGACAAGATCATCAAGTTCGAGGGCTGTTATCACGGGCACGTGGACGCATTGCTGGTGCAAGCGGGAAGCGGCGCGCTCACCCACGGCCGGCCCGATAGCGCCGGTGTCCCCGCGGAGTTTGCCGCCCTGACGATCTCGATTCCCTTTAACGACATTAACGCCGTGCGCGCCGCTTTTTCCGAAAATCCAAAAACCATCGCCGCGGTGATCCTCGAACCCATCCCCGCCAACGCGGGCTTGTATTTCCCCCGTGACAATTTTCTCCAGAGGCTCCGCGAAGAATGCACGAAACACGGTGCGCTGCTGATTTTCGACGAGGTCATGACCGGTTTTCGCGTGGCGCGGGGCGGGGCTCAGGAGCTTTTCGGTGTTCGCCCCGATCTTACTGCGCTGGGCAAAGTCATCGGCGGCGGATTACCGGTCGGCGCTTTCGGCGGCCGCGCCGAGATCATGGATCACCTGTCGCCGGCTGGCCCCGTCTATCAGGCCGGCACGCTTTCCGGGAATCCGCTCGCCATGGCTGCCGGCCTCGCGCAACTGCGCGAGCTCGACCGCGTCGATGGTTGGAAATTGCTGGAGATGGCCGGAGCGCGTCTCGAGGAACTGATGTCTGCGACGCTTCGCGATCTCAAGTTGCCGTGGGTATTTCACCGGGTCGGTTCGATGTTCTGCCTCTTTTTCAGCGCCGAACCGGTGACCGATTTAGCCAGCGCGAAGCGGAGCAACACCGAAAAGTTCGCGAGCTATTTCAGAGCGTGCCTCGATCGTGGCGTTTACTTCGCGCCGTCCCAATTCGAGTCCGGATTTCTATCCACGGCGCACACCGTGGATGAGATCGAGCGAACCGCTGCCGTCGTGCGCGAAGCATTAGTGCTAGCCTCAAGGAGCGGCGGTCTCTAGACCGCCGACCTAAACAGATCGGCGGTTTGTAAACCGCCGCTCCTTGATTGCTCCAGATAAAGCTTTGCGTCGCCCCATGGCTTAGACTATCGAAGCTCCGCTGTGAGCTCGCCTTCCTCGGGTCCGATTCGCGCCGTCGCGAAATTTTTCCTTGAAGGCGACCGAAAGTTTTTCGTCAAGGGCGTTACCTATGGACCCTTCAAACCGGACAACGAGGGGCATTTCCTCGGTCCTCCAGACCAGGTGCAACGCGATCTCGCGCAAATGCGCGAAGTCGGACTCAACGTCGTTCGCATTTATCATGTCCCGCCTCGTTGGTTTCTCGACTCCTGCGCCGCGGCCGGGATGCGCGCGCTGATCACGGTCCCATGGGCGAAGCATGTCGAATTCCTTCGCAAGAAATCGTCGCGCGACCAAGTCTGCGAGGGCGTCCGGCAAGCGGTCGCCGTAAATCATGGCCATCCCGCGATCTTCGGTTATCTCGTCGGCAATGAGATCTCGAGCACGATGGTACGCTGGCTCGGGGTGCGGCGCGTCACGGAATTTGTCGAGCATCTCATCCGGATCGGGCGCGAAACCGATCCGAACGTTTTGTTTTCCTACGCGAGCTATCCGCCGACCGAATTTCTTCTTCCGCAGAACAGCGATTTCTCGTGCTTCAATGTTTACCTGCACGATCAGAACGCGTTCGAGCGCTACCTGCTCCGGCTGCAAAACCTGTCCGAAGATCGCCCGCTCATTCTGGGTGAATTCGGGATGGACACGATTCGCCACACGCAGGAGGAACAGGCGCAGATGCTCGGCTGGCACACCGAGAGCGTGGTGAAGTGCGGGCTTGCCGGGACCATTTTCTTCACCTGGACCGATGAATGGTTTACCGGCGGCGAAGAGATCAGCGACTGGGCGTTCGGAATTGTTACGCGCGCGCGCGAGCCAAAGAAAGCGTTCTTCACCTTGCGAGAGAAACTCGGACAGGACAACGCCGCCCTCCCGCACCGTCCGCTCCCGAGCTATCCGTTCGTTTCGGTGATTGTCTGCTCCTACAACGGCGCCAAAACTTTGGCGGAATGTCTGGAGTCGTTAGGCAAACTCGATTACCCGAATTACGAAGTCATTCTGGTGGACGACGGCTCGACCGATAGCACCCGCGAAATCGCGGCCCGCTACCCGGACATCCGCTACGTTTATCAAACCAATCACGGCTTGAGCCACGCCCGGAATCATGGCGCCGCGATCGCGAAGGGCGAGATTTTTGCCTACACCGACTCCGACTGCATGGCCGATCCGGATTGGCTCTACTACTTGCTGAGCACGCTCCTGAGCGGGGAATTCGCCGGGGTGGGGGGCCCGAATGTTTCGCCGCCGGCGCAGAATTGGGTGCAGGCCTGCGTCGCTGCGGCGCCCGGCGGGCCGAGCCACGTTCTCCTTACCGATACGGTGGCCGAGCACATTCCCGGCTGTAACATGGCGTGGTATCGCTGGGTGTTTGAAAGCGTGGGCGGTTTCGATCCCGAATACCACAAAGCCGGAGACGACGTCGATTTTTGCTGGCGCGTCCAACAGGCAGGACAAGAAATCGCTTTCAGTCCGACGGCGGTGGTCTGGCATCATCGCCGGTTTACCTTGCGCGCCTTTCGCAAACAGCAGGAAGGCTACGGCGAGGCGGAATCGATGCTGCGCTTCAAGCATCTGATTTTCTTCGGCCCGACCGGCACCGCCAAATGGCGCGGACAGATTTATGGCACCCCGCGCTTCAGTTGGTTCATCAACCGGCCGATCATTTATCACGGCGCTTTCGGCGAAGGTTTTTTCCAATCGATCTATCCCACGCCGCAATCCGAGGTCGCCGGTTACCTCAGCAGCATCGAATGGTTCGCGCTCACTGTTTTCCTTTTCGGGCTCGGGATATTTGTGCCGGGGTTGCGGATTGTTCCCTACTTGATGTTTGGCGGAACGCTTTGTGTAGCGATCTCCTACATGTTGCGGGCGCGGATCGAGCCGAAGTTCGACACGATCGCCGCGCGCCTCCTCGTCACATTCCTCGCGTTCGCCCAGCCGTTGGTCCGCGGGTGGTCTCGTTATTTCACCTGGCTCCATTTCAAACGGACGCCGCGCGCAGTCATCAGCACCCACGAAGAGCTGCCGACCGGCGCGGAGTTTTCCGCCAGTTTGCGCGAGCGCAGCTACTGGAGCGAGGAAGGCTACGACCGGCATCATTTGCTCGGCTCGATCTTCAATCTTCTAAACGAGGAGGACTGGCGCTATTCCACCGACACGGGTTGGAATGAATGGGATATCCAGATTTACGGAAACTTTTGGTGGAGCATTACGTTGCAAACGGTGACGGAATATCACGGCGGTCCAAAATGTCTGACGCGCGCCGGTCTCAGCTATCAATTCGTGACCACCACCGTGATCATCAATCTCGTCGTGCTTTCCCTGATGGCTTATCACCAACTGCACGCGCGCCACTTCGATCTCTGGCTGCTATTAATTTATTTTTTCTTTCTTCTTTTCCTGGGGGTGCGCGCGCGGCGTTTGAAATCGCGGGTCGCGGAACTGGTGGACCTGGCCGCGTACCGCGCCGGGCTGCGCCGAATTCCGCGCTCGGTCGCAAAGGCGAAAACGGCGGCAAAGGAAACCCCCGCACCCGTTGAGCTGGGATAGCGAAATCTGCTTCGATGCGCTGGCCGACGTTTCTTCGTCTCTCGATTGCGCTCGCGGCGGAGGTACTCCTCTGCGCTTCGTTGAACTGGTTCGACGATTGGACGCTGCAGGAAATGCCCGTCAAATTCGTTACCGCCGCGATGCTCTGCGGGATTGCCTACTTCGTCGCGACCAAGGAGTTTCGAAAGGTAACTCAGGCTGCATCGGCTTTGCGCTGGCAGGCCCTTATTTTCTGGCTGGTGGTGGTGGTCTTGCGCGTGGTCGCGCTGCCGCTGGCTCCGGGTGACGATTTTTGGCGGTATCAGTGGGAAGGAAAAATCCAGCTCGCCGGTTTCAATCCGTACGTAAACGCGCCGGACGATCCGCAACTCGAAGAAGTCCGGGCGCAATATCCAGCCTGGCAAAAAATAAATCATCGCGATTTCCGCGCGATCTATCCGCCGGGCGCCGAGATCATTTTTGCCGGACTGAGCCGAATCTCGGACTTTCCACTTTTTTACAAATTGATCTTCGCCGTTGCGGATATCGCGACGATTGCGGTCCTTCTGCGTTTGTTAGGGGAGACCTCGCGTTACGCAAGCGCCGCCTGGTACGCCTGGAATCCGCTCGTCGTTTACAGCTTCGCCGGCGCCGCGCACTTCGACAGCCTCATGATCCTGCCGCTGACGGCCGGAGTCCTTTTCCTGACGCGCTTTGAAACAGCGACAGAATCACGACAAAAATGGTTCCTGGCTCTGGCAGCCTCGACAGCATTCGGCATCGCGATTTCGATAAAACTCGTTCCCATCCTCCTCCTCGGGAGTTGCGTTTTCGCGCTCGGATGGCGTGCTATCACGCTGCTGGTGAGCGTCGGCATTCCGGGATTGCTCAGCTTGTTTTACGGTTATCCGAAGATCGATATCTGGGAATCGTTAGGCCGCTTCGCTCACGTCACGCGCTTGAACGATCTGTTTTGGTGGCTGATCGAAGACACCGTCTGGACGAACCCGCATCAGAAGAATTATCATTACAACGTCATCCTGATCGTTTGTGTCGCGGCCGTTTCGCTTTTGTTCTGGCGCAATTGGAAGCGCGGCCTGATCTGGACTCTCGGCACGGCGTTGTTTCTGACGCCGGTGCTCCATCCGTGGTATTGCACCTGGATTTTGCCAATGGCGGCATGGCGCCGCGCTCGGACCTGGTTTGTTTTTTCGATCACGCTGTTCGCTTACTTCCTGTTTTGGAACGAGCGGCTCTTCAGATTGCCGTGGCACGCCGAGCCCTGGATGCGGGCAATCATCATCATCCCGGTGCTTGTCGCAGCGATATTTTTTGGCCTCACACAAAGGGCACAAAGGACACAAAGCGAAAGTCCTTCGTGAACCTTCTGACCTTGGTGTGAGTTCTTCCGTTAGCGATTCCCGGCAATCTGCCGCATTGCTTCCGCGAAATCGACGGGAAGGGAAGCCTCGGCGGAGAGCCCAATTGCCGAGATTCACAGACTAGGGTTGCATTGATTTGACGGACAGTGGGCTGAGGGTCAAAAACCAATGACGCCCACATGAAAACACAGTTATCGAAGCCGACTCGCAGCAACGCGAGATATACCGACCAATATAAGCAGGAGGCGCTGGAGTTATGGCGTGCCAGCGGCCGCAGTGCCGCCAAGGTGGCGGCGGAGCTGGGGATCCGTGCCCCGCTGCTTTACCGCTGGGCCCGGACCGAGCGCCCGCCTGGCGACAGTTCAGCACCCGGACCGAAGCGCCTGCTTAACGTCGAGCAACTGGAGGCGGAGATCCGCCGTTTACGCGCGGAGAACGCCAAACTTTTGGAGCAGCGTGAAGTGCTAAAAAAATCACTGGGCATCCTCTCCGAAGTGCCGCCGAGCGGTATGCCCGGATCGAAGCGATGAGCGGCCGATACAAGGTAGCTTGGCTGTGCGAGGCCCTCCTGGTCTCGCGCAGCGGTTATTACGACTGGGTCGAAGGGCGGCGCCGACCGCGCCCACGCGCAGCGGAAAACATTCGTTTGCGCGAGCGCATTCGGGCTGAGTTTGCCCGCAGCCGTGAGACCTATGGCAGCCCGCGGCTAGCGCAAGCTTTGGGTTGCCCCGGCCGGCGCAATCGCATCGCCCGGCTCATGCGCCAGGAGCGGCTTTTCGCCCGGCAACGCTCCAAGTACCGGCCGCGGACGACCGATAGCGCTCATGGCGGCCCCATCGCGCCTAATCGCCTCCAACATCTTATCGTCCGCCGCCCCGATCAGGTCTGGGTGACCGATGCCACTTGCATCCTGACCGCCCAAGGCTGGCTTTACCTCGTCGCCGTCCTGGACCGCTACACTCGCCGCATCGTTGGCTGGGCCATGCATCAGATCCTCGACGCCCGCCTCGTCATCGCCGCCCTGCGCATGGCGCTCCTGCAACGCCGTCCCACCGGCACTCTCATCGTTCACTCCGATCGCGGCGCGCAGTTTGCCAGCGCCGCTTATCGGCACCTCCTCGCTCAGCATGGCTTGGTCGCTTCCATGAGCCGGAAAGGCAACTGCTACGACAACGCCTTCATCGAATCCTTCTGGAGTAGCCTCAAATATGAAGTGGTCTATCACAACCGCTTCGCCACCTTCGCCGAAGCTCGCAATGCCATCTTCAACTACATCGAAACCTTTTATAACCGCACCAGACTCCACTCCAGTCTTGCTTATCGCAGCCCGATCAAGTTTGAATCCCAACTAAACAACTAACCACAGGAAGTGGTCCCTCACTCACTGTCCGAAAAACCAGGGCAAGCCCAGAGCTAAGTATTGACACAAGCAATCGATTCGCCCCGGTAGGTACACCCGGCTCCGGCGCGATGCGCTGGGCGGATGTCGCAGCGGCATATCTATTCGCCCGCGGCTGGCAATATCTCGGTGGAGCATTATTATTACGACGCGATGAGCCGGCTCAGTTCGACCTACCGTGTTTTCGCGGCACTCGTGCAACTGCCGCTGTGCTACGTCATTGCCAGCGATAACGGGACGACCGCAAGCCCGGAGGAAACCGACAAGTCCTTTGTCCGGCGTTTCGACTTCGGTCGCTGGGCGACTCCTTTCGTCGATGATGACTGCCCGCCCGTTTTGGAACTCGTTACACTTTCGGGTGGTCCCAGGCTGATGACGTGGGCAGAATATCACAACCGCGATTCTTCAGGAGCGAAAAAGGTGGAAGGGCGACAGATCACCGAGTGGTGGACCGATGGACCCCTTTTCTGGCCATACGTTCGTCTGGAGGTTTCAAATGAGCGTGAAGGAGGTTGGACCGTCATCGGCGCATCCCCTCCTGCAAAGGCAGAAGGTGCAACAAAGGCAGAAGGGGTCAGTCTTAGAATCTCGGCATATTAGCTCGACGATCTCGCGATCCAACGGGTAAAATTCATCACGATGTTCCTCCCCAACTGCCGAGATTCTACGACTGACCGCCTTTTCGACTTACCAATACAATCAGCGGAACCAGTTGGTTCATATTCTGGAAGGGAGCAGTAATCCCTTCTATGATTTCAGCCTGGATTTCGTTCCCGCTCGCGTCGTACCAGTATGATCCGTTGAATCGAGTAAATATGGCGGACGGCGAATTGAGAAGGCAGACCTTCGCTGTCGCGTTTGCCGACTCTCTCCAGAAATCCCGCGGTCTGCTCGCGCGAGTAAACGCCGGTAGCAAAGCGCATGAAATCCGGATTCGCCATGAGCGCGGTAAGATCATCGAGATCGTCCTGGGAAAACGGGCGCAGATGCAACCGCGCGGTCTGGACAACGGTCGTGGTGTTCATCGGCTGATGGCGGTGGCGGTTCAATAGTTGGGAAAAAGTGCACGCGCCAGATGTAGAATAGGCGAACCAATAGGGTGGGAGCGAAATTCGTAGCGAAAGATGAACGCGACTGGCGGCCTGCGCCGGCGCCGGAGACATCGAGTCTTACCGTGCTGAAGAAGGCGTCGAAGAGTTGCACCGCGTGCCATCTCTACAAACACGCCACCCAAACGGTATTTGGCGAAGGCCCGAAAGGCGCGACCCTCATGCTCCTCGGCGAGCAGCCGGGCGATCAGGAAGACCTCGCGGGTAAACCGTTCGTCGGTCCGGCCGGGAAGATTCTCGCGCGCGCTCTGGAAGAAGCGGGGATCAATCGCAACGAGGTTTACGTGACGAATACCGTCAAGCACTTCAAATGGGAGCCGCGCGGCAAACGCCGTATCCACAAAAAGCCAAACTCACGCGAGATTGCCGCCTGCCGGCCCTGGCTCGAGGCGGAGCTGCGGGTCGTTAGGCCGGGCCTGCTCGTTTGTCTCGGCGCTACCGCGGCGCAGTCGATCTTCGGTCCCGCTTTTCGCGTGACGCGCGATCGCGGCAAAGTTTTGGGATCGGAGCTTACGCCTAAAGTTGTCGCGACCGTCCATCCTTCTTCGCTGCTCCGCCAGCCGGATGAAGAATCGAGAGAACGCGAGTACAAGCTTTTCGTTGCGGACCTTCGTGCTGCGCTCCGAGCCTTGGCAAAAAAATAATCCGGCGATATGGCTAGGCGGGCAGGGGAGGTGGTTGCCGTGCCGGCGTCACCGATTGAGCGCGCCGGGCTGCACCTGCCCGGATATGCTTAATCGCGAGGAACAAGCCGGCCAGCGCCGCAGCCAGCAAAGCGCCGCCGACAAGCGGTCGCGCCACCATCCAGGCGGCCGCAACCAGGAGCGACCACACCATGATCGCCCCGAGTAAGCTGATGAGAAACACACCCGCTTCGAAGATGCCGCCGAGAAAAGGAATGATCGAGCTCACCGTCGCAAGTGGTCTAAGCAGAAGGAGGAACCCAAAGAGCAACAGGAGAAAACCGCCGGCACGCGCGAACCAGGTGAAAGTGCGATTAGCCGAGTGGGCAGCGAGAAACAGGTCCGTCGCGCTCTTTGTCCCCGAGTCGATCAGCGCAATGTCTTCACCTGCCTGGGTATGAAATGCGGCCAGACGATTGCCCGGTCCCTGGCCGGCCACAACACTCACCGGCCCATTAGGCACAATCGTTTCCGTGATTCGCAGATCGCCGACCTCCGGCGAATCGGGATCCGCGCCGATGTAGATCATGTTGCCTGAAAGCTGCGCGCCGTCCGGCAGCTTCACCGAACTCTCATCGAAGGTGACTGACTTCGTGTCGCGCAGCTTGCCGGTTAGGTAAGGGTCAAGCGTATAAGCTCCCAGAGTTACCTTGTCCGCGGGAAAGGATCTGGACTGATACTTAAGCTCAGTAGGATTCCGATGGTCCTCCGGTTGTTTGAACTTTGAGCTCTTCGGCAGCAAATCGAGCCATTCCTTTTCGTAGGTATAGGTCTTCTTCGTCGTCTTGGTTCCAGACCCGCTCGTTGAAGTGCTGGTCGATTCTTTTTCACTCCAGGCATAGACCTGGACGGCGCGATTGAGGCGAATGCCCGCGCTCTCGATGCCAAATTCCGGATCGCGCAGAACCTGGCCGGTTGCGGTGTCGCCGGTCAGGTGGAGTAGTTGCCCGTCATTCTTTGGATCGAAATCCGCCGCGGCGGTTTCCTGGACATTGGCCGCGCCTTCCTTGAGACTCTTGGTGACCCGAACGGAGTGAGACTCGTTCCAGAAGATGACCCAGACGGCGCCGATCAACAGAAGCGGACCAACCACGAAACCGAACAAGGCATTTCGGATTCGACCGAAGAATGAAACGCTGGAGATGACGGAGAAGGCATCAGCCATGGTTTACCCCCGTATTGACCGCGCTGCTTCGCGCCTACTTCCAGGTAGCGGTAGCGTGGTCGTTTTTGTAGTGAAGCGTTACCTCGCTGATCGTCGACAGGTCGAGGTCGGTCCAGTAGCGATATTCCTTGTCGGTGAAGACAATCTTGATGTCCCACTTGGTGGTCGCCTCATGAGCCCGATCAAAGTGAATCTTCGCCGATTTGCCGTCGGGTAACGTGTCCTGGCCGAGGATGTCGCTGCCCCACTCTTCGATCTTGGTCGGCGATACGTAGACCTGGTCGATCTCGTAGCCAGTATCGTTGACGAGCACGAAATCCAGGGCGCTCTCGGCGAAGGCAGTTACGGGCAAGAGGTTAAATGCGAAGGAACAGAAGGCCGCCAGGATGGCGATTGCGGGAATCAATTTGGGCGATTTTTTTTTCACAGAGTTGGTGTTATGGCGGAGGTTTGGTTTCGCTAGCCTTCATGACAGCGTTTGAGAGCATTGTCGAAATTAATCGTGACGAAGCCCGCAATCGTCTCGACCAGAGTTATCGCGGCTGCATCGTTCCCTTTTCTCTGCGAAGGGTCTTTTGTTTCATCGATGTGATTCTTGGAATGCCGTCGCCGGGTACGCTGATTTGCAAGTCCACTGCCACGGCGCCGTTGATCCACTCGCCGCGGCTGGCATTCTCAACGTAGTAATCATGCTCGAAGCTGGCGGTGTAAGTGCGATTCGGCGCCTTCTCACTTAGCCGCACGTCTCCGCGGATCGTAGCCCGCCGCGCCGGCCAGCGCGCGTTGTAAGTCTCCACATCACGGCGGATGGCATCAGCCGGTTTCTTGCCTTCTTCGAACAGATCGACGGTTGGCGCATAAAACGATACCGCCAGGTCGAGGTCGTTCGACTCGTTGCTCGCGATGAAGTTATGCACGAACTCATCCATCCATGCCTGCCAGGCGCGATTATTTCGAGGCAACGGCTCTTTCTTGCTTGTTTGTGGCGCCACAACCGGCGGTTCCGTGGCCGTCGGCGAGGGGACAACTGCGACGGCGGCCGGCGTCGGTGTCGACTGGACTGCAATAGTGGGGGTAGGCTGGACGCTAACGGTCGCTGTTGGCTCGGCCGCAGCACTTTTCGTTTCCGTAGTTCGCTCGGAACGAAATGCGAGAACAAGCGCCACAGCAATTGCAAGAAACACCGCGGCGGCGATAGCAAACGGCGTCCATTTAATTTGAGATTTTTCTTCTACAACCGTCGCTTTGTTTTTCGCCATGACTTCAACCGGCGCCGGCGGACCGGGCGCTGCACTCTTTGCGCTCTCTTCCGCGGATTGCTCGAGCAATTCTCTAATGGCCGCTTCAAGTCTCGGGATATGTTTCGAGAGCGGTGTGGTTAAGGCATCGAGATATTGTGGCGTGCTAAGATAGTACCGCAGATCGTCGCTCAGGGTGATGTCTTCGATTCGCAGCCGCACAATTGGCAGATGGCAATCGACCGCGAGCTGCACTTCGCGCAGGACCTGCTCGGAGCTATTGGAGTGCTTCGAGAAAATCAGCAGCATCACCTTGCTCTGCTGGATGGCGCGTGTGATTTCGCCCGGGAACGATTTTCCCGGCCGCACATCGCGCGGAGCGACCCAGCATCGGATCTCGGACGCCTCCAAAGCGGCGCAAATCGTCTCGGCTATCTTTTTATCTTGCGCTGAGTGGGAGATGAAAACGTCACGCGCCATAGGTAGGACCAAAACCGGCTTGGTTTTACTTGCCCCCCGTGGAACAGGCAACGGAATTCAATGCGACGCGCTGCCAACTCACTTCGTTCTCGCCAAGGTTTTGCGTGCGGTCTAGAAACGGCCGGAATGCCGCTCCAAATCATCAGCGCCTTGGGCCTTGTCGCGATGCTCGCCTGCGCGTGGCTCCTCTCCAATAAGCGCAAGGTATTTCCATGGCGCACCGTGATCTGGGGAATGATCCTCCAGTTTGCTTTCGCGATCTTCATTCTGAAAACGCCCATCGGTTTGCGGCTCTTCCAAGGGGCGCAAGTGATGATGGATCAACTCAACGCCTGCGCTTACACGGGTGCGAAGATGGTGTTCGGTCCGTTAGGCGACGCCGACATGCTGCGCGGCGCGTTCGGTCCGGGCGGCGCCTACGTTTTCGCCATCTCGGTGACGGCGACGATCATCCTCATCTCCGCGCTTTCCTCGCTTCTTTATTATTGGGGGGTCCTGCAAAAAGTCGTCGCCGGCTTGGCCTGGGTGATGATGAAGACGATGCGGACCAGCGGCAGCGAAAGTCTCGCCGGCGCGAGCAATATTTTCCTCGGCCAAACCGAAGCCGCCCTCGTGATCAAACCGTATCTTCCGAAAATGACGCAGAGCGAAGTGATGGCGCTCATGACTACCGGCATGTCCACGATCGCCACTGGCGTGATGGCGGTGTATGCGGGCATGGAAGGTTTAAGCGCCGGACATATTCTGACCGCCTCGGTGCTGGGCGCGCCGGCCGGTTTGCTCATAGCCAAGATCATGTTTCCCGAAACGGAACCGAGCGAGACCGGCGAGCGTTGTCATTTTGAAACGAAACGGACGGCCACCAACGGCATCGACGCGCTTTGTAGCGGCGCGAGTGAAGGAGTGATGCTCTCGATCAACGTCATGGGAATGCTCATCGCCTTTGTGGCCATTGTTGCTCTTCTGAATGGCCTGATCGTCTGGCCGCAACACGCGTTGGGGATTGCGACGCCGCTCACCATTCAACAGGCGCTCGGTTGGGCGAACGCGCCTTTCGCCTGGCTTATGGGCGTGCCGTGGAAAGACTGCCCGTTCATCGGCGGAGTCCTCGGCGAACGAATCGTCCTCAATGAATTCGTGGGCTATCTCGATTTGTCGAATTTCGTTAAAACCCATCCCGGCGAGATCGATCCGCGGTCCATCACCCTCGCGAGTTATGCGCTTTGCGGTTTCGCGAATTTCTCGAGCATCGCGATCCAGATCGGAGGCATCGGCGCGCTGGCGCCCGAGCGCCGCCATGACCTGGCGCGTCTCGGGATGAAATCGATGATTGCGGGCGTGCTCGCCTGTTATTTGTTCGCCGCCGTGGTCGGCGTCATCACCTGAGGGACGCCGATTCGCCCGGGGGCGAGTTTCAGATTTTTTGGGCGGGTTCCCCGGCGTTCAAAAATAATTTCGCAAAATCGCATTTTTTTCTCGTGGGCCGTCAATTCGCACAGTAAAACCGGTCCTTCATGAGAAAATATACCTTAACCTGGTTTCTGCTTTTGCTTTTAACGGGCCTCCTGGCAATGCCCGCCCAACTCGGCGCGCAGGGTGTCACGAGTTCATCCATCGGTGGTGTCGTCACGGACGCGTCGGGAAGTCCTGTGGTTGGCGCGTCCATCAACGCCGTCGATACCTCATCCGGCACCACCTACACTGGCACCACGCGGGAGGGTGGCCGTTTCGACATCCCCAACGTCAAGACGGGCGGACCGTTCAGGGTCACGGCCTCGGCCAACGGGCAGACCAGGACCAAAGGAGGCATCTTCACCACCCTTTCCCAGACTGCGGAAGTTAATCTGCAGTTGACCGCGGCCGCAGCCACGGGGCCCACGGTGCCGACGGTCACGGACGAAGGCACAACGACAGAGCGTGTCGTCGTGTCGGGCACTGCCGTGGAGGATCTGTATAGCTCGGACCGCACAGGCACCAGCACCTACGTGGATCGGAAAGAGATCAACAATCTGCCGACGATTACGCGCAGTCTGAATGATTACATCCGGCTCACGCCGCAGATCAGCACGCTCGGTCGCCAGGGCGCCTCGGCCGCGGGACAAAACAACCGTTCTAACAACATCCAGGTCGACGGCGCGACGATCAGCGATGCGTTCGGCCTCGCCACGGCGGGCGGCGGCACGGGTGCGCCGACCGAAAGTGCGGAGCCGATCAGCTTGGACGCGATCGATCAATTCCGAGTAAACATCGCGCCGTTCGACGTGCGCGAGAGCAATTTCGCCGGCGCCTCCATTAACGGCATCACGCGCAGCGGCGATAACACCTTTAAAGGATCGGCTTATGCCTTTGGCCGCAACGAGGATTTGGTCGGCGAAGGTTCGCGGATCCGGCAGCCGGTGGCGGCATTCCATGAATATACCTACGGCGGGCGCCTGGCTGGACCGATCGTAAAGGACACCCTCTTTTTCTTTGCCAGCTACGAAGCGAAACGCGCCTTGCTCCCCATCACCGGGGACACCTCCAGATTTCCGCTCACCGGTGCAAACAGTGTCGGCAACATCATCGACATCACCAATAACACGTATGGATATGATCCGGGCGGCTCCGGCACCGAGTCGACGATCATCGAAGACGACAAGTGGCTGGCGAAAATCGACTGGAACATACTTCCGGGCCACCACGCCACCCTTACCTACAACCACGTCGATGGCACCAATCAGTTCGGCCTCGCCCGCGGCACGACGTTCGATCTGAAGAGCCGCCAATATACCAAGCCGATCATATTCGATTCGACGACGGTCCAGATCTTCGACACCTGGACTCCGAGACTCTCCACGGAGACGCGTTTCGTTTTCAACAACACCCTCGCCGAGCGCGTTCCGAACGGCGATCCATTCCCGCAGGTGATCGTGCACGAAACTTACGGCGATGTCCGCTTGGGCAACGAACAGTTTAGCCAGGAAAACTTCCTGAAACAGGAGCAGATGGAGCTGACCATCAATGCCAATTATGTGGTCGGGAACCACGAGATCACCCTGGGAACGCAAAACGAATCTATCGCGTTCCAAAACAAGTTTCTCCGGGATTTCTTCGGAGCGTTTGATTTCCGGGCGACCGGCAGCGGTGCGACCGCCTTCACCGCCACCCAGAACTACCTGCGCGGCGCACCGAGCAATTATGCGGTGACCTTCCCGACCGTGCCCGGCACGATCCCGATCACGGAAGTGCGCTTATTCGATTTCAGCGTCTACCTTCAGGATAAATGGAAGATTCGTCCGAACCTGGTGCTAACCGCCGGCATTCGCATGGACACTCACGTGTTTCCGGACGATCCGTTCGAAAACCCACTCTTCGCGACCCGCTTTGGCCGCCACACCTCCGAGATCGAAGGCGATCTGATTTGGTCACCCCGGATTGGATTCAACTGGGATGTCTTCGATAACAAGAAGACGCAGGTGCGCGGTGGGACCGGAATTTTTGGCACCCGCACGCTTGGTGTTTTATATACCAACCAATACGGCGGCACCGGCGTTGATTTCAAACGCGTCTCCCAAAACTTCGGTGGCACGGGCCAACCCGCGCTTACTCCTGGCTTCTTCACGGGCAACCCCTTCAATCCACCCCTTCCGCCCGCCGGCACCCAGCTGGCGCCGGAAATCGATATTACCGACAAAGACTTCGAGACGCCTTACAGCTGGCGGAACAGTCTGGCGGTCGATCAGAAGCTGCCCTGGTTCGGCCTGATCGCGACGGTCGAAGGCCTTTACACGAAGTCCCTTAAAGCGGTGACCGAGAGCAATATCAATCTTGGTAATCTGACCGGCTTCCGGGCGGAAGATGGCCGCCCGATCTTCGGCGGATTTAACCGGGACAAAAGCTTCGATCGCGTCATCCTGCTCCGGAACACGAACAGCGGTTATTCCTACAACCTGACGGGCCAACTCGAGCGGCCGGATCCGGGCGACGGCTGGTACGGCAAGTTCGCTTACACCTATGGCCGGGCCTACGACGTGAACAGCACCACTTCAAGCCAGGCCGCGTCGAATTTCGGCTTCAACCCCGTCGCCGGCAATCCCAACATCGATACCCTGAGCGTCTCGGACTTTGAATTGCGCCATCGCTTCCTGGCCGTCCTGACCTATACTTTTGCTTTCCGCAAAGGTTGGGACACCACCATCGGCGCGGTTTACGAAGGAGCGGCCGGCCATCCTTACAGCGTCCTCTATAACGGCGATGCCAACGGCGACGGCCAATTCAGCAACGACTTGATCTACGTCCCAACCGGTTTGAGCGATCCCATCGGCAACAAGTGGAGTGGAGGTCCGACCGGCGTGAACTGGTTCGCCTACAACGATTACATCACTCACAATTCTTTCCTGAGGAACTATCGCGGGCAGATCGCCCCGCGTAATGGTGGACGCGATCCATGGATGAATCGTCTCGACCTGCACTTCTCACAGAAGATTCCGCAAATTCCGTTCCTCAAATGGATCAACGCGGAGTTTACCGCCGACATTCTTAACTTCACCAACATGCTTGATAACAACTGGGGTCAAATCAAACGCTACAGTGCCTTCGGCACACCTCAGCCGGTAGTTCTGAACAGCACCACCCAAATCTACTCGTTCAGCCCGGCAGTCGGAACGAGAGCGACCATTCAATCCTTCGACGATCTCGAATCGCGCTGGAAAATTCAGCTCGGCATCCGGGTAAGCTTCTAGGAAAACCTGGATCCCATTCTCCTGTAAAGACGATCCGCCGCGGCCTCTCCTGGCCGCGGCGGATTTTTCTTTTCCTTGCCAGCGCGGAATGAATCGCGACCAGGATCCGTTTAGATTTAACGGGGAGCTTTTACAGCGGTCAGCGTGACGGAATAAGTCTCACCGGCCTGCCGTTTGAGCCGCAGGCGGATAGTTTCGCCGGCTTGTTTTTGCATGAGCGGCTTGAGCTCGCTCGCTTTGTGGCCGGGAACTTCCGTGTTCTCGACCTGAATAATCTGGTCGCCCACCGCGATGTGTTGTTCCGCGGCCGGCGAGTGCGGGGCGATGGATTCGACCGTGATGGATATAACGGTCGGGTTGAAGAAGCCATCCGCCGCCACCTTCAGGCCAAATCCAAACCAGCCCTTGTCTGCCGCTGCTGCCATGGACGTCCAAACCAAGGTGAGCAAGAGAACGAGCAAGGAAAGCTTCTTCATCGATATGGGAGGTTACAGCGTTTTCGTCGAAATCGAAATGGCTTGCCCGAGGTTTTAGGTGCGTGGCTTTCCGTCTTTCTTATTCGGATAGACGGCCCGGGAGGAAAGCAAGGGGCGACATGGGCGGCTAAAACAATTCGGGCCGCGACGGCCCCGGAGGCGGCGGCTCCCATCGCATAAGGCCTAACGAGACCCGAGATCCGCGACAGCAATTAAAGCGAGCGTTGATTTCATTTCCCCCTTATTTGGGCCTGCCATGCGGTCGGGCGAATCATTGCGCAGGTAGAAACGCATCACCAAAGAGGAATGCTAAGAGAGAGCCTCCAAAGTAAACGAGAAGAAACAAAATGATGATTCCGAACGCCCGCCAACCGCGCGTAGAGAAAAGATAGATGGGAGCTGCGATGGTCCACGTGACGACGACAAGCGATTCTGGTTAGATGCTTTGGTGTGCCCATCCTGGACACGCTGCTATTGCTTCCGACGAAAGTCGATACGTGTCGTCTTCTCCTCACCGTTTGCAATATGCGTCCATTCTTCGGCATGGTAATTTGGCCCGTCCATGATGAAAGCGACGCGATTCATGTAGACGTCGCCTGGCTTGATATTTCTTCCGTCTTTGAACTCGAACACGAGCTTGTTGGAATCGCGACCGGGGGCGAGAACCATGCGCGGCTGGTTACGCATGGCGCAGTAGTGCGTCAGCATGAATTCGCTTCCGTCCATGTGCAGCATCGTATGCATGTCATGGGGCATCCCTCCGCTGAGTCGACTCATGATGACCGAGCCGTTGGCGATGAGCTGAAACTCTGCGCGCTGTATGCCGGTAGGGACCGTAGCCTCCCATGTGCCGACGAGCGTCTTCATCTTCTCAAACGCGTCGTCACCAGGACCCTTTCGCACTGCGTCGCCTCGCAGAGTCGCAGAACCAATTAGCAACACGGCCGCAATTACATTCTTAATTCGCATGGTATTTCGTGGGCGCTCTGCTTCAGCATCTAGTGAGAATTAGACGTGAGAGTTTCGTCTAACTCGGAATTGGAGGAACCGAGCGACGGCTGTCGGGCGGCGGGCGAACGGCGAGGTTGGGTTTTGTTCGGGACGTGAGGGTAAACCATGGCAGTGGAACCGTCGAGAGGTGCGTCAGAGTACCAATATTCGCCCGGCTTTCAATCAGCCGAGCTGGGAAATGGCTCGCCAAGGTTTTCGGCGGGAACTAAAAACAGCGGAACATCCGCCTTCGCGCTGCTACGGCGTGACAGGTGGCCGTACGAGAGAGAGGAGGTTCGCACGCTGTGAGGCGCTCGAATCTCCTCGCCTCACGTGTCGTTCACGATTAGGAACAACGAAGCATGACGGGGCAAAAGGTTTCAGTCGTCACGGGCGGGGCTGGGTTTCTGGGATCGCATCTGACGGACCGGTTGCTGGCCGAGGGCCATCGCGTCATCGCGATTGATAATCTCATCACCGGCAACCCGGCCAACATCGCCCATCTGGCCGGCAACGAGAATTTCCAATTCATCAAGCACAACGTCTCGAGTTACATCCTCGTGCGGAACGAGATCGATTACGTTTTTCATTTCGCGTCACCGGCCAGCCCGATCGATTACCTCGAATTGCCGATCCCGACGTTGAAAGTGGGCGCGCTCGGCACCCACAACACGCTTGGGCTCGCCAAGGCGAAGAAGGCGACGTTCCTCCTCGCCTCGACCTCCGAGTGCTACGGCGATCCGCTCGTCCATCCGCAAACGGAAGATTACTGGGGAAACGTGAACCCGATCGGGCCCCGCGGCGTTTACGATGAAGCGAAGCGTTTCGCCGAAGCGATGACGATGGCCTATCACCGCTATCACCAGATGGACACGAAGATCGTCCGGATCTTCAACACCTACGGCCCGCGGATGCGGCTGCGCGACGGACGCGTCGTGCCGGCGTTCATCGGGCAGGCGCTGAGCGGGACGCCGCTCACCATCTTCGGCGACGGCTCGCAAACGCGCTCGTTCTGTTATGTGTCCGATTTGATCGACGGGATTTTCCGGCTCGCCATGAGCGATTTCCACGAGCCGGTGAACATCGGCAACCCGCGCGAGATGACGATCAAGCAGTTCGCGGAGGAGATTATCCGGATCACGGGAACGAAATCGCAGATCGAGCACAAGCCGCTTCCCGTGGACGATCCGAAAGTGCGCCAGCCCGATATCACCCGGGCGCGCAAGGTTCTCGGTTGGGAACCGAAGGTAAATTTCGACGAGGGAATCGCGAAGACGATCGAGTACTTCAAAGGCTGCCTGGAGCGCGGCGAACTCGGCGAGCGCGTCCAGGGATAGACGCGCCAATTTCTGTCCGTCCATCCTGCGATCCCTTTGCCCAAATGTCGCGTCGTGATTCGCGACGAGAGAGAAGGCAGGGTGGGCTATGGAGTGGTCGAGTTAAGGCGACTAGAGCCCGACACTCCGCCGTGTCGGTAATCATCAACGGACCCACGGTCCGCCTCATGGTGCGTTCGAATATTCTGCGCCGGAAACGCATTCTCAGCTCGGTTAGCTCTTCACTATTCCGGTCAGGAGACCGACCCACCATGACGTCAATATCCAACCCGCCATAATGTGGAACCAAAGATACCATTGCAGCATCTGGCCACTAATCACCGGATGGAAGTTCTTGAAATTCAATTGCGTGCTGCGGTGCGCATCTGGCCTCCAGTGCGCGCTCATGTCGAGTTTCACCAACGGAGCAAATGATTCGAGCGAGTAAGCGATCGGGTTAAAGTTCGGATAATTTTCTGAAAACAAGTGTTTGCTGTCTTTTAGCAGCGGTCGCCCAGCGGCATCTTTCACATATCCAATCTCGTTCGTGGGAGAAATAAGGTCTCGGCTGTAACCCAGCCCAAAAAGAATGCTGCCGAATAAAATCATCAGGAGGCTGATCAGCAAAGGCCTGGACGGCACGTACCCGTAGCCGATTGCTCTCCCAAAGAAATTGTACCACCACCAGCTGTGATCAAGAAAATGAGTCGATCGCGCGTTTTCCTGGCTCCTTCGGAACAAGACGCGCCTGGTATTTGCCTCTTGTCCCAGGTCTCGAAAGACGGCCGCAAGCTGTTCGTAAGGTTGGGGAAGAAATCGATCTTCTGGCTGCAAGTGGAGCCACTCGATTCGGCTCGTGGCATCGGTTGGCGCGCTATGATGGATTCGATCATACCTAAACCCATCAAGCAATAGCCTCTTCTTACGTGGCCAACTATCTTTGTTATCCCAAAGCGTACCCACTTTCGCTGATCGAAGGTCGAGCCCGAACTTATGATTCAATCGAATCCCAGACCAAAAAAAGGCCACAGCGATGTCGGCACCCCAAAATCTCACCCATCCAACGGCCTTGAAGCCGTCGGATAGAAAAACGCTGCCCTCGATTTTCGCCCGGTCGACCCTAAGAGCCTCGTCCCTTAGGTCTGTGAATCGAGCGCGGTAGCAAACCAAATCTCCGCCAATCCTAGTCGCCGCCAGGTTGACGTGGCCCCACGCCGTGAAGTCACTGCAATCCAAGTCTCCGCCTATTTTCGCTGAATCAAGATTAACGCCTCCGTTGGCCCGACAGCCCTCCGTTAAGAATACACTCCCGTTGATCGTCACATTAGTCGCCGTGAGAGCATATCCGTTTGGAACAGTAAATCGCGCCTGGCCGCAATCCAACCTTCCTCCGATTGTCGCGGCCGCGAAATTGACTCCACCTTTCGCCGTAGAGCCTCGCAAAAGGACGTTCCCTTCGATATTGACGCCACCGCCCTCGAGACCATTCACGGAACAATTTAGCAGGCTGAGCGACCGCATTCTGGCATTGCTCAATAGAATGCGCCCTTCGAATGCGCACTTCGTTCCCGAGAAGGGAAAAGCAATCTGTGCGTTTTCCAAGTTCAGATCGCCCTTGATTCGCACGCCATCCATTCGAATGCCGCCATAGGTCACCATCAATGAGGCTCCGCGATTGGTGCAGAGCCATACCAGACACTCCGCGTGGATCACACGATCATCCTGCCGGGCCGGAACATTCGCCGCGTCGCCCTCTGTCTTGTCGCCGCGAGGCGCGAGCATTACTTTGCCCGTTTCCGCTGTCGTGAAGAGGTCTCGCTCCGCCTCTGAAAGAGGGCGCGGCGCAAACTCCCTTCTGGCCAGCTCAAGAAGAGTCAAGACGGTGCAGTGTGAATTGGGCATTGCGGCCACGCGAGAAGAAAAGCTAGCAATGGCGGGGTGGGAATCGCACCGGTTGGGCTGGCGTAGCGCGGCCAAATTGTGGAATTCTTGCGATGAAATGTCCGCCGGGCACGCATTACCACCTCAATCTCGGTTCGCAGAGGTTTTTAACTTCCCGCTCTCGTGCGGAGAGCTTGACCAAGTAGGCGCCGTAGCGCAGAACTCTGCACAGAGATGGGAGGCCATGCGATCATTTCCAGGCGATTCCAGGCGTTCTCCTCACGGCGGTGGAAGCGGACGCCATCCGCGCTTTGGCGGTACTGCGCTTCGATGCTGCTCATCTTGCCCCTCAATGCGGTCGCCCAGACACGGCCGGCGGCGGAGTTTCAACTGACGAAGATCACGAAGAACCTGATCACCACGCCGCAATTCGCCTACACGGGCGCGCAACAATATCAGACGAACCAGCGCGATCGCTGGCTGGAAGTGGAAGTGGAATTCACCGCGGCGCCGGAGTTCACCGACGAGCTCACTTTCAAATACTTCATCCTCTTCAATGGAAGATTGCTCACCGGCGAGGTGACGCACATCAACGTTCCCGCCGGCCGGGAAAATCGATCGGTCATGTATGTCTCGCCGTGGACGCTGGCGCGGTTCAATGGTAACCGCACGATCACGCCTAACTTGATCCAAAACATCGCGGTGCAAATCGTGCAGCAAGGCGCGATCAGGGACGAGCTGAGTCTGACCCGCACGCCACCGCAATGGTACGCGAACCTGCCGCGCGTGAGCGGTTTCGTTCTGAACAAAAACGAGACGCCATTTTCGCCGCTTTACTGGGACCGTTACGAGCAAATCAAGCCGCGCTGAAGCCCATGGCGACTGCGACCCGTATCCTTAGTCTCAACCTCGGTTCGCACACCGTCGGGCTGGCTGAATTTCATTCGCAGGCAAACGGCGGACTCGTCCTGAACGGATACCGCTTGCGCGAAATTCTCGCGGATTCTTCCAACGACACCGCGCGCAACGCACAGATTGCCGCCGCCTTGCGCGAGATGATGGGCGAGCTTGGCCTCAAGGGCGGCCCGGTCAATTACGCTACCGCCGCGCAATCCGTCTTCGCCCGCTTTGTGAAATTGCCCGCGGTGGAGGAAGAAAAAATCGAACGGATCATTTCGTTCGAGGCCCAGCAGAATGTCCCGTTCCCGATCGACGAAGTCGTCTGGGATTATCAGCTCGTGGGTGGCGGCGCCGACGAACAAATCCAGGTTGTCCTCGTCGCCATCAAAGCGGACCTGCTCGAGGCCATCAACGCAGCAGTGGAAAGCGTCGGTTTGCGCCCGTCGATCGTCTGCGTAGCGACGATGTCGCTCTACAACGCTTTTCGTTACAACTACAGCGACTTGCCGGGCTGCTCGCTGCTGGTGGACATCGGCGCGCGCACGACCAATCTACTTTTCATTGAGCCGGGAAAGATCTTCTCGCGGAGCGTGGCCATCGGCGGCGCCTCGGTCTCGGCCGCGATCGCCAAGGAATTCGGAGAGCCGATTGGTGCGGCGGAGTTTCGGAAAAAGCGAGACGGTTTCGTCAGCCTCGGTGGCGCCTATGCCGAACCGTCGGACCCCGAAGTGGCGCGAGTATCGAAGATCGTTCGCGGCACGATGACGCGGCTCCATGCGGAATTGATGCGGTCGATCAGCCATTATCGCGCGCAACAACAAGGCCTCGCGCCCGAGCGCGTGTTCCTCTGCGGTGGCAGCGCCAGCACGCCTTACATGCGGGAATTTTTTCAGGAGAAACTGCAGGTGCCGATCGAGTTTTTTAATCCTCTGCGCAACGTGGCGGTGAGTGGCGCGGTGGTGCCCGACGAAGTCGCGCGCTCGGCCCATCTTCTCGGCGAACTCGTCGGCCTCGCTCTTCGCACCGCGACCACCTGCCCGATGGAATTGAATCTGCGGCCGGCCAGCGTCGTTAGGCGGCAGCAACTGGAACGGCGCCGGCCGTTTTTAGTCGTGGCGGCGGCTTGCTTCGTCCTCGGTCTGGTGGCGTGGGGCGTCTATTACTGGCAGGCGGCGCGCGTCCACAATCAAGCCGTCGAGCGCCTGGAAAAAAGAGTCGATGCCTTGCGGCGAATCGATTCGCAGATGGCCCAGATCCGGAAGCAGACGGGATCGCTCGACGGGCTCGCCGCGCCGCTGGTCGCAGCGGTCAACGATCGGGGCTTTTGGCTGGGGCTCGTCGAAGATCTCAATACGCGGCTGCCGAAGGAAGACATTTGGATTACTGAGCTGGTGGCGATGTCCGGTGGAAAACCGCTCGGCGCTCCGGAGACTCCTGCGATGCGTGCGGGAACGACGCCGGTGCCGGCCACTTCGCCGCAGCGCCCGGGCGCGAAGCCGGCGGAACCGGCGATCGACGGGATCCTGGTGCGCGGTCTTTACCTCTTCAATCCAAAGCAACAGGAAGTGGTCGTCGATTATTTCCGGAATCTTCTCGGTTCGCCCTGGTTCGCGATCGATCCGAACAACCAGGCAAAAGTGATCAAGCCGACCACGCCAAACAATACCGAATGGGCCTTCCCCTACGAGTTGCGTCTCGACCTGCGCAAGCCGGTCCCGCTGCCATGAATTGGTTTCGCCAAAATCGTTTCCTCGGCACGTTTTTGATCGCGCTCGGCGTCTGCACCCTGGCCGCCGTCTGGTTTTTGTTCAGCGCGAAATCCGATTCCGACGATGCTTCAACGCGTCTGAACCAGACCGTCGGCGAGCTGAATCGTCTCGAAGGACTCAACCCTTATCCGAGCGAAGAAAATCTGCGAAAGATGAAAGGACACGCAGAGGATTACGGCACGGCCCTGGCCAAATTAAAAGATGAACTGAAGATGCGCGTCCTTCCCGACCCGCCGATGAAGCCGAACGAGTTTCAAGCGCGTTTGCGCGTCGCGATGACGACGGTGACCGAGAAAGCTCGAGCGAATAAGGTCAAACTTCCCGAGAAGTTCTATCTCGGCTTCGATGAATATACGGCTGCGCTGCCGAGATCGGAGGATTCCGCAAAATTGCTAGGGCAAGAACTCGTGCAGATCGAATGGCTCCTCAACGTTCTGATCGACGCACGGATCGATGCGCTGACTTCGCTGCGGCGCACCGCCTTTCCTGAGGAAGGCGGAGCGGTGGCGGCGTCGCCGAGTGGAACTCCCGCCGCAAAAAAACCAGGCACCCCGCCTCCGTCTGGACCAAAGCTCGTCGAACGCAATGTCGTGGAGGCAACTTTTCTTTCATCGCCGGCGGCAGCGCGGCGCGCCCTAAATCAAATCGCGGGAGCGAGCCAACAGTTTTTTATCATCCGGCTTTTGCATGTGCGAAACGAGAAGGACAAAGGGCCCTCGCGCGAAGTCGCGCCGGAGGCAAGCAGCGGAACGGTTGTGAATCCGGCTTCGGTTGCGGCTGGTTCGCCGGGAGCGAAACCTAGCCCGGCCGCGGCCTTGAATTTTATCGTCGGCACCGAGCACATCGAGACCTCCGCGAAGATCGAGATCGTGAGGTTCACGTTTTGAGGACAGCGTCATGACCTGGGTCCGATCACATTACGATCGCGTGGCGGTGCTGGCGGCTGCGCTCTTCCTGTTTTGCTCGGCTCTCCTCATCGTTCGGAACGTGATGCAGTTCGGCGAAAACTTCGCCGGCCTGCAAACCTCTTCCGCAAAGAAGCCCGCCGCGCCGCCGCCGAAAGCGGTCGAGACGGTCCAGGCCACGGAGAAACTTCGTGAGCCGGTGCAGTGGACCGCCAGTGGTCGCTCCGGCCTTTTTGTTCCCGAAAAACATTTCATCGGCGCCAACGGCCAGCCGACCACCTTGCAAACCACCGAAGTCCACCCGCCCGTGCCTAACGAGTGGCTCGACCAATTCGGTTTGCCGATCGCCGACGCTGACGTTCTCACCCAGGACCCCGATGCCGATGGCTTCACGAATCTCGAAGAATGGGAGAATCACACCAATCCCACCGACAAAAATTCGCACCCGGCTTTCATCGCGAAGCTAAAGCTGAAATCGTTCGCGCAGGAACCGTTCCGGCTCGTGTTCGCCTCCTGGGTGGACGACACCTTTGCCTTGAACACGAGCGACCTCAAAGAGCCGACGCAATTTCTCAAAATCGGCGACTCGATTCGCGGGACGAAATTCAAGATCGTGAAGTTCACCGAGAAACATGAGCCGAATAAGTACGGCACGAATATCGACCTGTCGGAACTGACCCTGGAGAATCGGGAGACGCACGAGCAACTCAGCCTGGTGAAGGAGAAGATCATGATTTCGCCGGAATCGGTGGCGAACTTTGTTTACACCTGGGGCGAGCGCCGGGAGTTCGCGGTCAAAAAGGACCAGGAATTTTCATTGAAACCGGAGGAGCAGATCAAATATAAGTTAATGGACGTTCAGCCGGGCAAAGCGGTCATCGTCAACACGCAAAAGCCAACCGAGCCGATCGAAGTGGGTTTGCTCAATCCCTAAAAAAAAGTGCGCGGCAAAAACAAACGAAGCGAGGCGTCACACGTAGCGCTCGCTCGCCGCGCCCAATCATTTTCGGAGGGCCGTCCGGAACCCGGCTCTCCTTGTTAGAAGTCCTCGAAGAAGCATGCGCCTATGAAAATAAATTCACGCTGGTTTTGCTGGAATCTTTCAATGGCGCTGGCAGCCGCTCTTTGCGGGACGATGGCTTTCGCGCAGAACGTCGATTACGTCGCGCAACGTGAGGCGGCCCGCCGTGAAGCGGCGCTGCCGCGCGGCGAAGAAGCGGTCGCTCGCGGCCAGGCCGCCATGGCCGAGAGAAACTACGCGGTCGCGCACGAGGAATTTCGCACCGCCCTGAATAATCTGCCCGATGCGGTGGTCAGCGCGCGCGCACACGACGACGCGGTGAGCGGTTTCTGCGCGAGCGGACTTAAGCTCGCCGAGCAGAAGATCGCGGAAGGAAAATATGCCGAAGCCGAAGCGATTTGCCGCGAGATGCTGGCAGACCGCTACGATCCCAATTGCCGGCCCGCCGCCGAGATGCTGGCCCATTTGCAGCAGCCCGGCTATTTCAATCGCACCATGGGTCCGAAGTTCCTCTCGAAGGTCGAGGAGGTGAAGAAATTATTGAACGACGCCGACGGCTATTACAACAGCGGGCGTTACGATCTCGCTTTCAAAAAATATGAGCAGGTCCTCAATCTCGATCCGTATAACGTCGCGGCGCGTCGCGGAGAGGAGAAAATCAACCTGACCAAGACCCACTACGGCGAGGAGGCCTACAACGAAACGCGTTCGCGCCAGCTCTGGCAGGTGCAAAAAGGTTGGGAAGAGCCGGTGAAAAAATATGGCGAGACCGTCGGCACGATCACAGATGCCTTTACCAAGGACGCCACCGGCACCGCGCGAATCACGAATAAACTGAACACGATCATTATTCCGCGCATCGAATTTCGCGATGCCAGCATCCGTGAAGCGATCGAATTTTTGCGCCAGCAGGCCTCGGCCAACGATCCCGGCGCGGATGGACGCAAAGGAGTGGACATTGTCCTGCGCCTGAACACGCTCGGCACGCGCTCGGAGACAACAACCACCTCGACTACAACGACCACTTCCGTTCCGCCGACCTCACCAGTCCCGGGCGCTTCGCCAGAAGCTCCCGCCATCATCCCGGCGCCAACCCTCGCGCCCGTGACGCTAGCGCCGCCAAGCATTTCACCGACGGACGCGCGGATTACGATCACGCTGAATGAAATTCCTCTCGGGGAAGCATTGCGCTACATCGCGAGCCAGGCCGGCTTGAAAGTGAAGATCGAGCCGTACGCGGTTTCGATTATCCCCATCAGCGAGATGAGCAACGACCTGCTCACCAAACAGTATCGGGTGCCGCCGGGATTCATCAGCGGCTCGTTGAACGTCAGCGGATCAGCCTTGAACCAGCCAGCGTCGAAAGCGGGCGGCGCTCCGCCGGTCACGGGCACGGCCAAGGATACCCAGGAATCCACCGGTGGCCGCCAGCTCGTGAATCGCGAGGGCGCAAAAGAATTTCTCGAGAACCAGGGCGTGGATTTCCGCGTGCCGGGTTCGAGCGCGAATTTTCTCCCGCAAAGCAGCCGCCTCATTGTGCGGAATACCGCCGATAATCTGGAGCTGGTGGATGCCATCGTGGAGCAGGCGAACATCTCCGGGCCGAAGCAGGTCGAGATCGAATCGAAGTTTATCGAGATCAACCAAACGAACCTGAAAGAGCTCGGCTTTGATTGGCTGCTCGGACAATTCAATATTCCGGGATCAAATCGCGTCTTCGGCAGCGGTGGAACTTCCGGGACGGCGCCGGGGCTCGTGCCCGGTAACTACCCGTTTATTCCTCCCGGCGGCGATCCGGTCGGGCAGTTCCCTGTAACCGCTGGAAACCGCAGCGGCAATCTCGCGATCAGCGCGAACGCAATCGA
This sequence comes from Verrucomicrobiota bacterium, assembly GCA_039649045.1. Taxonomy (GTDB): domain Bacteria; phylum Verrucomicrobiota; class Verrucomicrobiia; order Chthoniobacterales; family UBA10450; genus AV80. The sequence goes on along the minus strand of JBBWZL010000040.1, from coordinate 147,925 downwards.
TTCGCTGCTGTTCGGTGTGCCGGGCGCGAGCTCGCTCGCTCCGGGGATTTTCGGGCTCAGCGGCGTCTTTACCGATCCACAATTTCAGGTTGTGATTCGCGCCTTGAACCAGAAAAAGGGAATCGATCTTCTCTCCGCGCCGCGTGTGACGACGAAGAGCGGACAACGGGCCGTGATCGAAATCGTCCGGGAATTTCGTTATCCGACGCAATTCCAGCCGCCGCAAATTCCGCAGAACTTCCGTGGCGACACCATCACCGATAATGGGCTTAGCACCGGGGGCAGAACTTCGGGCGCATTTCCAGTTACACCCACCACGCCCACCGCCTTCGAAACGCGCAACACCGGTGTCACTCTTGAAGTGGAACCGGTCGTCGGTCCCGATGGCATCACGATTGATCTAAATCTCGTGCCGCAAGTCGTCGAGTTCGAAGGTTTCATCAACTACGGCAGCCCGATTCAAACGACCTCGACAAATTTTCTCGGCCAGACCTCGACGGTTATCCTCACGCCGAACGTGATCAATCAGCCGATCTTCAGCACGCGCAAGGTGACGACGAGCGTCAGCGTGTGGGACGGCCAGACCGTCGTCCTGGGCGGTTTGATGCGAGAGGACGTGCAGAAGACCGAGGACCGCACTCCGATCCTGGGCGACATCCCGATCGTCGGCCGGTTGTTCCGCACGAATGTTGACCAACACATTAAGCGTAACCTTGTGATTTTCGTGACGGCCCGCCTGGTGAATCCCGGTGGCCAACCCGTCAACTCGACCGAAGAAATCGAAGAATCAGAAGATGTGATCGAGCCCCCGATTTTGCCGGAGGTTCCGTTGTACAAGAAATAGGACTGAAAGCGGACGCTCTTCGCTTAGAATAACATGTTCCCCTGATTTATGGCCAAAGATAGGTGGGAAAAGGCCGACATCGTCGGGAAATTGACTGGCTCAGTTTTGATCCCCCTTGGCCTGGCCATCGGAAGCTATCTTTTTAATGCAGCTCTTCAAGAACGGGCAGCCCGACAGAAAACCGTTGAGCTGGCGATAACCGTTTTGCAGTCCGAAAAAACCGATAGGTCCCCCAAACTACAGGAATGGGCTCTGGGTGTCCTTAAACAGACTACGGAGGCCGCCTCACAGACTCTTCCTCCCCAGGTCCTCGACGAACTTAAGAAGGAACCGTTGCCGAGCGCGCAAACGGTCGCGGCAGCTCCCACACGGATAGTTTTTAAACAAGTCGATAACGGATTGATCGCTAATGAGAGCTTTCGATCCTATATCGATTGGGATGGTATCGACGGTCGCAAACTGGATCCGGAGTCGGGGCAAGACATGACTTCTTTGAAATATCCCGATGGCAAATCTCTTGATTCCCGACAGGTTCCATATCTCGCTTTGCCGTTTACCAATGTGCGCGAAGAGAAGATTCAAACCGGGGACTACGCAGTGCTTTTCAATGTCGGCAAAGGCACAAAAGCATTTGCCGTAGTAGGAGACCAGGGACCTGCCAAGAATTCCCTCGGAATATCTCCAGCGCTTGCTACTCCCTTGGGCGTCAAGTTTCAAAAGAGAGGTGACATCACCTCAGCCGATAAGCTCATTCTGCTCGTTTTTCCGAGCTCGGCCGATGGCAAATGGCCTGATTCACTGGATCAGCAAGCAGCGGCTCTGTTTGCTGCATGGGGCGGCGAAGGAAAGATGCAACCCTACATCCAGCCTCGGAAGCCGTAAGGGCACTTAACGAACTTGACTGGGAACGCACAGCAGGCTGGAATGTGGATCGAAACCTCCGATCTTGCCGGAGGCGCCGGTGTGTAAGAAATAACGTCATGAACAAAGTCCGTCTTCTTTTGCCGATAGCCGTGGTTCTGATAGGGATGCTCACAGTCGCGCCGGCCTTCGGGGCTTCGAAGAAAAAGGACTCGCCGCCGCCGTTGATCAAAGCTCCAACGATCACGGCCGTGACGGCAACTTCGATAACGGTTGCGGAAGGGAAGATAATAAAGACCCTCGGCATTACCCAGTTCACCGAGATCACCCTGAACGGTCAGAAGGCGACTGCGGCCGAGCTGAAGCCTGGCATGACTGTCAGCATCACCCTTGGCACGGACCCGACCAAGGCCAGTCGCATTAACGCTTCGGGGAAGTGACCGGAAGAGCTTCGCCCTCCGAGGGGGAGCATCCGGTAACACAAAACACCGATGAAAACCATTTTCGCTCTCGTGATGCTTACCGGCGTCGCCGCCTTCGCCGGCTCACTCGATCATGCTTACAACGCAACGGTGCGCGCAGTGGATCTCTATGCCTCTTATCGGAGCAACGAGGTCAGTGCCGACGCAAAATATCAGAACCAGCGCCTCTCGGTTGGCGGGATCATCGAGAAGGTCGCGAAGGATTCGGACGGAGATCCGTTCATTCTCCTCCAAGGACGCGTTCGCTGCCGGTTCAGCGAAGCGTTCAATGGGAAGATCGCACGCCTTCAGCCCGGCACTGCCATAGGTATCAGCGGAACTGTCGTCGGCCTCAAAGGGGGCGTAGTTGTGTTGAAGGACTGCAGCTTCTAGCAATTCCGCACTAGGATTAGCGCAGGTCGGTGGAACTAATCGGAATGATCTGCGTTCCATCCATGTATTTAACCATGACCGTCTGCGCGTTTCGAGATATGACCGCGAGTTTTAAGCCACGCGGTAGGACGGTCTCGCCGTACAGTATCTTAATTCTCACCGGCTGTGTGATCGTGGCGAATTGCGTTGGCGATGCATCCGATGCTGGCACGGTCGTAGCCGGCGGTGGTGTGGCCACATTCGCGCTCGCCGCGCTTTGCGCATAGGTCGCGGCCAATCCGAAATCGCACGTCACCGGATAGTGATCCGAGGCGCGACTCGGGCTGATCTGGGATCTGGCCGAAATCATCTTGGAGCCAAAAAGGTAATCGAAGGTCGCGTCGGGATACTTCCCGCTTCCCGGATGCGTGACTCTTTGCAGCAACGGCATTCCTTCCATGGCGTTGTGAAAACCGCCGGCGGTAAGTTTCAATAATGTCTTTTCGTCGGCGAAATCGGGTTGGTCGGGATTCGTGTTGAAATCGCCCCCGACGACAAAACTTTTCACCCTCGGCATGGCAGCGCCGATCACGTCGTGCATGTGGTTGAGCAGCTGATCGATCGCCACTTCGCGCTTGCGAATGTTTTTCTGGGTTTCGGCCGCCTGATTGCCCTTCATGATGAGGTTGCTCTTAAGGTGGAGAGAATAAACGCCCACGTCGCTCCCGCCGATTTTGAACCAGGCGAAGGCGAATCCTCTCGGAGGATCGATTCCGTCCAAGTGTTTCCATGATTCCGACCACGCCGCTTGCGCAGGCTCCTTTGCGAGAATCGCGACCTGCTGTTTCCCGAGGCCCGGCGTGAACGGTTCCTTAAAAGCGGAACAGATCGCGACCTGATAGCTGTGCGGCCGGATCGCTTCCGCGAGGCGCGCGCAGACCGCGTAATCCTTCACCTCTTGCAAGAGGATGATGTCGGAGTTCAATGGCCGGAGAACATCGGCGGCCGCGGTAATTCGCTTTGCCTGTTCGGCCGGCGGGATTTCCTTTGGCGAACCGTTGGGAAACCATTCCAGGTTCCAGGTCGTGACGCGGACAGACGCCGCCGGCAGCAACGGCGCGGCCAACGCCATTGCCGCGAGAACAAAACCGACAGCAATTCGCTGAAATCTCCTCACAGGAATCCTCTCGCTCTGGAGGGGATCCGGAGGAGAACTACTCTGCTATGGAGGCCGTTAGTATAACCGCGATCACGGCTTTAGCCATCGTGGAAATCGCGGCCTAAGGCTGCTTCGGCTTTTCCGGATAATCGACGTTCATCGACCGGAGTGACTTCACCGCTTCCTCCAGCGCGCCCCGGTGTTTCTCAAAGGCGGCTCTCTCGTCGGCTGTGAAAACAATGTAAGCGACGGCCTTCGCCAGTTGCACATAAGCCACTCGTTCCGAGCGCTTGTATTCTTTCGTGGACGGATACTCATTGATGAAGTAAGCCTGCCCGCCGGCGGTCTTCCCGGACGCCACCCGTTCCAGTTTAAATCCGGGCCGCTTCTTTTTCATGTCCTCGACCGCCTCCTTTGCCAACGCCTCGGCATCCTCATACTTCGTGCTCGCAATCTTGGCGTACATGACCGGATCGGCGGTCTCCCAAGTGGCGCCCTCCGGATAAAGAACGCACGGCAGACCCTGCCCTGAGCCAGCAGTAGGATCGAGCTTCCAACCCTTCGGCGCGCTGAGATTGAAAGCGCCCTTCGGCCCGTAAACAATTCCGCCCGCCGACGGCTGCGCGAACGCCTTCATGGCTGTCGCCAGGAGAAACAGAACGATAAGAAGGTGCCGTTTTGTTTTCATAAAAGAATCATCTCCAGTTCGATTGCGCTGCAATGCGCTGTTGAAAGTAACAGAGGCTGAGAAGTTGCCATACGCAGAACTAACTAAGGTCGCTTGACGTAGACCGTTGCACTCGTTCCCGCGCAATATCCACAACCAGCTTGCGAATAACTTCCACTCGGCGCAGTAATTCGTGGCAGAAAGGCAAGGTTGGAGTCTCGTTGTGTTTGGCGATACCCATATTCAGGCTGCCTACAGCTATTCCGAGATCTCGATAAGCCTGCCATGTCAACTCCCGATCTATCTCGTACGCGTCGTTAATTAGCTCTTCCTCAATGGGAACGATCGGCGACGGACCTCCACTGACCGCGCCCATCAGTTCTTTGGTGAACTCGACGCGGAGCGCATTCATCATTCCAAGCGCGGCGAGGTTTCCATTGATGGCGGCCTCAACTTCTGCCGCTCGGCGGTTAATGGTACCAACATTTGTGTCCGCCCTCTTGATTCTTTCGTGATGAAGCTCGATTTCACACTTAGCGACAACTTGAGTTCCCTCAATCGTTGCGATCAATTCTTCTAGGCGCTTTACGTGTCCCCAGATTGTCCGGAAAGACAAGCGCCCGACCTCATCAACTCCGTTGAAGTGCCCAGCCTGCGCAAGTAGCGCTTCGACGCGCTCCACATCTTTAGGATGCCACGGCGTATTGAAGTTTTTGATCTCTTTGGGGCCGACGAGTCCGGTCAACGCCTTTTGTCGCGCGCATGTATTGACTCTGCCAATCCAGGCATGGATAGCTGCGTGTTTCGGATTTGCTTGCCGAACGATTTGGAAAGTGGTTTCCATCGCCGTTCCCTCAGCTAGGAGTGTTTTCAGCTGATCTATTGCCACGAACACCTCTTGCGGCTCCGCTTCTGACTTCCCATCGAACCATCCGAGTCTTAGGCCGACCAACGCCAGAACCCCCGCCGCAAACACGCCTGCCGGAATCAAAGGCGAGGGCGCAGTAATGATGAGCACGATCGTATTTATGAGCGCGCCTCGGTCCTCGTAAATGCCTCTGGCCGTTTGCAGCGTGCCAATGAAATTGAGAGCGCCCCAGAGAAGTCCGACGATGACGGCAGCAAAAGGGAGGACTTTGCGCATCCGAGAAGGTTCGCATTCGTGCGGGCTGTTTCAAAGGGATAATCTCCTCCGATTGTTGGTGGCGGCTGCAAACAGGAGCCGCCGTTTTTGGATTGACGGCAACAACCGGCCTTTCATATCGTTCGATCATGCCCCCATTGGCTGGCTCATTCCTCCTGGCCTCAGAAATCAGATCAGAAATAGGGAAAGAGTCGGATTAGGTATCAAATTACCTATCTGGAAGTTTTCGTCTAATTCTCGTTAGGCTGGGTGCCGAATGTGCTTGACATTTTAGGATAGAATAACGCGACTAGCTGCAATGAAACCCCTTGCCCTCAGCGCACTAATTATTCTAGCGGCTCAGCTGGCGAATGCCCAAAGTTATTATTCCTCGCCGCCACCAAAGCGTTACTCTCCGCCTCCACCGCGGCCAGTCTACGTTCCTCCACAGACGTCCATTCCACGTCAAACATATGTCCCCCAACAGACATATGTTCCGCTGGTCCCCCGATCCCGTCCGCAAACTTATGCTCCCCCAGCGACGCATACACCGGCGCAAACCTATAAACCTCAGCAATCCTACACTCCTTCACCGAGATATACTCCATCGCAGACTTACGTGCCGCCGCGGGCCAATGCTCCTTCTCAAACCTACACACCATCTCCCACTTACGTTCGACCACAGAGTGCGTCGCCGTCGTCCCGACCGACGACCACGGCCGCCACGGTAAAGCCTTACGTCGCGCCCAATCCGGCTATCAAGCCGGTGCCATTAATCCCGGAGCCAAATGCTCCGCTTAGGCCATCATATCCTGCCGTCACTTCCAAAACTCAAGTCCCGCTCTCTCAACCACCGTATTCGACCCGAACCGCTAATTCCACGCCACAATATATCAGTTCTCCCCCCAAACCGACGTACCCCCAGCAGCCGTCTGTCTCTGCGACGACCCCCTCGAAGAACCAATCAGTTTCGAAGCCGAGTGGGGTGATCTCGACACCGCAGACTGCCGCCACGACAAAGAAGTCGCTTCCCGCCATCACTTCCAAAACTCAAGTCCCGGTCTCTCAACCGCCGTATTCGACCCGAACCGCTAATTCCACACCGCAATATATCAATCCTCCCCCCAAGCCCACCTATCCCCAGCAGCCGTTGGTCTCTACGACTACCCCTTCGAAGATCCAGTCGCTGTTGAAGCCGAGTGCGGCGGTCTCGACGCCGCAGACGGCGACCACGACGAAGACGCCGGTTCCTGCGGCCGTGTCTCCCCTGAATTGCCCCATCGTCAGAACTCCAGCCGAAGCAGCTGCCGTCATCTATAATGAGGTTGGATCGTTCAGAGCCACCTCTCCCCAAAACTTAAACCAGCTCCAGCAGGCGAAGAATTTTATGGCTGGAGTGACACTGAAAAACTCCCACGTGGCCTCCGATAAAGTGTCCCCTTCGGTCGATTTGACTAAGGGTGGATATGACGTCGCCGGTCAAGCTGCCCTACAGCAATGTCAGACCAACCCGGAAACACACTTCGTGATGTGGTCATCTGACAACGGTAAGACTCCCAATCCAGGTATTAAAGACAACTGGCCATACAAGACGACTGTCACGAAAGTATTCGGACCGTTCTCCAATCCGAAAAAGGTTGGCGACGTACCAGCCGGAAACAATATCTATGTTTTCGGATTTAAGTAGTGACGGAGGGTAACCAGCGATGCAGCGAAATTCCGGGAAATCCTTTGAGATTTGGCTCGCCTTGGGCTTTTGCGTTGGTCAAAATCGGGCATGAAGCCGTTACTAACTATTCTCATCCTAGTCGCTTTCGTCCGCAGCGGCGATGCAGCCCCACCCTTGGCTCAAGGTCGCACGCTGACGGACATTAATGTTATTCCAACGCGGGTTCTGAAGAGATCGATTAGCGCAAAATTCTACAAAAGTCTGATGATCTCTCCCATCCAAGGATGGGTGGTTGTCCGCGCGAACATTTCGGGGACGCGACTCTTCGGAATGAGAGTGATACACTCTGAGCTCAACGGGGTTTACGACGCGCTCGCTCTTAAACTAGCAAAAGAGGCGCAGATCGCCGGATATTATTCTATCGTAAACCCAAACGTTCGGGGCTCAATTCTGCTGCATCTTCTAATTTATCGGATCGCGGATGGCACCATGGCGCTTTCGTTTCCTCAATTTGACGAGCCCGGCGGCGAGCAGATGGAGTACTTGGGCTGCGCAAAGCTCGCGGTCTTAAAAAGCGATGGCAAATGGACCGAGATCAAAGGACCCGAAGGTCTGGAAGGGAAGGGCTGGGCAGTTCGAGCAGCTGGCATGGGAAATGAGCTCAGGATTGTAAAGAAGCTGGAAGCGGGATTGAAGGGGCTTACCTGGTAAGGATTGCAGGTACCGAGACCTCCTAGGGTCGGACTGGATCGCTTGATTCCCATTTCTGTTTCCGGCGCTTTTGATCGCCTTGGCCGCCCATTTGCACCTAACGTTTTTCTATTGTTGCGGTCTCACCCGACTCGGAGTTTGCTCGCTGAACTGAAAACATGAGATACATGGTCATCGAGAAGTTCGCTCCGGGGTGCAAGGTGGCGGTCTACGAACGCTTCCGTGAGAAAGGGAGAATGCTTCCCGACGGCCTTCTCTATGTCGATAGTTGGCTGGAGAAGGATGGGGACACTTGTTACCAGCTTATGGAGACCGACTCGCCGGAGCTTTTCGATAGGTGGATAGATCAATGGAAGGATCTGGTTTCTTTTAAGGTGACCGAGCTCGAAGAAGGTAGGAAGTAGGAACGGATGTCACGCGCGTGGCTTGCAGTGCGAAGCGTTTTCTGGACGATCGTTTTCCCGGGCTTCTTCGCGGGGTACCTGCCGTGGCGTTTCTTTGGGCTTCGGTTTGTGGTGATTGACCTTCGGAGTTCGCTGCACTGGATCGGGCTGCTTCTTATTTTCTTGGGGACTGCACTTCTTGCCGCCTGCATTTTCGAGTTCGCTCGTAGCGGGCGCGGGACGCTGGCGCCGGTAGATCCACCACGAGTTCTGGTCGTGCGCGGTTTGTACCGATATGTGCGCAATCCGATGTACCTGAGCGTTACCTTGATCGTGTGGGGCGAGATTCTGCTCACGCACTCCGCCGCTCTGTTTGTCTATTGGATGGCGTGGTTTGGGGCGGCCAATCTCTTCGTGTGGGGCTACGAGGAACCGGCCCTGCGCCGTCAATTTGGATCCGACTACGATCGCTATGTCGCCACCGTTGGACGCTGGTTTCCCCGCTTCCGCGCCCTCAAACGCTCTCGCTAAACGCCGAACTCACCGGGCTTGTCGAATGGGCCAGGCCGCAGCACACTCATGGCGCGCGATTCGACCGGTTAGCTCCGGAAGCTCGCGCCCAATCCGAGATGCTTTTCAGCTTCTTCTTTACCTAGAATTATTTATGCCGGCGATCGGGATTACCGGTGGGATTTCCACGGGAAAAACAAGCTTCAGTCAAGCTCTGCGCGCGATGCTTCCGGACGCGACCTTCTTCGATGCGGACATGGCGGCGCGTGACCTGGCGGACCGCGATCTGGAGGTGAGGGGACTGATCGAGCGGGAATTTGGCGGCGCGGTTTATTCTGCGAGCGGGGACTTGAACCGGGCCGCGATTCGCTCGATAGTGTTCGCCGACGCGGGAAAGAAACGCGCGCTGGAGCAAATCCTGCATCCGCGCATCCGCCGTCAGTGGAGCCTCGAAGCCGAAAGCCGGCGCAACTCCTCCGATCTTTTTTTTGCTGATATTCCACTTCTTTATGAAACCGGCGGTGAAACCTTGTGCGATCGCGTCGTGGTCGTGGCCTGCTCGCCCAGCGTGCAGCTCGATCGCCTCGTCGCGCGGACTGGGCTGGAAAGATTGGCCGCGCAACAAATGATCGATTCCCAACTGCCGCTCACAGAGAAGATCGCCCGGGCAGATCATGTGGTCTGGAACAATGGCGGGCGCGAGGTGTTGGCGGAGCAGGCCCGATTGCTGGTGAGTTTTTGGAGACAGCTCAGCGCAAAGGATTGATGGACGAGAGCGATTCAACAGAGATAGCGGCGGCACAAAACACTCCTGCCGCTGAGACAGCGGCCGCTACATTTGAGACAGTGGCTGAGCCGTCGCCGGTGCTGCCGGCGTCGCTGGATTTGAACGAACTTCAGGCGCTGGGGTCGGCGGAGATCGAGAAGCTTTGCCGCGATTTTGAATTGCGCGCTTATCCAGGCCGTTCGCGCCACCACCAAATCCTCGACCTGATCCGCGCCGCGCTCGCGCGAAAAATTCCGGTCACGGTCACCGGCTTTTTCGATCCCGTCGCGGATTCCTTCGGTGTGCTGCGCTGGCCGAGACTCAATTTCCTTCCGGTGCCGGAAGACGTGGGCGTGCAGCGCGCGTTCCTCCAGCTCTTCCATTTTCGGCCGGCGCAAAAGATCAGTGGCACATTGCGTTTGCCGCGCGACCGCGAAAAATTGCTGATGCTCGATGAAGTCACGACGGTCGAGGACGTTCCGGCGGAGGAATGGAAGGAGCCGACCGAGTTCGACAAGCTCACGGCGCTTTACCCGGAAGGCCGGATCATGCTGGAGAACGCGAAAACGAATTCCATCAGCGCGCGGGCGGTGGATTTGCTGACCCCGCTGGGCCGGGGACAACGCGGATTGATCGTGGCCGCGCCGCGGGTCGGCAAAACCATTTTGTTGAAGGAGATCGCGAAGGCGATCCGGGTGAATCATCCGGAGATCACTTTGATTATTCTGCTCGTGGACGAGCGGCCGGAGGAAGTGACCGACCTGCAGCGCGAAGTGGACTGCGCTGTTTACAATTCGACTTTCGACGAAAACTCGCGCCGGCACATCGAAGTCGCGGAGCTCGTTCTGGAGCGCGCGAAACGGTTGGTGGAACAGAAGAAGGACGTCGTCGTCCTCCTCGACAGCATCACGCGGCTGGCGCGTGGTTACAATTCACTTCAGCCGGGTAAAGGCCGGACAATGTCGGGCGGCGTGGAAGCGAAGGCGCTCCTGAAACCGAAGAAGTTTTTCGGCGCGGCGCGCAATTGCGAGGAAGGTGGCAGCCTCACGATCCTGGCGACCTGCCTGGTCGATACCGGCAGCAAGATGGACCAGGTGATTTTCGAGGAGTTCAAGGGCACCGGCAACATGGAGCTGCATCTCGACCGGTCGCTGGTGGAGAAGCGGCTTTATCCCGCGATCCATTGCCTTCAATCCGCGACGCGCCGCGAGGACTTGCTTTATCATCCCGAGGAATGGGAGCGCGTGCAGGTGCTGCGCAAAGCCATGGCCGCGCTGCCGCCGATCGAAGCGATGGAAAAACTGATCGACAATCTCAACGCGACGAAGACGAACGCGGAACTGCTCCTGAGCGGATTGAAATGATCGCGACCGATTCCCAGCTCTCCGAGCTTCTTCCACAACTCAAGTCGCACGACCGGATCGCGGTCGATACCGAAGCGGACAGTCTGCATTGTTATTTCGAAAAGCTTTGTCTGGTGCAGTTGAGTGTTCCGGGGCACGACTACCTCATCGATCCGCTTGCCGGTTTTGATCTGAAACCGCTCGCGGAGGCGCTCGTCCCCAAAGAAATTGTTCTTCAAGGGGCGGACTTCGATTTACGGCTTCTGCGCCGGAGCCTCGATTTCGTCGCGACCAGGATTTTCGACACGGTCATCGCGGCGCGCTTGCTCGGGCTGCGCGCGTTCAGTCTCGCCGCACTGGTCGAGCGTTATTTCGGAGTCGTGCTCACGAAAGGTTCGCAGAAGGCGAACTGGGCCCAGCGGCCGTTGCCGAGACAAATGGCGGAATACGCGATGAACGACACGCGTTACCTCCTGCCGCTCGCGGAGAAACTCGAAACGGAACTGCGCGAGCGCGAGCGGCTCGAATGGTTCCAGCAATCGTGTCAGCGCGCTCTCGAACAAACCTCGGTGCAGCGTGTGCGCGACGAGGAGGAAGCGTGGCGCATTGCCGGTTCGGGCAAACTCGGCGGACGTGCGTCGGCGGTCTTGCGGGAGTTGTGGCAGTGGCGCGAAAAAGAAGCGCAGGCCGCGGATCGACCCGCCTTTCACATTCTTCAAAATCATCTTTTGTTGCAGGCCGCCGAGGCTTTTGCCGCCGGCGAAGTGCCCGATCATCGGCACTTTTCTGCGCGTCGCCGCCAGACCTTTCGCAAGGCGGCGGAGGCAGGACTGAGTTTGCCCGAATCCGAATGGCCTATCCGGCTGCGAAGGAAAAGCGTGCGGCCGACGCCAGCCACCGAACGCGCCGCCGAAGCCTTGAGGCGCCGGCGCGATGCTGTCGCCGATAAGCATGGGCTCGAGCCATCGTTCATCGCGCCCCGCGGCGCGCTGGATGCCGTCGCAGCGGACGAAAGCCGGAGCGCGACCCTCCTCGTGCCGTGGCAGAGAAGCCTTTTGGAACTGTAGGAGCACGGCCGTCTCGGCTGTGCGGCCAAACAGGCGTCTCGCCTGTTGTTGCTGAAAACGGACAGGCGAGACGCCCGTGCTCCGGTTTAACTGCTTGACGCGTGGAATCGTCAGCGTCACAACTGGACGCTCTCCATGAGCGGCATTTTCAAATTTCGGCGGTGCCGTTGCCGGTTCGCAGCAACTTTGCTTTCCACCGGCGCCATTGTCATAGCGATGACTGCCGCGAGCGCGCAAACCCCGGGTGGCCACGATGTCGACCGCGCGCAGCTGTTACGCAATCAGGCGCTGATGCACAGCGATCCCTACTCGCTTGAGAATGGGGTTGACGACGGTTACGCCGTCGAAAGTCCGAACGATCCGGATCTGGGCGAGCAGCAGATCCTCAAACGGATCGAGCGTTACGAACCGTTCAGCGTTTCGGTCGCGACCCCGGTTTATTACACTTCGAACGTGGCGTTGGCCAACTCCGGCGTGCGAGGTGACGTGCTCGTGGCCCCGACCGCGGGTGTGACTTACGCACCCCGATTCAGCCGCACGTTGTTCGGAGCGTTCACCGTTCAGCAGCAATCATTTTATTACGACCGTTACAGCGATCTCGACTTCGGCAGTTTCGATTTCCGCGCGGGCCTCGTCTACGCTTTGCCGAAGCTGCACAACCTGATGCTGCGCGGCGAATACGATTACAATCGCCTCACGCTTTCCAATAGCTTCAACGAGTTTTTCTCGAACCATTCCCTCTTCGTCAGCGCGGAGCTCCCGTTCCGGATCGGCCGCGCCCAGCAGTTTTCGTTAGGCACAGCCGCCAATCTCAGCGTCCACGCGGAGCCTTCGCCGCCGCGACGCCATGACTTCGATTTCTATGCCGGTTACGCCGTCAGTCTCACGCGGTCGTTCTCGCTCGATGCGGCGGGCCGCATTTCCGTGCGCGATTATTACTCGGCCGATCGCACCGATGTGAGCGAGGTATTCGCGCTGACGGCAAATTATCGGGTGACGAAATGCTTTTCGGCCAGCGCGGCCAGCACCTTCGCGTGGAGCCAATCGAACAAGAGCGTTTTTGATTACAAGGTGGCGAACATAGGAGGGGCGCTTTCGTTGACCTTTCGGTTCTAGCACGAATGAAAACCCTGCTCACAACTTTGAATTGGGCGCTTGGAGCGATGCTGCTCGGAGTGTCGATGAGCTTGCATTCGGCATTTGCCGCCGGCAGCGTGATGCGGGAAGCGCGGATCACACAGGTGATCAAGGATGTAAAGCTGCTGCCGGGGCAGGCGGCGCCGAGGCCGGCTTCGGTGAGCGACACGGTTCGTGGCGACACCGCCATCCGAACCGGAGCGGAGTCGCGGGCCGAGCTTACCTTTGGCGACCTGACCATTGCCCGCCTGGGAGCGAATACGATTTTCAGTTTTAACGAAGGCTCGCGCACGGTCGATTTAGCCGGAGGGGCCATTCTTCTTCGCGTTCCGAAAGGTTCTGGCGGCGCGAAAATCCAAACCGCGGCGGTGACGGCGGCGATCACGGGGACGACGGTGATGGTGGAATATCATCCGGATTCGTACGCCAAGTATCTGGTTCTCGAAGGGACGATGCGCGTCTATCTGAAGGGGCAACTGGGCGAATCCGTCCTGATGTATCCGGGGCAAATGATGATCTTGAATCCGAACGCCACCCGGCTTTCCGAAGTGGTGGATTTCGATCTCGAGCGATTGCTTCGGACAGCGCTGTTCCTCCAGCCGCCGATCGGGAGCGAGAATTTGATGGCCGATGCGCAACACGCGCAGCTGGAGAAAAAAGCCGCCGGGGAATTGATCGACACGAACCTGGTAATTTTCGGGCGCGGCACCCTGGTGACGTTGACCGACCCACAATCCCTCGACGTGGTCGATCGAAAAACTGCCGCGGTAACCCTGCCAACCCCCACGCCGACCGCGACTCCGCTTCCGATACCTACGCCCACGCCTTCGCCGATTCCGACTCCCACCCCGACGCCCTCACCGGTTCCCACTCCCACGCCGACTCCATCACCGGTCCCAACTCCGACGCCGACACCAAGTCCCGTTCCTTCGCCCACGCCCACTCCGACAGTGGCCCCGACTCCGAGTAAATTCGGAACGCCACCGCCGATCACGTCTTTCGTTCCCTATCCGATCGATAACGGGACGGCGATCCAGACCGATCCCACGATCATCCGAGCCGGAGTCACCGACTTTGGGAAAATCTATCGCGACTCAGCGCAGGACGGCCCTTTCTCAACCTGGGCGTTCATAGCTACGACCCCCTTCGACACCACGAGCGGCATCAACGGTCTTTATGGTCCTAACGTGCCGGTGGCCGCATTCAAATTCACGGCCTTGCAACTGGTCGGCAATCCGACCATTTCCACCGCGGGTGGCGGCGCGACGAATCTGGCCTTGATCTCGGTCGGCCCGATCACAACGGCGACTGCGGGAAGCGCCACCTTCACTTTTGCGGGAATGCAGAGTGTGCTCCTCGCAACCCAGAACGGCTCCATCGATATCTCCAGCCCTGATATTGTTTTCCAAGGAATTCCGACGCTTATCTTTTATGCCCGCGGCCCGGGATCGAATCTGACGCTCGGGGGGATGGGGATTTTCAATGTCAGCACGCTGCGGCTCATCGCTGAAAACAACATCCAGATCAACGCGCCCGAAAGTCTCGTCAACGGTTCCAATGGCGGGATCCTGAATGGGACCGCCGGCGGCGGCATTACGGTGAACAGTCCCATCGAAACGCCGACAGCTTTTGTTACGGCTGGGACTTCTGGAAATGGTGGAATGGTGACGCTCTCGGCGCTCGGAGGAACGTTGACGGTCAACTCACGGATCCAGATTTCCTATAACGATCCCGACCCGAGTGTCCCCGGAACGCTGATAAGACGAAGCGCACAAGGTGGACCTATCGTTCTCTTCAGCGGTCTCACAACCGGCACCGGAATAAGCCTGACATCCGGCGCGGTTTTGCTGTCGCTATTGAACCCGGCCGCGCCCGGCCCCCTCCCTGGCAACATTAATCTGGCCACGGCCGGAAGCGACATCCTCATTAACAACGCCACCCTCCAAGTGGATCGCGGTGGGATCGGAATCCTGCAAACGGCAGCGCCTTCGGCGGGAACGGCCCAGATCACTATCAACGGCGGCACGATTTCCAGCGAAACGCTGGGTGTCATTTCTCGTGGCAACTTGGCCTTTGGGACCACGTCGCCGGTGAATCTTTCTACCGTCACATTAGGTTTCTCTGCGACCAACGATACAAACTGGAATGGCGGGACGCTTAGCGCGGCGGCGGTCAATTCCCAGGGCGATGTCAGCTTGCAGGCTGGGAATGACCTGCTTATCACGGGGCCGACGACAATTAACCGCTCAAGTGGCGGTGGCAGCTTCATCAAGACCATTAACCTTACTCTTAACGCCGGGCGAAATTTGCAGGCGAACAGTTCGATCAGCCTGCTCACCGACGGCGGCGGCCTAACGAGCGGCGGGAACATCACCCTCAATTCCGGCGCCGCGATGACGCTTGGCGGCGTCGCCATCCTGCGCACCGGTCCGACGACCGGGAACCAGGGCGCTGGAAGTAACCTGACCCTGACGGCGGGCGGGGCGATTAGCGTGGTGGATTTGTCCGGCACGGTGCAGATTGGCGCCGGTCGCACCCTCACCAACGGCGGCGCCATTATTTTCGGGGGAGGGTCGTTCACCGCGACCCGGGTTGACGGCGGACTCGACCTTTCCGTGAACAATTCCGCCCCGGGCATTATCGGAGCGGGAGGGAACATCACCCTCAACATCACGGGCGCCCTCACGACCGGAACCAGCGGCGGCTTGCGCCTTGCCATCAATAATTCCAATGCCGGGCGGATCCAGACCGGAGGGAATATTACTTCGTCGATCGGCGGCAATCTCATGACTGATCAGGTCACAGTGCAGATCGACAACCGCTTCAAGGGATTCATCGGCGCCGGCGCCGGGATCGATTTCACTGTCGGCGGCACGTTCACGACGACATCGAACGCGAACTTTACTATTCTCAACAGCGATCTCGCGGGCGGCAGCGGTGGAACGATCGCCTCGAACGCCGTCATCAAGCTCACATTGGCGGATACGAATATCGGAAAGGACCTCAACGCTTACATTAACAACAGCGACGGAAGCATTGGTGGAGTGGGGGGCACAGTCACGTTGCAGATCAACGGCAAGTTGACGGTGACGGGGCGGATCGATGTTTTCGGAACGCTCAACAGCACCGGTGCGATCACGGCCGGCCAATTATCCGGCACTAATGTCATCGCGCCCGGGATTCAGGTCGGCACCGGTGGCATCACGCGTTTTACATTTCCCGGCGGCTTCCCCGTGCCGGTCGCCCATACCATTACCGCTGACTCGCTCACCTCGACCGGCGGCATCAACTTCAACGGCCCGGATTTCGGAACGCCGCCGGGATTTGGCCCCTTCGACGGCGGACAGCTCACCATCAATGTTCCGTCGCTAACTTTTGGTCCGTCCGCGGCGGATAATATTCAGGGAGCGGTCACCTTCAACGGCGGCGGCCATCCCACTGCGTCGATTGCCGGCAGCGGAGGAACGTTCACTGTCAACGCCGCGGGCGCCATCACCGTTGGTTCTCCCATCCAGGCGACGACGGGCCTGATGCCAAGTGCCTCGGAGGCGAGCGGCAACGGCGGCACCGTGAATCTCAATTCGACCGGTGGCACGATCATGGTCAATTCACCCATCACGGTTTCTTCTGCGGATCCCGCCGGTGCGCCGCGACGCAGAAGCAGATCGGGCGGCAATATTAATTTGAAGAGTGACGCGCCGACCGGCGTGGCGATCAACATCAGCAACACGGGCCAGCTTCTGTCTCTCCTCGACGCGGCCGCGCCCGGGCAGGGAGGAAAAATCACGATTCTCGCCACCGGCCCGAGCAGCGCCATCAACGTGAACGGTTCAGGCGCGACCGATACCATTCGCGCGGACCGCGCCGGCGGCTACGTCGACATCCGGCACACGGGCGGGTCCGGCTCGATTACCCTGACGGCCGCGAATATCTCGGCGGACGTCATCAAGGTCGGAGCCCTCGGTAACAATGGCACTCTCACGATTGGCGGCGGGCGCATCAGCGCGGATACGATTTTGAGACTCTATGCGACCGGCGCCAACGGCTCTGTGATTTTCGTCAGCGACGTGACCCTGAACATAAACAGCACGAATCTCGTGAATAAAATCACCATCGCTGGGAACTCCGTCACCGTGCAGAACAACGTCACCGTGTCGATCGGCAGTCCCGCTGGCGCTACCCGACCGGCGGAAGTTTACGTTCCGGATATCACGAAGGCCAACTACTCCAACTTCAACGGCGGGAATAATTCAACCTCCGGCAAGTTCATTTTGGAGGGCACTGCCGCGTCGCCCGTCTCTGGGGCCAATACTTTGTTTGGTGCGCCACCCACCTTCGGACCGCCCGGGGGACCGTAGCGCTTCCTACTTCCGGCGCTGGTCGTCGAGATAACCGGCGCCAAGTGCGATCCCCGCGGCGATCAGAGCGGCCGCGGTCGCAAACGGGACTGGATCGAAGGGCGCCGGTGGCAACGAAATGATTCCGCGCTCATCCGTCCGCGCGGATCGCCGCACATAACGGCCGGTTCTTGGCGTGCGAAACCATTCTGCGAATCGCTCGAGACGCGACGGCAAATCGGCGTCGCACCTTGGAATTCCGTGTCCGCACCCGGCGACGTTTGGCCGTAGTTTCGCCAGCTCTTTTACGGAGAAACGGGTCGCCTCCCAATCCGTGTTGAAGGGCGCTCCCGCGCGCGAGAGCGATTGCTTGCCGGTAACGAGTCCGGTCCACGAATCCATGTTCATGGTCGCGAAGGCGTCGCCGGCCAGGAGAACACGGTCCGATGGGCGAAAAAAAGAAACGTGGCCGGGCGAATGTCCGGGAGTGGCCAGCCATTCCCAACCCGCCGCGCCCGGCACTTCATTCGGTTTCAATTCGCGAATCCGATCTCCCAGGTCACGCCCATGCGATGGCATGAAGCGGGCGAGAAAAGCGAAGGCCCCGCCGACAGTTGGATCGGGTGGCGGATAGTCCGATTTTCCGGTGAGGTACGGAATCTCCATCCGATGCGCGTAAATTGGCACATCCCAGTATTCGGCGAGCTCGAGAGCCGACCCCGTGTGATCGAAATGTCCGTGCGTAAGCAAAATCGCTTCGGGTCGCGCGCCGGCGCCAAATCTCGCCTCGGCGCCTTCGAGGATCTGATTCGCCCTGCCGGGCAAACCGGCATCGACCAATGACCAACCGCCGCCCGGCCGTCCGATGAAATAAACGTTCACGAAGCTGACTGGCAGCCAGCCCACATCGGGTGCTATGCGCGTGATGATTCTCATCGCCTTCCCTAATGACTTTTTAACAATTCACGGAATCGTCAATGTTTGTCCCGCTTTGAGTTTCCCCGGGTCGCTTACCACGTCCTTGTTGGCGTCCCGAATCTGCTTCCAGCGGCCGGATGATTTGTAAAACTTCCGTGAGATCGAAGCCAGCGTGTCGCCGTCGCGCACGACGTAAGTGCGAGGCGCGCGCGAGGATTTTTTCTTGTCAGCCCCCGCAGTTTTCGTTTTGTCCGGCGCTTTTTCTGTGGTCTGGAAATGAGAGCGCTGATCTTCGATTTGCTTGTGCAGAGCGAGGTTCTCGTTTTTCAATCGCGCCGCTTCCGCGCGGCTCACCACGGCATCGCCCGACAAAGTCGTCCCCAATTCCAACTCGTCTTTCTTCATGAAATTCTTCACTTCGGCCGCGTGCGAGCCGGAGGGCGCGAGGGTCAGATAACGCTTGAAGTGGTGCAACGCGTTGAGCGGGTCGTGCATCTTGTCGTCATAAAGCAGCGCCAGCCGGTAATGGATGTCCGCCGCTTTCGGCGAATCATCGAGGGCGCTCTCGTAGAGCGCGATCGCGCGGAGAAAATTGCCGTCCGCCGTCTTGCTTTCGGCGTCTTTGATGATCTGCGCGCTGCGCGGCGTGATCATCCGGTCGCAGCTTCCGCAGCCGAGGGCAAGGCCGAGCGCGAGGGCAGCCGCGAAGTTGTTCAGGAGACGCATGGAATTCCTACCTGTCGCATGAACTGCCGCTGTATCGCAACGCTTCATCTTTTTCTCGCTCTCTTCCTGGCTGCGGCCACGGCGCACGCAATCGAGCTGCGCGTGGGAACCAATTACCAGCTCACTTTTACGGACGTGGATCGACACCAGCTTTCGATTTCCGACGGGCACGTCACCATCATTACGGTCTTGACGAGGAAGGATGAGGAAAAGGCCCAGGCGGTGGGCGATAACGTTCCGCGCCAGTACTATGGCGATCCGAAATTCCGGCTGATCACGCTGGTCAATTTTCAACAGGGCATCTTTCCGCCGTTTCAGGGCATGATCTCGGCGATCATCCGGCACCGGCTCAATGTGGAGGCGAAAGAGCTCCAAAAGGTTTACTCGGAGAGACACCTGACGCGAAATCCGAGAGACGATATTTACGTCGTGGCGGATTATGACGGCAAAGCCGTTTCTCAGCTTGGCATCGCGCCGATGTCCTCGGAGTTCGCCGTTTTCATTTTCGATGGGCGCGGGCGTTTGCTGCGACGTTGGAACGACGTTCCACCGGCTGGCGCGCTGGCGGCCGCCCTAATCGAAGCGCGGTAGGAGCGCTCCTAATATCTCGGCACGCTCGGATCGATTTCCACCGACCAGGCCTCGATGCCGCCCTCGAGATTGGAGGCGTTTTCGAAACCGGCTTCCTGCAAGAGCCGCACCGCATGTTCGCTGCGCGTTCCGGTGTGGCATTGCAGCACCAGTGTTCCGGTGCGCGGAAGCTCCGCGGCCCGCTTCTCTAATTCACCCAGCGGAATCAATTGGGCGCCTGGAATCCGCGCCACTTCGTATTCGTACGGTTCGCGCACGTCGATCAACGTGACCGTCTCTTCTTCATCCATTCGTCGCTTCAATTCCCGCACGGAGAGCGACGGAACACCGTCGCTGGCCGCGAACCAATCAGCGCCGCCGCCGCAGAACTGCTCGTAATCGATCGGCGCGGTGATCGTCGGCTTCTCTCCGCAGACCGGGCATTCCGGATCGCGGCGCAAATTGAATTCGCGGAACTTCATCTTCAGCGCATCGAAGTGGAGCAGACGTCCCGCCAGGGTTTCGCCCGCGCCGACGATCAGCTTGATCGCCTCGGTTGCCTGGATCAATCCGATCACGCCCGGCAGGATGCCCAGCACGCCGGCTTCGGCGCAGCTGGGCGCGGCTCCGGGCGGCGGCGGCTCGGGAAAAAGGCACCGATAACACGGGCCGCCGAGATGCGGCGCGAACACGCTGGCTTGTCCTTCGAAACGAAAAACGGATCCGTAGATGTTTGGCTTGCGCGCGAAAACGCAGACGTCGTTAGACAGGTAACGGGTCGGAAAATTATCGGAGCCATCGATCACCACATCATATGAACTCACGATATCCATCGCGTTCTCGCCCGTGAAACGGCTCTCGTGCGGGACGACATTCACTCCCGGATTCATGGCGCGAAGCCTGGCCGCGGCCACGTCCAGCTTCTTGGTTCCAATATCGGCGGTCCCGTAAAGGATTTGCCGTTGCAGATTCGAGACATCCACGCGGTCGAAATCGACCAGGCCCAGCGTGCCGATCCCCGCCGCGGCGAGATAAAGCGCGGCCGGTGATCCGAGTCCGCCCGCGCCGATGCACAAAACGCGGGCGGCTTTGATGCGGCGCTGCCCGCTTTCATTCACTTCCGGGAGGAGCAGCTGGCGCGAATAGCGCGAAAGGTCGCCCGGAGCCAGAGCGACTTCCGAGAGTCTATCGTCGTCGATGATGCTGCGGCTCATTCCTCAACTCTGCACCAGCGCCCAGTCGATTCCTATGATTCGCTTGCCTTCAAAGCGCTTCAGCGACTTCGGGAAAGCGAGATATCTGGCCGCCTTCTTTTGTTTCTGAAAACCGACGACGCCGAAGTCCGTTCCGCTTTCGCTCGGTCGGATGGTCATGACGCGATTGTTCCTTATCAACATCTGAAAATGCCGGTCCGCCGCCGGTTTGACCCAAAGGGTGTGGACCTCGGGCCGGCCGCATTTTTCTACCACCTCCCGAAAGCGCGCGGTCTTCACCTTCAGGAGTTTCATTCGAGCGTTTTGCCGGCGCGGTAAAAAAAGTCCGCCAGAGAACTACGGCAAGGAGGATCAGACTACCGTTGCTGCATTCCTGCTCTGGCGGGGTTCGTAAGTCCTCAGTCCATAGCCCCTGACGGAAACAAACTGTTCTCGAAAGATCGCTCCCGCGCAATCAGCTTTTGATGAAACGTTGACCGCGCGCTGCGGTTTTGTTTGCATCGAGGCGTGAAATTCCTGCTCGCATGCTGCGCCCTGCTGGGGTGCGTCGCCTGCAATACCCTGGAAAATCGACGCGACCTCTACAGCACCGATCCTTATTTCTACCGGGAGCGTCCGGTGACGACTACCGTGCGTCACACCACGACCACCAGAACGACGACAATCGCGCCGGAATTCCGTCCGCGCGCTGCGGAGCCGGAAGGAGTGCAGCCTTTGCCAGGCGATTAGCCGGACGAACGTCTCGGTTTAAGCGAACGGCATGTTCGACTTGATCCGATACGTATCGGTCTTGTCGACTTCAGCCGACTTCGCCATGTGGCGTTTGCGCTTGGCGCTCTTGGAGGAGAGCAAATGCCGGCGCGAGGCATGTTGACGCATGACTTTGCCTGTTCCCGTGATCTTGAATCGTTTCGAGACGGCTTTCCTGGTCTTGCTGCGCGCGATCGCTTTCGGCATAAGGCGCGGAAGATAGCGCAGTCTCGCCTTGTGACAACCGCTTTTGAGTGCGCCTCTTCTGTAGCCGCTTCGCTGCGCGAAGCGTGAGAGCGACCTCGCTACGAAGTCAGCGTCCACGTCGCCCATAGGGCGACGGCTACAGAAGATTGCGGAGCCCAGCAGAACTTAGTTCTCGCTTCCAATTCCTAACATAGGAAATTGCGCGCATGGAAAACGCGCCCGCTCCGAAACCGCACGTCGTCATCGTCGGCGCCGGCTTTGGCGGACTTGAAGCGGCGAAACGGCTGACGAAGGAGCCGGTCCGCCTGACCCTGATCGACCGGACGAACCACCATCTCTTTCAGCCGCTCCTTTATGAGGTGGCCACGGCGGCGCTCTCGCCGGCGGACATCGCCGCGCCGATCCGCGGGATCCTCGGCCGCTGCCCGAACACCGAGATAATTCTGGCGGAAGTGAAATCGGTGGACGTGGTCGCGAAGAAACTAAATCTCGGCGACCAGGAAGTGAGCTACGATTATCTCATCCTGGCGACGGGCTCGCGGCACTCCTACTTCGGACACGACGAATGGGAGAAGCTCGCGCCCGGCTTGAAGAGTCTTGAAGATGCCGTGGAAATTCGGCGGCGGTTGCTGCTCGCGTTCGAATACGCGGAGAAGATTACGGATGAAACCGCGAAGGCCGCGGCCATGACGTTCGTGATTATCGGCGGCGGACCGACCGGCGTGGAAATGGCGGGCGCGATCGCCGAGATCGCGCGCTACACCCTGGACAAGGATTTCAAGCATATCGATCCCTCGAGTGCCCGCATTGTATTGGTGGAGGGCGATCAACGAGTCCTCTCCAGTTTTCCGGAAGACCTTTCCGCCAAGGCGATGAAGCAATTGAAGGATCTCGGCGTCGAAGTCCGCACTGGCATTCACGCGAAGAATCTGACTGAGGGAGGATTGGAAGTCGGCGATGAGTTCATTCCTTGTCGGGTCAAGATTTGGGCCGCAGGGAACGCCGCTTCATTTGTCGGCAAGACCATGGGTGTTCCGGTCGATAAAGCGGGTCGCGTGATCGTGAACGAAGACCTGACCATTCCGGGTCATCCAGAAGTCCAGGTGATTGGCGATCTGGCAAATTTTTCGCATCAAGGCGGTAAGTTGCTCCCGGGCGTTTCGCCGGTGGCGATGCAGCAAGGCCGTCACGCCGCCCGCAATATTCTCGGGATGATGGATGAGCGGAAACCGCTGCGTTTTCGGTATTGGGACAAAGGAAGCATGGCGACGATCGGCCGGAACAAAGCGGTAGCCGACCTGAATTTCATTCATTTGAGCGGACTGCCGGCGTGGTTCGTCTGGCTTTTCGTTCACATCATTTTCCTGGTCGGATTTCGGAATCGCATCGCCGTCCTCATCCAATGGGCCTGGTCATATATCACCTTCAATAAAGGCGCGCGGCTCATCACCAGAAATTTCCAAGCCGAGACGCGCCCGTTGACGTGATCACTGTCTGCAATCGCCAACGGGTTGTTTCGGTCGAACTGGTCGCGCTGCAGGAGTTCGCGGAGCGCGCGCTGCGAGAATGCCTGAAACTTCCGGGAACATCGACCGTGCTGGCTAGGCTCGCCGAAATAAGCGTCGTTCTCGTTTCGGACCGCCGGATGGCGGAGCTCCATCGGCGCTTTCTTCAACAACCGGGACCGACCGACGTGATCACCTTTCAGCACGGTGAGATTTTTGTGAGCACGGAGACCGCCCGTCGCCAGGCGCGCCGCTTGGGCACTTCGCTCGGGCACGAGCTTCGCCTTTATCTCGTGCATGGCCTTCTTCATCTCCACGGCTTCGACGACAAGGACCCGCGTTCGGCCGCAGAAATGAAGCGGACGCAGGAAAGACTGGTCGCGTCTTGCTAGCGCGCCGTCGCACCTTCCTGCCGGTTGAACCACCGTCAGCCTGTGGTAGCGTTTTCTCATGAGTGGGCAGCCACGCGAGGGATGGCGACGGTGGCGCCAGGCAACCGACTGAAACGCAAACGCTTCGTCGTGATGCACAGTGCCTTCGGATCCTCAGTCGAAAATCCCGTGATCGAGCAGGAGACTCGCGCCGCGGAGGAACTCGATCTCCCGTGGCAGGTCGTCGTGCACAACGATCCCGTTAACTTGATGAGTTACGTCACAATGGTTTTCCAAAAGGTCTTTGGGCTTCCCCGTGAAAAAGCGGAGAAACATATGCTCGAGGTCCATCAGCTAGGCCGCTCGATCTTATGGAGCGGCATGAGGGAGCGCGCCGAACTTTATGTCCAGCAACTCCACGGATATCTCCTCCTGGCCACCCTCGAGCGAACGAACTGACATGGAAATTCGCCGTCAGGAAAATTGCATCGAGATTTCCGAGCTCGATCCATTTCTGGCGGAGCTCCTGCGGCAAATTCCGGAAAGCACCGAGACCGAAGGCGCCGAAGCTGCGCACCAGCGGTTATTCAGCTCTCCGGCCCCGGCTTCCGAGGGCGAGATCTGCGCCGAGTGGAAACTTTATGTCGAACCAGAACTGCGCCGGCTCTTTCAGACGGCGACCGAAACCGTGACGACCGATTTGCGGCAGCTCAATGGAAGCACAAAGCCGTTCGCCAACTGCACCCTCCGCATCCCGACGGACAACGCGGAAGCGTGGTTAAACTCGCTCAACCAGGCGCGGCTCGTGATCGCGTCTAAATACAATTTCACCGACGCCGAGCTCTGCGATCATTACCGGTCGCCGATCGGCTCCCGCCGCGATCTCGGTTTGTTCCAGGTGAATTTCTACGGATTTCTCCAGGAATTTATCCTTCAGGAGATGGGGGACCGTTAAAGGGTTAAAGGGTTAAAGAGTTAAAGCGTTGAAGCGTGAAAGGATTTTCCGCTTCGACGCCGTAACCCTTCAACCCTTCAACCCTTCAACCCTTCAACCCTTCAACCCTTCAACCCTTCAACCCTTCAACCCTTCAACCCTTCAACCCTTCAACCCTTCAACCCTTCAACCCTTCAACCCTTCTGCCGGTTCCGCACCATCCCCATCAGCCGCTCTTTCAGCGCATCGGAGGATTTTTCCGGACGGAGGCTCAAAGCAAACGCCTCGTGCAAGCCATAGCACTCCGCGATGTAATCCTCTGCTTTTTGTCCAAAATCCTTTCGGGCGGCTTCAAAGCTCTCAGTCTCTTCCGGTTCCAGGGCGCCGATCACGTAAAGTCGGGCCTGATTTTGAAATTCTTCAAAGCTCATCACGCAGTTCCTTCAGGCCGTCGTAGATTTTTTTAAGGCCCAATTCGAGCCGCGTCTTCACCGTGCCTAACGGTGTATTCGTTTTTGCGGCGATTTCGCGCTGACTCATCCCGCGAAAAAATGCAAGATTTATGGCCTGCTGCTGGGCCTCGGGCAGGGTGTTGATCACCCGCCGCACCAGAACCCGCGTGTCGCCGAAGGTGATCTCCTCCTCGGTCGCGTTATGCACCCAGGCGTCAGGTTGTTGCTCCGTCTCGGTTTGGAGGCGTTCGCCGGCGCGCGCGTAGGCCTGCTTTTTCCGCAAACCATCAATGGCTCGGCGCCGGGCCAGCGTGACCATCCAGCCGAGCGGTTTTCCTTTTTGCGCGGAGAAATTTTTCGCCTGGTTCCAAATCTCCATGAAAATTTCCTGCAACAAATCGTCGGCTTCGGCTTCGTTGTGAATCACCCGCAGGATCAGCGCCTTCAGGATCCCGTTGTAGCGATCGTATAAAA
The DNA here is from genome assembly GCA_039649045.1 of Verrucomicrobiota bacterium. GTDB lineage: Bacteria > Verrucomicrobiota > Verrucomicrobiia > Chthoniobacterales > UBA10450 > AV80. The sequence goes on along the minus strand of JBBWZL010000040.1, from coordinate 122,394 downwards.
GAGAGAGCGCTTCCGGGTCTTCCTTCTGGATCGCATGCATCAGCTCGAGGTCGCTCGGCGCGCCCGGCTCGAGCGCCGGCGCTGAGGCAGGCAGGCGGGGAGCCGGAACGCCCGGCCGCTCTTCCGGTGTTCCTGTTGTCGCTGAGAAATCGATCGCCATAAATCGTGCCTACGCGCCTTTCCGCTTTGCGATCCATTCTTTCATGTGGGTCTCGAGGACGCTCATGGGCAGCGCCCCATTTTTTAGCACCTCATCGTGGAACGCGCGCAGATCCATTTTTTGTCCGAGCTCTTTCTCTGCATAAGTGCGCAGCTCCCGAATCTTGAGCTGGCCGATCTTGTAACCGAGCGCCTGCGCCGGCCAGACTATGTAGCGGTCCACTTCCACTTCGATGTCGTGCGGCGGGTTGCCGGTGTTCTCTTCGAAATACTTGATCGCCTGCTCGCGGGTCCAATCCATCGAATGCAATCCGGTATCGACGACGAGGCGGACGGCGCGGAGCATTTCATCGCCGAGATGGCCGAAGTCTTGATACGGATCTTTAAAGAAACCCATCTCGTAGCCAAGGCTCTCCGAGTAAAGGGCCCAGCCTTCCGAGAACGCATTATAGCCGCCGTGTTTCCGGAATTCGGGAAGGTCTTCGGTCTCCTGCGCAATCGCGATTTGGAAATGATGTCCCGGGACCGCTTCGTGGAGCGTGAGCGTTTCCATTCCCCACTTCGGCCGGCCCGGCAGATCGTAAGTATTAGCGAAGAAATAGCCGGGACGTCCCGCCTTGAGCGAGCCCGGTTCATAATAAGCAGCGGCCTGCGATTTCTCCGCATACGCAGGCACTGGGCGCACTCCGTAGGGCAGCCGCGGAAGCACGCCGAAAAACTCCACCAGTTTCGGATCGATTCGCTTCGCGATATCCCGGTAACCGGAGAGCAAACTTTCCGCGTCGGTGTAATAAAACTTGGGATCGGTCAGCAGAAATTTCGTGAACGCGTGAAAGTCGCCCTTGAAACCGGTGCTCGCGATCACCCTGTCCATCTCGCCGCGAATGCGCTTCACTTCGTCGAGCCCGATCTGATGAATTTGCGGCGGCATCAGGTCGGTCGTCGTTTGCTGGCGGGTGTTGAACCCGTAGATCTTGTCGCCGTTCGGTAGTCTGTTCGCGCCAATGGTGGTGCGGGCGCCGGGAAGATATTTCGCAACCAGGAAGTCGTGCAGTTTCTGGAACGCCGGCTCGACTTTCTTCGTGAAGGCGTCGGTGCCCGCCTGGCGCAACCGCGTTTGATCGGCGGCGGGAATCAGCGCCGGCATATCCTTGAAGGGCGCGAGCATCTCGCTTTGCGCGGGGTCTTTTACAATCAAGTTGAGGACTTGCTGCGGAACATCGCGGAGCGTCACCTGCGGCGGAGTGAACTTTTGCTCTAGCCCTTTTTGGAGGAGCGCGCTGGTTTGATCGATTAGCGCCGGCACGCCGTTCAAGCGCGCGATCAGATCTTCGAAGTCTTTCGTCGTCCGAAACGTGGTGGAGCTGATGACTTGCGCGACGTTCTGTTGCACGCCGCCCATCTGATTGAGTTGCAGGAACTCGAAGGGGAACTGGTCGCCCTCCACCGAGAATTCCGCGTTCCGCCGGTAGAGATCGTAGCTGATCACGTCGCCTTCGGAGAGTTTCGCGCGATCAATCGATTTGATGAGTTCGAGGTCGAGTTTGTTCGTTTCCTTGCGCCGCGCGATCGCCTCGAGGGAAAGGTCGCTCCATCTGTCATTTTGCCCCGGATAGCCCACGGCTGTCGCGAACTCCGGCGAATCCCGCATCGTGTATTCCCACGAAAAATCGAAAAGGCGATGGAGCCTGTCGGCGTCGCTCCGCTTTTCTTTGTTCGCGAGCAGCTCTTTGCCGCGCGCGACAAAATCGTCTGCCGGAGTAACGGCGAAAGCGGTCGTGATGAAGCTGAGCGCGCAAACTGCAAAAAACATCCGACGCATGAGGTAGGAGATTTAGTGGCAACTGGACGCGGCGTCCAACTGATTTGCCGTAACAAGTTTCTAACTGCCACCGCGTCCGGCGGGGCGCAGCTTTCCGCCCTGCGGTTTTCCCCCATTTCAATGCCGCGAAAAATCTATTCGGCTTGACCGCGCGGACGACCGCGGGCTAGCGTCCACCCGAGCAATCTTCCCAAGGAAATAACCTGATCAACTCCATGCGCTTATTCGTTCTCGCGACCGTGTTCCTTGCCGCAGCGGCGCTCGTCCGAGCGCAAGACGCGGCTTCCACGCCTTTTCAGCAAAGAAGTCCCGTGACGACCGACGAATCTCCGACTCCCACTGCAACCGCGCGGCCCACTGTGACGGCGACGCCCAAGCCCTCGCCGCGTCCCTCGGTCAAGCCGCTGGAAACATCGACACCGGACGCTATCGAAACTCAGACGCCGAAGCCCGCGGCGACCGCCACGGCGACGGTCAAGCCAATCGCAACCGCGACGTCCACCGCCAAGCCAATCGCAACGGCGACATCCACCGCTAAACCAACGGCGACCGCGACGGTTAAGCCAACGGCAACGGCGACGGCGACTGCCAAGCCAACGGCAACTGCAACAGCCACCGCGAAGCCGGCAGCAACGGCGACTGCAACCGCCAAACCAACAGCGACCCCGACAGCCACAGTGCCTCCCAAACCGACGCCGAGTGCGCCGCCCAAGCCTTCGCCCAGCATCGATATCTCGCCTGCCACGAGTGATGATTCGGTCGCCTCGAAGTTGAAGGAACTGGAATCACGCTGGGAAGGATCGCTCCTGAATCACGACACTTCCGCCATCGAAAAGATGGTCGCGGAAGATTTCATCGGCACATCATCGAGCGGCAAACAGGGCGACAAAGCTACCCTTCTGGCCGAGGCCAAGCGCGACACGAATGTTTATTCATCCGCGGTTTCGAGCGACATGACGGTGCGAACTTTTGCGCCCAACGTCGCCGTCGTGACTGGAATGGCAAAGGAGACCGGCAAGACCAAAGCCGGCAAAGCCTTCTCGCACTCCTATCGTTTCACGGACACGTGGGTGGAACGCAACGGCCAATGGCAATGCGTTGCCGCGCAGGCCATGGCTCTGCCGAAAAAGTAGCGCTTCTTCTGTAGCCGCGTCGCTGTGCGACGCGTGGGAGCAGACGTCAAATTCGAGCGGCCCACAGGGCCGCTGCTACAGAAGAGGACTACACGATTGCGCCGCGTCCATTGTTGCGCCAACTGTTACCCCCATGTCGAACGCGACGTCTGATCCGGCCGTAGACCCGCTTTGGTACAAGGACGCCGTCATCTACGAGCTCCACGTCAAAACATTTCACGACAGCGACGGCGACGGCATCGGCGATTTTCGCGGCCTGATCGAGAAGCTCGATTACCTCCAGGAGCTCGGCGTGACTGCGCTCTGGCTCCTGCCGTTTTATCCCTCGCCGATGCGCGATGACGGCTACGACATCGCCGATTATTACGACGTCAATCCGAACTTCGGCAACCTCGACGATTTCCGCGCCTTTCTCGCCGCCGCGCACGACCGCGGGCTGCGGGTCATCACCGAGCTGGTGATCAATCACACCTCCGATCAGAATCCGTGGTTCCAGAAATCACGCCGCGCCGCGCCCGGATCACGCGAGCGCGAGATGTATGTCTGGAGCGATTCGCCGGAGAAATACAAAGACGCGCGGATCATCTTCAAGGATTTCGAGACCTCGAACTGGGCCTGGGATCCGGTGGCAAAGGCTTACTACTGGCACCGGTTTTATTCGCATCAGCCCGATCTGAATTTCGACAATCCGGAAGTGCACGAAGCCGTCGAGAAGGTGCTCGATTTCTGGTTGAACATGGGCGTCGACGGATTGCGGCTTGATGCCGTTCCGTACCTCTACGAGCGCGAAGGGACGAGCTGCGAAAACTTGCGCGAGACCCACGAATACCTCGTGAAACTGCGCGCGCACGTCGACGAGAAGTTCTCCGGCCGCATGCTGCTGGCCGAGGCGAATCAATGGCCCGAGGACGCCGTCGCTTATTTCGGCAAGGGCGACGAGTCGCACATGAATTTCCACTTCCCGCTCATGCCGCGGATGTTCATGTCGCTCCAGATGGAGGACCGGTTTCCGATCATCGACATTCTCGACCAGACGCCGCCGATTCCCGAAATCTGCCAGTGGGCGATGTTCCTGCGCAATCACGACGAGCTCACTCTCGAGATGGTGACCGATGAGGAACGCGATTACATGTGGCGCGTTTACGCGAACGATCCGACCGCGCGCATCAACCTCGGCATTCGCCGCCGGCTCGCGCCGCTCCTCGCGAACAGCCGCCGCAAAATCGAGCTGCTCAACATCCTCCTCTTCTCGATGCCGGGAACGCCGGTCCTTTACTACGGCGACGAAATCGGGATGGGCGATAATTTTTATCTCGGCGACCGCAACGGCTGCCGCACTCCGATGCAATGGAGCCCCGACCGCAACGCCGGTTTCTCCAAGGCAAACCCGCAGCAGCTTTATCTGCCGATCACGATCGACCCCGAATACCACTACGAGGCGATCAACGTCGAGAACCAGCAGAAGAACCTTTCGTCGTTGCTTTGGTGGACGCGGCGCGTCATCGCGATGCGGAAAAACTTCAAGGCGTTCTCGCGCGGCTCGCTGGAATTCCTCCACCCGGAAAACAACAAAGTCCTGGCCTTCCTCCGGCGGCACGAGGACGAAACGATGCTGGTGGTCGTCAACCTTTCGCGTTTCTCGCAAGCGGTCGAATTGGATCTCTCAGCGTTCGCCGGTTGCGCGTTGATGGAAGTCTTCAGCCAGAATTATTTCCCGCGCATTCGCAAGTCGGGTTACGTCATCACGCTCGGGCCGCATTCCCATTACTGGTTCGCGCTCCGATCGCAGACCGCCGCGTCGCGCGCCTCGAAAGAGCGCCGCATTCCAACGCTCGAAGTCATCACGGTTTTGGATTCATTGCTCGAGAACGGCCAGCGCGCGCGTATCGAACGCGACATTCTGCCGGCTTACGTCCGTGGGTGCCGCTGGTTTGGCGCGAAAGCGCGGACGTTGCGCGAGATCCGCATCGCCGAAGAAATTCCAGTCACCGATAAAAACGGCGCGGCCCATTTCTGGTTTATCGAAGTTAGTTATCTCGATGGACCGACGGAGACCTACGCGCTGCCCGTGCAGATCGCGACCGGCAACGCCGCGCGCGCGGTGGAGCGCTCGGCCAAACACGCTGTCATCGCCCGCTTCAAAGGCGATGAGGATGGCATCCTGCACGACGCGATTTACGACGAATCTTTTCGCAACGATTTGTTCGACCTCATGACCGCGGGGAAATCCGCCGCTGGAAAACGAGGCCAGATCGCGGGCTCGACGAGCAATGCACTTCCGGATGACGCGCGCAAATCTGCGCCCGCATCCCAAGTGCTGAGCGCCGAGCAAAGTAATTCTTCGATGTTGTTCGAGAACAAGTTTTTCCTAAAGCTGTACCGGAAACTCGAGGATGGGGTGAATCCCGACGTGGAAGTAACGCGTTTTCTCACCGAGCGGGCAAAGTTCTCGAATGTGCCGGCGTTCCTTGGCGCGATTGAATATCGGCGCAAGAAATCCGAGCCGACGGTCGTTTGTCTTCTCCAAAGCGCGGTCACGAACGAAGGAGACGCCTGGACGCTCACGCTCGACGCAGTCGGCCGTTACTACGAACGCGTCCTGACGCGGAAAGCCGATTTGCAAAATCAATCCACGCCGCCCGGCCCACTGCTCGAGGAATTGATCGGGGGAATTTATCCCGAGAAAGCCAAGCTTCTCGGTCAGCGCACGGGCGAACTGCATCGCGCTCTCGCCATCAGTAATGAGGAGCGCGCTTTCGCGCCCGAACAATTTAACGCCATGGCGCAGCGCTCGGTATACCAGAATATGCGGGCCTCATTGCGGCGCGCCTTCGCGTTGCTCGAAAAGAAATTGCCGTCGTTGCCGGATGCATTTCGCGATGAAGCCGCTCAGGTTCTCTCCTCCGAAAAGCAAATTCTCGCGCAGGAACAGCGCATCCTCGACCGGCGTGCGAACGCGGCCAAGATTCGCATTCACGGCGACTACCATCTCGGCCAGGTTCTCTCGACCGGAAAGGATTTCATCATTCTCGATTTCGAAGGCGAGCCCGCACGCGCCCTCGGCGAGCGGAAACTGAAGCGCTCCGCCTTGCGCGATGTGGCCGGCATGATGCGCTCCTTCCAGTACGCCGCTTACAGCGCGCTTTGGCAGCCCGCCATGCGCGTCGAAGATGTTCCATTCCTTGAGCGTTGGGCCGATCTCTGGTATCGCCAGATGAGCAGCGTCTTTTTGCAAAGTTATCTCCAGACCACGAGCGGCGCCGCCTTCATCCCGCCGGATCAGGGCGATCTCGAGATCCTACTCGAAGCCTACCTGCTCGACAAAGCCGTTTACGAAATCGGCTATGAATTAAACAATCGTCCCGACTGGGTCGTCATTCCCGTCCGCGGCATCAAACACATTCTGGGAAAGAGTTGAAGCGTTAAAGAGTTGAAGCGTTTCAGCGAAACAGTATAACCGCTTCAACGCTTCAACGCTTCAACGCTTCAACGCCTAACGCCACCATGAACCAACACCTCGACTCCATCGACCGCCAAATCGCCGCGAAACATCTTCTCACCCATCCCTTCTATCTCGCCTGGACCCGCGGCGAGTTAAGCATGGCTGCGCTGGCCGATTACGCCCGCCAATATTATCACCACGTCGCCGCCTTCCCGACCTATCTCTCCGCCGTGCACGCGAAGTGCGACGATCAACCGACCCGCCGCCAGCTCCTCGACAACCTGATCGACGAAGAAGCCGGCTCTCCGAACCATCCGGAGCTCTGGCTCCAATTCGCCGAAGCCCTCGGCGTTTCAAAAGAAGATGTCCAGTCCTCCGAGAAATGGACCGAGACCTCAAACCTGATCAGCGCCTTCCGCTCCGTCTGCTCCGAAGGCACCACCGTTGAGGGTCTCGCCGCGCTTTACGCCTACGAAAGCCAGATTCCCGCCGTCTCTGAATCGAAGATCAAAGGCCTCGTCGAGAACTACAAGATGACCGCGCCGCGCGACTACGAGTACTTCACCGTCCACGTCGAAGCCGACCGCGAACACGCCGCCGCCGAGCGGTCGATGCTTTCCGAGTACATCTCCGACGAAAACTCCGCGACGACATCGAATGCCGTCGACCGCGTCCTCGACGCGCTCTGGGAAATGCTCTCCGGCGTCTGCCGCCGCCACGCCATCGCGTGCGCGTAGTTTTCCGATGCCCAGCCTGAGATACGGCGTCTCGGCAATTCTCGGTGTTTGCTCGATGGCCACCTTTGCTTTCTCACAAGGCTTTTCCACGAGCGGCCCGACGCCGCCGCCCGAATTCAAGAAGGCGATCGATCAGTTCAATGCCGAGATAGCGGTATGGAACGCGCGCTGCAAAATCACTCGTTCCGAAGCGGAAGATGCGTGGTGCAAGAAGGAGCGCGCCCGGATTGATGCTCGCAAGGCCGAGCTCATCGCTCTCGGCGCCATCCCAAAGTAGGGTCTGCCCGGCTTCGCCGGTTTGGGATGGGAACGGAGAAGCGTTAAAGCTTCGATGTTTCCCACGCCATGAAGGTGTCGAGATCGCCGCGAACGGACTTGAGCGCGAGGCTCACGACGAAGGCGTCATCGATATGGCCGAAGACGGGCACCCAATCCGGGATGACGTCGAAGGGAGAGACGAAATAGATGAGGGCGGCGACGAGAATGAGCAGGTTGCGCGGAGAAATGTCGCGATGATCGCCGCGGTGGTAAGCGCGGATCAACCGGATCATCGCCATAAGATAAGGCCACGTTTCAGCGAACGGGCCGCGAGGGATATGATTGATCTTCTCCACCGCGTCCTCGAAAAGTTTTCGAAGGCGCCTGGGATCTTCGACGTACGATTGCGCGTCGATGCTGGCTCTCTGAAAGGCAGCGCTGCGAGTGATCTCATCCAGGCCTGGCTGGCGCTGAACCTTGGCGCGCGCCTTGCCTGAAGTACGTTTCGCTGCGGATGTCGGTTTACGTTTCGGCATATTTATAACGCGAGTCTGAGTGAGAGTGTGCGGCTAGTCCAGAGTGCTGAAGAACGCCGCGAAGACTTCGATTCCATCCCAGAGATTCTGGAGACGGAGATTTTCGTTGGCGGCATGCTGGTTGTCGTCGTGATTTGCGATGGGGAAGGCGATCACAGGGATGTCATTGCCGTGTGGAAAAAAATCCATTGGCAGGCTGCCGCCGGCGGTGGGAAGGAGGACGGGTTCGTGGCCGGCGGCGGTCATGATGCTGGCAAGCTCGCGCGAGAAGGGGAGATCGAGAGCGGTGCGCGAAGCGGAGTAGCCAGGGCCCCATTCCACTTTCACGATCTTTGCGGTTCCGAGGCGCGCGCCGGCGTCGGGCGTTTCGCGGACAATTGTGTAGCCCTGTCCCACGATGTGGCGCTCGACCAACGGCTTGATCGATTCGGGAGTTTCATTCGGGACAAGACGAAAATCAATCGACGCGCGAGCTTCAGTCGGAATGGTGTTCGAGGCTTGCGTGCCGACGTCCCCTGATTCGATGCCGCGCAGATTCAAGGCGGGAAGCATGAGCAGGTCGTTGAGCGCCCTTCGGTTCCCCTCGGTGGAACCGATCTGAAACTCCTGAAGAAGGCCCGCTTCAACATTGGGAATCATTGCCAGCGCATGCCTTTCCGCAGCGGTCGGTGGCCGGACATCGACGTAGAAGCCTTTGATGAGGATCCGTCCGTTTTCACTCCGCATCGAATCGATCAGGTGCGTCAGCCGAACGATGGGATTTGGTACCCAGTTGCCGTAATGCCCGTCGTGCAAGCCCTTGACGGGACCGTAAACCGTAAGATCGAGACCAAGCGTGCCGCGCGCGCCGAAGACGAGCTCCATTCGCCGGCTTTGATGGACGGGACCATCGCAAAAGAGCCAGGCTTCGGCGCGGAGCTCGTTGGGAAATCTTTTCAGATAGTCCGCGAGATGCGGCGAGCCGGCTTCCTCTTCTCCTTCGAAAACGAAGCGGAGATTCACGGATGGCTTCACCTCTGCAACCTTCAATGCGTCGAGCGCCGCGAGCATCGCCATGATGGGCGCTTTGTCGTCGCCCGCGGAACGGGCGAAGAGGCGTGCTTCCGGATCGATCGATTTCGCTGCGCGCCAATCGATTTCTTTGCCGGCAGGATCGCGCAGGACCGGTTTCCACGGCTCGTTTTTCCACTGGGAGACGTCGACGGGCTGGCCATCGTAGTGCGCGTAAAACGCGATCGTGCGCTTCGCGTCCGGCACGGAGAGATCGGCGACGACCAGGGGCGGGGCGCCTTCGAAGCCGAGCAGCTTGGTGGTGAGGCCGCGTTTTGCAAACAGGCCACGAATCGCGGTGGCGTTTCGCTGAATGTTCGGCGCGTCCGTCGCGAGATTCGGTATCGAAAGCAGATCGACGAACTCGGTCAAGATTTCGCGCTCATGAGCTGCGCGCCAGGCGCGCGTTTGTTTTACGACAGCGGCAGGATCAGCGAGCGCATCTGCGTTGATCGCGAGTAAAAGGGCGATGAGACCGGGTTTCATTTCTAAATACAAAATAGGCCTACCGCCCGTGCGATGTCGCGCCTGATTTTCGGCACGCATTCACGTACGAAGCTCCCAAGGAGGGACGCTTTCCCCAACCGCCCCCTTCGCACGCGGGCTGCGTGTGCGCGGCAACGATTTGCCGAACGCGCGGAAGCACGTCACTCCCTGAAGCCGGCGGACTGGAGACCGCCGCTCCTTGGTTACGTGCGACGCGACAACATCGCTCGAGCAACTTTGCGGAGGGCGAAAGGCAGGTATGGTGACGCGTTATGGCAGAGCAGATTCTGGCAGGAAAAGTTGGTGTCGTTTTTGGGGTGGCGAACAAACGGAGTATCGCGTGGGCGATCGCGAAAGCCTGGGCGGCAGCCGGGGCGAAGTTGATTTTTAATTATCAGGGCGAACGGCTCAAGGAAAACGTCGAGGAATTGGTGGGCGAATTTGGCGAAGGGACGCCGCTCTATCCGTGCGATGTCTCGAGCGATGCGGATATCGAGCAATTTTTCACGAAGGTCCGCGGTGAAACCGATCGGCTCGATCTGATGCTGCATTCGGTCGCCTTCGCGCCGAAGGAAGCGCTCGAAGGCGATTTCGTGAGCACGACGCGCGAGGCTTTCCGGACCGCGCATGACATCAGTGCGTATTCACTGGTGGCGCTGGCGCGGGAAGCGGCGCCGCTGATGACCAACGGCGGCAGCATCGTGGCAATGACTTATTACGGCGCGGAGAAAGTGGTGCCGCACTACAACGTGATGGGGGTGGCCAAGGCGAGTCTGGAAGCTTCGACCCGTTATCTCGCCTACGATCTCGGCCCAAAAAAAATCCGGGTGAATTGCATTTCAGCGGGACCGGTTAATACGCTGGCGGCCCGGGGCATCGCCGGATTCAGTGCGATGCTGAAGCATTATCAGGAACACGCGCCGCTGAAGCGCAGCTGTGAAACGGCGGAGCTGGGCGCGACGGGAGTTTTTCTGGCGAGCGATGGAGCGGCCTCGATTACCGGGCAGGTGATCTACGTCGATGGCGGTTACCAGATTATGGGGATGTGATTCCCCCTCCTGCTCCTGCTCTTGATCTTGCTCATGATCTGAATCTAGGAGGATCAAGAGTAAGATCAGGATCATGAGCAGGAGAAGAATTTGAAAGACGAGCTCGTCGAGCTGCTAGGTGCAGAGGTCGTGTCGATCGAGCCAGTGCAATTAGAAGCACACGCTGGCGATAAATGGTTCGCGAGCAACCCGCCGGAAGTTGTCGTCTTCGCGCAATCGACGGAGCAGGTGAGCAAGCTATTGCGCTTCGCTTCGGAGAACAACATCCCGGTCACGGCGCGTGGCGCGGGATTCGGCTACGTGGGCGGTTGCGTTCCGGTGCGCGGCGGGATCGCGCTTTCGCTCATGCGCATGAATCGGATCAAGGAGATCAGCTTTGCCGACGCGATTGCGGTCGTCGAGCCGGGCGTGATCACGGCGGATCTTCAGGCAAAAGTTCGCGAGCAAAAATTGTTTTATCCGCCAGATCCGGCGAGCAAGAAGGATTGCAGCATGGGCGGAAACGTCGCGACGAATGCCGGCGGGCCTCGCTGCTTGAAGTACGGAGTGACACGCAACTACGTGGTCGGTCTGGAGGTGGTGCTGGCGAGCGGTGAAGTTTTGCGGACGGGCGGACGCGTGCACAAAAACAAAACGGGGTTCGATCTCATCGGCCTCTTTGTGGGTTCGGAAGGAATGCTCGGAGTGGTGACGGAGATCACGGTCAGACTGCTGCCGATGCCACCCGCGCGGGCGACGTTATCGGCGTCATTCGCGAGCATGCGGGAAGCGGCCGCGACGGTGCAGGAAATTTTCACCGCGGGCTTTTTGCCATCGTCGCTCGAGCTGGCGGATCATTTCACTCTGGAAGCGGCCCGCCGCGATTCGGCCGCGGGCGATGTGCCGGCCGGCAACGCACATCTGCTGGTTGAGCTCGATGGCCAGCCGGAAACCGTGCAGATGGAGATGGAGAAACTGCGAGGAATGTTGGGCGGTTGCAATCCGACTGCGTTGCAAATCGCGACGACCGAACCTGACAGCGAACGGCTCTGGGCGCTGCGCCGTGCGTTTAGCAATTCGCTTCGCGCCACGGGCCTGACGAAATTGAATCAGGACATCGTCGTGCCACGAAGCCGGCTGGTGGAGTTGGTGGAGTTTGCGGAAGCTCTGTCGAAGCGCTCCGGATTTCCGATCGCTTGCTTCGGTCATGCGGGCGATGGCAACATGCACGTGAACATCATGGCCGATCGGTACAACCGGGAGGCGGCCGTGCGCGAGAAAGCGGAGCGGACGCTCGACGAATTATTCGCGCAAGTGCTGGCGTTCGGCGGTGTGATCACGGGAGAACACGGCATTGGCCTGGCGAAGAAACGATGGTGGCCGGAAGCGACCAGCGAGGTTGCGCGTGAGGTGCATCGCGCGATCAAGGATGCGCTCGATCCTGCGGGGATCTTAAATCCCGGGAAGTTTTTGTAGCTGTAGCCGGGATCGCTGATCCCGGCATAACCGAAGGCGAGCGGCCGGGATCACCGATCCCGGCTACAATCGAGCACTGCATTCACCGCGCGATGATCGCTGGACTGCGGCGCCGTCTCCGCGACCCACGCTTTTCGCAAGGTCGCGCCGCGATAGAAAATCTGATCGAACGAAGCTGCGGGATAACGCGCATCGGCCGGCACGGTGATCCGCGACGCAAAGGGAATCCCTTGCCAGACCCAGGCGAAACCGTCCGCGAGCAAATCGGGCACCGTTTTTTCGCCGGCAAAACGCGGATCGTCCGGCGCGGTGTTGAAATCGCCGCCGACGATCCAGGTCAGCGCGCCCATTTTGGAGTAAGCATCCTTCATTGCCTTCATGTGAGAACGCAGCTGGCGCATCGACTCCTCGCGAATGCGCATGTCTTCGTGAATCTCGCCCCGATTACTTTTCAGATGCAGCGCATAAACGAGGAGCGCTTTCTGCGGCGCCAGTTGATAAGCGGCGAAGGCAAAGCCGCGAGGGGGCGTGATGGCCGCGCCCGGTTTCCATGATTCCGCCCACGCGCTCAGCGGTTGGAGCCGGCTCGTGATGGCGACCTGTTGCGCTTCCTTCTGGCCTTCGCGCGGAGGAAAGTTCGAGCAGACATCGACTTTGAATCCGGCCAGTGGCTTTACCGCGAGCGTGGCATGCTCGAAATCGCGCACTTCCTCGAGGCCGATGAGATCGGGCGCGAGTTTGGCGAGATCGTCGTGGACGGCGCGAACCTGGCGATCTTCCTCGGCGCGGGATGCGTTCGGCCGGCGACCGGGAAACCATTGCACGTTCCAGAAGGTGACGGCGATTGTGGAAGGGGAGGGCTGGGGCGATGGCGCCGGTTGCGCGACGAGGGTGCTGGCAAAGAGAATGAGCGCAAGAATTCTGGGGAGCATGGCGCTAAGCATACCAAGGAGCGGCGGTTTGTAACCGCCGATTTCTGTAGCCGCCGCCCTGCTTGCCACGCCGAAGCAATGCGAAGGCGGGTGGTCGGCGCGAGTGCGAACTTTGAGGCGGCGCGTATCTCGCACTTCGCACAGCGAAGCGGCTACAGAAGAAGAAACTAACCGGGCCGGACGATTTTGCTCAACTGCTCGATCGCGGCTTGCTCGGCTTTTTCGTCGTTGTCGTAACCCCACGCGACAATCTCCAGCATTTGGGTGCCGACATCGCGTTTTCCTTTTCGCACGGCTTCGAGCCGTCCCGCCGCGGTCCAGTTTTCATGATCGACCATTCCGGGCTCGGGAGGCGTCCCGTCCCAATAGCAGTAAAAGACATGGAGCGCTCTGCCGCCGTTTTCGAAAACGTAGGCGCGGATCGGCAAGGCAACGCCATTGACTGTGATTAGTTTGTTTTGCACGCCGCCGCGCAATTTCATGCCGCTCGCGGGCAGGCAAATATCGGGGCGATGGTTCTTGATGAAGAGGCCCGCGGTCCGGCCGGGGAGCCACTTGAAAAAATACATGCTAAAGTTGTGGCCGTCATCACCGGTCCAATCGCCGCCGCCGCCTTCGTTGTAACGCAACAACCCCTGGGCGCTTTCCTCGACGGGGACTTGCTTCCAGTTCGCCGCCTGGGTTGGCCAGGCGACGGTCCAGGGCGCGAGCTGAGCCGTTTGCGATTCGTGGGCCCGATACCAGAGCTGGGTCCCAGCTTCCGCGACCACGGTCAGCACAAGAAGAGCGACCAGCACGAACCGCGGAATGCGGAACGCTGCGGGTGGTCGCGTAGATTTCGGTGCGTCCTCACCTTTTCGACGAAGAATCCAGCTCAAACCCCACAGGCCTAACAAGCAGATCATCAGAATCGTGTGGCCCGCCGGGTCGTGCCAGTTCTTGATCGCTGCGGAACCGTGTTCGGCGCCGAGCCAGACGAGAAGAAAGGTGCGCACGAGATTACAGAAGAAGGCGAGGAGCGCGCCGCTGATGATCAGGACCACGCGCCGCAAGACGGAGAAGCCGTAGAATTCTCCGAGGAACAACGAAACCATGAACGTGGCCTGCAACGATCGGATGCCGGTGCACGCTTCGTCGATGCCGACAAAACCCGAGCCGACTTCGATGACGTTGCCCATTTGCACCGCCGGAATGCCGATCGCGTTCAGGAACTCGACGTTGATCAGGGCGTCGATCCGCATCAGTCCCTGGATAACAAATTGTTCGAGACTGGTCGGCCATGGGACCGCGACGAAGAAGAAGAGAATCGGAAACGCGAACCAGCGAAGCCAGCGCATTCCGCCGCCGAGATAAACTCCGCTGGCGGTGATCATCGCCGCGCAGATTGTCATCGCCCAACTGAGCAGGCGCCAATCGGGGTTCGCTTCCTGAACGAGGCGCACCGGCAAGAGAAAAACCGCGGCAAGAATGATGACCAGCCCGGAAAGGATTCTCGCGTCGGGGCGCGAAGGCGAGGGCGCGCTCTGCCAGCGTTGCCAGAAGAGGTAACCGGCCAGAAGCGGCACGGCCCAGCCGTAACTGTATTGTGGATTGATCGACCACTCGAAACGCAGCCGCGAACTCAACTCGACCCAGACGAGCGCAAAGACGGCGACCGGAAACCAGTTCATGGCGCTTGGAATGCTTTCGACTTTCGCCGGAGCGGTGGTGGCGAGGGCGTTCATGCGCGAGCGGTTCAATTCAGCAGTTTATGAGCCTCCGGCTCGTGAGCAGCCACGGTGGCTCGGCGGCTGCTTCGTCACCTCGCTTCATCCACTTCAATCGGGAACGTCGCGGCGTTGACTTTGAGGCGGGTCATAGAAAGCTTTCTCCAACTTGGAACATCCTCACGACAAAATCGAGCGCTCGATTATCAAGATCATCGTTTGGACCGTGGGGATCATCCTGGTTCTGGTGGTCGGAAGCACGATCGGTTACAAGCAGTTCCGGGCCTGGCAACAGCGGCGGTTGATCGCGGAGGCGAATGCGCTCGTGAATGAGGGCGATTTCAAACGCGCCAGCCTCGATGCCCGGCGTTTGCTCCAAATCAACCCCAAGAGCGCCGAGGCCTGCCGGATCCTGGCCCGGATCGCGGAGAAAGCTGGATTGCGCGCCTCCCTGGACTGGCGGCGCCGCGTCATGGATCTGGGCGAAGCCACGCCTAACGACTTAATTTTGCTCGCCCGTGCCGGCATCCGATTCGACGATCGCGCCACCGCGGACGTAGCCATGTCGCGCCTGCCGGAAAGCGCCAAGGAGACGGCCGAATATCACGCCTTGCTGGCCGATATTGCCTTCGCGCAACGGGACGGCGTCGAGATGGAGCGGCAGTTGAGCGCCGCCAGCCGGCTCGAGCCTTCCAACAAAGATTACGCGATGCGGCTGGCAGCATTGCGTCTGGGCGCAAACGACTTCGAACTACGGGATCGCGGAAAAGAAACGTTGCGAGAAATGAAGAAGGACCCGGCCCTGCGCCGCGATGCCGTGCGGTACCTGGCCGAAGGGGCCTTGCGCCAGGGCGACAATTCCGAGGCGCTCACGCTTGCGCGTGAACTCGACGCTCTCCCCGGAAAGACCTACGCCGATCGCCTTGTTTTCCTAACCGCTCTTCAGGCCGCGAGAGACTCGGGGTTTCCGGCTTATTTGGAAGAATTACAAACCTCCTCCGCCGGCGACGCGGAGCAGGCCGCCGCGCTCATGACCTGGATGAACGTCCACAAAATGTCCCGCGAAGCGATAGCCTGGAGCGCCAAGCTCGATCCTGCCGTCATCGGCCATAAGCTCGTGCAGGTGTCGCTTTCGGACGCATTCGTCACCGAGCGGGACTGGGCCGGGCTCCAGCGGCTCGTGAAATCCGGTAACTGGGGGAACTTCGATTTTTTGCGCAACGCGCTTTCCGCCCGCGCCCTGCGGGAAACCGGAGCCGAACCTGATTCCACGGCGCAATGGAACGAAGCGATGAAAAAAGTCAGCGCGAATTCGCGGCACATTCTGATGCTCATGGAGACGGTCGAGAAGTGGGGCTGGCGCACAGAAGCGATCGATCTTCTCTGGCTCGCGGCGAAGGATCCGGCCCGGAGCGACGAAGCCCTGGGCGCGCTCTATCGCTACTTCGCGAAGAACGGCGACACCGAAAATCTCTACCGCGTTTTGTTGCACCGCATCGAAACTCAGCCGGACGATCGCAAGGTGCAGAATAATTTTGCGCAACTTTCCTTGCTCTTGAATTTGAACGTCGATCGCGCTCAAAAAATGGCGCGGGACCTCGCCGAAAAGGAGCCGTCCAATCCGGCCTATGTCTCCACCTGCGCCTTCGCGCTCTTCACTCAGGGCGACGTCAAGAAGGCGCGCAAAACGATCGAAACCCTGAGCGATGCGCAGCTCCATCAGCCCGAAGTAGCTGCCTATTATGGAATGATCCTGGCGGCGGCCGGGGAACAGGTGCGTGCCGTTGAATTCCTCGATCTCGGAGAAAAAGCGACTCTTTTGCCCCCGGAAAAAGCCCTCGTGGAAAAAGCCCGGCGCTCCCTGGCGCAACGCTGATTCTTGAGCGATATTACGCGCACACCAGCCTCAAGGGCCGATTCTTACTTGGACGATTTCATTGTCTGGGTCCGGCCGCATTCCGATGAAACCTGGCACTCTTACTCACACCATCGCGGTCCTGCTTTCTTCCGTCTCGGCGCTCTTCACCCAAAATGCGCCGGCCGCCATCCCGGCCTCGAAGGTGAAGCTGAGCAAGAAATCGAACAAACCGCAGGACGAGTCTCTCCTGAAGGTCGCTCCGATCTCCTATTCGCCGCTCGCGGATCCGCCGCTCTCGAAGCCGGCCGAACGCTTCCCATGGAAAAAAGAAATCGTCACCACCACTTTCTGGATCGGAGAAAAGCCGAGCGCGAACAATCCCGTGCCGAATCGCTCGAGCTCGTGGGACGCGAACTGGACCAGGAATTATGGCGGCTTCGATGATCCCACACCCGCGCACCGCCGCGACTTTATGCCGGCGAAGTTCACCCCGAAGCAGAACCCATTTTATTGCGCGCTCCCTTACAATGACAAATCGACGAACGGCCATCGGCCCGAAGCCCCGCGCGTCGTGCCGTGGTTCAAGGAAGCGTATCAGGGTCCGGGCGTCTCCACGGTCAAGGGCCGCTGGATCGCGATTCGCAAAGGCAACAAAGTCGCCTATGCACAATGGGAAGATGCCGGCCCGTTCCGCACCGATCACTGGCAATACGTCTTTGGCAACGAGCGCCCGAAACCGAATTTGAACAAAGGCGCGGGCCTCGATGTTTCGCCGGCCGTCCGCGATTTCCTCGGCATGGAGGATACCGACGTGACCGATTGGAAATTTGTGGAGTTCAGCGAAGTGCCCCACGGGCCATGGTCGAAACACGGCGATAACAACACGTTTGTGATCAACCAGCGTAAAGCCGAGAAAGTGCTGGTCGAAGGTCCCAAGCCCGGCAATGGCGGCATCACGGTGCTGCCGTAGAATCCTATTTACGCTTCCCACTCAGAACATCCCACTCCCAATTACGAGTCAGGCCGCGTCCCACGCGATACGGGCTCTTCTCCGCCTGCGCGGCGTCCGTTGAGCGAATTAGCCCCAAAGACGGTGATAGACGTAAAATTCTTCGCCTTTAAAGACGAACATTCGTTTAATTCTCGTTAGGCCCAATGAAGAGTGTCATCGTGCCACTGTTGCAGCAGCGAATGGACAAATGCACCTCGGAGCAATTCTGGGCTGTTGCCGCCATGCTCGCCGCAGATGCGTTTGTCGTGGACAAGCGCGCCGCGCTTTTAGCCGCCTTTCCTCGTTGGCTCCTGTTGCTGTTTGTGTGCGCCGCGACCGCATATGCCATCTGGTTCATTATCCAGCGTCACATCGGGTATTATCGGTATCGCGATGACCTAGCCGCGCTCCTTGCACACGAGCAGGACGTCCCCGAATTCCTACGGCACGAGCCACGCCGTCACAGCCTGAACACACTCTCGGGCGTGACGTTCTATGTTGTCGCTGTGTTGGTCGGTGCGACCGTCGTCTATGCAGTCACACGTCAGGCCTAACCATGCGATGGAGCGAACGGCGGACCGCTGTACGCTCCACTTTTGAGATGACTTCCACACTTCCACTCCAATCGACGCGCGCCCCCGTCCGCCGTCGCTCATCTTGTTCTCGTTAGATGTCTACGTCCACCGTCATGAAACACCTCGCACTCTGCCTCATATTTGTCGGCGCCTATCCTCCTGTTTCTCGCGCTCAGACTGCTAGCCAAAGAGACTTTTTGGCGATGCAAGGCATCGCCAAGCAGGTCCAAGATTTCATGCGGGTGGCGAAGATTACTGAAACGACGGCAATGATCCCCGGCAAACCAGCCGCAGATGGCGGCTATCAGATCATAATTCTCTCCAGCAAGCCTCTCGCCACGCCATCTGAAGATCCCGCGCCGGCCGCTCGCGATCCGCGAAAGGCCTGGATGATATTTGCTACCGGTGCTGCAGCCGCCTTCACTAAAGAAAGCCCGCAGCCCGTCACTTCCATTGCATTCGCAGACACTGAGACACTCAAGGAACGGGTGTATTACGTGCTCGACATGCCTACAGCCCGCGACATTCAGCAAAAGCTCAAGAGTGATTCTATCGATAATGATACCGCCTACCGCCGTATCAAAGCAGCACTCAAGAAGACAAATATCGGTACGAGCCCGTAGCGAGAAACCGACATCTAACCAATCGATGGAGCGAACGACGGGAAGCCTTACGATTTAAATCTATGGTCGTTATTTCCTTTTCACTGCGCGCGACGCGCCACCCCGTCCGTCGTCGCTCATCTTATTCTCGTTAGATGGTGAGAGCAGCGCCAAAGACAGCATGAGTCACTTGCTCGATATGGTCGTAGAGTTTCTCGGTTACATCCTCTCATGGCGTGCCTGGGTGTGCCTGATCTTGGGTGTCATCATCGCGTATTTTCTCGCGGTGTCTGGCGTCGCGTTGCTCCTTGGAGGGATTCTCGGCCTTGGGATCGGCCTTTTCTGGGAGGCGCGGGTGGGATGAGCGAGTGATGAGCATGCTAATCTAGAGCAGCGCCATGCGAGATGAGCCTCAAGGAAAAATATCTTTACCACCAAATCCATCCCCTCAAACTGATCACCGATATCGGAGCGGGATTTGGCTCTCTCTATCCTCTGTGGCATCATCATCTTGGATTTGCCCTCGTCGTCATGCTCGCACCGCCCCCTCTGATCTCCCTTCTCCTTATGGGATTTGCCGATCTGGAGCCGTATCGACAATCCGCCCTTGGGAAATACATCGCGCAGTCCATGTCGCATGCCATGGAAGCCATTCGCCTGATAGGAATGATTATTGTGGCGCTCGGTGCCTGGTACCACTCGCTCTGGATTATTTTCGCCGGCTGCGCAGTGGTTTTGTTCGCCTGGCTGCGCGGGATATTCAGTAATACCTGACAGACGACGCATGAGCTTTCTGCGCTACTTCATCTATATCGTCGTTGGTGCGCTGGCTTCGTCAGCGATCGGCGGCATCTTTGCTTGCGTGGTCGCGCTGGTGTCGCCGGAGTTTGTGAGTTCCCTCTTCGGACGAAGCACAGGCGGTTCCCTCATCCGCTACGCTGCGGGAGTCGGGATGATCTGGGGGATATTCCTCGGCACAGCCGCGATGGCTTTTTCTTTGCTGCTCGTCACGCTCATTCACATCGCGCGCGTCATCAAAAAGAAAAACGACGCGCAGAGCCCCCCTTGAATGCGAACCATCACCATCCGGAAGTTTTCGGGGTGCCTGATCTTGAGTCTCGTTAGGCCTTAAAACCACACGCCATGAATCACCCTCAAGAAGGCTCCAGCTCGCTCTACGATTACTCAGACAAGAGCATTCCGCAGGCTGGATATGCGGCGATCGTTTACGCCGTGATTTCTACCCTCACGACCGGTTTGGCCTGGTTTCGCGCTCCCTCGACACCGTGGCTCGCAATCCTCATCGTTGCTCTTATCATCGGATCGTTTTTCGGCGCTCTTGCCTTTGGTATCTTCAGAAAGAGCAGAGTCGCCGTTATCGTGATGCTCGTCTTGGTCGTCGGGCTCCAGCTTTACACTTGGTTCATCATGCGTTCGCCGTCTGGCAGTCTGTTGTCCATCGTTGTAACGGGCTTCCTGTTGCGCGGCGCACGACGCATCTTCCAGGACCATGCAGAGCGAGAAGAGAATGCCGAAAAGGCCTAACCAAACGATGCAGCGAACTCCGGAAAGCTTTCGGGGTCGCTGATCTTGTGTTTCGTTCGCGGCAGGACGGGGCGGAACTCGTCCCTCCGATTCAAAACAGCTCCGGATGGTCGTCGACGACGGCTTCGACGCCGAGCACTGAGCGGATTTTCGCCAGGAGATCGTTGAAGTCGTACGGCTTCTGGATCGTGTCGAGCACGCCGGCCTTGAGCATCTCGGAGCGAATGGCCGGCTCCAAATAACCGCTCGCGATGATGGCGCGCACGCCTGGCTTGCTTTGCTGCATTTTGAAGAAGGCCTCGCGTCCGCCCAGGCGCGGGAGACCGAGATCGCAGACGACCAGCCCGATCTCGTCCTGGTTGCTCTCGAAAATCGCGACCGCTTCCACTCCATCTTTCGCCGACAGGACACGATAGCCTTCGCTCTCCAAGATCGACACGCCGAGATCGCGCAGCATCTCTTCGTCTTCGACGAGCAGGATCGTCTGCTGAGAAGGCAGTCTGCCCGAAATTTGTTTTTGACCGCCGCCGGGTTTCTCGACCTCGGAATGTTCGACGGGCAGATAAATAATAAAGGTCGTGCCGGCGTCGATCTCACTTTCGACTTGGACGAAACCGCGGTGATTGTTCACCACGCCGTAAACGACCGACAATCCCAAGCCGGTGCCTTTGCCTCGTTCCTTGGTCGTGAAGAACGGTTCGAAAATGTGTGACTTCACCTGCTTGTTCATGCCGGTGCCGCTATCGCGCACGCGCACACAGGCATAGTTTGCGGCCGTCGCACCGGTGAACGTTTCGGCCAATTCGGCGCCGGAGGTAATCGACGTGCAGAGGGTCAGCGTCCCGCCCTTCGGCATGGCGTCGCGCGCATTCACGCAAAGATTCAAAAGGACCTGGCGGATTTGGTTGCGGTCCGCGGTGATAAGCGGAAGACCCGAGTCCAGCTCCAAAGCGAAGTCGATCGTCTTCGGAAAAGTCGCTTCGAGCATTTTCTCCAGCTCGCGGACAAGCTCATTCAGGTCGATCGAAGAAAAACGCGCTTCAGTCTGCCGCGCTGAAGTGAGTAATTGCTGGACGAGAGCCGCGCCGCGTTCCACCGCTTCCTTGATGATCTTGATCGCGCCGGGAACCTCCTTTGGGTTCGAGCGGAACCGTTCCAGCCGGTTCGTATAGCCGAGAATGATGGCGAGAATGTTGTTAAAATCGTGCGCGATCCCGCCGGCCAGCGTCCCGAGGCCCTCCATTTTTTGCGCCTGGACCAGTTGTTGTTCGAGCCGCTTTCGCTTTGTGTCGTTAAAGAGATAAACCTGCAGCTCGGTCAACTCGCCATTCGAGAAATTTCCAATCAAGCGGGCGACGACATAGACCGGATCGCCATCGCGCTGCCGCATCTCCAGCTCGTGCCGGTCGAGCGTCGCCTGCTGGCGCACGAGGTCGAGCAATTCCACGGCGTCCTGCCGGCTGCGGAGCAACGCAAAGAAGTTCGCCGAACCGGCTTCTTCGATTGAGTCGAATCCGAAGATCTCCGCGACGGCCGGATTGCAGGTCACGATCTGTCCGTCCGCGCGCATGATGAGGGTGCCGGTGAAATCTTCCGTGACGAAGCGGCGGTAGCGTTGCTCTTTTTCGCGCAGCGCTCGCTCTTCCTCTTTGCGCGCGGTGATGTCGGTGTTGATCACCAAGCGCGGCGAGTCGGCGCGGGTGCTGTCTATTGTCCACCGGCTCAGGACCGAGATGCGTTTTCCATCGCGCCGGACTTGCTCGATCTCGCCTTCCCAGTGCGATTCGCTCCGCAGAATAGCCTCTGGATCCGCCGCGAGACTGGAAAAATCGGTCCGGAGAAGCGTGTCTAGTTTTTGCCCGAGCGCTTCTGTGCTCTCCCAACCGTAAAGGCGCGACGCTCCACTGTTCCAATAGCTAATGGTGCCATCGGCGTCGGTCAGAATGATGGCGTCGCTGGCGAACTCGAACAGCTCCGCCTGATCGGCGAGAGGATGGGTTTGGGGCGTTTTTATCACGGGCGCGTGGCCGGGGCCGCCGTTGGGCTGGGTGGCGCGGCGCTTCGCGCGCGCAGTTCTTCGAGGCGGCCGGAGGAGAAAGCGAAATAGACCGCCAGGAACCCGGCGACAACCACAATAAGGAGGAACAGGAAACTGAGCGCGCGCCAATTGCTCCGTCGCGCGCTCTCTTGCTGTCGTTGGGCGCGTTTCTGCATTAGTTCCAGGTCGAGCATCCGCAAGAGATGTTCCGGATCGACCGGTTCGGACTTGCCGTCACCGTGGGAATTCATCGAAAAGAATCTTAACCATTCAAGCGAAAGACCAAAATGGATTCTGACAAGGAGACGCCGAACAGGAAAAAGCTCGCCGCCTTCACGGTGCCAATAGCGGTCTTTCTCATTCTCCTCGTGCTGGTCAGTGTTCTGCGGAAGGTCGGAGGCTCCTTCTGGCTCGCTTCCCCGGAGTACTGGATTTACCCGGCGCAAACCGTCGTCTGCGGCGCGCTGCTCCTCTGGTTTCGGAAGGAATATGAACTTCGCGCTCCGTCGCAAGTTCTCTTTACGCTCACGATCGGTCTGCTGGTTTTTCTTCTGTGGATTGCGCCCCAGCAATTCCTTGGCTTTGCACCGCGTCGCATCGGATTCGATCCCGGAATTTTCGCAGATCAATCCGCCGCATACTGGGCCACGGTCGTTTTCCGTTTTGTCCGGCTGGTCCTGGTGGTACCGCTGGTCGAGGAAATTTTCTGGCGCGGGTTCTTGCTCCGCTATCTGATCAACGAGGAGTTTTACCGGGTCGAGTTCGGGAAGTTCTCCTGGCTCTCGTTCGCGATCGTTACGGCAGCCTTCGCCTTCTCGCACTCGCCCGCGGACTGGATTGCGGCGCTGATCACGGGCGCGCTTTACAATTTCGTCGCTTACCGCACCCGGAGCCTGACCTCCTGCATCCTCGCCCACGCCGTGACCAATCTCGCCCTCGGAGTTTGGATAATGGTTACTCGACAATGGGGTTTTTGGTGAGCGGCCCGGCACCGCACCTGCTTCTTAAGGCTGCCGGTGCACGCCACATTCATCCAGAAAGTCATTCTTTGCGCGATCGCGGGATTCCTTGCCGCCTCTCTCATTCAGTGGGGCAAAGTCTTCGTGACCGGTGCTGACGACGCTTTGAACAAAGGCTACCAGCACACGGCACCCGGCCTCACCAAGTCCAGACCGTAGCTTCCCGGGATCA
Source organism: Verrucomicrobiota bacterium (assembly GCA_039649045.1). Lineage (GTDB taxonomy): Bacteria > Verrucomicrobiota > Verrucomicrobiia > Chthoniobacterales > UBA10450 > AV80. The sequence continues at coordinate 98,829 of JBBWZL010000040.1, read as the reverse complement.
TCGATCCCGGCTCCAGGAAAACCCGAAAGGGATTGCCGCCGCTGGCGGCTCGCCTAGTTTGCCGATCACGGCATGAAGATCGGTTTTGCTCAGATTAATCCCACGGTTGGCGATTTGAACGGCAACTTTGAGAAGATTGCCGCCGCCTACGATCGCCTCGCCGCCGCCGGGGCTGAATTAATCCTGACGCCCGAACTGGCGATCACCGGTTATCCGCCGCAAGACCTGCTCTTCAAATCGCAGTTCGTCCCGCAAAATCTCCAGGTCCTGGAAAGGCTTCACGCCCGCGTCCGGGGCGGGGCCGCGTTGCTTGTTGGTTTCGTCGAGCGCAACCAGAGCCGGGGAAAGCCGTTTCATAACTCGGCCGCGCTTCTCCAGGCCGGCTCTCCGATCGGGAAAACCCACAAGTCGCTCCTGCCGACCTACGACGTCTTTGATGAAGACCGTTACTTCGAGCCGGCCCGAAACGTCTCGCCGCTTTTGCTAGGCACGAAAAAAATCGGCGTCACCATTTGCGAAGATATCTGGACGGAGCATTACCTGCCCCGGCCATTTTACGATATCGAACCGGTCCGCGCCTTGGTGGAGCAGGGGGCCGAGATCATCCTCAATCTCAGCGCGTCGCCCTTCAGCCTGAACAAGCCCGCGATCCGCCGCGAAATGGTGGCCGCGCTCGCGCGCGCTCATAACCTTCCGATTTGTTATTGCAACGCCGTCGGCGGCAACGATCAGCTCGTGTTCGATGGCAATTCGATCGCGGTGAATTCCGCCGGGCAATTGATCGCGCAGTTGGCCCCGTTCCGCACCGTGGAAGAAATCGTGGAGACCGATGCGACGACGGCGGCGCAGCTCGAGGAGCGCGAAGTCTCTGCCGATCTGTTCGATGCGCTCTCGTTAGGCGTGGGCGATTACCTCGCCAAATGTAATTTCAAATCGGCCGTCCTGGGATTGAGCGGCGGAATCGATTCGGCCGTCGTCGCCGTAATCGCGGTGAATGCGCTCGGTGCCGAGAACGTCGTCGGAGTCTCGATGCCGAGTCCGTACTCTTCGCGCGGCAGTATCGATGACGCGCTCGCGCTCGCAAAGAATCTCGGGATCAAATGCCTGCAAATCCCGATCGCGAACGCCTTCGCCGCGTTCAAAGCGCAGTTCACGGAAGTTTTTGCCGGGCTGCCGGAAGACACGACCGAAGAGAACATGCAGGCGCGCCTGCGCGGGATGATCCTGATGTCGCTCTCGAACAAATTCGGCCACATCCTGCTTTCCACCGGAAACAAGAGCGAGTTGGCCGTTGGTTACTGCACGATCTACGGCGACATGGCGGGCGGCCTCGCCGTGATCAGCGATGTGCCGAAGACGATGGTCTATCAGTTGGCGCGCTGGATGAACCGGGAGCGCGAAATCATTCCGGTCTCGACCATTGAGAAACCGCCCAGCGCCGAGCTCAAACCCGGCCAGACCGATCAGGACAGCCTGCCGCCCTACGACGTGCTCGACGAAATCTTGCGCCTCTACGTCGAGGAAAATCTCAGCGCCCGTGACATCGTCACGCACGGCTTCGACGAAAAGACCGTGCGCTGGGTGCAGCGGCGCGTGGACATCAACGAATACAAACGCGAGCAAGCCGCGCCCGGCATCAAAGTCACGAGCCGCGCTTTCGGCGTCGGCCGCCGGATGCCGATCGCGCAACGCTACGTGGATTGAATTGGAAAAATGCACCGCGTTGGAATCGAACCAACAACCCGCTGATTAAGAGTCAGCTGCTCTGCCAATTGAGCTAGCGGTGCGTTTCGGCCTTCGGGAAGAGCGCTAGTTTGCCGCACTTTTTCCCGGAATCAACGCAGGAGATCGTTATTGGGATCGGCACGAAACAAAGACGTCGCATCACAGCATTTCGAGAGCGTGCTCGAAAGCGACGCGATATTGCTCGAGTAATCCGCGGTCGGGGTGGCAGAAGTTGGGCAGCTTGATCATGCGCCGGTTCTCGTGATCGGTTTTCGGGAACTCGATCTGCGCGTAGTCGGGCAGGCGGACATCGGCTGGATAACGTCCGATCGTGGCGATGTGGTTTTCCCGGAAGAACGGCTGCTCGTGCAGCAGCGGATAGCGCGGCACGCGGACCTGACAGCCGAGGTCTTGCAGGATTTCCAGGAAGCGCGCGGTGTCGAAGGCGGGATCCCGATGGCGGATGAGAAATTCAAAATAAACGCGCTCGATCCCGGGTGGCGGGAAGAAACAATCGAATCCGAGCCGTTCGAGATGTTCGCTGAGCCAGCGGTGATTTTGGTTTCGGACGCGGTTAAACTCCGGAAGTTTGCGCAACGAAACGCGGCCGAGCGCGGCGGACATTGGCGCGATGCGGGTCTTGATTCCCATGGAGGTGGCGGCGAAGCGCATCGACGGGCCGGGTAGCTCGATGATCCGAGTAATGTCGCCGAGACAGATCGCTCGTTCCCAGTAGTCCGAATTATCGGTGAGGAAAATGCCGCCTTCGCCGGCGGGAGCGAGTTTGTCGCCTTGCAAACTGAACACGGAAATGTCTCCCAGCGCACCGCACGGCCGGCCGTGGGACGCGGCGCCGTGGGCGTGAGATGCGTCTTCGATAATCCGGAGATCGAACTCCTCACACACGCGTCGGATTTCATCCACTTTGCACGGCAAGCCCCAGAGATGGACGATCACGACGGCCTTCGTCCTCGAGGTAATTTTCCGGCGAATCTCCTCGGGATCGATGCCGAGCGTGCCGGTTTCGCTTTCGCAAAAAATCGGGACGAGCCCGCACCAGACCATGGGCAGGACGGAGGCCCAGAAGGTGGCTGTGGGAACCAGGATTTCGTCGCCGGGCTGAAGATCGAGCGCATGAAACGCGGCCAGCAACGCACTGGTGCCGTTGTTGTGCGCAAGGGCATGACGACGTCCGGTGAAGGCCACGTAATCATGTTCCAGTTCGCGGATGACCGGATGCGTGCTGACATTGCCGTCGCGCAAAATCTCGAGCACGGCGTCTTCGGCTTCCCGGTCGAAAACCGGCCAACGCGTCGCGGGCTCATGGTCGAGAGTCACGATCCTGGTTTCAGTTTTCATGGATGATCAGGCGGAAGCGAGGACGTCGTCGTGACGCTCGCGCACGCTCTGTTGGTAGGCGGTGACGGCTTCGTCCGCAGCGAGTTCGTCGCGGCAAAAGACCCGCGCGATCTGGCGCAGCGTTTCCAGATTTTCGGAGTGGACACCCAATCCGCCGCGCGGGATCCACTGGGCGATGTTGGTGCGGCGACGCAAATAATCCTCGAGTGTTTGGCAATGCTCGCGCTCGCGGCACCAGGCAGCGGATGGGACTGGCTCGTCGAGGCCAGGAAAAAATTCCGTAGTCGGAGTTTCCAGAGCGGGAGCAAGCATCGGACGGCCTGCTCGCAGATGAGTCGCGAGAACGGTGCGAACCTGTTCCGCCAATAATCCGCACGAAGTGAGCTTTCCCCCGTACACAGCCACGGCCTGCCGCCGATGATCGTGATGGATCAAATGTTTTCGCGACAGTTCCAGCGGATGCGCCCCCTTGGAAAATCCGCGTCGCACCGCGAGGGGACGAATCCCGCAGCGCAACGAGACAATGTCCTCGACTCCATAGCGCGTGTGCAGATTCTGGTTCGCCAGGAGAAGCAGCGAACGAATGTCTTCCGGCGCGACGCTGAAGCCCTCGCCGATCTCCGCGACCCGCGTTTCCGTGGGGCCGCACAGCGCGACCGGTCCCCACGGGACGAAAGTCAGAGTGTCCTCGTCCTTGCCGGTGTCGAACACGAGAATTTGGCGCAGCGATTCCGGACGCCGGAAAGAAATATAGACGCCCTTGCTCAACTCGTGGCGATACGGTGACTCGATGCCGAGGCTCTCGTTCAAGTTGTCGGTCCACACGCCTGCGGCGTTCACGATGAAGCGCGCGCTGACAGCGGCCTCATGCCCGTCCAGCCGGTCGCGGAGTTCGAGCCGCCAGCGTCCGGACGCCGCATCGAAGTTCGCGCTCTCTGTCGCGCAGTGATTGAAGGCGGCAGTCTCCGGCGCGATGAAGGGCAGAATCCATTCGAGCGCGAACCGGCAATCGGACACTTTCAACACGGCTTCTTCGAAAGTGAGCGAATGGCGAAAACGCCCCGCCTTCAGCACCTCTAATTCTGAAAAAGCCGCCTCGCACCCGGGGAAGCGCCGGTTGCCCGAACCCAGCAACCAATAAAGCAGCATGCCAAAGCGCACGACATGGCGATTGCGCAGGCTCTCCCTTCCTGGCAGGTAGCGAAGACTCTCGGCGCGAATCTTCTCCGGCATTTGCTTGATCAGTTGGTCGCGGGCGCGGCAAAGTTTGATGACCGTGCGGAAGTGGAAATCTTTTAAGTAAAGCAATCCGCCCCAGATCATCATTCCCGAAGCCTGAGTCGTCCCGCCCGCAAAATCGCCGCGATCGAGAAGCAGGACGCGGTACCCGTGCCGGCAGAGCTCATGAAAAATCCGCGCCCCGCTAATCCCCGCTCCGAAAATCGCGACGTCGTAATGCGTGCCGTCGGCGGCACGAAACGCATTTTTTCTTTCGTCGCCGAACCCTGAAGCGGGCTGACGCAAGAGTGATGACCCATTCCGCAATGGGATTTCTCCTGCGGAATGAAAACGAGGCGGCTGCGATGGCGGTGTTGCGGGGATGCGAGTCTTTATACCGGTTCGCGGCCCGGAGGCGAGCGCTGATCGTCGACCGCGTTTATCGGTACTTCAGCGAGTCGACGATTGTTTCCAGCTCCTTGACCCGGTCTGGAAATTTCTCGCTGTCGGCCCGGAGACGCCAGACATGCGCCTTGCCCGGGGCATAGGCGATGACGTGGAGAACCGTGTAAACCTTGCCACCGGCGGGAAGCGTAGTCAGAAATGTTCCCTGATACGCTTTGCGTCCGCCGGTCGTGCCCGAGCGGTCGCGCGTGACATCTACCGTTGCTCCTTCCGGAAAATCTTTGTGGAGCTGTTTGGCAAAACTGTTCCAGAAATCGGTGCGATGTTTCTCGCCGGCAAAAGGCTCGAGGTCGAGGCCGACAACATTGATCCGCAGCGAAGAGAGCGTCTTTGTTCCGGTTCCCTGGACATCCAAATGGTAAAATAATGCGTCCACCTCTTTCGCTTCGGCCAGCATCGGTCGGAGAATTTCGTCCAACTTTTTTTTGCCGGAATCGGTCCCGCCATCGGCGAGAATCTTCTCAATCTTTTCGTACGTGCCTCCGACCCAACCGCTCGGAATTGTGGCCGTCCACGGCAACTTTCGCCCCTCGACCACGACATCGGCTCGAGCAGGATTTACCTCTATCAGTGCGCCGCACGCGATTAGAAGAAGCGATTCTTTCATGATTGGTATCGCCCGGGCAGCGACGTCGCCGATTCTCCATTTCCGCGTTTTCTCTGGCAAGCAAATCACGACGCAACCTTGAAGCGCTTTGCGGATAATACGGAGACCTCTCAGCTCTGGCAGGTATGTTTTAGGCTTTTAGGAATGCTCGACGAAGCGACAACCCTGTGAATCTCTACCGCATAATGACTGATGTCCTCGCCGGTCCACACCAGCGAAATGTGACGAAAGGAGATCGCGGGATCGTCACGCTCTGGCTCCGCGCTGAGCGCGAAGATATTGCTCTCGCGCGGGCCAATTTGATCCTGACGAATAAACGCTACGCTTCGATCGGCAGGCTCCAGGCCTATGCGGAAGCGCTCGCCCATGATCCACTCGCGTCTTCCACCGAAGCAGAGCGCGCCGCGGACCGTCGCGCGGATTCCGTCCTGGCAGGTTACGATGCGATGAAAGAACAAGCCCTTGCGCATGCGGATGGACTTCACGAAGTCTGGCTTGGCGCGACGGATGAGCGGCTTGTTCGTCAGCAAAAGATCGGTTAGGCCGCTTGCTTCCGCGTCGAGGCCGACGCGAACTTGCGGGATTGACTCAGCCAAGTAATCGCGAGTCAGTGCAAACAACTCGTCGACGTGAGCGCACAATATTTTCGCATTTTTCGCTGGCACGTTCTGCGGCACTTGCGCCGGCATCCGCTTCTCGGACTCCTCAATATCGCGAGCGTCGCGCTTGGCGTGTCGGTTTATCTCGCGACCCAGATTGCCAATCACAGCGCCAATCGAGCGTTCGCCGCGGCGATCGATCTGGTCGCGGGTAAGGCAGAGCTGGAAATCACCGCACCGGCCGGGCGCCTTCCCGAAACGGTATTCCCCGCTGTCTCGACGGCCACCGGTGTCGCCGCCGCGACGCCGTTGGTCCGAGGTTTCGTTACCCTGCCAGATTTTCCTGGTGAGTATCTCCAGATTCTCGGGATCGATGTTTTCACCAACGCTCCCTTCCGAACGTTTGAGCCGACGAATATCGACACCACTGATCTCGATTTTCAACGCTGGCTCGGCGCACCCGGCTCGATTGCCCTTTCGGAGGAATTCGTCCGACGGCATAAGTTGAAAGCAGGGGACAGGATCCGGGCGCGCGTGGGCGTGGCCGATCGGGAGTTGCAGGTTGGATTCATCCTGCGAAGCGAGGAGACGCTCGATCCGCATTTCGCCGCGATCGATATCGGCTGGGCGCAGGAGTTATTCGGACGGCGCGGAGAATTAAGCAGGATCCAACTGAAACTAAAGAATCCGCGGGATCGCGAGACGACGATCAGCGCCCTGCGAAAAATTTTGCCGGGCGACGCCCGGGTCGCAGCGCCGCAGCAGCGGACCGAGGAGGTGGACAAAATGCTCGGCGGTTTCGAGCTCAATCTTACCGCCATGAGTCTGGTCTCTTTGCTCGTCGGGATGTTCTTGATTTACAACACCGTCTCCGCCTCGGTTGTTCGCCGGCATCACGAGATCGGAATTCTGCGTTCGTTAGGCGCGACTCGCCGTGAAGTGCGCGCTCTCTTTCTGGCCGAGGCGATGACGCTTGGAGCGATCGGGTCGTTTTTCGGCTTGATCGGCGGACTGCTTCTGGCGCGATCCCTCGTCGGCGCTGTCACGAAGACGATCTCATCACTTTACGTAATGGTGCACGCGAGGCAGATCGCCTTGGAGCCATGGATGTTTGCGGTGGCTTGGATGATCGGCGTCGGTTCAGTGATCGTTTCCGCCTGGGCTCCCGCGCAGGCCGCTGCGAATGAGGAACCGGTTCGGGCGTTACATGGACGAACCGGACTGGAACGATCGGTCCGCCCGTCGCCCGGGTGGTTGATCGCCGGTTTGCTTTCTCTTCTGCTCGCCACTCTCCTTTCTTTTTTGGCTCTCTCGACCGGCCCACGCTGGTTGAGTTTTGGCGCCGCGCTTCTGGTGCTGGCCGGATTCTCTTTCCTGGTCCCGCGATTGACGTTCCATTTCAGCACAGCACTCGGGAAACTATTTCGGTCGCTCCGCCGCCGCCGGCGCGCCATGCCGGTCGAACCAGAACTGGCCGCCGCCAATCTTTCGCGCAGCCTTTCTCGAAACTCCGTCACGATCGCAGCGCTCGCGGTCGCGGTCGCCATGACGGTCGGGGTGAGTGTGATGGTATTTTCGTTCCGCCGGACGGTGGAAACATGGATCAACGACACGCTCGTGGCCGATCTCTTTGTCGGCCCGGCCTCGAACGAAATTGCAGGAGGGGCTTTTATTCCGCCCGCCGCCGTGCAGTTTTTCGCGAATCATCCGGCCGTAGACGCGGCGGATACATTCCGCGAAGTCGAGCTGCCCATGGGTGACGAGAATGTGATCGTGGCGGTGATCAGCGGCCAGCGGCGCCATTTTCAATTTGTCCGCGGTGACGACTCGGCGCTGATGGATCGCTTCCATGCTGAAGCGTGCGTTTTCGTTTCGGAGAGTTTCGCGCGCCGGCATCGGCTTCGGGAAAACGACGCGATCGAACTGAAGACGCCGGACGGTCCCCGCAAATTCCCGGTCGCGGGAATTTTTTACGACTACACCCGCGATCAAGGGATCGTTTACATGGCCGCGCAGAATTTCACCCGCTTCTGGCACGACGATCGCGTGAACAGCGTGGCGGTTTATCTGAAACCGAATGGTTCGGCGGAAGCGGTGACGGAAGCCTTTCGGGCGGAATTCAGCCGCGATAGCCAGTACTTGATCTTTTCGAATCAATCGTTGCGTCACCGGATTTTCGAGATCTTCGATCAAACATTCGCCGTCACCTATATCTTGCTCACGATCGCGGTCTTCGTGGCGGTCACCGGCATTTTTCTTTCGCTGACGATTTTAATCACGGAGCGCCAGCGCGAGCTCGCCGTCTTGCGCGCGATCGGCGGGAGCGCGGCGCAGATACGCAAACTCGTACTTTGGGAGACGGTGATGATCGGAGTGTTGGCGGCGGCAGTCGGGACGGCGTCGGGCATTTGTCTATCGCTGGTCTTAACCGGAGTGATTAACCGCGCGTTCTTCGGATGGACGATTCGACTGGCCTTTCCGTGGCGCTCACTCGCTTTCACGCCGGCCTGGATCATTTGCGCCGCGCTCCTCGCAGGAATCATTCCGGCGTGGCGTGCCGGTCGATTGGTCCTCGCCGAAAGCTTGCGCAACGAATGAGACGCGCGCTCTTTTTCCTTGTCGTTTTGCTTGCCACCACTCTGTTCGGCGCGGATTGGAAAACTGCCGAACCGGGATGGCAGTACGAATTTCCGCGAGATCATCGGGCGCATCGCGATTTCAAAACCGAGTGGTGGTATTTCACCGGAAATGTCTTCGACGCAGAAGGTCACCGCTTCGGCTACGAGCTGACTTTTTTCCGGCAGGGCATCAGGCCGCTCGCGGAGCGCGACCCAAAATCATCGCGCTTCATCGTGGACGATTTGAAGTTCGCCCATTTCGCCCTCACCGACGTCTCCGGGCAGCGTTTTCTCTTCGAACAAAAAACGAGCAGGGGAGCATTCGGTGAGGCTGGCTTCGATGACGGGAAACGTCAGGCCTGGATCGATGACTGGAGCCTCTCATCCAACGGCGACGACGCGTTCGACCTGGTCGCGTCTGGAGAAGCCGGGACAATTCATCTTCATCTGCGCGCGACGAAACCGCCGGTGGTGCATGGAGAAAATGGCATCAGCGTGAAGGCGGCGGGAGGCGCGAGCGCGTCACACTATTATTCGATTCCACGATTGGAGACGACCGGCGAGATATTCGCGAACGGGAAGTCGCATTCTTTCCGGGGCGAGAGCTGGTTCGATCACGAGTGGTCGAGCAGCCAGCTCGGCAAAGGCGAAGTCGGATGGGATTGGATCTGCCTGCAATGGGAAGATGGCGCGGAGCTGATGCTTTACCAGATGCGGCTCGCAAGCGGCCAAGCGGAAGCAAGTTCAAGCGGCACCTGGATTGCGGCGGATGGAACGACGACGCATCTGCATGCCTCGGATTTTCAGATGACGCCCATCGCCTTTTGGAAGAGCAAAGCGAACGGCGCGCAATATCCGATCGGATGGCGCGTCACGCTGCCGGGGCAGCAGGCGGAATTTATTATTCGCGCCGCGCTCGACGATCAGGAATTGAAACTTGGCCCGATCACTTATTGGGAAGGCGCGATCGACGCGACCGGCACCCGGCAAGGCAAAGCGATCAAAGGCCGCGGCTATCTGGAGCTGACCGGATACGCGAGCCCGCTCCGTGAATTAAGCAGGTAAGCCGCTTACGCCTGGGTGTGGCGGGCGTAATGCACTTCGGCGCCCTTCGGCAGCAGGCGTTTGCGGCCGCGCTGACGCCGCCGGGCGAGACAGGCCCGCCCACCTTTAGTGCTCATGCGCGCGCGAAAACCGTGCTGATTTTTTCGGGTGCGCTTCGAGCGCTGAAGTGTGCGTTTCATAACGGTGCCTGTTGAAGAGCGGCTACCTTACGGGCGTCGTCGCCTCTGTCAATTCCCCTCCTACTCATGCTCTTGATCCTGCTCCTGATCTTTCCTGAGTACAACGACTGACCCACAGGATCATGAGCACGATCAGGATTAGGAGCAGGAGGAAGGGGAATGCGCATTGCCACAACCCGCTCTTTGTGGAATAACGAGACGCCCATGAGTGAAGTCGTCATCGAGCCCGCGGTTTTCGAAGATTTGGACGAGCTGTCCAATCTTCTCGGCGAGCTTTTCAGCGAAGAAAAGGACTTCCGCCCGAATAAACAGAAACAGCTCCAAGGCCTGCGCCTGATCTTCGAGGAGCCGAATCGTGGCCGCGTTTTCGTGCTGCGCCGCGACCGGACCATCGTCGGCATGATCAACCTGCTCTTCACCATCAGCACGGCGGAAGGGGGCTTCGTCATTCTCCTGGAAGACCTGGTCGTCCACGATTCGTTTCGTGGCCACGGCTACGGCTCTCAACTGCTCGAATACGCCATCAGCTTCGCGAAGCAGAAAAAATTCCTGCGGATCACATTGCTGACTGATCGTCCGGAATTGCGATCGCAGAATTTTTTCAAACGTCACGGCTTCTACGAATCTTCCATGCTGCCGATGCGGCTATTGATTTCGTCGGACACTCCCGCCGAAGTCACGTTGTGAAACGAGGCGCGCTCGCGCCTTTTCGGTTGTAGCTTCTCACCGCCATGGGCGGCACGATTCGTCTTTTCAAATTCAGCGGCATCCAGGTTTACCTGCATTTTTCCTGGTTCATCGTCGCGGCCATCGAACTGACCCATCGTGCCCCGCTCTATAGCTCGCGCGTTTGGGCGGCCTACGAATACATTTCGCTCTTCGTTATTGTTCTGCTCCACGAGTTCGGTCACGCGCTCGCGTGCCGGCAAACGGGAGGGCAGGCCGATCGCATCGTGCTGTGGCCGCTCGGCGGCATTGCCTTTGTCGATCCACCGCGGCGCGCCGGCGCGATGCTCTGGAGTATCGCGGCCGGACCCCTCGTCAATGTCGTGCTGGCGCCGATCCTGTCCGTGGTTCTCGCGATCCTGTTGCGCGGCGGATGGGCGGAGGAAACCCCCGATCTCTACCTGCTGATGTTGCACGTTTGGTACATCAATTTGTACCTACTTATCTTCAACATGCTGCCCGTTTATCCGCTCGATGGCGGCCAGATTCTCCGGGCGCTTCTCTGGTTTCCGCTGGGCGAAATTCGCAGCCTTCAGATCGCGAGCGTGATTGGTCTGGTGGGCGGGGTGGTTCTCGCCGCGCTCGCGCTCTTCTTGCAAATCATGCAGCCGATCTGGATAGCCGTGCTCGCCTTCTTTCTCATCAGTCGCGCCATCGCGGGCTGGCAGTACGCGAAGGCGCTCGCGCAGGAGGAGGAAGCCAATCGCGCAGCGCGCTTGATATCGACCGTGCCGCGGACCGATCAGTGATCCAGCAATCAATGAGACCGGGCGTCGCTGCGGTCTGGGGAGCGCGCGAGACGCGCGCGTTGGCGATGGTGTCTCGCCATCGCGGACTTTATCGGCTGCGCGGGACACCCCACAGCTATGCGAAAGGAAAGATTGTTTCGGCGAGACGCCGAAACCAACGCGCGAGACGCGCGCGCTCCCCAATCCAGCAGATTCACCGCACTGCGTTCGCTAGTGGCCCTTGGCCGAATCGCTGATCCAGCTCGCGATCTGGGTGAGCAAGCGCGGTTTTAACTCCGCCCGAAAACCGACTTCGTCGATCGCCTTGGCCACATCTTTCGCGGCGGTCGGCGGCAAATCGGATTTCGCGTAACGCTCCAGCTCGGCGATTCGCGCCGCATCGGAAAAGAACGTGAACAAACCGGGCGCGTAACTATTCGCCCCCAGCGCGTCCGTCTTCGCGAGAAGTTGTTTCATGTGCGCCTTAGCAAAATTCCACGCCACTTCCGGATGCTCGCTCTGCCGCGCCACCTTCGAGACAAGATAAATTGCGCGGCTGGTTGGCAGTTCGTCGCCGAGCGAAATCTCCAGCGTCTTCGCGGCCAGTTTGGGATCGATCGCGCTCGCGAGCGCGTCGTAGTAATTCTGTTTCTCCTCGATGCTCGTCGTTTTCAGCCCGAGCTCGTGCAGTTTCTTCCAAGCCGCTTCATCGGCGTAGCGCCCAACTACCGCGAAGACCGGCGCGCGCAAATCCGGCGCGAGCGATCTCGGATCCGCCAGATATTTTTGAAATCGTTCGCGGCATCCGGCCACGATCTCCTTATCGTCCAAATTGCCGAGCGCGTTGATCAGGCTGGCGCGCAAGGAAGCGATCTTCGGCGGCTCGCCGCTCTTTGGTTCCCAGCCGACCTGCTCAAAACTCGGCCGCAAAATCGAGCGCGCATATTTCTGAAATGCATCGCGCTGCGGCTGACCAACCAGAAGCCGATTGATGAAATCGAACACGTGGACGATTTGCTCGCGTTCAGCCAGCTCCGTTTTGCCCGGTAGTTTTTCGACGAGATCGAGATAGTGCGCGAGCGGAGCGCGATTCGCCTGCACCAACGCCCACGCGTCGCTCAATAGATTCACTCGATCCGCGGCGCTCAGCTTTGGCAATTCCGCGAGGAGCAATTTCCACGAGGCGTCGTCGTACTGGACGCGATAATTCCCCGCGCCCTCAATGTTCAACTTAATCGCGCGCTCTCCCGAAGTGTTCGGCAGCTCCATGGTCTTGGAGGTCATGAGCAGGCTGGCCGTCGCGGGTTCACCGGGCATCGCATAGGTGAGGGGAATCTTCCATTCGAGCGCGGACGGCTTTTCGTAATGCACCGTGAATCGTTCCTGCGTCAGCGTGATTTTTCCGGCGGCATCGCGCGCCACTTTCACCACAGGGAAACCCGGTTGTTGCGTCCAGGCCGTGGCGATTTCCTCGACCGGTTTGCCGGAGGCGTCCGCGAGCGCTTTCCAAAGATCGGCGGTGGTCGAGTTCGAATATTTGTGCGCGGCCATGTATTTGCGAATCCCATCGCGAAAAACTTCTTCGCCCAAAAAGCTCTCGAGCATCCGGATGAACGACATCCCTTTGCGGTAAGTGATGTCGTCGAAAGCGCTGTTGGCCTCGGCTTCGCTCGCGATCGGTTGCTGAATGGGATGTGTGGTCGAGCGGGCGTCGCCTTCCATCGCGCTTTCCTTGCCGATGCCATGCCGGCGTGATGGGTCGCGCGGAACGTTTTTGCTCAGCCAGGTTTCCCATTCCGGGTTGAACTTCGCGGTGCACTTCGTGCCCATCCACGAAGCAAATCCTTCATTGAGCCAGAGGTTGTCCCACCACGCCATCGTCACGAGATCGCCGAACCACATGTGGGCCGTCTCGTGCGCGATGACTTCGTAGATGTTTTGTTTTGTCTCGCTCGAAGATCTTTCCGGATCGAACAAGAGCCGCGACTCGTAATAAGTGATGCCGCCCCAGTTCTCCATCGCACCGCCGAAACCACCCGGGACCGCGATGTGATCGAGCTTCGGCAGCGGGTAGGGGACGCCGAAGTAATAGTTGAAGTAATCCAGGATTTGCTGCGAACTCTCGAGCGCGTAGCGGCCCATCTCCGCTTTGCCTTTCGTCGCGATCACGCCGTGATTCACTTCGCCTTTTTTCGTTGCAATGGCGTCGAGCTCGCCGGCGCAAAAGACGTTGAGATAACTCGCCATTGCGGGCGTAGCCGCGAACCGCACCTCCTTGCCGCTGGCGACCTTCGTTTCTTTTTCCACCGGCATGTTCGAGACCGCCGTGAAATTTTCGGGCACGATCACCGTCAATTGGAAGCGGGCGCGGAAACTTGGTTCATCCCAGCAGGGGAAAAATCGGCGGGCATCGGTGGCTTCGAACTGCGTCCCGAGCATCACCTTTTTCGCGCCGGTTCCCTGCTCCTGATAAGGCGCATAATACAGCCCCTGCCCCTGTTGATTGATCTTGCCGGTGAACTTGAGCTCCAGTTCGTGCGCGCCGACCGGCAATTCGTTGGGTAGCGTCAGAGTTAGCGTTTCCTGTTTCGGATCCAGCTTGATGGCGGCTGCCGCGAGCGGTTTGCCGTCGATCGCCGCGCTCTCGATTTTGATTTCGAGCGCATTCAGAATCAACTGCCGCATTGGTTCACGCGCTTTCAGCTTTATCGTTTCCGATCCCGTGAAAGTGTGTTTCTCGAGGTCGGGCGTGATGCGGATGGCGTACTCCTCCGGCACGACTTGCTTCGGCAATTTTCCGGGCGTCGTGGCGAAATCGAATGGTTTCTCGGCGTGCAACGTCGTCACGAAAGTAAGAAGAGCGGCGCGGAAAAGAAGACGCGAAAGGAGCATCCGTCCACTAAACAACGCGCCGACTTTTGATCAAGGAGCGGCGGTTCCCCTCCTGCTCTTGATCCTGATCGTGCTCCTGATCTTCCTGGAGACCCATGGGCCGCGGGATTATGAGCAGGATCAGGATCAAGAGCAGGAGTTGGCCGACACAGTCGTCGGCCTACTGCACCACGAGCAGCAGCAACAATTGCCCGTCGCCGACTTGCGGGCCTTTGATGACGAGCGGACTGGCTTTGCTCAGCTTCGCGTCGGTTTCGAGCAGCAGATTTTTCTCCTGAAATAATTTCAGGGTGAGCAAATAACCGGCATCAGTCCCGCCCTTGGAATCGACGTGCAACGAAAAATATTTGCTCGAGGCGAGCCAATCCTCCGAACCGGTCACGAGCGTTTTGCGCGATTGGCCGATGACCTTGAACTGGTTGTAGCCGAACAATTCCTTGAGCGTCTCTTCCATCCGGCTGAGCTCAGTCGGGACCCTTTCCGGCTGCGGAACATTTTGCGCAATAACGAGTCCGCTCCAGACGGTCTGCGAAGCGTGGGTCGCAATCGCGCTCCCCCAGATCAGCGCCAGGCTCACTCCGAGCAACAGAATGGCGCGCGTTTGCATGGAGCAGAAATTACTTCGCCGCGTATTCGGACGGGAGTGACTGCAAGCCTTCCACCCAAAGGACGGTCACTTTGTCTTCCTTCGATGCAAAAACCGAGATCGTTGCGTTCGGATTCACCGCCGGATCGATCCGCGCATTCAGAATCTGCGAAAGATATTGCGATTGATCGGCCGGAGTCTTCTCCCGCAGGACGAAAAAGGTGCAGATGGAAAAGATAGCGAGCGACGTGGCGCCGGCCCAGACCAAACGTCCGATCGGCCACCAGGCGCGTCGCGGGCCGGAGGTTGCGGGGGCATCGGCGCGCGCGTCGCTTTCAATCCGCTCACGCAGTTGATGATGGAAAAACTCTTCGTTCCCCATGGCGCGGCCTTGCAGCTGCTCCTTTAGAAATACGCCGAGTTTTTGGGCGTCGCGCTTCTCGGCCTCAGCCGCCGCCTTGTCGGGCAGCGAAGCTTCAAACTCGGCGAGCTCAGCACCGCTCAGTTCGCCGTCGATCCACGCGGTCCAATTTTCCTCAAACGTTTTCATAAAGATCCCTCAACAAATTCTGCAGTTTTTTACGAGCGTAAAAAAGACGCGACATGACGGTGCCGATCGAACAACCGAGGGCCTCGGCGATTTCGTGATACTGCATGTCTTCGGTTTCTTTCATCAAAATCACAGCGCGATGTTCCGGCGAAAGCTGCTCGATCGCTGCATCGATCCGCGCCCGAATCTCCTGTTGCTCCATCCGCTCGTAGGGCAACGCATCCGGTTTCGGCACCGTCCGCGAGGCGGGATCGATCTCCTTCAATTGCACCGCATCGTCGAACTCAGCGCCCGTCCCTTTGACCTGCTTCTTGCGCAACCAATCGATGGTTACGTTGGTCACGATCCGGTACATCCAGGTGTAGAAAGACGATTGGCCGCGGAAACGGCCGATCGATTTCCACGCCTTCAGGAAACTGTCCTGGGCCAGATCCCAGGCGTCCTGCTCGTTATGTACCATGTTATAGATCATGCCAAAAACTCGGGTGCGGTAACGGCCTACCAGTTGGTCGAATGCTTCGGTGTTCCCGGCCTGGCACTGTTTTACCAAGTCAAGTTCCGAGACATCGGCTTGAGCCGGAGTCGCTTCCGTATGCATTATTGGACGGAACGGACGCTAATTCATTCAACCCCGTTCAGAGGCTTCCGAAGCGGCGAAGCCATTCGCCGCGGTACTGCCCCATCAGGGTAATGATGCCGTCGCGCACCTCGAAGAGGCGCTGTTGAAGGACCGCGTGCTGGCGCCGCGCGATGAGTTCGTCCGCCAGGAGCTGCGCGCCGGCTTCCATCGAGACGGTGATCGCTTTAAGGGCGCGCTTCAGATAGGCGATCGTCATGCCGAGCTCGTCCACGTCGTCATCGCTCAGGGCCGCTGCCAATTTCGCGCTCGCCAGAGCCGAGTGAGTGGCGAGTTTTACCGCTGCCGGTTCGTTTTGCAGAGCCGGCTGTTCGTCGAAAAGCTGGTCGATCCAAACCGTGAGTGCAAAAGCGGCCCGGTAGAGGGTGTGGTCCTCGAATCCGTCCACCGGCGAAGCGCCATTTTCGAATTGTCCCGTCTCGCTCTCGCCCGAGCTCGATTCCTCGGCGAGCATCGCATCCACCTCATCGCTCCAGCTATCGCCGTCGCCGCTCAACAACTGGGTCCAGCCCATCTCGCGGGCGATGATCTGATCGCGGTCCGGGTGATCGAGATACTTTTCGAGCAGCTCCATGTATTTCTCCGTCTTGTGGTCCTGCTGCTGGAGAAACCGTTCCCACTCATATTCGTCCCACACTCGATCGGGCTCGTGCTCGTACCCGGACATGATTTGATCTAGGCCATCTCGCGCCGCCGCGCAAAAGAGTTTTTGCTAGCAGCACACGGCAGCCACCTTGCAATTCTGTTGGCTCTTTGAGAATGGCTGCGTGGTTAATCGCGCCGATATACGGATCGAACTGGTCAGGTTACCCGGTGGCGAGCGTCTTCTGCGCCTCGCCGAGCCGGTATCAGGCCTTGCCTTGGAGCGCAAACTAGATGCGACTAGATCCGTCCATCAGCAGAAGGAGCAGCTTCTCGATGTCTTCGAAACCGCTCTCAAGCGGGCGGAATTGACAGCGGCCTGAGGGGCGGCGATTTCGAATTCGTTGCGGATAGATCAAGCGCTGATGCCGGTTAGATCGCCCGTATTCCGCGGCAGCTCGGATATTTCGAACAGCCCCAGAATGATTTGCCAGCATTCGCTCCCTGCCGCACCGTGCGCATTACCATCTTTGAACCACAACGCGGACAAACTGGCGTCAGATGGTCCCCCTCAGTAATAGCAGGTTGGGCGGCGATGTTGCCGGACGACTGCACTCCGCGGATTAATTCCAGCAGCGCCGTCGATCCCACTAGCTCGATCGGTTTGCCCGAAGCAAACGCGATCGCGTCCGGCGTAAAAGTTGTCGTCGCGACGAGTTTCGCGCCGGCCACTCCCCGATCGATCAAGACACCGTAGAGTTCGCGTACGGTCTGGACCGGAACGGACTGCTTCCACCGTTTGCATTGCACTAGGATTGTCCGGCCATCCTTGCGCAAAACCAGATCGACGCCGCCATCCGCTCCGCCGCCGAGTGTTTCCTGAACGCGGTATCCGCGTCTCCGGTATGCTTCGCCGAGCAAATCCTCGAAGCGTTTCCACGGCAGCGCCCGCAGAGATTCGATACTCGTTTGCTGCTCCAGCATGTGTCTCGTTTTCCAAGGGCGCAAAGCTGAGATCGCGGCAAGCGCGACCAGGCCGAGGCTGATGATTCCCACCAGTCCGCCTTTCGCGACGGCTGGCGGAAGGATTGCCGGCAGGACAAGATAGACGATTCCCGCGAGCACCACGCTCACCCACCAAGGGAGGAGCACGAGATCATCTGCAATCGAAGAGCGGCGCCTGGGGGACATGCAAATTTCTTAAAGCAGCTTTCAGACGAGAAAACAATCCGCTATGTTTCCCGGCGCATGCCCCAGAAATCCAGATCACGCACCCAAGGAGCCGCTTTGGGTCCGGAATGGCAGACCTGTTGGCGATCCATGCAACGCATCATTCGCCGTAGTTTCCCGAATGGGAAGTTCGCTGCCAATGATTCCGAGGATTCGGCCTGGAGAGCAGATATGATCGCTCAAGCATATTTCCAGGCGCTTCGACGCGCCGTGCCTGACGAGCCCGAAATTCCAGTCCTTTGGGGAATTCCTTTGAACCTGTCGGAAAGAATGTTGTTCTTTCACGTGCAGCGGCTCAACGAAGTACTTTGTCAATTGGCGCGCGCGGAGCGTTGGCATGCCTGCGAGGAACTTTGGGATCAAGCCGACAAGCTTGTTCGAACTTTTACTGAACTGGCGCTGAAAAATCCAGAACCGTTTAAGATAAGGCGCGGAAGTCGCTGTTCATGCCATCTCTCCGGGTTCCGCCTAAGCAGATCAGATCGAAGAAGCGCGGTAACCACAAATGGGTTGATCCGTTCTTGGGCGATTCTGTCCACATCGCCCAAGGGATAGAGCTTTCAGCGGACACTGTCGGAGCGAAGATTTCCGACAACAGAACGCGCCTTGGCGCTCTCTGCGCGCGATTGGTAGGTGAATGCGTGCAGGAAACAAAACGAGCGCGAGCGTTGTGGGCACATTATTTCACACCTTATGAACGACCTGTTCTATGGCCCACCCGTAACCAGATCGAACCATTCCGAAGAAAAAGCTTTGACGAACTAATCGCGGGTATCGAACCCTTCACGCCGGGACAAGAAAGGAGCATCTCGCGTCACGTGCGGTTTTTCTGCCTGCAAGCCGATTGTGGCGTGGACCGACTTGATTCTCTTCTCCTGGCGGAATTAACGCGCGAAACAGCGGATAAATGGTGGAAAGGCGCGATCGAAAAGATGGTCGAAGGAAGGTTTCCAGCACTTTTGCAAGAGCCTTCGTGGCGCAAAGAGCTCACAGCGGTTTCGAGCGGGACAGCAGCTGATATGCGCAAGGAATTAAAGGATTACTGCCGGGAAAAGGTAAAGCAGTTTGCATAGTCTCAATCACGCCCGGGGAAATGCCGCCCGTAGAGGGCGTAGATAAAGGCCCCTAATTTGTTTGACCTTCTTTTTGAACTGTGAAAAGCACGCAGTTAGATGCCGCCGATCAACTACGAGGTCTCCATCGCTGCGACTGCGAGCGAGGATTTGTCGGCGCTGCCGACAAATCGTTTTGACACGATCACGCGCCGCATCGATGCGCTGAAGCATGGCATCCCAGGCAGCGTAAAGCGCCTGTCGAATTTCGGCTATGACTGTCGTTTGCGAGTGGGCGACTACCGGATTCTATTTGACGTGCGGGGCGCTCAAATTACGATTCGTCGCGTCCTGCACCGTCGCCATGCCTACGCTTCACCACCGGGTCAGAAAAAAAGAAAGGGCGAACACTAAGAACGCCGCCGGCGCGAAAGCCAGATCGACGGTAGTTCGTAAAGGGCCCGCGAAGAAAAAGGCGGGCCGATATGCCAGGGCAAGCCTGGCGAGTGGTTTTTCCATTATTCGGGAAGACGCATTGGATGCGCGCATGATCCGCGAGGCTCGCCACGCGGATAAAGGCAAGGCCCGCTACACCGTGAACGAGCTGCGTGCGCGGCGCAGTCTGGCTGCAATCTGAGCCAACTTGCTCCGCAAGAAGTCCTGTCAGGAAGGGCCGTGAAGCCTGCCGTCCGGTCTTTCGCGCTTCGTCCGTAATGCGGCTTTCTCTTCCGCCGAAAGAAAAGCTGTTTCGAGCGCGTTGATTTGGGCTTGGCGAATTTGCTCTCGCGATAATCCTGCGGCAGGGGCGGCGATGTTGAATTCGTGGCGCAGATCGATGCCGCTGACGCCGGGATCGTCGGTGTTGATCGAGGCGATGAGGCCGTGAGCGAGCATCGCGCGCAATGGATGGCTCGCCAGATCGGGGACGGTGCTGGTGTGGACGTTACTCGTTAGGTTGGCTTCGATGGCGATCCGGTTTTCCAGTAGGAAATCGACCAGGGCCGGGTCTTCCAAGGCGCGGGTGCAGTGGCCGATGCGCTCGGCCCCGAGGAGGCGGACCGAATCCCAGACACTCTGCGGTCCGCCGCCCTCGCCGGCGTGGACAGTGATGCGCCAGCCGGCGTCGCGGCCTTTGCGGAAATGCTCGGTAAAGAGCGGCGCGGGGAAATTCGCCTCGTCGCCGGCCAGATCGAGCGCGACGAGATGCTCGCGGTGCGCGAGCAGCGCTTCGAGTTCTTTCATCGCAATCTCCGCGCCGTAGGTGCGGCTGAGAATTCCGATGAGATTTACCCGGACGCCTGTCGCCTCAGCGCCTTCCGCGGCTCCTTCGACGACGGCGGCCACGACGCGTTCGGGGTCGAGCCCGTGCGGCTCCGCCATGAAGAAGGGACTGAAACGCAACTCCAGGTAATCGATGTCCTCGCGTTTCGCGTCCTCGACGTTTTCCCGAGTGATGCGCCGGCAGGCATCGGCATCGGCGAGCACGCGGGTCATCCAGAGCATCTTCGCGATGAACGCCATCAGCCCCGGTTGCGGGTCGGTGACCTCCACGTGTGGGCGCAGTTCTTCGACCGTGCTGGCCGGCAGTTTCACGCCGTGCTGTTTTGCCAGGTCGAGGATTGTTTCGAGTCGCACGCTGCCGTCGAGGTGCCGGTGCAGATCGATGAACGGAAGTGTTGGATCGATCATCGAGTCGGCCATGACTTGCGTAGTGCACGCGACAACCGGGCGTGACCGCAAGCGTAAACTGTCCTCGCAGACGCGGAGGATGTGCTAAATTAGAACGAAAGGTTCAACCGATATGAAAAGAGGAAATTCCGTTGTTCTCGTTGTGATCGCCTGTGCGCTGTGGTTTACGAGCGCGAACCAGATTAGCGCAGGTCAATCGCAGTATTCGCGCTCGAGAGACGGGCTTCTCAGGATGAAGCATTCGCCGGTGCTGGGAATCAATATCCCGATTGCAGTATGGATTGATGGGGTGCAGGCGGGGGTGTTTGCCAAGGGGCACGTTTACGAACGGTATCTCGCACCCGGCCGCCACGACGTCTATGCGAGTCGCCCGGGCCGGATGAGCGATTCCTGGTATGGCACGCTGGATGTGCGGCCAGGCGAAACCTATTCCTTCGTGGTGAAATGCACGCCGGGCCAGGTGATCCTGCAACCAGTGAGCCGGATCAATTAGCCTCGACCAACTGCTCTCGGCTAATAGCCTTTGCTTTGCACGGGCGGACGATATGCCGAATAGGAGAGCATGCTGCCTTCGCCTGCGTGATCCTGCCTCCTGCGGATGTCGTCTGAGGTCACGCCGCTTAGATTTCCGGCTGGCGCCAGGCCCTCTTCCACCCAGTGTCCGCCACGATTGCTTCCGGTTTCAGCGATGACCCAGAAATACTTTTTGCCGTCGATCACCCTATATTTTGCGACTCCGTCACGCGCCCCGGCTTCTTCTTTCGCGACCTTTCCGGTAATCTTCAGGCCGGCTCCTACATTTACCTTCATGGCCGCGCCGCCCCCAATGAATGTCTCTCCCGGGACCGCCGCAGCGATCACTTTCTTTTTGCCTGCGGAGACGACGAACAAAAACTGATTGTCCTTCACCGCTGCACTTCTTGTCTTTAACTGGACTACGTAATTGCCGGACTGGAGGTTTCCGGTCGCGAAGGTGGCGTCGGCGCTCGTTGGGCCTTTGAACGCGACTTTACCGCTGGCGTCGAAAACGGTCACCTCCATTGCAGGAACCGCAGAGAATGCCGTGGAGGCCATGCCGAGAAAAACGGCAAAAGCTTGGAGCACTAACTTATTGAGGATGTGTCTTGTCATGAGACCAGACTCTTCTTTCCTGGGCGCCGCGCCATATCCACTTGGCGAGAAGGGGGCGGGCCAGTTGCCACCGAATGCGCGCCGGATGGGTTGGCACTTCTTGAGACGGTTTCTTTAAGATGAGACAATGAGTAAGGAGCTGAGCGAAACTTCGTCTCGGCATTGTCATGAAAAAGCGGATACCAAATCGCCGGCGCCGACGATCGATCATTGCCTTCGAAATGGTGCGGCTGGATCGCGCTACCGCCGAGCCGCTCCATCAGCAACTTTATCGGCAGATTCGTGATGAGTTGAGGTCTGGAAACTTTAGCCGCAGCTCCTCGCGCCTGCCCTCATCACGAACTTTGGCCGCCGAGCTCGGCGTTTCGAGGATTACCGTCAACCTGGCCTTTTCGGAGCTTCATGAAGAAGGCTATCTCATTACGAAAACCGGTTCGGGCACCTTTGTGGCCGATCCGCCGCCCGATGCATACCTGAGTGCCGGCAAAGCGGGATTGTCACCGCAGAAAGAGCAGGAGACGCGCGTCTCCAAGCGGGTGAACAGGATCCCGGATCGGCGGGTGGGTCGGGAATTCGATCTGGGCCCGACGGGTGCCGCGCCCGGAGTTTTGTTGCAGTCGGGCATCCCGGCGGTGGACGAATTTCCCATCGCGGTCTGGGAGCGTCTCCGCGCGCAACTCCTGGCGAAGAAGGGAGCGAATTTGTTGCGCTACGGTTCTAACCGCGGGGACACCGATCTGCGCGAAGCGGTCGCGGCCTATCTGTGTGATTTCCGGGGAGCGCATTGTCATCCCGACCAGATCGTCATCGTGGCGGGAATGCAGCAGGCGATGCTAATCAGCGCGATGGCCGTGCTGGATCCAGGCGATGGAGCCTGGATCGAGGATCCCGGTTTCCATCAGGCCCGCCGGGTGTTCGCTTTGGCGGGAGCGACCATTGTCCCGCGTCCCGTCGATTCGGAAGGAATCGTCATCCAGGGCGCGCCGCGCCGCCCTCGGCCGAAGATTATTTATGTCACCCCCTCCCATCAGTTTCCGCTTGGCGTCACGATGAGTCTGAAACGGAGAAAAGCATTGCTGGAATTCGCCGAAGCGCGCGGGGCTTACGTTCTCGAAGACGACTACAATGCCGAATTCCGCTTCAGCGGTCCGCCGCTTCCGTGTCTGCAAGGGCTCGATCAGACGGGGCGCGTGATCTACGCGGGCACGATGAGCAAGATTCTCTATCCGTCGTTGCGTCTCGGATATCTTCTTGTTCCGGCTCCATTGGCTGATGCGGTCGCAAAGCTCCGCACCGCCATCGACCAACACTCCCCGACCATCGACCAAGCCACCCTGGCCCGGTTCATCACCGAAGGCTTTTACCTCAGCCACGTGCGACGGATACGGAAGATTTATTCCGAACGGCGCGCGGTCTTCATTGAGCAGTTCAACAAGTTATTGGGCGATCGCTTCACCCTCGAGATCGCCGATGCTGGCTTGCACGCTCTCGCCTGGTTCCGTTCGGAGAAGGATTTGGCGCTTCTTCAGCG
Organism: Verrucomicrobiota bacterium; assembly: GCA_039649045.1. Lineage (GTDB taxonomy): Bacteria > Verrucomicrobiota > Verrucomicrobiia > Chthoniobacterales > UBA10450 > AV80. Next base: position 75,660 of record JBBWZL010000040.1, on the reverse strand, counting down.
TGCCGCACCCACGCTCGGCGTGAAGATCAGTCCGCTCTCGTTCTTCTGTATCGACGCGAAACTTCCGCCTGCTTTGGTGCTCGGGTTCGCAGCCTGGTCGCCTGCCCAAATTCGAGAGGGGCTGGGCAGGCTCGCGCGAGCCTTGGAAAAGCAACCGACCCCGGCCTTTCGCAGGGGAAATCCGGCTCGATAGCGAGGAATCAGCTCGCGCTTGCCGGCGCCACTTCCAGGTCGCGTTTCGTTTGCAGACGGAGCTGGCCGCAGGCGGCGTCGATATCGTGACCCTTTTCGCGGCGCAGAGTCGCGACGACTTCATGACCGCGCAAGATGGCGAGGAAGCGCTCCTGCCGCTCGCGCGTCGGCCGCGACCATTCGAGGCCTTCGACATTATTGTAGGGAATGAGATTCACCTTGGCGCCGAGCCGCCGAGCATGGCCGGCGAGAAGATGCGCCTGTTCCTCGGCGTCGTTCACGCCGGCGATCAGAATGTATTCGAAATAGATGCGCTGTTTCTTGCGGCTCGCGTAGTAATCACAGGCGTTGAGCAGGGTCGTTAGGTCGTACTTGCGGTTCACAGGCATGATCTGATCACGGACGGCATCCGTCGCGCCATGCAGGGAAATGGCGAGTCGAGTCTGGAGCGGTTCGTCGGCAAGTTTCCTGATTTGCGGTGCAAGTCCACTGGTTGAAACCGTGATGTGGCGCGCGCCGATCTCCATGCCCCACGGCGCATTAATAATCCGGATCGCGCGGACGACGTTGGCAAAATTCGCCAGCGGTTCGCCCATCCCCATGAAGACGACGTTGTCGATCCGTTCCCCGCTCGCTCTTTCTACGGCGAGCAATTGCTGCACGATCTCGCTGGCGTCGAGGTTGCGCGAAAATCCATCAAGACCGCTCGCGCAAAACTTGCAGCCGTATGCGCACCCGACCTGCGTCGAGACGCAAATGGTGCGGCGATCGGAGGTCGAGCCGTAGAGGGAAGGGGAGGCGGGAATCAGAACTGACTCGATCAGGTTTCCGTCGCCGAGACGAAAGAGAAATTTTCTGGTGGTATCTTCCGAGCCGAGGACGCGAACGGTGTCGAGATTATCGAAAGCAAATTCCTCCGCGAGCCGGAGCCGAAGATCCTGCGGGAGATCGGTCATCTCTTCGAAGGAGCTTACTCGTTTCTCGTAGAGCCAATCAGCAATCTGTTTCGCGCGGTAAGGTCGTTGGTTCTGCGCGGCCAAGTGCGCGGCGATCTCTTCGAGAAGAAGAGACTGGATCGATGGTTTACCGGCCTTTTGCACCCTTTCAGGTTACTCCACGCGCGGGGTTCATTCAAAGCGCGCGGCGGATATCACACGAAGGGCACAAAGGTCACAACGGTCGCGAAGATTAATATCTCCTTTGTGTCCGTTGTGGACTTCGTGTGAGGTTCCGGTTCAGGTTGCGAAAATGTCGGTGGTCTCGCGCCCAACAAATCGCACATCCCTCGCAATTGGCTGGGAGGCAGCCAAGGCGAACGCGGTCCCAGCCTTTATCCTGCAAGGCGCGATGCTGGTCGTCCTGATTTCCTATTACTGGAGCGCCAGTTGCGCTGATTTTCTCAATCGCCTGGCCCACTACAAGGAACAGCACGGCCTCGTTTTCGTCGTCCTCGCCGCCATCCTTGCCGGGGCGATCGTACCCGAGCTGTTCGTAATCGTCTTCTTTCAGCGAGGCCGGCCGCGCGCGCAAAACCTTCGTAATCTCGCCTTCACCATTCCGACGTGGGGCGTCGACGGCATCCTGGTCGATCTGATGTATCGCCTGAACGCGGTCTGGTTCGGCGACGTGGTGACTGTTTCGGTGGTGATCGCGAAAATTCTCGTCGACCAGCTAGGCTACAATCCGTTCTTCGCCGCGCCGGCCGAAGTGCTTGTCTATGAATGGAAGAACGAAGGCTTCTCGTGGGAGTCCGTTCGGCGCGCGCTGACGTGGGACCATTACAAGGACAAAATCGTCCCGACCTTGCTCGCTACCTGGGCGGTCTGGGCGCCGTTAATGGCGATTATTTATTCGTTGCCCTACCCCTTGCAATTCCCGCTCTTCAGCATCGCGCTGACTTTTTGGGTGCTGCTCCTTACTTACATGACCAATCGCTTTGCCGGTAGAATCGAAGCCGACGCTCCGCCCGCGCTTTCGGTCGCGAAATTGTAGCGCCAAGTGGACGAAGACGCGGAAACTGTCATCGTTTCCGCCGAACAATGAAATCGCACGAAATTTTCCAACGCATGTCGCCCGCGCTGGCCGCGCAGATTTTCACTTTCCTTCAGACAGAACAAAAGCCGGTTTACAAAGCGGCCATCCAGGGTCTCGCGAACCAGCGAAACCTTCGGAGTGTGTTCGTCGAACGAAAACCGCCGGTCGAACGCTTTCCGTGGATGCAGGCTGCGCTCGGCCGGAGCGTGAGCGATTCGCTTGCGAGTCATCTTTTGCACGCGTGGCTGGTCGGCGCGCACAAGGAAATGCTCTGCGACTTTCTCGACGCGCTCGAAATCAAACACGAAGAAGATGGGACGGTGGAGGTGATCCCGGCCGCGCCGCCGAAGGAGAAGATCGCAGCGGCAGCGGCGCGACTTTTGGCGAAGTATCCGGCGAACGAAGTGGCGGTGTATCTCCACGCCTTCCGCGATATGGACGCGGCGGTGCAATGGCCCCCGCTCGATGAGATCCTGGCGGAAGAGCCTCGGCTGAAATTGTAGCGGCGTTAAGATTCTGCGAAATGCAGGAGCGCTTCGTGGACGCCGGCGCCGCATACTTTCGAGGCGACATAACCGCCCGCTGCTCTCACCGCTTCTTTCACCTCCCGAATCGCGTTCGCCGGGCAGGCCGGATACCGAGCGAAACGGCCATCGAGCATCGAGATATCGTTGTGGTGATCCCCGGCCGCAAAAATTTCCTGGCGCGGGATTTGGAGCAAACGCGATAACTCGGCCAGAGCGGCGCCTTTGTGGTAATCGACATGGCAGAAGCGCATATAAACGGTGTTGCGCTGGTAATGAAACTTCGGCTGCTTTTCTCGCGCGCGATCGATGAATTCGGCGACGCGCGCGAGTTCCTCCTCGCTCTCGGCGATCAATCCTTCGAGCCCCGCCGTATGATAAAGCAGGCGCGCCTTGGTCTTCTGGGTCACAAAATCGACCACCTCCGCGAGGACCGATTCCGCCGAATGGAAAAGCTCTGCGTGCTTCCGCGCGACCCGTTCATTCCAGTCGCCGTACGGCTCCCACTCTCCTCGGTCGGAAGACCGCCGAAAAACGTCGCGCTCGCTCGTGAGGATGAAATCGGGATGAATGGGAAACTCGAAATCGGTGAGGCCGGATGCGAGAAGATCGACGGACCGGCCCGTGTTGATAGCCCAGAGGACGCCGTCATTCTGCAATTTCTCGATATGCTCCATGCACCCGCGGTCAAGCACGGGATCGCTGCCATGTGCGACCAATGTTCCGTCGAAGTCAGTGCTGAGTAGGCGGATTTTTGGCGGCATCGGGACGGTAATTTAGGGATTGGCATCGCAATCGCAATTTCCGCGTTGACCTTGCCGGAGGAGATGAGCGCGGTAAGGTGAATGCGACAATGAAATCGGCCTACGAACTGGCGATGGAACGCCTCGAGAAAAAGGCGCCCAGCGTTGCCCTCACGAACGAGCAGAAACAGCAGATCGCGGAAATTGATTCCACTTTTAAGGCGCGCATCGCGGAGAAGGAGCTGTTTCTCAAAGAGCAGATCAGCAAGGCGCTGACGGCGGGCAATGCCGAAGAAGCGGAGTCGCTTCAGAAGCAGCTGACGATCGATCTCCGGCGTTTACAGGAAGACGCGGAGGCGAAGAAGGAAAAGCTGCGCGCCTCGTTTTTGACGTAACGCTACGTTGCCGCCTGGGCCGAAGGCGCGGCGGTTTGGCTGCGCGGCGGCAGATCCGGATCGAGAAAACCGAGAGCGTGCGGGGGCTTAATCACGCGCACCCCTTCCTGGCGTTGGAGCTCGGCGATTTGCTGATGGAACGATTCCATCTTGGTCCAGTGCACTTTGGGGCGGAAATGGTGTTCGGCGTGGTAGCCGTTGTAGAACCAAACCCAATTGTAGAGCTTGTGATAGCTGCTCACGCCCCAGGCGATCGGCTTGTCCGGGTTCGCCCCATAGTGCCGGTAGTACCCGTTCAGATAACTGAGGCAGTGCCCGAAATAAAAGAAAGGGAGGAAATAAAAAATCATGTAGCGCCAATTGAGACAGGCAAGCAAAACCATCACGCTGATGAACGCCGCCAGCTCCGCGTTCCCCCAACGCCTTTCTGACGGGCCGCGCTTGGCGAGCTCGCGACTGATGGCGGCGGGGTTGTCGCGGAAGAAGCTGAGGAAAGTGTAGCTCCAGGCGTTTTCAGCTTCGCCATCGTGTCCGTGACGGTAAATCGAGAGCCAATCAATTGTCTCGCCGTGTTCGTCCTTTCGGTCGCTGTTCCCCTTGTGATGCTGCATGTGCACGACGTCGTAGTACGTCTGCGAAAAACAGCAACTGATCGATTCCATCAGACTGAATAACCGGTTTAGAAGAGGCGCGCGGAAATAGGGGTTGTGTATAAAGTTGTGCGAAATGCCATTGATGTTCCATGAGATGGAGATCGAATACAGCAGCCCCAATGGAATCATGATCCAGAGCGAGGCGCGCGGAAACAGGTAAAAGAGGAGGAAGAAATAGGCGCAGTGCAGGATACCCAGGGCGACGGGAATGATATCCAATCGGGTGTGCGCGAAGAGCCGGGAGTCGGTCGTGACTCGTTCGACTCGGATGGGATCTGTTTCGGTGGACATGTTTGATTCGGCAAATCTGTGGCGCTGCCGCGGCCTTAATAGATCGCGGGAATAATGAGAATTGGCAAGCTCGGGTGTCCGGCGGAAGGCCAGTTTACCCTCCCCAGCGCAAGTATTCGCTGGAATCGGAAGATTTCCTCGCGGTTGGCACAGGGTGGGGGCCGGGCGTGGCCGCGGTCCCGGCTTTCGATCGGACCCCAGAAAAGGAACCAATAATTTTTTTGGCTATGAAGAAATTTTTCTTGCTTTCATAGGTAGAACCGCCGTAACAAGGACGGCGTCGGCAAAAATATTTTCTTAGGGGCATAAGAATTGTTATTGACGATGAGAGTCAATTATGACAAATATGGGAAACATAAGAGATACCCGTGACTGCAAGGGTTGTGGAAACGGACTCACCGAACTCAAACGATAACAAAGAGCAATCAGGAGAAAACAAATGATCAAACGTAACTTCACCGCGGCCCTCATCGCCGCAGGAATGTTGGTAATCGCTAGTGTGGCCCAGGCGACTGTAGTGGACCTCGGCTCTAGCGGTAGCGGCACGATCAACGGCGCTATCTTCCAAACAAACAACGATCACCCGACCGGGACGGGCGTCTACAATCCGTTTTTGACCATCCAGAACAAGGACTGGGAACAGGGCTACAACAGCTCAATCGGTAACTTTGACACGAAGCGCGAGCCGCAGTGGAACCACGAGATCAGATTTTCCGATCTTCAAGCCACGACGATCGCCGGTATTCAGTATTTCGGATTTTCCGTGGATATCAACGAGACCAACCATACCCCCCTTATCTCACTTGATGCCCTGAGGGTGTATACGTCCTCCACGCTGCAGAGCAGCACGTCCACTAACGGCAGCGGATTCTTTAACGGATCACTTGGGACTCTTCGCTACGATTTGGGCGGCAACCAAGTGCTTTATAATGATCAGAACACCGGCAGCGGTGGTGGCGATATCAACATCTATATCCCCATTTCCTTCTTCGCCGGCACGAACGCGAACGACTATGTTTACGTCTATCAGCGGTGGGGAAATACCGATTCGAGCGACGGCGGCTTCGAGGAGACTGCGCTGATCCGAGGCCTCACCCCGGTTCCGGAAATGAGCGCGCTCTTCCCGATCGTCGGATTGCTCGTGGCGGTTGGTTCGACTCACGTCCTTCGCCGCCGGCGGCTGGCCCGGGTTTCTTCGTAAGCAGTTTACTTTTTCTTATCTCCATTGTTTGGCGGAGGCGACAGAGATCCTGTCGCCTCCGTTTTTTTTCTCCAGAACGCTTGTCTGCAGCCGGCCAATCCGCGATTGCCAACCTCGCCCTCGCACGCCTAAGTTAGCGCCCCTCCGTCACTATGTTTGCGCTTCAACCTGAGATGAAGGTCTTTAGCGGCTCCGCCAACCGCGAGCTCGCCCAACGCATCTGTGACGGGATCGGAACGCCGCTCGGCCAGGCAACCATCAGCTCGTTCCCGGATGGCGAAACCTACGTCAAGATCGAGGAGAACATTCGTGGCCGCGACGTTTTCATCATTCAACCGACGTGCCCCCCTACCAACCAGCACTTGATGGAATTGCTCATCATGGTGGATGCGGCGCGCCGCGCCAGCGCCGACCGCATCACGGCCGTCATCCCGTTCTTTGGCTACGCGCGGCAGGACCGCAAAGATCAGCCGCGGGTTCCGATCACGGCCAAGCTTGTCGCGAATCTCCTCCATGCCGCCGGGGTCAGCCGGGTGCTCACGATGGATCTCCACGCGCAACAAGTGCAGGGCTTTTTCGATATCCCGGTGGACCATCTTTATTCGATGCCGGTTCTGCTCAAGTACCTCCGGCCCCGCCTTACGCGCAAAACCGTGGTGGTCTCGCCGGACGTGGGCGGGTTGAAAATGGCATCCGCGTATTCCCAGGCGCTCGGCGCCAATCTCGCCATCGTGGCCAAGCAGCGGAAAAGCTCGACGGAAACAAAAGCTCTTTATGTCATCGGTGAAGTGGAGGACTGCGATGTCCTCCTCGTGGACGATCTCACGGAGACCGCGGGCACCCTTGTTTCCGCCGCCACGATCCTGAAAGAACGCGGAGCACTGAATATTTACGCGGGCGTGGCCCACGCCGTTCTGGTCGATGCTGCGATTCCCCGGTTGCAAAACTCCCAGATCGAGGAATTAATAACGACGAACAGCACGCCTGTGCGCACGGTGGAGGGCTTTAAGACCAGCGTGCTTTGCATCTCCGAGCTTCTCGGTGAAGGCATGAAGCGAATTCACAATGACGAATCCGTTTCCTCGCTGTTCAAGATCGATAACGACGGCAAATAGAAAATCATGGCTAAGCAGGTAAAACTCACGGCGGAACGGCGGACGGCCATAGGGCGTTCCGCGGTGCGAAAACTCAAGGCAGCCGGCTCGGTGCCGGCAATTATTTACGGTGCGAAAGACAAGGCGGAGCCGCTCCAGGTTTCCCGGCGCGCTATCGGCGCCATGCTCAGTCACGCCGCGGGCGAAAACATTTTGGTCGAGCTCGAGATCGACGGCAAGAATCGCCTCGCTCTCGTCCAGGAAGTGCAACATGCGCCTTTGGGTGGCGCCGTCCTCCATATCGATTTCCATGCGGTTTCGATGGATGAGGTGATTGAAGCCGATGTTCCTCTCGAGCCGACGGGAACGGCGAACGGCGTCAAGAATATGGGCGGCCTGCTCGAACAAAGTCTTCGCTCCCTTGCGATCGAATGTCTGCCGCGCGACCTTCCTGATGTGATCACCGTGGACGTTTCCGCGCTCAATATCGGCGATGGTATTCACGTCCGCGAGATTCAATTGCCGCCGGGCGTGACCACCAGAGTTCAGCCCGATCTCACCGCTTTCTCGGTCCTGGCGCCGACGGTGGAAGAGGAACCGGTTGCCGCTGCGGTGGAAGCTCCCACCGGGCCTGAAGTGATCCGGGAGAAGAAGGAAGAGCCGGAAGCAGCAGCTCCGGGCGCGAAAGATAAGGCGGCGCCGAAGGAAAAAGAAAAGAAGTGATGCGCCCTCCGCTTCATTGCTGAAAACTTGGAGCAGGAAGTTTCGCGGACTCGATTGGTCGTTGGCCTCGGTAATCCGGGCGCCGAATACGAGCGCACCCGCCACAACGTCGGGTTCAACGTAGTCGATTCGCTCGCAGCGGAGTGGGGGCTTCCGTGGCAACACTCGAAAAGCTGGCACGCTCTTTGGACCAAAGGCGAAAACGCGATCCTTTTGAAACCGACCAGCTACATGAACCGAAGTGGCGAGCCGCTCCACGCCGTCGCCAGTTTCTACAAGATCGAGCCGTCCGAAATTCTCGTCGTCCTGGATGATCTCGCGCTAGAGCTGGGCCGGTTGCGCATCCGCCTGGAAGGCGGAACAGGAGGCCATAACGGGCTCGAATCGATCATCACCCAATTCGGCACCGAAGCCATTCCCCGGTTGCGCATTGGCATTGGCGCTGCGCCGAATGAAGGCGCGGTCGATTACGTACTCGGCCGTTTCTTCGCAGAAGAGCGTCGGATTGTCGAAAAAACCATCGCCCGCGCGACGGACGCGGTGAAATGCGCGATTGACAAAGGCGCGCTTTCCGCGATGAACCTTTTCAACAAAATTCCGAATGATGAAGAACCGTTATGAAGCGTTGCTCGTGCTCGATACCCAGGGCCGGGATGATACCGTAAAAGACCTCGTCGACCGGCTCGAAGCCGAATTTCAGAAGGAGGGCGCCGAAATCGAGCAGGTCCAGAAAATGGATCGGCGGCCGTTTTCCTATGTGGCCGGCAATCTCGACTCCGGCTATTACGTGAACTTTGTTTTTCACGCCGACCCGCAGCTTATCACCAAGCTGCGCGCGAAGTTTAAACTCGATCCGGAAGTTTATCGCCAGAGCTACCAGCGTCTGCGGCCGAAGGTCGAACGACCCGCGAAAAAGTTGGCCGAGGCCAAGTAATTCCGCTAGAACGGCGGCATGGCCAGTTTCAATAAAGTCATCCTGCTCGGAAACCTCACGCGCGATCCCGAAGTCCGCTACACCCCCAAGGGAACCGCCGTCACGGAATTAGGCATGGCCGTGAATCGCGTTTACACCGCCGACAACGGCGAGAAACGCGAAGAAACCACTTTTGTCGATGTGACTTTGTGGGGCCGGACCGCGGAAATCGCCGGCGAGTATTTAAAGAAAGGACGTCCGGTTTTGATCGAGGGGCGGCTTCAACTCGACTCCTGGGACGACAAGCAATCCGGACAAAAACGGACCAAGCTCAAAGTCGTTGGTGAAGGACTTCAACTCATCGGCGGCCGGCCGGGCGGCGGCGGCGGTGGTGGTGGAGATGAGGAAGGTTCCAGCGCGCCGCGTTCCAGCAACAAATCCGCGCCGCCCCCGAAAGCAGCCCCTTCAGAACCCGACGGCGACGAGATTCCTTTTTAGCCTTCCGTCTCTGCCTTGGTAGAGCGAGACTTCGTCGAGCCGCCGACGTTCGCCAACTTGTAGATCGATGACCCCCACCGAAGCCTGCATCGCGCTCAACATGCTTCCGACCATGGGGCCGGTGCGATTGCGCAAGCTTCTCGACGTTTTTGAAACGCCGGGTCGCGTCCTCGCCGCGCGAAGAGACGCTTTGCGCGCCGTCGAAGGAATCGGGAAGGACGTCGCGGACCAGATTGTCCGCTGGGAAGAGATCGTCGATCTGCCGGCCGAGCTCGAGCGCATTCGTCAATTCGGAGCAAACGTCATTACTGCCGAATCGCCGCTTTATCCGCGCCAGCTCCGCGAGATCCACGCGCCGCCGATCGTGCTCTACGTTTGGGGCGAACTGAGTGAGCGCGATCAACACGCGATCGCCGTGATCGGATCGCGCCGCACAACCCATTACGGAATGGAATCGGCCAAGAAGCTTTCCTATCAGCTCGCTTACGCGGGTCTCACGGTGATCAGTGGCCTCGCGCGCGGGATCGACACCGCCGCACACCATGGCGCGCTCGCAGCCAAAGGCCGGACTATTGCAGTGATCGGCTCCGGTTTGTCGAAACTCTATCCTCCGGAGAACGCCGCTCTCGCGGAAAAAATCCGGAGCGGCAACGGTGCGATCGTTTCCGAATTCTCGATGGAGATCGAACCCGACCGGCAAACCTTTCCGATGCGCAACCGAATTATCAGCGGCTGGAGCCATGGTCTGTTGGTGGTGGAAGCCGGCCTCAATAGCGGAGCACTCATCACCGTCGCGCAAGCGCTCGAGCAAGGCCGGTCGGTTTACGCCGTGCCCGGCCACATCAATGCGCCGAGCGCCCAGGGATCGAATCGGTTGATCCAGCAAGGCGCCAAACTGGTGATGGACGCGAACGACCTGCTCGACGACCTGCAGATCCTGCTTCCGGAAACCAAACCGTCGCCGGAAGCAGCCGTGCGCGTTTTGCCGCTTCTCACCGACGACGAGCGCCGCGTCTACGATGCGATTGAGGCGACGGAAACATCGATCGACGACATCGCCACGAAGTCTGAATTGCCGAGCGGCACCGTCTCCTCAATTCTTCTGCGCCTCGAGCTGAAGCGATTGGTGAAACAGTTGCCCGGGAAATATTTCGTGAAGCTGTCGTAGCTGCGATCCTGTGGCGGATGAAAGCCGTTCGTCTCGTTAAAACCGGTTCGCCGCTCGGGGAGCAGGAGGTCGCGATCCCACCGATCGGCGCGGGAGATGTGTTGATCCGCGTGAAAGCCGCGGGCATTTGCCATTCCGATGTGCATTACCGCGCGGGAGTGTCGCCGGTTCAATTTCTGCCGATCACACTTGGGCATGAAGTTGCGGGGGTCGTGGAAGAAACGGGCGCGGACGTTTCCGCGTTTACGAAAGGCGATCGCATCTGTGTCCATTACCTTGTGACCTGCGGCCAATGCCGGTTTTGCAAAGCCGGCACCGAGCAGTTTTGCCCGACAGGACAGATGATCGGGAAACATCGCGACGGCGGGTATGCGGAGTTCATTGTCGTGCCTGGGCGCAGCGTGTTTCGTTTGCCGGACGAAATTCCGTTCGATCAGGGCGCCATCCTGATGTGCTCCTCCGCCACGTCCTTGCACGCGCTCAATAAAGCTCGACTGCGTGTCGGCGAAACCGTCGCGATCTTTGGCGTGGGCGGGCTGGGCATTTCCGCGATTCAATTGGCGAAACATCTTGGCGCGGCGCGGGTGTTCGCTGTCGATATCAATCCTGGCAAGCTCGCGCTCGCGAAACGTTTCGGCGCCGTTGCCATTGATGCCTCAGCCGGCAATCCCGTCGCGCAAATTCAAGAACTGACGGACGGTCGTGGGGTGGACGTCGCGCTGGAATTGGTCGGCTTACCAGTCACGATGCGGCAAGCCGTGCAGTCGCTGGCGATCCTCGGCCGGGCCGGGCTCGTTGGGCTCACGCAACAAAGTTTTGAAATAGCCCCGTACTCCGAAATCTTAAACAAGGAGGCCGAGATCATCGGTGTGTCAGATCATCTTGCGAGCGAGATCCCGGTGCTTCTGGATTTGGCGCGAACCGGAAAGCTCGAGTTATCGCATGGCATCATCCGCACGGTCCCGCTCGAGGCCAACGCCGTAAACGCCGCGCTCGGTGGCCTGGAAAAATTCAGTGACGACGTGCGCGTCGTGATCGTCCCGTGATCGGCCGAAATGAAATCCGATTTGCCAAGCGAGACGGTCTCTTCTACCCTCCTCCGCCTTGAGCAAAAGGGACTGGTAAGACAGTTGCCCGGAAAATACTTCGTGAAACTGGCGGAGCCGCCTCCTAAACGTCCCGCTGGTTTTCAAGGCTGCACGTTTTTCCTCACAGCAGAAAATGTCTAAATCGCTCATCATCGCCGAGAAACCCAGCGTCGCCGCCGACCTTGCTCGCGCGCTTGGGAAAGTCCCGAAAAAAGGGGACCACTTCGAGAACGACCAATACGTCATTTCTTCCGCGGTCGGGCACGTCGTGGAACTGTTGATGCCGGAGGACATCGATAAGAAAAAATACGGCTTCTGGCGGCTCGAGACGCTGCCCATCATCCCGGAAAAATTCGAGCTCAAGCCGAGCGAAAGTTCCAAAGGAAAATTCGCTCAGCTCAAAAAACTGATCGCGCGCAAGGACATCACGGAAGTTGTGAATGCCTGCGACGCCGGCCGCGAGGGCGAATTGATTTTTACCTACCTCACGCAGCTCGCGAAAAACAAACACCCCGTGAAACGGCTCTGGTTGCAATCGATGACGCCGCAAGCCATCCGCGACGGTTTCAGCAAACTGCGCGACGGCGCCGAGATGCAGGGGCTGGCCGACGCCGCCCGTTCCCGCAGCGAGAGCGACTGGCTCATCGGCATCAATGGCACGCGCGCGATCACGAAACGGATGTTCGGTTCGCGCGGAGGCAACGTCGCGTCGGTCGGCCGGGTGCAGACGCCCACGCTCGCGATCGTTTATGCGCGAGAGCTAGAGATCCGGAATTTCAAACCGCGCGGCTACTGGCGCGTTACGGCGAAATTCGGCGTCGCGAAAGGCGAATACGAAGGCGTTTATCAGCGAGAGAATTTCAAAAAGAACGACGATGAGCACGATCGGATCGACCGCATGTGGGATCAGGCGACGGCCGAAGCAGTCGTCGCGGCGTGCCAGGGACATCCGCTGGCCAGCGTCTCCGAAGAGAAGAAAGCGAGCTCGCAGATCGCGCCGCGTCTTTACGATCTCACCACGCTGCAACGCGAGGCCAACGGCCGCTTCGGATTCTCTGCCAAACGCACGCTCCAGATCGCGCAGGCGTTGTACGAGCGGCACAAAATGTTGACCTACCCGCGCACGGATTCGCGTGCACTGCCGGAAGATTATCAGTCTGTGGTGAAGCAAACATTGGCCAATCTTTCCGGTTCCCTCCAAACCCACGCCGAGAAAGTTCTGGCGCAGAATTGGGTCCGGCCTAACAAGCGCATTTTCAATAACGCGCAGGTCAGCGATCACTTCGCCATCATCCCGACCGCGTCCGAAGCGAAGCATTTGGATGAGGCGGAAACGAAAATTTACGAGATGGTCGCGCGGCGCTTCGTTGCCGTCTTTTTCCCCGCGGCCGAATTCGACATTACCACGCGTCTTAGCCAGATCGGCGCGCACAAATTCAAAACCGAAGGCAAAGTGCTTACCTCCGCCGGTTGGCTCGAAGTCTACGGCAAGAGCACGGTCGATGACGACTCGGGGAAGGCGCTGCCAGCCCTGAGCGCCGAAGACAATAATCAGGCGAAGACAATCGAAGCCACTCTGCACTCGGAAACGACCAAGCCGCCGCCGCGTTACACGGAAGCGACGTTGCTCTCCGCCATGGAGACCGCGGGAAAACTAGTCGAGGACGAAGAATCGGCCGAGGCGATGAAAGAGCGCGGCCTCGGCACGCCGGCGACGCGCGCCGATACGATCGACGGCCTGATCTACCAGAAGTACATGGATCGCCAGCAGCGCGAACTCGTTCCGACAGCGAAAGCCGAGCAACTCATCCAGTTTCTCGAAGCAGTAAAGGCGTCCGATCTAACCAGCCCGGCCATGACCGGTGAATGGGAGCACGAGCTGCGGTTGATGGAGCATGGGAAGTTCTCCCGAGAAAAATTCATGGCCGAAATCGTTCGAGAGACGAAAGGCATCGTGGAGCGGGTGAAAGGTTTTGAGGAGGACGATTCGGTCGCGCGCGAAACCGACATCATTTCGCCGACAGACGGGAAGCCGCTCCGCGAAACGTTGCGCGGCTACAAATCGCAGGATGGCGAGTTTATGCTCTACAAGGTCATCGGCGGCCGCAAAATGGAGGAAAGCGAGATTCGCGAGCTGGTCGAGAAAGGCGTCGTCGGTCCACTCGACGGTTTCATTTCGAACAAAACTCGCGCGAACTTCGCGGCCACCCTCAAACTGGTGAAGGACGAGAAGACGGAGAAATGGAAAGCCGAATACGATTTCGGCGACAAAGTGGATCTCGGGTCGGTCGAATCATTCTGGACTGATCCCGCGACCGGTGCGGAATTGTGCGAAGTCGGCTCGAGCTACGTCCTGCGCGAACGCGAGAACGGCGAATGGAAGCAGACGCTTCGCCTCCCGCGTCTCATGTGCAAAAAGGAAGTGACGCGCGAACAGGCGGTGCGGCTGGTCGAGCAAGGCAAGACCGATTTGATCCAGGGATTCATTTCCAAAAAAGGCCGTCCGTTCGATGCCTTCCTTGTGCGGAACGAAGCGAAGATTCGCTGGGAATTTCCGCCGCGCGCCGCGAAGACGGACAAGGATGGCAAGCCGGTCGAGCGCAAAGCGCGCGCGAAAGCCGATCTCTCGAAAGCGAAAGTGATCGGCGAAAGCAAGACGCACGGCGGCGAGCTCGTCGAAACCGACGACGCCTATTACGTGCGCAAACCCGACCAGGACAATCGGCAGGTCTTCAAGCTCTCGAAAAAACTTTGCGAACACGAGATCACACCCGAAGAGGTGAAGGAACTTCTGAGCGAAGGAAAATCACCTCTCATCGAAGATTTCGTCTCGAAACGCGGCAACAAGTTCGGCGCCCATCTGGTCCTCTCCGCCAAGAAAGACAAAGCCGAGTTCGAATTTCCTCCGCGCTGATGTCTCGGCTCAAGTCGCGAAAGAGCAGGTCCAGAAATTAATCAATACCGGCAAGACCGATCTGCTTCCGAAATTCATTTCGAAAAAGGCCGTCCCCTTTCAGAGGACCTGAAATTGGGAAAAGGCAAAGTCGGTTTCGAATTCGCCGAGAAAGCACGCCGTTCAAAAAGAACGGTCCCGTAGAAAGCAGCACCGATCAAGAACTAAGTCACGTTCCTTGGCGGCAATCGTCGCCGCGGCTGAGTCGAGTAGTTTCCAACAATCGACGCCGACCGAAACGCTATTTGGACTATTGAGGACCGCCAATCCCGAGTATCGCGAATCCTGCTGTCCACAAGGCAAATCCTACGAAATACAGCACGATCAAAGATATCCCGGAGACATAGACTGACCATGCTCGCCACACAATTGGAACCCGCTGTTGGTCAAATGCCGATTCGCGATTGGCGATCTCATAGGCGGTCATCAAGGGATACTTCTCTTTCCATCCCTGGCCAGCGTTAGTTAGGGTCCAGTTCTCCGTGCCAAATCCGATTTGGACGCGGTTGTCATTGTCAGGCGGAATAGGGAGGGTGGTGAACTGCAGCAGAACTATATAGGAACTGAGTAGAGCTACCGCCGCAATTATTCTCCAGCTAGGCCGCCCACTCTTGGGTCCTTTGGAAACGATCGCCCAAATCGCGACTGAAAGGGCGGCTGTGATTAAAGTTACACCCGGAAACAGCGGAGGAGGATATGAAGAAAAGAAAGACCATGCCGGCACTCCCACGCCCGCTACGCCGCCCCCGACCGCCAGAATCCGCTTGGTCACTTCGTTTCCTGAAGCGTTACCTTTTCGACTTTGTTCACGATCTCAAACTCGGCATCTGGGTCCGAGGTGGGGTGATCTTCTCGCTCGGCCCAAATATGGTACCGGCCAAGATACATGTTTTCGGTTAGCGCAGTCAGCTGTTTTGCTGTCGTAGGGGCTTCATCACGCATTCGCTGACCCAAGTTTTGATACTTAATCTTTGCGCCATTGCCCTTCGATGCAGAAATTTCGACTGAAGAACGCGTATTCGAGGCGCGAGCATAATTATACACTATCTCACTGGCCTCAATTTTCTGTTCTTTCATTACCTGTTCTTTGGTTTTGTCCACTCTGGTTGATCCGCTCGAGTACCGCTGGCTCTGCATCGACTGGTTGAAAGAGCGGAATTGGTTCCCGTCCATTGTGTCCATAAAATGTTTCCGCGCGTCCCTGTAAAACATCGCATTGGAATCATCCCATTCCCAAAGACTCCTCCTGCCGGCTTCGACCGTCACAAGACGCACAACGCAAAACACCACCGCGAGCATTAGCGAGAAGCGTACTATTTTGTTCATGGCATTGACTTGTTGAGTCACTCGCACGGATCGCCCTGCGTATTCTGAGGGTTTCGCAGCGAATGCTGGATTCAAAATCGAATTAAGTCAGGAACTCAGAATCATGGCGAGAAAAATTTGGCGTTTGAAAGCTGTCGCTTACCGTTACTCCATTCACTCTCACCAACCAATATCCTGCGTATTGGAGCCAAACCCCGGATCAATTATGTCATCCCAATCCGAGACCTTCTTACGCTCACAGTTTTCACTCGGGCTGACCAAGGCGCTGACAGCGCTTCTCAGTTCGAAACACTTGTATCAGAGCGTGGAAATTGAGACCGAATTTTTCGAAAAACAGATTCAACAAGCGGGCCATATCGCCCGATCAGAAGCGAGCCGAAGAGTCCCCGGGATTCAATTCTCCGGCGGGACGGCGAAAGACTATGTTGAGGATGCAGAGCATTCAGCCATGGCGACGGCACGATCGCTGGCATTAGCAATATCGACGTTGCCTTGGCGACCGAAACCTATCGAATCTGATCCGCCGCTGCCGGTTCATACAGATGACCCCTCACTGCTGTTCGAGTTGCCCACGATTCAGACATTTTGCTTCCACTGTAAAGGAAGATGGCCGTTTAACCCGGGAACAAACACTAATTGGGGACGCCTGCGACCTATAGCGCAGATCTTGGCGATGCCCCCGCATATTCCCTTGACACCACGATTGCCTCAGCCGGTTTGACAAAAGGCTGTTGTGCGACCTCCCGCAGACCTTGCTCAGCGGTTTGCGGCTGGCCTCCTTCAACACAGCATTAAAGCCCGCCAACTCTTTCTTCTCCCTTACCAGTGCCAGCAGTGCAAAGGTTCACCCGTTTCCTTTTTGGTACGGCGAACTGGACTGAAGCTATCGCTTGCCGGTCGAGACCCGTTGGAGACCGTCGAATTGCCGGATTCCCTTCCAAAGGAACACAGGAAATATTTCTCCGACGCAATCGTGGCTCATAATGCAGGTCAGACACTCGCTGGCTTGTTTCTCCTTCGCACCTTCATCGAGCAATATTGGCTGTCCCTGGGCCTCACGCCGAGGGCGAGGGGAGCGCGTATAGCAGGGGACGAGCTCGGACAAGCGTATAACACAACCCTGCCAGACGATTTTAGATCGCGATTTCCATCTCTTTCGGAAATTTTTGGAAAACTCAGCGCGGCGCTGCATAGCGCCGATGCTAATGACGACCTGTTTGATTCGACATCCGCTGAAATAAAAGAGCATTTCGATGCTCGCCGGCTGTTCAAACTTGAGGCGCGGCGTACGCCCGGCACCGCCTAGGCTAAGAATGAGTCGAGCGGGTCGGACCAGCTGCCTGTGCGCTGGGAAACGCGATTTCCAGAAGCTTCCGAAACCTGGGTCGCGAGGACGTGGCGAAGGCGAAAGTTTAATCCTGTAGCGGCGCTGTGTGATCGGCCACTCAGGCAACAATCAATTCCGCTCGTTTGAGGGCGATTTCGAAAACGTCGAGAAGCTGTTTCTTTTGCTCATGCACCGATCGGGTCGCATCCAGCTTTCGCTCCAAGGCGAGGCCGGTCAGCGGCTCGGCCAGGCGTAGCAGTCGTTCGCCCCCGGGCAACTTAACCAGCTCGATCTGGATGGTGTCGCGATTGGCCATGAACTGATTGTCATCAGAACCCGTAGAATTGCAACATGCGATCGAGGTTCTCCGGAGATACTTCCCCGAACTGTTCGTGCGCCTGGTAAGCCGCGCGTTCGAATCCATGTTCGTTGAAATTTCGCACTCCGTCGGGTGGATCGATCGAGGCGACCGTCGCCGCTTCGAGAATTTCGTGATAGATCGTAACCGACAGTTCCTTGTCCGAGAGGCCGGAACGGATGGTGACAAAGAATTGTGATCCGATGATGTAAGTGCGCGCGATCGCCTCTCGCCCGAGCGCGTCCGCCAAGAGCGCATCCGCGGCTTCAAGCCGGACAATCGCGAAGCCGCCGCGAAGGTGGCGGCCGACGAATTCATGAAAAAAGCTCTCGTGCATTCACTCGGCGCTTTTCACATCCGCCGATTGCTGTCGAGGAGAAAATCGACGTGCAGTGTTCTAATAATCGTCTGTCGCGGTCCCGCCTTCGATGAACATTTCGGCGTGGCAGGCGGGGACCCGCCTTCGCTAAAGCTACGGCGTGGTGAAGAGGGCGGGAACAGCGGAAGCCAGAGGTTCGCCACGGCGAATCCGTCCTTCGGCGGTTCGGAGGTCGGAATGGAGCGAGTGGGGCGAGCGACATAGACGCGTCAGCCGCGAGGGTAGCGGAGAGTGAAGCGGGAGTTGAGCGAATC
Source organism: Verrucomicrobiota bacterium (assembly GCA_039649045.1). Taxonomy (GTDB): domain Bacteria; phylum Verrucomicrobiota; class Verrucomicrobiia; order Chthoniobacterales; family UBA10450; genus AV80. Next base: position 57,546 of record JBBWZL010000040.1, on the reverse strand, counting down.
AAGTCCGAGGTCAGAGATCGGAGAGAAGTCGGAGGTCGGAGGTCGGAGGTCGGAGGTCGGAGGTCGGAAGCCGGAGGGCAGGTGGCCTATCGCCGATGCGGCTTCGTTTGGACGTTGAGGGCCACCAGCTTCCAGCTCGCCTCCTCGTTTTCATACTTGACCTCGAACAGGACGTCGCTCGCCGGCAGGGTGTAGTGACCCTTGATCACGAGCCAGCCGTTTTCTTCTATGGACGGGAACCCGTCAAAGGTGGGGTCCACGTCGGCGATGTCCGCGAAGTCGATGTTCTTGTCCACGAATTCGTGAAAGATTTCCTGGAGCCTGCGCGCAGTGGTTTCTTTTTTCCAGGCGGTCCCGAGTTCGGCGTGAAAAGCTTTGAAGCTCTTGGTTTGGACGGCGTCATTAAAAAGCAGAAGAGTATCGAGCGCGAGCTTCTTGAGTTCTTTCTCCGATGGGACTCCGTCGGTGTTTTCCACCGCGGGCGGTTTCAGTTTCGGGTCATTAGGCGCTGGAGATGTCGCGGCTTGCGATGACGGAGATGGCTTTCTCCCCACTGTGGAGGAGGTTTGGGGAGACAATGCTGTTGGCGCGGGCGAAGAGGAGACTTGGGACGGGGTGGATTTTGTTTCCTGTTTGGAATTGCTCCCGATGAGATACAACACCACCACTCCAGCGATAAGGAGAAAGCCAACGACAAGCACCGCGAGGATCACAAGGATAACCGGCGTCATTGTCTTTTTTGGGGGCTGGGGTGCGGCGGATGCCGGTGAGAGTGGCCGAGGTTTCTCGACCGGCGGCGGCGGCGGCGCGGCGGGGAACCTGACCGGTTCCGGCGCGCGCTGGGCTTGCGATCGATTCACATCGGGAACGCTCACTGGGGTGTTTTCAAATTGCGGCGCGAAGGGCGGCGCCATTTCGGGAGCTGAGCTGGGCCGGGACGCCGTCAGGATCGCTTTGATCGTTTTCGCGAGGCTATCGAGATGCTCGCCAAGAGGCTGCGAAAACGCATCCAACCAATGCGCGCTGGAAATGAAATACTCGATCGCTTTTGTCGGCCGAACGTCTTCGATCCGAAAGGGAATGGTGTAAACGCCTTTGTCGACCGCGCGTTCGATCTCTCGCTTTATCTGCGGCGATCCATTGGCGCTGGCGGAAAAAATCAAAACCATGATCCGGCTGGATTCGATCGCATCAATGATCGATTCGCCCCAGTCAGCGCCCGGCACGACGTCACGCGGCGCCACCCAGCACCGAATGCCTTCTGCCTCGAGCCTGGCCACGAGAGCGTCGGAGACCGTCTTGTCTTTAGCGGAGTGACTTACAAAAACATCGTGCGCCATTTGTGATCAGGTTTCGTGGTAACATCAGCACGACGAAAGAGCGAGAAAAGAATTCTCGCGCAAAGCGTTGACGCCACAACTTATGGTGTGTTACTTACTCCGCCGACACTATGCGTTGTCCCAAGTGCGGCTTTCGTGACGACAAAGTCATCGACTCCCGCCAGTCTCGTGATAGTTCCAGCATCCGCCGCCGCCGCGTTTGTTTACAGTGCGCGTACCGGTTCACCACTTACGAGCAAATCGAGCGCTCCGATCTCCGCGTGATCAAGCGCGACCGCACCCATGAACCATTCGATCGGCGCAAACTCGTGAACAGCCTGGCCAAAGCGTGCGAGAAACGCTCGATCAGTCTCGTCACGCTCGAGACGGCCGTGGACGAAATCGTGCACGAACTGGAAACCAGCGGCCGGGAAGTTCCGTCGGCGATGATCGGCACGAAGGTGCTGGAGAAATTGCGCGAGATCGATGAAGTCGCGTATCTGCGTTACGCGTCCGTCCATCGCCGGTTTGAGGACGCGGATGAATTTGTCGACGCCATTCAGGCGCTGGGCCGCCGGATCAAACCGAATGCGCTTCAGCCGGAATTGTTCGGACCCCAAACGGTCGCGGCGACAGTTCCAGCGCGCGAAACCGAAACCAAAGTCGAAACTCATGGTCGCGTTTAAAGAAGAATTTCCCTACCTGCGTTGCGATTCGGGCCAGCTCTTCGAGTTCGATCAGGCCTGGCTCCATGCTGCGATCACGCGCGCCGCGAACGAGGCGGGTTACCCGAAATGGTGGCTGACGGACCACGTCACGGAAAGCATCGCGTTTTATTTGCGGCTGCGGAACGACGAGTCGGTGGTCCCGTTCGATCAGCTTTCGCAAACGGTCCGCTACGTTTTGAAAGTGATCGGCTACAAGGAGATCGTTCCGTTCTTTGTCCCGTCGCCGCCGCCGGTTTCGTTTTCGCTGCTCGAGATTGCGCAGGAAGCGGGCGCGGGTTACGAGCTCGCGTTTTTCGACGGCTTGGAAAAGCGGATCAGCGCGCTCGTGACCGCACGCGCCGACAATCTGCACCTCTGCGATTTGCAGGCATGCGTGAAACATCTCCGCGGCGCGAAAACCTGGACGCGCACCTGCGACACGTTGCGCGAGGAAGTCATTTGTTTTGTGCGGGAGCGGCTAGCGTCGAATTCGGAGCTCGAGCATCTGCGCTGTTTTATTCGCTGACGCGGCAGCGCCCGTCCGAAAACGCCTGTGACCATTTTCGAAAAGATCGTCCGGCGCGAAATTCCGGCCGACATCGTCTGGGAAGATGACGAGGTGCTGGCGTTTCGCGATGTGAATCCGCAGGCGCCGGTACATGTCTTGATCGTGCCCAAACGTGTGGTGGCGCGACTGGCGGATGCGACCGAGGCGGACCAGGCGTTGCTCGGGAAGCTGCTCCTCGCTTCGCGCACCGTGGCGGAAAAGCTGGATTTATTGACGTCCGGTTATCGCGTCGTGATCAACAGCGGCCCTGATGCGGGAGAGAGCGTGCCGCATTTGCACGTGCACGTGCTCGGGAAGCGGGCCCTGGCGTGGCCGCCGGGCTAAGGGAAAAAAACTGAAATGCTGAAACGCTGAAATGGGGAGAGCTGCCTTTACAAATTTCAGCTTTTCAGAATTTTAGCATTTCAGCGTTTTATCACTCCTTCACGATGACCACCGTCCCCAGGGGGGCGGCATCAAAGAAGTAGCCGGCCATTTCCTTGGGCACCCGGATGCAACCATGCGAAGCCGCGTAGGGCGGAACATAACCTTGATGCATGGCGTAACCGCCCCGGAAAAACATGGCGTAGGGCATGCGGGCGCCGTCGTAATGCGCTCCCTTCGGCTGCGGATCTTTGCGGGAGTCGATATTCGATTTCACGACGTTGCCGAAGTCGTCCACGTAATCGCCGAACACAGTCGAGACGTGATCCTTGTCTTTCCAGACCACCCGATACTGGCCTGGCGGCGTGGAAAATCCGGCCTTGCCGGTGGACACGGTCGATTCGCCGACGAGGTGTTTCCCTTTGTAAAAGTAAGCGCGCTGATCGGTCACGTTGACGATGATCTTGGGCGTTCCCGGAATTCCGTCGCCGTGCCAGTACCCGGGTATCGGCGTGGGAGCCGTGGGCGCACTCTGGTCTGCGTAGGGGACAGGTTCGAATTCAGCACAGCTGGCGCAGAGTGCGACGATGGCGAGGCCGATCGCGGTTCGAAACAGGGAAAGGCCGGTCATAAAGATGCGCACAGTAATGCGGCCCTTTCGCCGTTCAACACCAAACATTCGGTACGAATTCAGCGGGTCTTGCGCCGGAAATTGCAACCGGCGTCCGGTTATTCTTGCCGAAAAGGCGAGTTCCTGATTCGCTCACCGGCGAAGGATCCATTGTTTCTATGCATCACCGCCTAATCGCTATTTTCGCCATCTTGTCTATCGCCCTCGGAGGAGGTGGATGCGCCTCCAAAACAAAGCGCTATGAGGAAGTCCTGTTGCCTGCGCAAACGGGCAGCACGCTCCAGCGCCGGGTGTTTGTCGAGAGCACTGGCGACCAGAAAAAGAAGCGAAAGGAAAAGAAGAAAGCCCCCTCGACGGCCAACCCGGAAACGGAAGCTGCCGAAACGCCGCCAACTCCAGAAGAGGAAGCTCCGCCTCCCGAGCGGTATCGGTAGCGCGGAGTTGCCAATGAGGATCTCTCCCCAGATCGACCATCACCCCCAACCATTCCCCTTATGAACGTTACGCCCGCCCACCTTTTCGCCGACGCAACGCTTGAGATCCTCGATGGCGGAAACGCCATGCCTGTCCGCCGCCTTCTGGTTATCCATTTCACTTCCGGAATGACCGCGAAGAGCTCCATCGAGTTCTGGAGGAGCCCCGAAGCGCACGGCGCTTGTGCTCATATTATTATCGATCGCGACGGCACCGTGTTTCAGTGCCGCGCCTTCGACCGGACGGCCGGACATGCGGGAATAAGCCGCTGGAAGGACCCGACCGACGGAGTTCGGATCGGTTGCAACGCTTTCGCGATCGGCATCGAGCTTGCGAACGCCGGCGACAGCGTTACCCAGACGCCCAATGGCCCGATGGCGTTCCAGAAACATCCCCTGGAAGCCGGCGCTCTGAGCGCGAAGCACAAGAACGGCGGCGGCATGTCGTTGTGGGAGAAATATCCGCAGGCGCAACTCGATGTCTGTTTCGCCGCCGCGAAAGCGCTGGTCGAACGCTACAAGCTCGACGACGTGTGCGGTCACGAAGACATCGCGCCGGAGCGGAAGAACGATCCCGGTCCAGCTTTCCCGATGCAAGAGCTCCGGGAGTCTGTCGGATTCCAGGGATTGCCGACGGTCAACGATCCATAAGCGGGCGAATCGGAGGGCCGAAAGCTGGCGGTGAGGGAGGGATTCGAACCCTCGGTACCCTTTTGGAGTACGGCGCTTTAGCAAAGCGCTGCTTTCGACCACTCAGCCACCTCACCAACAGATTGCGAGAATATGGGGTTGGCGGATACTCGTCAACCACACCGCGCCGCAGCGGTCTGCCGAACCGAGACAAAACTTGTGATCACCGAAGAGGAAGCCCTTGCGCACATTCTCAACAAGGTCGCGCCGCTTCCCGCCCGTCTCCTGCCGCTGATTCAAGCGTGCGAGGAATTCGCCGCGCGGGATATCCGGGCGCGACTGGCCCTTCCCGTTTTCGACAATTCCGCCATGGACGGATATGCAGTCGTGGCCCTTGCTTGCGGAGTTGGAAAAGGGCAGCGCGTCATCGGCGAACAACCCGCGGGAGTCGATCGCCGTTTGGTATTCGCGCCCGGCGAAGCGATTCGAATTTTCACGGGCGCGCCGCTGCCTGTGGGAGCGGATGCGGTCGTGATGCAGGAGGACGTTCGGCACGACGGCTCGGAAATTTTCATCGAGACGGAAGTTGCGCCCGGAGATTTTATTCGCCGGCGCGGATCGGATTTGAGCGAGGGCCAGAAAATTGTGGGGATCGGCGACCGGGTTCGGCCACAAACATTGGCATTGCTGGCGGCGCAGGGGTTCGCCGAAATCGAGGTGGGAGGCGCGGTCCGGGCCGCACTCATTATTACGGGCGACGAACTGATCCCGCCGGGCGGCTCGCTCGGGCCGGGACAAATTTATGAAAGCAACTCGATCCTGGTGCAGGCGCTCGTCGAGAAATGTGGGGTCGCCGATATCCGCGTGGAGCATTGTCCCGATGACGCGAAAGCGATCGAAGCGGCTTTGCGGCGGTGCCTCGAGTACGACGTTCTTGTCGTCGTGGGAGGGGTGTCGGTTGGCGCGCGCGATCTGGTCAAGCCGGCCTTGAGCGCAGTCGGCGCGCAGACGGATCTTTGGCGCGTCTCGGTCAAACCCGGCAAACCCTTCCTTTTCGGGCGCGCCGGCGGCTGCGCGATTTTTGGATTACCGGGCAATCCGGTCTCGGCCTTCATTACTTTTCTTCTCTTTGTCCGGCCGGCGATTCTGCAGCTGAGAGGCGCTCGTCCAGATGAACTTTCCCTCCCGGCAACCGACGCGACGCTCGCCGGAGAAGTGCAGAACGACGGCGACCGGCCTCATTACGTGCGCGGCCAACTGCTTCGCGGCAGATTCAACGTCATCGGGCGGCAGGAGTCGCACGCCCTTTACGGTTTGAGCCGCGCGAACGCACTGCTGCGAGTGCCGGCGCACGAAGTTTTTCGAAGCGGAAGCGTGGTTCCCGTTCTTTCTCTCGATTGAGTTCCCATTTCTGACGGACGGCGTTTGACACCCTCCGCGAGCATTTTAGCTTATGCCCGTTGAATACCGCCGCCGCCACGCACCTTAATCTTAACGGAATCGCCCAGTTCCGCGCTGATGCCGAGCGGCTCTCCCACATCATCCTGGAGATGCAGCGTTGTTTCGTGCTCCATCTTTGCAAGGAGCTCGCGCCCGGCAACGTTTCCTTCCCGCAATTCTTTCTCCTGGCCGCGCTCGATCACAAGGAAGTCCTGACCATGTCTGAGATCGCGCGCAAAATGGGCCACACCACGGCTGCGGCAAGTGGGCTGGTGGCGCGGCTGGAGAACCTCGGATACGTGGTGCGATCGGTCGCGCGCGAAGACCGGCGCAAGGTCATGGTTTGCATCACCGAAAAAGGCACCGCCCTCGTCCGGCGTATCCGCGAGGAAATGGTGGGGAACCTGATGAAAGTCATGGCCCACCTGACACCCGCCGAGCAGAAAGCCTGGCTCCAGATCTACACCAAGATTCACGATTACTGCCAGACCAACGACGATCCGCCGCTGCGCAGTAAATCGCGTCGCGACCTGCTGACCTCCCGGCGTTTCGAAAATGGAACGCGCTGATCCCGAACGCGGGATTAATCGGCCGGGCAAACAATCAACCTTAATATTTTAAACAGCTATTCGAGAGCAGTTTAAGTTACAAACAGAGGACGCGGCACGCCCCTTGCATAGCACTCAGCGCTAAAGCAGAATCTCTTCGCTTCTTCGCCGATCACCATCTGTTACAGTTCACTCCTGCGTTTTCTTTCCATGCGAAAAGTTTTCTCGTCCTTCCTGCTCCTTGTCACCGTCCTCGCGCTCTTGCCGCCGCCTCGGCCAATGTTGGCCGGCACCGAGATTGTCAGCGTTTATTCCCAGGTCCCGCGTTTTACTCTCGAGCAGGCGATCCTGACGGCGCTCCGGCAAAATCCCACGATTCAAATAGCGCGGCAGGAAATCGAGCGGACCAAAGGCCTCTACATTCAGATGCGCGCGGAAATCCTGCCGCAGATCAACATGACCGGCACATTTTCCGACACCGATCCGCATTTGCGTGTGAACCACGGCGGACCCGCCGATGCGCCGACGCCGACTCCGGCGCCAGGAGCGACCCCGGGCGACACCTCGAGCTTCAGTGCTATTGCCGTCTCGGAGCGCTCCTATCAGGTCCGTCTCCAGGCAACCCAGGTAATCTTCGCCGGCGGCCGGATCATTTCCCAGATTCGCGCGGCGGATTTCACGCGCGACAGCAGCTATTACGGTTTTAGAAATGCGATCGACACCGTCGTCGCGACGGTCCGCCAGCAGTTCTATCAGGTTCTTCTGAACCGCGCCCTGATCGGAGTGCAGGAACAATCGATCAGCCTCCTCAAGAGCCAGCTCCAGGATCAGCAAAACCGTTTCGAAGCAGGCACCGTCCCGCGCTTCAACGTGCTCCAGGCCCAGGTCGCTCTCTCGAACCAGTACCCGAACCTGATCGCCTCCCAAAATAATTATCGCATTTCGCAGCTCCAACTCGCGAAGACGTTGGGTCTCGATTTCAATCCGAACCGCGGTGATGCTGCGCCGCTCGAAGCGATCGGCGAACTGCAATATCATCCGCGCCGCATGCCCCTGACCCAGGCGATTGCGCTGGCCAAGGAACGGCGACCATTCTTGAAACAACAGAAAGCAATCGTGCTCAGCAACGCCGAACAGGTCCGAGTCGCGCGCTCCGGTTATTTTCCGCAGATCAGCGCCTCCGGCGGAACGGAAGTCCGCAGTTCCGCTTTCAGCGACAGTCCGCGCGACGTGAGCAGCGGCTATATTTTTGGCGCGACCGGGAGCTGGGCGATTTGGGATTGGGGATCGACCTACGGCCAGGTCAAGCAGGCGCGCGCAGTCCTGGAAGAATCCAAGATCACGCTGGATGATTCAGGAAGGCAGGTCGAGCTGGAGGTGCAGCAGTCGGATTCAAATTTGAAGCAGAGCGCTGAGCTAGTTAAGGCGACGGAGGAAAGTGTCGGCCAGGCTGAGGAAGCATTGCGACTCGCGAGCGCGCGCTTGAGCGCAGGCGCCGGCACGCAGTTGGAAGTTTTGGATTCCCGCGTGCAGGTAACGCAGGCGCAATCGAACCGGTTGCAGGCACTCTACAACTACAACACCGCTCTGGCGGAATTCGATCGCGTCACCGCGACTGAAGTCACCTATTCGAACGAGCTCGACGAGCCGAAGACGCGGCAAAAACTCAAGACCGATGCCCGTCCGACCCCCGCGCCCAAGCCAAGTCCGCTGGAATTGAACCACGCTGGCATCCGGGAGCCGGTGCAAACGCGCACGACCACGACTCGCACCACTCGATCCGCTAAGTGAGCGCGGGTCAGCTTCCGGCTGAACAATTCCCGGCGCTCGGCGCGATCAGCGCCGTCGTTCACGGTTTCACAACCCGCGTTCCGGGCATTGAGGTTACCCACGACAAGGCGGCGACGTTGGCCAAACTCGATGACGCTCATCGCGAAGTTCGCAAGGCATATGGGGCTGGCGATCGGGCATTCGTCACGGCGCAACAGATCCACGGAAACCGAATCGCCGTCGTCGACGACGCCATTGAACGCGATGAATGTTTCGCCGGTTGCGACGGCCTGATCTCAAACCAGAGAAAAGTCTGTCTCGGCATTTACGTCGCTGATTGCTGCGCTGTTTATTTGGTCGATCAACGCTTCGGTGCGATCGGGCTGGTGCATTCAGGGAAAAAAGGCACGGAGCTTGGTGTGGTCCCGAACGCCATCGAATCGATGGTGAAGCACTTTGGTTCCCGCCCTTCCGATCTGATCGCCCAACTCAGCCCCTGTATCCGTCCGCCGCATTATGAAATCGATTTCGCCGCTGAGATCGTGCGGCAATGCCGTGCTCTCGGCGTCACGAAAGTGAACGACTCCGCCGTCTGCACCGCCTGCGATCTGACGCGCTACTATTCGTATCGCGCCGAAAAGGGCCGCACCGGACGCATGCTCGCGTTCCTGGCGCTGGCTTCCTCCTAATCCTCGATCGCGTCGCCGCCGGCGGCGACGATGCCGCGTTTGCCGGCGTTGGCGACGAACTCGAAGAACTCACGGCCGGCGGGACCGAATTCCATCTCTCGCGCTTTTTCCAAAGCCTGTTTCGTGTTCAGTCCGCCGCGATAAAGCAGCTTGAACGCGCGTTTGATTTCATCGCGATCTGCCGCGCTGAAATCTGCCCGGCGCAGGCCCACGATGTTCACGCCGTAGACCTGGTTCTTCGCCGCGCCAAGAAAAGGCGGAAGACTTTTTGTGAACCGGCCCTCGGCCATGACGAGGCGTCCCATCCGGATCCCCTGGTGAAAGCGCGATCCGCCGCCAATGAATGCCTTGTCGTCGATGCGAACGTATCCGCCGAGCAGGCAATCGTTCGCGATCACCACGCCGTTTCCGAGCAGGCAATTGTGACCCAGATGCGTGCCGACCATAAGGAAATTGCCATCGCCTAAAACCGTCGCGCTTCCTTCCGAGCTGCCGCGATGGATGGTGCAGTATTCGCGAATCACATTCCGGGCGCCGATCTCCACCGCGCTTTTCGTTTCCGCATCAAAACTCAAATCCTGCGGGATGCCACCAATGATCGCGCCGTGCCCGATGAAATTGCCCGCGCCCATTTTCACAGCGCCTTCCAGCACGACGTGGGATTGAATCACACACTTCTCCCCGATGACTGCGCCGGCGCCGATGATGCAATACGGACCGATCTCCACCCCGTCTCCGAGTTGCGCGCCTTCCTCGACGATTGCGGTCTTGTGAATTTTCAAAGCACGCCTGCCTCCTTAAAACTAAAATACGGCAACCGCCCCTCGGCCGGCGCACCAATGATGATGTGGTCGAGCAACTTGATCTGCAAAAGCTCGGCCGCCTCCGCCAAACGCCTCGTTAGGCTGTGATCGGATTGACTGGGAGAGGGGTCGCCGGAAGGATGGTTGTGCACCACGATAACCGCGTAGGCGGACGCAATCATCGCCGGCCGAAAAATCTCACGAGGGTGAGCAATGCTTTCGTTGACGCTGCCGAGCGATACCTCTTCCATTCGCAGCAAGTGATAGCGCGTATCGAGCAGAATGACGCGCAAAGATTCCTTGTGCAGGGCGCGCATTTCCGCTGCTACCAGCTCGTGCACCAATTCGGGCGAGTCGAGTTTTTGCCGGGACAACCGCTCGTTCGCCAGGCGCTGGCCGAGTCCGAAGGCAGCGGCAAGCTGGATCGCCTTTGCCTCTCCGATTCCGGGAATGGCGACGATTTCTTTTACGGTGCAGCGGCTCAGAGCCGAGAGAGAACCGAAGCGTTTCAAGAGCTGGCGGGCCACATCCACGGCGTTGGCGCCCGGCAAACCAGTTCGGAGCAGGATCGCGATCAGTTCCGGATCGGTGAGCGCTGCAGCTCCGCGCGCAAGTAACTTTTCCCGCGGCCGCTCGTCCTGCGGCATTTCGCGAATCTTTATCTGGGCCATTCGAACACCCTTTGGGGGAGGGGCGCCGTCCCGTCCATCAAACACGAAATTGATCGAGCATTTCTCGAAGCGCATCACCCAACTGAAGAAGATAATCCGTGTAGCGATTCGAGGGCAGCGCATCCAATTCTGCCTGGGCATCGCGCACCGATTCCTCTCCCGTGTCGACCGCCGACTTTAACGCGCCATTCGGCGCATCCATTCTGAGAAGCTCCGTGATTGCGCTCGATTTTTCGTTGAGGATCAGTTCGCAATAACGCTCGCGTTCCCCGGCCGGCGCCGAGCCGAGCAGCATCAGAACCGGCAGCGTCATTTTTCCTTTGCGCAAATCCGTTCCGAGCGTCTTGCCGATGTCCGCCTCGCTCCCGGCGATATCCAGGCAATCGTCATAAATCTGATAGGCTGCGCCAATTTTCCGCCCGAAATCCTTCAGCGCTCGCGTGGTCTCCGCATCCGCTCCATTGAGCACCGCGCCGAGCTCAGCCGCCGCCGCAAAGAGCGAGCCGGTTTTCATTTCAACGATGCGCAGATAATCCCCGATGCCGAGGTGAAGATCGAAGCGGCGCTGGGTCTGGATGATTTCTCCGGAACAAACTTCCCGCGCGGCGCGGGCGATGACGCGGCTGATCTGCGCGTTGTCGAAATCGGTGGAGAGATTCAAGGCCTGCGCGAATAGGCAATCGCCCAGCAGCACGCTCAGGGAATTTCCCCAGCGCGCGTTCACCGTCGGCTGGGCACGGCGGCGTTCCGCTTCATCCATAATGTCGTCGTGCACCAGGGTGGCGATGTGAATCAACTCGACGATTACCGCCAGGTTCACGTGCCCAGGGGTCACCCCGCCACTCGCGCCGCCGCTCAAAAGCGCGACGAGCGGCCGAAGCCGTTTGCCGCGGCCGCCGATCGCATACGTGACATAACCTTCGATCGCCGGATCGAACTCGGCGGCTTGCTGGACGATACGCGATTCAACTTCTTCCATCTCTTTGCGCACGCCGAGACTGACCTGGGCCAAAGCTCCATTCCGCGAGGTTGAGGCAGCAGGCGAATTTACGAAAACTTCCACAAGCGCACGATAGAAGGAGGGCCAATCCAGCGCAAGCTTCTCCCGCGAGCGCGGTTGCTATTTCGTCAGCGGCGCATCAACCATTTGGGGGTTCCGTATTTGGCGGCTGCGATCTCGGCCGCGCGTTCGAGGACAGCGGGCGAAAGGGTTTGCCGTTCGAACCGATCGCAGATTATCCGGGCGAGATCTTCTTTGAACCGGCCCGGCAGGTTATCCAGCTGGATGCTTCCCTGGTGCAACAGTCCCGCGCGCGATCGGCGATGCGCCGCACCCGCGATCTTTCGGCCCTGGCTGATCACGTCCGCTCGCACCGCATTGGCAAAGCAATCTTCCGAAAGCTTCGGCGCCGCCGCGTTTGCCAGCAGCGCGCTGATGCCGTTTTGCTGGAGGGCGCGCCGGATCGCTTCGTGCAACCCGGAGTAAATCTCGAGAGACGAGCGCGCGAAAAAAGCGTGCGGGGCCGGAATGATCACCGAGTACGTCAGGTCGTTTCCATGCGGAACGGTTCCGCCTCCAGTCCAACGTCGGACGATTTCATGTTGCTCGCGTTGAGCGGCCACGTCGGCATAAACGCCGAAACAGCCGAACGAAATCGCCGGAGCGCGCCATCGATAAAACCGAAGCGCGGGCGAAGTTGCGCTCTCGAGCAATGCTTCATCGACCGCCATGTTCAACGCGGCTGATTTCGGCTCCAAGTCGTCGTAGAGAAGCAGCTCGTCGAGCATGCCGATTAGTTACCCACCGATCTCCTCGAGGAGACGTTTCATCGCGGCGGGAGGATCGGCGTGGGCGGTTATCGGCCGGCCGATGACGAGGTAATCGGCGCCGCTTTTTAACGCTTCGCTCGGCGTCGTAAACCGTTTTTGATCATCGGCCGCGGCCCACCCTGGACGCACGCCCGGCGTGACAAGCGTCATTTCCTGGCCAAGTCGCTCGCGAAGAACGCGGAGTTCGTGTGGACTGGTGATCAATCCATCCACGCCGCATTTTTGGCCGAGCTCAGCCAGGCGAACGACCTGCCCTTGCAGCTCCGAGGTGATTCCTATTTCAGCGAGCGTCTCCTGACTTGCGCTGGTCAAAACGGTCACACCAAGCAGCGAAAGTCCGGGCGGCTTCGCTTCCACCGCCGCGCGCAGCATCGCGCTGCCGCCACTGAGATGAACCGTGAGCACGTGCACGCCGAGCTCACCCGCAGCCGCGACTGCTTTCGCGACTGTGTTCGGAATATCGTGCAGCTTGAGATCGAGAAATATTTTTGCGCCCGTCGCGGCCACGGCCTGGACGATGGCAGGACCCGCGGCGGTGTAGAGTTGCAGCCCGATTTTGTAGGTGGAAACGAAACCCGAGAGCACGGAAACAAGCGCGAGCGCTTTCGCTTGGGTTGGGAAATCGAGGGCTACAATCAATCGGTCCCTGGCTTCGATCGGAGGCGACTTCATTCTGTGATTCCGAGAAATTTTAGGCGAGATAAAGGTATGCAGCTTTTGGCGCCGGCGAAGATCAATCTTTCCTTTGAGATCAAAGGCCAGCGCGCCGACGGGTTTCACGAAATCGAAACGCTCATGGCGCCGATTTCATTATTCGATCGTCTCACGATCGAAGAGGACGCAAACAACGAGAATGGCTTGGATTTTTCCTGCGACGATTCGTCATTGCCAACCGGCGAAGACAACCTCGTCGTCCGAGCGGCAAAGCTTTTTCGCGGGGCGACGAAGGTCGCCGCAGGATTCAAGATTGCCTTGGAAAAGAAAATCCCACACGGCGCCGGCCTTGGCGGCGGCAGTAGTGACGCCGCGAGCACGCTCCTCGGGCTGAATGAGCTTTTCGAAACCGGGCTGGAGGAAAAACAGCTCATGGAGCTCGCCGCGCAGCTTGGATCCGATATTCCTTTTTTCATCGTGCGCTCGGCGGCGATTTGCCGGGGACGGGGCGAGATCGTTGTCCCAACAACACTGCCGGCGAATCTTAATCTCTTGTTGCTGAAACCGGATTTTGGCGTCCCGACGCCATGGGCTTACGGGAAGTGGAAAAATGTGCGCGAGCTGCCGGGAGCGTCCGACGATGCGCAGGAGTTTTCGAGCGTTCGGTTGGTGAACGATCTCGAGAGGCCGGTCTTCGAAAAATTTGTCCTGCTGGGTCACCTCAAAACATGGTTGCGGGATCAACCAGAGGTCGGCGCGGCATTGATGTCCGGATCGGGTTCGACCGTGTTCGCGCTCCTCCGCGAAAACGCGGATGCAGAAAAACTAACGGCGCGCGTCCGGGAGCAGATTGATCCGACACTATGGGCGCGTCTTTGTCAGACCGGGTAGCGCGAATGTTATTCGCCGGCGTTTCGGCGCAGTCTGGCGACGGCGTATTCGCGATTCAGTTTGGCGATTAAACTCGCGCTGATGTCGGCTGGGCAGACGGCTTCGCATTCGTAGGTGTTCGTGCAGTTGCCGAATCCTTCCGCATCCATCGCGGTCACCATTTTCAAGACCCGGCGGGTTCGTTCCGGCTGGCCCTGCGGCAAAAACGCGAGGTGCGATACCTTCGCCGCCGTGAACAGCATCGCGGAAGCATTCGGACAAGCAGCGGCGCAGGCGCCACAGCCAATGCACGCAGCCGCTTCCATCGCGCGATCGGCGTTCTGCTTCGGGATCAGGGTGGAATTTGCTTCGGGCGCGGAGCCGGCGCGCGCCGCCACGAAACCGCCCGCCTGCACGATCCGATCGAGCGCGCTGCGATCCACCACCAGATCTTTGATGAGCGGAAATGGTTTCGCGCGAAACGGCTCGACAATAATCGTGGCGCCATCCTTGAACCGCCGCATGTAAACTTCACAGGCCGCTCCCGGGTGGTCGGGACCGTGCGCTTCTCCATTAATGGTGAGCGCGCAGGTGCCACAGATGCCTTCGCGGCAGTCGGAATCGAACGCGATCGGTTCCTCGCCGCGAGCGACCAGGCCTTCGTTTACGGAGTCGAGCATCTCGAGAAATGAAGTGTTCGGGGAAACCTCGGTCGCCTCATAAGCAACGAGCTTGCCTTTCGTCTTCGGATCCTTCTGTCGCCAAACTCTGAGTTTGAACTTCATTTGTAGCTCCTCTGCGTGAGCTGAACCGTTTCAAAGACGAGCGGCTCGCGGTGTAATTTAGGCGGAGCGACCGAGCCATTGCCCTGATATTCCCAGGCGAAGACGTCGGCGAAATTTTCGTCGTCGCGAAGCGCTTCGCCATCGGGCGTCTGATGTTCCTCGCGGAAATGTCCGCCGCACGATTCATCGCGGGTCAGCGCGTCGGTGCACATCAGTTCGGCGAACTCCAGGAAATCGGCGACGCGTCCGGCGCGTTCGAGCGATTGATTGAATTCTTCGTCTTCCCCGGGCACCCGCACATCGCGCCAAAATTCTTCGCGCAATTCAGGAATGCGGCCAAGCGCTTCGCGCAGCCCGGCGGCGTTTCGCGCCATCCCGCATTTGTCCCAAAGCAGAAGGCCCAATTCCTTGTGAAATGAATCGACCGAGCGCTTTCCATCGATCGAAAGAAGTTTTTTCGTGCGCGCTTCCACCTCGCTCTGGGCCTTGCCGAATTCGGGATGGTCGGTCGACGGGCGTTTGCCGATTTGTCCGGCCAGATACACCGGCAGTGTATACGGCAAAACGAAATAGCCGTCCGCCAGGCCTTGCATAAGCGCGCTCGCGCCGAGCCGGTTCGCGCCGTGATCGGAAAAATTCGCTTCGCCGATCACGTGCAACCCCGGCACGTTGCTCATCAGGTTATAATCCACCCACAAACCGCCCATGGTGTAATGGACCGCCGGATAAATGCGCATCGGGCGCTCGTAGGCATTCTCGCCGGTGATTTTTTCGTAGATGTGAAACAGATTCCCGTAGCGTTCCCGGATCGTGTTTTCTCCCAGTCGCGCGATCGCGTCCGCGAAATCGAGATAGACGCCGCGCCCGCTCTCGCCGACGCCGCGGCCTTCGTCGCAAACCTCCTTCGCGCTCCGCGATGAAATATCGCGCGGCGCGAGATTCCCAAAGCTCGGATATTTCCGCTCGAGATAATAATCGCGTTCGGCTTCGGGAATCTTGGCCGGCGGCCGTTTGTCTCCAGCTTTTTTGGGAACCCAGACGCGCCCGTCATTCCGAAGCGATTCCGACATCAACGTCAGCTTCGACTGGTTTTGTCCGGTGACCGGGATACAGGTCGGATGGATCTGGGTGTAGCAGGGATTGGCAAAGAGAGCGCCTTTCTTGTAGGCGCGATAGGTGGCGGTGACGTTGCAGCCGCGCGCGTTCGTCGAAAGATAAAACACGTTTCCGTACCCGCCGGTGGCGAGGACGACGGCATCGCCCGAGTGCGCTTCGATTTTTCCCGTGACCAGATTGCGGGTGATGATGCCCTTCGCGTGGCCATCCACCAGAACGACGTCGAGCATCTCGGTCTGCGAAAACATTTCGACCGTGCCCGCCGCGATCTGGCGGCAGAGCGCCTGATAGGCGCCGAGGAGAAGCTGCTGGCCAGTCTGCCCGCGCGCGTAAAATGTCCGCGAGACCTGCGCGCCGCCGAAGGAACGGTTCGCGAGCAAGCCGCCGTATTCGCGCGCGAACGGGA
This sequence comes from Verrucomicrobiota bacterium, assembly GCA_039649045.1. Lineage (GTDB taxonomy): Bacteria > Verrucomicrobiota > Verrucomicrobiia > Chthoniobacterales > UBA10450 > AV80. The sequence goes on along the minus strand of JBBWZL010000040.1, from coordinate 41,273 downwards.
CGCCCTGCTCGACGCATTGGTCGATGATCAAATTACTGACTTCGGCGAGACGATAGACATTCGCTTCCCGCGCGCGGAAATCGCCGCCCTTGATGGTGTCGTAGAACAAACGGAAAACGCTATCGCCATCGTTCTGGTAATTTTTTGCGGCGTTGATGCCGCCCTGCGCGGCGATGCTGTGGGCGCGGCGCGGGCTGTCCTGATAGCAGAAGCACTTCACGTTGTAACCGAGCTCGCCGAGCGTGGCGGCCGCCGATCCGCCGGCAAGCCCGCTGCCCACCACGATGATCTCGAACTTCCGGCGATTGTTCGGAGCAACCAGCCGCGCGTGATCCTTGTGGTTGGTCCATTTGCCGGCGAGTGGACCAGCGGGAGTCTTGGAGTCCAGGCTTCCGATCATAACTGTTGGGCCGGCTTCACCAGATGAAGCAAGACCGCGACGGGGATCGAGGTGTAACCGACAAAAATTAGCCAGGCGAAAACGCGGCCGGATGTGGCGAGACGCGGCGCGAGTTTTTCGTCATTCAAGCCTAACGACTGAAAGAAACTCGAAGTGCCATGGCTCAAGTGGAGCGCGAGGAGAAACATCCCCAGGATGTAAAAGCCGGAGACATAAAGATTCTGAAACCCGTAGACCATCATCGAGTAAACGTCGTAGCGGTTCAACGGATCCGCCTTGAGGAGGAGGAAACGCGGATCAGTGACCCGGACCGTGAAATGCGCCAGGTGATAGAGGATGAAAGCGAGAAGGATTAAGCCGCTCAAAGCCATGGAGCGCGAAGCGAACGTCGCTTTCACGGAGGTTTTTTTCTTGTAACGCGCCGGGCGCGCGCGGCGGTTCTCGATCGCCAGGCTGATCGTGAAAAAGATATGGACGAGCACGTTCACCAGCAGAAAAGCGCGGATCGCCCAGAGCAGGGGACCGAGCGCGCGCAAATGTTCCGCGTACGAATTCACCCACTCCGGGCCCAGAAAGATCTGGAGGTTTCCTAGGAGATGGCCGACGACGAAGGCGATCAAAACAACGCCGGTTACCGCCACGATCATTTTTTTGCCGACGGATGATCGATAAAAAGAGGAGAGAGCGGTCACAGGCTTGGTCAGCTCCAGCCGTTCGGCCGCTGGATAGCTGAAATTAGAATTCGGCCTTTGAGTGTCAAGCTCCCACGCCAGTGGGACCTCGAAACGCGACGGTTTGCAACGAAACGACCTTCCGAAAAGGAAATTCGGGGTAAGACCGCCCGCCCCGCCAATTGTGGTGACCTTGCGGCGAAAGGAAAAATGTTTCCACGTCCGAGCGGAGCCGGTCGACGAGCGTCTGAAAAGGTTCGGTCGCAAGCTGGCCGGTGAGCCGTTGCTGCTCTTCCAGGATCTTTTGCCCGTTCACCAGATCGTGAGCGTCACCGACGCCTTGCAGAATAAAATCGAAACAATGGATCGATGCGCCGCTCGGCGCGAGAAAGGCCGCTATCGTCTCGAAGCTGCCTGCCAACGAGTCCGACGGAATATGTTCCAGGACGGAAACGGAAAAGATTGCATCAAACGATCCGAGAGGGAATGCGGTGATCCCAGGGCGAAAATATTCCCGAACGATTTTGATCCTCGGAAAAAGTTGGACGTAGCGTTCGTAATCGGTCGGGCCGTTGCCGAATCCGTCATACGGATCAATTAGGGTGACGTCATAACCAAGTTCGGCGAGAAAGCCGCTCACGATCGGTTCGCCGCCCCCGATCTCGAGCAGGCGTGCGGGCGGTGGCATGGCGCCGAGAATTGCTTTCACGGCCCAAGGCCGCTGGACATTTTTCAGATCGCCATCAAGCGGTGTGATCTGTGGAAGTTCATCCACACTTTCGCAATAGTCGCGGACGGTCGCGTAGGAGGTCTCCGAGCGGCGGTCCGATCTCGAAAAGCGCGAGACGATGGCCGCCACCTTGGCTGGATTAGGAGGAAGGCGTTGCGGTCGCGGCATTCGTGTGCTCTTTCGGCTTGAGGGCGGTCTCCTCGTAAAATGCGGCCAAGGCGCGGGCATTGTTCTGCCAGCTAAAATGTCGCCGGCAAAACGCGGTCGCTCCCGCGGAAAGGCGCTCGCTCAGTTCTTTGTTGCGGCGCAATTCGAGGACCGCGGTTACGATGCCGAGCGCGTCCACCTTGTCCAAGACCCAGGCTTCTTCGCCATGCCGGACGAAACGCCCGACGTTACTGCGCGGCACAATGACCGGCCTTCCCATGGCGAAGAACTCCGGAAGTTTTCCGGGCAGTCGGAATTCGTTAAAAGTATTGTCGGCGCCCGGCTGAACGAGCACATCGGCCAGGCTGAGGATGGCCGGGATTTCCTGATAGGGGACCCGGCCCAGCTCGACCGAAATCCAGCGGCCCCATTCTTCATCCGGCCCGAGAAAGGGACAGAAGTCGCGCCCGGTCCGGATCAGCCGCGTGGGCGTTCTTTCCCGGTCGAGGATGGCGGCAGCAAGATAGAGGCTCCGAACGTCGCGCGCATTGGCGGAATGGACATTGCCGGTATAACAAAGGACCACGGTGCCTTCTGAGATACCGAGCTGCTCGAGGAGAGCGGGGTCGCGTGGCCGCGGGTAAAATAATTCCTCGTCTGCGCCGGGCCAGAGGATGAGCTTTGGAACCTCTGGCGGCACAAATCGCTCGAGGCGATCCATGATCATGGTTACACCCGTCGCGGAGGCGATAAAGGCGCGGTAGTTCCGCGGATGGGAAAGGTTCGGCGGAGTCTCAGCTCGCGTACGAACCAACTTTTCGAAGGGCACCCCCAGATTAACCTCGAGGATAATCTCCTCGTTATCTTCCAGGTGAATAAAAAGATCGAAATCGCAAAAACCGGCAAGCTTCTCACAAAAAAGGCGGACATTTTCGCGCGGCGTCCAGGCATGAATGATCTCCGGCGGGCGCCCATCGAAAAAAATGGCGGACCAATCTCCTTCGAACTGGTCGAAGCGCTGCACGGAATAGTTTTGTGCGCCGAAAGTAGAACCGCGGTCTCGGTCTTCGGGAATAGCCACTGCTGTGACGTGGCCAAGAGCAGCGAGTTGGTTCGCAAAGTTATGGACGTGGACAGCGCTGTTCGCGCTGAAATCGTGATAGAGAACAAAGAGAATGTTACTCATGCCCGGGCGGACCGGCGGCTGTAGTCGCCGCGTTCCAGGTCAAGGTTCGGATTGTAGTAAGGATCGCCGCGCTCGATAAGTTCCTCCCATTGATCGAGCAGAAGCATGCGGTCAATAATGTCGTAATAGTAGTTTGGCCGCGAAACGAATTCGTGATGGTGGAGAAGCGCCCGAGGCGTGCAGATCACCCGCAGCCCTCGCGCGCGTAAACGAAGGCAAACATCCACATCCTGGTAGGCGGTAAAGAAATGTTCGTTGAAGCCCCCGATTTCTTCGAAGACCGATTTTCGGATCATCAGGCAGGCGCCGGTCACGACCGAAACTTCCCGGGCGCAGGCCAGGGTGCCCGCGTAGCCATCCGCGTCGATCGGGAACCGGCGCATGGTGTGATCGGCGGTGCCGCGCATGCCCAGCGCCACGCCCGCGTGCTGCACGGTGAGATCGTCATAGGCAAGCAGCGCTCCCGCGGCGCCCACGTCGGGCTGTTCAGCATAGTAGGCCAGATGCTGCAACCAATCTTCCGCGATGACTTCGGTGTCGTTGTTAAGGAAAACCAGGAGCTCGCCAGTTGCGGCAACGGCTCCCTGATTGTTCGCGCAAGAGAAATTGAAGGGGTTGGGAAAAAGAATTCGGCGGACGGGATATTCTTTCATGAGCGCCAGGGCGCGTTCGTCCGTGGTCTCGTTGTCCATCAGGATGACTTCAAAATTGGGATGCGAGCTCTTTTCGAAAACGCTCTTTAGACACCGCTGGAGAATCTCGGGGGAATCTCGAGTGGGAATTATGATGCTGACCCTGGCGTAGTGTTCGCGACTCGTGGGAAGAATCCTCAAGCGGTGCGGCAGCTCAGACTGCTCCGCCCTGGCGGGGAGCCGGATCCGCTCCAGATGCGCGTTCACGGCCCGTGCCTGAAGGGCGCCTATCTGCGGCTTGGCGTCCGTCTTCTCTGCGATGCTGCCGGGAGTCTTTCGCCAGTGGTAAAGGATCCGCGGGATGTGACCGATCCTTGGCTCCGCCTCGCTCAGGCGCAGCATGAATTCAAAATCCTGCACGCCATCGAAGACCGGATCGAACCTTGTTTCCGCGGCGAGGTCGCGCCGGACACAAAGCAGATGACCCACATACATCGCGCCGCGGAAATATTCCGGAGACCAGTCCGGTTTGAAAAAGGGCTCCACTAACTCGCCCGTCGCGTCGTCGAGCTTGTCTTCGTCGGAATAAATAACATCGTAAGCCTCATTTATCTTCTCGTAGGTGGCCTCGAGCGCGAATGGATGGAGAACATCGTCATGATCGAGAAAACAAACGTACTCGCCCCGGGCGAGATCGAGTGCCTTATTGTTGGCGGCGCTGATGCCCGCCTTCCCGGCAAACTCAACCCGCACACGCGGACTCACGCGACTGAGCAGTTCAAGCAGCTTCCTCGTTTCGACATTGTCCGATCCATCATCAACGATGCACCATTCCCAATTAGCGAATGATTGTTTGAGCAGACTCAAGGCCGCTTGGGCTAGCCACTCGGGCTTTGAGTTGTAGGTGGGCGTGACAAGGCTGATGAAGGGATCACCGGCGCTGACTCGTCTGGCGTGTTTCTGGAAGTCCGATTGAAGTAATTCAAACGCCTTGCTCGCAGAAAGTGGTGACAACTTCGGGATCCGTTCCGGCTGGCTGGGTTCCTGCGAACCATGATCCAGTTCCATCTCCTCGTGGCCTTCCCCGGCTTCTCTCTCCAGCTTTTGTTCCAGAAAAGGCTGCCAGTCGGATCCTTGCTCGATCAACTCAAGCCGAACGTTTGAGATTCCCGGTGGCACCTTTAGTTCAATCGTGAATCCGCTGTAGCGCGCCTCCGGGTACTCGCGAAAGGAACCAGCGACGTCTGGCCTTTCCAGTCCATAACGTGCGAGCCGGGCCTTGCGTCCAACCTTAGCTCGAACGCCTGCGATTGGCTTGCCGCTACGGGAGAAGCACCAGCCTTTGATCAAGAGAATTTCGCGGCTGGTTTTCCATCGCTTTGGCAAATCGAGGGAGAATGCGAGATCGTCGGCAACGATCTTCGGTTCGCCCTTGCGCGAGCGATTGAACAGCTTCCAAATCGGCTTAACGATTTTCCAAGCTGCCGATTGTTGAATTTGTTCGAGGAGCTGGTCCCGGCCTTTCAATTTGGCGGTGACGTCTGCTCGCCTTGCCTTTTGGTCCCAGGCTTCCCGCTCAGCGCGCTGAAGTCGGGACTGAATTTCAGCTACATCGCCTTGCAAAAGAACAGCCAGCGTCTTTAGCGAATTAAGTTGTTTGTGCGCCGCTTCCAGGGGTTCCGTCCGGGCGGGCGCGTTCGGCGGCATTGCCCAACGCTTGCGCAAGTCGATCAACGAGCGTCGGAGGTGACCTAGCTCGGTGTTTAGTTCGTGGAAACGATTGTCCTGGTCAGCCACAAGAACAGGAGAGAATCGGAGTTCGACCCGCGAGGCAAATCAAGCTTCGCGGTGTGAATATTTGAAAGCACGTCCCAGCCACAGCAAGAGCAACATTATTCGAAACCCAGCTATTCACAACGAAATCGTCTGGGCGACCTCAAGCGCCGTTTGAGTTTCTGGCGAGAGTTCCAAGCCATAACCCCAGCAACAGGATTCCGAAGCCGCAAAGCCACAACGAAAGTGTGAAGTAGCGTGGCCAATAACGATAGGAGAAGTCGTAATCACCCGCGCCCGGAAGAAAGACACCCCGAAAAGCGGAATTGACCCGAAAATAACTGGATGGCCTCCCATTCACCTTCAGTTGAAAATCACTCTCCACGTAGGGCTCGGTCAAAACCACCACGCCCGGGCCGGGCGCGGTGACCTTGAAGGAAGTCGTGTTGCTCGTCAGAGCGTAATGGGTCGCCGGGGCGATCACGGGCGTCGGATTCGCGCCGGAGGTTGCCGCAAGGGCTCGAAGCTCCGGCTGCAAATCCAGCTCATCTTTCGCGATCGCGGCGAACGGCAAGCCTGGCCCGGTTTTTAACAATCTCACGAAATCCTGCTCCGAATCGTAAGGGACCAAGCGGTCGATAAAGAAAGCGCGCGACCAAGCCTTAGTCGATTCGTAGACATCGAGATCGAGCGCGGCGATCTTCTTTAAAGACGGAAGCACCGGTATCCTGGAGCCGCCGTCGCCCAGAAAATAGCGGACGTTCAGCATGTCGAATAGCGGCAGATTTGCGACCAATTGGTTCTCGGCCAAACCCTCCCACCAATCGCTCGAAACAAGCCTAACTCCGTAGGCATCCATCAAGGCGCGGTAGTGTTTGTTTAACAATGGAGCCATGCTATCAATTTGCTCCACCCCGATAGCCCCGCCGTAGCCCGGGAAAAAATTAAACTGGAATCCCAGGGCGCGGAATGGCTCGGGCAGGCGATTGTGAATGAGGGCGAGGGCAGGGGATAGGTCAGCGATAAGCCTCGTTCGCACCTGTGGATTCATAACATAGCTATCGAAGGGAGTTCTCAGGTGCATACCATGTAACCAATGGAGAAGAACAAAGATCAAGGCCAGGGAAGAGACTTGCCAGATGCGAACTCGTTTATTGTTTATAACGAGTCTGCCGATCAATGGCGCCGCCGCAAACGCGATGACAAGCAGCGCGGAGTATCCCCAGAAGAAGCTCGATTTCGGTACGTGCTCGCGGATGTGGAGGAAGGTAATCGTAGAGCGCTGCGCCGCCTCAGTCGTACCAAGGTAGAGGGCCAGCAGACCGGCAAGACAGGCAAGCACCCGCAGGTAGGTGCGTTTGAAGTCACGCGTGCCGCAATCGCTCCAGAACGCTTGAATTCCAAAGCCCGCGATGATTAACAGGCAGATGATAGCACTGCACGAAAATACACTATCTACGTGATGAATATTGCCCAGAAAAGGAAGCCGAAGGAGAACCGACGGAGGAACAACCCCGAAAGCGACAGCAAGCGCAAAGAGACAGGTAACTCCCACTCCCCACGAAAGCCTTCGGTTATCGGGCCCCCGCCGGCTAAGGCAAAACCACAAGACTCCTCCAAGGATCAAGAAGTTCGTGGAAGGGGCGAACGTTTCCTCGTGCTGGTTGAACTGGCGGTAGAAGAGATCGTCAAACAAACCAAGGACCAAGCTTGGTTGCAGCTGAAAAGCAGCGCCTGAGCCATAGAAAGTCCAGGAACTTCGAAGTGTATGCAAGAAGGTGAGCCAAATGGGAGCGGCAATAAGTATGAACAGGACTTGGGCGCCGATCGCCTGGCATAATTTTGTGCCTCTTCCAACAACCCCTCGGGCCAGCAAGAGCGATAAGCAGCCGGCAAGGTTGATCGCGAGCAACAGGATGTAAGCATCCTTGACCGTGCCGCTATTGACCACACACCAATCAGCCAGAATCATCGCCGCGAGCCACGCCGCTGTGGCCCGACGTCCTGCCGTGTCGATTAGCCTGACCCAGCAGAGCAAAATCGCCGGCGCGTAGCACATGCTGAAAAACGCAGGATGATTGTAGCGATACGAAAAGAACCCTATGAAAGTTGCGCTGGCGGTAACGATGGTAGCGGCTGGAAGATGCTTGGTGAGGTGAAACACACAGAGTCCCAGGCAGGTTGCGAAGAGAAATTTCGCCAGAAGGTATTTCACGTCCCACGCGCCCACAGAACCATTCGTCAGCAGAACGAGCAGATGAAGCGGATCGCCGAACATCGATTGCCCCTGACCTAGTAATGGAAGGCCGCCGGAATCGTATCGGTTCCAGAGCGGCAGTTCTAAGTCTCTAAGCAATGACCTGCTTTCAACGACTGACGTCGGCCAGCTATACCACATGGTAGCGCCAAGATCAGGTCCCTTCTCATCGTCTGTGGCAGCCTCGGTGGAACTGGGGACCGTTGGCATCCCCCCGTAAAGGAGAAAGGTGTGGCTGTGGTTGTTCGGAGAAAGAAAACTTTTCCCGAAGAAAACGATTGGATAGCAACTCAGGACAACAGCAAGCGCTGCGGTTGCCATCACGACCTGCGAGGGGTGAGCCCGGATCCAGACGGGAACTTTGTCGCGGAGGTGCCACCGCGCAGGGTCCACTCTTCGCAACAATGGCGGTACCGTGAGGCAGGCGACCGTTGCGGAAAGAAAAAATGCAATCAAGAAACGCCGCAATAGTGTCCGGAGTGACGCCGCCGCGGCGTTTTTTAGGATGACCGGTCTTCCCAATTCCATAATTAGAATCGGATGATTTCGTTCGGTGGAGGTCGTGAGAGTAACTTCAGTTTCGCTGACTTGGAATTGGTCGAGCTCTGATGATGCCTTAATTTCACTCGGCCGGATTGCCCGTAACAAAGTGTCGCTCCGATCAACAATGCGGGCCCGAGAAAGGACGATCACATTGTGGCGTTGATCGGTCGGCTCGAACCTCAGGTTCGCATATCTTCCATCGGTCAACGGAAAGTTGTAGGTGGCTTCGGCGTTCCCACCTTGTATTGGCAGGCGAACGGAACCGCTTCCGTCGAGCGTAGAAGGAATATCGTAGAAAAGCCGCGCGAACCCAGGCAGCTCAGATCGCATTGTTATCGCGAAATAGAAAGCGGGTGGCTGTAGTCGAGGCCAATAGGTAAAGGTCAGGCCGGCGATTACGCCAAGAAGGACGGCAATCCATATTCCACGCCGGGAAAAGTAAGGTCTCGCGTGAGGAATCACTCGCTGGAATGTATGGCCCCGAATCAGTCTAAGCACGACGAATCGCTACCGCCGCCGACTGTAGCGCAGGCCAGCCAGCAGAACCAAAGCCGCCAGCAGCCAAATCGCGTCCAGCCGCAAGACTTTCCAGGAGAGGAGCTGTTTCGCGGAATAATAAGCGGTTACTGGAGTGTCGACGGGGAGGAGCAACTGGGGGTCATTTGCCTGTCCAGTGGTTGTCATTCGTGCCGTCTCCTCCTCCATAGAGATCGAAGCCACCTGATTCAGAGGCAAAATTCGCGTCAGATCAAACTTGCGAATGACTTCACGGCTATCAGGACGTTCAATCACCGCGGAACGAATCTCAACGACGCCCGTCGTCTCGATCGGATCGAAACGAATGCGGCGCACCGTTTTTGTGGGAAAAGGAAAAACGAGAAGGCGTGAATTCAGATCGCCGACAACCCTCTGCAGATGGCTTTCGGATTCGGTAAACCCTCGCCCAGTATCGAAGAACGCTTTGGCGTGGGAAGCCACGTTCGATTGCATGTCGATCGTTAGCGTGGCGGCGGGGTGTTGCTGAACAACCAGGGTGTTGAGGGTGCCGAGGAAGACCATCCAGCACGCGATGATAATCCAGGTGCGTGTGGTCGGTACTCTCATCGGCCTTTCATTTCGTTAGGCCGGGAAACGCTGGATATCAATCGCGTCCGCCCTTGATCGATGTTCTCGGAGCGCGTTAGGGTGACCCAATAACGCTACTCGAAAATGTAAACTTCCACGATGCCGACGCCGGTTTCGTTCTTGCCTCGTAAGATGGCAGTGTACGGTCCCAACGGCAGTCCGGTGCTGAAGATGGCGGACTCCCTGGCATCGGAAGGTTGGAAATTTACTGGGATTCCCGCCGCCCAGTCATCGTTTGTCGTGGTGCCACCGTTGGCGTCGTGCAATTCGAGCACGGGGTCCTGAAGCGGATTTGTAATATTATAAGGCGGCCGAGACAGAGAAGGGCCGAGGCCTCGCACAACTACTTTCGTGGCGCCAGGGCCACCGAGATAAATGAAACCGCCGATCATGACGTCGGGATCTGTTTTAACAAAGCCACGCGTGCTGATGTTCGCGAGCGTGGAATCCTGGATAGCGTCGAGATCGTATACTTCGACCAATCCGATGCCGGGGGTTCCATTCGCACCAACAATCGCAGTGTAAGGGCCGGGATTGAGCGTAGCCACGATCGCCGACTCCAGGTCGTTGGTGGGAGGAATGGCCGCCTGGATCTCTATCGCCTGGCCGGCTGGGATCACGCCACCCACTTGCGTCACTCGCCAGTTATCGTTCCTCGCGATCAGGGCGCCGGTCCCATCATGCAATTCGAGCGTCGGATCTTGCAAGGTGCCCGCCAACGGCAGGGATGGTCCGATCGCCCGAACGATAACCCGCTTCGGTGTCGGCCCGACCACAATGAAGCCACCGATCAAGACGTTCTGCCCTACTCCCACCGGGAGTCGCGTGGCGACATTCAGGGCCGTGGCTGGAGGTGGAACGGTCGCGTATGAACTCGAGCCGACGGCGAGAGTGTGCACGCCGCCTCCCGCCTGGCCCAGGACACCGGAATTGGCGCGGCCCGCACCATCTACCGTGGTACCCCCCACGCCGTTTGACCCGTAGGCCACGTTAGTTGGAATCGGCACGGCCTCATCCGGATCGCCCGTCCGAAGCGTCGTGGGCGGAAGCGTGAGAATAGCACCCACGCTGGGAGCTGCTCCCAGGGCAGAATTTGGCGATGGCGCCTTCTTGTCGGTAGATCCGTCGGCGTGAGAAACTGTGAAATTGTTCAACTGAGCGACCGTTTTGGCTCCGCCGATGTCGTTGAGATACGCGTCATTTGGGGGCGAAAAAAACTGGTTCGAACTGTATTGCAGTCGATTGTAGGCGCCGAAGCCGCCAGGCTCGCTATCGTAAATGACCGAGCCAGCTCCGTTATTAGTGAAAAGACAGCTCTGCACCGAACCTGTCATGTCAGTAGCGGGGACTGATCCATTGGCGCCCCCTATGCCGGCGCAGATCGCGGTGCCACCCGTCCCGATGGTGAGTTGGTTTTCGACAAAGCTACAATTCGTTAGGTTTAGCACGCCACCGAACATGGTGATGCCCGCTCCCGCGTAGCCGGCGCTGACCTGCGCGACGATTGTGTTTGTCATCGTCACCGCAGAGTTTTGGCCGAAGCGAAACCCCCCTCCGTAATTGCTGGCGCTGCAATTGGCGACAATCACGTTGTCCGCGGTCAGCGATGCGAAGTCGCCTTGGAAAGCGCCCCCCAGGCCTGACCCCAGCGCATTGTCGCCGATCGAGCTCAAGTTCATGAAGGCGACGCGCTTCAGATTGACCGAGGCGCGGTTGCTCTGCGCGGTGCCGTCCCCCTTAACATAGAAGGCCGCGAGATCGCCTGACGCAAAGATTCCGCCTCCACGGCCGGCGCTATTCGTTCCGAGGACGCCCTGAATCAGGGTATCGCGGACGGTAAGCTGAGCCGAGCGCCGATTGATTTTGCCGTTGTCCGTGCTGGCGTCCTTGTTGTCGACCGAAATCGAAATGATGGCTCCGCCAATGCTTTCGTCATTCGCGGCGCCGGTAGCTGAATTGTCTTTAAAAACACAGCCAACGACTTCGACAAACGCTCGATAACTGCCCAGGGCGCCTCCAAGGCGAGCGCTATTACCGGTGAAACGGCAGTTAAAGAATTGGGCGGTGGTTTGGTCTTCACTGAAAACAGCGCCACCGACGGCGGGCGACTCGATGGGGCCGCCAGATCCCCGGGATGCCAGATTGCCGGTAAAGGTGGAATTGCTGACAATGAGTGTAGTGACAGGAGTCGTAACGGGATCTTTCCATGGCCCGTAGGCATAGATGGCCCCGCCGGCTAATCCCGCTTGGTTGTTGTCGAACCGGCAGTTTTCTATCCGAAGCAAAGTGGCGTTTGCTTGAATGGCGCCACCTGCAGAATTCACATGGTGGTTTGCCAGGTTCGACCGGTTGCCGGAGAACCGAGAGTTATTGATAAAGACCTGGGAATCGAGGGCGCTGAAAGCCGCGCCGTAATTTGGCGAAGAGTTGCCGGTAAAATTGCACGATTGGAACAGCACCTTCACAGCGTTCAGCCAAAGCCCTCCGCCCCCTGTGATCGAACCGTTCGCGGCGTTGTTTTGGAAAGTGCAGGAAATGAAGATCGCTTCCACGTGATCCAGAGTCATGGCGCCGCCGATAAAGTTGGAATTGGAAACGCCGTTCAGAAAGCTGATCCCCTGAAAAGTGATCGGCTTCGGGGAGTTTGTGAAACGAAGAATATCTGTCGCGCCTCCACCGTTGAGAGTGACGGCGGCTCCCGCCACGGCACGGATGGTGAATCCCGCAGTCGGGTTGTAAATGGTGAAACTTCCGGCCGGCGCGGCATAGGTCCCGGCGGCGAGCTCGATCACAGTGCCGTCGGTCGCGGAATCGATCGCCTGTTGGAGACCTGCCGCAGTAGAGACCGGCACAATGACCTCGGCGGACAATGGCGCGGTGGCAAAGGCGATAGTAGCGGCCAGGAAAAGATTTCTAAAGGTTTTCGTCATCGGGTGGGATCCTATCAGCATCGCGGTAAAATGTATGCGCATTTTTTCTGTTTTTTTCAGCAGAAGTTAAGCCGCTGGAGAATGGGGTTCACGGTAGGCCAAATTTGCGCGTATCATCGCGCTGATGCTTTCGGCAGAATCTCGAAATCTTTCGTGGCGTGAAAACTGGCCGGTAGCGCTGGCGTTCATCCCTCCGATCGTGCTCGCCCTCCTGATCGTCCGGAACTGGGTCAACGTTCCCCTTCTCGATGAATGGTGGACGCCGGCGGTGCTCTTCAAGGATTATTTCGTGAACGGTCAGCTTAGCTGGCAGGCCTTAATTGCACAACACAACGAGACGCGCGCGCTGGTTCCTCGCCTGATCTTCCTGGGTTGTGCGTCCCTTTTTGGGTGGGACCCTCGCGTAACGATGGTCCTCAGCTGGATCAGTTGCGTCGCGATCCTGTCCGGTCTGATCCATCTTCAGAGGCTCACCTTGCCACTCACATCGCGTGGTCGCGCCCTTCTGCTGTTTTTCCTAAGTGCCGTTCTGTTCTCGACAAATCAATGGGAGAATTGGCTTTGGGGAATCCAAGTAGTCATCTTCATTCCGGCGCTTTGCCTGACGGCTGCCCTGGTCATTCAACGCAGGACGATACCGTATGGATGGAAAGTAATCCTCTGCGCGGCGCTCTCCTTCGTCGCGACGTATTCGTATTCAAACGGGATGATTTGCTGGCTCCTGGCTTTTCCTGTCTTCGCAGGGGCCAGCCAAGATCGATCGCCGGAACCTAAACCGTCGCCGGGATCCAGAAGGTGGCGAATTTTCTGGATCGGGATTTATCTGCTTCTGGCTGCCGGAAGCCTTTTCCTTTACTTCAGAGACTACATCCCACCGGCGAATTCTCCCTCCATCAGATTTGCGCTTGAGCACAAAAGAATGGCGCTCCACTACCTGGCCGCCTGGATTGGCAGCTCCTTCGCGCAGGGCACCCTCATCGTGCCAATGCGCCAGGCGACTTTCTTCGGCGGCGTGGCTCTAGCCGGGGTCGGAGTTGCTTTATTTTCGCTCTGGCGCCAGAGGCGGTCTTTGTTTACGCAAGCTAAGGTCTGGCGATTGCAACCCTGGACGGTTTTTCTTCTTTATGGCCTTTGCTCCGGCATGAGCGCGACGGTGGGCCGGCTCGGAATGGGGATGGATCAAGCGATCGCGTCGCGCTACATCGGTTTCTCGGCCTACGTTTTTGTGGGGCTGGCCGGCATGCTGGTGGTATTGCACGGCCAAACGGTTGGGGAATGGCTCCGGCGCTCCTCGGGGCGCACCTGGCTCTCTGGCCTGGCGACCGGCGTTATCGCAACCTGCTTTTTTCTCGATTGGTTTGCTGGCTACCTCGCCTTTCAATCCCATCGGAAAACGGAGGAGGAAATGTTAATCACTCTTCGTTTTCTGCGGCTGATTCCCGACAATCCTCTCCTGACTGGAGTTTACAGCGAGCCCGAGCGCGTCCGGCAGGTGGCCCTTCCACTGTTCGAGCGCAAGATTCTTCGGCAAGAGCTTGTTGGCCCCTGGTTGTTGGAGAAAATCGCGCATCCTGATGGGGATGACGCGGGATTTTTCACAATCCGGCGCGCGCCAGGTCAGGTTCAGATTTTCGGATGGGCCATGCTCCCGGAGAGCAAGATCGTGCCGGATTGCGTGGTCGTTAGCTCAGCCGACGCAACCGGTAAACAGCGCCTGTGGACTGCGTTTATCCCGCGCTTCCCGAGAGAGGATGTTGCAAAGGTCACCAAAACCAAGGCGCTCCTGAATTCCGGGTTCGATCTCACTCTTCCCAATACACCTCAAAGCGCGGAGCCCGACGTCTCACTCTATGCGGTCGACCTGGGCAAACATCAGGTTTTTCGCCTGAAGGAAACGTCCCCTTAGTGGACTTGCCACGGCGTTCGATTGCTGGCATTAGCTGAGGGATGCTAGCAGAGCTTAACCATGAGCGTGTCGCCGCGGATATGGAGCGGGACGGGTTTGCTATTATTGAATTTCCCGAGCCGGAATTTGATCGTATGGCTGACGAGATCTGGCAGTCGCTCCAGCCGCATTTTAACTGGGCAGCGTGGAAGGCGGGCACCGAGAGGGGCGTGCGTGTCCCCGATGCCTGGACGGTGAGCGAGAACGTACGGAAGATCGCGACCAACCCGGCCATCATTAATCTCCTGAGTGAACTTTACGGCCGGCGCGCTTTTCCATTTCAGACGCTGAATTTCGCGGTCGGAACCCAGCAACACGTCCACGCCGACCTGGTGCATTTCTGCGCTGATCCCTTGCATTTCATGTGTGGTGTCTGGGTGGCATTGGAAGATATCCGGGAAGAAGCAGGACCGCTTCTTTACTATCCCGGGTCGCACAAATGGCCGGTGCTTTTGCCCGGAGATGTAGGTGCCCCGAAGGCCACCAAGGAAATCCCTTACGAGCATTATCACCTTCTCGAAAAAGCGTGGGAGGCAGAGATTGAAGCGCGGGGCGCCAAGCCGGCTCATTTTCTTCCCAAGAAAGGCCAGGCACTTATTTGGGACGCCAACCTGCTTCATGGCGGAGCGCCTCAAACCGACCTCTCGTTGACTCGCCACAGTCAGGTCACTCATTACTTCTTCGAAGGGTGCTCTTACTTTACCCCGCTCACAGGCGAGTCACGAGATCCGGTTGCCATCAAGCCTCCGGCCGGCGCCGTGAAGTGACTTGGGCAGAAAATAGGGCCAAAGAAAAGCGCGGTCGCGTCGTAATCGGCTGGCTTTCCACCAGGTCGTGAAAAAAGATTTTTATTCGGAATACTTCAAGGTCGAAGACAAGCATTGGTGGTTCGTCGGTCGCCGCCGGATTTTGTTGGCCCTGCTGGATCGCTTTCTTTCCACGCCGTCGCACCAGCCCCGGAAGATTCTCGATGTCGGTTGCGGAACTGGAACGATGTTGCGCTACCTGTCGGCCTTCGGCGAGGTCCAGGGCGCGGACGCCGACGCGGAGGCTGTCCACTTTTGCAGAATGCGCGGCTTGGAGAACGTCTCTCTCCTCCCCGGTGAGACAATTCCATTTGCTGATAATAGTTTTGATCTCGTCACCATGTTCGATGTTTTGGAGCACATTGAGGACGACAGTGGTGCTCTTCGCGAAATTTTCCGGGTGCTGAAACGCGACGGCATGCTCATCCTTACTGTTCCGGCCTATCGCTTTCTCTGGGGCGCTCAGGACGAAATCAGTCACCACAAACGGCGATACCGCGCCTCTGAAATCAAGCAGCGGCTGCACGAGGCCGGATTCGTCTTGCTAAAGCTTTCCTACTTCAACACGCTGCTCTTCCCGTTTATCGCCGCCATCCGGCTGGGCCGAGCATTCAAGCGCCGGGAACCCGAGGAGCTAAAGTCCGATTTCACTCTCACAAACGAAGGCGCCGCGAATGACCTTCTCGCTCGAATACTTGCATGGGAACGCCACCTGGTAGCGAGATGGAACCTGCCCTTTGGTGTTTCCATTGTGGGCCTCGCCCGGAAAAAAGCATAACCTACTGCTAAAGGATGGAGCAAAGCAGCAGTTATTCGGATCGGATGACGCGCGGAGAGCCGCGTCTCATTTCGCTTGTCGTGCCCCTTTTCAATGAGAGCGCCGTTGTCGAGCGATTAGTGACCCGGATCGGATCGCTTGTCGAAAGTGAGCCGGGATATCGATGGGAAGTTCTATTTGCCGATGATGGAAGCACGGATGACTCCGTCGCGAAAATCGTTGAGCATCGCGCGAAGGCTCGCGCGCCCATTCGTCTTCTCAGGCTTTCGCGAAATTTTGGGCATCAAGCCGCGCTGACAGCCGGTTTGATGGCTGCAAAGGGAGACGCCGTCATTTTGCTCGACGCGGATCTGCAAGATCCGCCCGAATTAATCGGATCGTTCCTGCGAAAATTTGAAGAGGGGTATGACGTCGTTTACGCCATCCGGAAGACGCGGGAAGGCGACGCGTCGAATAATTTCGCCTACAAATTATTTTACCGTTTGTTCCGTCGGGTCGCGGAGATACCGATACCGGTGGATGCAGGTGACTTTGGGTTGATGAGCAGGAAAGTCGCGTCGCTGGTCATCGCAATGCCGGAAAGCGATATCTTCCTGCGTGGCCTGCGAAGCTGGGTTGGGTTCAAACAAATCGGAATTCCGTACGAAAGGCCCGCCCGCGCGGCCGGTGCGACCAAGTACAGCTTTAGCAAGCTGTTGAAACTCGCCGCCAGCGCATTCTTCGGCTTTTCCTTTTTGCCTCTGCGGATCGCCACGTCGCTGGGTTTGATCACAGTCTTTCTCGCGCTCTGCTATTCAGTTTTCGCGATTTGTGCGGCTCTCTTCTTTCAAAGCGCGCCGCGGGGATGGGCCTCCGTCATAGGAGTGATTTCATTCATTGGTGGCGCGCAGCTCGTCTGCATCGGAATTCTTGGCGAATACATTGGCCGGATTTACAAACAGACGCTCGGAAGGCCGCTCTTCATCATAGCGGAAGAGCGGGAATTAGCTGCCGACTCGGACTCGCAAACCTGATATGCCCGCCGCGCGTACGACTTCTTCACGCAAGCGAAGAGATTAAAGGCTGCTTCGAACCGGCAGGAACAGAATCGATTAGCCGCGCCTATTCGGATTTCCCGTTGGCAAAGTCGTTTCACTCCAGACCATGGTTAGAAAGCGCTGACGGTGCGGTCGAAGCTGAGCCGCACGACCAGCTTGGATAACGTCATCAGAGTGTCGCTGCCCCAGTAATAGGCATCTTACTCTCGCATTCGGAGGTTGCGGCACAGCCTCATGCCTACATATTTCGGGATTCGTACCTTTGAGAGAGAGCTACAACGCCTGGGCACGGCGATCGATCGGTTGACAGTCAGTCCAGATGCCGCAAAGGCGCCCGAATCGACCGACTCGGCCATCGCCGAAGCACGACTCGCTCTTGATTCCCTGGAGCGGCGGCTGCAATTCGCACAGGAAGAACTGTTGCAGAATCAAGCGCGCGCCCGTGAGGCTTCTGAGTTGTCATGGCAACTGCGAAGGCGGCTTGCTGATATGGCTGCCAAGTCACGCGAGTACGCCGAGCGGCTGTGGCAGATTGAGACCTCAGTTGTTTGGAAAATCACCAAGCCGCTGTGGAAGCTTTTCCGTCGGGGTCGCCGTAGACGGCCGACTCAGTATGACAACTCCGAGTTTGACTACGCTGTCGAATGGCCTCGCGATTGGAAAACCAGCCGTCCGAAACTGCTGATCGAGGGCTGGTGCTTTCTGCTCAACCACAGGGAACTGTCGGGCGTGCGAGCACAAATCGGCGGCGGGGTGTACATAGCGCAGTATGGAATCGAACGGCCTGATTTAGCACGGAAAGTGAGGGACTTCCCCGCCGCTCGCCACAGCGGATTCAGCGTTGAGATCCCGGTTGCTTTCGGGAGTTCGATTCTGCAGCTCGAAGCTATCGAAGACGGTGGCGAGTGGTGCCGTTTTGCGGAGCGCGAGATTGTCCGCCCCTCGGCCAGCGCGATCGACGACGTCCCCTTGCCGCCACATCGGCTAATGGTCGCAGTTGCTGGCCACGATGATGACGAAGAGTTCAGGCGTAGCCGAATCAATGGAGCGAAGCAGATGTTGCAAGATTTGACTATTGCGGGAATCGATCGCGTCCGGATCGTCGACCTCCTCGACTTCGGCTGCGGGTGCGGGCGCTTTCTCGCCGGATGGCTCGCACTCCAAACGCCAATACGCCTCTACGGTTGCGACTACAATCCGGAGCTCGTCCGCTGGTGCAATACCAACCTGCCGGGCGTCTCGGTCGAAGAAAACCAGCTGGGCAAACCCTTGCCCTACCCGCCGAATTCGTTCGACCTGGTTTACCTCGTATCGGTTATGACTCATCTGACCTTGCGCGAGCAACAACAGCTGGTCAGCGAGTTCCGGCGTATTGTAAGACCCGGTGGTTACGTTTACGTGACCTTTCACGGTGAGCCGTTTTACGAACGACTGTTTGCCTTAGTGGAAAACGGCGAGGAGCAGTTCCGCAGAACCGGCTTTCTGATCGGCGCTGATGACGAAGAAGGCACCAATGAATGCTGGACCCTCCAGTCCCCCGAAAACGTCATAGGTTTGTTTCAGGGATTCACACTCATAAAACACTTCCGCGCCAGCGAGCGGGGTCCCACCGATGTTGGGTCGTGGCAGGACTCGATGATTTTCCAGGCCTAAGCTGATGGAATCGCATCCATGCTTTACGCCGGCGCCGGCGTCCACAGCGATCGAGTAGCCTGCGACCACAACCGGCGGTTGCTACGTAACGTGACGTCCCGCCAAGCTCGGTCGCGGATACCGCGCGGGGTGTTCAGCGTCGGCAAAAATGTTAACGCATGCGCACCGGCACGTATTGACTTAGCGCTGTTTGCGCGATCCCGAGCTGTCCTGACTGGTTGTCTCCGGCGACGAAGAGCGCGCGATCTGAGTTTCGGATCATCACACTAAAACTCCCTCCGGCGGCGAGATCGCTGATGTTGTTCATGTTGTCTGGTCCAGCATTCATCACAACAGGCGTTGACTGAGCGACGCCGGTGGAACCTAGGCCGAGCTGCCCCCGCCCATTGTAACCCCACCCATACACATTTCCGTTCCGACTGTGGGCGATGCAATGGGCAGACCCCGCCGCAATCGCATCGATCCTTGCTTCCGGATCGATGCCGATAGGCGTCGCGATGGAAAGGGAACCGCCTGCAGGAAGTCCAAGCTGTGAAAATGCATTGCTGCCCCAGCCGAAGACCGTCCCATATCTGGCTCGTGCGATGCAGAATCCGGAGGAACCGCAGGCAACCTCGCTCATGCCGAACAACGGAGTGCTCGCGTTGTTACTGTTGGCCTGAAGTACTTGGACGGGATACGAACTGTCTTTGGTAAAACCGTTCCCGAGCGCGCCGTTCGCCCCTGCGCCCCAAGTCCAAACGAAGCCGTCGGCATCGACCGCGGCGATGGTTCCTCCGCCCGCGGCGATCGATACGATGCCAGTGAGATAGTCGTTGGGTGCGGGACTCTTTTTTACTCGCGCGGGAACGAAGCGGGAGGTGGTTCCGCCATCACCAAGACGGCCGTTCCAGTTAACGCCCCACGTCCAGACCTGACCCTCGATATCTATGACGGCGTATATGCCTGCTCCCACGGCGACAGCATGTTTACCGCGGCGTGATGGCGTTGTGATGCGACTGGGAATCGGGACCTGAACGGGGCTTGCGATGCTGCCACCGCTGCTTCCGTCGCCGCGCGCCCCATATTGATTCGATCCCCATACCCACAACGAACCATCGCCCCTTACGGCGAACGAAGTGTAATCGCCAGCGGCAACCTCCATGACCGCGTTACCCAGGCTGGAGATTTGGGGCGGGGTCGAAGTCCCAAGTTGGCCAAACGCGTTTTGCCCCGAAGCGTTGACGATTCTGTTTGTATTCACGAGCAGGTGCTGCATGCCAGCGGCGGGCTTCGCGACGGTGCTTCGGCCCTCGGCGCGGCCAGCGCCAACGTAATGGTCAATCGCGGTCCGGTAGTTTGTGGCGCCGAACGCATTCGCGACGTCCGGATTAAGCGCCAAGTAGTCCGAAGCGGAAAACGTTCGCGACGCTGTGAGCCCTTGCGGGATACCTTGCGTTAGCCAGTGGTTCTCCGCCTCTGCCTGGGTAAGAAACTGCAGACCGTTGATAGCCCGATAATCGCGCCAGTTATATACCTCCGGGTCGAGCGCTCGGAATTGTAAGTGAAGAGCAATTAGTCCACTCCTTACCTGGTCAAGGTTGCCGATCACCAGATATGCCCGCTCGGTTGGGTACCACCCTGGGCCGTTGTAGCTGTCGTACCGGTTAATGCTACCAAACTGTACACAGGCAAAGTCCGGATCAGGACGAGTCGGATCTTTCGGATCCGGATTATGGGGATCTGGAGGAACATTGCTCCAGAAATTGATGGTGCCGGGTTGGTCGTATGGTTGGAGCTGTTCCGGCGCGTAGAATGCCAGCGCATAGTTGCCATCGGCGGTCGACATCACCTTGATACGGTCGTCTTCGCCACTCAGCTCTCGAACGGTTCTATAATCTCTCGAAACAACATCGTAGGACCGGATCGACGCGAACTCATAGGGCAGGACCGCCGTGATGTTGTTAAGACCTTTCTGGACCTTCTCGGGAATATACAGGTCTACGAGGACCTCAATCACATTTGGAATAACTGTCCCGTCCGTCCCCGAAAACCCGATGGTGACTGTTTTGTGCACGAGGTAGTCGGACAAGGGCCCCGTGTACGCGGGACAAGCTAACCAAAACTTAGGATCACCACAGAAGTCTAATGGCGCCAGGCTGTCGCGTTCGTGCAAATACCACGCCATTTGCGTCGTATTTTCCAGCCGGTTGCCGCTGGCGGTGAGTGCTAACAACTTGCTGGAAGTGGTCTGGAGGTGTCCATCAAACCAACTACCGGTCTCGTACGGGTTGTAGCATTGGAAGCGATTGAAGAATTGGAAATTAAGCGACAACTGCCGGCCATGATCCCAGTTGTTGATAAACTCTTTGTTACCCCAGCGAATCGACGATACGGCCCCAGCAAACTGACTCGAGGTGCCCACGCTCAACGGTTGGCCAAAGACCAGACCCGAAGCATTAATCGTCGCATTGCCATTAACCTGGGCGCGAATAGTTGCAGCTCCACAGAGCAAGAAGACCGTCACGGCGACGATTGCAGTTGGGCGCTGAAGAGTTCGCATATCCCGACTCAGTTGATCTGGTAGGCTTCGATCAAGCCGACCCCTGTGGTGTTGCCTTTGCCGCGCACGATTGCTGTGTAAGCGCCCGGAGTGAACTGGCGCAGGATGGCAGCTTCACTCGGCTTGGTCGGCCGGAGGTTCGCAGGAATGGCGGCGCCACCGTCCTGGCTCTCTTGCCAATTGTCATTGAATGCTATGAGGCCGCCCTGGCCGTCGTGCAGTTCGAGCGTTGTGTCTTGGAGCGCGTTCGAAACACCGGCCAGACTTGGGCCCAGCGCACGGAAGACCACGGTCGTCGTTCCGGTTCCAAGAATAATGGTGCCACCGATCAAAACGTCGTCGCCTTTGCCGACGGAGCCCCGGGCAGAAATGTTTGCCAGCTTCGAATCCACCGTCAGGTCGAGATCATAGACTTCCAGCAGG
The DNA here is from genome assembly GCA_039649045.1 of Verrucomicrobiota bacterium. Taxonomy (GTDB): domain Bacteria; phylum Verrucomicrobiota; class Verrucomicrobiia; order Chthoniobacterales; family UBA10450; genus AV80. The sequence goes on along the minus strand of JBBWZL010000040.1, from coordinate 19,695 downwards.
CCGACGCCGGTTGTTCCGCCTTTACCGGCGAGCACAACGGTATAGCCGCCCGGAGTCAGGCTCTTCACGATTGCAGACTCGTAATCGTTGGTCGGCGGAATGGCCGCCTTTAGTTCGTCCTGCTGGGTGTCTCTCCAGTTGTCGTTTACTACGACCCCACCGGACGGCTCATGCAATTCCAGCGTTGGGTCACCCAGGTTTTCGTTCACCGGCAATAACGGGCCGAGGCCGCGCACAGTGATTCTCTTCGGCTGCGTGCCCGTGATGATGAAACCGATGATGACCACGTTGTCACCAGTGCCCACGGCGAGTCGCGTCGAGATGTTTGCGAGGTGAATCGTCGGTACCGGATCGCCCGCAATCATGAAAGTCGGGCACGCGACGAATGCCAAAAACGCACCAGCAGCCCAACTCGCCATCCGGATTAGAACGCTCACCTTCACGACGGGTGATGCTATAGCAGGGGCATTGCCATTTGCCAGCGAAATATTACGCAGTTTGTTTATTTTGATCCTGGAAGTTCCATCATTTGCTGCCGGGCTTGATCGCAGGAATTCCGACAAGATCCGCAGGAAGCGCATCGGCAGAAAAAGTCTCAACGCGCATTTCCATCAGGCTCACCAACGGACAGCCGAAGTCCGGCCGCTGACCACCGCTCCGATCCACGATCACCCCGATCGCCGCTACCTGGCCGCCGAGCGAGCGCACGATGTCTACAGTTTCCTGCACGCGCCCGCCGCGAGTGATGACGTCCTCGGCCACGATGAATCGCTCGTTAGGCGAAATCTTGAAGCCGCGCCGCAAGACAAGTCCCCCAGCTTCCTTCTCGACGAAAATATGTCGTTTGCCGAGCGCGCGGCCGACTTCCTGCCCGACGATGATTCCACCGAGGGCAGGGGAAATGACGGCGTCGCATTCGATGCCGCGCAATTTCTCCGCGAGCCGCCCGCAGACTTCCGCCGCCAGGGTCGTGTGCTGGAGGAGCAGCGCGCATTGGAAGAATTGCCGGCTGTGCAATCCCGAACGCAAAACGAAATGCCCGTCCAGCAGCGCTCCTGTCCGGCGGAAAATTGCCAGCAAATCTTCGCTCATCAGCCCGACGTATCGCTCACGGTCTTTCCCCTCGATTGATCGCTGTCGTCGAAGGCGATCGCTTCGATCTCGACCTTTGCATTTTTCGGCAGCGTGGAAACGCCCACGGTCGAACGCGCGGGCGGCTGGTCGCTGAAGTAGGTCGCGTAAACCTCGTTCATCTTTTGAAAATCGCCGAAGTCCGCCAGGAATACGGTCGTCTTGACGACATTCGCCAGGGTCAGCTGTTCCGCCTTCAAGATCGCCGTCACGCTATCGAGCACCCGGCGAGTTTGCTCCGCGATATCTTCCGATACGATCTGCCCGCTCTGCGGATCGAGCGGAACCTGGCCGGCACAAAATACGAAGGAGCCGGCGCGGACCGCCTGCGAATAGGGTCCGATGGCGGCCGGCGCTTCGTTGGTGGAAATGATCTTCTTCATCCGGCGACCTTAGCGGGAAAAATCCCTCGCACAACGAAATGGAGCCGGCGCGCGAAATGGAGCCGGCACGCCCTCGTGCCGGTGAGACTGGCGTGGTTTTTCCCCAGCGGTCCCGCGATTGCGGGAGCAGGCCGTCGCCAGCGGTTGTTTCTGAGCGAATTCCGTCAATATTACCTCCTCATCATGGTTGGCTGGATTTTAAAGAAAATACTCGGGTCGAAGAATCAGCGCGAGATCAAGCGTCTGATGCCACTTGCGCGTCAGATCAACGAGCTCGACGAGCAGTTTAAGTCGCTCTCAGACGATGATCTGCGCGCGAAAACCACTGCCTGGAAAACCGAGCTGGCTGCTATTCCCGAGCTGCAAGACCAGTGGGCCAAGCTCGACGAAATCCTGCCGGAGGCGTTTGCCGTGGTGAAAAACGCGGCGCGCCGGCTGACCGAGCGCCAGCACACTTTCACGGTCTGCGACCAGCCCATGACCTGGAACATGGTGCACTTCGACGTGCAGCTCGTCGGCGGCATCGTCTTGCATCGCGGCCGCATCGCGGAAATGGCGACTGGCGAAGGCAAGACGCTCGTCGCGACTTTGCCGCTCTATTTGAACGCGCTGACCGGTAAGGGCGCGCATCTCGTGACGGTGAACGATTATCTCGCGCGCCGCGACGCCGAATGGATGGGGCAACTTTACAGTTTCCTCGGGCTGACCTGCGGCTGCATTCAACACGACGAGTCACCGGACGACCGCCGCCGCCAGTACGGGATGGACATCACCTACGGCACGAACAGCGAGTTCGGCTTCGATTACCTTCGCGACAACGGCATGGCCACGACGCGCGAGCAACAGGTCCAGCGCGGTTACAATTACGCCATCGTCGACGAAGTTGATTCCATCCTGATCGACGAAGCGCGCACACCGCTCATCATTAGCGGACCATCGACGGTTTCCACCCATCAGTACGACAAATGGAAACCGCTAGTGGACCAGCTCGTGCGCAAACAAAACATGTTGTGCAATCGGCTGGCGAGCGAAGCGAAGGAGCTTTTCGAGCAGGACAAGACGGAAGAAGCCGGCCTCGTTTTGTTCAAGGTGAAGCTCGGGCAGCCGCGGAACAAACCGCTCTTGCGGATGATGGAGGATCCGGAAAAGCGCCGGGCGATGGACAAGGCCGAGCTCCAATTTTACCAGGACACGCGCAAGGAAGAACTGTTCGCGCTCAAGGAAGAGCTTTTCTACACCATCGACGAGAAATCGAACGAGTCCGATCTCTCCGAACAAGGCCGCGCCTTCCTGAATCCGGACGAGCCGGACTCATTTGTCCTGCCGGATTTGATCAGCGAATTCACCGAGATCGATCTCGATCCGTCGCTCACCGACGAGCAGAAAGAAAAGGCGAAAGTTGAGCGCCAGCAGCATTGCGACATGCAGGCGGAGCGCATTCACAATATCTCGCAGCTCTTGCGCGCCTATTGCCTGTTTGAAAAAGATGTCGCTTACGTCATCGAGGAAAACAAAGTCGTCATCGTCGACGAATATACAGGCCGCAAAATGCCGGGCCGGCGGTGGAGCGATGGATTGCATCAGGCGGTGGAAGCGAAGGAAGGCGTCCAGATCGATCGCGAAACGCAGACGCTGGCGACCATCACGATCCAGAATTATTTCCGGCTCTATCACAAACTCGCCGGCATGACTGGAACGGCCGACACCGAAGCGGCCGAGTTTCACGATATCTACAAGCTGGATGTCAACGTCATCCCGACCAATCGCCCGGTGGCGCGGAAAGACGCGAACGATCGCATCTACAAAACGCGCCGCGAGAAATACAACGCGGTCATCAATGAGATTAAGGAACGGCATGGGAAAGCGCAGCCGGTCCTGGTCGGCACGGTGAGCGTCGAGGCCTCCGAGTTGCTCAGCCGAATGCTGAAGCGCGAGAAAGTTCCGCACAACGTCCTGAACGCGAAATATCACATGCAGGAAGCCGAGATCGTGCAGCGCGCTGGACAGGCGGGCACGGTCACGATTTCCACGAACATGGCCGGCCGCGGCACCGACATTAAGCTCGGTGAAGGCGTGGCGAACCATGGCGGCCTCTTCGTCATCGGCACCGAACGACACGAGTCGCGCCGGATCGACCGGCAGTTGCGGGGCCGATGCGCCCGGCAGGGCGATCCCGGTGGATCGCGCTTTTACGTCAGTTTCGAGGACGATCTGATGCGCAACTTCGGCGCGGCCGATCGCATGACGAAAATCATGGAGCGGTTTGGGCTCGAGGAAGGCCAGGAGCTTGAGCATCCGTGGTTGAACAAATCGGTCGAGACCGCGCAGAAACGCGTCGAGCAGCGCAATTACCTCGCGCGAAAACGCACTCTCGATTTCGACGACGTGATGAACAATCAGCGCGAAGTCGTTTACACCTGGCGCAACGACACGATCGATTCCGACGACCCGCGCAAGCTTGTCTTCGAAGTGATCGATGAAGCAGTTCCCGGAAAAGTGCAGGAATTTCTCGGGACCGGCGCAGCGGGCGAGGAGCCAAATTATGGCGGGCTGCTCAATTGGGTGAACGTCACCTTCCCGCTCGGACTTACCAAGGACAAAGCGCAGTTCGAAACGCGCACGGTCGACGAGAACGCGCAATTTCTGATCGGGAAGATCAAGGAATCCTACGAGCGCAAATCGAGTCACGAAGAACCCACCGCCGTGAAGAGTCTCGAGCGCTACATCATCCTGAACGCGATCGACCGCCTCTGGCAGGAACATTTGTATGCGATGGACGCGCTCCGCGAAGGCGTTTATCTCCGCAGCTACGCGCAAAAGGATCCGCTGATCGAATACAAGACCGAGGCCTACGAGATGTTCGTGGAGCTGATGGCGAACATTAAGAACGAAGTGCTGCACAATCTTTTCCGCAGCACCTCGAACTTGCAGGCGTTCGAGAATTTCCTTTCCACTCTTCCGCAATTTCTCCTTCGCGAACACGCGCCGAGCGCGCCCACCGCGACGGGCCCGATTCCCGGCCGCCACGGCGAACGGATGTCGGCGGGCGACGGCATTTCGACCAACGGCGAGGGCACCGAATTGAAACTCGATCTCGCGCCCGTCCGGCGCGAAGTGCCGAAGGTGGGCCGCAACGAGCCGTGTCCCTGCGGCAGCGGGAAGAAATTCAAGAATTGCTGCGGTCGCGTCGCGTAAGGCGACGCCGCGTTTCTTCTGTAGCCGCGCCGCTGTGCGGCGCGTGAGGGCAAGGTTGCAATCCAGGTTCGCTCTCACGCGGCCCACAGGGCCGCGGCTACAGAAGAGGCGGGAAGACCAACTCCAGTGTCGCGCCCGGCGGGAGAGTGCGCCATTTCACGAAAAGTTCGTCGATGCGCGCCCGGACTCTGGCCAACTCTTCATCTGTCAACGCTCGCGGCCGCGGCATTCCGCGCGCATGAGCGAACGTCGCTGCGAGTTGATTGAACTCTTCGGCCGTGCTGATAGCGCCGCCGCTTCGTTCGGCGCCTAACGCGCCAACAATGTATTCCACTTCGATAGCTTCATTCGGCAACGGCCCTCGCGCGCCTTTCCCCGTCGTGTCGGCAATCTCCCAGCCGGCAGCAATGAGACCGTAGAAACCGAGATTAAATCCGAGCTCGATCTCGACGGCGTAATGCGTGAGATCGTGAAGCGGGAAGAACGCGGCGCGGTTGTCGTCCTGCCGTTGCCACGTCGTCGAGCCATCCGCGCGAACGCACCTCAGAAGCGCGCCGCCATCTTTTCGTTTGGTGAATTGAATTTTCAAAGGCCAAATCCTTGTGCACGCAATCTTCCTCCGTCACAATTGGAATTGCTGCATGACCCCTCACGACGTCCTCGAAAAATATTTCGGCTTCCGCGAATTTCTCGATGCGCAGGAGGAGGTGATCACGGCGATCACCGGCGGCTCGGATGCGCTCGTGGTGATGCCGACGGGCGGCGGCAAATCGCTCTGTTATCAGCTCCCGGCGCTGCTCATGGAGGGAACGACCGTCGTCGTGTCGCCGCTCATTGCGCTGATGAAAGACCAGGTCGATGCGCTCCAGCGGCGCGGCATTTCCGCGACCCTGATCAACAGCTCGCTCGGTCCGGAGGAGCAGCGCGAGCGCATCCGCGCCCTGGCCCGCGGCGAATTCAAGCTGGTTTACATCGCGCCGGAGCGCTTTCGCAGCCGGTCGTTTCTCGAAGCGCTCGGCCAAAGCACGATAGCGCTCTTTGCCGTGGATGAAGCGCATTGCCTTTCGATGTGGGGCCACGATTTCCGGCCCGATTATTTCCGGCTCGATCAAGTGCTGGAAACGCTCGGGCGGCCACAAGTCGCGGCCTTCACCGCGACCGCCACGCCGGAAGTGCGCCGCGATATCCTGACCCATCTCGGTTTGCGCGAGCCGCGGGAATTCGTCGCGGGATTCGCCCGGCCGAATTTGAAATTGCTCATCTCGCCGGTCGCGAACGAGGCGCAGAAATACGAACGCCTCCATGCGCTGGTCCGCGAGCACAGAACCGGCATCGTCTATTGCTCGACGCGGAAGCGCGTGGAAGCGGTCGCCGAAACGCTGAAGCTGGCGAAGATCTCGAGCATTCTTTACCACGGCGGGATGAGCGACGAAGAGCGCGAGAAGGCGCAGAACGAGTTCATGCAAGGCCGGCGCGACATCGTCGTGGCCACGAACGCCTTCGGGATGGGGATTGATCGTGCGGACATTCGTTTCGTCGCGCACTTCGACGTGCCCGGCAGCGTCGAAGCGTATTACCAGGAAGCGGGTCGCGCCGGTCGCGACGGTGAAGCCGCCACCTGCGACCTGTTTTTCAATCACGCCGACACCCGGGTGCAGGAATTTTTCATCGAAGGGAGCAATCCGCCGCTCGAAGTGATCGTGCAAATTTACGAAATGCTGCGGCGCGAAGCGGACGACAAGCACGAGCTGCAAATCTCGATCAAGGAGATGGCGACGCGGCTGAGTTTCGAAGGCAACGACATGATGCTGAGCTCGTCGCTGCACGTGCTCGACCGCGAGGGCTACATCGATCGCTTCGATATTCCGGGAAAACGGGTTCGAGGAACGCGGCTGCTCAAGCCGGAGGTGCGCGGCCACCAGTTGAAGCTCGATGCCGCGAAGCTCCGCGAAAAGGAACGGCGCGACCGCGCGAAATTGAAACTGATGGTCGATTTCGCTTACGCGCGAAAATGCCGGCAGCAGGCGATCCTTCGCTACTTCGGCGAACCAGATCCGCCGCCGTGTGGTAATTGCGATATCTGTCTGGAGACGGCGGGGCCCTGCCGGGCGCCGACGGCTGATGAAGCGTTGATCGTGCGCAAAGCGCTGAGCGGCGTCGCGCGAATGTCTATGCGCGTGAATGGAGAATGGGAGCCGCGCTTCGGCCGGGGACGGATCGTGCAAACGCTGGTTGGCAGCCGGTCGCGCGAAATCATCCAGGCACAGCTCGACCAGCTTTCGACCTACGGGTTGTTGAAAAGCGAAGGCGTCGCTTATCTGAACCAGCTTATGCGTGAATTGCAGGACGCGGGGATGCTCGTCTCGAGCGGCGGCCAATACCCGATGGTCACGCTGACAACTCTCGGCGACGAAGTGATGAAAGGCCGCACGGATTACGAACTGCATTGGCCGCAACGCATGACGGTTTCCGCCGGTTCGGGTTCGTCGCGCAAATCGAAAACGAAAGCGGGCGCGTTCGACGAATTGGTCCCGATCGACGCGAATGTCTTCGAGCGCCTAAAAAAAGTCCGGCTCGATCTCGCACGCGAAAATGGAAACGTTCCGGCCTACGTCATTTTTCCGGACGAGACGCTGCGCGCTTTCGCGCGTCTGAAACCGACATCAATCGAAGCGGGTCGCAAGATTCGCGGCGTGGGCGAAATAAAGGCGCAGCGTTATCTGCCGGCGTTTATCGAAGCGATCGCGGCGGCAAAGGAGTGATCGATCAGCGCTGCGGCGTGGGTGGATGAGCGTCGAGATGCACGTCGTAGTTCCACGCTTGTTCCTTCGCGACGGCTGCTTCCTGGGGACGGCCGATTTTCGCCAGCAGTTCGCTGAGCAACTGCCACGTTTCGGCCCGATACCATTGGGTGCGCAGGCACGCGCGCAGCTCATTGATCGCGTTCGGAGTCGCGCCGCTCTGATCCAGGACCTCGATGTAGCGTCTCTCGATCCGCCAATTCGGAGGACCTGTGCGAGACGCCAGGCGGAACCGCATCAAGTCCACGCGGTCGTGTTCCTTGAACTCGAGGAGCGCCAGAAGCTCGTGCGCCTGCGCGTCCACCAACGGCAGTTCTCTTGCGCGGTCCAACAGCTTATGCGCGATCACAAACGCGTCCTGCCGAATCGCGACGACCGCGAGATTGATAATGGCGAGCGGCTGGTTCGGCTCCTTGAGCAAAGCCAATTCGAGATGCTTCTTCGCGGCATCCAGTTGGGCGTCGTGCAATTCCTGGCTGGCCAGATTGATCAACATCCGCGACGAATCGCCGCCGGTGGCGATGGTTCGGTTGAGGAAGGTGCGTTGATCTCTCCAGTCGAAAGTTCGAATGCAAGTGCGCGCGCCGAGGAATATCAACCAGACGGAGAGAAGTGCGGCGAGGGCGATGGCCGGAATGCGCAATCGGGAAATGGCGAGTCCCGCCGCGAGAAAAAGAAATGCGCTGGGCAAATAAAGCCAATGCTCAGCGATGGTGGCGTTGAGAGGAACTGCGCCGCTCACGGGCAAATAGGTGACTGCGGCGAAGACGAGACAGGCAAAGATGGCCGGATCTTGTTTTCGACTTCGCCAGCTCCAATAGATCGCGGCGGCGATCAATAATATTCCGAGGATGGTTTGCAGCTCGCGCGACGACGTCTCGCGGATGCTCGGCTCGGTCATCCCCTCGGGATGCGATTCCACGTCGCGGTCCATGTGGAGATTGAGCGGGAACAGAATCAGTCCGGTATATTCCGCAAAAGCGCGGGCCACGACGATCGGCCTAACGAGCAGTGGCGCCGGCGCGCGAAACGCCGGGACGGGAACGTGCTCGGCCGGAAGCCGAAGACTGAGATAGATCACGGCGACAAACACAATGACCACGGTCGCCGGCCGGAATTCCTTCCAGTTCTTTTTCAAAGCAAGCGTGGCGCACCAAAGGAGGAGGAAAATCAAACCGGTTTCCTTGCTCAACGCGCTCAAAAGGAAGAGCGCGCCAGCCGCGAAGAGGAGGAGGTAGCGTCGCAAAGCCTCCGCGCGCAACCCACGAATCGCGCAATACAATCCGAGAAAGCCGAACGCTGCCGCGAGAGGATCGGCCCGGCCGGAAATGTAGGCGACGGCCGCCGTCTGCACCGGATGAATCGCCCATGCGAGGGCCGCGAGGAACGCAGCGCGCCGCCGTTTCTGTTCCTCGACCCCAAATAATTCCAGCAGTTCCCCGCCCAACAAGAGCAGGGCGAGCGTCGCGCCGATATGCCAGAGAATACTGCTAACGTGATATCCGGCCGGCTGGAAAACATAAGCGGCATAATCCACCAGATACGTCAGCCGTTGCACCGGGCGGTAGAAATCCGAAGGGGTCGCGTCGGTAAAAAGGAAATGTTGAAACGCCTCCGGAACGAGCTGCCAGCTTCGGATGAGCGGGTCGCGCAGAATCAAGGCGGTATCGTCCCAGACAAAATCGTTCCGGAGCGACGGCGCGTAGAGTCCGAAAATCAGGACGGCCAGAAAAAGAGCGGGAAGGATTTTTTTCACGAGCACGGATTGAGTTGGACAGAAGCAATAAGATGCGCGTCTAGGTTTGGGAAATGTTTATAAGTTTAAACGGCTTGAAATTTTGCGCGCTTCTCCTGCTCGCCTCGAACGCATACGGCGCCGGTGTCCCCGACGATTGCACGCAGTTGATCGTTGGCACAGCGCCGAGCTGGAATTCAATGCGTGGCCAGATGCAGCTGTTCGAGCGGTCGCCGGGCGCAAAATGGGAACCGGTCGCTCCGGGTTATCCGGTTCTGTTTGGAAAGCATGGCCTGGCGTGGGGCAGCGGTCTTGAAGGACAAAATGAAAACGGCCTGCGCAAGGCCGAGCGGGATGGGCGCGCGCCGGCTGGCGTTTTTCGGATCGGCAAGATCTACACTTACGATGCGCAGCTCCCGGGCGGCGCGGATTTTCCTTTTCATCAGGTGACGACCGCCGACGCCTGGGTCGATGATGTGAGAAATCCGGACTACAATCGCTTCGTTACGATCCCGGATCCCGCGAATCCGCCCGGGTGGTTCGCGAAGCAAAAGATGCGGCATAACGATTTCGCATATCGGTGGCTGGTGGAAGTTCGGCACAATTCCGACCCACCGTTGCCCGGCGCCGGCAGCGCGATTTTTTTTCACATCCGGCGCGGAGTCGATCGGCCCAGCGCCGGTTGCACGACGATGGCGGAATCGGATTTGGTGAAACTGATCACCTGGATGAGAGCGGGCCGGCATCCGTGCTATGTCCTTTTGCCCGCGGCGGAGTACGACAAACGATGGCAGTCGTGGCATCTGCCGCAGCCGGCATCGTGGAAGGTCGAGCATTGAAAACGCATCGCGCGTTTGCAGTTGCGCCCGGTCAATCTAGAGTGATCCGTTAGGCATAGGACCCATGAAAAAAAGAGCAAACCCGGACTCGGAAGAAAACATTCGCCGTATCGATACGAAAGCCCGCGCCAAGAAGCAGACGCACGGCTTCCAAGTGCATTTCCTGCGCGGAGGCGACACCGTTACGCGGTTGTTTAGCGACAACGGGCATGGCGGCAAGGAAGGCGCGCGGCGGGCGGCGCGGAAGTTCAAGAAATCGGCCATGGGAAATTTGCCGGCGCGGGTTTTTCGCGGACCCATCAGCGCGTCCAAGGCGCGCGCCAAGACTGCGCGCGGCAAGAAGCAGGTAAAAGGAAAGAAAGCGCGCGGGCGTCGATAAGCGCTTCGCAACTGTCTGAACAAGGAGAGGCGGTTTACAAACCGCCTTCTTTTTTTCGTTCGGCGGACTGGAGACCGCCGCTCCTTGATTGCTCGGCGACAGTAAAGAGCGTCCAGCATTCCACGAAACCTGGGGCAAAGTCAGCCGGTCGGGCTTCGAGCCACGCTGAAACGACATCCACGGGGAAAAATTCTCCGTGCTCGATTTCGGTTTGGGGCAACTTGAAGGGACCTTCATGCCGCCCCTGGTAAAGCCAGATGAATTCCTGGCCCGTTTGTTCCCTCGCGCTGAGCTTGGCGACCCGGCTCAAGTCCGCGCTGATGCCGAGTTCTTCCTCCAGCTCCCGGTGCGCCGCCGCATCGTACTCTTCCCCCGCGTCGACGTGACCTGCGGCGCTTGAGTCCCAGAGCCGCGGGTGGCGGTCTTTCCAGCGAGACCGCTTTTGCAGAAAGAGCTCGCCGAGCTCGTTGAAAATGAAGATGTGCACGGCGCGATGGCGCAAGTTATTCCCATGCACTTCGCTGCGCGCTGCATCACCCAGGACCCGATCCTGTTCGTCCACCACGGGAAAGCGCTCCGAAGCGACCGAGATCCCGGCCGGATCGACCACCGACGCCGCGAGATTGGAGAGAGCGATCCACTGTTCGAGAGTCAACTCCTCGGCCCGCGCGCGGGGATCGAACCCAACTGCGCCCGCAGCGGCATCCCAGTCGGGAACCTCCTCCCGGAGCAGATTTCGCAACTGCTTGCGGCGTTGGGAAAATCCACGACGGACGATGCGGAAAAACGTTTCCGCATCGTGGTGCGGCAAATCGTCGGGCTCGCGCGGACTGATGCGAACGAAGGCAGAATCAACGTCAGGCTGGGGAAGAAAAACGCTCGCGGGCACGGTTCGCAGGTATTCGACGCGATAGCGAAGCTGCACGATCAACGTGAGCGCTCCGTAATCGCTTGTCCCCGGCGCAGCCGAAATGCGCCGGGCCATTTCCTTCTGTAACATAAACAACCACAGGATTATGGGCGATGGATGTCTGGTGAATTTCAACAGGAGCTGGCTCGAAATGTAATACGGCAGATTGCCGAGAACCTTGACTCGTGGCTGCGCAAACAACTGCCGGACATCGTAATCGAGCGCGTCAGCGTGGAGGATTTCAAAGCGGTCGCTCGTAAACCGGGTTCGCAAAAAATCCACGAGCCTTTGATCTTTCTCGATGGCGAGGACGCGAGCGCCCGAGGCGAGAATAAATTCGGTGAGCGCGCCGAGCCCGGGTCCGATTTCGACGACGTAATCCTCCGGAGTCAGGGCAGCTTTTTCGACAATCCACCGCGCCAGATTTTGGTCGTGGAGGAAATTTTGGCCGAGGGTCTTGACCGGCGACACCCGAATCTCCCGGAGGGTAGCGTCAATCTCCGAGAGCTTCATGCGCGCACGCGCAGGAAACCGCGCGAAAGGGCAAATAGCAGTCTTTTGTTCACAAAAAAATGTTAACAAAACGCACCTTGGCGGGGAATTTATTCACAAGTTATTCAACCGGGCTGACCCGCCTCAATTTCCTGGATCCTGGCCGGTTTCTCGCGCGTACGTTTTTTGCGGCTGGAAAGATAGGTCCGGCGCGCGTCCTTGATCGACAGGCCTTCCAGGAAATAGACGATCGCGGCCCTGCCCATGGCATACGTTCCGGCGCCCGCGACCATGCCGCAGACCACGTTTCCCCATCCCGGGAAAAACTTCAGGAGCGCGCGCGTTCCCTCGCGCAGCAGCATTCCAGCGCCGACATTCACCCCGAGCGCTCCCACGAACTCCGTCGCGGCCCGCAGACTTCGCTCGCGGCCGCTGATGTACATGATGCCGGAAACCATCACGAGTTGAAGCGCGGTGAGGATCGGGAGATCCGCCAGGGGAATGGGTTGAGCGCCAATCGCCGCGCAAATGGCGGTGGTGGATTTGACGAGGGTTTGCGCGATCTCGCCTTGTGCCGCACGATTGCCAGAGATTCGCACCATTTCCACGCGCGCTTCGTTCGGCATTTCGCGGGCGAGGAGCGACATGAAGTGCTGTGCGTTTCCCGGCATCTCGAAAACTTGGAGAAAAAGTTCGCCGATTCCCGGTTGCTCCTGCAGCGCGCTTTGTAATCTTGCGCGCGTCTTTGCCGGCAACGGAGAGGCGATGTCACCATTGTGAATCGTTCGTACCGGCTGGGCGGTGTCAGGCATGACAATCCCCACCACTTTTGCACTGGTGCGCGCGGCCGTGTTCGCCGCAATGAAGGAGCCGAGATTTTCGATCTCGCGTTGAGGCATCCGCGCGGAAGCCTCGGCCTCAGCCAAATAAAGGAAAACGTCGGACGGTTGATCTTTCAATTCCTCCTCGATATTTGGAATTGTTCGCGCCTCCGCACCGCGCCCATCGAGCACGTGAACAGTTCCGCGGCCCTGCAAATCCATGGCATGCCAGCGAAACAATTCCATCAAGACACCGCGCGATTCGGCGGGCGGCGTCCAGGAAAACAGCGCCGCGATAATTTCCTGAAGCGGCAGTTTGTTCGAGCCGGTCACCACGAAACGGGGCGGGCGCTGTTGGAGAAATAATTCCTTCAGCGGAGTCAACTCGTGCAGGACCGGTTTCTGGATCGCTTCCGGAAGCTTGCCGAGAAAACTTTCGAGCCGCTCGATGATGTGCAGGAGAGAATTGCGGTTCATTCGGTTTCGGAGCCCGCTTTGCGCTTGGTTTCCATAGACCCGCCAATTATACCCGTTCTCATGAGTTTAAATCTCGAAATTCTTTCGCGCGCGGCGAACGAGGCGCGCGGGTTGTGCATGGACGCGGTGCAGGCCTCGAAGTCCGGTCATCTCGGGCTGCCGCTGGGTTGCGCGGAAATGGGCGCCGTCCTTTACGGGTATGCGTTAAAATATAATCCCGATCAACCGCGCTGGATCGGCCGTGATTATTTTATTCTCTCGGCCGGACACGGCAGCATGTTCCTTTACGCGTGGCTGCACCTGAGCGGTTACGATTTGCCGATGGAAGAAATCAAACGCTTCCGGCAACTCCACAGCAAAACCCCGGGACATCCGGAATTTTTTGAAACGCCGGGCGTCGAATGCACCACTGGCCCACTTGGTCAGGGAGTTGCAAACGCCGTCGGGGTTGCGGTCGCAGCGAAAATGGCCGCGGCGAAATTTAACACGCCCGAGCACATGATTTTCGATCAACACATCATCTGTCTCGCAGGCGACGGGTGCCTGCAGGAGGGTATTTCCCATGAAGCCAGTTCATTCGCCGGCCATTTCGGCCTCGATAATCTCATCCTGATTTATGACAACAACGCCGTCACGCTCGATGCCATGGCAAACGTTTCTCAGAGCGACGATGCTGCGAAGCGTTTCCAGGCTTATGGCTTCGACGTTCAAAAGATCGACGGGCAGGACATGCAGGCATTTCTGCGGGCGCTGAAAAAAGCGAAGGCGCGCGACAACGGAAAGCCGCAGATGATCATCGCAAACACGTTGATCGGGAAAGGAATTCCAGAAGTCGCCGGAACAAATAAGGCGCACGGAGAGGCCGGCGTGAAATTTGTGGATGCGGGACGCAAAGGCCTCGGGCTGCCAGATGAGCATTACTTTGTCTCGCAGGAAACGCGCGAGTATTTCGCCAAACACAAGAAGGCCCTGCTTCGCCAGTACAAGCGCTGGGAGAAAATGTACAAAGAGTGGCGCGAGAAAAACGCTGAACTCGCGCAGCAGTTGGATGAAGCCATCAAGAAAAAAGTTCCGACAGATCTATCCGACAAGATCCCAGCGTTCCCGGCCGACGCGAAGATTGCGACGCGCAAAGCCGGCAGCGAAGTCTTGCAGCCGCTGGCAAAAGCGATGCCGTTTCTGGTGAGCGGCAGCGCCGATCTCCACGGCTCCACTTTAAATTACATCGAAGACGCCGGCGATTTCACCCGCGACAACCATTCCGGCCGAAACATCCATTTCGGGATTCGCGAACACGGCATGTGCGGAATCATGAACGGGATCGGGTATCACGGCGTTTTCCGCGCCTCGGGCGCGACCTTTCTCGTCTTCGCGGATTACTGCCGGCCCTCCATCCGGCTCGCGGCGCTCTCCAGGCTGCTGAACATTTACATTTTCACCCACGATTCGGTCGGCGTCGGCGAAGATGGGCCCACGCATGAGCCGGTTGAGACGGTAAGTGGTTTGCGCGTGATTCCGCAACTCGATGTCATCCGGCCGGCTGATCCCGAGGAAACGGCGGGCGCGTTTATCGCCGCGACCCAACGAATCGACGGCCCGACTTTGCTGGCGCTGACGCGACAGGCCGTTCCGATGCTGGGAGAAGTCGATGTGAAAACGCGGCGCGAAGGCGTCGCGCGCGGCGGTTACGTTGCCAAACGCGAGACCGGGAAGCTCGATTTGATTCTATTATCCTGCGGCAGCGAATTGCAGCACGCCATGAAAGCGGCCGCGGAATTGGGCGAGGGAACACGGGTCGTTTCCATGCCCTGCTTCGAACGCTTCGAACGTGAGTCAGCGGAATATCGCGAAGAGGTGTTGCCGAGATCCTGCCGGCGCCGCGTGGCCATCGAAGCCGGGGTCCCGCATCTTTGGTATCAGTATGTCGGTCTCGAAGGAAAAGTGGTCGCACTGCACCGCTTCGGCATGAGCGCTCCTGGCGATCAAGTGATGAAAGAACTCGGGATGGATGCCGCCCATGTGATCGAAGCGGCGAAATCGGTGTAGGGAATTGTTCCTATATCGCGCCGCGTGAAGGCGGGAGCAGTTTAGTTCGGCTCGCTCACGTTCCGCGCCCGATCTTCGAAGCGGGTGAACTCCTTCAGGAACGTGAGCGCAATCTCGCCGACCGGGCCGTTGCGCTGCTTCGCGATGATCAACTCCGCTTCGCCCGCTTTCTCGGCGCGCGCGTCTTCGTCCTCCTCATAGATTTCCGGCCGGACGAGTAGTCCAACGAGATCGGCGTCCTGTTCGATCGAGCCCGACTCGCGCAGATCGCTCAAGCGCGGTTTGCCGCCCGTGCGCGCTTCCGGTTGCCTGTTCAACTGCGCCAGAACCAGGACCGGGACCTTCAACTCCTTCGCCAGCCCCTTCAAACCCGCCGAGATCTCGGAGATTTCGAGCTGCCGATTGTCCTGCGCGCGCCGGGTGGTCGAGCGGAGCAACTGCAAATAATCGACCACGATCAGCTTGATATCTTTTTGCGCTTTCAGCCGCCGCGCCTTCGCGCGCAGCTCGAGAATGCTCAGGCTCGCCGTGTCATCGATAAAGATTTGCGCTTCGGCCAGCTTCGATGCCGCCGCGGTCAGGCTGGGAAAATCCCGCTCGGCCAAAAACCCATCGCGCACTTTTTGCAGGTTCACCCGCGCGCGCGAACAAAGCAGCCGCTGCACGAGCTGTTGGCCGCTCATTTCCAAACTAAAAACCGCGACCGGCAGTTTTTCGTTGATCGCCACATGTTCGGCGATGTTCATGGCCAGGGCCGTCTTTCCCATGCTGGGCCGCGCCGCGATCACGATCATTTCCGACTCGTGCAATCCGTTGGTCATGCGATCGAGCTCCGCGAACCCGGTGGAAATGCCGGTGATCCCGCCGCGGCGTTCGTAGAGTTGTTCGATCGCCTCGATCGCCTCCATCACCTGGTCTTTCATCGTGAGCACCTGGCCTTTGAAGCGGTCTTCGCCCACGGAAAAAATTTTCTGTTCTACTTCATCGAGGAGGTTGTGCACTTCGTCCTGCTCCTCGAACGATCGCCGCACGCTTTCGGTGCAGGCCGCGATAATCTGCCGCAGAATGTATTTGTCCCGGACGATTTCGAGGTAATAAGTCACGTTCGCCGCCGTCGGCACGAAGGTGAAAAGACTCGTCACCGCCGAAGCGCCGCCGACCGTCTCGAGCAAATTCCGATCACGCAGGACCTGGGTGAACGTGATCAGGTCGATCCCCTGTCCGGCATTCCAGAGCTCGACCAGGACGACATAGATCGTTTGGTGGGCGGGAACGTAAAAGTATTCCTCGTTAATTTTCTCGACGCACTCGGCGATGATTTCGCGCGGCGAGATGAGCATGGAACCCAGGACACCCTGCTCCGCCTCGATGCTGTGCGGCAGGGTTCTGTGAATATCCTGCGAGGAAGATGTTAATGACTGGCCTCCGTTGGGCCCGCCATTCTTTTCCGGCCAGCCTCGGCCGGGCTCATTGCCCGATTTTCTACGAGACTGCTGACCTCCCCGGAGGGATGGATCAGTAGCCATTTATTTCGTGTCGGTGCGTTTTCGGAACGGTCTCGTCTTTTCCGTGACCTCACCAGACGCCTCAGGCGCCGGTGCTTCTTCTTTCGCGGGTTTTACCTGGAAAACAAATTTCGCTGTGACGTCGTGGTGCAACTTGATCGGCACTTCGTGTTCGCCCGTCGACTTGATGGGATGTTCGAGAACGATGCGATGACGATCGATCTCGTTGCCGAGCTCGTTCTTCAGCCGCTTCACGAGATCCTGCGCCGTGACAGAGCCGAACGCCTTGCCGGTTTCGCCGGTTTCCAACGTGAAGACAACCTTCAGCTTGGAGATTCTGCGCGAAAGCTCTTCCGCCTCGTTCAACTCCGCAGCTTCGCGCGTGGCGCGTTTCGCCTTCAAATTGTCGAGCTGCCGAAGCGAGCGCTTCGTGACTTCGTAAGCTTTGCCTTGAGGCAAAAGAAAATTGCGCGCGTAGCCGCGGCGCACCTTTACGACATCCGCCTCGGCGCCGAGGCCAGGGATGTTTTCGGTCAAAATGATCTCAGTGGAAGGCATCGTCTCTGGGTGCGCGCCCGGGAAAATTTGCGAACGCGGAGTCGTATAGAAGCAGTGGGCGTCGAGTCTGTCAACGCGCGACGAAAAATTAAACCATGCCGAGCTTCATCCGCCCAGCCTCGCTAATCATATTCTGGTTCCACGGCGGATCCCAGACGAGCTGGACATCGGCTTCATCCACGCCGTCGATCGTGAGAATCTTGCTTTGCGCATCGTGCGCGATCGCCGGACCCATTCCGCAGCCTGGCGCGGTCAGCGTCATTTTCACGTCCACTTTTAATCCGCCCTCGGGCCGCTTCGTGAGCTGGCAATCGTAAACCAAACCGAGATCGACGATGTTGACCGGGATCTCAGGATCGAAACATTGCCGCAACTGATCCCAAACCGCTTTTTCGTCGACTTCTTCTGACGCGGACCTGGCCGGTTTCTCGGCGCCATTGGTTGAAGCCGGCCTCTCCAAACCGAGTGCGTCCAAATCTTTTTCGGCCACGCGCGCGAGGCCCTGATAGGTGGCGATCGTGTAGTTGCCGCCGAGGGTTTGGGTAATCACGCCCGGCGTGCCTTCGGGGATCGTGGTCTTGTTTCCGCTCGGGATCTGGATCGCCTCCAGGTCGCGGCTCAAAGTGAATTCGGTATTTTCGTGCATGGTTTTCGGATCCTACTTTTCAATTACAATCTTCATCTTGCGCCCGCTTTCCTGACCCGCATTGAGTTGGCTCAAAAGCGTCGGTCCGCTTGCCACCTTGATTTCTGCTCGAGCTTCCCCACCCGATAGCGCCGAACGCAATGCGCCCTCCACCAATTGCGCGCAATGGATCTTCACCGGCGGTAACGCCCCTAATGGCGCCGCCAGTTCCTGGCCCGACATCGATTGCGCTTCGGCGATTGTCCTGCCCGCGAGCATCTCGGTGGCAACGCTCGCCACCGCAATCGCCGTCTGGCAGCCAAACGTCTGGAAAGTCGCGCGATCGATTACTTTGCGGCCGCCTTCTTCCTTGAACTTCACCCACATCCGGAGCATGTCGCCGCAATCCGCGCTCCCCACCGTTCCGATCGCGTCAGCGTCCTTCATCTCACCGAGGTTCCGCGGATTCTTTACCGCCTCTTCGATGCGCGTTTGGAGATCGTCGCTCATGTTTGTTCGACGTGGTACCGCGGCAGGTTCGGATCCACTTCCGCGCTCCAGGCATCGATGCCGCCACGCAGGCTTTTCACGTGCTCGAATCCGTGCCCTTGAAAATACGCCGCCGCGTCCATGCTGCGCGCGCCCGTGTGATCGTAGATCACAAACAGATTTGTTCGCGATCCGTTGCTCAGAATTTCCTGCATGAGTTCCTGGGTGAAAAGATGCGCATCCGGAAGCTTCACCGCTTCAAATTCCTCCCGGGTGCGGACATCGAGCAGGTAAACCGGTTCGCCATTCGCGAGGCGGTCGGCCAGTTCGCGCGGCTCGATTTGCATTGCCAGGTCCGCTTCATGGCTCGCGATAATGTGATCGACGACCTCGTCGACATTCAGGTTTTCGTTCCTCGCGCAAACGCCGGCCAGCGTTTCATCCGGGCTGAATCCACAACTGCTGCAACCGCCGATATGATACTTGCGAAAAAGCGCGCGTTGCGCCCCTGGAAATTGTACGAGCAATTCCCGCATCGTGATGTTGGGGTCGAGTGCCGCGGTCGAATTCATACACGCAAGGATAGTTTGGCAGGCAGGAACTTCAACCGCCTGGGTAGCGCGCCCGTCTCGGGCGTTGGTTTTGGCGTCTCGCCAAAACAATCTTTAAGAAAAGTTCGCGATGGCGAGACGCCATCGCCCACACGCGAGACGCGTGCGCTACCCAGATGGAAGATCGCGCTTTCATGTCATTGCCGCCACCGTGCTCAACGCGCGGACGATGCTCCGTTTCGCCAGCTCGATTTTGAATTTGTTGTGCGCATAACCTTTCGCTGCGGCCAGCTCCGCTTCGGCGGCGGCGTGGAACGTCTTTTCGTCCGCGCTCTTGCCGATCAATTCCTTTTCGGCTTTTTGCGCACGCCACGGTTTGTGGGCCACCCCGCCGAGCGCGACCCGTGCCGCCGTAATTTTCTTGTCAGCCCCGATTTCGAGCACCGCCGCCACGCTCACGATCGCAAACGCGCAGCTCGCGCGATCGCGCACCTTCAAATAATGCGACCGCGTCGCGAATGGGATCGCCGGCAGATCGACGGCGACGATCAGTTCATCCGCCTGCAAATTCGTATCGACGTTTGGCGTGCTTCCCGGCAGCCGATGAAAATCTGCGATCGGAATTTCGCGCTCGCCTTTCGGCCCCTGCACGCGGACGACCGCGTCGAGCGTGGCCAGCGCGACATTCATGTCGCTCGGGTTCGTGGCGATGCATTGGTCGCTTTGGCCGAGGATCGCGTGAATGCGATTGTACCCTT